>JADGNE010000044.1 GCA_015234425.1 Devosia sp.
TGCGCAACCCGGCTGATGCCACCACTAAAGCACAGATCCTCCACACAAGCCGGGTAATGACGATGGAGGGGATAGGTCTGTGACCCTTCGGGTCGAGCCCGAGAAAGCTCGTTCGCGGATGAGGAAATTGAGCGGTCCCATTCACCCCACCCCGTCCCTCCCCATCAAGAGGAGGGAGCCACAGCGGTGATGGGAACGCGCATCAGTTCGTCGTACGCGGGATGTGGGTGCGGCGGCGGGCCCAGAGGGGCGGCAGGGCTTCGACCAGCAGGATCGCCGCGAAGATGAGCGTGGCGCCGGCGTAGCCGATCAGCGGCAGGCGTTCGCCGAGGATGAGCGCGCCGCCCAGGGCCGCAAAAAGACTTTCAGCCGAGAGAATGATGGCCGCATTGGCCGGTGGCACATGCTGCTGGCCGACGGCCTGCAAGGTGAAGCCGACGGCGGTGGACAGCACTGCGGCATAGGCGATTTCGATCCAGCCCGATGAAATGGCTTCAAGGGTCGGCGCTTCGGTTCCCAGTGCGATGGCGCTGGCAGCGATGCCGGCGATGAGGAAGCTGACGCAGGACACAAAGATCGGCAGGCCGGTCATGCGGGCGACATGGCCCAGCAGGATGACGTGCATGGCCCAGAAGAGGGCGCTGCCGACAATCAGCCAGTCTCCGGAATTAAAGCTCTCGAGCCCGCCGCCATTGAGGAAATAGATGCCGATGAGCGCCAGCGGCACGCCGACCAGAATGATCGGGTGCGGGCGCGTGCGGAAAAGGGCATACCCGAGCAGCGGCACGAAAAAGACGTAGAGCCCGGTAAGGAAGCCGCCATTGGTGGCGGTGGTGGTGGCCAGACCTGCCTGTTGCAGCCAGGAGCCGAGGAAGAACACCGTGCTCATCGCGAGGATGAACAGCCAGTGGGTGCGGGTGAGCGCGATGGCGCGGCGGCGACGTTCATAGAGGGCCAGCGGCAGAACGAGGAAACCGCCCAGCAGATATCGGACGCCCGCAAAGGTCAGCGGGCCCATGCTGTCCATGGCAGATTTCTGGGCGATGAAGGCAAAGCCCCAGAACATGGTGCAGATGAGGAGCAGGACTGTGGCGACGCTACGGGACATGGGGGCTCGGTGTTTGAAATAGAGAACCCTCACCCGCCCCCCGAGAAGGGGGAGGGGATGAAGGTGTTTGCGGTCGAACAGGCGATCAGAGTTCGGCGTCGAGGGCGGCGATGAGCTGCTGGACTTCTTCGGGCGTGGTGTAGTGCACGAAGGAGAGCCGGAGGACACCGTGGTTGGGGTCGATGCCAAGCGCTTCGAGGAGGCGCCAGGCGTAGAAATGGCCGCCGCCGGCCATGACGCCGTGCGTGGCGAGGCGTTTGGCCAGGGCCAGGCCCGGCTCGCTGTGGCGCAGCGCGATGGTGGGGGCGCGGCGTAGAGGATCGCTCGGGCCGATGAGCTGGATGTCATTGCGATTGCGGAGATAGTCCAGCAGCGGCGTCGAAAGGGAAACTTCCTGGGCCCGCATGGCGGCATGGGCGCGGCGGAAGGGGTTTTCACCTTCAACCGAAGGGCCGGCGATATCGGCGACGGCTTCAAGGTAATCCACGATGCCGGCGCTGGCGGCGATCTGGGCGTGGTCGGGGCCCGCCGGGGTCAGGCGGTAGCGCGGCTTGATATCATTGAAGAAATGGCCCTGATTGGGCAGCTGTGCCGCGAGCTCCGGCCGAACGGCCATGACGCCCTGATGGGGGCCATAGGTCTTGTAGGCGGAAAAGAAATAGATGTCGGCGCCGAGCGCGGCGAGGTCGGGCAGGCCGTGCGGCGCATAGCTGACGCCGTCGACGACGAGGACAGCACCCAGCGCGCGGGTGCGGCAGGCAACTTCGGCCACCGGATTGATGTCGCCGACGATGTTGGAGCAATGCGGCATGGCGACGAGCCGGACCCTTGCGTCGAGGAGGCGATCAAGCGCCTCGAGCGAGAGCTGGCCGGTGCGGGCGTCGACGGCCCATTCGCGCACCTCAATGCCGTGCTGGGCGAGGCGGCGCCAGGCGCCCGTATTGGCTTCGTGGTCCTGATTGGTGACGACGATGGCGTCGCCCGGCTTCAGCCAGCCGGAAAAGGCGTGGCCGAGGACATAGGTATTGGCCGAACTTGAGGGGCCAAAGTGAATCCAGTCGGCCGAGACATTGAGGGCCGCCGCCATGCGCTCGAAGGCCAGGTCCATGGCCTCGCCCGCGGCGATTGACGCCGGGTAGGCGCCATAGGGCTGGAGCTTGTTGGTGCGATAATAGGTGTCGAGCCGATCGAGCACGGGCTGGGCGGTGTAGGAGCCGCCGGCATTTTCGAAGAAGGCCTGACCGGCAAGACTGGGTTCGGAAAAGGCGGGAAAGAGGGCGCGGAGGCGCGCGGGGTCCAGGGGAAGGGTGGTCATGCTCGGTCCGTTGGCAATTTTCCAAACGGTAGGGCAGGAATGGGGAAAAGCAAACCCCGGCTGTGGAGAGCCGAGGTTTCTCGATCTTGGTATGCGTTCTTTGTTACCCCCACCCAACCTCCCCCTGATATGGGGAGGGGCAGGTCGGTGGCTTGTCGACTTCAGCGCAGGAGCGGGGATCAGCCGCGGTTGGGGCCGTGCTGGCGCGGGCCGCCACGGTCACCCCTGGTGCCGCGATCCGGCATCAGCTCGGCCTTCTGGGCATCGGTGAGGCTGTCAAAGAAGGCGGTCGCGGCGGGCTGGATGGATTTGAGCGCATCGAGGCGGGCGGTGTCGAAGGCGATGCGGTTCTCCAGCGATCGGCTGAAATCGGGAGCGCTGGGCGCATCGCCCTTCGCAGGTGGTGTCGGGCGCAGTCCTTCTGTTGCGGATGCGAGCGTTTCGCTGGCGGCCAGAGCGTCGGATTTCAGCGTGTCGAGAAGCGTCTGTTGCTCGGCGCTTAGATCGAGTCGGTGTGTGAGGCGCACGACGGCGATGTCGATGGCTTCGGCGCCACGCTCGAAGTTGAGGAGGCTGCTCATGCCGCCGCCGCGCCGCGGGCCGTCGTGTCCGGGACGGAAGGATTTCTGGCCCTCTTGGGCAGTTTCGACGCTCCGAGTTTCGGCCGAAGGTGCAGTGGTTTGCGCCATGACCGGCGCGATGGCGCCGAGGCCGAGGGTCGCGGTCATCATTGCCAGGATGATCTTGGTCGAAATCGTCTTCATGGATTTATCCTTTGCATGGGATACCGGTTCGCCGGCACATGAAGACACTAGGCAAGCCAACCTCTCCTCCGCCTTGCGAGAAGGTGAAGAGTTGGAGAGATTGGTAATGTTGGCCGAGGTGCGGGCTAGCTCGCGATATAATCGCGCAGCGCTTCGGCCTCGTGTTCGACCTCCTCGATCTTGGATTTGACCACGTCACCGATGGAGATGATGCCGGCAAGCCGCCCGGCGTCCACAACGGGGATGTGCCTTATGCGGCGGCGGGTCATGCGGTCCATGATGTGCGCAATTGGCGTGTCGCGCGAACAGGTGACGAGGTCGCTGGTCATGATCTCGCCGACCGGGCGGGCGAGGGCGGCCGCGGGGTCGGTGCCGAGATGGCGGATGATGTCACGCTCAGACAGGATGCCCACGACGCTGTCGCCCTGACCGGTAATGACAAGAGCGCCGATATTGTGGGTGTTGAGTTCGGCGACGGCCTCGGCAAGCGTCGCGGTGTCGGGCAGGGTGAAAACCGTGGTGCCCTTGGTCTGCAGGATGGTCTCGATATACATGGTCATATCCTCCGTGCTGGGAGGAGTGTGCGCCCGCCCCCGGGGCGAGGCAAGTCACCAATAGTCGAACAAAAAAAGGGCCGGCAGAGCGCCGGCCAGTCAGTCAGGGAGGTCGAAGAGAAGAGGCTCGGAAAACCGTTAATTACGGCCCTGCCAATGGGTCTTGAGAGAGCGCTTGGCCGGCGTCTGGACCGGGATGCGGCCGCGCCAGATGAAGCGGGCGGCCTCGAAAAGCATCGCCATCAGCAAGAGGGTGAGCGGGACCATGAAGACGGCTATCTGGGCGTCGGGCTGGTTGGCGATATTGGCCGCAACGGCCGGCGTGACGCCGCCAAGAAGGGCGATGGAGGCGGCGCCGAGGCAGGCGACGCTGGAGCCCAGGGCGACCGCCAGGCGGACTTTCTTGCGGCGTGGAATGGCTTTGGAAGGCTGCATGGGATTGAAACTTTTACTCACTTCCGATGCTTTCCATAAACCATCTGAATGGGGTTCGACTAAGGAGGCTGGGGGGCGATTTGGCGGCATAAATGTGGCGCCCCGACCTTATGGGTTAGCGGATGGTTACCATTGGTCTCCGAAAATGCCGAGAACCGCCGCAATAAAGGGCATTATCGCGGTGGGTTGGCCGGTCTGCGGAGGGGGCTCATTCTGGTGCGCAGGAGGGGTGGGGCGGGTCCAGGCGTCGTCATAGACGGTCTTAAACAGGTAGCTTGCGGGGATCATCTTGGCCTCCTTTTGAATCGATTCAATCTGATTTCGGATTGCGTCTTGAATCGGTTCAAAATATTGACCCGGCAACTGCCCGTGTCAAGTCAAAATTGAACCGATACAAAAACTCGGCTAGACCTGTCAGCGACAGGGAGATCGGCATGGCAGAAAAAGGACTGGTGCGACTGCGCGACGTCGCACGGGAAGCGGGCGTATCCCAGGGCACAGCATCCAATGTCTTTAATCGTCCCGAGGTGGTGCGGGACGAAGTCCGCGAGCGCGTGCTTCAGGCGGCCGACAAGCTCGGCTATGGGGGGCCCAGTGTAACCGGCCGCCTGTTGCGGGCCGGGCGGGTCAATGCGGTTGGGGTCGCGGCGATCGAGCCACTGAGCTATTTCTTTGAAGATCTGTGGGCCCGGCATCTGCTGGCCGAGATTTCCGATATCTGCGACGCGCAGGGGGCGGGGGTCGCGCTGGTGTCGGCGCTGAGCGAGGAACGGGTGGACTGGAACATCCAGTCGGCGGTGGTGGATGGGTTCATTCTTCTCTGCGTCGAGGGTGGCGAGCGGCTGGTCGAGACGACGCGAGCGCGTAAGCTCCCCTATGTGGCCCTTGCCATCGGAGCGGCCGATACGAGTATCCCGGCGATCGGCGTCGACAATGTCGGCGGGGCACGGCAGGCGGGCGAGCATCTTATCGGGCTGGGGCACAAACGCCTGTCCATTCTCTCCACCCAGATCAATGACAGTCATGTCGGCCGGGCCAGCGAGGCTGACATGCGGGCGGCGAAATATTCGACGACCCGGGACCGCGCCATAGGCTATTGGCAGGCCATGACTGCGGCCGGCATCGAGATTTCCAGCGCGCCGATCATGGTAACGCAGGAAGACGCCAAGAGCACGAATGACACCATGGCGGCGTTGTTTTCCGGGACAGAACGACCCACCGCCATTCTGGCGATGTCGGACAAGATTGCCATGTGGGCCGTCGACTGGCTGATGCGTCATGGGCTGAGCGTGCCGGGGGATGTTTCCGTAGTGGGGTTCGACGGCGTTCCCGAGGCGGCGCTGGCAACACCCAAGCTGACCACGGTGCAGCAGCCGATGAAGGCGATTGCCCGCCTGGCGGTGGAGGCGGCGCTGGGTGGCGAGCAGGTCGAGGGGCGGCGGGTTCTCGAGACGGAACTCGTGGTGCGGGAGACGACCGCACCGCCGCGCTAATGGCCCTTCCCGACATCGCCGCCATGGACTACACAAATGCCGTTCAAATTATGGGGGACGTTGCGATGGGTTTTCTTTCTGATGCGCTCGAGCGCGTGGCGCCATCGGCGACAGTGGGGATTACCCAGAAAGCCCGCACGCTGGCGCAGGCCGGCCAGGACGTGATTGCCCTCTCGGCAGGCGAGCCCGATTTCGACACGCCGCTGCATGTGCGCGATGCCGCCAAGGCGGCGATGGACGAAGGCAAGACGCGCTACACCAATGTCGACGGCATCCCCGAGCTCAAGGAAGCGGTGGCGCGCAAATTCAAGCGCGACAATGGGCTCGATGTGACGGCGGCGGATTGCTTCATCTCATCGGGCGGCAAGCAGATCATTTTCAATGCGCTGATGGCGACGCTGAACCCGGGTGACGAGGTTGTGGTTCCGGTGCCCTATTGGGTGAGCTATCCCGAGATCGTGCGGCTGTGCGGCGCCGAACCGGTGTTTGCGGTGGCCGATGCAACGAGCGGGTTCAAGCTGACGCCGGCTGCGCTGGAAGCGGCGATCTCGCCAAAAACCAAGTGGCTGATCCTCAATACGCCGTCCAACCCGACCGGCGCAGCCTATACGGCCGACGAATTGCGCGGGCTGGCCGATGTGCTGATGCGTCATCCGCATGTCCATATCCTCACCGACGATATCTATGAGGTGCTGGTCTATGATGGCGGCACCTTTGCCACCATCGCCCAGGTGGAGCCGGCGCTGCAGCCGCGCACTGTGACCATGAACGGGGTGTCGAAATCCCACGCCATGACCGGTTGGCGGATCGGCTATTGCACGGGTCCGCGTCCGCTGCTGGCGGCGATGATGAAGCTGCAGAGCCAGTCGACCACCAATCCGTCCTCGATCTCGCAGTGGGCGGCGGTGGCGGCGCTCGATGGTCCGCAGGAATTTCTGGCCGAATGGCGCGACGTGTTCCAGGGACGGCGGGATCTGGTGGTCGCGGGGCTCAATGCTGCCAATGGGGTTGAGTGCCTGACGCCGCAGGGGGCGTTTTACGTGTTCCCGTCGTGCAAGGGGCTTCTCGGCAAGACCAGTGCAGGCGGCAAGCTGATCGCCACTGACGAGGATTTTGTCATGGGGCTGCTCGAGGAGACCGGCGTGGCGCTGGTGCATGGCACCGCCTTTGGTCTGCCGGGTCATTTCCGCTTGAGCTATGCGGCGGCAAACGCCGAGCTTGAGGAAGCGGTGCGGCGTATTCAGGCGTTCTGTGCCGGGGTGAAGTAGGGGCTTTTCGCGTTACGCGGAGGTCCGAAGGCAAGGTGGATTGCCCGGACGGGCCGGGCAATGACGATGGGTGGGGGGCTCGGCTCAGGCTCAGGCCCGGAAGAGCTTAAAAACTTCCCAGGAGGCCGCTGAGGCCGTTGCTCGACTTGGTTGTCGGGCTCGTGCCGCTGAGTTCGGTGAACATCTGCATGAGCTTGCTGGATGTGGTGTAGTTGGCCATAGCGGCTTCGTAGAGCTTGTCGGACCAGCCTGCGGCCTGGCGCTCTTCGGGGCTGAGCGAGGAGAAGGCGGCGATGACGTTCTGGCTGAAGGCGCTGGGATCGCCAGACTGACCGGCTGCTTTCAATCCCGCCATCAGCGCAGCGCTGGACTTGGTGCGCAGGGTGGACTGGGCGGCCTTGATCTCGGTTTCGGTGAACTGATCGCCCTCGTTGAGTACGATGGCCGAGAGCGAGCGGCTGGAGAGATCGGAGAGATCGATATGGGCGCCGCGCGATGAATAGGGATTGAAGCTCGGCGTCTTGCCGGCTGCGTGGGCATCGGCATAGCGCCTGTTGAGCACGGCGCGGGCATTGGCGGCGAGTGTGACCATGCTCTGCTGGCCGGTGGCGTCCTTGGCTTCGACGAGCGCCATATAGAGAGCGACCGGATCATCCTCTCCGGCATCGGGGAAGCGTTTTGGATCGGTCTGCAGCTGCTTGAGGCCCTCGGTGAGGGCATCGCGGCCGGCCTTCCAGTCGGCGCTGGCTTTTTCCTCGGGGCCAAGGCTGTCAAAATAGCTGGCGGCGGCTTTGTAGAGGCCGGTGAAGTCGCCGGTGACATTGGCAATGGCGAGGGGACCAGAGAGCGCTGCCTCGAGGCGGCGCTGCATTTCGAGGGTCGCGGCCTCGCTTTCATCAGCTTTGGAATTCTTGTCGCTAGCCAGCGCATAGAGCTCGCGCGCGTCGAGGCTTGAGAGATCGAGGGCGAGCTCTTCGCCCTGTAGCGGGGAGGTGCGGCCGACCTCTTCGAGGAGTTTTGCCAGCTTGGCCCGGGCATCGCTCAGCACGGTGGCGAGGTCACGCTCGGACAGAGCGGCGCGGGCGGCGTCCGAAAGGGTGACCGAGGTTGCCGCGGGCGGCGGGGTTGTCGTCGCGCCTGTGCCGGATTTGCCGGCCGAGGGCGAATAGGGCGTGGTCGAGTAGCTGGGATAATAGGTGGAGGTGACGACGACCATGGCAAAGCTCCTTGCTGGAAATGGTTAAGCAAGTGTTGTGCCGAAAAATTAGCCTGCAATTTCAAGGGGGCACTGCACGGAGGCAGTTGCGGTGGGCAGGAATTGCCGGGTCAGCACTGCCGAGGGCGGAAACAAAGAGGCCCCGCCCGAGGGGATGGGCGGGGCCAGAGGTCATAAGCAGAGCTGACGACCTTGGAGGAGACGGGTCACCACGATCCCGCCGTTGAAAATGAGTATGCGACCTTCTGGCACGGGGCACAAACGCGCGTTTGGAAGTGCTGCCATGCAGATTCGCTGAGCCAGGGCCAGGAGCAACGGGCGGACCGCAGGGTCTCTACGCGAGGGTCGGCGTCTCTCCCTGCGCTGCGGTACAGGCAAAAAAAGAGGCTCCAACCGAAGTTGGAGCCTTATGATAGGGCCGAAGCCAAATCGAGAGTTTAGGTTCCGCGCAAGGGAGGAGGAGATGCGCCGAACCAGGTGGGCCCCAACCGAGGGAGGAGGATACGGTTGAAACCCGGTGCCGAGCGTCGCGGGTCCTAGGGAGGAGGAGAAGGAGCGGCGTCGCGTCGACAAGGGCCAATATAGATTTTGACCGTCTGGTCAGCAATGCATAGACGAGCATGTCAGCTATGCATTAGGCACAGCGGCATTCTGTCCAATAATTAGGCAGATTGTCGCACCCTTGTCACAGGGGACGTAGGAGCGCCTCGCCGATGTTTCCAGAGGGGGAAGAAAAAAGGGCTCCAACCGAAGTTGGAGCCTGATGATCAGGCGGAGCCTGATCAGTGATCGGCAGAGCCAGATCGAAAGTGGGGCAGAAGGGCAAGGGAGGAGGAGGGATGCCATTCTGCCAAGAGCTTTGGATCAGGGAGGAGGAGAGATCCGCAGCTCAGTGTCGCGATACAGAGTTCCGAGGGAGGAGGGTTCGGAAGTACGTCTCAGCGACACGCCCTATATGAACTCGACCCGTCCGATAGACAATAGCGGAGTGCACATGGGGGGCATGCGCTGGGCACAGCGACATTCTGTCCATCATCTGCAGCGCGTGGCAGAGGCCGGAAGGGCTGTGAGAGCGGTGGTCAGATGCGGCGCAAAAAAAAGGGCTCCAACCGAAGTTGGAGCCCGATGATCGGCAGAGCCAGATCGAAAGTGGGGCAGAAGGGCAAGGGAGGAGGAGATGCCAATCTGCCAGGAGCCTTGGATCAGGGAGGAGGAGAGATCCGCAGCTCGGTGTCGCGATACAGAGTTCCGAGGGAGGAGGGTTCGGAAGTACGTCTCAGCGACGGGCCCTATATGAACTCGACCAGTTCAGTAGGCAATAGCGTTATGGGCATGTCAGCCATGCAATTTCGCATGGATCACAAGAAAACGGAAAGAAGCGCGAAAAAAATGGCTCCGCTCGAGGGGAGAGCGAAGCCATAAGGGTCGCGGGCGAGGGGGCCCGCTAGGAGGGAACGCAGCGCGTTGCAAGGGAGGAGGGAGAAAACAAGCGCGCTGTGATGTGCTGCATATATGGGCGGGATGCTCATTCGCCAACCAGTCTGGAGGCATGTCAGATATGCAAAAAGCGCATGGAACGGATAATTCAGCAGCAAAATCAAAGGCTAGAGCGAGAAGGTCGAGATGCACTCAACTCTTGTTCATACAGCTGAGCGATTGGGCGGCATGCTGAAGTCTTGCGCAAATACTGGCCGCAGCCTGGGCTTCCGGCGGGTTTCAGACGCCTGAGGTGAAGTGCGCGAGCACCTGTTCCAGCGCGCCAAGATGCTCGATTTTCGCATAGCGCGGAGAGGGTGGCGGCTCTTCGGCATGTTCATAGGACCAGGTGAGGTCGTGCGGGACATAAACGCCGCAGGCGCCAGCCTCGAGAGCGGGCAGAATGTCCGAGCGCAGGGAATTGCCCACCATTACGGTGTGCGCCGCGCCCTCGGTATGGCGGGCAAAGATGCGCTCATAGGTGGCGGCGTTCTTGTCGGCGACGATTTCGATGGCGGCGAAATATTCGGCAAGGCCTGAGGCAGCGAGCTTGCGCTCCTGATCGAAGATGTCGCCCTTGGTGATCAGGATCAGCCGGTAGTCGTGTTCGAGGGCCGCCAGGGTCTGGTCGACATAGGGCAGCGTTTCGATCGGATAGGTCAGGAGTTCGCGCCCGGCAGCGAGGATCTCGGCAATGACCGGCCCGGGCACACGGTGATCCGTGACCTCGAGGGCGGTCTCGACCATGGAGAGGGCAAAGCCCTTCATGCCAAAACCGTAGAAGCGCAGGTTTCGCGTGGTGGCGGCGATGAGGCGCTCGACGAGATCTGGCGCGTCGCTATAGGGGGCCAAGAGATCGGCGAAGCGCTGTTCGGTGAGGCGGAAATAGCGTTCGTTCTGCCACAGCGTGTCGTCGGCATCGAAGGCGATGGTGGTGATGCGGGCCATGTCGGTGTCCCTCAAGGCAAGAGCCCGGCCGCAGAGGTGGATCGGCCCCGCCAATGGCAGGGCCGCACTATCTCAAGCTGGGCAGGCGGCGCAGCGTTTGCGCTTGATCAGAATGACCATTCCCGCGCCTTGGAGACGAGGAAGTCGCGGAAGACGCCGACGCGCTTGGAATTCTTCAGTGCCGGCGGATAGACGAAATAGGCTTCGTAGGCGGGCAGCTCGATCTCGGGCAGGACCTGGACGAGGCCATCTTCCTTTTCCGTGACATAGGCGGGCAGCATGGCCACGCCAATGCCGGCGCGACAGGCCTGCATCATGCCATAGATGGCGTTGACCTTGAGTACGGCGCGGCGCGGGCTCGAGTCGGGACGGCCGAGACGTTCGAGGTAGTTGATGTCGCCGAGATAGGACGGGACGGGCTCGCCGAAGCTGATGATGCGGTGATTGTCGAGGTCGTCCACAGCCTTGGGCATGCCATGCTCATCGATATAGGAGGTGCTGGCATAAAAGTGGTTGTGGACGGTGAACAGCTTGCGCTGGATCATTTCCGACTGATTGGGCCGGTGCAGGCGGATGGCCACGTCAGCCTCGCGCATGGCCAGATCGAGCTCGGCGTCGTTGAGGCGGATTTCGAGCTGGATCAGCGGATAGAGTTTCAAAAACTCGTCGAGGCGCGAGCTGAGCCAGGTGGAGCCGATGCCGACCGTGGTGGTGACGATGAGCGGGCCGGTGGGCTCGTCCTGGCTCTCCGACATCTGGGTCTCCACCTGCTGGAGTTCCCAATGCATGCGGTGCGCGGTGCGGAACAATTGCTCGCCCACTTCGGTGAGCACCAGACCACGCGCATGGCGGATGAAGAGTTTGAGGCCCAGATCGTCTTCGAGGGCCGAGATCTGCCGGCTGACGGCAGACTGGCTCATGCCCAGCTTTTCAGCAGCGTGGGTGAAAGAGCCCGACTCAGCGGCGGTGTGGAAAATCCGGAGCTTGTCCCAGTCGAGCATTTTCATTGACGCTTTCTCTGTGGCGATCAGCCGGGTGAGGGCACGTATCCCGCCCTACAGGGCAGGTGGGAAATCATTGTGGCGCTTTGAAGTTTTAAACAGAACATGCTGTCGCAGCCTATTCTGCAGCTTCGGCAAGTTCGTGTTCGGCGAGGAAGCGCTCGGCGTCGAGCGCAGCCATGCAGCCCATGCCCGCTGCCGTGACGGCCTGACGATAGACATCGTCGGTAACGTCGCCAGCGGCAAAGACGCCGGGGATATTGGTCTGAGTGGTGCCGGGCTTCACCTGGAGGTAGCCACCGGGCTTCATGTCCAGCTTGCCGGAGAAGATCGAGGTGGCGGGCGCATGGCCGATAGCCACGAAGACGCCGTCGATCGCCTGGTCATACGTCTCGCCAGTGACCCGGTTGTGCAGCTTGACCGTATTGACCGAGGGCGGCATGGGCGCGCCGCCGACTTCGACGACCTCGGTGTTCCAGCGCACTTCGATCTTGGGGTTCTTGAACAGGCGATCCTGCAGGATCCGTTCGGCGCGGAATTCGTCGCGGCGGTGCACGACGATGACCTTTTCGGCGAAATTGGTGAGGAAGAGCGCTTCCTCGACGGCCGTATTGCCGCCGCCGACGACAAGCACCTGCTTGCCGCGATAGAAGAAGCCATCGCAGGTGGCGCAGGCGGAGACGCCAAAGCCCTGGAATTTCTGCTCGGAGGGCAGGCCAAGCCACTTGGCCTGGGCGCCCGTCGCGATGATCACGCTGTCGGCGGTGTAGGTGGTGCCGCTGTCGGAGGTCAGGACGAAGGGACGACGGTCGAAATCGACATGGGTGATGATGTCGTTGACGATCTTTGTGCCGACGTGCTCGGCCTGCGCCTTCATCTGTTCCATGAGCCAGGGGCCCTGAACGACGTCGGCAAAGCCGGGATAGTTCTCGACATCGGTGGTGATGGTGAGCTGGCCGCCGGGCTGGAGGCCCTGGATCATCACGGGTTCGAGCATGGCGCGCGCCGCATAGATGGCGGCCGTATAGCCTGCAGGACCGGAACCGATGATGATGACTTTCGCGTGCATCGCGACAGCTCTCCATAAAACAAAGGGATTATCCCTCGCCCCTAGTTAAGGGGCGAAGTGGGCAGGTTTCAAGGCGCTGGTGAGGCCGGGTAGCAGACAATGACCCGATTATGCGCGAAAGACACAGGAGAAAGGGGCCGAAGCCCCGATCCGGGTGTCAGATGTAGCGCACCTTGAGGATTTCGTAGCTGCGCGAGCCGCCAGGGGCCGCGACTTCGAACGAATCGCCCTCGGTCTTGCCGATCATGGCGCGGGCCAGCGGCGAGGAGATCGAGATGCGACCGGCAGAAGCGTCAGCCTCGGGATCGCCCACGATCTGGTAGGTCTTTTCTTCCTCGGTGCCCTCGTCGATATAAGTGACGGTGGCGCCGAATTTCACCGAGGTGCCGGAGAGCTTGGTGACGTCAATCACGTCTGCCAGGGCCAGGATGGTCTCCAGCTCCTTGATGCGGCCTTCGTTGAGGCTCTGCTGCTCCTTGGCAGCGTGATATTCAGCGTTTTCCGAGAGGTCGCCATGCGCGCGGGCTTCAGCGATCGCATCGATGATGCGGCGGCGCTCGGTAGCCGTGCGGTGTTCGAACTCAATGCCCAGGGCCTTGTGGCCCTGAATGGTCATCGGGATCTTGTCCATATCGTCTCGCCTCCAGTGGGCTCGGCAAAGAAATCCGGCGCGCCACGGCATCTCGAAAGAGAAACACCGTGACGCGCCACGAATTAGTGTGGGCTGGCGCGCACCGTTTGGGCGCATCCAGCATGTTGTCTCCTCGCCAAACTGCGTTCGGCCTCCGCTTCACGACAAGTTTTTGGGAAGACTGGCCCAACTTGCCCGCACGGCGCGTTCTGGTCAAGCGGATGTACGTAACTGGAGATAGGCTCGTCTCGTTCGCATTCAAGATATGGCCAAAAATAGAGGGAGAAATGGTGATGAGACTTTCGCGCTTCAGCCTGACATCAGCGGCGGTTCTGGCGCTGGCCATGGGCTCTGTGCCGGCCACGGCGCAGACCATCGACACCAGTGCCGGAATGCTGACGGCCAGCGTTATCGCCGAAGGCCTCAACCATCCCTGGGCGCTGGGATTTCTCGGCGACGGACGCTTTCTCGTGACTGAGCGCAGCGGGCAGTTGCGGGTGGTGGCGGACGGCGTCGTGGGGCCGCCGATCGAAGGCGTGCCGACGGTTGTGGCCGAAGGGCAGGGTGGGTTGCTGGACCTGGCGCTGGCGCCCGACTTCGAAAGCAGTGGACGGATTTTCCTGACCTATGCCGAGCCGGCGGCGGATGCGGGATTGCAGCGAGGCACCGGTACGGCAGTGATGTCGGCGCGGCTGGTGCTGGACGGGGAGGGCGGGCGGCTCGAGGAACAGAGCGTCATCTTCCGGATGAACACTTTCAACAATTCCAACCGTCACTTCGGCTCGCGGATTGCCATCGGCAATGACGGCAACCTGTTTGTGACGCTGGGCGATCGCGGGGACATGGAGCGGGCGCAGGACGCCGCGGACCTGGCCGGCGGCGTGGTGCGGATCGCGCCCGACGGCAGCATTCCTGCCGACAACCCGAAGATCGAAGGCTGGCACGAGGCGTTCTGGAGCATCGGGCATCGCAATCCGCAGGGGGCGACGGTGCGGCCCGAGGACGGTGCGCTGTTCACGGTGGAGCATGGCGCGCGCGGCGGCGATGAGGTCAACAAGCCCGAGAGCGGCAAGAATTATGGCTGGCCAGTCATCACCTATGGACGCGACTATTCGGGGCTGCCGATTGGCGAAGGCACGGAAAAGACTGGACTTGAACAGCCGCTGCACTTCTGGGACCCGTCCATCTCGCCATCGGGGCTCGATTTTTACGAGGGCGAGCTGATGGCGGAATGGCAGGGCGATCTGCTGGCGGGCGGGCTCAGCGGCAATGTGCTGGTGCGCATCGACCTTGAAGGGGATGCGGTGCAGACGGTGGAGCCGCTGTTCGAAGGGCAGCTGGGGCGGATCCGCGATGTACGGGTGGGATCAGACGGCGCGATTTATCTGGTGACCGATGCGGCCAATGGGCGGCTGATCCGGGTTGCGCCCGAAGGGTCCTGAAAGAAAAAGGCGCGTCCTTCCAAGTGGACGCGCCTCTTTACTTGCGACGTGTGGCTTAGCTGGCCTGGAGATTGTCCGCAGCGGACTTGCCCGTCCGCTTGTCCTTGACGATCTCGTAGGTCACCTTCTGGCCTTCATCCAGGCCATTGAGACCCGAACGCTGGACAGCGGAGATGTGGACGAAAACGTCCGCACCACCCTCGTCCGGCTGGATAAAGCCGTAACCTTTTTGGCCATTGAACCACTTAACGGTGCCCGTTGCCATATGCGCGTTCCCTCGTGCAGTCGATGCTGTAGGCGACCCCAGCCTTGCCCGGCCGAGATCTTAGTTGATATCGAAATATCGGTAGATGACGTCAGCAATAGCGAATGGCATTCGCGTCAACAGATCAGTCGGCCGCAATATTCGATATTGTGAACCTAGCGTGAATTTGAACGCACTTCAATATGTCGAATGCTCACGACGAATGGCCCGGAAAAGGAGGCTCCTAATCCAGGTTAAACTATTTTCGACCATCAAAAAGCTTCGATCCGGGAGGGGTCAAAGCAGCCGCCCGCATGGGGCGCAGAGTCTGGTGTATGGAGTGCGGCGCCGAAACCAGGGGGCCGCTCCAGAGTCTGGTGGTTTCATCCTATATCACTTGCCTAAAGAAGAAAATGGTTCCTGCATTTTCCGGCAACGGCCTGCGCAATTATCTTGAAAATCACCACGGAATCCGGCAAATCCCGCCAGCTGCGCCAGCCCGGCCGGTGATATCATGAAAGTGCCCTATCTTGAGCAAGTCGTCTCACTCTTCGGGTGATGTGATTGCCGACCGGCGTGCAGATTACGCCCGGCAGCTGGCCACGACCGGCGAGCATGAAGCCGCCGCTGAGCTGATGATGCAGGCACTGGAGATTGTGCCTGACTGGGCAGCGGGCTGGGATCTGGCAGGAAGCTATCATGAGAAGGCCGGCAATGTTGCCGCGGCCATCTCCGCCTGGCGTCGCCTTGAGGCGCTGGACGACGAGGGCATATTCGGGGCGACGCTGAAACTGGCCGCCCATGATGCGGGACCGGCAGGGCAGGGCACCGCTATCGGCTATGTCGAAGCCCTGTTCGACGAATATGCGCACAAGTTCGAGCAGGCTCTGGTCGGCAAGCTCGGATATCGGGTGCCCGATATGCTCGACGAGCTGGTGAGCCAGGAGATGGCGGCGCTCGGCATTGCGCGCTTTTCCAAGGCGATTGACCTCGGCTGCGGCACCGGGCTGATGGGCGAGAAGATGCGCGCCAAGGTGGATCATCTCGAGGGCGTTGATATTTCTGCCGCGATGATCGCCGAGACGGCGCGCAAGGGCATCTATGACAGTTTGCAGAAGGCCGAACTGGTGGCTGCGCTCAATGCGCGCCGCGCCGATGCGGATCTCGTGACGGCGGCCGATGTGTTCATTTATTGCGGGGCGCTGCAGCCTGTGCTGGCAGCCCTGATGCCGGCGCTTCGGCCGGGCGGGCTGGTGGCGTTTTCGCTGGAGGCCCATGATGGCGAGGAGCCGGTGTTCCTGCGCCCGAGCCTGCGCTACGCCCATGGCGTGCAGGCAACGCGGGATGCGCTGGTGGTCGCCGGGCTTGAGGTTTTGCGTTTCGAGACGGCCGTGCTGAGGCAGGACCGCGGCGCGCCAATTGACGGTATTCTCATTGTGGCCCGCAAGCCGGCGATGGAGCTGACGGCTGCCAATGATGGCAGTGAGGACGGGGACGTCGCGGCCTAGCGCAATCTGCCGGCGCTTGGCAAAAGGATGGGGTTCGCCAGGAGTGCCCCATGAATACGATTCGCCACGATTTCCGTTCTGACACCGTTACGCGGCCGACCCCGGCCATGCGGGCCGCCATGGCTGCAGCGGAAGTGGGCGACGATGTTTTTGGCGATGATCCCAGCGTCAATCGCCTTGAGCAGCGGATGAAGGGGCTGCTGGGCAAGGAGGCGGCGATCTTCGTGCCGTCCGGGACGCAATCGAACCTTCTGGCGCTGATGAGCTATTGTGGGCGCGGGGATGAATTCATCGCCGGGCAGAATGCGCATTGCTACAAATATGAAGCTGGGGGCGCGGCCGTGCTGGGCTCGATCCAGCCGCAGCCGATTGAGCATCGGGCTGATGGGACGATGGACCCGCGCGCGGTCGAGGCAGCGATCAAGTCTGGCGATTTTCATTTCGCCACCACCAAAGTGATTGCGCTCGAGAACACGTTCGGCGGCCGGGTGCTGCCGCTGGCCTATATGGAGGAGATTGCCGCGATCGCGCAGAAGCATGGCCTCGGGCTGCATCTTGACGGGGCGCGGGCGTTCAATGCCGCGGTGGCGCTTGGGATCGGGATCGCGGATTTTACCGCCCCGTTCGACAGCGTCTCGATCTGTCTTTCGAAGGGGCTTGGAGCGCCGGTTGGATCGGTGCTGGTGGGGCGGGCCGATCTCATCGAGACGGCGCGGCGCAACCGCAAGATGCTGGGCGGCGGGATGCGGCAGGCGGGGATACTTGCTGGAGCGGGGCTGCATGCGCTTGAGCATCACGTCGAGCGGCTGGCCGAGGATCATCGCCGCGCCAAGCAGCTGGCCGAAGGCCTTGGCAAGCATAAGGCGCTGAATGTGACTCAGCCGGACACCAATATCTTGTGGGTGAATGCCGAGGCGGCGCTGGAAGAGCGGCTGACGGCCTATCTGACCCAGAACGGCGTCGGCATTTCCGGCCACTATGGCGAACAGCGCTGGGTGACCCATCTCGATGTGACGGATGAGGATGTCGAGAGCGCGGTTCGACTGGTCGACCGCTTCTTTGCGGCCTGATGGCAGGGCCGGGGCCAATAGCCCCGGCCAGCTCTGGATCAGCGCTCGACGCTTGCGCGCATGACCGTGTGGTATCCGGCGATATCGATGTGGCGAAAGAGCAGTTCGCGGATGGAATCGTCGTTGAGCAGGGTCTCGCGCCAGACGGTGTCGAGGCCGATCTCCTGGCCCAGATTGCGCTCGACAGAAATGAAGCGGTAGGGCTCGTAGCCACGCGCAGCCTCGGGGTGCTCGCCGCCGGTCCATTCATATTCGCCGCTTTCCGCATTGGCCCAGTAGCCGAGGGTCGCGAGCGAGGAAATGGCGTAGGCCGGGGTGGTGATCTCGTCGGACATGTCCGAATAATTGAGCGGCCAGCCCTTGCTCTCGCCGGTGATCTCTTCCCAGGCGGCCATGTCCTCGTGGGTCGGTGCGGTGGAAAGGCAGGGAGCGCCGTTGCAGTCCTGTCGTGAGGCCAGCTTGGGCGTGATGACGCGGCTGCTGGCGTCCATGAGCGCGGCCGATGTGCCCATCAGCGGGCGGAAGACAAAGCGCCACGCCATGTGATCGCCGGTGCCGAACTCCTCGATGTCGCCGGTGTTTTCGGCGCCATAGGCTTCGACAGTCTCGGCGTGGATGGTGGGGCCGAGATTATAGTGGCGGATCTCGATGAAGCTGTAGGGCACCGAGGCACTGTCTTCGTCGACGAGCATTTCACCATAGGAGATGAACGAGCGGGTGCGGTTTGAGGCAATTGCCTGATCGGCGATGAGCATGGCCTTTTCGAGCGGGCCGACAGTGCCGCCGGGAGTGATCTTGTGGGTATCGAGCCAATTGCCGGAGAGGGCGTCCTCGAGGTCGAACGAGGGTTGCGCCTCAAAGCCATCGGCGTGGATGAAGTCGGTGATGGCGTCATCGATGGACTGGGCGGACGCAAGGGATGTGGCCGAGAGCAGCAGGGCCAGGGTCGTTGCGGTGCGGATCATGTCTCTCTCCCCCAAATGGCGTGGTGGGAGAATAGCTAAGGCGCGGCGACTGAACCAGAAATGAATATGGGCGCCCGGAGAACCGGACGCCCACGTGTGATCAGGACTGCTGCCAGAAGGCGTGGAGGCCTCTGATGTCAGCCGAGGTCAGCAGGGGCATTGCACCGGTGAGGCGCTCCACCGGCCAGTCCCACCACTTCATTTCGAGGAGGAGCGCGATGTCCTCCTCGGAGAAGCGCTTGCGGATGGGCTTTGCCGGATTGCCGCGGACGATGGTGTAGGGCTCGACGTCTTTCGTCACCAGAGCCCGGGTGCCGATGACGGCGCCATCGCCGACCGTGATGCCGGGCATGATGATGGCTTCCGAGCCGATCCAGACGTCGTTGCCGATGACGGTATCGCCCGCCGGCTGAAAGGCATTATTGGCCGTGGCGAATTCGGGCGCATCGGGGACAAAGGCGAAGGGGAAGGTGGAGACCCAGTCGTTCCGGTGACCCTGATTGCCGGCCATGATGAAGGCGGCGCCAGAGCCGATGGAGCAGAAGGCACCGATGATGAGGCGATCGACGCCGGGCGTGGTCATCAGGTAGCGGGCGCAATCGTCGAAGCCGTGGCCATGGTAATAGCCCGAATAATAGCTGTAGCGGCCGACGCTTATGTTGGGATTGGTAACCTGGCGGTCGAGCGGAATGCCGAGGAATGGGCTTTCGAAGTAATTGGACATGTTCGATCCATGAAGAAGTGGCCGCGGGGGGGCGGCGCAAATTGCAGAGCGATTTGAGAGGACCGTCGGCGCGCAGCACCAATTGCCGGCGCGCGGGGCCGGTCTGAAGGGCGTTCCCTCGGCGCGTGTCAGGCGCGCAGGAACGCGATGGCGCTGGTTCGGTCTGCAGACTTCATGGTGACTTGAGATTTAGCGCATGAAAAAGGGGGTGTCGAGTTTGTCGACACCCCCTTCGAGCCTCTCCGTCACAGGGGAGGCACATATTCGGTTGTGGCTCAGGCCACGAAATATTCCTGCAGGGCGCGAACCTGGAGGTTGCCCTGGCGGTAGGCGATGATGCCTTCCACTGCGGCCATGGCACCGTCGATGGTGGTGTAATAGGGGATCTTGGCGAGCAGCGCGGTGCGACGGATGTCGCGGCTGTCGGAGATCGACTTCAGACCATCGGTGGTGTTGATCACGAGCTGCACGCCGCCGTTCTTCATCGAGTCGACGATGTGCGGACGGCCTTCGAGCACCTTGTTGATCTTGGTGGCGGCAATGTTGTTGTCGACCAGATAACGCTGGGTGCCTTCGGTGGCGAGGATTTCAAAGCCGGCTTCGACGAGATGGCGCGCCATGTCGACGATATCGGGCTTGTCCTGATCGCGCACCGAGATGAAGGCCTTGCCGGAGGTCGGCACCTTCTGGCCGGCACCGAGCTGGGACTTGGCGAAGGCGATGGCGAAATCGGTGTCGAGGCCGATGACTTCGCCGGTCGACTTCATCTCAGGGCCGAGAACCGTGTCGACGCCCGGGAAGCGGTTGAACGGGAAGACGGCTTCCTTGATGGCGATGTGCTTGAGCTTCTTTTCGACGAGATTGAAGCTCGCGAGGCTCTCGCCGGCCATGATGCGCGAGGCAATCTTGGCGACGGGTTCGCCGATAACCTTAGCAACGAAGGGCACGGTGCGGGACGCACGCGGGTTCACTTCGAGCAGGTAGATGACGTCGTCCTTGATGGCGAACTGGACGTTCATCAGGCCGCCGACCTTGAGGGCAAAGGCGAGTTCAGCGGTCTGGCGCTTGAGCTCGGCGATGATCTCTGGCGAGAGGGTGCGCGGGGGCAGCGAGCAGGCGCTGTCACCGGAGTGAATGCCGGCTTCCTCGATGTGCTCCATGATGCCGGCCACGAAGACGGTCTCGCCGTCGCAGAGGCAGTCGACGTCGACTTCTGTGGCGCCCGAGAGATAGGCGTCGAACAGCAGCGGGTTGTCGCTGAGGACAGAGTTGATCTGGCCGGTCTTGTCGTTGGGGTAGCGCTGCAGGATGTCTGGCGGCACGAGGCCGGTCAGCGTGTCCTGGATATAGGTCTCGAATTCCTTGGCCGAGTGGACGATGGCCATGGCGCGGCCACCCAGCACGTAGGACGGGCGGATCACCAGAGGATAGCCGAGGCGCTCGGCAACCAGGCGCGACTGCTCCAGCGAAAAGGCAATGCCATTCTTGGGCTGGGTCAGTTCAAGCTTGTTGAGAAGCTTGGAGAAGAGATCGCGGTCTTCGGCCAGGTCGATGGCATCCGGCTGGGTGCCGAGGATCGGAACGCCGGCCTTCAAAACGGCTTCAGCCAGGTTCAGCGGGGTCTGGCCGCCGAACTGGACGATGACGCCGTGGAGCGTGCCGTTCTGCTTTTCGGTGAGCAGGATTTCGATGACGTCTTCTTCGGTCAGCGGCTCGAAATAGAGGCGGTCGGAGGTGTCGTAGTCGGTCGACACGGTTTCCGGATTGCAGTTGACCATGATGGTTTCATAGCCGGCGTCCGAAAGGGCGAAGGCCGCATGGCAGCAGCAATAGTCGAACTCGATGCCCTGGCCGATGCGGTTCGGGCCACCGCCGAGGATGACGACCTTCTTGCGATCAGAGGGGCGTGCCTCGTCGTCGACCTTGCCGCCGAAGGGGGCTTCATAGGTCGAGTACATGTAGGCGGTGGGCGAGGCGAACTCGGCCGCGGAGGTGTCGATGCGCTTGTAGGCCGGGCGCACTTCGAGGCTGTGACGGAGCTTGCGCACGTCGGCTGCCTTGACGCCGGCCAGCTGGGCCAGGCGCGCGTCGGAGAAGCCCATGGACTTGAGCTGGCGCAGGTTTTCGGCATCCTTGGGCAGGCCGAATTCCTTGACCTTGGCTTCCATGTCGACGATGCCGCGCATCTGTTCGAGGAACCACGGGTCGATCTTGCAGGCCTCGTGGATGTCTTCGTTCGACATGCCAAAACGCATGGCTTCGGCAACGTGCAGGAGACGATCGGGGGTTGGGGTGCCAAGGGCCTGCTTGATGGCGTTCTTGTCTTCGCCTTCACCCATGCCCGGAATGCCGATTTCGTTGAGACCGGTGAGACCGGTTTCAAGCGAGCGCAGGGCTTTCTGCAGCGATTCCTGGAAGGTACGGCCGATGGCCATGGCTTCGCCGACCGACTTCATGGCGGTGGTCAGACGATTGTCGGAGCCCGGGAACTTTTCAAAGGCAAAGCGCGGGATCTTGGTGACGACATAGTCGATGCTCGGCTCGAACGACGCCGGGGTCATGCCGCCGGTGATGTCATTGTCCAATTCATCGAGGGTGTAGCCGACAGCCAGACGCGCGGCGACCTTGGCAATCGGGAAGCCGGTGGCCTTGGATGCGAGAGCCGAGGAGCGCGACACGCGCGGGTTCATTTCGATGACGACCATGCGGCCGTCTGCCGGGTTCACACCGAACTGGACGTTGGAGCCGCCGGTTTCCACACCGATCTCGCGCAGGACGGCCAGCGAGGCGTCGCGCATGATCTGGTATTCTTTGTCGGTGAGGGTGAGGGCCGGGGCAACGGTGATCGAGTCGCCGGTGTGCACGCCCATCGGATCAAGGTTTTCGATCGAGCAGACGATGATGCAGTTGTCCTTCTTGTCGCGGACAACTTCCATCTCGTATTCCTTCCAGCCGAGGACGCTTTCCTCGACCAGAACTTCATTGGTGGGGGAGGCGTCGATACCGCTTTCGCAGATCGCCAGATATTCTTCGCGGTTATAGGCAATGCCGCCGCCGGTGCCGCCCATGGTGAAGGACGGACGAATGATGGCCGGCAGGCCAATCACTTCGAGCGCCTGGAGGGCTTCGATGGTGTTGTGGGCGAGCATGGAGCGCGGGGTTTCGAGCCCGATCTTCTTCATGGCGTCGCGGAAACGCTCGCGATCTTCGGCCTTGTCGATGGCATCGGCGGTGGCGCCGATCATCTCGACGCCGAACTTTTCGAGGACGCCCATCTTGCGCAGCGAGAGCGCACAGTTGAGAGCCGTCTGACCGCCCATCGTGGGCAGGAGCGCGTCGGGGCGCTCTTTCTCGATGATCTTTGCGACCACTTCAGGCGTGATCGGCTCCATATAGGTGGCGTCGGCGAGATCGGGATCAGTCATGATCGTCGCCGGATTGGAGTTCACCAGAATGATCCGGTAGCCCTCTTCCTTGAGCGCCTTGCACGCCTGGGTGCCGGAATAGTCGAACTCGCAAGCCTGCCCGATGATGATGGGGCCCGCGCCGATGATGAGGATCGATTTTATGTCGGTACGCTTCGGCATTCGGGGCTCGCTCTGCTCTGATCTTACTGAGGCGGGCGAGGGGAAGAATCGCCCGGACACACCTGTCCGCGCGAAACCCGCGTGGCAGTTGAGCACTGCAGCGCAGGGGAAAAGTCCGAACATGGTGGTTAAGCGGGCGGTTTAGCGGAAGACTCGCCGGAAGGGAAGGGGGGAGTCTGCTTCAGGGGCGCCTGTTAGTGCTCGCGCAGGCCCATTTTGGCGTCGGCAGCGGTTCGGCAAACGGCGACCGGCGTGTCAAGAAGTGGCCGCATTGGCCGGTCAAACCACCAGCATGATTGATCCACTTGTCAAATTCGCTTCCGCCGCCCTCGTCGTTACTCTGCTGGTCGCGCCTGCCCAAGGGCAGGGGATGATGGCTTCCGAGGCGACATTGTGCCGCTCTCAGCTGGAGTTGCTGATGGATGGGGAGAAGCTGACGCCGGACGAAGAGGCGCGCTTTGAGGCGCAATGCGATTGTCTCGAGCGCGCAGCCTCGGAAGGCGCTGCGCTGGGTAAGGCCGCCTGCGCCAACGCAGATTCAGACGGCTGATCGGGCATAGAAGCGGGCTGCCCTGCAGGTGACGCTTGGCTCCCATGCAGAGGTGGCAGGGCGGGCCGCTTACGCGGGGGTGTCGATGCGGCTGTAGAAGCCGTCGATATCCGAACCCATGCCGCAGAGGCGAGCGGCCGCCCCGGCGTCGGTGATGAATGCGCCCTCCGGGCCCATCTGTATCTTTATGATCAACGGCTCTGTGCCGATATCGTCGGCGGTGACGGAAGTAAGTTCGCCTTCGAAGGGGATAACGCTCGCGGTGATGAGATCGTCGGCGTCCTGCGCGCCATGGGCCACGATTTCGCAATCGGCAGCGGTGGCAGCGCCATTGGGGAGGCCGGCCGCACGGAAGGCCAGACGCCAGACGTCGCCCTCGCGACTAAGGGACAGCGTCGCAAAGGCCGGGTCGTTTCGTTCGAAGAGGGCGGCTTCGCCAGCGCTGTCAGCATGAACTGCGGCGGCGCCGAAAAAGCCGAGCAGACCGGCAGCGAGGAAGGGCAAAAAGCGCATGGACACTCTCCAATGCTGTGGTCAGGCGGCGTGGGCGACGCGCTGGTGGCGGAGAGCAGAGACGATGTCTTCCACGCGATAGGGCTTTGGCAGGAAGATGGCGCCGGGCGGCAGGTCTTCCGCTGTCGGACGGACGCCGCCCGAGACGACGACAATCGGCAGGCCTGGACGCAGGCGGGCGGTGAGGCGCGCCAATTGCAGGCCGCTATAGTTTCCGGGCAGTTCGATGTCGGTCACCAGCGCATCAATGCCGGTGTCGAGCAGGCTGACCGCCGCACGGGCACTGGTGACCGGCACGGCCTCAAAGCCGCTTTCGGCAAGGCCGTCGACGAGCGACAAAAGCAACAAGATTTCGTCCTCGGCTACGAGGATGCGCGAAAGATCAGACATGGCTGGGGTCCTTGGCTGGTGGCGACCAGAATCAAGATGATGCCAAAGCAAGCCATTTTGGGGGCAAAGGTTGCGTGCGCTCAGCGCAAGGCTGCCATTATGGTTACCATTTGATTTAAATTTTACGCGTTTCGCTGCCCGGTCACAGGGGGGCGGTGCGGTAGAGCGCGACGCGAATGCCGCCGTGGAGAACCGTTGGCAGCATGGGCTGGAACGACAGGCCTGTGGCCTGGGCGAGAGACTTATCGGCGGTGACAATGCCGACGCGCCAGCCGCGGAACCGGGTCTTGAGCACTGTGCCCAGGGTACGGTGGAGCGGAACCAGCGGGGCGCGATCGCCGATGCGGGTACCATAGGGCGGATTGATCATGATGAGGCCCGGCGGGCCGGCGGGGGGCTCAAGGTTTTCAACGCTCTGCGCTTCGAACCGGGTCAGATCGGCGACGCCGGCGCGGGTGGCGTTCTCGGTCGCCATGCGGACGGCGCCGGCATCGCGATCAGAACCATAGAAGCGACGTTCGGTTTTGGCTGGCGCAGATACGCCGCGCACATCGGCCCAGGCGAAAGGGTCGAAGGAAGGGAGTTGCTCGAAGGCGAAACTGCGCGCCCGACCGGGCAGCAGGCCAGCGGCGATCTCGGCGGCTTCGATGACGAAGGTGCCCGAGCCGCACATCGGGTCGAGCACGGGTTCGGCTCCGGTATAGCCGCATTGCGCGAGGAACATGGCGGCCATGGTCTCGCGCATCGGGGCCTTGGCGACACCCTCCTTGAAGCCGCGCTTGTGGAGGGACGCCCCGCTCGTATCGATGCTGATGGTGACGAGATCATCCTCGATGCGCACCATGATGCGCAGGAGTGCGTCTTCGGTGATGACAGCGCCGATCGTATCCTCAAGCGCCTTGGCGACGCGCTGGGTGGCGGCGCCGGCATGATAGATGCGCGAGCGCTTGCAGCTGGCTTCGACACGCAGCGGGGTGCCGGGCGTGAGGAAGTCGGACCAAGCCAGTTTGTGGGCGCGTTTATCGAGCTGCGCCAGATGCATGGCGCGGAATTCGGCGATGCGGGCGAGGACGCGGGTGGCGCCGCGCAGCTGCAGATTGGCGCGCCAGACATCAGGCCAGCCGCCCGGGAAAGACACGCCGCCCTCGACGATCTGGGCACCGGCAAAGCCGGCGGCGAGCGCCTCTTCGGCCAGTGGCGCTTCAAGGCCCGGCGTGGCGACGAGGTAGATGGAGAGGGGCGCAGCAGCAGTCATGAGATCGCCGGGTTTCGGGAAAGGGTGAGGGGTTAGCACGATATGGCGCGCCCTGTCATGGGGCAGACACCGCGCTTGAAGAACCATGACGCGTGACGGGCACAGCAGAGGACGCAGGTGGATTAAGCCAAATAGCGGACTTGCCTTGCTGCAGAAGCTTGCCATCGCGGCGCCACCATACACGCCCTGTTAAGTCTAAAGATGGCATGATCGCGGCTCCAGAGAGTGCGGATTTAAACGCAGTTCTGCCTCTCAGATCAGTATTGCGTTCAGGTCGGGTCCCATGCGTCTCATTATCGGTGTCGTCGTTGTGTTTGCCTGCGTGCTCGGCGGTTACGCCGCCATGGGCGGGCACGTCGAGGTACTCTGGCAGCCATGGGAATTCGTTATCATCCTGGGCGCGGCGATCGGGGCCTATGTGATCGCCAATGGTCCTCCGGTGCTCAAGCAGACCGGCTTCATCTTCAAGACGCTGATGCGCGGGCCGCGCTACAGCAAGGCGGCCCATGTCGAGCTGCTTGGCGTTCAGTACAGCCTCTACAAGCTGATCCAGTCCAAGGGTGTCCTGGCGATCGAATCCCATATCGAGAACCCGCACGAATCCGAGCTGTTCAACCGCTTCCCGACCTTTGCGCAGAATCACCACGCGGTGGAATTCATGTGTGACTATCTGCGCATGGTCACCATGGGCACCAACAACGCCCATGAGATGGAAGCGTTGATGGACGAGGAACTGGAAACCCACCACCAGGAGCAGGAGCGACTGGTGAGCGCCGTTCAGGCGCTGGCCGATGGCACGCCGGCCCTTGGTATCGTGGCCGCCGTGCTCGGCGTGATCAAGACCATGGGCGCGATCACCGAGCCACCGGAAGTTCTTGGGCACCTGATCGGCGGCGCGCTGGTGGGGACATTCTTCGGCGTGTTCGTGGCCTATGGCTTTTTTGGCCCGATGGCGCAGTCGCTGCGCAGCACGTTCGAGGCCGAGTCCAAGTATTTCCTCTCCATGAAGGTCGGCCTTCTCGCCCATATCAGCGGCCAGCCGCCGGTGATGGCAGTGGAATTCGCGCGCAAGGCGCTGATGAGCGAAGTTCGTCCGAGCTTCGAAGAGGTCGAAGAAGCCACTGCGGCACTGCCGGCGGCCACCTGATTACTCTCCTATAAGGCGCCCGCCATGGCCAATTTCCAGCAGCCGATCATCATCAAGAAGGTCAAGAAGCACAAGCACGCCCACCATGGCGGCGCGTGGAAGATCGCCTACGCCGACTTTGTGACGGCGATGATGGCGTTCTTCCTTTTGATGTGGCTGATCAACATGACCACGGCCGAGCAGAAGCAGGGGCTCGCGGACTATTTCTCGCCGCCCTCGATCAGCGCCTCGACCAGCGGCGCAGGCGGCGTCATGGGCGGTGTCGCCATGGTCAATGATGGCGCCGCTTTGTCGGGTTCGGCCAATGACATTACCGCTCGTGAGCCAGCGTCGCCTGACCAGGCAACGTCGGGCGAGGCCGATCTCGATACGGGCGGGCAGCCTCAGGACAATGGCAGCGAACGCCAGGCGACGAGCGATTCCGAGTTCAACCTCCAATCGGCGGACGCGCAGGCTTTCCACTCGGCTGCGGCCAGTATTCGCCAGGCCTGGCAGTCCATGCCCGAGCTGACGCCGTTCGAAGACAATCTGATTGTCGAAGAAACCGAGGACGGGCTCGATATCCAGATCATCGACCAGCAGGGGCGCCGCATGTTCCCCGAGGGATCGAAATATCCGATCGAGGTGACCCGCGCCGCCGTGGCTGCGATGGCTCCGGCACTGCAGAAGCTCAATGCACAGATGAGCGTTTCGGGCCACACTGCGGCGGGCACGCGCTACGAAAATCCGCGCTATGGCGCCTGGGAATTGTCGGCCGACCGCGCCAATGTGGTGCGCTCGATCCTTGGGGAATTCGGTCTGTCCGACGACCGCATCAAGGCCGTCACCGGGCGGGCAACGGCCGAACCCTTCTTCCCCAATGACCCCTATATGGCGGCCAATGAGCGGGTGCGCATCACCGTGACGCGCTCCGCCCCGCCGGTGCCGCTCGGGCTCGCGCCCTAAAGGGTCAAGGCCGCTTCGGGATCAAAAATAGAGCTTGAAGCCTTCGTGGGTCGCCTCGAAACCGAGGCGGGCATAGAAGCGGTGCGCGTCCAGCCGCAGCTTGTTGGAGGTGAGCTGGACCATGGCGCAGCCGAGGTCGCGGCAATGCTCGAGGGCCCATTCCATCATTTTCGTGCCGATACCCGCGCCGCGATGGCTGGCGTCGACGAAGACATTTTCGAGCAAGGCGCGGAAGGCGCCGTGGCGCGACACGCCCGGGATGCGCGTGATCTGGAAGGTGCCGACGACCTGGCCATTGACCTCGGCGACATAGAGCCAGTTGTTGGGATCGGCTTCGATGGCATCGAACCCGGCGCGGAAGCGGGGATCGAGCAGACTGTCCGGTTCAAGTGGTGCCCTCTCGGCCCCCTCCGGTGCGCCCGCATGGGCCAGGAGCAGGATGGTAGCAATATCGTCCGGTGACGCCAGGCGGATCAGCATCGCAGTATCGGGTCCTATGTTCGGCGGGGCGCTAGGGACCGGGCAATGCCGAGCACCAGGATCGCCAGGATGGCCGGTAGTAGCGCCAGAGGCGTGCCGGCGGCCAGAGCCGCGCCGGTGCCGGCCCACAGGATCGAGGCGAAAGCCTCGGAAATCGTGGCGGCGCGAGAGGCGACCTGGCGGCGGCGGAAGAGAGCGCGGCGCGAGGGGACGAGGAACCAGAGCTGGATCGCCGTTGCAGAGGCCGCAGAGAGCGCGGCAAACAGCGCCGTGATGGCCGCCATGGGCAGGGAGAGCCAGCCGAGAAGCAAGAGGAGGGGCGCCAGCACCACCGCAATGATGGCGAGAACCGCCTCGACCTTGGCGCGCAGAATGATTCTGGGAGAGATCGGGGCGGTGTTGACGAGATCGGCAGCGTCTTCACCAGAGAGCGCGAGCCAGGCGAGGCCGCCGGCCAACTGGCCTGAGGCCATGACGATGACCGGCACGACGACGATGTAGCTGTTGATGCTCTGCCCGTAGTTGACCCAGAGGAGAAGGGCGGGGGGCACGAGATAGAGCAGCTGCATCAAGGTCTGGGACAGGAGCCAGGGGTCGCGGCGCAACAGGCGCCATTCCTTGAGACGGAGCGTCTGGCGCTGGGAGCGCTGGCGGAAATCTGTGTTGGATGACCTATGCTTGCGACCCGTCGCCTGGCCCACACCGGCCGTGGACAGGGCGAGCTGCTGATAGCTGCCCGAGACCGAGAGTATGGCGAGGGCGAGCAGGGCGAAGCCGAAAGTCAGCACGGCCAGCGCTGCGAGGGGCTCGCCCATGGCACCGCGTGCGGGCAGCCAGACAGGGCTGTCGAGCGGTGGGCTGGCCGTAATCAACGCCTCGGACTGGAACAGGGCATAGCGCGAAAAATCATCGAGCGAGATGATGGCTGCAGCCTGGATGCCGATGACGAAGCCGGCACCAATAATGGCGGCGACGACCTGGGCGATGAGGCGCGTGCGCTTGGGGCCGACGAGGGCGAAGAGGGCGCGGGTGACGACGATGGCTATGGCGACGGCCAGCGCGGAGAGGGCTGTCACAACCGGATAGGCGAGCAGCCATTGCGGGCCGGAGAGCGCGGCAAGGGCATTGATCAGCGGGCTGAAAAGCAGGCAACTGAGCGCCATGGTGGAAACAGCCGTGGCGCAGGCGCGAACGGCAAAGACGCGGCGGCTGGAGGCGGGGGAGCTGAGGATGAGGTCGAGATCGGCGCGGGCGTAATAGACCCGGGTGATCGACTCAAGCGCCTGGGACAGCATCACCGCGAAAAAGAGGAGGCCGAGCCCGGAGACGAGCACCAGGGTAGGCTTGTCGGCGACGACGCCGTTGGCGAGGGCGGAGGAGACAATGGTTGCCGCGATCAGGTGGAGTATGGCGTAGACAACCAGCCCGCCGAGGATGAGGCCGAGGGCGCGACGGCGCTTGCCGCCCGACATCATGGCGAGCCAGTCGCGCCAGGCGAGGCGGAACTCGTGGTGGGCGAACCAGGCGATCGATCCGGAGGAAGGGGTCACGCCGCGTCCTCGGCCACAAGACCAAGGAAGATTTCCTCGAGCGTGCCGTCGTGGCCGCTGCGGGCGCGCAGATCCTGCAGCGTGCCTTCGGCAAGGAGGCGACCATGGGCGATGACGCCGATGCGTTGCGCCATGCGTTCGGCGACTTCGAGAATGTGGGTGGTCATGATGACCGTGCAGCCCTGTCGGACTTTTTCGAGGAGCACGTCCTTGACCTGACGAGCCGAGCCGGCGTCGAGGCCGGTGAGCGGTTCGTCGAGGATGATGAGGCGCGGCTCATGCACCAGGGCGCCGGCGAGGGCGACTTTCTGCAGCATGCCCTTGGAAAAGCTGCCGCAGAGTTCGTTGGCGTGGGGTTTGAGGCCCAGCCAGTCGACGAGGTCGCGCGCATTGGCGGTGGCGCGCTGGGGGTCGACCTGCCAGAGGCCGGCGACGAATTCGAGATATTCCATGGGCGTCAGGCGCTCATAGACCATGGGCTCGTCCGAGACCCAGGCCATGAGACGCTTGGCGGCGACGGGGTCGCTGAGCGCATCGATGCCGAAGATTTCGATGCTGCCGGCGTCGGGCGGCAGGAGCCCCGCGACCATGCGCAGAGTGGTGGTCTTGCCGGCGCCATTGGGGCCGAGAAGTGCGTAGAACTCGCCGGCCGAAACGGTCAGCTCAAGATTGTCGAGGATGGGGCGCGAAAAGGCCTTGGATAGTCCCTTTAACGCTAGCGCAGGCGGGCTCATGGCGGGCTCCGGGCGGGATCGGAACCAGCCTAAGTGGCGACAGCTTCATGGCGCGTTTATGCGCATCGTTAAGAAAGGTTTGCGCGCGGGCGGTTAGTCCGCGCGCGGTGTGCAACGCGGTGATCAGAGGACTGTCAGTGTGACGTCGATATTGCCACGCGTGGCGTTCGAATAGGGGCAGACCTGATGGGCCTTGGCGACGAGGTCTTCAGCCTGGGCGCGCTCGAAGCCGGGGAGGGTGATCTGCAGCTCGGCAGCGATGGCAAAGCCTACGCCCTTGGCATTTTCGCCGATCGAGACAGAGGCGTCGATGGTCGCCTCATCCGGGATCTTCACCTTTTCGGCGCGGGCCACAGCCTTGAGCGCCCCGAGGAAGCAGGCGGAATAGCCGGCGGCAAAGAGCTGCTCGGGATTGGTGCCGGCGCCGTCATTGCCGCCCAGAGCCTTGGGCGTGTCGAGGGTGAGCGTCAGGCGCCCGTCATCGGTGGTGCTGGTGCCGGTGCGGCCGCCGGTCGTGTGGGCATGGGCTGTGTAGAGGGCTGACTTGATCATCGGGATGTCCCTTCGTTTCGATGGTATATATATTGCGCACAATTAAATTGCGCGCAATGAAATTTTTCATGCTAGATCGTGGGGCCGCTGCCGAGGATGAAACGTGACCCGATCGACCGTGCCGAAAATCGACCAGATGCTATGCTTTGCCGTCTATTCGGCCGGGCATGCCTTTACCCGGTTCTACAAGCCGAGGCTGGATGCCCTGGACCTGACGTATCCGCAGTATCTGGTGCTGCTGGTGCTGTGGGAAAAGGACGACATTACCGTCAAGGGACTGGGAGACCGGCTGTTTCTTGATTCAGGCACGATCACGCCGCTGGTCAAGCGGCTTGAGGCACGCGGACTGGTCGTGCGCAGGCGGGATGAAGACGACGAGCGGCAGGTGCGCATCACCCTCACCGAAGCCGGGCGGGCGCTCGAGGACAAGGCCATGTCCATCCCCTTGGCGGCGGCAGAGGGCACGGGTCTCACCGAGGCCGGAGCGGAAAGCCTGCGGCGTGAATTGCTGGCGCTGCGCAGCCGACTGGATGGCGCAGACTGAGCCTTGAGCCGTTAGCGCAAGCCGACGGCGTCGACCTGGCCGGAGCGGCAGCCGCCGTCGGTGGGGCTGGCCGCGTGGATGAGGCTGACAAATGAGTCAGGGCCGTCGATGGTGCCGGTGAGGCCAATGGTCAGTTCGGTGATGAGGGTACGATTGCCATCTTGCGCGCAGGAGACGTTGACGCGTTCGCCAGCGCCGGGGCCAAAACCTTCGTCGAAGGCAGCGCGGATCTGGGCGAGGGTGATGCGCTTGCCGATGTTGGCGGCGAAGAGCTCGGCGACCGGAGAGGCGTTGAGGGCCAGCATGAGATCGAGGGAGTCGGCGTAATATTTGTCGACGCTCTCGCCGTAGCAGGTGCCGTGCTTGATCCATTCGTGGCGATCGAGCCCGGAGAGGGCGCCGGGCATGACCTGTTCGAGCTCGCGGCGGAGGGCCATAGGCAGGTCGATGCGGGGGAGGTCGCGCCAGCGGCCGTCCTGGCTGGCGTAGCGCTCCCCGGCGGTGACGTCGCAATATTGATTGTTGCGCGGCTGCGGCCAGAGGCCGTGCAGGGCGAAATTGGTGGCTTCAAAACTGTTGGGGCGCTGGTCGCGGCATTCGCGGGCGCGTGAGCTCAGTTCGCAGAAGGCGGGCTGCCAGTTGACCGCGAGAATATATTGGGTGCCGCGATAGGTGGATGGCGCGGGCTTGGGGGGCGGTGCGTCGACGCGGCCTTCGGCGTCAGTGGCGCGGGTGCCGCAATCGACCTCGACCCAGCGGCGTTCGGGCTGGGCGCCGGGGACGACGATCCAGAGATGGGTTGGGCGGTCACGGTTGCCGGCGATCAGGTCATAGGCGGTGCCGGGACGGATCTGGATATTGCCGGGATTGGTCTGGCGGTTGATGGACTGATAGGCCGGGCAGGGCTTGCTGGCGGTAAAATAGCCGGTGAGCGGCACTTCGGCCTGGGCCGGAGCGGCAAGAAGGGCAGCCAGGGCGATGGCGAGGATTTTACGCAGCAAGGGTAGACCTCCCGACAAAGAGATGAGGGAGCCTTAGCGGCTCCCTCGGGACTTGAACAGAGGTCAGAGCCGATGGCTAGAGCGCGATGCGGTAGATGCCGAAGCCATCCGGATCGGTTTCGCCGGTGGGCTCGATCTTGACCGCGGTGACGTCGGCAACGTGTTCGGCGGCCTTGGGGCCGGTGGCAAAGAGGACCGTGGTGTCCCCGATCGGGGCAAGGGACCAGTTGTTGTCGGCCTTAGGGTCGATGGTGCCGTTTTCGACGATATAGCGGATGATGATGTCGCGATTGGTATCGGGGCCGATGAAGGCGATGACATCGGGGCCGATGCCGGGGAAGGTGCCGCCGCCGCCGGCACGATAATTATTGGTAGCAACGACGAACTTCTGGGCGGGGTCGATTGGCTTGCCGTCGTACATCAGGTCGATGATGCGGTTGGCTTCCGGGTTCGTCTCTTCCTTGCCGTCGGAGGAATATTTGGACGGCTGGGTGACGTCGATCTTGTAGGTGACACCGTCGAGCACGTCGTAATTATAGGAGGGAAAGTCCGGATTGATCAGCGCGGCGTCCTTGGCACCTTTTTCGACCTGATTGAAAATGCCAGCCGAACGTTCGAGCCAGTTTTGCACATCGGCGCCGGTGATGACCACGGCCTGGATGGTGTTGGGGTAGAGGTAGAGGTCGGCGACGTTCTTGATGGCGACGGGCCCTACAGGAACATCGGTGTAGTATTCCGGTCCGCCGCGACCGCCGGCCTTGAACGGGGCTGCGGCGGAGAGGATGGGGAGCCCTTCGTTGGGCGTGCCCTTCATCATCTGCTCGATGTACCAGGTCTGGGCCTGGCTGACGATCTGGACGGAGGGATCGTCGGCGACGAGGGCAAAGTAGGAGTGCAGCGGCGCCGCGGTTTCGCCGACCGGGCGGCGGACATATTCGAGGGTTTCCTCGTGGTCTTCCTGTGCCGCAGCCACGACTTCGGGATCGTCCTCAACGAGCGGTATGACCTTGCCATCGACACGCTCGAAGATCGGGCGGGCTTCGGAGGTGTGCGAGACGATGGTCCATTTGCCGTCGGCGTCCTGCTCGAGCAGGAGATCGATGAGGCCCATGTGCGAACCCCAGAAGCCGGGCATGACCGCGGGCTTGCCATTGAGCGTGCCGGCTTCGATGTCGACACCTTCAATGCCTTCATAGTCGGGGCCGGGGAAGACGAGGTGGTGGTGGCCAGTGAGGACCACGTCGATGCCCTCGACCGCGGCGAGCTGCAGTGCGGCGTTTTCGGCCCCCGGGCCCTGATCGGCGGCGATGCCGGAGTGGGCGAGGGCGACGATGATGTCGGCCCCTTCTTCACGCATTTTCGGCACATATGCTGACGCGGTTTCGACGATGTCACGGACTTCGACCTTGCCGGCGAGATGCGTGGCATCCCAGGTGAGGATCTGCGGGGGCAGGAAGCCGATGAGGCCGACCTTGACCTTGCGGCTGCCGCCCGCGCCGTCGGTCAGTTCCTTTTCGACGATGAGATAGGGGGCGATATAGGTCTCGTCCGAGAGGGCGTCGGCAGCGAGCGCGCCGCGCACCAGATTGGCGGAGACGAAGGGGAACTCAGCGCCCTCAAGAGCCCGGTCGAGATAGTCGAGACCGTAGTTAAACTCGTGGTTGCCCAAGGTCGCGGCTTCGTAGCCGAGGACGTTCATGGCTGCGATGATCGGGTGGACATCGCCCTGGTTGAGGCCTTTCTCATAGGCGTAGTAGTCGCCCATGGGGTTGCCCTGGATGATGTCGCCATTGTCGAGCAGCATGGCATTGCCGGCCTCGGCGCGGATGCCTTCGATGATCGAGGCGGTGCGGGCCAGCCCCATGGTGTCATTGGGGGCGTCGCTGAAATAATCATAGGGGAAGACGGCCACGTGCAGGTCGGTGGTTTCCATCAGCCGCAGATGGGCCTGATTGGACTGAGCCATAACGGCAAATGGGTGCATGGCGGCCATGGCTCCAAGGCTGGCCGAACCGGCCAGAAAGCCTCGACGAGAAATCCTAGGCAGGAAGTTCATCACAATTCTCCATGTGAGAAGGGGCGCACCGGGGGCTGGGCTCCCGGGCGGCCGGCTTGCGACCGGCCCTTGGCGCTCGAGGGAGCGCAGCCTGCTCATGCCCCTACCAGTTGACGCTGGCATGACGGAGGTGGGGTGAGGCTATGGAGTTTGGACCGTGTGGTCAATTTGCGACAAAATTGGGAACGCCGCGTCAGGCGTTGCAACCTGTTTCCTATGTTAGCGCTTATGCTAACAATCGGGGGCAGCTAGAGAAGGCTTCAGAACATGAAATGGCGTGGGCGTCAGCGCAGCAGCAATATTGAGGATCGCAGGGGTCGCGCCGGTGGCGGCATCGGCGGAATGGGGGGGCTCGGCGGTCTCGGGCGCGGCGGCGGCATCCGCTTGCCCACCGGGGGCGGCGGTGGTTCAAAGGGCGGCATGGGCGGCCTTCTGGGCGTCGTTGTGATCCTCGGCATCGTCTGGCTGTTGACCGGCCAGAACCCGCTCGACATGCTGACCGGTGGACAGTCCGGCGGGCAGATGACAGCGCCCTCCAGTGCTTCGTCGCGCCAGCTGCCAGCCGAAGGGCAGGACGAGCTGGCCGATTTCGTTGCTGTGGTGGTCAAGGAAACGGAAGATCTCTGGACCCGCGAGTTCAGCAAGATCGGCGAGGATTATCCGGAGCCGAATGTCGTGCTGTTCACTGGTGCGGTGAATACCGCCTGCGGCGCAGCGGATTCGTCCGTGGGTCCGTTCTATTGTCCGGGCGACAGCAAGGTTTATATCGACCTCAGTTTTTATGACCAGCTGCACCGCCAGTTCGGTGCGCCGGGCGACTTTGCCCAGGCCTATGTCCTGGCCCATGAAGTCGGCCATCACATCCAGAACCTGACGGGCGTGCTGCCCGAGTTCAACCGTCGCCGCCAGGCGATGAGCCAGACCGAGTCCAACGCCTATTCGGTGCGGGTCGAGCTGCAGGCCGACTGCTATGCCGGCGTCTGGGCCAATTATGCCGACCAGCAGAACCTGCTGGAAATGGGTGATTTCGAGGAAGCGCTCAACGCGGCCAACCAGATCGGCGATGACACGCTGCAAAAGCGCATGCAGGGCTTTGCCGTGCCCAAGACGTTCAATCACGGCACCTCGCAGCAGCGCCGCAACTGGTTCGAACGCGGCTATCGCACCGGCAATCCGGGAGACTGCGACACATTTTCGGCAAGCATCTGACAATGTGATGGGTTAAGGCTCCGGCGCATCCATAGTGCCGGAGCCCCGATGACTATCCCGAAGATCATCCACTTCACCTGGAAGACCAAGACGCTGACCCGCTTTGCGCAGCGGACCTGGGACGAGTGGAAACGCACCCATCCCGATTATGAGCTGAAACTCTGGGATGATGCCGATATTCGGCGGCTGGTGGCAGAGCATTACCCTGATCATCTGGAGACTTTTGACGGCTATCGGTCCGGGATTTTCCGCGCCGATGCCTGGCGTTTCTTCGTGCTGCACCATGAGGGCGGGATTTATGCCGACCTCGACATGTGGCCCAAGGGGCGGATCGATCGGCTGTTGGAGGAAAGCGCCTGCTTTGTCGGGGCCGAGCCCGAGATCCATGTCGAGGAGAACGACGGGCGCTATCGCGGCATGCCGTTCCTCTTGTGCAACGCCTTCATGGGCTCCGAGCCGGGGCATGTGTTCTGGCAGCGCTGCATCGACGAGATGGCGCGCTGTTCGGCGACCGAGGATGTGGTCGATGCGACGGGACCGCGTTTCGTCAATGGCGTCGGGTTGCGCGTGCCGCGTGAAGAGCGCCCGGATGTGCTGCTGCCCAATTTCTGGAGCCCGCTATCAGGCTGGGGCACGCCCGCATCCACATCCGACGCCTATGCTGATGCGGTGGAGACCGAGTTCCGGACCATCGGTCGTGGCGAGCCGGCGTTGGTCTCCCATCTCTGGCGCAATTCCTGGCTGATGCCGGTCTATTACAAGGGGCCGCGATTCTGGCGTATCCCGAACATGGTGCAGTGGTGGTGGCGTGGACGCCAGCATCAGGAGCTGGCGGGCCTCGCGTTCGGCAGGCCAAGCCGCAGCTATGCCAAGCAGATCATCGAGCAGCCCGCAGTCTGGCCCGAGATTTTTGTCGCAGTTGATCTGAGTGCTGGGAGCGCGGCGGTTGCTTCGGTGCTCAAGGCCATCAGTTATCCGCAGGACAGCATGTCGATCGGTCTCTTCGACAGCGAGGCGGGAGCAATCGGGGCTGTCAGCGCAGAACTCGCCGCTGCGGGACTGGGATTTGAAGTGTTTGCGCCAATTGCCGATGACGTCGGTCGCCGCAATGGCATGCTGGACGTTGCGCGAGGAAAGATTTGCGTGATGCTTGATGGGCGGGTGACCGCCATGCCGGCCGGCACGCTCGAGGCGATGGTGGCGACGAACCGTCCGCTGGTGACGGTCGAGGTGGTGGACGGCGAGGGCAGGGACCGCAACCAAGCGACCATGCTCTACACCAAGGACATCTTCAAATCGCTCTATCGCGCCGGCGGGCGGGATGGCGATGCGCAGCTGCCGGTGAGCGGTTCGGCGCGGCCGCTGGTGGATTTCCGTTATCTGACGGTGGCGCCGGTGACGGTCGTCGGCGCAGACCTGTTGCTGGTGCAGCCGCAGGTGATCGCGGAGGGCGTGCGGTTCCAGGACAAGGCCTACAAGGCCCATACCGGCAGCCGCGCCTTCGCGCTGATGGCGCGGGATCGCGGATTTGAGGTGGCGGCGCTGCCGAACGTGACCGTCGTTACCACCCGCTAGACGAACCCTTCCGGCTGGCGGACGTTAAGCCGCCAGCAGAGGAGGTTCGACATGAAAGGCAATCTCGCCAATTTCCGGCTGGAATATTTCGCCGATGATGGCGTGTTTCCCAATAGCCGATTGCCGGTGGTGATCTACCGGCAGGCCGTTTCGGAACCGGGTGCCGAGGCACTCGAAGCCCTTTTTGACCAGAATGGTTGGCCCAGCCAATGGCGGGCCGGGGTCTATGATTACGATCATTATCACTCGACGGCGCATGAATGCCTCGGCGTGGCGCAGGGAAGCGCAGTCTTGCGTCTGGGCGGGCCCAAGGGGCGCGATGTCGAGGTCAGTGCCGGCGATGTGGTGGTGCTGCCGGCCGGAACGGCGCATCGCTGCGTCTCGCGTGGAGACGGGTTCATGATGGTCGGCGCCTATCCGCCCGGACAGGACTGGGACCTGCTCACCGGCGAAGGCGGCGAGAGGCCCGGCGCGGACCAGAGGATTGCTATCGTCCCGCTGCCCGCGACCGATCCCGTGGGCGGGCAGGGTGGGCCCGTGCTGGACAAATGGGCAATGTGAGCGGGGTGAACCGGCTGGCTTGGTAAACGTTGTTCTCCAGAGATGAGGAGAACAGCAAATGACCAAGGATAAACCCAAGGGACCCGCACAGCCGGACCCTGTCGATCATGCCGAGACCCAGCGCAATCCATCGCCTCACAAGGACGAGAAGATCCCGCCCCGGCAGCGCAGCGAAGACATGCCTGGCGCTGACGGACGGCTCTCCGCGCGGGCAGACGAAGACACTTATGACTGAGTTGGACCGCGCAAAAGAAAACGGCCACCCTTTCGGTTGAAAGGGTGGCCGTTTGTCATTGGTCTGCCGGTGTGATCAGGCGGCAGCGCCCGGAGCGACGTATTCCGGCTTTTCCTCAAGACCCTTCTGCTTGCGCACGTGGTTGAGGAAGCGCGTGAACAGATAGTGGCTGTCCTGCGGGCCTGGATTGGCTTCGGGGTGGTACTGGACCGAGAAGATCGGCTTGTCATCGACTGCGAGGCCGGCGTTGGTGCCGTCAAACAGGGAGATGTGGGTCTGGGTGACGCCAGCCGGGAGCGATGCTGCATCCACGGCAAAGCCGTGGTTCATCGAGGTGATTTCCACCTTGCCGGTGGTCAGGTCCTTGACCGGATGATTGGCGCCGTGATGGCCCTGATGCATCTTCGAGGTTTCGGCGCCGAGAGCGCGGCCGAGCAGCTGGTGGCCAAGGCAGATGCCGAAGATCGGCTTGCCGGTTTCCATCAGCTTCTGGATGGTCGGGACGGCATATTTACCGGTGGCAGCGGGATCGCCGGGGCCATTGGACAGGAAGATGCCATCGGGATTGTGCGCGAGAATGTCGGCAGCGGTCGCCGTTGCGGGCACGACTGTGACCTTGGCGCCCTGATCGGCGAGGCAACGCAGGATATTGCGCTTGGCGCCGAAGTCGACGGCGACGACGTGGAACTCAGGGTTTTCGAGGCGGCCGTAGCCCTCGTTCCATGCCCAGCTCGTCTGGTCCCAGGAATAGGTCTGGGCCGTGGTGACTTCCTTGGCGAGATCGAGACCTTCAAGTCCCGGGAAAGCATTGAGTTCGGCCTTGATGGAGGCTTCGTCGAACATGCCGGTCGGCTCATGCGAGATCACGCCATTGGGCATGCCGTTTTCGCGGATGAGGGCGGTCAGCGCACGGGTGTCGATGCCGGTGATGCCGACAATGTTGCGCTTCTTGAGCCAGGCGTCGAGCTTTTCAGCGGCGCGATAGTTGGACGGGTTGGTGATGTCGGCCTTGAGGACGACGCCGCGGACGCCGGACAGAGCGGCCATGTTGACCGTCTCGATGTCTTCGTCATTGGTGCCCACATTGCCAATGTGCGGGAAAGTGAAGGTGATGATCTGGCCGGCATAGGACGGGTCGGACAGAACTTCCTGATAGCCCGTCATGGCGGTGTTGAAGCAGACTTCACCGGCGGCATGGCCGACGGCGCCAATGCCGCGACCCTCGAGGCGCGTCCCATCAGCCAGAATTAGCACTGCGGTCGCGGGGGATTGCTGCCAGCCGGTCACGGTCGGTCTCCACTGTTGGTTTCATAAGCTCGCGCGACAAACCGGGTATGCCGAGGCGTCCCGATCCTTGAGCGAAGATGTAGGTTAAGGCCCCCTATTAAGAGCCCGCGCCCGATAGCGCAAGTAGCGCGCCCGGCGTTTCATGCCTATATGGGGGCCTAAAATTGCATAGCAAGGAGCGATTTCTCATGCGCGAAACGATCAGCGAAGGCCTCAAACTGGCACTGAAGGCTCGCGATCAGCGCCGTACCGGCACGCTGCGCGCCATCAATGCGGCGATCAAGGACCGCGATATCGCCAACCGTGGCGATGGCAAGGGACCGGCTACGCAGGACGAGGTGCTCGCCATAATTCAGAAGATGGTGAAGCAGCGCGAAGAGAGCTTTGCCATCTACGCGCAGGCCGGCCGCGCCGATCTCGCCACGGTCGAAAAGGAAGAGATCGATATTCTCAATGAATTCCTGCCCAAGCGCCTTACCGACGAGGAAGTGACTGCCGCCATCACGGCTGCCATCGCCACTGTCGGCGCGGCAGGTCCGCAGGACATGGGCAAGGTCATCGGCCAGCTCAAGGTGGATTATCCGGGCCGGATTGACTTCGGCAAGGTCAGCGGCCAGGTGCGCGCCGCACTGACGGCCTGATCAGGCGACGAGGCGGAGCGCGGCCAGCTGGACCTGGTTGCGCCCGTCTCTCTTGGCCTTGTAAAGGGCGGCATCGGCACGGCTGAGCAGCGAGGTAAAGGTCTCGCCGTCTCCTCCGGACGCCACGCCGACGCTGACTGTGGCAACGCCATTTTCATGCCCGGTGGGAATGGCCTTCGCGGCAAAGGCCGCGCGGATGCGCTCGGAAATGGCGTATGCCGCCTCCCGGTCGAGACCGGGGAAAACCACACAGAATTCTTCGCCGCCAAGACGCGCCGCAAAATCGGCGCCGCGCGTTTCTGCGCGCAGGACACGGGCGAAGCTTTGCAGGACGATGTCGCCGGCGGCATGGCCACGGCGGTCATTGATCTGCTTGAAATGGTCGAGGTCGAACATGGCGACCACGAGATCCGGCACGATCGAGTCTTCGGGGAACTGGGCGAACAGGGCGCGGCGGTTCAGAACGCCGGTCAGAGAATCGGTATTGGCCTCGTGCCGATGGCGGCCGGCCGCCCGGGCATGGTGCAGGGTCAGGGTGATGGCGCCGATGCCGGTCAGCCCGACCAGCGACATGATGAGATTGAAATGTTCGGCCCAATTGTCAGGCGGTGCGTCGAGGACGGCGCGGCCGTCGATGACCAGTACGGCTGCAGCTGCCACGAATGAGCTGGCGACGGCGGTATAGAGCACCGCATTGGCGACAAGGGCAATGGGCGCCTCCTGTCGGCCACGCCAGTTTTCCCAGGCGCAGAGCATCATGTAGATCGCGCCGATGCAGTTCAGCACGATGGTGCCGATGCCCGAATAGCCCGCAACGAAGGGAATGGCGAGCATTACCACCGCGGCCGCCCAGGTGAAGGCAGGCACTCGGTAAGAGCCATCGGGAATGCGGAACTGCCGAGACCCCGCATAGATAAGGCTGATGCCCGAGATCAACAGGAAGAAGGGCACGAACTGGATGGTGAAATCATAGGCGCCGCTGCGCAGGCTCATGATCGTTATGCTGATGACGATCAGGCCGATGCCGGCTGCGCCGAGGCCGAGATATTTTTCGTCCCGAGAATTCTGCCAGCCAATCAGAAGTGCAGCCATGAGCGCGGCGCTCGACGATGCAATGGCGATCAGCAACGATGCATTGTCGATGGCCATCCGCACTTCTCCCCTTTAGCGCTGGCTGGGGTGGTAACTTTGAAAGCCCAACTTTCCGTTACCAAATTGGCGCAATTGCAAGCAGCTCGGCGCGTTACTCTGCGGGGGAGACAGCTGGCGGTCGCGCAGGACTGCGTTTTTCGGCCAAGTGCGACGAAATGGCCAAGGCAACGCAGAGGGTTGAGGTGACGACGCCGATCAACGGCAGGTTGGCGTAGCCGAAGTTTGCCTCGAGCAGCACGGCCCCCAGAATCGCGCCGATAGCGATGCCGACATTGTAGGCGGTGGGGATGAGGGCTGAGGCCAGGTTCGGCGCGTCACTGGCCCAGGTGAGAATGCGCGCCTGAAGAGGGGAGCCGAACGCGAAATTGGTACCGCCCCAGAAGGCCGCGAGCAGCGCCATGGCAAAAGGGTAGGGGCTGACGAGATGGACGATGATGAAGAGAACGACCTGCGCTGCAAGGATCACCGTCAAAGAGCGCATCATGTTCCAGTCGGCGAGGCGCCCGCCAACGAAGACGCCAATGGTGGAGCCGACGCCGTATAGCAGCAGGATCCACGGCACGGTCCCGCTATCCATGCCCGTCACCTCGATGAGGAGAGGGGCGATATAGGTGAAGAGACCATACTGCCCGATCATGCACAGGGCGGCGATCATCAGCGAGGTCCACACCTGCTGGCGGCCCAGTGCCTTGAACTCATGGAGGAAACTGCCCGAGCCGGTCTTGTCGCCAGCATGGGCGGGAAGGAACAGCGCAATAGCGAGGGTGGCGACGAGGCCAACCGCGCCCACAGCCCAGAAGGTCGCGCGCCAGCCGAAATAGCCGCCGACCGCCGCGCCACCGGGCACGCCCAGAATATTGGAGACGGTGAGGCCGGCGAGAACCAGCGCGACCGCAAAGCCCTTCCGGTGGGGTGGGGAAATGCTGACAGCAACAATCGCCGCGATGCCGAAATAGGTGCCGTGGACGAAGGAGACCAAGAGGCGCGCCAGCATCAACAGTTCGAAGTTGGGGGCGAGGGCGCTGAACGCCTGGCCAGCCACGAAGACGGCGCCAAGCAGGATGATCAGAGTCTTGCGCCGCATTTTCTTGGTGGCGAGCGCGAGGAGCGGGCCGCCGACGGCAATTCCGATGGCATAGCCGGAGATGAGATAGCCGGCCACGGGGACGGTGACCCCAAGGCCTGCCGCGACTTCCGGCAAAACGCCGGCAATGACGAATTCCGCAGTGCCAAAGGCAAAGGCGGCAAGGAAAAGGGCGACAAGCGGCAGCGACATGAAGACAATACCGCCCCGTCGAGCGGCCTCAGAAGGGAGACGGCTTCATTTCACGGGCGGCGCCGGGGATCAATGCACAAATGGCAACTGGGGCATTGAGAAAATCTAAAACCGGGGCGATGCTGGGCGTCGGTCTGCCGCTTCGATAGGGTGGCGGCGCGCGAGGGGACGCTCCTGTCCCGCATTTGAGGGCAAAGGTTTTGAGCATTTCATCCAAGACGAAAAGACGCTTTGCGCTGGCAACGGCCCTGCGGGGCTTGTTCATGCTGCTGGCTGGTCTCTACGCTGTCATCTTTCCGATCGATGCGCTGGCGGTGCTGGTGCTGTTCGGTGGCGTGCTGCTGCTGATCGACGGCGCGCTGGGGCTGTGGAGCCTCACCTTCGGTGGCGGCAAGAGCGGCAATTACTGGTTCGACGTGATCGCCAATGCGGCGTCGCTGATCCTGGGTATTGTGATCCTGATCAGTCCGTTCCTCGCGACGATCTTTACCGTCACCTTCATATCCATGCTGGTCGGTTTCGCCGCCGTCTTTGTGGGCGCGATGCAGATTATCGTCGTGGTGCGCGAGCGCGAGAGCTATGCACGGATCTGGCCGGTGGTCCTGTCCGGCGTTTCCTATGTGCTGCTTGGCCTCGTTTTCCTGCTGTTCCCCGTGATCTCGGCTTCGGTCAGCATCATCCTGGGCGGCTTCGTGCTGATCGTTCTGGCCATCGGCCTCTTCGGCTGGGCCTGGCGGCTTTACCAGCGCAGCAAGGAAGCTTGAGGCCTAGCGATAGGTGACGGCGACGCCGGCAACGGTGTCGTCGTTGCGAAAAATGTGGGCATCGGCCGGCAGGCTGAGCTCGAGAGCCTTGTCGGCTGTCCAGCGCGGGGCGAAATCACCCGTCGCGGCCACGGAGAGGAAGCTGGCGGCGTCGTCCGGGACGGTGTCGCCTGGTGGCACCAGCACCGCCTGGGTATTGGCCGGGGTGTCATCGCCGCAACTGCGCGAGAAGGTGACGAGGTCAAAGGCTCCATCCGGCGCTGTCAGCCGGGATTTTTCCGTGATTGAGCAGGCCGGGAACACGTCGGCCACAAACCACAGGACCGTGCCGATCATCAGGGCGGGAAGCGTGGTCAGGGCGATCAGGACGGGCAGTGGCAGTTTTTTGTACTTGGTCATGCTGTGGATAAGTTCCTTGCCCGTGACTCGGCGCTTCGGAGTGCTTACTTAACACGCATGCGCTTCTCCGATCAGTTCCTGGATGAAATTCGCCAGCGCCTGCCGATAACGCAGGTCGTGGGCGAACACGTGCTTTGGGACAAGCGCAAAAGCCAGCCCGGTAAGGGCGACATGTGGGCCTGCTGCCCGTTCCACAACGAGAAGAGCCCGAGCTTTCACGCCGACGATCGGCGCGGGATTTACCATTGCTTTGGCTGTGGGGCCTCGGGGGATCAGTTCCGGTTCCTGACCGAGAAGGTCGGCCTCAGCTTTCCGGAGGCCGTCGAAAAACTGGCCGGAATGGCCGGCGTACCGATGCCGGCGCGCGACGAGCGGATCGAAAAGCGCGATGCCGCGCAAAAAAGCCTGCTCGACGTCATGGAGCTGGCGACGAAATATTTCGAGGCGGCGCTGGCCCACAATATCGGGGCGCGGGCGCGCGGATATCTGTTTGAGCGCGGTGTGTCGGCGATCAGCCAGACGCGGTTCCGCATCGGCTTTGCGCCGGACAGCCGCAATGGGCTGAAAGAGCATCTGGCGGCCAATGGCGTGTCGGCGCAGGCGATGATCGAGACCGGTCTTGTCACCAGCCGCGACGACGATCCGCTGACCTATGACCGGTTCCGCAACCGGGTGATGTTCCCGATCATGGACTTCAAGGGCCGGGTGATCGCCTTTGGTGGTCGGGCGATGAGCCCGGACGTGCCGGCGAAATATCTCAACTCGCCGGAAACACCGCTCTTTTCCAAGCGCCAGACGCTTTATAATGGGCATTCGGCCAAGACGGCGGCGCGCAATGCGGCCAGTGTCGTGGTGGTGGAAGGCTATCTCGACGTGATCGCTGCTGTGTCGGCGGGCTTCGAAGGTACCGTAGCGCCGCTCGGAACGGCGCTGACCGAGGAGCATCTGCAGCTCTTGTGGCGGATGGCCGATGTGCCGGTGCTGTGCTTTGACGGCGACAAGGCCGGGTTGAAGGCCGCCGAGCGCGCCATCGACATCGTCCTGCCCCATCTCAAGCCGGGCCGGAGCGTCAAGATCGCGACCCTGCCGGAAGGGCAGGACCCAGACGATCTGATCAAGGCGCAGGGACGTCAAGCCTTTGCCGATGTGATCGACACGGCTCGCAGCCTTTCGGACATGGTATGGAGCCTCGAGACTGGTGGGCTTGTGCCCGAAGCGCCGGAAGAGCGGGCGGCGCTGCAGGCGCGGCTGCGCGAGCGGGCCAATGTTATCGGCGACCAGAATGTGCGCTTCCACTACCAGCAGGCGTTTGACGAAAAGTTGAAGGCCTTTTTCGCCCCGCTGCGGCAAGGGCGCGACAAGGGCATGGGTCGTCCCGCCTATGGGCAGAGCGGGGCCTATGGATTCCCGTCGCGTGGAACGCCGCGGCTGGTTGTTTCCGACACGCTGCGCAATTCGCGGCTGATGCGCCCGAGCGCGGTGGCCAATGTGACGCCGCGCGAGGCGACCATCATCCTGACGCTGGTTAATCACCCGGCAGCGGTAGAGCACAGCTTCGAGGCGCTGGCGGCGCTCGACTGTGAAACCGCGCTGGCGCAGAAGGTTTTGAGCGACATCCTCGCCCTGGTGGTGCGCCACCACGATATTTCCGCCGAAGATTTGAAGTCGGCCCTTGGGGCGCGTGGCCATGGGGCGGCGCTCGAGCGGATGCGCGACACCCTGCTGCGTCAGGGGGTGTGGCAGGCCGGTCCGGAGACCGCCTTGTCGGACGCCGAGATCGGATTAAGTCATGCGCTGGCCTTGCATAACAAGAAAGTTCAGCTAAATAGGGAGCTGAAGGCAGCCGAAGCCGCGCTGGGCGAAGACCCGAGCGAAGAAACCTTTGAACGGCTGCGAGACATCAAGAACCAGATTACCACTGTCGATGGCACAGAGGCATTGATCGAAGGATTTGGTTCGCTATCGGGACGCGCGACTCGCAGTTTTTAGGATCGACCTAAAAGCCTGTGACGACGCGCGCTTTTTGCGTATGCTTTTGCAGACCGACGCAGTCCCAATGCGAGCCATGGATAGCTGAGCTTGTTAACGGCTTGGTGACCAAACCTTTACCTTGTCTTGAGCTGTCCCCACCTATGACAAGTCCGGCGCCCGAAGACCGCGGGTCCCGAGGAGTAGCAGATGGCCACCAAGGCAGCGAACAAAGTCAGCAAGGACACCGAGAAGCCCGAATCCGGGGCTCCCGAGACGTCCAATGACAGCCCCCTGATCGATCAGAACGATGCGGCGGTCAAGAAGCTGATCAAGGTCGCCAAGAAGCGCGGCTATGTCACCTATGAAGAGCTGAATGCCGTTCTTCCCTCGGACGAAGTGAGTTCCGAGCAGATCGAAGACTTCATGTCCATGTTCTCGGAAATGGGCATCAACGTCGTCGACGAGGACGAGGTCGAAGAGACCGAAGTCGAGAAGGACGAGGAAGAAACCGGCACTGAAGTCGCGCCCTCGACCGGCACGGCTGTTGCCAACACGTCCAATGCCAAGTCCGGCTCCGACCGTACCGATGACCCGGTGCGCATGTATCTGCGCGAGATGGGTTCGGTCGAGCTGCTGAGCCGCGAAGGCGAAATCGCCATCGCCAAGCGCATCGAGGCTGGTCGCGAGACCATGATCGAGGGCCTTTGCGAGAGCCCGCTGACCTTCCAGGCCATCATTATCTGGCGTGATCAGTTGGCGCAGGGCGAAATCCTGCTGCGCGACATTATCGATCTCGAAGCCACCTATGCCGGCCCCGACGCCAAGCAGGCTGCGCCGACCGTCGAAATGCCGGTCAAGGCCGAGCCGGAGACGTCCAAGGACAAGCCCAAGGCTGCCGCCAAGCGGGCCTCGTCGGGCGAAGATGACGATTACGTCCCGGAAGAGCCAGAGCCCCCGCAGGACCCGGTCGACGACGACGATGATGAGTTCGATAACGCCCTGTCGCTGTCGGCGATGGAAGCCGAGCTCAAGCCGCAGGTCGTGGAAACCTTCAACCGCATCGCTGAGGCCTATGGCCAGATGCGCGAGATGCAGGACCGTCACGCCGAGGACCGTTCGGCCACGGTTTCCGACGCGGAAACCGAGCGCCTGAGCGCGCTGCGCGGCGAAGTCATCACCGATGTGAAGTCGCTCTCGCTCAATGCCAGCCGTATCGAAAGCCTGGTCGAGCAGCTCTACGACATCAACAAGCGTCTGGTGAAGCTCGAAGGTCGTCTGCTGCGTCTGGCCGAGAGCTATGGCGTCAAGCGCGAAGCCTTCCTGCAGAACTATTACGGGCGCGAGCTCGACCCGACCTGGGAACAGGGCCTCGAAAACCTGCCCGGCAAGGGCTGGGGCGAGTTTGCCCGCCGCGAAGCCGACACGGTCCACGACATCCGTCAGGATATCGCGACGCTCGCCACCGAGACCGGCCTCGATATCGCCGAATACCGCCGTATCGTGCACAAGGTGCAGAAGGGTGAGCGCGAAGCTGCGATTGCCAAGAAGGAAATGGTCGAGGCGAACCTGCGTCTCGTGATCTCCATCGCCAAGAAGTACACCAACCGCGGCCTGCAGTTCCTCGATCTCATTCAGGAAGGCAATATCGGCCTGATGAAGGCGGTCGATAAGTTCGAATACCGCCGCGGCTACAAGTTCTCGACCTATGCGACCTGGTGGATCCGTCAGGCGATCACCCGCTCGATCGCCGATCAGGCGCGCACCATCCGTATTCCGGTGCACATGATCGAGACGATCAACAAGATCGTCCGCACCAGCCGCCAGATGCTGCACGAAATCGGCCGCGAGCCGACGCCGGAAGAGCTTTCCGAAAAGCTGCAGATGCCGCTCGACAAGGTTCGCAAGGTCCTCAAGATCGCCAAGGAGCCGATTTCGCTCGAGACGCCGATCGGTGACGAGGAAGATTCGAACCTGGGCGATTTCATCCAGGACTCGAACGCGATCCAGCCGATCGATGCCGCGATCCAGTCGAACCTGCGTGAAACCACCACGCGCGTTCTGGCCTCGCTGACGCCGCGCGAAGAGCGCGTGCTGCGCATGCGCTTTGGTATCGGCATGAATACCGACCATACGCTCGAAGAAGTGGGCCAGCAGTTCTCGGTGACGCGCGAGCGTATCCGTCAGATCGAAGCCAAGGCCCTGCGCAAGCTCAAGCATCCGAGCCGGAGCCGCAAGCTGCGGAGCTTCCTCGACAACTAGGAGCAGCTCCATGGCGGCTCCGCGCCTCAAAATCACCTCCATCCGGGCCGCTACCCCCTTCAAACTGGTGGTAATGTTCTCGGATGGAACCCTGGGCACCTTCAACGCGGCGCCGATGCTCTCCGAACGCGGAGAGGGCACCGAACCCCTCCGGGACCGGGCCTATTTCGCCAAGGTGAGCCTCGCCAACGGGGTGCCGACCTGGCCCAACTATTTTGACATCTCACCGCTTTGGTTGCAGGAAGAGATGGACAAGCGCGGTGAGCTGGTGCGACCCCGGCCGGTGCGCAGACCGCAATAAGAAGGAGGGCCGCTTATGTCGTTTTTCAAGAAGCTTTTCGGCGGCGGGGGAGCTGCCAGCGCCGAGCCGGCCGGTGACAAGGTCATGGGCGAGGAAAGCTACAAAGGCCATCTGATCAAGGCCATCGAAATGAAGGCGGGCAGCGAACTGCAGCTGGCCGGCACGATCGAGAAGGAAATTGGCGGCGAGCTCAAGAGCTACCGGTTCATCCGCGCCGACCGCATGAATTCTCGCGAAGATCTGGTTGCGCTCGCTCTGAGCAAGGGTCGCCAGATCGTCGACGAGCAGGGCGACCACATCTACCGCTGATCCCCAGAACTATATCTACCGAAGACCGCGGGCCCCCCGGGCTCGCGGTTATGTTTTGTCCAAAGGAGTTTACCATGGCCAGAAAGCCAACCGCCCGCACCGAATTCGTCATGTTCGACATTGTCTACGAAGACGGTTCGCAGCGCTCCAATCGCAAGGTTGACGCTAATCTGCTCGGTGGCCTCGACGGGGATGAGCCCGCCAAGGCTGCAATTGAAGAGCAGGACCGCGCCATTTCCGAGAAGTCCGGTGTGCCCCCGCTGGCAATCCGCTCGATCACGCGCTCGGCGAAGTAGTCCCGAGCGCCTTGTCGATCGCCGGCTTGACCACGGTGCCGTAGAGCTCGATTGCCCTCATGACCTTGTCATGGGGCAAGGTGCCGACACTGAGCTGCAGGCCGAAGCGATCGTGCCTGAACCACTCATGCTGCATCAGGATCTTGTCGATCACTTCCTGCGGCGAGCCCATGTAGTAAGCGCCTTCGGCCGTTGTGCCGGCGTCGAACTGGGCTCGGGTGGTGGGCGGCCAACCGCGTTCGGCGCCAATGCGGCTCATCGCAGCGCTGTGGGCCGGGAAAGCGATATCGCGGGCCGACTGGCTGTCCTCGGCGATGAAGCCGTGACCGGAAACTCCCAGTTTCAACGCTGAGGCGGCATGGCCGACCTTGGCGCCGGTCTGGCGATAGAGATCGACCAGCGGTACGAACTGGCGCGGCCGTCCGCCAATGATGGCAATCATCAAGGGCAGGCCGTGATAGGCCGCGCGGGCGACGGAATTGGGCGTGCCCCCGACCGCGATCCAGAGCGGCAGCGGATCCTGCACCGGTTTCGGGTAGATTTCGATGCCCGGGATTGGCTGGGTGTGCTGGCTGCCAGGCCAAGCGATCTTGCCACCCTTGCGGATGGCGAGCAGCATTTCGAGCTTTTCCTCGAACAGATCATCGTAATCGTCGAGCTTGTAGCCGAAGAGCGGGAAGCTCTCGATGAACGAGCCGCGGCCCGCCATGATTTCAGCGCGACCATTACTGATCAGATCAAGTGTCGAGAACTGCTGATAGACGCGAACCGGGTCTTCCGAGCTGAGCACGGTGACGGCGGTCGAGAGGCGAATTGATTTGGTGCGCGCCGCCGCCGCCGCAAGAATGGTGGTGGGGGCAGAGGCGACGTAGTCGGGGCGGTGATGTTCGCCCAGACCGTAGAAGGCGAGGCCGAGCTGGTCAGCCAGCTCGATTTCCTCGATGAGGTCCCGAACGCGCTCCGCAGGCGACTGCAGGTGGTTGCCGTTCAGCGGATCGGGGGTGTTTTCCGCAAATGAGTAAAGTCCGAGTTCCATGGTGATCTCCTTGCCCGCAGACATGGAGGCCGCGGGCAGGGATCGCAAGAACGCACATGGGTGTTACCGCGCGCCGCCTGAACGCGCGGTGAACACTCCTCAGAACTTGCCGGAGGGCGTGTAGGCGAAGGGCGAGGCCTGCACAGGGGCAGCCTGTGGCGCGGCTTCGCCGGCAGCCTTGTGGATCTCGGCGACGAGGGCGGGCGCGAGTTTGAGCTTATTGGCGAGGACTTCGAGATAGGCCTGCTCGGCGGCAGTATCGGCAGAAATGGCCACAAGGGAAGCGGCATAGATCTCGGCGGCGTGCTCGGGCGTATCGGCGCGGGCGACAACGGCGTTGATGTCGAGAGGGCTTGAAAGCTCGTCGAAGACCCAGGCCTTCTCTTCGGCCGAAAGCGTCATGGCTTTCAGTTTTTCGAAGATGGCTTCCTTTTCCTCGGCGTCGATGCGGCCATCGGCCTTGGCTGCGGCGATCATGGCCCGCACCAGGGTCTTGCCGAGTTCCTCCTGGCCGTGGGTGTCAGTCTGGGCCGGGATAAACGCATCCTCGGCCGGCATTGGGGCGGTGGGCTGCTGACCCTGATAGTTCTGCCAGGCCTTGTAGGCGAGGCCTCCCAAGGCTGCGACGGCGCCCAACTTGGCGGTGCCTTCGATGAGCTTTCCGGCCTTGCCCGACAACAGCATGCCGGCTGCCAGCCCTGCGGCGCCGGTCATTGCCGTGCGCTGGGCGTTCTTGTCGGTTTGCAGGGTCTTGAGGATCTGGTCGATATTGAACATGCGGGTTCCCTTGATGCTGCCAAAATGGGGACGGCGGCGGCCCGATGCAAGCGCGTGCGCAAACAAAAGGCCCCAGCGAAGGCTGGGGCCCAATGGTCTCGGGGGAGGGCCGAGACGGAGGCGGTTATTAGTTGGCCGGAACCGGAGTGGCTTCCGGAGCAGCCGGGGGAGCAACTTCAGTTGCCGGTGCCGGTGCGTCGGTTACCGGGGCCGCATCAGTGGCCGGAGCGGGAGCTTCGGTCATGGGAGCCACATCAGTTGCCGGAGCCGGTGCTTCGGTCATCGGGGCCGGAGCCACGACCGGATCGGTCACCGGTGCTTCAATTGCAGGTGCGCCGTTCACGTCAACGGAAGTCGTCGGGCCGGAATTAGCCGAAAACACCAGATAGCCGATGGCCAGAAGGGCCAGGGCAACGATGATGCCGACAAACCAGCCGGTGCCATTGCTTTCGCGCGTATAGACGGTGCGGTTGCCGTCCTGGGTATAAACAGTATCGCGTTCGGGGGTAGCCATATGTTCGCTCCTTTGTTGCAACGCTGGCTAAAGAACGCGACCTTTGCGTGAGAGTTCCCTTCGGCGTGATCACATCGCTCAAAACAATTATGGCCGGAAAAAGGCTCCTGTGCCTCAAGCAGATAGCTATGGCTTATCTAGAGTTCAGGGCCCTTTGACTTGCCGCCCTTTTTTGAAATGCCATCGATGATTGCAAGAAAGAGGGCCGAGAGGATGAACGTAACGTGCAGCACAGTGTACCAGAAGATGTCCTGATCACCGTATGTGGGCACGTTGAGGAAGATCTGCAGCAGGTGTATGGACGAGATGGCCACGATGGTGGACGCGACCTTGATCTTGAGCGACCCGGCGTCAATCTGGCCCAGCCAATGCACTTCTTCCTCATTGTCAAAGCGCGAGACGAAATTCTCGTAGCCGGAGATGATCACCATGACCACGAGGCTGGCGATAAGCGCGGCGTCGATCAGGCCGAGAACCTTGAGGATGGTCGCGGTCTCGTCGAGCGTGAACAGCTTGGTGCCGAAATCCCAGAGCTTTACGAAGAAGGTCACCGCGTAAAACGCGAGAGCGATGCCGAGGCCGATGTAGAAGGCGACGAGCAGCCAGCGAGACGCCAGGATGATATTTTCGACGAAAAGTTCGAGTTTCTTCATTGGAGGCTCCTGCTCGTTTGACCGGCCTCGATAACAGGCAGCAATAGCGGAGCAAGCGTGCGGGGTGACGCACCCCGGCTTAGCGCACAGAAAAAGGGAGCCGGTTCCCCGACTCCCTTCAAACGCATCGACAGCAGGGTTAATTGCTGGCGAGGGTAATCAGCGGCGTGATGCGGCGGATGGTGACGCGGCGGTTTTCACGCTCGGCAGCCTCGGTGCGGATCTTGAGATAGCGTTCGCCATAGCCCTGGGTGGCCAGGTTTTCGGGCGGGACGCCGTAGAAGTCGGTCAGGATGCGGGCCACTGTGGCAGCGCGCAGGTCCGAAAGACCGAGGTTCGAGACGTCCGAGCCAACCGCATCGGTGTGACCTTCAATGAGGAAGGTTTCAGCCGGGTTCTGCTGGAGCAGGCCCAACATGGCATTGGCGACCCCGGAGAGGGCGGTCACCTGATCGCGACCGATGGTTGCGGCGCCGGTATCGAACGTCAGGTTGCCAACCTCGAGTCGACGCACGCTGTCACGAACACGGGCAGAGCGCTTCACCTCGTCGATGGAGTAGATGCGGGCGACCTGCTCGACAGGCGGCTGGCGGAAGAAGACTTCCAACTCTTCTTCATCGGCAAATTCGGCGTCGAGGACATAGTCGCGTACCGGAATATTAAGGCGGAGCGGCGGGAGCTCAGCACCCGGATCGCGCCATTCCAGCAGGGCGGTGTCATAGCGCTCGTCGAAATACGCCATGACGATCTCTTCGCCATCCGGCGTAATGCGCGAACGACGAAGGATGTCGCCATTGGCGTTGCGCACGGTCACCACCTGGCTACCGTCCGGACGGGTAATGGTTTCGCGGACCCGGCCATTGCGGAGGTTCTCGTAGAAGACCTCATCCTGCTGGGCATTGTAGAAGCGATCCGTGTCCTGGCCGATGGAATTGACCACCAGTTGCGTGCCGACCTGCAGGATCACCTGGGTGATAGCTTCACCCGGTGCAAGCGGCTGAACATTGTTCTGCTGAACATTGTTTTGCTGCACGTTGTTCTGCTCGCCGATGTTGGTGGTCGAATTGTCGATATTGGTCGTGTTGTTGGTGACGTTGTTGACCACGTTGGTCTGGTTGACGATCGTCACATTGGGCGGCAGGGCCGTGGGCGCGGCCGGTGCGGCTGCAGTCACGTCGAACGCCTGACCTTCCTCGGCGAGAACCGAGATGACCTGGGCATCGGCAGGTATTTCGATACGTGCCTGGGCGTCAACGTCGCTGGACGGCGGTGGCGGTGGCGGAGTTTCGGGCTGTGCCGGAGCAACAGGCGCCGCTTCGGGGGCAGGAGCGGCAGGCGCACCCTCGACGACGGTCGGCGGCTGCGGAGCCTCGTCCTTGGCGCTGTCGAGAACCGGGGCGATCTGTTCTTCGGTGATACCGGCAGGCAGATCGGGGATGATCTCGGCCGGAGCGCCTTCAGATGTGACGGGCTGCTCTGGCTGAACGGGCTGTTCGGCCGGAACGGGGGCAACCGGCTGTTCGGCCTCTGCCGGCCGCTGGGTTTCAGGAGCGGGCGCGGGCGCGACTGGCTGCGCGGCGTCGGGGGCCGGAGCGGGCGCCGCCGGCAGGGCCGGGATTTCGGGCAGCTGCAGGCCGAAATTGGCAAGGCAAGCGGCTTCGTCGCCAAGGCCGGCTTCGGCGCAGAGGCGTGCGATTTCAGCGCGGGCCGAGTCAATGCGGGCCTGGGCGCCGGCGGTGTCGTTGCCAGCCATCAGGTCCGCGACACCGGCGTTATAGGCGTCGACCTGAGCCGTCAGCAGAGCGCCATAGTCGGCGGCAGGAGCCTCGGGGGCTGCAGGCTGTTCGGGGGCAGGCGCAACTTCAGGGGCCGGGGCGGGCTCGGCCGGGGCCGCTTCGACCGCCGGAGGAGCCTCGGGAGCAGGAGCGGGGACCGGGGCGACCTCAACCGGAGCCGGCGCTTCGGCTGCGGGTTCTTCAACAGGGGCCTCGGGCTGGGGCGCTGCGGGCTCTTCGACCGGCACTTCCGGTGTGGGCTCTGCAGGCTGTTCAACCGGAGCTTCCGGCTGCGGTGCGGGCGGCTGTTCGGCAGGCGGCGCTTCGGCAGGTGGCTGCTCGGCCGGCGCTTCAGGCTGGGGCTCCTCAACCGGAGCCTCGGGCTGGGGTTCTGCGGCCGGGGGCGCTTCTTCAACTGCGGGTGCAGGGGCCCCGCCACCGTTGATGGCGGCAATGCATTCATCGAGGCTGGCGTAGCCGGCGACGATGCAAAGCTCTGTCAGCGTGCCTTGTGCCGCCTCGAGGGCTGCGGCATCGCCGCTGGCCTGAGCTGCTGCATAGGCTTCGTAGGCAGCCCGCAAATCGCCATCCTGCGCAGTGGCGGACAGTGGTGCGAGCGCAAGGAGACCGATGCTTGTGCCGGTCAGGAGCCAATTTTTGAGGCGCATTGTTACTTCCTTCGTCGTCTCGGAGACACGGTGGCACGAGCATCGCGACCCGCGTCTGAACCCAATCTGAATGGGGAAAGTGGGCTGGACTAGGACCCTCTATCCGCTGAAAGGCCCAAACGCCGGGGGTCTGAGACAGTTCCCCCAGCTTTGATATGTCCACATGGGACGGCATAACAAGGCGCAAATGCGGCGGTGGACGGATCGGGGCCGGCAAGCCTCTGGTCGTGGCGGCGCGGCGTGATAGCGTGGCGCCATGCGTCAGGTCATCGACAGTCTCATCATTGAAACGCGCGGACAGGGTCTTTTCGACTTCACGGCCCGGCTTCGTCATTTCGTTCGGGACAGCGGCATCGAAACGGGGCTCGCGACGGTCTTTGTGCGTCACACCTCCTGTTCGCTGCTGATCCAGGAAAATGCCGATCCGGACGTCCAGACGGATCTGAGCGGTTTTTTCCGGCGTCTCGTGCCGGAAGGCATGGACTGGCTGGTGCACACGACCGAAGGGCCGGATGACATGCCGGCCCATATCAAGGCGGCGCTGACCCAGACGTCTATCGGCATACCGGTTTCCGGCGGGCATCCGGTGCTGGGGACCTGGCAGGGACTTTATCTCTTTGAACACCGCAGGCGGCCGCATCAGCGCGAAGTGGTGCTGCATCTTATTGGGGAATGAACATGGATTGGAACGCGGTCCTCGCCTATTGGCCGTTTGTGGTGGGGATGCTGGCGACAGGCGTCGTCTCGGGGATTGCCGCGGGCCTCCTGGGCATCGGCGGCGGTGCGGTGATCGTGCCGGCGCTGGGCAATGCGCTGCTGTTGATGGGATTTGATCCCGATATCGTCCAGCATGTGGCGGTGGGCACGTCGCTGGCCATCATCATTCCGACAGGCATCATGAGCGCGCGGGCGCACCACAAGCGCGGCGCGGTCGATACAAAGGCGCTGCGGCTCTGGGTGCCGTTCATTGTGGCGGGAACGCTCATCGGTGGACTGATGGCGGGGTTCTTCTCAGGCGATGCGCTGCGCATCGTCTTTGCGGTGCTCGCATTCGTGATTGCCGCCAATATCCTGTTCTCGTTCCAGACCAGGCTGATGGGGCATTTGCGCAATTCGGCCAATACGCACCGGGGCGCCGGGTTTGTGGTGGGATATCTCTCGTCGCTGATGGGGATCGGGGGCGGATCGCTGACCGTGCCGACGCTGGTGGCCTTTGGGGAGACCATGCACAAGGCGGTCGGCACTTCGGCGGCCATCGGTGTCGCCATCGCGCTCTCGGGGACGCTGGGCTATCTGATTTCCGGCTGGGGCGTCGCGGATCTGCCGCCGCTCAGCATCGGCTATATCAATCTGGTGGCGCTGGTGCTGGTCGGCGTGCTCGCCGCGTTCTGTGCGCCGCTCGGTGCCGCGCTGGCGCACCGGCTCGACCAGAAGACGCTGAAATATGTGTTCGCGGGCTTCCTGGTCCTGGTCGGCCTCAACATGCTCTGGAAGGTTGTGCTGGGGTAGAGCAAAGGGGTTGGTGGGGATGGGTGACTACGAAAACCATCCCCACCGTCCCGAGCCCCTCAAGAGGGGAGGCGGGAAGCTCGCAAGCTTATGGCCCCAAAGTTGCGGGGCCATTGCGCGGGCTCTATGCCATGGCTGGTTTGGCCGAAACGTGGCGAAGCCAGCATTATCCAGCCAATTAGTCGGCTTTGTTGTTCAAATCCCACTCGACCTTGACGGTGATGGCAAAGCTCATCTCGCCAGCTTCGACCGGCACCGGAGCGGAGGCTGCCATCTCGGCGCGGGCATACATGGGGTAGGGCTGGGGGCCGCTGAAACCCTGGCTTTCGGTGATGGATTCGAGCTCGCCCAAGGTAGCACCGGCAGCGTTGGCATAGAGCGCGGCCTTGTCGCGGGCGTCAGCGAAAGCGGCCTTGCGGGCCTCGTTATAGAGTTCGGACGGATCGGCCACCGAGAAGCTCACGCCATTGATGGTGTTGGCGCCAACGGTGACGGATTTGTCGAGGATGGAGCCCAGCTCGCCCAGATCGCGGACGGCGACGCTGACAGTGTTGGACACCTGATAGCCATTGATCTTGGGCGGCAGGGTGTAGCCATGTTCGTCGCGGGCATCGGAATAGACATAGTTCGGGTTGACCGAGAAGCCCGAGGTCTGGATGTCGCGAGCCTCGATGCCTTCTGCCTTGAGCGCCGCAATCAGCTCCGCCATGGCCGCGGTGTTTGCGTCCAGCGCTTCGCGGGCGGTCGCGCCTTGGGTGGTGACGCCCGAGCTGATCATTGCCATGTCCGGCGCAGCGCGCACTTCGCCCTGGCCTTCGATGGTGATCGAGCCCGCATAAGCAGGGACGGCGGTGGCGATGAGGGCGAAGGGAATGAGGACGCTCGAAAGACGCATGAGAGACTCCTTGGTCACATGGGTGGAGAGATGTCTCCACCCAATGCGTCAGTATTGCGGCGTGGCTGAACGGGAACTGAATAGGTCTGGTACGCGTAGGGCGAGGGGAGAACATCATGTCCTGGGAAACTGCAAGCTATGTCGTCACCGTGGTCGGCCTTCCGATGGCGATCATGTTTTATGTCCTCGACCGCGCGCGGCAGCGCCAGCAGGAGGAAGAAGAAATCTACCTGATGCTGGCCGACGAATATGTCGAGTTCCTCAAGCTGGTCCTCAGCCATCCCGACCTTCGCCTGCTCGATCCCGCCCCGTCCATGGGGCTGGATGCCGAGCAGGCCGCCCGTAAATCGGCGCTCTTCGGCATTTTGATCTCGCTGTTCGAGCGCGCCTATATCCTGACCTACGAACCAAAAATGTCGGGTGCTGACCTGCGGCGGTGGCGCTCCTGGGAAGACTGGATGCGCGAGTGGTGCGCCCGAAAAGACTTTCGGGACGCCATGGATGCGCATCTCGCCGGAGAGGACCCGGAATTTTCCGCCTATCTGAGCCAGCTGGCACGAGCAGTGGCCCTTCCGGTCGGCGGAAAGCAGCAATAGTATGATTTTATGCCGGTTTAACTTGCACCGGGTCGGGCTGCCGGGTTAGTCACTCCACACCAATAGGCGGGAGGAACTCTTATGGTCGGCGACATTATCCCTGGTGGAATCTTGATCGGGCGCGCCCGTGTACCGGGATATGCACATCCACGCATCGTCACCGTGCGGAACGGAGAATTGATCGATATCACCGCCAAGGGTTTTGCCACGGTGCGGGATATTGCAGAGGGCGGCAAGGCCGCCGAGCATGTCCGCAGTGCTGACGGAACCAGTCTGGGCGACGCCGGCACCATCCTCGCCAATTCCTTTGCCAACCCGGTAGACGCTGAACAGGTTGTGTTGCTGTCCCCGATCGACCTCCAGGCCATCAAGGCTTCGGGTGTGACCTTCGTCGTCTCCTTGCTCGAACGCGTTATCGAGGAGCAGGCGCGCGGCGACAACTCCCGTGCCGATGCCCTGCGCGGCGAGATCCTCGATCTGATCGGCACCGATCTCAGCCAGCTTGTGCCGGGCTCCAATGGCGCCATGAAGGTCAAGGCCGCGCTGATCGAGAAGGGCGTCTGGAGCCAGTATCTCGAAGTGGGCATCGGCCCCGACGCCGAGATTTTCACCAAGGGCCAGCCGATGAGCTCGGTGGGACATGGCGCCGAAGTTGGGCTGCACCCGGTTTCGAACTGGAACAACCCTGAGCCGGAGGTTGCGCTGCTGGTGACGAGCCGCGGCGAGATCATCGGCGCGACGCTGGGCAATGACGTCAATCTGCGCGACGTGGAAGGCCGATCGGCCCTGCTTCTGGGCAAGGCGAAGGACAATAACGCCTCGGCTTCGCTCGGGCCGTTCGTGCGCCTTTTCGACGGCGAGTTCACACTCGAGACCATCAGCGAGGCCGAGATCGCCCTGCGCGTCGAAGGCGAGGACGGTTTTGTTCTCGAAGGCCAATCCAAGATGGGCCAGATTTCGCGGACACCCGCGTCGCTGGTCGAAGCGACCATCGGTGGCCACCATCAGTATCCGGACGGGCTGGTGCTCTATCTGGGGACCATGTTCGCGCCGGTGAAGGATCGCGATGGCGCCGGAAAGGGTTTCACCCACAAGATCGGCGACGTGGTTTCGATCTCGACGCCGAGCCTGGGTACCCTGTCGAACCGGGTGAACCTCTCCACCAAATGCCCACCCTGGACCTATGGCACCAGTCATCTGCTGCGCGACCTGGCTCGCGCCGACCTCCTCTAGCGCTCACCACTCGCGCTGACCAACGATCCGAAAGGCTTGCGAAATGACCGAACTGCACAAGAACCTCATCGACGGCGAATGGGTGGGGACTGACGGGGCTGAGAACATCAACCCGTCCAATCTCACCGACGTTGTGGGTGTCTATGCCCGCGCCACGGCCGAAGAGACCCAGCGGGCGATTGCCGCCGCCAAGGCCGCTTTCCCGGCGTGGTCGCGCTCAGGCATCCTTGAGCGCCATGCCATCCTGCGCAAGACCGCCGACGAGATCCTGGCGCGGAAGCAGGAGCTCGGCGAGCTGTTGAGCCGCGAAGAGGGCAAGACCTTGCCCGAAGGCATCGGCGAAGTGACCCGCGCCGGCCAGATCTTTGACTTCTTCGCTGGCGAAGTGCTGCGTCTTGCGGGCGAAATCCTGCCATCCGTGCGCCCGGGCGTGAACGTCGAGATCACCCGCGAGCCGATTGGCGTTATCGGCATCATCACGCCGTGGAATTTCCCGATCGCCATCCCGTCCTGGAAAATTGCTCCGGCTCTGGCCTATGGCAATACCGTGGTCATCAAGCCGGCCGATCTGGTGCCGGGTTCGACCTGGGCGATCGTTGATATCCTCGTGCGTGCCGGCCTGCCCAAAGGCGTGCTGAACCTTGTCATGGGCAAGGGTTCGGTCGTCGGTCAGACCATGCTCGACAGCAAGGATGTCTCGGCCATCTCGTTCACCGGTTCGGTGGGCACCGGCAAGCGCGTCGCTGCTGCCTCGATCGAGCACAACCGCAAGTTCCAGCTCGAAATGGGCGGCAAGAACCCGACCATCGTCCTCGATGACGCGGACCTCAAGGTCGCCGTTGAATCGGTTGCGCAGTCAGCCTTCTTCTCGACCGGCCAGCGGTGCACGGCGGCGTCGCGCGTCATCGTCACAGAAGGCATCCACGACAAATTCGTCGAGGCCCTGGCTGAGCGTACCCGCAATCTGCGCGTCGGCGATGCTCTGGACAAGGACACCGAGATCGGCCCCGTGGTCGATCCGAGCCAGCTCAAGCAGGACACCGACTACATCGAGATCGGCAAGGCCGAGGGCGCCAAGCTTGTCGCCGGCGGCGAGCGCGTGAAGAAGGACACCGAGGGCTACTTCCTGCAGCCTACGCTGTTCACCGAAGCGACGAACTCGATGCGCATTGCCCGCGAGGAAATTTTTGGCCCGGTCGCAGCCGTGATCAAGGCCAAGGATTATGACGAGGCGCTTGCCATCTCCAATGACACCGATTTCGGCCTCAGCGCCGGCATCGTGACGACCTCTCTGAAATACGCCACCCACTTCAAGCGCAATTCGGAAGCCGGCATGGTGATGGTCAACGTGCCGACCGCAGGTGTCGATTTCCACGTGCCGTTCGGCGGGCGCAAGGGCTCGAGCTATGGTCCGCGCGAGCAGGGCAAATATGCCGCAGAGTTCTTCACCGTGGTGAAGACGGCCTATACCTCTGCCGGCTAACACCCCGGCCAGAGAGCAGAATATTGGACGGGGCCGATGGGCCCCGTTTTTTTTGTCCCTCGGGCATAGAAGCGGGGAAGGGCAGGAACCAAGGTTGTGGCCCGAGGGTTCGGAATGAGCCACCGGCCTTGCCTCCGCAGCCCGGGTGGCGCATGAAGGCATTACGCAGAATTGAGAGGCCTTATGTCTGAGCGCCCATCCATGCTGGCGCCCTTCCGCCACGAGCATTTCCGCCTGTTGTGGCTGGCAACGCTGGTATCCAATCTCGGCGGGCTGGTGCAGTCCGTCGGGGCGGGCTGGATGATGACCACGCTCACCGACTCCCACAATATGGTGGCGTTGGTGCAGGCGTCGACGACGCTGCCGATCATGATTTTTTCCATTGCAGCAGGGGCCCTTGCGGACAATTTCGACCGCCGCACCGTGATGCTTGTTGCCCAGTCGGGCATGGCGCTGGTGTCGCTGGTGCTGGCGATCTTCGCCTTCATGGGATTGCTCAATCCCTGGCTGCTGTTGACCTTCACCTTCCTCATCGGCTGCGGCTCAGCGCTGTTCAATCCGTCCTGGCAGGCCTCCATGGGCGATCTGGTGCCGCGCGAGGATCTGCCCGGCGCGGTGACGCTCAACGCCATGGGCTTCAACATGATGCGCAGCGTCGGACCCGCGGTGGGTGGGCTGATCGTCGCCTTTGCCGGGGCAAGCGCGGCCTTTGCCATCAACGCTTTGTCCTATCTGACGCTAATTGCGGCGCTGTGGCGCTGGAAACCCAGCCAACCCCCTGCCAGGCTGCCGCGCGAGACGCTCGGCCGGGCCATGTGGGCCGGCATTCGCTATGTGTCGCTGTCGCCCAATCTGCTGACCGTGCTGTTCCGTGGATTTCTTTTCGGTGTCGCGGCCATTGTGGTGCTGGCGCTGCTGCCCTCAGTTGCAAGCGAATATGTCGGCGGCGGGGCCATGGTCTATGGCACGCTGCTGGGGTGTTTCGGGCTCGGCGCGATTATCGGTGCTTTCCTCAATGGCCGGGTGCGGCAGCGGTTCAGCAATGAAGCCATCGTGCGGATGGCGTGCCTCGGCTTTGCCATCGCCTGCGTGACGCTCGGGTTCAGCCGCGACCCGATCCTCAGCCATTTCGCACTGTTGCCAGCAGGGGCCTGCTGGGTTCTGGCGCTGTCACTGTTCAATGTGTCGATCCAGCTCTCTTCGCCGCGCTGGGTAGTGGGCCGTGCGCTGTCGCTCTACCAGACGGCCACTTTTGGCGGCATGGCGGCCGGTAGCTGGCTCTGGGGCGCAGTAGCCGACAGCGTCGGGCCGGATTGGGCCCTGGCATCGGCGAGCCTTGTACTGCTGATGTGCCTGCTGGTCGGTTTCCGCCTGGCGCTGCCGCAGTTCAACGAGCGCGACCTCAATCCGCTCGACACGTTCAACGAGCCGATGTTGCGTCTCGACCTCAGGCCGCAGAGTGGGCCGATCATGGTGATGATCGACTATCACATTGCCCAGGAAGATATTCCGCGCTTCTTCGCCCTGATGAGCGAGCGCCGCCGCATCCGCATGCGGGACGGGGCGCGGCAGTGGTCACTGCTGCGCGATCTGGAACACCCCGAGCTTTGGGTGGAGAGCTACCACGTGCCGACCTGGATCGACTACGTCCGGCACAATATGCGCCGCACCAAGGCCGATGCCGAAAATATCGACCAGTTGCGGGCGCTGCACCGGGGCGAAGGCAAACCGAGGGTGCACCGGATGATCGAACGTCAGACCGTGCCGCTCGACGACCGGACGCCGCTCCGCGACAGCCCCGAAGTCGGGCCCTAGGGGCAATCAGCCCTTCAGGCGCTTGCCATTGGCATCGATGATGACTTCGCCGTCTTCTTTGGTGAACGGGCCTATATCGGGATTTTTGAGCAGGTCCAGCACCAGTTCCGAGGGGCGGCAGAGGCGGACGCCCTTCGGGGTGACGACAAAGGGCCGATTGATGAGGATGGGATGGGACAGCATGGCGGCGATGAGCGCGTCATCGTCCAGCTCGGGGTTGTCGAGGCCCACTTCGGTGTAGGGCGTTCCCTTCTGGCGGATAGCGTCGCGCACACTGAGCCCGGCACTGGCGATCATCCAGCGCAGCCGCGCCTCATCGGGCGGGTTGGTGCGATAATCGATCACTTCATGGGGCTCGCCACTCTGGACGATCATCGCCAGCGTGTTGCGCGAGGTTCCGCACTCGGGGTTGTGGTAGATGGTGATCATGATCAGGCGGCCTGGCCAAAACGTTCGTCGAAGGAATAACCCGCGCCGCGAACAGTGCGGATCGGGTCCGCTTCACGACCGCGATTGATGGCGCGACGGAGACGGCCGATATGCACGTCGACCGTGCGCTCGTCGACATAAACATCATTGCCCCAGACACCGTCCAGCAGTTGCTCGCGTGAATAGACGCGGCCGGGATGGCGCATCAGATATTCGAGCAGACGATATTCGGTGGGCCCCAGATGGATGTCGCGGGTGGCGCGCCGTACCCGGTGCGTCGTGCGGTCGATTTCGAGATCGCCGACCTTGAGCGAGGCGGTGACGAGATTGGGATTGGCGCGGCGGAGGAGGGCGTGGATGCGCGCCAGGAGCTCGGGGACCGAGAAGGGTTTTACGACATAGTCGTCTGCACCGGTGGCAAGGCCGCGGACACGCTCTTCTTCCTCACCGCGGGCGGTGAGCATGATGATCGGCACGCGGGCCGTTTCGTCACGCGCGCGGAGGCGCCGGCAGAGTTCGATGCCCGAAATTTCAGGCAGCATCCAGTCGAGGAGGATGAGATCAGGAAGCTTCTCGGCGATGGCCTGCTGGGCCTCGTCACCGCTTTCGGCCGTAATCACGCTAAACCCTTCGGCCTCGAGATTATAGCGCAGCAGGATGGCGATATCGCCTTCGTCTTCGACAACAAGGATCGTCGCGGGCATGGATGTGCTCCGTCGTTCGGCCTCCGGAGAAGGGGCCGTTGCTATTAAACTATGTCAGCTCCCTCTCGTCCCCTTCTTTCAGGAGAGGACGAGAGGATATGCCTCGTGTCAGATCTTGATCTGCTGGCGCTGCAGCTGCTGGACTTCGGCGGTAAGCTGCTTGCCGGTCTGCAGATAATAAGCGCGCTCTGCGACATTGGTGGCGTGGTCGCCAATGCGCTCGAGGTTTTTGGCGCAGAACAGCAGATGCGTGCAGGTGGTGATGTTGCGCGGATCTTCCATCATATAGGTGAGAAGTTCGCGGAACAGCGACGTATGCAGCGCGTCGACCTCGTCATCGCGGTTGCAGACTTCCACGGCGGCCTCCGCATCGCGATTGGCGTAGGCGTCGAGAGCGTCTTTCACCTGCCGCAGCACCAGCGTCTTCATGTTCTTGACGCCGTTGTAGAAGGACGGCTGAAGGCTGATGCCTTCGAGCTTGAGCGAACGGCGGGCCAGTTGCTTGGCCATGTCGCCGACGCGCTCGAGATCGTTGGCAACGTGGATGGCGGTGATGATGGCGCGCAAATCGGACGCCATGGGCTGGCGGCGGGCGATCATGGAAACGGCCATGTCATCGATGCGACGCTGCATGTCGTCGATGCGCTGATCGCCGATGATGGTGACGTCGGCCAGTTCGCGGTCAAGCGTGATGAGGGCCTTGGTACCGTTCTCGATCGCGGCTTCGACAAGGCCGCCCATTTCGGCGATGGATTGGGCGAGGGTGAGAAGCTCTTCGCTATAGGCGGTAACGATATGTTCGGCGTTGGACATAAAACTCTCCTCGTCCGCGATCAGCCGATGCGGCCCATGATGTAGTCCTGGGTCTGCTTGTTCACCGGATTGGTGAAAATGTCCTCGGTGTCACCCTTCTCGATGAGATTGCCCAGGTGGAAGAACGCGGTCTTCTGGCTGACGCGGGCCGCCTGCTGCATGGAGTGGGTGACGATGACGATGGTATAATTGGTGCGCAGCTCGTCGATCAGCTCTTCGATGATGGCCGTGGCGATCGGATCGAGAGCCGAACAGGGCTCGTCCATGAGAATGACTTCGGGGCCGACGGCGATGGCGCGGGCGATGCAGAGCCGCTGCTGCTGACCACCGGAAAGACCGGTGCCCGGCTCGGCGAGACGGTCCTTCACCTCTTCGAAGAGGCCGGCCTTGCGCAGGGAGTTGACGACGATCTCGTCGAGATCGGTCTTGTTCCTCGCGAGGCCGTGGATGCGCGGGCCATAGGCGACATTGTCGTAGATCGACTTGGGGAAGGGGTTCGGCTTCTGGAACACCATGCCGACACGCGCGCGCAGTTCGACCACGTCGAGATCGGGGGCATAGATGTCCTCGCCGTCGAGTTCGATCCGGCCGCCGACCTTGGCGCCTTCAATGGTGTCGTTCATGCGATTGATGCAGCGCAGGAAGGTGGACTTGCCGCATCCCGAGGGGCCAATGAACGCGGTGACGGCGCGATCGGGGATGTCGATGGAGATCCCGTGCAAAGCCTGCTTGGCGCCGTAGTGAACGGTAACGTCACGGGCGGAAAGGCGGATCGGGCGCTCGATGAGCTCGGCAGGGTCGGCAGCGGGGTTCATGGCAGCGTCCAGGGTCTTGGTGGTCATCTTTACCTTACCGGCAAGCATATCCATTTTGCGGGGTCTCCTTAAGCGCGCTTTTCGAGGCGCGAGCGCAGGAAAATGGCGATGGCATTGAGCGTGATCATGAAGGCCAAGAGCACCATGATGGCAGCAGAGGTGCGGGCCTCGAAGAAGTTGCGGTTCTCATTGGCCTGCCAGAGATAGATCTGCACCGGCAGAGCTGTCGCCTGATCAAGCGGCGTCCCGGGCACCGAGGCGACGAAGGCGTTCATGCCGATGAGCAGGAGCGGCGCGGTCTCGCCCAGGGCCTGCGCCACACCGATGATGGTGGCGGTCAGGATCGAGGGGAAGGTGACCGGCAGCACATGGTGGAACACCATCTGCGTACGGCTCGCACCCATGCCGAGCGCCGCCTGGCGCAGGGCCGGGGAGACGCCGCGCAGGGCTGCACGGGTGGCGATGATGATGGTCGGCAGGGTCATCAGCGTCAGCACGAGGCCACCGGCCAGCGGCGCGGAGAGCGGCAGGCGGAACCAGTTGATGAACACCGCGGCGCCGAGCAGGCCGAAGACGATGGAGGGCACGGCCGCGAGGTTGTTGATGTTCACCTCGATAAGATCGGTGAAGCGGGACTTTGGCGCGAATTCCTCAAGATAGATGGCACTGCCCACCCCGATCGGGACGGCAAGGACGACGACGATCAGCATCATCCACATGGATCCCGTCAGCGCACCGAGGAGGCCGGCAGCGGCTGGAGAGGAGCGGCTGTCGACATTGGTGAACAGCGACCAGGCAAAGCCCTGGGAGATGATGCCCTGTTCCTCGAAGGCGTCGATGAGGGCGCGCGTGGCGGCTGGCAGCTGCTGCTGGTTGTCGCCGAGGTCGCGGTTGATATTGCCCTTGACCCAATTGTCGGTGTTGGCCGAGGCCAGCAATTCGACTGTGCGGGTCTGGCCCAGCACGGACGGATCATTGACGAAGATCTCGCGGACGCGATGGCGCGCATCGGTCTCGGGGATGGCAAGGATCTGGCGGCTGTCGATTTCGAGCCCGGCCGGCGCAGCGTCGCGCAGCGCGGCTTCGATGATGCGGTTCCAGTTGAGCATGGCAACCTGCCGCTCCCAGCCGAGGCGGGCAGCGCGGAAGTCTGCGTCGGACTGGCCACCGGCACGGACCGGAGCCGGATCGACCTTGATCACCTCGGGGTCGAAGGTGACGGCCAGGCTGATGTTGGACTGGGTAAAGGCAGGGATGCCCTTGCGCAGCACATCGGTGAAAAGGATGGCCACGAAACCCAGCGCCAGCACGATGGCGACGATGCCGGAGATGCGGAAGATGTTCTCGCTGAGATGCCTGCGCTTGAGACCGGCACGCACGGCGGCGCGGCGCGCAATGGCGTCAGCGGGAGCGCTGTAGAACTGTTCGGTCATTCATACTGCTCCCGGAAGCGGCGGACGATGTAGAGGGCAACGATGTTGAGGCAGAGCGTCATCACGAAGAGCGTGAGGCCCAGCGCGAAGGCAACCAGGGACTGGGGGCCGGTAAAGTCAGTGTCGCCGGTGAGCTGGTTGACGATAGAAACGGTGATGGTCGAAACCGGCTCGAGCGGATTGCCGCGCAGGATCGGCGAATTGCCGGCGGCCAGAACCACGATCATGGTTTCGCCGATGGCGCGGCTGACGGCGAGCAGGAAGGCGCCGACAATGCCGGGCAGGGCCGCGGGCAGCAGCACGTTGCGGATGGTTTCGGACTGGGTGGCGCCAAGGCCATAGGCACCATCGCGCAGCGTGCGCGGCACCTGGTTGAGAATGTCATCCGAGAGCGAGGAGATGAAGGGGATGATCATCACGCCCATGACGAGACCGGCGGTCAGCGCGCTGGTGGCGCTGATAGAGAGGCCGATGGCATCGCCGAAATTGCGCAGGAAGGGGCCAACCGTCACCAGGGCGAAGAAGCCGTAGACGATGGTGGGGATGCCGGCGAGGATTTCGACGATCGGCTTGACCACGGCGCGGACCGAGCGGTGCGCATACTGGCTGAGATAGATGGCGGTCATCAGCCCGATCGGCACGGCGACCAGCATCGCGATGGCCGAGATCATCAGCGTGCCGGTGAGCAGCGGCAGGATGCCGTACTGCCCGGCGTCGCCCGCACCGGTCGAGGAGAATTTCGGGGCCCAGACGGTGCCGAAGAAGAAGTCGAGCGGGTTGACGAAGGTGAAGAAGCGGAGGGCCTCGGTGACCAGCGAGGCGACGATGCCCAGCGTGGTCAGGATGGCGACAGCCGAACAGGCGATCAGCGCCACCGAGATGGCGCGCTCAACCTCGTTACGGGCGCGCAGGCGCGGGCTGATGCGCTTGCGGGCGAAGGTCAGGCCGAGAATGCCGAGGCCGGCTGCAGCGCCGAGCATGATGAGGAAGCTGAGGAGCTGGAACTGGCGGAGATTATCGCCGGCGGACTGCTCGAAGGGCTGGATTTCGCCGGTGACGCCGAAGCCGGAGGCGATATCGCGGACGCGCTGCAGCTGGTTGTTGAGGCCGAGCTGATCGAGGCTTGTGATCACATCGACCGGCAGCTGTGAGACGGTGAACCAGCGGGTGACGCCGGGGGAGAAAAACGCCCAGATGCCGAGCACGAGCAGCGCCGGAATGAGCGTCCAGAGCGCGACCAGCGTGCCGTGGTAATGCGGGCGGGAGTGGACGCGCTGCCCATCGGGCGTGCTGAGGGCTCGGCTCTTGGACCAGCCGAGTTGGTAAGCCAGGCCAAGAAGAACGATGAGCAGACCGGCGACGATCGTTGTGTTCACTGTGTCAGGCTTTCCTGGCTGACATTGGGGGAGATGCAGGCCGCACCAGAGGGTGCGGCCCGCGTTATTGTCTTACTGCCCCTGGAAGGCGGCGAGGACTTCGGCGCTCTTTTCAGCTGGCTGAGGGATAAGACCAGCGGATTCGAGGAAGCCACCAGCGCCCGACATGCCTTCGGAGAGGTAGTATTCGGTATATTCGGCGAGGCCCGGAATGGTGCCGATGTGCTGGCCCTTCACGTAGAAGAACAGCGGACGGCTGACCGGATATTCACCCGAGGCAACGGTTTCGAGCGATGGCGAAACGCCGTCGACGGTCGCAACCTTGAGGGTGTCCTTGTTCTGGTCGTAGAACGACAGGCCGAAGACGCCGACGGTATTGGGGTTGGCGGTCAGGCGCGCGAGGGTCTCGGTGTAGTCACCGGCGATTTCGACAACAACGTCCTGACGGAAGGTGGTCTCGACGGCTTCGATTTCCTCGTCGGAGAGGCCTTCTGGCAGCTCGGCAGCTTCGGCACCGGGGGTGACGACGCGTTCCTGGAAGACTTCACGGGTGCCGTGGTTAGAGCCCGGAATGGCGAGAGCGATCGGCTGGGCCGGCAGGGACGGGTCGATCTGGTCCCAGGAGGTGTATGGGTTGTCGACGAGTTCGCCATCGACGGGAACCTTGGCGGCAATGGCCTTGAACACCTGGACCGGGGTCAGGGCGAAATCGGCACCCGAAGCGGAGGAGGCGAAGACGATGCCGTCGAAGCCGAACTGGACTTCACGGATGTCGGTCACGCCGTTTGCGGCGCAGGCTTCACGCTCGCTGTCGCGCATCGGGCGAGAAGCATTGGCAATGTCGATGGTGTTGTCGCCGATACCTTCGCAGAACTGGCGGAAACCACCGCCGGTACCGCCGGAGCCAACCACAGGGGTATTGAACTCTGGGAAGGTGGCGCCAAACTCTTCAGCGACGATGGAGGAGAAGGGCAGGACCGTCGAGGAGCCGGCGATCTGGATGGTGTCGCGGGACTGAGCAAAGGCCGGGGTGGCGAATGCGGCAAGCGCAACAATGGCGGTGCTGGCGTAAAGTGCGGTCTTCATGAAAGTTCCCTTTCGGAATTCGGTTCTGAGCCGGGCCAGCCTTGGTGTGGGCCGCCTCGTGACGCCGCAGACCTTATTGGCGCGCAACGACGGTTTTATTGCAGTTCCGTGACGGGTTTGTGACGTGTTAAGTCACTGTAATATAAAGGAAATTTATGGTTGCAAAGCTTATGTGACAGCGTGTGTGACAGTCGCTGTCCGCTCCGATGAAGAGACTCGGGCCCTTCTGTGACGTGGCGGCACGGCGGATTTCAGCGCAGGATTGGACGCAGTTCGGACTGGACCTTGCGCATCAGCGGCAGGAAGTTTGCGATCATATGCGAGGTCGAGGCGCGCGCGGTCTGGGCGCCGATATTGATGGCGGCGACGATCTTGCCCGAGGCGTTGTAGAGTGGCACAGCGATGGAGCCGAGGCCGAGTTCAAGCTCCTGGTCGATCACGGCAAAACCCTGGGCGGTGATGACGGCCAGTTCAGTGGTGATGCCGGGAATGTCGGCCTTGGTGTGATCTGTATAGGCAACGAGGTCTGAGTGATCGAGAATGGCCCGGGCCTCGGCTGTCGGCAGTGCGGCAAGCAGGGTGCGGCCCATGGAAGTGCAATAGGCGGGCAATCTTGCGCCGGGGGCGAGATTGATCGACATCACGCGGCGCGTCGAGGCGCGGGCGATATAGAGAATGTCGGTGCCATCGAGCATGGCGGCCGAAGTGCTCTCCTTGGTTTCGCGCGCGAGTTCTTCGAGGAAGGGCTGGACGAGGCGCGGCAGCGGCATGGCTGAAAGATAGGTGTGCCCAAGGCTGAGCACGCGCGGGGTCAGCTGAAAGAATTTGCCGTCATAGCTGGCGTAGCCGAGGTGGACGAGGGTGAGCAGGCACCGGCGTGCAGTGGCGCGCTCGAGACCGGTGCGTTCAGCCACGTCGGTGATGGAGAGGCGGGCGTGCTCCTCGTCGAAGCACTCGATGACCGCGAGGCCCCGGACCAGTCCATTGATGATGTCGCCCTCGCGCATACGGGCGTCCCTCTTGCCGATCTCATTGGGTGGCCGAGCAATACTGCATGGGCATCGGCAAGGGAAGTGGGGCGGAGGCAGCCTGGAAGAAGCCTCCGCCCCAAAGTGTCGTCAGTTGCCCAGAGTGGGGGCCACTTCCTTGGCGGCAGCGCGAACGGCCTCAAGGGTCTTGTCGACGACTTCGTCATTGTGCTCGGAGGAGACGAACCATGCACCGCGCTCAAGGACGCGGACGCCGTTGCGCAGCAGGGCCTGCGAGAACCGCGAATAGCCTGCCTTGTCGGCGCGGGCGAGGTCGCGATAGTTGCGGGCAGGCGCGTCGAGACCGAAGCCGATATGGAACATCAGCTCGAAGCCGGTGACCTGGGCCTTGATGCCGACTTCCTTGAAGATGTCGCGGATGCCGTCGCGCAGGCGGACGCCATAGACCGAAGTCTTCTCGTAGTGCTCGGGGGTGAGAGCCTTCTGCGTCGCCACCATGGCGGCCATGGCGACGGGCTGGGAATTAAAGGTGCCGCCGTGCAGCACGCCACCGGTGGCGAACAGGTCCATCAGGTCGGCGCGGCCGACAATGGCTGCCACCGGGAAGCCGTTGGCGATGGCCTTGGCGAAGAGTGACAGATCGGGCGTGATGCCGAAGCGACCCTGGGCGCCCTTCTGGCCGAGGCGGAAGCCGGTGATTACTTCGTCAAAGACGAGGATGGTGCCGTGCTTGCGACATGCGGCCTGCACGCCCTCGAGATAACCTTCGCCCGGTGCGATGGCGCCCTGGTTGCACATGGCAGCTTCCATCACCAGCGCAGCGACGTCGCCCTTGGCCAGGCGCGCTTCGACAGCGGCGAGGTCGTTCCACTGCAGCACGTCGAGGCCGTCGCCATCGTTCGCGCCCTGGCCCTTGCTGCCTGCGATCAACGCCGGATCGTCGGCAGGGCCGGCGTCCGCGAGAGCGGGGGCGGTGGACCACAGGATGTTGTCGAACCAGCCGTGGTAGTGGCCCTCGAACTTGACGATGGCGCGGCGGCCCGTGGCAGCGCGTGCGAGGCGCATTGCCGCCTGGGCCACTTCGGAGCCCGACGAGCCAAAGCGCAGGCGCTCGGCACTGGGGATACGCTCGCAGATGATGCGGGCGGCTTCATATTCGATCGGCGACTGTCCGGCGAAGAGAATGCCTTTTTCGACCTGGTCCTTGACGGCCTGCTGCACGCCCTTGGGGCTGTGGCCGAGAACCGTGGCGCCCATGCCGCAATAATAATCGATCAGCTTGTTGCCATCGACGTCATGGAGATAGGCCCCTTCACCATGGGTGAACACCAGGGGGCCGGGGCCCATGCCGAGACGGAAATTGCTGTTCACGCCGCCGGACACAAAGCGAGACTCGGACGCGATAATGCGTGCGGACTCGTCGAACTTCAGCATTCGCTGCTCCTCGTGTTGTTTCGCCCAACACACACCAGTGAGCGCGCGAGGTAAACGTCGGGCCATTTCGTGGTGCGGAATAGTTCGGGTTTTTCGCGGTGGATGGTGTCGAGTGGATGCGGCCCCCCCTATCCTCCCCCTGTTCAGGGGGAGGGACCTATCGCGTTTGGGGAGATTGTGGTGAGCGACGGAAATACTCCTCCCCCTGAACAGGGGGAGGTTGGGAGGGGGTGTTTTACCGAGCAAGCGCTCAGAGCGCCGTGCCCGCCAGTCCCGCTTCCACCGTCAACACTGCGTCGACGAGATTTTTCGTCTCCGGCGCCATGGGGTGGGTAAAGAGTTCGATGGGCTGGCCCACTTCGACGATGCGGCCCGCAGCGATCACCGAGACGCGGCTTGTCGTATAGGCCACCACCGAGAGGTCGTGGGCGATGAAGACCAGCCCGAGCTGCAGATTCCGGACGAGGTCCTTGAGGAGATTGAGCACCTGCGCCTGGATCGAGACGTCGAGGGCAGACACAGGCTCGTCTGCGACCAGAACACGCGGATTGGGCATGAGCGCGCGGGCGATGGCGACGCGCTGCAGCTGACCGCCGGAAAATTCGTGCGGATAGCGTTCCAGCGCGCTGCGATCGAGCCCGACCTGGTCGAGCACCTCATAGAGGCGCTTGGTATGATCGCCGGCGATCTTGAGGCTGCGCATGGGTTCGAGCAGGGCCGTGCCGACGCGCATGCGCGGATCGAGCGAGCTGCGGGGGTTCTGCAGCACCATCTGCACCGAGCGGCGGAATTTTGCGCGGTGGGCGGTGTCTCCCGACCAGATGTCCGCGCCTTCAAAGGTGACGCTGCCGGTCTGAGGCTTTTCCATGCCGGTGAGAATGCGAGTGAGCGTGGTCTTGCCGGCCCCGCTCTCGCCGACGAGGCCGACAGCTTCTCCGGCACAGACATCGAAGTCGATGTTCTGCAGCACAGTGAAACTCGGGCGCGGGCCGAACAGATTTGCGCGGGGCAGGGCGTAGGTCTGCGTGACCTGGTTCATCGCCAGCAAGGGGCGGCGTTCGATAGACTGCGTCATGCCGCGGGCTCCTTGGCTGGAGCCAGCGGATGGAAGCAGGCGACGCCGGTGGTGCCCCTGTCGAGTTCGGGCATTTTCGTCCGGCAGATATCGGTGGCAGCCGGGCAGCGCGGGTGGAATGCGCAGCCGCTCGGCAGGCGCTGGAGTGGTGGCACCATCCCGGGGATGGAGACGAGGCGCGAGGTGCCGTCGAGCGCGATGTTGTCCATGGTGGGCTGGGAGTCGAGGAGGCCCCGCGTATAGTGGTGGCGGGGATTGCCGAAGACCTCGACCACTGTTCCATATTCGACGATGCGCCCGGCATACATCACCGCCACGGTGTCGCACATGGCCGCGATGACGGGGAGATCGTGGGTGATCATCAGGAGGGCCGAATTGCGCTCGCGCGTCGCGGCATTGAGAAGCCGCAGCACCTGCTTTTGCACGGTGACGTCGAGCGCAGTGGTCGGCTCGTCGGCGATGATGAGCTGCGGGTAGCAGGCAAGCGCCATGGCGATCATGATGCGCTGTTTCTGGCCGCCCGAGATCTGGTGCGGATAGGACCGGGCCAATTGTTCAGGACGCGGCAGGTTCATCTGCGTCATAAGGTCGATGGTCTGGCGCATCGCCTCGCGGCGGTTAACGCCATTGTGGCGGTGGATCACGTCGGCGATCTGATCGCCCACACGGCGCACCGGATTGAGCGAGGACATGGGGTCCTGAAACACCATGGAAATGGTGCGCCCGCGTCGGGCCGAGAACGCCTTGTCGGGTTCGGTGGCGAGATTGACCCCGTCATGAAGGACTTCCCCGTCGGTGCTCCAGCCCGCCGGCAGGAGACCCATGAGGGCAAGCGCTGTCATGCTCTTGCCCGACCCGGATTCGCCGACAAGGCCCATGCGGCCGCCAGCAGGCACGGTGAAGGAAACGCCGCGCACGGCGGTGAGATCCTCATAGCCCACGCGCATGTCGCGGACGTCGATGGCTGCGGGACTGGTCATTATTTTCTCCGCGCCAGCTTGGGATCGAGCACGTCGCGCAGGCCATCTCCGAGGAGGTTGAGGCCGAGAACGACGGAGACGATGGCAAGGCCCGGCCACATGGCGAGGGGCGAGGAAATGCCGACCTGCTGCTGGGCTTCGTTGAGCATCATGCCCCAGGAAATGGAGGGGCGGGTGACGCCGACGCCGAGATAGGAGAGCCCTGCCTCGGTGAGGATGCCGGCGGCGAAATAGAGGGTGAACTGCACGATCATCACGCCGGCGACATTGGGCAGGACGTGGCGAATGAGAATGAACCATGTCGGCCGGTCATAGAGCCGCGCGGCAATGATGAAATCCTCCTGCAGCACCGACATGGCGGCCGAGCGGATGACGCGGGTGAAGGACGGCGTGAAGAAGGCCGAGAGCGCAAGGATGGTGGTGAGCGCACCCGAGCCGATGGTGGCAGCCAGCACCAGCGCGGTGACGATGCCGGGAATGGACAGCATGATATCGGCGCCGCGGGAAATGGTCTCGTCGGCCCATTTGCCGAAGGCGGCGGCGGAAAGGCCGGCAATGGTGCCGATGATGAGGCTGATGAAAGCCCCGCCGGCCCCGACAATAAGCGAGGTGCGCGCGCCGACCATCAGCTGGGAGAGAATATCGCGCCCCAGGACGTCTGTGCCCAGGAGATAATTGGGCGAGCCGGCCGGCAGCAGCCGGTCAGGGATGCGCGGCACGTTGGGATTGTGCGGCAGGTAGAACACCGAGGCGATGGCGATGGCGACAAAGCCGATGGTGAGGATAACGCCGAGCAGCAGCGCGGTGTTGGTGCGCCAGCGAGGGCGGCGCGTGCGGGCCGGCTTTGCGGAAGTGGTGGTGGCGGCGCTCATCGTGTGAGCCTTACGCGCGGATCGAGCACTCCATAGAGTAGGTCGACGAGCAGATTGATGAACATGACGAAGATGATGATGAGCATGACCGTCGACTGCACCACGATGACTTCACGGGCCGCGACATTGGCGAGGATCATGCGGCTGAGGCCGGGGAGGGAGAACACGGTTTCGATGATGACGGTGCCGCCGATCAGCTCGGCGATCTGCAGGCCAACAACGGTGGCGATGGGCAGGGCTGCATTGCGCAGGCCAACCTGCAGCAGCGCCTTCATGCGCGTCATGCCGGTGGCGCGGGCGGTGCGCACATAGTCCTGGTTCATCACGTCGAGCACGGCCGAGCGCACATAGCGGGTGAGCGAGGCGCCGAGGATGACGCCGAGCGAAATGACCGGCAGGACCAGCGAGCGTACGGCGCCCCAGAAATTGGTGTCCCAATTGGTCCAGCCGCCGGTGGGCAGCCAGCCGAGGCGGACGCCGAACAAAAGCGACAGAAGAATACCGGCCCAGAACACCGGCACGGCAATGCCGACCTGGCTGAGCAGCGCAATCAGCGCGCCAATGGGCTTGTCGGAATTGAGGGCCGAATAGGTGCCGGCGGGAATGGCGATGAGAAGGCCGAGCAGGAGCCCGGATACGCAGAGCGGAATGGAGATGGAAAGGCGCGAGACGACAAGGTCGGTCACTGCCTCATTGGTACGGAAGGAGCGGCCAAGATCGCCCTGGAGCAGATTGCCGATCCAGTCGAAATATTGAACCACCATGGGACGGTCGAGCCCGTATTGCTGGGACAGCGCATTGATCGCCTCGGCGGTAGCGTCCTTGCCGAGGATGATGGCGGCGACATTGCCACCGGCGCCACGAATGAGAAGAAAAATCGCGATTGATGCGGCGATGACCGCCAGCAGAAAAAAGGCCAGCTTTCGGGCAATATAGACCGGCATGGAGCTGGGCGCCTCCTCTTGGTGGTGTGAAGGAGATCGGGACCGGCACCAGCCGGCCCCGACAGTTCAGTGGATTACCAGTGCAGCGGCGCGAACTCGATGGCCACGGCCACGCGCGGCTCGACGAAGCCCTTGAGGTCCGGTTCGAACAGGCCAACACCCTTCTTGGCGATGATCGGGACGATCACGGCATCCTTGCGCAGGATGTCGGCCGACTTCTGCATCAGGGCCAGATAGTCCTCGTCGGTCAGCGCCTCGTCTGCGTCCGACAGGGCCTGGGTGTATTCCGCCGAGCAATAGGTGCTCCAGCCGGCTGCGTTGGGATCGGGGCAGGCGAACTGGGTCGGATCGGCGTCGCCCGACATGACGGTGACGTCGAACTGCGGCGGACGGCCCTGGAAGATCAGCTGGGAATAGCGCGCCAGATCGATGGCATTGCGGGTCATGTTGAAGCCCGCAGCCTGCATGGTTGGCACCATGATATCGGCGGGCAGCGACAGGTCCGGCACGTCGCTCAGCGAGGCATATTCGAGCGGGGTCGAGGCGTAGCCCTTCTCGGCAACCAGCGCCATCGCCTTTTCGATGTCATAGGGATAGGGGCAGGTTTCCGGGCTTTCCGGTGCATACCAGGGTTGGTTGGGCAGGGCGAAGGTACAGGTGTTTTCCGCGCCCCAGGCGGCGCCAAAGGCGTCGTTATAGGCCTGGCGATCCAGCGTCATGGCGAGTGCCTGGCGCAGCTCGGGATCGAGCTTCTGGTTGATCACTGCGTAGGTCGGCTCGCCGATCTGCGGATAGGTGACCATGGAGAACTTGTCGTCGAGGCCACGAGCCGTGAGCTGTTCCCACAAATCGATGGTGATGACGGGCAGGGAGTCTACTTCACCGGCTTCAAGCGCGTTAAGGCCGGCCGTGCCGTCGGTAATGATGCGGACGGTCACATCCTTCACCGAAGGTGCGTCACCCCAATAGTTTTCGTTGGCGGTGAATTCGAAGCTCGAATTGGATGTGTAGCTGACGAGCTTGTAGGGGCCGCTGCCGATCGGGTTGGTGGCGATGGTGTCCGCCGAGGCTTCCGGCTGGATGAGGGCGGCGGTGGAGCCCATGCCGCGCCAGAAACCCTGGCTCGGGCGGGACAGGGTGATCGTCACGGTGCGATCATCGGTCTTCTCGATCGATTCGACCGCCTGATAGGCGCTCGAGTTCTGAGTGACCGGGCTGGCCTTCATGGTGTTGAGCGAATAGATCACGTCCTCGACGGTGACAGGCTCACCGTTCGAGAATTTCGCTTCGCGAATGGTGAAGGCGTAGGTGAGGCGGTCATCGCTGATGGTCCAGGATTCGGCGACACCGGGCGACACGCTGCCGTCCTTGTTGAAATAGACCAGCGGCTCAACGACATTGGCCGGGATCCACAGGCGAAGGGCAGTCAAATTGCTCTTGGTGTAGTCGAGCGTGCCGGGATCCTGTCGGGCGACGAGGATCATCTTGCCTTCTTCGGCGCGAGGCGAGGCGGCCAATGCCACGCCCGGCGCTGCGGCCATGATGGCGACAGCCGCGCTCAGCATGGTCAGCCCCAAACGGACAGACTTGGAAATCTCAGACATAATTATTCCCTTGCTTATAGTTTCCCTCAGGCGTGTCGCACCGATTGGATCGGCCCCCATGGACACGCGCTTGGTGCAAGGAGGCACCCGCCGTGGTTCGGTGTAAATGCGGCACAGTTTCACCTTACGAAACAAGGGTCCACGTGCTGCTCACATCATGTGCAAACTTTGGCTAAGTTGACATGTTGAGCAGCTTGATTTTCTAATCGGGTAAATGCCGTGCCCCCGGATGGGTGGGTGACGGTTTGTCGGGGAGGCAAAAGAATTGACCAAAGTGAATGACCAATACTCGGTTTTGCCAGTGGCGAAGGCGATGCAGGTCTTCGCCTATGTGGCAAGCCAGGCCCATGACGTGACGCTGACAGAAGTCGTCCAGGCCCTGGATATGCCCAAGACCACGGTGTTCCGCTACCTGCAGACCCTGTCGGCGGCGGGCCTCTTTGCTCATGATATCGTTCAGGACCGCTACGGTGTGGGCGAGCGTTTTCGCGAGCTGGCGCGTATCGATACGCTCTATCACAGCCTGCGCAGCACGGCGCAGCGCGAGATGGACGATCTGGCCGACGGCTTTCGCGAGACGATCAATCTGGCGGTGCTGGATGACCATGAAGTTGTCTATGTGGATATCCGCGAGGCGACGCGCTCGCAGCGCTTCCAGGCGCGTATCGGCCATCGCCATCCCATTCACTCGACCTCTCTGGGCAAGGCCATGGCGGCCTTCATGCCGGATGATCGGCTGGATGCCATCGTCGGTGCTCAGTTCGAACCGCGCACCTACCGCACCGTAACCGATCTGCGAACCTTCCGGCGCCATGTCGAGGAAACCCGGAAACGCGGTTTCGCCATCGAGAGTGGCGAGAACGAGGACGGCGTGACCTGCATCGGCGTGCCGATCTTCAACGGGCAGGGGATCCCGATTGCCGCGATGAGCCTCTCGGCTCCGGACAACAGGATGAAATCCATGGTGGAGCGCGCAGCTGAGGCGCTTCAGGGCGCGGCCCGACGCGTAACCACCAGCCTGCCGCAGGTCTCCGTCGCCCTCTAGGCTCAAAGCCATGCGCTGAATTTGCGGCCCGACGCTCCCCGAAACGGAGCGTCGGGTCTTGCGTATTTGGGTGTCGCGTTTCTTGACACGAAACCGATCTGGCTTACCGGCGGCAGCGCCGAGGCATAGACTTCCAACCATTCCGGGGCGAGGGGTGGGTCATGCAAGTCGATGCTGAAGTGCTGCGCGCTGCAGTGGCCGAGTTGTTCAGCGCACTCGGCGCGAGCGGCGAAACCGCCGATCTTGTCGCTACGCATCTGGTGGAAGCCAATCTGCGCGGGCACGATTCCCACGGGGTCGGCGTAATCCCCATGTATCTCGACAGTTTTCGGGCCGGTGGGCTGAAGCTGGCCCCCGAGCTCAAGCTCGTTTCCGACATGGGGGGGATGATCATTTTCGATGCGCAGCGCGGAGTGGGGCAGGTCACTGGGCACCGCGCCATGGAGCTGGGCATCGAGCGCGCCAAGGCCACGGGCAGCGCGATCATTGGCCTGCGCAACAGCCATCATATCGGCCGCATCGGCCATTGGGCCGAGCAATGCGCGGCGGCGGGCCTTGTCTCCGTGCATTTCGTCAATGTCGTCGCGGGACCCTATGTCGCTCCGTTCGGTGGAACAAAAGCGCGTCTCGGCACCAATCCGTTCGCCGCCGGTTTCCCCCGCGCGGGCGCCGATCCGGTGATCGTCGATTTTGCCACCAGCCGCCTCGCCATGGGCAAGGTGCGGGTCTATCGCAATGAGGGACGAACCCTACCCGACAACGCGCTGCTGACGGCCGAGGGTGAGCCGACGAATGATCCCAATGCGCTGTTCACCTCTCCGCCCGGGGTTCTGACGCCCTTTGGCGAGCACAAGGGTTCGGGACTGGCGCTGGCCTGCGAATTGCTCGGTGCGGCGCTGTTGGGCGGGGAAACCCAGCATGACGGCACCAGTGATATGACGGTGATCAATTCGATGCTGTCGATCATCGTGTCCCCCGAGCGCATGGGGACGCTCGAGGCCTTCGGTGGCGAGATGGCGCAGGTGCTGGCCTGGGTGCAGTCGGAGAACAATGACCATCCGGGCCGGGTTTTGCTGCCGGGCGAGCCGGAACTGGCGATGCGTCACCAGCGGCTCGACGAGGGCATTCCACTCGATCCGGCAACGTTGGGGCAGATCGTGGCGGCGGCCGAGAGTTTCGGTTTGGCCAGGCTCAAATTTCATCACCTGACAGAAGTGTAGTGACGCATGGCGCGTATTCTCATCACCGGCGCTGCCGGCAATCTCGGCGGCAAGCTGGTCGCGCATTGGCGTCAAACCAGTGGCCACCACCTCGTGCTGCTCGACCGCCGCGCTGCTGATGGTGTTCATGAGGGCGATATCAGCGTTTTCGATCCGGAATGGGCCGGGCTTCTTGAAGGCGTGGACGCGGTCATCCACCTCGCCGGTGACATTCGCCCGGTGGCCCGATGGGAAGAGGTGCATCCGGCCAATGTGGTCGGTACGGCCAATCTGCTGCGAGCGGCGAAGGCTGCGGGCGTCAGGCGCGTGGTCTTTGCCTCCACCAATCAGGTTATGGGGGGCCATCGCTTCCGCACCGAGACCATCCGCTCGGACTCGCCGCCACTGCCCTTGAACCCCTATGCCGTTTCAAAACTGATCGGCGAGGAAATGGGCCGCGCCTTTGCCGCAGAAACGGGGGCGGATTTCATCGCCTTCCGGATCGGTAATATCTGGCCAGGCGATAATCTTGCCGGCCCGGATCTGGGCATCGGCAGCTGGGGCCAGGAGATGTGGCTCTCCAACCGGGATTTCGTTCACGCCATGGACTGCGCCGTCACCGCAGCGCCCATGGGCTTTGGCATTTTCAACCTCGTCTCGGACAATCCGGGGATGCGGTGGGATATCGAGCCGGCGCGGCGGCTGCTGGCCTATCGCCCGCAGGATGGGCACGCTCCTGTCTTCACCGACAAGGTCAAGGCCGAGGATGAGCGCGCCCGTGCGGCAGTGCTCGTTCCGGGCAGCTGGCTCGACCAGCACAGTCATCGTCTCGAGATCTGACAGGGATCATTCCATGCGCCTCTTCATTGCCACGCTCGGCACCGAAACCAACACTTTTGCGTCCTTCCCGACCGGGCTCGATGACTTCCAGGACTGCTTCTGGAATGAGGCCGATATCGCCTCCGCTGATCCATCGCCATGGAGCGGCCCGACCCAGAGCTGGCTCAAGCGGGGCGAGGCAGAAGGCTGGGAAGTGGTGCAGAGCCTGTTTGCTTTCGCCAGTCCCGCCGGCCCGACAACGCGACCGGCCTATGAAACAATGCGCGACCGCATTCTCGGCGATCTGCGCGCTGCCGGACCGGTTGACGCGGTGTTGCTCTATCTTCATGGCGCGATGGTCGCCGATGGCTATGACGATTGCGAGGGTGACCTCGTCAGCCGGGTGCGCGAAATCGTCGGTCCCAATGTCCGGATCGGCCTTGAGCTCGACCTGCACGCCCATATCGACCATGTGCTGATCGAGGCGGCGGACTTCATCGTCTTCTACAAGACCTATCCGCATATCGATCACAATGAGCGGGCGGAGGAAGTCTTTGACCTGATGAAGCGGACGCTCGCCGGCGAGATCGACCCGAAGATGGCGCTGTTCGATTGTCGGTCCATGGGCCTCTTCCCCACGACGATGGAAGGCCCCATGCCCGAATTCTGCGCGGCAATGGAAGGAGCGGAGGGGACGGATGGCGTGCTCTCGCTCTCCCTCAATCACGGTTTCCCATGGGCTGACGTGCCGCTGGCGGGTGTAAAAATGCTGGCGGTGGTCGATGGAGACGCGGCCAAGGCGCAGGCTGTCGCCGAGGATTTCGGCAAACGGTTCTATGCCATCCGGCGCGAGGCCACTCTGCCGTTCACGCCCTTCGACGAGGCGATTGCGGAGGCCAAAAAGGTCGGCGACATGCCGCTCGTCATTGCCGACACATCCGATCAGATCGGCAGCGGCGCTCCGGGCGATACGACCCATGTGCTCCGCGCTTTCATCGAGGCCGGCATAAGCAACGCGGCTATCGTACCGCTCTGGGATCCGCTGGCGGTGAAAATCTGCTTCCAGGTGGGTCTCGGGGCCAAGCTGCGCTTGCGCATCGGCGGCAAGTTCGAGCCCCATTCCGGTCCGGCGCTTGATGCGGATGCCGAAGTGCTGCATCTGGCCCGCGATTCCTGGCAGAGCCATATCGGGGACGAGAAGATCACTGTGGGTGATGTTGCGGTGGTGCGGGTCGAAGGTATTGAAGTACTGCTCACCAGCCAGCGCACCAATCTCTACTCGCTCGACCTGATGAGCAGACACGGGATTGTCTACGACACCAAGCAGGTGGTCTCGGTCAAGAACCTCTATAAGCAGAAGGATCTGTTTGCGCCGATCTCGCGCCTGCAGCTCTTTGTGGCGACGCCGGGGACCAGCAATCCCGATTGGAGCGCCTTGCCCTTCAAGCGCCTGCCTCGGCCAATGTGGCCGCTGGACGCCGATCCGCTTGGGCTTGAATAGTCGCTTTTGTCGAAGCGGTCATTGCCCGGGCTGACCCGGGCAATGACATTGGGCTGATCAGTCGCGAACGGCTTCCTGGCGGGTGGCCTTGGTATAGGCGACGCAGTCGAGTTCGAACTTGAGCTTGGTGCCGAGCACGCCATTGATGGTGCTGCGGCTCGGGCGCGGCTCGGAGAAATACTCAGGATAAATCTTGTTGTAGAGCGCGCCGTCTTCCTCGGTGGCCAGATAGGCCTTCACGTTGATGACGTTGTCGAGGGTAAGCCCAGCCGCCTCGAGAATAGCGCGCAGGTTCTCGATCGAGCGGCGCATTTCTTCTTCGAACGTGCCCGGGATGATGACGCCGGTTTCGCTGTCGACCGAGGCCTGGCCGGAAACGAACATCAGGTCGCCGGCAACGAAAGCCGGGCTGAAGGGCAGGTGCGAGCGAGCGCCTTTGTCGATGAGCTTGAGCATCAGTATGTCCTTTGGTCAGGGAATAAAGTGGGCAGGAAAAACATGGACCTCGGCAGACCCAGGGCGATCTTCCAGCTTCTCGTAGAGAAGGGGCAGGACGCTCTTGATCCAGTCGCCGCTCTCCACAACGAAGCCGGCGCGGCGTGAATCGAGGCCGAAGGGGTAAATGCGCACAGGCTTGGGCTGCCACTCGGCCATGCGGCCGTGCCAGCGACGATGCATGTAGCCGCAGATGAGATCGGGCTGGAAATCGGTGATCGTCTTCTCCAGCGCCGACAGATCGGCCTGCTCGTTTTCCTGATCGACAGTGGCGGTATGCAGCGTGTGGGCGACGTCCGAGGTTGCGCAGGCGGTGCGAAAGGCTTCGAGGCGCGCGGCCTGTTCGGAGGACACGTGGACCGTGTCAAGATAGAGCACGCGGTGTGGCTTGTCGCCGAGGTGGGCGAACATCTGCTCGAAGGCCGGCCCGTAGTCCAGGCGATAGGAATGCACGCCGGGCAGGTCGATGACCGCGTCGAGCACGCTGATCTGGCTGGTGGTCTGGGTGAGAGGGGAAATGTCCGTCTCCTCGGTCACGCCGGTCAGCACCACCATGTCGAGCCGGTCCCAGAGACTGATCGGCATCTTGTCATGGGTAAAGCTGCCCATGATGAATTCGTGGCCGTCCGAGACAACGCCGCGCTCCAGCGAAATCACCAGGAGCGTATAGAACTCATTGTCGAAAATGCCGCCGCCGACGATGTTGCGGTTATAGAAGAAGCCGACGCGGTAATGCTCTTCCGCCCAGGGGGCTTCGACCAGAAACGATCCGCGACCCACCTGGCGGCGGATGACGCCCTCCGCCTCCAGATCCTTCAACGTCTTGATGACCGTGATCAGCGAGAAGTCGCAGAACTTGGTGATCTCGTTCTGCGACTCGATCTTGTCGCCGGCCTTGAGTCCGTTGGTCTTCCAGCGGCGGAACAGGAGATCCCGCAATTGTAGATGTCGCGGTGTCAGGTCTACATTCACGGCTCAGCGCCCCAGGACATTTGATTGGCGAGAATCCCGCCATCGATGAACAGCATTTGCCCCGTGATATAGCGCGCCTCATCGGAGGCAAGAAAGACCGCAGCGCCACCAATATCATCGGGTTCTGCAATTCGACCGAGCGGGATCTGGCGCTCAAGTGAGTTTCTCACCGTGTCCGACGCGAGTGCATTGGCTGTGAGCGGCGTCCGCACGAGGCCGGGCCCGATGCCGTTGACGCGGATGCCGCGTGCGGCAAGCGTCACGGCCATGGATTTGACCAGCATCAGCACGGCGCCCTTGGAGGCGTCATAGGCGACGCTATCACGTTCAGCGGCCATGGAATTTGTCGATCCGACGCAGATAATGCTGGCGCCGGTCTGGTCTGCGGCGACGCGATTGGCAAAGGCCTGGCTGGCAAAGAGATAGGCGCGGACATTGAGCGCAAACGTGCGATCGAACATGTCCTCGGTCAACTCGCCAAAGGTCGTGTCGGCGAATGTGCCGGCATTGTTCACCAGCGTATCGAGGACGCCCCAATGGGCGTGCGCCGCCTCGATCAGTCGCTCGGCCTCGCCGGACCGCGTCAGGTCAGCCTGAACGAAGTGCACATCGGTGAGCGCCGAGAGTTCTGCGATGGCCGACCGGGCGTGTTCATCGTCGCGGTGAGAATTAAGCACCAGGCGCGCGCCGGCAGCGGCAAAGGCACGGGCCAGGCCGAGCCCGATACCGTGTGTCGAGCCAGTGATGCAGACAGTGCGCCGATCCATATTTACACCTGATAGGAACTGAGTTAACTCATTAGCATAATAACATGGTAATAAGGGTCACCAATGGGTGTCAAGCAGAACTGGGCTGGTGGGCTGGTGGTTACGCCCACAGGTGTCGTTCGGCGCGATGTGCTGGTCGAAGGCGAACGGATCGCGGCGCTGGCAATGCCCGGCGAGGCCGTAAGTGCAGACTGGCAGCAGGTCGATGTGGCGGGCAAGCTGGTTTTTCCCGGCATGATCGACGTGCTCCAGCACGGTTTTGATCTCAACCTTTATTCCGACGCGACGCCGGACGGCGTGCCCGACTCCTCCACCAAGCTGACGGCCCGCGGCGTCACCGCCTTCCTGCCGTCCATCGGCTGCCAGCCACCGGCCCAGTTCGACAGCGTACTGTCGCGTCTGGCCGATGCCTGCGAGGCCGCAACCGGCGCCCGCGCCATCGGCATTCACTCCGAGGGGCCGTGTTTCAATTCGCCCGGCGCGCACAATCCGCAGAACCTGCAGCTGCCATCGCCGGAACTTGCCAAGCGCATGCTCGACAGCGCCAAGGGGCGTCTCGCAGCGATAACGATCGCGCCCGAGCTGCCGGGTGCCGAGGCCTTTATCAAGACGATGAAGGCCGAGGGCGTTTCGATCCATTTCGGCCACAGCCAGGCCGCGCCTGACGATGTCTCGCGCTATGTCAGCTGGGGCATCGATGCGGTCACCCATATGTATGACGTCATGCGCACCCTGCCGCCGGACAATTCGGGCGTGCATGTCTTCTCGCTGCCGGACGCACTGATGGCCGAACGGCATCTGGCGCTCGGTGTCGTGGCCGACGGCATTCATGCGCATCCAAAGCTCGTGCGCATCCTGGCGCAGCTGCCTGTCGACCGCGTCTTCCTTGAAACAGACTCGATGAAATATGCAGGCCTGCCGGGCACGGAATTCGAGTTCTATCCCGGCTATTTCGTCACTTCAGCGCCGGGCAAGGCCGTGCGGGCGCGCGATGGCGGGCTCTGCGGATCGTCTTTGACGCCGGAGGAAGGCATGCGAAACTATATCGAAATGGCCGGTGCCGATCTGGTTCAGGCCGCCCATGCGGCAAGCCTCGTGCCGGCGCGCGTGATCGGCAGGGATCGTGACATGGGCAGTATCGAAACCGGCAAGCTGGCCGATTTCGCTGTCCTCGACCCCAAGGATTTCTCTGTGCTTCAGACCGTCATCGGCGGTAAAACCCACTACAGGCGCGACCATGCATGACAGCCACGAAAAGCCGCTTCGTTATCAGGAGGACGGCAATGTCCATCTCGATTTTCATGGGGCGGTGAACACCACCATCGATTTCATCGTCGAGCGCTATGGCGTCGAGGTGCTGCACCAGATTTTCGAGAAGATGGGCAAGGATGTCTATGTCGACATCCGCCAGCACATGCTCGATGGCGACGCCAATGAGCTGGTCAAGCACTGGCGCTATTTCTTCGAGCGCGAGAATGCGGATTTCGACATCGCCGTGGGCGACGACGAGATCGTTCTGACGGTCCGCCATTGCACGGCCTATCACCACGTAGCCAAGATCGCGCCTTCGGTTTCGGCCCATTTCTGCGACCAGACCATCAAGGTCAATGAAGCCATTGCCGACGGCAGCCCTTATCGGGTCGACACGGAAATCACGGGACCGGGCGCCTGCCGCCAGGTCATCAGGAGGCGCGCATGATCCCCAGCGACCATTTTACCCGCTTCTACAACGAGGTTTTCAAGTTCCTCGAGAGCAAGGGCGAGGAAGTTCTCGAGCTCTACTGGCTGGCGATCTCGAAAAACCAGGAGCGCCACATTCTCGAGCTGATCGAGACCAAGGGCCTTCAGGGCATGTATGAATACTGGTCGGTGATCGACGAGGAAGAAAACTGCGACATGGATATCATCGTCGATGATGACCATTTGGCGTTGCGGATGAATGAGTGCCCGAGCCTGAGCAAGGTGCAGGACAATGACGCCGCCCCCATGGGCCGCTATTGTGACCATTGCGCCGGCTGGATCGGCCCGATCATGGACAAGACCGGCTATCACATGGTGTACGACGTGATCAGCCGCACCGAGCCGCGTTGCTCCATGAAGATTTTCAAGGACGAGGCGAAGGCCCGCGAGGCCGAAAAGTCGGCGCAATTGCTGATGGGTTGGCCCGGTCGCGAGCAGCACCGGTCATGAACATCGTTTCATCGGGCGTGCTCTGGGCCGGCGAGGCCGGGACAGCGCGCGCCTGCTATACCTTCCCCAGCCTTGTCGAGCTGGCGAGCGGCAGGCGCATCGCCACGTGCCGCCACGGCTCCGGCAAGGATGGGGATGACGACGCGCTCGCCGTTCTCGTCGATCATGGCGACGGGCAAGGCTGGGTTTCCCACCCCGGCTTTCCGCCGCCGCCCGACCTCGACGGGGTCAAGGGCACGCTGAAGATCGCCTATCTCACCGAGATCCGGCCCGGTGTGGTGATTGCCGCCGCAATGTGGATCGATCGCACGAGTTTCCCCGGCCAGCCGCTCTTTAATGCGGAAACGGAAGGGTGCCTGCCCATGGCGATCTTCCTCAGCCGCTCGGATGATGATGGCGAGAGCTGGAGCGACTGGTGGCATGTTCCGCTGCCGGACGACATCGGGCCGCCGAGCCTCACCTCGCCACTACTTTTGCTTGCCGATGGTCGTTTGGCCATGAGCATCGAGACCAACAAGACCTATCTCGATACCGGCAAATGGGACCAGAAGGCAGTTCTGCTGTTCTCGTCAGACGAGGGGAAGAGCTGGTCCCAGCCCATTACCTCGGCCTACGACCCATCAAATCAGATTTTCAATTGGGATCTGCGCGTCGGCGCTGCGCCCGATGGACGGCTCGTGAGCTTTGCCTGGACCTTTGATCGGGCTGCTGGCGAATATCGCAATATCCATCGCCGCGTCAGCGCCGATGGGGGAGAGACGTGGTCCGCCCCAGAGGATCTGGGCTTTGCCGATCAGGCCGCTCGGCCCGCAATTCTCCCCGATGGTCGGGTGGTTCTCGCCTATGTCGACCGGTTCGGGACCTGTTCGATCCGCGCGTGCCTTGCCGAGAACATCGACGCGCCGTTTCGGGAAGAGACCGAGGTCGTGCTGCACAACCAGGCTGACCTCGCACGGGCCGAAACCAGCGCGTCGCTGGGCGATGCGCTGGCCGATATGGAGATGTGGAGCTTTGGGCTCCCCACCGCCACCGTGCTCAATGATGGCACGGTGATGGTGCTATATTACGCCGGCGTCTCCGACCGCATGGATATCCGCTGGGCGCTGCTGGCCCCTTAGCCGGCAGGCCGAAGGGCCTGCCGCGCTGCTACCGCCAGCAGGATCATCAACGCTGGGTGGGCATTGTCCAGCCCGGCGGTCCCATCGATGAGCGCGACCACCAGCGGCGCGTTGGCATGGCCCGATTTCAGGAGATCGGTGCGCAACGCCCGGATGGCCGCGAGGCTGTCCGGCGTTGGGCCACTGCCCAGTTCTGCGGCCGCCGCTTCCAATGCCGATCGGCGAGCGCGTCTTCCGCTATCATTGCCGTCGAGCGTCTGGGCCAGCTTGGTCAGCAGACCCGGCAGGCAATAGCCGGGCATGCGCTGCTCGGTGCGCCAGTTGCGGGCGAACTTCTCTTCCACGCCGAGGATTTTCGAGATGGCCAGCAACACCACCTTGCTCCTAGGCTCGCTGGCCATGTTGGCGTCGGCCGCATGGTCGCAATAGGTCGAGATCAACGCATCGACGCTCTGTCGGTCGCCATATTTCCCGAGGGCCGAAGCGGCGGCGAGCCGGCAGTCAATGTCGGCATCGCGGGTCAGCATGGAGCGCAAGACTGGCAGATAGGTCGCATCGCGGATATCGCCGAGGGAGCGTGCCGCGCGGCTGCGCAGCAGCGGATTGTCATGGCTCAGGAAGGTGGCGACCTTGGCTGCACTGGTCCGCGAGCGGACCTGGCCCAGTGAGTCGAGCGCGGCGTATTGCAGCTCGATCAGCCCTTCATAGTCGAGCGTGGCTTCGAGCGCGCTGATCGCCTTGGCGGTCGGGGGCAGGCGGCCGAGCGCCCTGATCGCTTCGTGACGCACATCGAAACTGGGGTCGGACAGTGCAGAGATGAGTTCGTCCTTGGCCAGCGTGCTGCCGGCCCCGCCGAAATGATAGGCGAGGTCGCGCCGGCGCTGTTCGGAGGTCGAACTCGCCGACTGCTGGATGCCCCAGAGCGCGCGCAGGGGGTTGCCTGTTGAAAACTGTCCGAGGAAATCGCGCACCCCGGTGCCGCCTTCTTCCTTGAGCTGGGCAAAGACGACGGCGGAGCTGATGGTGAGGAGGGCGCCAACTACGAACAGCACCTCATAGCCGCCGAAGTGGGCCAGTCCGATGGAGAAACTGTTGAACTCGAAATACTGAACCAGCACGCCCGCGAGGACCGTCAGGCCGCCGCCGAATATGCCGTCACTGCTATAGGCGAGGGCCATATAGCTTTCGCGCTCATTGGGCGGCACATAGTTCAGCATGTAGACATTGCCGGCCATCATCGCGCCCTGAACGAGGAAGCCGAACAGGAAGAAGACGAGGCCAACCAGCATTTCGACTGCCGGCAGGCCGGCATGGATGAAGGGCAGGCCGAGAACGAGGCCGATCTGCAGGGTTTGCAGCGTGACGCGGATGCCCCGCGTTCCGTGGCGGTCGATGAACCAGCCCGCCGCATAGCTGCCAACTGCGGAGCCGACGTGGATCAGGGATGCCATGAGCACGATCTGGCCGCTGGAAATCCCCAGTCGTTCGCGGAAGAACAGCAGCATGAAGACATTGAGCGCGGAAAAGACCAGGAACTGGCTGCCGGTCGAATAGAGGAAGGCGAGGAAATTCTTGTCGCGTAGGGGCGTGCGGAGCTGGGATAGGGATTTTGACCAATTGCCGGCGGCCGGTCGCGGCTTTCCTCCCGGCATGCCGAAGAGGCACAGCGCCCCGGCAATCCCAGCGATAATGCCGAAGATAAAGACAGGGTAGAAGCGTTCCAGCCCCTCCTGGCTGTCGAGCCACCGCTGGATGACGAAAGACCCGACCAGAGCGATCGGCAGATAGGCGAGGGCGATATTGCCGTTGATCCGCCCGCGCACGAGGCGCGGCAGGAACTCCTGCGACCAGGGGGTAGCCGCCGCTTCCGAGAGCGTTCGGCCGACGGCGTAAAAGACCACCGAGAGAAAGATCAGCAGGAAGGCAATATCGGGCTGATCGAGGAACATCGGCGCGGCAAGGATCGGCAGCAGGAAGAGGTAGCGCGCGATAAGCGCCAGGGCCGCCACCCGCTTGGTGCCGAAGTGGAGGATCACCGGCAGGCTGGCAATCCCCAGCACCTGGAAGAAGGGCAGGATGCCGCCGATGAGCCCGATGCGGTCCTTGTCGATGCCAAGCTCGGCGGCATAGAGCACCAGCGGCGCTCCCACGCCGCAGAGCACGGCCGTCGCCGTCAGGACGAAATAGCCATAGTAAAACGGCAGGCGGCGCAGCTTGGCGTAGTCGGTCAACTCGGACGCAGGGGTCACTTCAGAGCCTCAGAGCCGTATGCGGAAGGTTTTGATGATGTGCTGGCCGGCTTCGACCATCCAGCAGCAGCCGAGATACTCATCATCGCCGAGCGCCAGCAGACTGGGCTGGCCGAAACGCAGATTGACGAAGGGGTCAAAGGCAATGTCCCCCTCCTGGCCGAGGCGCTCGTCGGCAAAAAGCGGCAGCGCGTCCAGCCGTTCGAGGCCTTTGTTGCTAAGACGCGAGCGATAGACGTTGAGGCCCACCGGGCTCTCACGATGGGCGTGAATGGTCAGCATCTCGTCATGCGAGAGGGCAAGACCGCCCGAGGCTTGGGCGGCGATATCGGTCTCGAAAGTTTCAAAGGTGACGCCGCCGTCTTCGGAGAGCGCGAAGTGGTTGTTGCGGTTCTTGCCAGCCGCGAGATCATGGGCCCAGAACAGAGCCCCGACACGGTCGCCGCCAAAGTCGATCAGCCGACTTTCCCAGGTTGCGATATTTCCATTCTCGGACCGGAAGAAGACGGGTTTTTTCTGCCAGCTCTGGCCGCCATCCGTGCTGGAAATGATCCAGCCTTCCTGTTCATTGGGGCTCAGGGTGAACGGGGGCGCAACGCCCAATATCTCGCCAGAGGCGCGCTGGATGCAGGGACCCGACAATTCGAGGCCGACATTTTCGACGATGAAGCGCTCGGGCCGGGTCCAGCTGTGGCCGCCGTCGGTAGAGCGGGAAATCTTGTTGTGCAGCGGCAGGAGCGTTCCGTCATCGGCGACGATCGGATCGAGCATGGACGGCCGAATGAAGACATAGCCGGTCGCCAGAACCGTGCCATCCGCCAGTTGCAGCGGCTTGAAGCTTTCGGACTCCATCGGCTCGAGCACGCTGTCGTGGAGAAGTGTCGGCGCACTCCAGGTCACGCCATTGTCGGTGCTGCGGCTGACATGGGCGCGCATGTCGGCAGCGTCAAAGGCCTGGCCGATGGAGAAGATGGCCAGGATGTCGCCATTGGCGAGGCGGGCAAGACCCGGAAACACCCCCTGGCGGCTGACCAGCAGCGGATCAGGATTGGCATAGAGCGTGACGGCTTGGACAAGCTGCATGAAAATACTCAGGCGAAGGGATTGGAACGATGACGGAATTCGCCGGGCGTGCAGCCACGGCTCTTGTGAAAGGCGGCGATCAGGGTTTCGGCATGGCCGTAGCCGACGTGGCGGGCGATCTCATCCATGCTGAAGCGCGTGGTGGTGAGCAGGTCTTCGGCCTTGCGGAGGCGCATTTCGCGCAAATGTCCGCCGGCAGAGGTCGTGTGCTGGCGGCGGTGGCGTGCGCGCAGGGCGCTTTCCTGCACGCCCATCAGGGCAGCGACGTCGCTGAGCGTGCGCATCTTGGCGAGGGCCTTTTCGGCCTGCACCCAGGCCAGGGCCAACCGCGTGTCGTCCACCTCTCCCTCGGGCGAGGCAGACGAGGAGGGCAAGGCAAAGCAATCGAGAATGGCAGAGAGCAGCCGCTGGCGGCGGGGCAGGTCAGCGTCGTCGCGGCGTCGGGCGAGATCAAGACTGAGCCGCAACATGGCCTGGATATGGAGGGCCTCGCCGTGCCGCGGCAGGCAGTGGCCGGGGCCTGCCATGTCCAGCTCAGGAGCGCCCGGCCAGTCGAAATGGCATATCGAGGCGGTGGCATAGCCGCCGATGGCGGCCCCTTCAAAGGGCGTGTCGGGCAGGATGAGGATGCCATTGGGGGCGGTCAGCGTGATCGGATCGGCGTCCGACACGGCCAGTTTCACCGCGCCCTCATGGATCCAGAGCAGGTCATGAAAGTCCCAGCGTGCGGGGCCGCTCGGCATGCGCCGGTCGAACCGTCCGAGGCGGTGCTCCCTGATCTCGATGGCGGCATGGGCGGCGGAACTGTTCATGATCGCACTGCACCATGACGGCGCAGGCGGCGCCATTGATTGTCTTGGGTGGCAATCGGAAATCCTAGTCGGCAGCCGTACGTCTCCACAGACGCGCGGCCGCGGCTGGTTTTTGATGGGCGGCGAGACACGCCCCGAGGAGAACCGCCATGTCCCAAGCCATGCAGACGCCGCTGACCAGCCTGAAAGAGGATTTCGACCGCGACGGCTTCATCGCCATCAAGCCGTTGTTCGACGCGGCCAAGATGGCCGAGATCAACCGCGAGTTCGACCGCTATGTCGAAGCCTGCGTGCCGCAGATGAAGGACACGGAAGTGTTCTATGAGGAGAAGGGAGCCAAGGGCAGTCTCAAGCAGATGCAGAACATGCAGCACTATGACGACTATTTCCGCTCTTTGCTGGAAACAGACGTCGTGCGCGAGCTGGCCGAAACCATGCTGGGCGAACGCGCCCGCGCGGTGAACCTTGAATATTTCAACAAGCCTGCCGGCATCGGCAAGCCGACCCCGCCGCATCAGGACGGCTATTACTTCCACTTCAACCCGCCCGCGGCCGTCACCGGCTGGCTGGCGCTGGAGCGCGTGGACGAGGAAAACGGCTGCATCCACTATGTCCGTGGTTCGCACAAGATCGAGGGCTATCGCCCTCATGGCCGGTCGCAGATCCTCGGCTTTTCGCAGGGCATCACCGATTTTGGCACCGAGGATGACAAGGCCAATACCGCTGCTTTCCCGGGCGAGGCCGGCACCTTCCTCATGCACCACTCCAAGACCATTCACTGGGCTGGGCCGAACACCTCGCCGACCCGGGCGCGCCGGGCGCTGGGCTTTGTCTATTTCGGCGAGAGCGCCAAGGTGGATGAAGAGGCGCGGGCCGCCTACCAGGCCAAGCTTCAGGCCGAAATGCGCGCTGCCAACCAGATCTGATGACAAAAGGTGGAGCCCCGAGGGGCTCCACCTGATTTCTCGCCGATTGGTCGAAGAGACGGCCATTGTCCGGATTTCTCAGGTCAGTGAAATAACCTTGTCGCCCAGCTTGGTGTAGGGCAGGCGCTTGAGATTGGACGTGCAGAGGCCGGGCGTGTCGACATAAAAGCTGGCGCGCTGGATATCGTCATAGGCGGCACGGTGCGAAACGGCGGCCTTGATGACGACATAGGTAGCGTCTTCCGGCCGTAGCCCCTGCGAGTGATACTGCCCCAGATCCATGGGCGCAGTCTTGCGCTCGGACAGCAGGATTTTCGCCTGATCGTTGACCAGCACGGCGCAGCGGCCCATGCGGATCGTGGTGCCGCCCATCGAGGCCATGTGCGACTTTGGATTTTCGAGCTGGAACACGCCGTCGCTGAGGTGCTCGATCTTGCCGGTGAAGCGGATGGGCGTGCCGTGGTGCTCGTCGGTCTTGGCGCCGATCTCGAGGGTGATTTCTGCGCCGAGGCCTGCTTCAAAGCAGGCCGCAACCGCCTCCTTGTCAGCCAGCGCGGCGAGGATGTTATTGCGGCCGGTCTCGAGCAGCGGGCCGAGCAGGCCAGTCGCGTCGCCGGGCGTGCCGCCGCCGATATTGTCCGAGGCTTCGATGAGGAGGATCGGGCCCGAACCGGGCGGCAGGGCGTCTGCCTTGGCCAGCGCGGTTTGCAGATCATCTTCGCTCGGATAGCCGGCCTCGATATTTGCTTCGAGCACGCCAACCAGTGCATCGAGATGCTCGTTTGCTGCCTCTACTGTGCCGCGTGTGACAAGGCTCAGGCTGAAGCCGCAAATGGCAATGTCGGAGTAGGCGTAGCCCGCCATGACATTGATATTGAGGATGTCCGGATCGCTGGCCTCGATGGCGCGGGCGGCGGCGAGCACGCTCTTCATCGGTTCGTTGGCCGAACCGACGCCGGTGGGCGAGATGACATATTTGGTGGCGCGATGGACCTGACGGATGCCGGGCTCGCCCAGCGCAATGTCTAGCAAGGCGGCGGCTTCCACGGCCGATTCCAGCGCATCGGTGTGCGGGTTTTCGCGATAGGCGCGCACGACGGTGGAGAGTTTCACCATCTCGTCGGAGATGTTCCCATGCAGGTCAAGCACTGCGCCGATCGGCAGGTCCGGGCGGCCAAGCGCCTTGAGACGCTCGCGCGTCTTGCGCATGATCAGGCCTTCGACGTCGTCGGAGCTCTCGCTGACCATGGCGCCGTGCAGGACAAGAAAAATGCCGTCGATTTCTTGAACGTGGCGGTCGAGCCCGGCGAGGTAATGCTCGAAGAACATCTCCACCACGTCGTCGGTCACCTTGCCGGCCGGCTGGGCAGCCATCTGAATGGTCGGGATGATCCGCCAGCCGGCCTTTTCGGCATAGTCGATGAAGCCGGCACTGGGCGAGCCATTGCCGCGGTTCCTGTCGATGGCGGCCTCGCCGATATGGATGCCGCCCTCCTCGAACTGGGGCATGCCCGTCTTCTGCGCGAGGAAAGTGTGGGTCTCGTGATAGAGGCCGCCAAACAGGATAGTGGTCATGGCTCGTGCGCCTTGGGTCTAGAAGAAAGTGAGGACGCCATCGATGACGGTGTAATTGTCATCGACGATGGGCAGGAACCGCCATTTGTCGAAGGCGGTGCAGGGATGGGAAATGCCGGAGGCAATCATGTCGCCCACCTGCCAGTCGGCATCGGCGCCGATCCGCACAAAGGCGTGCTGGTCATTGGTGGCGAACACCTCGGCCGTACCGACGGGCAGGAAGCCGACGCCCGGGCGATAGCGCTTGAACGGCACGGGCAGGTGCCCGTCATAGGGAATGTCGCGCTTGCCCATGGTGAGGAAAGCCAGGCCCGGCTCGGGCAGGGACTGGACATAGGCCCAGGCTTCGAGCGCCGGTTCGAGATCGGATTTCCAGGAGCGGCGTGGATCAGCCTTGGCCTCGTCCTGCGCGAACTTGTAGGAGCCGGAGTCATTGGTGACATAGCATCCCGAGCGCAGCAGCACCCGCACCGGAATGGGCAGTTCGAGCGTGCCGAACTGGTCGGCGACAATGTCGAAATAGGACGAGCCGCCGCCGGACAGCACGAACTCATCAAGCCCGGCATAAAGGCTTGCCGGAAGGGCGCGGGCAATCTCGACGATGTTGCGGGCAAAGCCCTCGATCAGCATCGGGTCCTTGTCGATGCCGGGAACCACGCCCTCGAAGGTCGCCATACCGGCGAAGCGGACAAGGCTTGCGTCCACGCCGGCCAGCTTCTCGGCGAGCGCAAGCGCCTCGTCCTTGTCGCGCAGGCCCGTGCGGCCACCCTTGGCGCCGATCTCGAGCAGCACTTTGACCGGGCGGGCCGGCTTATGCGGCGCCAGATGGAGCAGCATGTTGTCGAGCTGGGCCGCCGAGTCGAGGAAGGTGTAGAAATCGAATTCCGGATCGGCATTGAGCAGGGCGGCAATGCCGGCCAGATGCGCTTTGCCGATCAGCTGGTTGGCGAGCACGACGCGCTTGACGCCGTAGTGGTGCATCACCTGCACCTGGTTGACCGTCGCAGCGGTCATGCCCCAGGCGCCATTGCCCAGCTGTTCGGCAAAGATATGCGGGCTCATCGTGGTCTTGCCATGAGGGGCAAGCGACAGGCCGTGGCTGGTGAGGTATTGGTTGAATACCTCGGCATTGTGGTCGAGCGCGCTGCGCCGGAGCAGCATCAGCGGCATGGGCAGATCCTCTGCGAGGACGTTCCAGCCCTTCTTGCCGATATCGGCAAGGGGGAAGGGCGCCGCCGTGGCGGGAATGCCCTTGGTGCGTCCGTCGAGTTCTGTCTGGTTCAGCGCGTCGAGATTCATGTTTCGCTCCCTAGATGGCGTCAAACGCGGAGAGCATATCGTCTGCATAGCTGGCAAGCGCCACGACATCGGCGCCGACGCTGAGCAGATTATAGCCCATCGACACATAGTCCTTCACATTGGCCTTGCCGGCTACGGTCGCGGCGATCTTGCCATGACGGCGGGCCACTTCGGCAACGCGTTCGCGCACCTTGATGATTTCGGGGGCCTGGATCTGTCCGGGAATGCCGAGGCGGACCGAATAGTCACCGGGGCCGAAGAACAGGCAATCGACGCCATCGAGCTCGGCAATGGCCTCAATTTCGTCCAGCGCCTCAGGGTCTTCGATCTGGTGACAGACGAAGCGTTCCTTGTTGGCAGTCTCGAGATAGTCGAGGAAGCCGACGCGGGTGAACAGGCCATCATTATTGCCGCCATCGACGGCGCGACGGCCGAGCGGGGCGAACTTGGTCATGTCGCGCACGGCGCGCGCATCGGCTGCACCCATGACATGGGGCACGATCAGGCCGGTGGCATCGGCTTCGAGCGGACGGATATAGTCTGAGTAGGAGCCGCGCGCGACGCGGACCAGCGTGTCGACGTCGTAGATCTTGGCGGCACGGATCTGGTGCTCGATCGCCTCGATGCTCGAGGACGTGTGCTCCTGGCAGAGCCAGAGCGCGTCGGGCTGGGCCGAGGCAAAAATCTCGGCAACCTTGGCGTCATAGGTATTGAGCTTGAGCACTTTGGCCACGCCACCGGCGGCGATGGTGCGCAGCACCCGGCTGGGGCGCATGCGGTGCTGGGTGGCGGGACCGGCGGTATACTGCTGCTTTTCGGACATGGCTGTTACTTTGCTGTGTAGCCGCCATCGACCGGGATATTGGTGCCGGTGATGTAAGCGGAGGCATCGGAAGCGAGGAACACGATGGCGCCCATCATGTCGGTGTCATTGGCCATGCGGCCCAATTGCGTGCGGTCGTTGTAGTTCTTCACGAAGGCCGCAGGCTGGCCATTGAAGAAGCCACCCGGCGCCAGGCAATTCACGCGCACATTGTCGGGGCCGAGAATGCTCGCCGCCCAGCGGGTGAAGTTCAGCATGCCGCCCTTTTCGTAGTGATAGATCGGCGAGGGATCAGGCATCATGTCGGTGCCGACATAATTGCCGAGCTCAAGCCCGACAGAGCCCATCATCGAGCCGATATTGATCACCGAGCCGGTCTTGTTGGCCGCCATAGTCTTGCCGAACAGCGAGGTGATCTTGAACAGAGCCGAGGCGTTGATGCGCAGGCTCTTGTCATAGGCTTCGAGGTCATGATCCCAGCCATTCATGGCCGAGCGGATCACTGCGTTGTTGACCAGCACGTCGCAGCGGCCAGCCTCTCCGATGATCGTGCTGTGCAGGGTCTCGATCGAAGCATCCGAGTTGAGATCAAGCGTCAGCGCGGTCACGTCATTGCCGGCGGCGCGTTCCTCGGCAGCCACAGCTTCGAGCGCCTCGAGATTGCGCGAGGCGATATAGGTCTTGGCCCCGGCCTGGGCGAGGGCGGCCACGATCTGGCGGCCATAAAGCCCTGCGCCGCCGGTGACGAGGGCGACTTTGCCCTTGAGGGAGAATGTGTCGAGAACGCCCATGATCAGGATCCGAAGCTGGAAAGGAAGATTTCTTGGCCGCCGGCTTCGCGGCTTTCAATGCCGGCGATGACGAGCTGCATGAGCTCGCGCGTCTGCGAGAAGGGCACTGGCGGTGTGCCGGTGCGGAGGAACCCCACATAGCTTTCGAGCTGCGCCTTGAAGGCGGTGAAGGTGTCCTGGCTGCGCAGGGTGGTGCCGCCTTCAGTGCCCGCCAGGGTGATGAAGCCAGAGCCACCGATCTGGTCGGCCGTCGTGGTGATCACCACGTCGATGCCCTTCTCATGCTTGAGATGGACGACATTGCGTTCATAGGTGCCGGTATTGCGCACGGAGACGAAGCCCGGCCCGACGATCGGATAAATCGATTCCAGCGCGTGGATGCCGTAGGTTTCCCACTTCTTGGCCATGGTGACGAAGACGGTGCGCAGCGCGCCGAACTCGTAGGTTGAGCCGTGATAGGGCAGGAATTCCTTGGCAAAGCGCATGCCCGAGGAGGAGATGATCGGCTTGCCCTCGGCCACCCATTTGGTGAAGGTCTCGAGGTCGGCGCGATTGTCACAGAGCGGCTTGTCGACGAAGACGGGCAGGCCAGCCTCGACAAATGGCCGGGCGCGCTCGACGTGTTCAAAACCCTTGTCGGTGGCGACGACGACCGCGTCGACATGACCGATCACGTCTTCGGCGCGCTCAACCACATTGGCGATCTTGGCCACTTTGGCGACGTCATGGGCTTCTTGGGCAATGTCGGTCCAGACATGGGTCACCTCGACGCCGGAAATGCCCAGCGTCTCGGGCGGCTGCTTGCCGATATAGTTGATGATCGCCGGATAGGGGCATTGCTTGAGCGCCTCGGCATCATAGCGGCCATTGATGATCATCGACCAGGAATAGGGATGGCCATTGCCCTCGACCATGCCGAGTATGGCCAGGCGAATGGGGCGGTCGGCAAATGGAAAGCTCATTGAAAATACCTCACCAGGCGGTCCAGCCGCCATCCACGCCCAGCACCTGGCCGGTGATGTAGGAGGCCGCGTCGGAAATCAGGAAGACAGTGGCGCCGGCTGTTTCGTGCTGGCGGCCGATGCGGCCGAGCATGGTCTCAGCCTCGAGATTGGCGATGAAATCGGGATGCGCCGTCCGCACGCCTTCATGCGGGAAGGGGCCGGGGAAGACAGCATTGACGCGGATGTTCTTCGGCCCGTAATGGCCGGCCATGGTGCGCACCATCTGGTTGAGCCCGGCCTTGCCGACCCCATATTCGATGGAATTCGGAGCCATGTCGCCCGGGTAGTTTTTCGGGTCGGGCGAAACGACGCCATACATGGACGAATAGAGCACGACCGAGCCGCCGGAGGGCATCTTGTCGGCCGCAGCGCGCGCGAGCAGGAAGGTTCCGGTGATGTTGATGCGGTTGGCCAGATCAAAGGTCTGGGCGTCAAGCGCGTCGAAGGTCTTGCCGGAATTGAAGGCCGTGGCAACGATCAGCCCGGAGAGGCCATCAAAGGCAGCGGCAGCCTTTTCGACACAGTCGAGGATCGAAGCCTCGTCAGCCATGTCGAGGGGCAGGGCGGCGACCCCACCCTTGCCCGGGGCCGCGGTCACCGTAGCCAGCGCTGTCGCCAGCCTTTCTGCGTCACGGTCGGCAATGACCACGTTGGCGCCCTGCGCCTTGAGCAGCAGGCATGTGGGAGTGCCCAGGTAACCGGCGCCGCCGGCTACAAGCACTGTACGTCCATCCATCTGAAACATCTGGTTTCTCTACTGACCGAGTGAGACGATCGTGCGATCGGTCCAGCTGCGCTTTGCGCCAAGCGCGACCATGAGATTGAGCCGCGCCTCTTCAAGCGTGGCGAGGTGGCAGGGCTTGCCCTCCAGCGCATCGAGCATGGCATTGGCCTGGATGGTGAACCGGGCCTGATGGGCTTCGGTGGGCACCAGCCCGTCCATATAGTCGTGCGTTTCCTTGTCGGTGCCGCTATCGTCGTCGGCAAAGCTCAGGATCGAGTGGTTGAGGGTGAGGTTGCCAGCGGTGCCGATGAATTCGGTCCTGGAAACATTGGGCTTCTGGAACTGGTTGATGGTGACATTGGCCATCGCCCCGCTCTCGAAGCAGATGTTGACGAGGCATGTGTCCTCGGTCTCGGTGCCCTGCAAAACCAGCCGATCATGCATCGCGCCGACGGCGACGGGACGCCCCATCAGCCAGATCAGCATATCGAACGTGTGGCTGGCCGCATCGAGAATGGCGCCACCACCCATTTCCGGACGCGCATAATAGGTGCGCTGGAAGTCCGGGCGATATTTGGGGAATTCCTGACCGGAATTGACATAGGCGAGGCGGAGATCACCGATCTTGCCATTGGCGATGCCCTCGCGGACCGCCAGCAGTTCGGGGGCAATGCGGCGGATATAGCCAACGCGGGCGAGAACGCCGGACTGCTTGACCGCCTCGATCGCCGCATCGACGCCGTCCATGGTCACGGCCAGCGGCTTTTCGACCATGAAGGCGGTGCCGGCTGCGGCACACTGCTGCATCAACGGCACATGCATATGAGCCGGCGCGCAGATCACGGCGAGGTCGAATGACGCGAGGTCAGCCTCCTCCAGAGACGCATAGCTGGCCTCGAGTGCAAACATTTCCTCAGCTTCGGCGCGCCTCTCGGCATGCGGCTCGACGACGGACAGTTTTGCCCGTCCCGTCGCCGTATAGCCGCGCAGATGCCGGCGGCCAATGCCGCCACTGCCGATGATCAGAACCCTCTTCATTCCATCCCCCATCAAGCGCTGTTTGGTGCTTGACACTCCAAAAAACTATGTTGTTATGTTAATGAGATATCTTAGCGTGTCAACACGACATCAGTGGCGATTTTGAGGGAAATCGTTTAAGGATTGCGGTTTCGTGAGGCGAAATTTCTACCACTGGTGGAAAATTCGCAAGTGAATAGAATTCGATTTCGGGGAGGGGTTGGAACGACGATGCAAATATCCAGTTTTCCGGGCCCATTCCGCCCAGATGTTGAGCCATCATCGCAGTTTGGTCGACCAAACGCAGAGGAAGGCGCGCCAAATCAAGCTTTTCAGCAGGTTGAGTTGGTCGGTGCGCTGCCCGATGCATCCCTGATTGCCTCCGCGATCGCCAAGGAGATTCACTCCGGCCGGATGGAGGAGGGGAGCATGCTGTCCTCGGAGCGTCAGCTCTGCGACCGTTTCGGCGTTGGTCGCTCCATCATTCGAGAGGCGATCCGTCAGCTCGAAATGATGGGGTTGGTCGAGTTGCGCAAGGGTCACCGCCCGCGGGTGGCCTATCCGAGTTTCTCGGGGTTGCTGGCCAGCATTTCCGACGCCTCGCGCCTGTTTTTCAGTGGCACGGAAGGTGGCGCACATATGGAGCAGGCTCGCCTGTTCCTCGAGACCAGCATGGTTCGCTATGCTGCGCATTCGGCGACGCCGGCCCAGATTGCCAAGATGGTGGCAGCCATCGAGAAGGCCGATGCGGTTGTCGATGACCTTCCGCGCTTCCGCGACGCGGATGTGGCGTTCCACCGGGCGCTCGCCGAGGTGCCGGGGAACCCGATCTTCATCGCGCTGCATGACGCCTTCGTCGGCGGCTTGATGCGGGCGCGTCCGGATCCTGCTGACACGGCCCGCCACAACCGGCGGAGCAATGATGAACACAAGGGTGTCGTCCAGGCCATTATCGCTCGCGATGCAGCGGCCGCCGAGGCGATCCTGACCAAACACCTGACGCGCAATTTCGCGGTCTATGTCAATCACGTGCTCGGCCCCACGGCCGGGCAGCAAGCAATGGAGGGGTAGGCGACGTTCGACTTTCGCAGCGGGAGCTGCGCTGCCTGGAACCAACGTGGGGTTCGTTCCTGGCCAGACTTTCAAATAATTTGCAAAACAGGGGAACGTAGATGCAAATCAAGAAACTGATCGCCACCGGCCTAGCCGTGTTGATGTCTTCCACCGCCATCAGTGGCGTGGTTGCCCAGCCGATCAATGAAAACCAGCTGTCCGATCCGCGCGTCCGTCAGGCGATCAGTTACGCCATCGACATGGACACCATTGCAGAGACCATTTTCGAGGGTGCAGCCATTCCGGCTGATGGTCTCCTTCCGGATGGCCCGAACAAGCCGACCGACCTCAACCCCTACAAGTATGATCCTGACAAGGCTCGTGCGCTGCTGGCCGAAGCCGGCTGGGACAGCAATCGCGAACTGGACGTCGTCTATTACTATGCCGACCAGGCCACTGCCGACCTGATGGCCGCGATGCAGGCTTATCTGGGCGACGTCGGTATCAAGATGAACTACCGCATGCTCGAGGGCGATATCGGCTCCCAGATCTCGGTTGTTCCTGAGGATCCGGTGAACGGCCCGTCCGCTGTGACCTGGGACATGCTGTACGGCGCCCGCGCCGCTCTGGCCCTCCAGGAATACTTCAACCGCTACGCTCTCGGCGGCAAGCCGATGATCCCGAATATCGACCGGATGAACGAGCTGGTGGCCCAGGTCAACGGCACGACCGATCCGGAAATCCAGCGCGAAGGTTACTTCGAGATGGAGCGGATCATCAACGAAAACGTCTACCAGATCCCGCTCTACTACCAGCAGCTGTACACCTTCGAGAGCACCCGCGTGAACCGCAACGGCGCTCCCTATGGCAACGAGCAGTACAACTACAACTGGGGTATCGAGAACTGGACCGTTGAGCCCGATGCCAGCGGCAAGGCGGTGATGTACACCAATACCGGCCCTGCACAGTTCTTCGAAGTTCCGTGGCAGAACCTCGGTATCTTCGTCGCCAACAAGTTCGCCTTCGACACGGTTCTTGAATCGGACGGCGATCTCACCCCGATCGGCGGCGAGATGGCCGAGACCTATTCGATCAGCGAAGATGGCCTCACCTTCACCGTCACCCTCAAGGATGGCCTGAAGTGGCACGACGGCACCGACATCACCGGCAATGATCTTGCCTGGTCTGTTGGCGCAGCGCTGAAGTTCCCGATCACCCACCCGGTGGTGAAGTCGACCCTCACCAAGATCGAGGGCGCCGAAGCCTTCGTGGCTGGCGACGCCGACGCGGTGACTGGCATCAGTGTTGACGGCAACACGGTGACCATGAAGTTCGCGGCCATCGACCCGAACGTCCTTCTGACCTTCAGCCAGTTCGCTCCGCTGCCGGCTGCACAGTTCGAAGGTGTTGACCTGATCAATCTCCAGCAGGCTCCCTACTGGCAGAAGCCGATCGGCTCGGGTCCGTTCAAGATCGATGAAGTCGTGATGAACGACTACACCACGCTCGTCGCCTTCGAGGGCTACCACAAGGGCACGCCGAAGATCGAACAGATCGTCGCCAGCCCGTCCTACGAGAACGACGCCAACCTGCTCGTCAACGCAAGTGCAGGCAAGGCCGACTTCGGCTACACCAAGGTTGCCAGCGACGTGCCGGCCCTTGAAGCGCTGGATCACATGGTCGTTCACCCGATCAACATCCCGTACACGCGCATGCTGTGGATCAATCAGTTCCCGCTTCCCACGAAGTAAACTGATCAATGGGAGCGCCGGCTTTGCGGCCGGCGCTCCTGCGTATTTTCAAATCAAGACGGGGACCGGCCAGACACCATGCTGACCTACATCATCAGGCGCATCCTGATCCTGATCCCGATGGCATTTGTCATCTGCTTTTTAGTTTATCTCGGGCTTGAGCTCACGCCGGGAGACGCCGTCTCCCACATGATCAGTCCGGATATGCTCGGCAGCATGGATCCCGAACGGCTGGAGGCCTTGCGTCAGTCGCTCGGCCTGGGCCAACCCTTTTATGTCCGGTTCTGGTCCTGGTTCACCAATCTCATCCAGGGCAATTTCGGCTATTCCACCAATGGTGGCGTCCCGATTGCCAGCATTCTTGCGACGCGCCTTCCGGCCACGCTGGAACTGGCTGCCATCGCGCTGTTGTTCTCGACGATCATCGGCAGCATTCTGGGCGTTATCAGTGCGCTCAAGCGTGGCACCGCTACCGACAGCGCCCTCACCGTGGTCGGCATGCTCGGTGTGTCCATCCCCGAATTCTTCTTCGGTCTCGTCGCCATCCTGATCTTCGGTCTCAACCTCGGCTGGTTGCCGGTGGGCGGCCGATCCATGCCTGGCTATCTGACCCTTTGGGATCGCTTGCCCCATCTGGTGATGCCGGCGCTCGTCCTCTCGATCATGCTCACCGCTGGTGTCATGCGCTATGCGCGCTCGTCCATGCTGGACGCACTGAGCCGCGACTTCATCAAGACCGCCCGCTCCAAGGGCCTGCCGGAATGGCGCGTCAACGTGCTGCACGGTTTTCGCGTGGCGCTGACACCCGTCGTCGTGCTCATCGGCTTCCGCCTGCCGGTTCTGATCGGCGGCTCGGTCATCATCGAGCAGGTGTTCCAGTGGCCGGGCATCGGCAATGAGTTCATCTCGGCCGTCCGCTCGCAGGATTATCCGGTGGTGATGACCATCGCGCTGCTGTCCGTGATGGCAGTGCTGATCGCCAGTCTCATCGTTGACATCCTGACCGCCCTTATCGACCCGCGCGTCCGGCTGGGAGAATAGTTCCATGACCAATCCCACAGCTCCCGCAACGCGTCGTCGCACTCGGTTCGATGCCCAGTTCGACCGTATCCGTGCCCGCGAGGAGGCCGGCGAGGCCCGCTCGCGCGGCGGTTCGCGTACGCTCAACAAGTTTCTCAACAACCGGCTCGCGGTCATTGGCCTCATCATCTTCTCGGTGATCCTCCTGGCCTCGATCTTTGCGCCCTTCCTGACGCCGCATGATCCCAACAAGATCAATCTGCGTGCCATGCTGCAGCCGCCCTCCTGGGAGCACTGGTTCGGCACGGATCGCACCGGGCGCGACCTCTTTGCCCGCGTGCTCTACGGCGGCCGCATCTCCATTCTCGTCGGGCTTGGCAGCGCCATCCTCGGGGCCATCGTCGGTGTCGTGATCGGCGTCTACACCGGCTATGTCGGCGGCTGGCTCGATGCCATCGCCATGCGCGTCTCGGAAATTTTCATGTCGTTTCCGCAGATCATCCTGGTGCTGATGCTGGTCTCGATCCTCGGCCAGTCGCTGCTCAACCTCATCCTGATCTTCACGCTCACCGGCTGGGGCGGCATCTACCGTATGTCCCGCGCCCGCATGCTGAGCCTTCGCGAAGAGGAATATGTGCTGGCGTTGCGCAGTTTCGGGCTCTCCCGCCCGCTGATTGCCTTCAAGCACATGCTGCCGAACGCCCTTGGGCCGATCATGGTCAACATTACCCTCTCGACGGCAGCCTTCATCCTGCAGGAGGCTGGCCTCAGCTTCCTCGGTCTCGGCGTGCCGCTCTCCATCCCGACCTGGGGTAATATTCTCAACGTGGCGCAGGACCTTCGCGTGCTTCAGACCAATTGGTGGATCTGGTTGCCGGTGGGCAGCGTGATTTCGCTCTTCGTGCTCAGCGTCAATTTCATTGGCGATGGTCTGCGCGATGCGACCGATCCGACCCAGCAAGGATAATGTGATGACCGATACGCAAGATATCGCCATCAGCGTGCGCGACCTGAAGACGTTCTTCTACACCAACAATCGCTGCAACAAGGCCCTCAACGGCGTCTCCTTCGACATCAAGAAGGGCAAGACGCTGTGCATCGTCGGGGAAAGCGGCTGCGGCAAGTCCGTTACCGCCGCCTCGATCATGCAATTGCTGCCTGATCTCTCCCGCATCGAGGAAGGCGAGATCATCTATCACGCCGATCGCGGGGACATTCCGCTCCACGCGCTGGAGAAGGACGGCCGCGACATGCGTCGCATCCGCGGCGGCGAAATCGCCATGATCTTCCAGGACCCGATGACGGCGCTCAACCCGGTCTATTCGGTTGGCTTCCAGATCAAGGAGAGCCTGCGTTACCATCTCAAGATGGTCGGGCAGGCGGCCCATCAGAAGGCGATCTCCCTCCTCAGGGAGATGGGTATCGCCCTTCCCGAAAAGCGGGTGAACGACTTCCCGCACCGCTATTCGGGCGGCATGCGCCAGCGCGCCATGATCGCCATGGCCATGGCCTGCAACCCCAAGGTGCTGATCGCCGACGAGCCGACGACCGCGCTCGACGTGACCATCCAGGCGCAGATCTTTGAGCTCATGGACAAGCTCAAGAGCGAGCACGGCACGGGGATCATGCTCATCACCCATGACATGGGTGTAGTGGCTGAACTCGCTGACGATGTGGCCGTGATGTACATGGGCAATATCGTCGAGGCTGGTACGGTGGACGAAGTCCTCCGCAACCCGACGCACCCCTATACCAAGGCGCTGCTCTCGTCCGTGCCCGTGCTGGGCAAGGGCAAGAACCAGGACATCAAGGCCATTCGCGGTTCGACCCCCGATCCGCTCAATCGACCAAAAGGCTGCCAGTTTGCCGATCGCTGCGATTTCGCGGTCGATCAGTGCAAGGCAATGCCCCCAGAGACCCACATGACCGCGACCCATCGCGTCATGTGCTGGCGCTATAAGGAGCTGTCCGCTCATGAATGAGGACAAGGATGTCATTCTCCGCCTGCGCGGGGTGAAGGCGCATTTCCCGGTCAAGGCAGGCGTCTTCAAGCGCACGGTCGGCCATGTGAAGGCCGTCGACGGCGTCGATATCGACGTTTATCGCGGTGAGGTCCTCGGCCTCGTCGGCGAAAGCGGCTGTGGCAAGACAACGCTCGGCAAGGCCATCCTGCAGCTGGTGAAGCCCACCGACGGCGAGATCGTCTATAATTCTCCGCAGGGTGAACAGGCCGATCTGGTCAAGCTCGACAACGAGCAGATGACCCCGTTCCGCAAGCGCCTGCAGATCGTCTTTCAGGATCCGCATTCCTCGCTCAATCCGGCCTTCACCATCTTCGGCTCGCTCGAAGATCCGCTGAAGAAATACGGCATCAAGTCGCGCGAGGAACGCCGCAAGATCATCGGCGACCTGCTCGAAGCGGTGAACATGCGCCGCGAATATATGGACCGCTATCCGCACGAATTTTCGGGCGGCCAGCGCCAACGCATCGGCATTGCCCGGGCGCTCAGCATCGAGCCCGAACTGATCGTCTGCGACGAGGCCGTCTCGGCGCTCGACGTGTCGATCCAGGCCCAGGTGCTGCAGCTCCTGATGAAGCTCAAGGCTGAGCGCAACCTCACCTATATCTTCATCACCCACGATCTCAGCGTCACCGAATATATCTGCGACCGTGTCGCCGTGATGTATCTGGGGCGCGTGGTGGAGCTGTGCCGCTCCGAAGATCTCTTCGCCAATAATCTCCACCCTTATACCGAGGCGCTGCTCTCGGCGATCCCGGTGGCCGATCTCGACAAGAAGACCGATCGCATCGTGCTGCAGGGCGACGTCCCGAGCCCGGTCAATCCGCCTTCGGGCTGCCCGTTCCATCCGCGCTGCCGCTACGCCAAGGACGTCTGCAAGACAGTCGTTCCCCCGCTCAAGCGCTACTCGGTCGACGGGCACGACCACTACGCCTCCTGCCATCTCATCGACTTGCCGGAAGCGACGGATGAAGCCGTCGCCATTCCTGCCTGATTTTTAATTCGGAGCCAAAATTGTCAGCGTCCAAGCTTGCTTCAATCACCGGCGTGCTGCCGGCCCTGGTGACCCCGTTCGATGAGAACGAAAACTTCGACGAAGGGCGGATGCGCGCCGTCGTCGATTTCCTCATCGGCCGCGGCATCGATGGGCTTTATGTCACCGGCAGCACCGGCGAAGCCTTCATGATGTCGCCCGAAGAGCGCAAGCGCGTGCTCGAAGTCGTCATCGACGAGACCAAGGGCCGGGTGCCGGTCATCGCCCATGTCGGCGCCATCAGCACGCACCACTCGTCCGATCTTGCCCGTCACGCCGAAAAGGCCGGCGCTGATGCGCTCTCGGCCGTGCCGCCCTTCTACTGGGGTTTTTCGCAGGACCAGGTCCTTTCCTACTACTCCGATATCACCGCTTCGACCGGCCTGCCGATGTGCGCCTACAACGTGCCGCTGGCCGGGCTCTTCGGCTTCGACATGATCAAGCGTCTGGCCGAGATACCGGGCGTTGAAGGCATCAAGTACACCGCGACCACCCACCACGACATCATGCGCATCAAGGCCGAGATCGGTTCCGATTTCGTGCTCTATTCGGGTGCCGACGAGATGGCGATGTCGGGCCTGCATTTTGGTGCCGACGGCATCATCGGCAGCTTCTACAATGCCATTCCCGAAATCTTCCTGGCGCTCTATGCGGCGGTCAAGGCCGGCGACATGGCCAAGGCCAAGGAGCTGCAGGAAGTGGGCAATGCCATCATCTTCTTCACTCTTCCCCGCAATGCCATGGCTGCCCTCAAGCGCATGGTCACCTGGCAGGGTGCCGACGCCGGCTATTGCCGCAAGCCCTTCGGCAATTTCATGACCCAGGCCGAAGAAGACCAGCTCAAGGCCGAATTCCGCGCCTTCAAGGCCGAGCGCAAGATCACGGGCGTCAATTTCCTCGACGTCATCTAGCCTCGATCTGCCCCATCGCCGGCAAGTCCGGCGGTGGGGTGACCGCGTTGCGAGGAGAGGGGCCGCGCATTGTCAATCATCACTCCACTGGCGCTCAATGGCGACCGCTCGGTCCGCAGCGGCAGCGCGAAGGCGCTCGCCGATGCCATCAGGCGCGGCGGCGATCTGCGCATCCGCACTGCCTTCCGCCACAACGAACATATCGACCCCAGTTCACCCAATCCGGAGCTGGTCGACGAGGTCGCCGAATTCCGCCAGACGCTGCTGCTCGACGACCATTGGTCTGCCGGAATCATGACGCTGCGCATGCCGGTCGAAATCCCCACCGGTTTCGGCCCCCGCCCGTCCATGTCGTTCTTCCTCTACAATCAGGATGGGCATCAGGCCATCGCGCGACCATTCCTCGATGGCCAGCCCGCTTCAGCCACACTTGGCCCATCGCCGCTCGATGATCACAGCGCCATGCCGCGCTATCACCAGTTCGACAGCTGGGACGCCGGCACCAACGCGCCGAGCAGCAATTTCATCTATGACTTCGAGAGCTACACCTTCCTCGTCAACGACCGTTGGCAGGAGGTTTACGCCCATGACAGCGCCGGCCATCCCGTCTCAGGTGCGCTCTCTGACCTGATCGACGCCTTTCAGCAGGGATGCCCGATCAAGCTCGCCATTTCCGGCCTCTGCGATGATCTCGCACCCGCGGCGCCGCTTACGCACGAAGTCTTCGTGCACGCCGGCTCCTGCTATTATTACACCGAGCAAAAGCTCTTCCTCACCGGCACGCACCCGGTCGTCCGCGTCCGCCCCGACATGCCGCTGCGCTACACCAGCCAGGGCTGGGATTTCGGCTGGCTGGTCGCCCGCACCGATGGCGAGGTCGAGCGCTGGCTCTGCAATCCTTACACCCTCAAATTCGAGCGCAGCCGGACACGGCACGCCATCCGCTGGTTGATCGCACCGTGAAATTTGATAACGCCAAGATTGGCGAAAACACCATCATCGAGCCCGACGTTTCCATCGGCTTCCGCTACCACTCCGAGTGTGGCCCGGCCACGATCGGCAGCCATGGCATCGTGCGCAAGGGCACGATCATCTATGGCGATGTCCGCATTGGCGATCATTTTCAGAGCGGGCACCACACGGTGATCCGCGCCAAGGTGGCGATGGGTGATTTCTGTGCCATCGGCAATGGCTCGACCATCGAGGGGCTGGTGCGCATGGGGCAGGGCGTCCGAATAATGTCCCATGTCTACATCCCCTCCCGCACCTGGTTCGGAGACCACATCTTTGTCGGGCCGGGCACGAAATTCCTCAATGAGCGCCTCCCCGGGCGTCTCGACGATCCGCCGACGCCGCGCGGCGCGACATCGAGGATGATGTCATGATCGGCGGCGGTGTCACTGTCCTTCCCGGTGTCACTATTGGCGAGCGCAGTTTTGTCGCGGCCGGGGCCGTCGTTACGCGCGACGTGCCACCCCGCAGTCTCGTGATCGGGCCAAAAGGCGAGTGCCGCATCCTGCCGCCGCATCTCGATCGTCCCAACAGTCTGCGGCTGTGCGAAGCGCCGACCGATCTCTGGCATCCCGAAACAGATATTGCCGGACTTCACTGGCCGAGCGACTGGGCCGAAAGCTGGGAAGGGGTAACACAATGACCGCCACCAGCACCCGGATTTCGGGCAATTGGGCGTCCCTGCTGTTGCCGATCAACAGCGACGACAGCATCGACTTTGCCCGGCTCTGGGACGCGATGGATGTGCTCGTCGCCGCCGGGGTCGACGGCATCTATTCCAACGGTACCGCCTCGGAATTTTACACCCAGAGCGAAGCCGAGTTCGACCGCATCCAGGAGATGCTGGCCAACCGCTGCACCGCCGCCGGCCAGCCCTTCATCATCGGCGCGTGCCACACTGATGCCCGCCAGTCGCTGGACCGCGTACGCCGTGTGGTCGCTCTCAAACCCCTCGCCATGCAGGTCATCCTGCCTGACTGGTGGCCGGTCGGCGTCGACGAAGCCCGTGATTTTCTCATGCAGGCTTCAGAGGCCGCGGCCGGCATCCCGCTCATTCTCTACAATCCGCCCCACGCCAAGCGCGTGCTCACCCCGGCCGAGATCGCCGAGGCGACGCGCGGCACCGCCGTCACCGCCACCAAGCTGACGCTGGGCGGGGAGGGGTGGTACGAGGAAGCGCGCCAGCATTTGTCCCATCTCGGCGTGTTCGTTCCTGGCCATCATCTGGCGACCGGTATGCGCGAGGGCGTCGCCGCTGGTGCCTTTTCCAATGTGGCCTGTCTCTCGCCCATTGGAGCCCAGCGCTGGACCGAGATGATGAAGACCGACCTTGAGGCCGCCCTCGATATCGAGACGCGCATCAAGGCTTTCGTCATGGGCCATATCCTGCCCTTTGCCGAGCAAGGCTATTCCAATGCCGCGCTCGACAAACTGCTCGCCGCCATTGGCGGCTGGGCCGATGTGGGCACGCGCCTGCGCGGACCCTATCGCTCCATTGATCCGGATGCGGCGACGACGCTGCGCGCCATCGCCCATAAAATGATCCCGGAGATCATGACCCCATATAGGCCCGCACATCGGCGCGCGCGGCATCGACCAGATCGCGCGCTGTGTCATGGAAAAGGGCATTGCGCTGCTGCTCTGTCAGCCCCAGCTGCCGCGCCCCGCGCTTCATCGCCCGCAATTGCTCATAGCGGATATAGGTCATGCGGCTATCGCAATGACCGAGATTGAGGCTGTGATTACTGTCCGAGAGGAAGGCCCAAGCGTAGCCGAAGGCGATATATTTGCCGCGCACCGGGCCGATCATGTCGTCGCTGCCATACATCACCCGGTCGACGCCCACCCCGGTATAGAGCGCGTCGAGCGCATCGGACTCGCAGACGGTGGAGGTGTCGTACCAGACATTGGGCAGGCCCCTGAGGCTCGCCGCCGCCTTCTCGATGGCCCAGGACGAATAGGACCGGGCGCAATGGGCGAGGATCCAGCGTACGCGCGGGTATTTCTCGCTCAATCGACGGATCTCGCTGATATTGTCCGGATCCGAAATCGCCTTGCGCTTGGAGATGTGCATCATCACGATCAGCCCCAGCCTGTCGGCCAGCGCGATCTGATGCTCGGGCAGGAAGTCGGTGATCGAGGCTTCCGGCGGATCCCCATTGGTGGCGTAGACCAGATAGGGCTTTAGGCCGATGGCGCCGGTGCGTCGGAGCGTCTCGAGAATGTCGCCCTCGTTCATCCCCGGATGCACCATCATCAGCGCGGCGGAGTCTTGCGCCTTCTCCATCTCGGCGGCCACGTAGATATTGGACGCTTCGAAATCGCATTTCCCGGCGAACGGGAACGGAAACCCCAGTCGCTCGATCTGGCGCCCCGGCATCATCGCGGCGTCCACCGCGTCCGCCAGTTCCTTGGTCACTTCCGGAAAGTGCTTGCCGATGCTGGCTGCATACGGGCCGGTTTCCTTGTCCGGATTGATGTTGAAGGCCCAGCGATAAATATGGGTGTGCACGTCAAACACCTTGGCGGGAACAAAGGCGTCCAGCTCTTCGGCCCAAATGCGCCGATCCAGATCGTTTGGCTCAAAATCACCCATGATATCCTCCCTTTAGGCTTGAACTATCATGTTACACTGATAACATTATAATCAAGCGTTTTGAGGAGGATTGGCGTGGGTAAGGGACAGGATTTGTGGCGCAGGGCCAAGGAGATCATTCCGGGAGGCAACATGCTGTTGTCCAAGCGCCCGGAAATGTTCCTGCCCGATCAGTGGCCGGCTTATTTCAGCAAGTCCAAGGGGTGCCACGTGTGGGATCTCGACGGCCGCGAGCTGATCGACATGACCATCATGGGCGTCGGCGCCAACACACTGGGCTATGGCAATGATCGCGTCGATGCCGCCGTGGTCGAGGTGGTGGCCAAGGGCAATATGTCGACGCTCAACGCCCCCGAGGAAGTGGCGCTGGCCGAAAAGCTGATCGAGCTCCACCCCTGGGCCGACATGGCCCGCTTCGCCCGCACCGGCGGCGAAGCCAATGCCATCGCCATCCGCATTGCCCGCGCCGCGTCCGGTCGCGATGGCGTCGCCATCTGCGGCTATCACGGCTGGCACGACTGGTATCTCGCCTCCAATCTTGGCGCCGACGACAGCCTTGCGGGCCACCTCCTGCCAGGGCTCGATCCCAATGGCGTGCCCCGCAATCTGCGCGGTACCGTCTATCCCTTTGCCTACAATGACATTCCGGCCCTCGAGGCGGTGATCGCCACCGGCCAGGTCGGCGTCATCATGATGGAAGTCTCGCGAAACTTCGATCCGCCCGCTGGCTATCTCGAGCGCGTGCGCGAGCTAGCCACGGCCAATGGCATCGTGCTGATCTTTGACGAATGCACTTCCGGTTTCCGCCAGAGCTTTGGCGGGCTGCACAAGAATTTCGGCGTCGATCCCGACATGGCCGTGTTCGGCAAGGCGCTCGGCAACGGCTATGCCGTCACCGCCATCATCGGCCGTCGCGCGGTCATGGAAGCGGCCCAGTCGAGCTTTATCAGCTCCACCTTCTGGACCGAGCGCATCGGCTCGGCGGCAGGGGTTGCGACCCTTGCCGTGATGGAGGAAACCCGCCCGTGGGAGACCATCACCGCCATCGGCCTCGACATTACCGCGCGCTGGAAGGCGCTGGCTGAAAAGCACGGTCTCAAGCTCACCACGTCTGGCCTTCCGGCATTGACCAGCTTCAATTTCGCCGGCCCCAACGCAGCGGCGTACAAGACATTGATCAGCCAGGAAATGCTCGATAAGGGCTATCTGGCTGCCAACAGCGTCTACACCTGCACCGCCCACACGCCGGATATTGTCGATGGCTATTTCGACGCCCTCGATCCGGTCTTTGCCCTCATTGCCGAGTGCGAAAACGGGCGCGATGTGATGGGCCTGCTGCGCGGCCCCATCTGCCATGCCAGCTTCAAGCGGCTCAACTAGGTCAACGCCCATGTCGATCACACTCAAGGCCCAGCCGCTTACTGCTGCCGCCATCGCCCCCTATGTCACCCTCCTGGGCTCGGACGACGGCAAGGCCCGCGTCATCCCCGAAGTGATGGACAAGGACGACGTCGCCGGTGCCCATGCCTTCACCGTGCTTTGCCCGCAACCTGTCACCGGCGCGATCTCCATCACTGCGCTGGAGCGTCATCCGCACTCGACGCAGAGTTTTGTGCCGCTGAAGGCTGGTCGCTGGCTGGTGCTGGTTGCGCCCACTGCCGCTGATGGCTCGCCCGATCTCTCCGGCGCCAAGGCGTTCCTCGCGGGTCCGGAAGACGCCATCTGCATTGGCCAGGATGTCTGGCATGCCGGACTTACCGTGCTCGATCAGCCGGCCCAGTTCGGCATGATCATGTGGAAGGCCGAGAGCGAAGAAGACGGCATTCTCTTCCGGCTCGACGCACCGATCTCAGTCGAGATCTAGGTCCAGATCACTATCCGAGACCACCCGCTGCTCCGCTTCGTCGTCGACGAATTGGGGTGGCGGGCGCGTCGACACATAGCAGCCCGCGCGTTCGAGGAGCTCACGCGCTTCGGCCATATAGCCAATATAGTGCCCGGTCCATTCCTCGCTCTCCCACGCCTCCGGCGGGAGCAGGGCCTTCTTGCGCTCGCGATCGAAATCCTCGAGACGCCCGTCAATCGAGGCCCAGGCCCGGGCAAAGCGTTCCACCACTTCTTCACTGAAGCTCGAATTTGGCGGTGCGGGCTTTCTCATCGGCGGGACCCCAAATCGGTGCGGGACAAATCGCCCAGACCCATCTCGTACAAAACTTGGCGTCGTCGCGGAAGGGGCGTCGGGCCCGCTATGCATCCGGGAGATTTCGCCGATTTCTTGGGCTTGTACTGGTAGCTTAACTATCTCCGGCGTTCTTTCTGCAAATTGTACTAATATTGGGTAGGAATATTACGTGCTTTGCAGAGCATAAGTGGTCTTCCTCGCATAGTGGCAGGACAATGGGCGGCGCATCTATTAATTTCAGTCCCATCGGGCAAGGCAATCTCTCGGTTGCCGCTGAACTGCTGAGAGAAGGGTTCCCCAAGCATCAGGGCGAATTCTGGGAGCGTTCTCTCAAGTCGGTATTCGCGTATTCGGACGCCTGGGGCCTGGGGTCTCCCGGCCATGTCATGCACGTTGATGGCGAGCCCGTCGGCGTGTTGCTGACCATCGGAAGGCGGACAGCCGATGGCCCGAAGATCGTCAATCTTTCGAGCTGGTATGTGCGCCCGAAATTTCGCTGGCTGGCCCCGCGCATGCTGATGCGTGCCACGTCGGACCCCTCGACCACCTATACAGATCTCACCGCCTCCGAGGAGGCTGCCAAGCTCAACAAGCTGCTGGGTTTCCGGACGATCACCGAGACCGTGGCCTATCTCATCCTGCCGATGACAGCGTTCGCGACCCGGCCGGGTACGCGCGTCGTTCCGGTGTCGGCACGCTCCATGGCGCGGCTCGATCCCGCCGACAGGACGATGCTCGAATTTCACGCTCAGCTCGATTGCATCTGCGCCGTGCTTGAAGACGAAGCGGGATCGAGCCCGCTGATCTTCACGCGCACCTCGCGCCGCGGCGTGCCGTTTGCCCGGCTGATCTATGCACGGGACAGGGGCGTGGCCCAGGCGGCAAGGGGCGCGATTGCCCGCTTCCTGATGCTGCGGGGCCTGTTCCTGCTCTGTCTCTTCGTCAATCGCGGCGAACCCATTCCCAGCGGATGGTTCGGCGGCGGCTCGCCGGTGCAGGTGAAGGGCGAATGGAACGATGGCCGCATCGATGCGGCCTATTCAGAACTGGCATTTTTGGGCCTCTAGGGCCAATCGGGGGACTATTGTGAGTGCAGTGACCATGCTCGTCGAGGACGATATTGAATCAATTGTCTATGGCTACCTCCGCGAGCGCTTTCCGGCGCTTGCGGACTGCGATGCCGATACGCCGCTGATCGAGACGGGGGCGCTCGATTCCCTCGGCTTCCTTGAGCTGATGATGTTTCTCAGCGAGAAATTCGGCATCGAACTCACCGATGATGACTTTGACCCGAGCAATCTCGAAACGCCCGGCAGCATCATCGCCTTCATCCGGCGGAACACCCGTTGAGCGCTTCGCCCTATCTCCTTCACCACCTGCTTGATGGTGCCGCCGGCAATGCCGCCGAAGCCATCGTGCATGGCGAGCGGCGACTGACCTATGCTGATCTGGTGGCGGCTGCCCGCAATTGCGCCGGTGAGCTTGTCGCGGCAGGGCTTGGGCGCGGTGATCGGGCGGTCATCTTCCTGCCGCGCGGGGTTGAGGAGTGCTGGGCGATCTTTGGCGTCAGCATGGCCCAGGGCGTCTTTGTTCCGATCAATGCCCTGCTCAAAGCGCCGCAGGTCCGCCATATCGTCGCCGATTGCGAAGCGACCGTCGTCATCTCCAGCAAAAGCCTCGCCGAGATCATCGAGCCGGCCCTCGACGGGCTGGAAAATGTTCACCTGATCTACGTTGAGGATATGGGGCAGGGCGCAGGCGAGCCGGCCCCCCGCGACGTCGCCATTGGCGAAGATCTTGCCGCCATTCTCTACACTTCCGGTTCCACAGGCCTGCCCAAGGGCGTGATGCTGTCGCATCGCAATCTGCTGGCCGGTACGCACATCGTGCGGACCTATCTCGGGATTACCGCGAGGGACCGCATTCTCTCCGTGCTGCCGTTCAGTTTCGACTACGGGCTCAATCAGTTGCTGACCGCAGTCGAACAGAAGGCTGGTCTCGTCATCCTCACCTTCCGCTTCGGCGATGAGATCGTCCGAGTGCTCCGCGACGAAGCCATCACCGCGCTCGCCGGCGTGCCCACGATCTGGGCCATCCTCACCAAGGGGTCGCCGCTCCTCCGCAAAACCGAATTGCCGCGTCTGCGCTACATCACCAATTCAGGCGGCCGGGTGCCTGCCGAAACGGTGGCAAGCCTGCGCAGCCTCCTGGGCGAGACCCAGATCTATCTCATGTACGGGCTCACCGAGGCATTTCGCTCGACTTTCCTGCCGCCCGAGGACATCGAAAAGCGCCCCACTTCCATTGGTCGCGCCATCCCCGAATGCGAAATCTTTGCCGTAACAGCCGACGGCCGCCGCGCTCGTCCGGGCGAACCGGGTATTCTCGTTCATCGCGGCCCCACGGTCTCCCTCGGCTATTGGCGCCGGCCGGAGGAAACAGCACGCGTGCTGCGGCCTCATCCCTTCCTGCCCCCAGAACAGGGCGGTGAGATCGTGTGCTATTCCGGCGATATCGTCGTCGAGGACGATGAGGGCTTCTTCAGCTTCGTCGGTCGCGATGGGGCAATGATAAAATCGTCCGGCTACCGCATCAGCCCGACCGAAGTCGAGGAAGCCTTGATGGCGACCGGTCGCTTCCGCCAGGTGGCGGTGATCGGCCTGCCCGATGCATTGGCGGGCGAAAAGGTGCACGCGGTCGCGGTTCCATCAGGCGATGGGGTCGATACAGCCGAGGTGATGCGCGCCCTCTCTGAAAAGCTCGCGAGCTATATGCTGCCGCGCGCCGTCGAGCTCTGCGAAGCATTGCCGACGACCCCCAATGGCAAGGTGGACTACAAGGGCCTCGTGCGGGAGCGGAGCGAACATGTCGGCGTCTGACACGGCAAAGCCGGCGCATGGTCCCGATGTTGCCCGCTCGATCTTCGCAGTCGATGGCTCCGATCTCATGGTCGGCGGCGTAGCCGTTCGCTCAATCGTCGAGCATGTCGGCAGGCCGACCTTCCTCTATGACGGCGGGATCCTCCGCGCCAGCTACCGCGCCCTCGCAGATGCTCTCGATGGCTTTGCCGAAATCCATTATTCAGTGAAGGCCAATCCGGCCAAGGCGATAATCGCGCTTTTCCTTTCCGAGGGCGCGGGCATCGAAATCGCCTCGATCGGGGAATATCGCGCGGCCATAGCAGCGGGCGCTGCGCCGGAGCGCATCCTTTTCGCCGGTCCGGGCAAGCGTCGGCGTGAGCTGGAAGAGGTCATCGCCGATGGCATCGGCGAAATCCATGTCGAGAGCCATGAAGAGATCGAGCGGATCGAAGCCATCGCCGCCGGCCTTTCACTGCGGGTGAAAATCTCGCTGCGCATCAATCCCATGGCCGAGGCGCAGGCCGGCGCTATGCGCATGGGTGGAAAACCCACGGCATTCGGGTTTTGCGAGGAAGACCTCGATCCCGTCTTCGCCCAACTCGCGCAGTGCCGACAGCTCGATTTCGTCGGCGTTCATATCTATGGCGGCACGCAGATCCTTGATGCGGAGGCGCTCCTCAACCAGTGGCGCCACGGCATCCGCATTGCCGGCGACATCGCCGCCCGACTTGGCCGCCCGCTCGAAACCATCGATCTCGGCGGCGGTCTCGGCATTCCCTATTATGCCGGTGAAACCCCGCTCGATCTGGCAGCCTTCAAAGCAGGTCTGCCGGAACTCTCGGCACTGCTTGCCGCCGATAGCAACCTCGCCGCTGCGCGCATTGTGGTGGAACCGGGACGGTTCCTCACCGGGCCGGGCGGCATCTATGTCGCTGAGGTCAATGCGGTGAAAGACGTGCGCGGCACACTCTTCGTCATCACCGATGGCGGAATGCACCATCATCTGGCCGCCTCGGGCAATCTGGGGCAGATCATCAAGCGCGATTATCCCATCGTCGCTCCGGCCCGCATGGATGAGGCCCCCTCAATGGCCGCCACCATCGTCGGCCCGCTCTGCACGCCGCTCGATACGCTGGCCCGATCCGCGCTCCTGCCCGCCCTCAAGGCCGGCGATCTCATCGCCGTCCTCCAGTCCGGTGCCTATGGTCCCTCCGCCAGTCCGGGGAACTTCCTCAGCCATGCCCCGGCCGCAGAAGTGCTGGTCGAGAACGGTGAGGTCATGATCCTCTAGCGGATCAGCCCTGCCGGTCCTCGGGCACGCCCGAAAGGCCGAGGTCCACGAGGGCGATGTTGAGGAGCCGCGCCATCGAGGCAAATGCCCCCTCGCTGTCGCGCAGGCGAATGCGTTCGATGACCTCGCCGTGATTGGCAAGCGAGGCGCCGGGTTCGCGGGCGCGGGCAATGGTCAGGCGGAACGAATAGGCCAGCGCCGCCCCGATGGTGTTGGACAATTGCTGGAAGACGATATTGCCGCTGGCCCGCAAGAGGGCGGTGTGGAAGTCGATATCGGCCTTGTTGAACGCCTCGAAATCCTGGCTGGCCTTATGTCGGCTCATGCGCGCAAAAGCATCCTCGAGCGGCGCGATGTCAGTGGCGGTAGCCCTGAGCGCGGCAAAACGAGCGGCGGCCGGTTCGATCACCTGCCGCGCCTCGATGAGGCTGAGCACCAGCTCGGCGCTCGGATGCAGTTCCATCGACCAGGCCAGCACGTCCGGATCGAGCAAATTCCACTCTTCGCGGGCCCGCACCACCGTGCCGATGCGCGGCCGCGTCGTCACCATGCCCTTGCTGTCGAGCACCTTCACCGCCTCGCGCACCGCGCTGCGGCTGACGCTGAACGTCTCGCACAGTTCCGGTTCGGACGGGAGCACGCTGCCGGGCGGAAACTCATTGTCCAGAATGCGCTGGGCCAGCGTCTTGACCACGTGGCGATGCACGCGCGGCTTGAGGAGTGGCTTGGTCGTAGCGGCCAAAGTCACGGCACGCGATCCTTTCCTGGGGCGCTAGGGCGTTGGCGGTCGCGCCGGGACCGCCCTAGTCATGATAGAGCACCGAACGCCCACCATCGATGGCGATCGATGTCGCATTGATGAACGGCGCCTCGTCGCTGGCGAGAAACACTGCCGTCATCGCCACTTCCTCGGGACTGCCGATCCGCTTGGGCGGGTGAAGGTCATAGGTGCGCTGCCGCTCGGCCGCCGGATCGACAAAGCCTTTCCAGTATTCTATGGCAAGCTCGGTCTCGATATAGCCTGGCGCAATCGCGTTCACGCGGATGCCCTGCGCCGCATATTCGATCCCCAGCGACCGCGTCAGCCCCAGCAGCCCATGCTTGGCGACGGGATAGGGGAAGGTGCCGGGGATGATGGTCGATGAATGCGAGGAGGCGATATTGACGATGCTGCCCGCCTGCTGGTCGATCATCGTGGGCAATGCCGCCCGGCACATGCGCCAGACGCCTTCGAGATCCACCGCCATGCAGCGCGCCCATTCAGCGTCGGTGGTCTCCAGCGGCTCGTGAAAGACATTGATGCCGGCATTGTTGACGAGAATGTCGATGCCGCCATTTCGGGCAAGGACTTCGGCGATGGCCGCGTCGACAGAGGACTGGTCAGTGACGTCGGTGGGAATGAAAAAGGCATTGTCGCCCAGCCGTGCCGCGGTGGCCGCGCCGGTTTCCTCGTCGCGCTCGGCGATGATCACCTGCGCGCCCTCGCGCACAAACGCCTCTGCTATCGCCGCCCCAATTCCGCGTCCCGCTCCGGTGACGACAGCGATTTTCCCCCCAAGGCGCATCGATTTACCAATCCACGATTGTCCCGTCTGGCATGACGGCGTTCTGCGTATGCATCACTTCCTGGGCAAAGGGATGCTTGGCGCACTCCGCCTCGTCAACCACAATTCCCAATCCCGGTGCCTCGGGCACTTGCCAGAAGCCGTCAACCCGGCGGATCGGTCCCTGCACCACTTCAAAATACCAGGGCACGGCCCCCACCATCTCCTCCTGGATGACATGATTGGGTGTCGAAACAGCAAAATGCAGCGCCGCCACACCGGCGATGGGCCCGAGCGGGTTGTGCGGGGCAACACCAATGCCCAGTGCCTCGGCGCGGGCGGCGATCTTCTTGGCCTCCATCAGCCCGCCGCAATGGCAGATGTCGGGCTGGACGATGTCGATGGCGCCAGTGGCAAAGAGCGCGTCGAACTCACTCCTGTCGATCAGCCGTTCGCCTGTCGCCAGGGGCACCTTGGTCTGGCGCCCTAGCTTGGCCAGGCTCTGGAAGTCGCCGGGCTGAACAGGCTCCTCAACAAACATCGGCCGCGCCGGTGCCAGCGCCTCGATATAGGCGAGCGCTGCGCCGGCTGACGCCGGGCGACCGTGGAAATCAACCATGATCTCGATCTCGTCGCCCACGGCGGCGCGCATCGCCTCCATCATGCGAGCAACCTTGTCGATCTGGGGCAGGGGGGCGTGATAGTGCGTATAGGGCACGAAGACGGCCTTGAACGCCTTGTAGCCGCTCTCGACCACCGCGCGCGCGCGCTCGACCAGCGGATCGATTTCGTCCGTCTCATAGACCGCCCGCATGTCGCCCATGCCGAGATGGGTATAGACCGCCACCTTGTCGCGCACCTTGCCGCCCAGCAGCCGCCAGACCGGCACGCCGAAATGCTTGCCCATGATGTCCCAGAGCGCCACTTCGATGCCGGACACCGCGCTCATGCCAATCGCGCCGAGCCGCCAGAAGCTCTGCTTGGTCATGGCCCTATAGGCCTGCTCGATGTCGCGGGGGTCGCGCCCGATCAGCAGGGGCGCCAGGTCATCAATGGCCCCGACGACAGCGCGCGTTTTCCATTCGAGCGTCGCCTCGCCCCAGCCGAACAGGCCGGGTTCGTCGGTCTCAACCTTGACGAACACCCAATTGCGCATTTCCGCATTGACCACACGGGTCGAAATCGCTGTGATCTTCACACGGCACCTATAAATCAGATGATTAGATGCTAGGTGACGGTTTTAATGGGGTCAAGGGGTGGCTGCGCTGGCCTTTTATTCCTTCGCCATGCGTTGTAGGACGCGTGTCTCTTGGCGTTCGTGCCCCTTCGGCCACCGCCTCTTGACATGCGGGTCAAACATCAGATTATTTAAAGCCAGAAACCGGAGGATTGGCATGGCATCGGGCCACGCTGGCAAAACTCTGCACCGCATGCGCCGCGACAACGCCTTCTATCTGGCGGTCGCGCCCTTCCTCGTTGTCTTCCTGGTGTTCTCGGTCTTCCCGGTGATCTTCTCGCTCTATCTCGGCTTCAATCGCTGGGATGGGTTTTCCGACCCGCAATGGGTCGGGTTCGAGAACTATGCCCGCGCCCTGCGCGATCCCGTGTTCCAGAAGGCCATCGGCAACACAATTTTCATGTGGTTCTGGTCCACGGTGCTGACCGTGCTGCTGGCGCTGGTCATCGCCGTCCTCGTCAACGACTACGTTGCCTTCGGCAAAAGCTATTTCCGCATGGTGTTCCTCTTGCCGCTGCTGGTGGCGCCGGCCATCGCGGCCATCGTGCTGCGCATGTTCTTTTCGGCCAATGGCGGCATCGTCAATCTGCTCTCCGGCGCCATGAGCGGCACGCCGAGCTATTTCGACTGGCTGGGTTCGGAAGCCTGGATCAAGCCGCTGGTGGTCCTCCTTGTGATCTGGCGCTGGACCGGCTGGTACATCATCATCTTCATGGCCGCTCTGCAGTCCATTCCGCGCGATATCTATGAGGCCGCGCGCATGGATGGCGTCGGGCGCTGGGCCATCTTCTCCCGCATCACCCTGCCGCTGCTGCTCCCCGCCATCGCCTTTGCCACCATCACGGCGACCTTGGGTGGCCTCCAGATGTTCGACGAGCCTTATGTCCTCACCCAGGGCATGGGCGGCACCAATAACTCGGCGACGACGCTGGGCATGTACCTCTTCGCCACCGCCTTCACCCGCCTCAATTTCGGGCTGGGATCGGCCGTCTCCTGGTACATCTTTGCCGCCGTCGTCATCCTCACCCTTGTCTATCAGGCCGGGCTCAAGCGCCTGCGCGGGGCGAGCGCATGATGCAGATGCTCCGCAATCGCGAAAAGCGCTTCAAACTTGTCATCACCCTGGTGCTGCTGGCGCTCAGCATCTTCTTCATCCTGCCGCTCTACTGGACGGCCGTTTTCGCCACGCGCACCCTCAACGAGGTGTTCCAGTTCCCGCCGCCCCTGTGGTTCGGCGACAATATCGTCCAGAACTACAGGAACATCGAAGCGGTGTTCCCGCCCTTCCGGCCGATCCTCAATTCCCTCATCGTGGCGGTGCCAAAAACCATCGGCCTTGTGCTGGTCAGTGCGCTCGCCGGTTATGGCCTTGCCCGCTACACCCGCGCGCCCGGCCACAAGATGATCCTCGTCGTCACCTTCGCGACGCTGTTCTTTCCGCCGTCGCTGGCGCTGATCCCGTTCTTCCTGCAGATGAATGCCCTCGGCTGGCTCAACACCTATTGGCCCCTCATCATCCCTGCGCTGGCCTCGGGCTTCGGCGTCGTCTGGATGTACACCTATATCGGCTCCACCGTTCCCAAGGAGCTCTACGAAGCCTCCGAGATGGACGGCGCCAAGGGGCTCTCCACCTTCTTCTTCGTGGTCCTGCCGATCATCCGGCCCGGGCTTGCAGCGCTGTCGGTGTGGACGCTGATCAGCACCTGGAACGATTTTCAGATCCCGCTCGTGGTGCTCAGCGACGGCAGCAAATTTACCGTGCCGCTGGCGCTCACCACGCTCTCGACCACTCATTATTCCGACATGCCGGCGGTGATGCTCGCGACGCTCATGGGCCTTGTGCCGGTCTTCATTCTGTTCGGCTTGCTGAGCCGCCAATTCATCGCCGGGCTGACCGCCGGGTCGGTCAAATAAACCAATTGCCGCGGGGAGCGGCAGGACACTGCAAAGGGAGGATTTGCACCATGAAGACCATTCTGAAAGGACTTGCGGCCCTGGCGCTGGCCAGCACCGTCTCGTTGCCTGCCATCGCCCAGGACGCGCCGGATACCAGCATTTCCGGCACGATCAATGTGCTGACTTGGCCCAATAACGACCGCACCTTCCAGGCGCTTTTGCCTTCGTTCAACGCGGTCTATCCGAACATTACCGTCAATGTTCAGGGCATTCCGCAGGCCAACAGCGCCTATCTCAATGCCGTGCAGCGCGCCATGCTGGCCGGCGGCGGCACCGACGTCGCCATGATCGAGATCGGCATGATGGCGCTCCTGCGCGACAAGCCCCAATGGGTCGATCTCTCGCAGGCGCCCTACAATGCCGGTGAGTTCATCAATGATTTCGCTGGCTTCACCGTCGCCAATGTCACCCTGCCGGATGGCAAGATCTCCGCACTCCCCAAGCACACCGGCCCGGGCGGCATGTTCTACCGCTCCGACATTTTCGCCGAAGCCGGCCTGCCGACCGATCCCGCCGAAGTCGGCGCGCTCTTTGCCGATTGGGATGCCTTCATCACCGAAGGGCAAAAGCTCGTCATTCCCAATGAGCGCTGGGTGATCGGCAATGGCGAGGAAATCGTCCGCGCCATGATGGCTCAGGCGGGCGTCAGCTATTTCAGCGCTGAGGGCGAATTCCAGATCGATGATCCGATCTTCACGACCGCCCTCGAAAAGGTCAAGGAGGCCGCGGACGCGGGCATGATCTCGCCCTTCACCGCCTGGAGCCCGGAATGGCAGGGCGCCTTCCAGCGCGGCCAGCTCGCGACTGCTCTCTACGGCAACTGGTTCGGGGGCCTCTTGAAGCGCGCCTATGCCACCGATCAGGAAGGCCAATGGGCCATCACCCAGGTACCGGGCGTCGATGGCAATCGCTCCTTCAACTCGGGTGGCGACTATATCGGCATTCTGGAAGGCAGCCAGAACAAGGAAGCCGCCTGGGCCTTCATCCATTGGGTCGTCACCAATGACGAGAGCCTCAAGCAGCAATACCAGAACGACGATCTCTTCCCCGCCTACACCCCGGCCACGCAGTCGGAGTGGATCAATTTCGAAGATCCCTATTATGGCGGCCAGAACGTCAACGAGGTCTTTGCCCCGATCCAGGCCGAGATGGTCCCGTTCACCCTCAACGCCCTCGACCCCGTCGCCGCAACGGCAATGGGCACGGCCATCAACAACGTCGCCCGCGGCGTCCAGAGCGTCGAGGAAGCCCTCGCCGCCGTGAAGGCCGAAGTCGAAGCACAGATGTAGGGGCGTCGACCCCCACCTAACCTCCCCCTTCCCAGGGGGAGGGACTTATCGCGTTTGCGAAACCATCTCGCCCACCAAAAGTGCTCCTCCCAACTCGGGGAGCCACTGAACGACTCCTCCCCCTTCTCAGGGGGAGGTTGGGTGGGGGTTCCTCTGGCAGTTAGACACCGACTACAAGAAGAAGGCACTCATGCTCACCTCTATCTCCCTCGAAGGCGAATGGGCCTTTGCGCTTGACCCCGACAGCCGAGGGGAGGCCGAGCAATGGTTCAAGGCCGATCTCTCCGACACCATCCAGCTGCCCGGCAGCATCGACGCGGCGCAGAAAACCCCGCTCTCGACCAATCGCACCATGGCCCATCTCAGCCGCCGCCACCCCTATGTTGGCAAGGCCTGGTACGCCAAAACCATCGAAATCCCCGAGGGGCTGGACGACCATTATTTCCACATCGCCCTTGAGCGCCCGCATGGCGAGGTCAACATCTGGGTTGATGGCTATAAGCTCGGGCGCGACGAAAGCCTGTCCACGGCCGTCCGCATGCTCGTCGGCCAACTCACGCCGGGGCCGCACAAGATCGTCATGATGATCGACAATGCCCGCTTCGAGGCGGTGGGCGAGGCGATCATCCGGGATCACGCCCTCATGGGCGACGTCGCCCATTCCAAGACCGAGCACACCCAGACCAATTGGAACGGCGTTGTCGGTTATCTCCGCATCGAAGCCGCCCGCGCCTCCATCGCCCGCGTCGATGTCCACGCTCTTAGCCGCGATGTTACAATCAAGGTGGAGCTCGATGCCTTCGACCCCGACATTCGTTTCCCCACTTTCTGGGCCGGAAAGCACCAGGACGAGCTGGTGTTTAGCTTTCACATTTCCGGCCGGAATGAGCCTCTCAACGTTAGCAGTCTGGTAACAATAGATAGCGCTTTCACGACGTTTGAGCAGCATATAGCGCTGCCTGAGGACGCCGCATTCTGGGATGAATTCGATCCCGTTACCCATCGCCTGACCGTCGAATGGCGGCGCGATGGAATTGCTCAGGATCGCCGTGAAACCACTTTCGGCATTCGGAATTTTACCCGCGACGGCCGCCATCTCAAGCTCAATGGGCGCACTGTCTTCCTGCGCGGCACGCTCGAATGCGCCATCTTCCCACTCACCGGCTATCCGCCTACCGACCACGCCGGCTGGGAAAAAGTCTTCGCCACCGCAAAGGCTTACGGCCTCAACCACATCCGCTACCACTCCTGGTGCCCGCCCAAAGCCGCCTTCGAAGTCGCCGATCGGCTCGGCATGCTGCTCCACGTCGAAACCCCGGTCTGGCCCGTCCTCGGCGCCGATCCGGCGCTCGATCGCTATATCCATGCCGAGGCCGAGCGGATCATCCGGGACTATGGCAACCACCCCAGCTTTGTCATGCTCTGCGTGGGCAATGAGGTGAATGGGCGGGGCCTCCACGCTTTCCTCGAACGCTTCATCGACAAGTGGAAAAAGGCTGACAACAGAAGGCTTTATACGGGCGGCTCCGGCTGGCCGACGACCCAGCGCGCCGACTATGTGTCCAAGCCCGAACCCCGCAATCAGCGCTGGGGGGAGGGGCTCGATGGGCGGCTCAACGCCCGCGCTCTGGAGACCAGAACCGACTGGTCCGACTGGGTGGCCTCTGTGCCGATGGCGCTGGTCAGCCACGAAATCGGCCAGTGGTGCGTCTTCCCAAATCTCGAGGAAATCTCGAAATATGCTGGCGTCCTCGAAGCGCGTAACTTCCTGATGATCAAGGAGGATCTGGACGACAAGGGGCTCGGTCATCTCGCCCATGACTATCTGATGGCCAGCGGCACGCTGCAAACCCAGCTCTACAAGGAAGAGATGGAAGCCGCGCTCCGGACCCGAGACATGGCGGGCGTGCAACTGCTTGGCCTCCAGGATTTTTCCGGGCAGGGCACTGCCCTTGTCGGTGTGGTCGACGCCTTCTGGGATGAAAAGCCCTATGTCACGCCATCCCAGTTCCGCGAATTCTGCGCGCCCATCGTCCCGCTGCTGCGCGCCGACGGATTTGTGCTGACGCAAGGGGAGCGCTTCAAGCGCCTGGCCCAACTCGCCCAGTTCGCCAGCCACGATGTTGAAAATGCGAAACTTTCCTGGTCGCTGCTCGACGGGGCAGGGGAAGTCGTCCGCAGTGGCGTCCTCTCGGCCGGCCCTCTCGCGACCGGACAACTGCATGACATCGGCGAGATTTCTATCGATACGACAGACCTTCCGCCCGCCGCGCGATATGAACTGGTCCTGGCCCTTGATGGCACAGCATATCGCAATCGCTGGGGATTTTGGGTCATGCCAGCTGCCGCTGAACCGGCAGAACTGCCCATCGTGTCGGTCCTCGACGATGCAGCCTTGGACCGCGTCGCCGCCGGCGAGACCCTGGTGCTGTCACCGCCCCCGGAATCTCTCAGGCCCAACAGCATTTTGGGCCACACTGCTGCCTTCTGGAATACGCTTTGGACCGATGGGCAAGCGCCACACACGCTGGGTCTTCTCATCGACGCCGCGCATCCCATGTTCACGGCTTTCCCCACCGCCAGCCATTCGGATTGGCATTGGTGGGAGCTCACCCATCAGCGGCGGGCGCTCGATGTGAAGGGCCTGGAAAACAAGGCGATTGTGCGCGTCGTTGATGACTGGAACAGCAATCGCGACCTTGTTCTGTGCGCCGAACTCCGTCTGGGGCAGGGCAGGCTTATCCTCACCGGTTTCGACCTCGAGCATAATCTGGCGGAACGGTCAGTCGCCCGCACCTTCCGCGAGGCACTGGCTAAATATCTCAATGGTCCAGCCAGTGAGGCTCCGGAGGTGACACGCGAACAGATCCAAGCCTGGTGGCAGGGAGTGCGCCAATGAGTGCAATCGAGCTGCGGCAGGTCCGCAAGTCATTCGGTGCCACAGACGTCATCCACGGCGTCGACCTCAGCGTCGAAAAGGGTGAGTTCGTCGTCTTTGTTGGTCCCTCGGGGTGCGGTAAGTCCACTCTGCTGCGCATGATCGCCGGGCTTGAGGATATTACCGCAGGGGAAGTCCTCATCGACGGCGAAGTGGTCAACGAGGTTGAGCCCGCAAGGCGCGGGCTCTCCATGGTTTTTCAGTCTTATGCCCTTTATCCCCATATGAGCGTTGCGGGGAATATGAGCTTCGGGCTGCGCATGACCGGCACCTCCAAGGCCGAGACCGAGAGGCGGGTGAAGGAAGCGGCGGCGATCCTGCAGCTCGAGCCGCTGATGAAGCGCAAGCCGAGCCAGCTCTCCGGTGGCCAGCGGCAGCGCGTTGCCATTGGCCGCGCCATCGTCCGCCAGCCCAAGGCCTTCCTCTTCGACGAGCCGCTGTCGAACCTCGATGCAGAACTGCGCGTTGCCATGCGCGTCGAAATTACCAAGCTCCATCAAGACCTTGGCGCGACGATGATCTATGTCACCCATGATCAGGTCGAGGCCATGACCCTGGCCGACCGCATCGTGGTGCTGCGCGCCGGGCGGATCGAGCAGGTCGGCACCCCCGCCCAACTCTACGCAGATCCCGACAATGTCTTCGTCGCCGGTTTTATCGGCTCACCGCGAATGAACCTCATCAATGCCGTCAGCGATGGCCGCACCATCAGCATCGGCAATCTCACCCTGACCCCGAAACTGGCCGGGACGCTCCCCGCCGGCCCTGTCACTCTGGGGCTGCGGCCCGAGCAGTTCGAGGGCGGCGACGGGGAGACGGCAAGACTGGCAGTCGCCGTGGAAGTGGTTGAAAACCTTGGCGGAACCTCCGTCGTCCACGGCCGACTGCCCGATGGTCAAACCATCCTCGTCGAGCAACGCGGCAAGACAAGGTCCGCGCCGCAGGACCGGCTGGAGGCCGAATTTGCGGTTTCCGACCTCCTGGTCTTCGACGCCGAGGGCCAGCGCCTGCGCTGATCAGGCAATGGCCTTGCCGCCGGTGACACCGAAGACTTCGCCGGTGATGAAACTGCCTTCCTGGCTGGCGAGGAGGACATAGATCGGGGCGATCTCGACCGGCTGGCCCGGTCGGCCGAAGGCACTGTTCTCGCCGAATTTCTCGACCTTTTCGGGGAATTGGCCGCCACTGGGCTGAAGAACTGTCCAGAACGGACCGGGGGCTACCGCATTGACGCGTATGCCTTTTTCGATCAGCTGCTCGGCCAGCGCCTTGGCGTAGGCGGCAATGCCGGCCTTTGTGGTGGCGTAGTCCAGAAGATGGGCCGAGGGATCATAGGCCTGAACCGAAGTGGTGGCGATGATCGAGGCGCCGGGCGGCAGATGCGGCAGTGCAGCGCGCGTCAGCCAGTGCAGGGCATAAAGATTGGTCTTCATGGTCTTGTCGAAATCGTCGCTGGTCACGTCCTCGACGGACTTGCGGGCCTGCTGGCGCGCCGCGTTGATGACCAGAATATCGAGCCCGCCCAGCGCCTTGACCGCCTTCTCGATGATCGAATTGCAGGCTTTCTCTTCGGAGATGTCTCCTGGCAGCGCCACGCCCTTCACACCAGCCTGCTCGATATATCCGATCACCTCATCGGCATCCTCGGCTTCCTCCGGCAGAAAGTTGATGGCGACGTCAGCACCCTCCCGCGCATAGGCAATTGCCGCCGCACGTCCGATCCCGGAATCGCCACCCGTGATCAGGGCCTTGCGCCCAAGAAGCCGTCCGAAACCGGCATAGCTTTCCTCTCCATGGTCGGGCGCGGGCGTCATCTTGCTCACAAGCCCGGGGCGCTCCTGCTCCTGGCGCGGAAAGGGCGGTGCGGGATATTGATAGCGCGGGTCCTGCATGGTGAAGCGGTCAGTCATCTTGGCCTCCAATGGGATCGTGCTTGGCCAATGCATGAGGCGGAGAGGATGTTCCCGGCACTCTCCTGGGTCGGCGAATGGGGAGGTAGCCTTGGTTTCAGCGTAAAATTCCGCGGGCTTCAGGATTTCATCGTCCCAATAGAACACCTCTTGCTCAAGTCGTTATAACGTCATAACTCTAATACGTGTTGCGGTTTGGAGAAGCCGCACAGGAGGATGGGAGAACGACATGCACGCAAGCAAGGGCTTGAGCCTGGCACTTTTTGGCGGGCTGCTGATGGCAGGAACCGCACCAAGCCAGGCAGCGGAGATTTCATTTCTGACGCATTGGGGACCGGATACGGTTGCGCAGCTGGATGCCGCTATCGACAAATATGAGGCCGCGAACCCGGGTGACACCATCACGGTTCGCGCTGTGCCTTTTGGGGACCTGCTGACCACACTGCGCACCTCCGGGGGCGGGGCCGGTGGCGCGACGATCGCCGGGATTTACGACGCCTGGCTGCCGGACCTGGTCAAGGACGGCCTTGTCAGCGCGGCCTCTGACGACATCGCCGGCGACACGAGCGCGAATTGGCCCGAGGGCGTAGTCTCGGCTGCATCGGTCGGTGGCTCGCTCTATGGCATCCCGAACGAAATCGACGTTTATGCGCTGAACTACAACAAGCGCCTCTTCGAGGAAGCCGGCATCACCGAGCCGCCCAAGACCTGGGACGAATTCCTCGCTGCCGCCGAGAAACTGACCGACAAGTCCAAGGGCCAGCAGGGCTTTGGCCTGATAAATTCCTGGGCGGCAGGCGTGCTGCATCCGTTCGCATCGCTTCTGGTGTCCAATGGCGGGGATCTGATCGTCGACGGCAAGCCGATGCTGGACAGCCAGGCTGCCAAGGAAACTTTCGAGCTCTACGAGAAGCTGGTCACCTCCGGCTATGCCGACCCGGCCATGGCCACGGCCGACGCCAACACCACCGGTCCCTTCCTCGACAATTTCGTCTCGGGCAAGACCGGCATGATCATCATGGCGAACTGGTGGGAATCCGCCCTGCGCGGCGGCATGGGCGATGCATTCGCCGACGTTGCGACCGCGCCGATCCCGGTGGGGCCATCGGGCGACAAGGCCCGCTCGATCTCCTACTCGTGGATGACCGTGGTCAACGCCCAGGCATCCGCCGAAGAGCAGGAAGCAGCCTGGAAGTTCCTCTCCTGGCTCAATGGTCCGGATTCGGGCGAGAACGGCGCCTCTGCCATGGGCGAAATCCTGATGGCGATGGGTATCCTGCCGTCCCGCACCTCGGATGGTGAAGCCTTTGCCGATCGCCTCAACGAGCCATTCCTCGAAGGCTACACAAAGACCCTGGCCGACGCCAAACCGTTCCCGGTTGTGCTCGGCGGTCAGGAGTTCTCTGAATCGCTTCAGCAGACGCTTGAAGCGCTGCAGTTCGGCCAGGTTTCCGCCGCCGATGCCCAGGCCAATGCCCAGGCTGACGCGACCGAAATCCTTGAGCGCAACGCGCAGTAAGCGTCTTCTTCCGGCAGGCGGGATTTTCATCTCGCCTGCCGCTTTCCCAGGCAGTTTCCCGGATGATTGGCCGCAATCCCCGCTCCGTTATCGGCATGCTCGCGCCTGCCACGGGGCTCATAGCGATCTTTGTCTTTGTGCCGATGGCCCTGACCATCGCGCTGAGCTTTACCCAATGGTCGACCCAGACCGGGTTTGAAACCGCCCAGTTTGTCGGGCTGGCCAATTTTTTCGATCTGTTCGGCCCGACCTCCATTGGGCGCGATTTCCGCGCGGCCTTTTTCAATACGGCTATTTATACCGGCCTGTCGGTTGCGCTGATCCTGCCGCTTTCGGTCGTGCTGGGTCTGATGGTGCACCAGACCTTTGCGCCCGGCGGCATCGTGCTGCGCACCGTTCTGTTCTCGACCTATATGGTGCCGATGATCGCGGTGGCGCTGGTGTGGTCCAAGCTCTATTCGCCAACCGAAGGACCGTTCAACCAAGTGCTGGGCTGGATCGGCATCCCGCCGCAGACCTGGCTTTCCTCGCCCAATACGGCCCTCGTCTCCATCGTCCTTCTTAATGTCTGGCAGCAGGTGGGCTATTTCACGGTGCTGGCGGTGGCGGGCCTGACGCAAATCCCGACGACGCTTTACGAAGCGGCGCGGGTGGATGGCGCCTCTCCCTGGATGCAGTTCTGGAAAATCACCCTGCCGCTTTTGCGCAATACGCTTCTGTTTTCCGCAGTCATTGCCGTCATCAACGCGGTGCAGGTGTTCGAGCCGGTGGCACTGATCACCCAGGGTGGGCCGGTCAATTCCACCAATGTCATGACCTATCATATTCGCCGCGTCGGCATTGAACGCGCGCAGGGCGGCCTTGGCTCGGCCATGGCGGTGACGCTGATGTTGTCGCTGATCGTGGTCATCGTCTTGCTCTTTGCCGCCTTCCGCGATCGTGAGGAACAGCGATGAGCAGCACTATGCGTCCCTATCTTCGCTATCCTGCCACGTGGAAGTCCGCGCTGCTGTCGCTGGCAATCCTTGCCATCGCGGTGGCGGCTGCCTTCCCGCTGGTGTGGATGGTGCTCTCCAGTCTCAAGACACCGGCTGAGAGCATGCAGGTGCCGCCCGTGTGGATCCCAGGATCGCCTAATTTCGACGCCTATTGGGAAGTGGCCGAGGTGGTCAATCTTGACCGGTCCTTCGTCAATTCCGCGTTCATCGCGCTGGCGACGACGACTGCCATCGTCGTGACCAGCCTGATGGCCGGATACGCCTTTGCCAAATACAATTTTCCCGGGCGCGACTGGCTGTTCGCAGCGCTGATCGCCACCATGTTCCTGCCGCCCATCGTTACCCTCATCCCGCTCTACCGGATGACGGGCTATCTCGGCCTCAATGCCAATCTGCTCGGCGTGGTGGTGCCCAATCTGGCCAATGCCTTCGGTATTTTCCTCATGCGCCAATATATCAAGGGCGTGCCCAATGATCTGATCGATGCGGCGCGGGTCGATGGCGCTTCGGAGCTGACCATCCTCTTCAAGATCGTCGCGCCCGCCGTTCTGCCGGCGATCGCCGCGCTGACGCTGTTTGCCTTCGTCTATCACTGGAACAGCTATCTCTGGCCGCTGACGGTGCTGCAGGGCAATACCGACCAATACCCGATCGTCATCTCGCTCTCGCGTCTGCTCAGCTATAATCGCGGCGCGATGAATACCGGGCTGGTCATGGCCGGTGCGACCTTGGCGGTGCTGCCGCCTGTGGTGCTCTTCGTCTTCCTCCAGCGCTTTTTCGTCGACTCGATCGTTGCCACGGGGGTGAAGGGATGAGCCCGATCCTTGCCATTGATCTCGGGGGCACGCGCTGCCGTATCGGGCTGGCCGACAGTGCCAATCCGGCAGAGGTCGCGCTCGTTGAAGATCGACCGGCGCCTTCGGACCGCGCGGATTTTCTCAATTGTATTCGCGTCCAGTTGGAAGCGCATGGGGCAAAGGCATTGGGGCTTGGCATTCCCGGGCTCGCTCAGGGCACAGTGTGCCGCTGGGTGCCGAATTTGCCTTTCCTTGACGGTCTGGACCTTGCCGCAGAATTTCCGGGCGTATCGATCGGCCTGGGCAATGATGCCCAGCTGAGCCTTCTGGCAGAGGTGCACGCTGGCGTGGCTGAGGGGCAGAGCGATGCGCTGCTTTTGGCCATCGGCACCGGCATCGGGTCCGCCGTTCTTGCATCAGGTATGATCATTGCGGGGCAGGGCGGTGGCGCCTGTTCCTATGGTTGGGCGACTGCCGATATCTCGGATGCAGGAGAAGATGTCAGCGGTTGGCTCGAGCGCCAGGCCGCCGGCCGCGCCTATGACCAGATCGCTCATTCAATTGGCTTTGAGAACGGCCATGCCCTGATGGCGGCAGCGCGGAGTGGCGATCCCAAGGCACTGTCTGCACTCCATGCACCGGTTGAGGCGCTGGGGACCGCGACGGCGGCGGCGGTGGCCTTGCTCGATCCCGCCCTGATCATCATTGCCGGGGGCGTTGCCGAGGCTTGCGACATCCTCGAGCCGCTGCTGCGACCGGCCATCGATCGCCGCCTGCCACCGCATCTGCGCGGCGTCCCGATCAAACCCGCAAGATATCGCTCGCAGGCTGGCCTGATTGGGGCAGCTTTTGCCGGCGCGTCGGGGCCCAATTGGAGGAGGACATCATGACCGACCACCCTGCGGGTCTGGTGCGTCCGGACCGACGTCGCCCCGAGCCGCTGTGGCACCAGGCGGAAATGGCGCTGCGTTTTCTTATTGACCGGGGCGAATGGGCGCCGGGCACACAGATCCCCAATGAGGACAAGCTCTGCGAAATGCTGGGCATTTCCCGGATCACGCTCCGCCATGCCCTGCGCAATCTTGAGGAAGCGGGCATGTTGCGGCGGGAGCATGGTCGCGGCACCTTCGTGCGGTCCGCCACCATGGTGGCCGGTGTGCGCGGGCTCACAAGCTTTACCGACGAAATGCAGACGCTCGCCCTTTCCCCGGGCACGCGTCTTCTGGCCGCGCAGATCATTCCTGCGCGAGGCGCGACAGCTGAGGCGCTGGAGATCGCCGAGGGAGAAGACGTGGTCCAGTTGCGGCGCCTTCGGCTGGGCAATGGACAGCCCATCGGCATCCAGACCACCCATCTTCCGGCCAGTCGTGTGCCGGGGCTGTTCGAGGCAGCATCGGACGTCACCTCGCTTTATCGCTGGCTCAAGGACAATGCCGGCATCGTGCCGGTCCGGGCCAAGGAGGTCTATCGCGTTGGCGCGGTGGCCAAAGGCGATGCGCATGACCTCGAGCTGCCGGCCGGCACGCCGGCCTTTGAAGTTGAGCGCATCACTTTCGACGCGCGCAGCCCCTTTGAATTCGCGGTCTCGACCATGCGCGCCGACCGCTACGAAATCCGATCCACCCTTTACGTTTAGTCTGAAAGGCAGACCCCTCATGTCGACCATGTTCATCAGCAAGCTCGCGGCCATTGCCGAAAAGGCTGCCGGCGAAAACGAAGCCGCATTCGAAGCCGCCTCCAAGGCGATGAGCGAGACGCTCGCCAATGGTGGCCTCGTGCATCTTTACGGCTCGGGCCACTCGGTGCTGCCCGTGCAGGAAACCTATCCGCGCTATGGCTCCTATCTCGGGTTCAACCCGCTGACTGACCCGCGCGTCATGTGGCACAACATTCTGGGCGCCGGTGGCGTGCGTGAGCTGCTCTGGCTCGAGCGCACGGAAAAGTACGCTGAGAAGTTCCTCGACCACCAGCCGCTCAATCCGGGCGACACGATTGTCATCTTCGGCCACTCAGGCAGCAATGCCTCGGGCATCGACACCGCGCTCTATGCCAAGGAACGTGGGCTGACGGTGATCGCGATCACCGCCAAGTCCAACGCCAGCAAGCCCGCCACCCATTCCTCGGGCAAGCGCCTGCCGCATGCTTCCGATATCGTCATCGATACCGGCGCGCCGGTGGAGGACGCGATCGTTGCCATCGAAGGCTGGAGCCGCCCGGTTTCGGGCTCGTCGACGGTTCTGGCCATGATCATGATGCACGAGCTGGTCTCGCGCACGGCGCAGAAGCTGGCGGAAAAGGGCATCGAGCTGCCGGTCTTTGCCTCGCCGACCATTCCGGGCGTCACGCTGCACGACACGGACATTATCTATGGCCAGTACCGCGAGAAGATGATCGACGCGCAGTCCAAGCACCTTGAGCAGTTCAAGAAGACCATGGCCAACGAAGGCTGAGGCCCTTTCAACCAGGGTTCTGAAAAGGGCTGCGGGCGAAGGCTCGCGCCCCTTTTTCCATCCATGGCCGAGTTCGGTCGCCGCGTGATCCAAAACGCCTTGCCATGCGTAGACTATTGCACTTGCATGGTATGGTCGCGACGCGATGATCGTTATGCGGCAGGCGGAGGACTATCGTTGGCGGGTTCGGGGCGCGGTGGCAAAAGGCTTTTGGTGGCCGGCGGCGGACTTGCCGCTGCCCTGATCGCGCAGCGGCTGAGCCCGACGCCCGATCTTGAGATTATTATCCTTGAAGCGGCCAGCGCGCCTTTTGGCGAACACACCTGGTCCTTCCACATCGCCGATGTCGGCACTGACCTCCCTTGGATCGAACCGCTCATTGCCCATCGCTGGGCCGGCCAGTCGGTGCGCTTTCCCGCCTTTACCCGGCATCTGACCTCCGGCTATGCGACCCTGACTTCCCGTTCGGCCCAAGAGGGGATGGAGAGGCTACCCAATGTGTCCATCCGCACCGGCGCTGTTGTCGAGGCGGTGGATTCTGGTGGAGCGACGCTGGCCGACGGTGAAAGGCTTTCGGGCGATTGCGTCATCGATGCGCGCGGCTACCGGAAGAGCGCCGCTCTCGTTCTCGGCTATCAGAAATTCGTCGGCCTGGAGATCGAAACAGCCGAGCCTCACGGCCTCGTCGATCCCGTCATCATGGATGCCTCGGTCGATCAGCTGGACGGCTATCGCTTCGTTTATTCACTGCCGTTTTCACCGACCCGCGTTCTGATCGAGGACACGCGCTATGCCGATGGCGAGGCACTCGATAAGGGCGAACTCGAACTGGCTATACGCGAATATGCCCGGCAGCAGGGTTGGTCCGTCGCTGAAGTCGTCCGGCGAGAGCATGGAGTCCTGCCCATTTCGCTCGCTCATGACGCGCAGAAATTCTGGTCGGAGGCTCCGCCTGACGTGCCGCAGGCCGGGATGCGTGCGGCGCTGTTTCATCCTACCACCGGCTACAGCCTGCCCGAGGCCGTCCGCGTGGCCAATCTCATTGCGGAAGCCTGGCCGATCAGTAGTCCGGCCCTTGCCGTAAAGATCAGGGAGCATGCGCTTCGGCGGCACCGCGGCCAGCGTTTTTACCGGCTGCTCAACCGGATGCTGTTCCTCGCAGCAGAGCCGGACAAGCGCCATCTGGTGCTTCAAAGGTTCTACCGCCTGCGCCAACCCCTTATCGAGCGGTTCTACGCCGGCCAGACGACACCGGCCGACATGGCCCGCATTCTTGTCGGCAAGCCACCTGTGCCCGTTCACCGGGCGCTCGCCTGCCTTCGCGAAAAGCCCCTCCTAGCCTCGGAGACGACGTGACGAATTCAAAGACCGCAGCAGTCATCGGCGCCGGATTTGGCGGCCTTGCGCTGGCAATCCGGCTGCAGAGCGCCGGCATTGAGACGACCATATTCGAGAAGCGGGACAAGCCCGGCGGGCGGGCCTATGTCTATACCGATGACGGCTTCACCTTCGATGCCGGGCCGACCGTCATTACGGACCCGGATTGTCTCGACCAGCTGTGGACGCTGTCTGGCCGCACCATGGCGGACTATGTCACGCTTCTGCCGGTCGCGCCTTTCTACCAACTCTGCTGGGAGGACGGGTATCGGTTTGACTATGCCAATGACCAGGCCGAGATTGACCGGCAGATCGCGGCGAAGTCGCCTGAGGATGTCGAAGGCTACAGAAAGTTTCTCGCCTATTCCGAGGACCTTTTTCGCGAAGGCTACGAGAAGCTGGGCACAGTCCCCTTCCTCAATTTCTTCTCGATGATCAAGGCCGCCCCGCAATTGATGCGGCTCGAGAGCCACCGCAGCGTCTATTCCAAGGTCAGCCAGTTCATCAAGGACGATCAGCTGCGGCAGGCTTTCAGCTTTCATTCGCTGCTGGTCGGCGGAAATCCGTTCGAGACCTCGTCCATCTATGGCCTCATCCACGCGCTCGAACGGCGGGGCGGGGTGTGGTTTGCCAAGGGCGGCACGGGCGCGCTGATCGCCGGAATGGTCAAACTGTTCGAGGATCTGGGCGGCAGGCTGGAGCTCAACGCCGAAATCGACCGGATCGAGGGCGGCGAGGACAAGGTGACGGGCGTTGCGCTCAAGGATGGGCGCCGGTTCAGTTTCGACCAGATCGCCTCCAATGCCGATGTGGTGCACACTTATCGCGACATGATGCGCGGCACGCAGCGGGGCGATGCCAAGGGCAAGGCGCTGGAGAAGAAGCGCTTTTCCATGTCGCTTTTTGTGATCTATTTCGGCCTCAAGACCCAGCATCCCGAGCTTAAGCACCATATGGTGCTGTTCGGGCCGCGTTATCGGGAACTGATCAAGGACATTTTTCACACCGATGGTCTGGCAGACGATTTTTCGCTCTACCTCCACGCACCTTCCGTGACCGATGACAGTCTCGCCCCCAAGGGGCAGAGCGCCTATTACGTGCTCTCGCCGGTGCCGAATCTGGGCACGGCCGATATCGACTGGGACGTCGTCGGCCCGCAATATCGCGACCGGATCCTTAAATATATCAACGACCGCTATATCCCCGGGCTGCTTGATGACCTCGTGACGGTGCGCCACTTCACGCCCTTCGATTTCCGGGATGAGCTCAATGCCCATCTGGGCTCTGCCTTTTCGATCGAGCCGATCCTGACCCAGAGCGCCTGGTTCCGCCCGCATAATCGGGACGATGTGATTTCCAACATGTATATCGTCGGGGCCGGCACGCATCCCGGCGCCGGCATTCCGGGTGTGGTCGGGTCGGCCAAGGCCACGGCCGGGCTGATGATCGCGGATGCCATGGCATGAACGACGAGGTTATTTCCCGCAGCGAAGAGGCCATCGCCAAGGGCTCGCAGAGCTTTGCGGCTGCGGCCCGCCTCTTCGACCGGCAGACGCGGGATGATGCTGTCATGCTCTACGCCTGGTGCCGCCATTGCGACGATGTCATCGACGGGCAGACGTCTGGGCATGCACAAGTGGCGGACTTCAGGGATGGGCAACAGGCCCGGCTCGAGCAATTGCGCGCCGAAACCAGCGCGGCTTTGTCTGGCAGGGCCTCGGACAGCTATATTTTCAATGCCTTGCAGCGCGTGGTGGAGCGGCACGAGATTCCCCATCGCCACCCTCAGGAATTGCTGACGGGCTTCCAGATGGACGTGGAGGATCGCGTCTACGAGACCATCGAGGACACACTTGAATATTGCTACCATGTCGCCGGCGTGGTCGGGGTAATGATGGCCATGATCATGGGTGTGCGGGAGCGCGAGGTGCTCGACCGGGCCAGCGATCTTGGCCTTGCCTTCCAGCTCACCAATATCGCGCGCGACGTCATTGATGATGCGCGCATGGAGCGGGTCTATCTCCCCCGCACGCTTCTCGCGCGGCATGGCATTACCGAAATCCGGGCTGATGATCGCGCGCAGTGGCCAAAACTTCATGCCGCTGCGCTGGAATTGCTTGAACTGGCGGAAGCCTATTACGCATCGGCCTATCACGGCATGGCGGAACTGCCGCCGCGCTCGGCCTGGGCCATTGGCGCGGCGCGGCGCGTCTATCGTGCCATTGGCCAGAAGCTGCGCTCAGGCGGGCCCGATGCTTGGGAACACCGCGTGTCTACATCGCGCAATGAGAAGCTGATGCTGCTCGCAAAATCCCTCGGAGACGTTGCCTGGACCCGCCTGCCCAGACAGCAGCCGGACCGTGCGGGCCTGTGGAAACGCCCCGCCTAATGTGCGGCGGGGCGATCCTCGTCCTTGAGCGCATGGGGATCGTATGAGCGCTTGTTCTCTTCAAGTTCCTTGAGCAGCTTGTCGACTGGCTGGGCATAAACAAAGCCGAACGAGACGCAGCCATCCTTGCCCTGCACCGCATGATGGAGTCTGTGCGCTTGGTAGACGCGCTTCATGTATCCCTTGCGCGGAATGTGCTTGAACGGCCAGCGCTGGTGCACGAGGCCATCGTGAAAAAAGAAGTACAGCATCCCATAGATTGTCACGCCCAGGCCTAGCCAGGTCAGCGGCCACCAGAAGAAGTGGCCAAGCGCAAACATGGCGATGGCGACGCCGGCGAACACCACGGCATAGAGATCGTTTTTTTCCAGAGCATCGTCATGTGGCTCATGGTGGGACTTGTGCCAGCCCCATCCCCAGCCGTGCATGATGTGTTCATGCGACCAGGTGGCGAACCACTCCATGAACAGGACGGAACCAACCACGAGCCCGGTTGGCACCAAATAGTAGAGAATAGTGTCCATTCAGGCCTCCTTCGATAGTTTTAAAGATAAGATTTCCCGTGGTCTGCGGCCAGTGTGGCGTAGTCACTAAAGGCGGAGCCGCAGGCGGGAAATGATCAGTCCGAGAATGACGCCGACCATGGCGACACACAGCAACCAGGCGAGTTCCGGCAGCACCGCACCGAGCGGTTCGCTGCGCCACAAAATGCCGTGGTAGGCCTCGATCGCCCAGGCGTTGGGGGTGTACCAACCGACATCCTGGAGCCAGGGCGGCATCATGAAACGCGGGACCATAGAGCCGCCGATTGCGGAACTGACCAGCACCACAAAAGTGGAGACGGTCTGGGCCTGCTGCTTGCTGGTGCAGGCCGACGCAACGGCCAGCCCAAGCCCGGCTGTCGCGGCGGAGGCGACCAATGTAGTCAACAGCCATTCCATGCCGTGGTGAGTGACGTCGACCCCATAGACAATCGCGGCGACAAGGAAGATCAGGCCAACCTGCAGTACGCCCTGTGCGGTGAGGAACAGGAATTTCCCGAGGACGACGACATCCGTGCCGGCAGGCCCCACGGCGACGCGATCGACAATGCCGGAGTGACGTTCCTCGATCAGGGTCGCAGCGCCCTGCATCGCGGAAAAGAGCAGGAAGAGGATGGCGACCGCACCGGCATAATAGCTGATCGTCGCCCCGGCCGAGGTGGCTGATCCGATGTTTTCGATATTGACCAGGCCCGGCGCGGCATCAGGGCCATTGCCGCTGACAGCCAGTTCCTGAAGGGCGGCGTCGAGCTGTGCCTGCTGCTGCGGAGAAAAGCCGCCGACAAGCTCCCCGATGAGCGGGGCTGTTCGGGAGACGCCAATTTCGGGTACCGCGACGGCAATCAGGTTCTGCACTTGCCCTGCAAGGCTCGCCCCGGCGATCACCTTGGCTGGATCAACGAGCACGGTAATCGGCGAGGTCGTTTCATCAGCGAGGTCGCCGGTGACAAACAGGCCGACATCGGCCCGTCCGGTCTGCACCATGCGCACCACCTCAGCGCGATCGGCCAGACTTTGCGGGAGGACACGAAGGCTCGCGTCTTCGCGCAAGGCAGCCTCGAGGCGCTCTGTCACCTGCGTCTCTGTGGCGACGCCATAAGCCACGTGAAGGCGCATTTCCTCCCCACTCGATCCGGAGAAAATAGCGGCGAAGATGATGAAAATAACCGGGGGCAGGAGGAATGCCAGGGCCAGCGCGCCGCGATCGCGGATCACGCTGAGTGCCATGACGCGAAGCATGGCAAGGATCAAGGAGCCACCTCCGCGTCCCGCGTCAGACTGACGAAGAGACTGTCGAGACCGGGTTCCCGAAAACGGATTTCCCGTGTTTCTATCCCGGCCTTGTTGAGGGCTATCGACAGTCGCTCCAGAGAATGGGAGCTGGCTCCGGTGAGCATGATCCAGCTATAGCCGCCCTTGAGCGGGCTGAAGCCGGCCTTGTGCAGGATCGCCGACTGGTCCGGGGTGGCAAGGTGCCGAAGTTCGAGAATGACTTCCCTGTGCTTGCCGAACGCATCGGCGATAAGGCCCCGTGGCGTACCCTGAGGCGTGATCTTGCCGTCGCGGAGGAAGCCGACCGTTGTGCAAAGCGCTTCAGCCTGGTCGAGGTCGTGGGTCGTCAAAAGTATCCCCATTCCGGCGCGGCTGAGGTGGACGAGGACGTCGTGCAGGACATTGCGCGCCTCGACATCGACCCCGACCGTCGGTTCGTCGAGGATGAGCAAGTCAGGGTGATGAAGAATTGCGGCGGCAATATTGACGCGCCGCTTCCACCCCCCCGAGAGGATGTCGACGCGTTCGTCCAGGCGCTGGGTGATATCGGTGGCCTGGCTGGCCCAAGTGATCGCCTGGCTGGTTTCTGTGGCCGACAGGCCGGACAGCCGGCCGAAGGCCTCAAGGTTCTCCCGGACCGTCAGATAGGGATAAAGCGCCAGTTCCTGTGGGACGAGGCCGATATGGCGCATGCTTTTCTTGCCCGTCTCGCCGGCGACGCTGACCTGCCCGGAGCAGGCGCGGACGCGCCCGCATATGGTGCGGATGAGGGTGGTCTTGCCCGCCCCGTTTGGTCCGAGAAGGCCGAATATTTCCGACCGTCCGAGCTGCAGGTTGAGGCCACGCAGGACTTCGCGGTTTCCGTATCGCACTGATAGACCGGCCACAAACAGTGGCTGCGTATCACCCTGCATCCGAGACGAGCTTGCTCTTGAGGTATTTGGCGACCAAAGCCTGGATGGGCGCGGCATTGACACCACTGGCGAGAAGGGCAGCATCCGCTACGGCTAGATGCTCCTCGCAGGTGAGGCGGGCCTGGCGCGCGCCGAAGATGGAAACGAGGGTCGCCTTGCCCTCGTCCTTGTTGACGTCCTTGCCGATGGCGAGCGGATCGGTGGATTTGTCCAGCAGGTCGTCTGCGGTCTGGAAGGCGAGGCCGAGGTGACGGGCGAATTTGCGGATATGCGCGATCCGGTCATCCGGCATGTCGGCGAGAACGGCGCCCATCTCAGCTGAGGCGACAAAAAGCGTGCCGGTCTTGAGCCAGTTGAGGTTCTCGATTTCCTTTTCGCCCACCAGTCCGGCGCGGCCATTGATGTCGATCTCCTGGCCGGCAACGAGGCCATTATGGCCCACGGCGTCCGAGAGGATTGCAGCAAGGCGCGTCCGAATGGAGGCGGGGATATCGAGTTCGGAAATGACGCCAAAGGCCCGGCTCAAAAGGGCAATCGCGCTGAGAATGGCTGTGGCCTGGCCGAAGGCAACATGGCTCGATGGCCGCTCGCGGCGCATGCTGGCGTCGTCCATGCAGGGCAGGTCATCAAGGATCAGCGAGGCCGTGTGGACCATCTCCACGGCGCAGCCCAGCACGAGGGCCGCCTCTTCCATCCCGGGGTCGGGATCGGCGATCATATAGAGCAGAACCGGGCGGAGACGCTTACTCGGCGCGAGCAGGGCATGCTTCATGGCGGCGGCGAGATTGGTGGGGATCGCGTCCGATCCCTCTATCATCCGCTCCAGACACGTCTCGACGCGTTCGCGAATAATGCGTGCGTCCTCAAGGGCTTGATGACCCGAATGCATGGCATCAATGCTATTCCTGGGGATCATCCAGCATACCCCTGCCTGGAAACGCAGAAGAAGTGAACCAGAAACGGCGCTACAACGTAAGAGCCAAAAGTAACCTGTCTGGGCAAGAAAATGGGTGCCCTTGCCCTAAATCCATCGCAGGCTGTCATGCTGAAGAGGCAATTCATTGACTATCAACCGTAAGAACGAGCATCTCGATATTGTCCTGGGCGGGCGAGGGGCGGCCTCGATCTCGGCTGGCTTTGACGATGTTAGATTTGAGCACGCTGCCCTCCCGGATCTGGATATGGACGATATCGGACTGGATACGCAGTTTGTCGGCAAGCGGATCAGTGCGCCGCTGCTCGTCAGTTCGATGACCGGCGGTCCGGCGCGGGCGGAAAGCATCAATGCCAATCTGGCCGTGGCCTGCGAAGAATTGGGGATTGCCCTGGCGGTCGGGTCGCAACGGGTGGCGCTCGACAGTGCGGCCGATGGCGGGCTGCGGCTCGATCTGCGGCGGCATGCGCCGACCATTCCGCTGCTCGCCAATTTCGGGGCGGCGCAGCTCAATCTGGGCTATGGCCTCGACGAGGCGCGGCGGGCGGTGGAGATGATCGGGGCAGACGCGCTGATCATTCATCTCAACCCGTTGCAGGAGGCGGTCCAGCCTGAAGGCGACCGTAACTGGCTGGGTTTGCTGGGTAAAATTGAGGCCCTTGCCAGGACGCTTTCGGTGCCTGTGGCCGTAAAGGAAGTGGGGTCGGGCATTTCTGGCCGGACTGCGCGGCGGCTGGTGGATGCCGGGGTAAGCATTATCGATGTGGCCGGAGCGGGTGGAACCAGCTGGGCTGCGGTTGAGGCCGAGCGGGCCCAGACGCCTCGACAGGCGGCGATTGCGCGGGCTTTTGTCAATTGGGGGCAGCCTACGGCCGAGGCGATCGCCGCGGTGCGGGCGGCCTGTCCGCGGGCGGTTGTGGTGGGTTCCGGCGGCGTTCGGGACGGGGTTGATGTGGCCAAGGCGATCCGGCTGGGCGCCGATGTGGTGGGGCAGGCGGCGGGGGTTCTGACCGCTGCGACCGAGTCTGCGGAGGCGGTGGTCGAGCATTTTTCGACCATTATCGGGCAGTTGCGGGTGGCGTGTTTCTGCACCGGATCTGCCAATCTGGCAGCGCTCAGAGTGGCCCCTTTGCAGTCACAGACGAGCCGAGTTCGTTAACAGACTGTTAGCATTGAGCGCAGCGACGTGTGAAAACGTACCGATGGCTCATGGCGCGTTTTTCTGGACGATGCAATTGCCCCCGGCGGCGAGAAGACGCTGGCAAAAGTCCTGCGCCTCCTCTCGGCTCTGGCGACCGACCATGGCGGAAAAACGCATGCGGTTCCCAAAACTGGGATTGCGAACGCCGATGAGCATGAGCTGCTCGGGACCGAGGACAGTTTCGAAGCGAGCTTGCGCGGTGGCGAAGCGGGAGCGGGCGGCATCGGCAGAGGCGTTCTGAGCGATCAGCACGCCCCAGGGCTGCCACTCGGCCGGGCTGATGGTCAAGTCGGGTCGTCGGACAGAGCGGGACATGTCGAGACAGGCGGTGTGGAAGTCCTTGTCCTTGTCGAGGGTGTAGTCGACCTCTCCGGCGATATCGGCCAGCCAGATGTCGACTGGGTGGCCGGTGATGATCTCGACGTAATTGCGCGTCTCGAGCGGCAGGCGACCGCCATTGTTGGCGACGTAGCGGCTGATCCGGCCTTCGCCACCATTATAGGCCGCCGCAGCGAGGCCGAGATTGCCGAACTTCTGCTCGAGGAAGCGCAGATATTCGGCGGAGCGGGCCATGGCCTCGGCCGGATCGAAGGCATTGCCGAGACCGCGAAGGCGCGCCGTGCCGGGCATGAACTGGGCAATGCCCTGGGCACCAGCAGGGCTGAGGGCCGCGGGGTCGAAGCGGCTCTCCTGCCAGAGGAGGCGGGCGAAGAAATCTGGAGGCAGCTGCCAGTGCGTCGCATAGGCGGCGATGGCCGAGCAGACGTCAGCCCGATAATTGGCCTCGGTGATGCAAATGCTGTCTGCGCCGAGCGCGTGGCAGGTGCCGGGACTGGCACTCGACTCCGATTCCGATTGCGCCCGCGCCGCCGGCATGGCCTGAAACGACAGGAGCAGCAACAGCAGCCCGCGCCTCAGCCATGTCGAAAAAAACTGCGCCATGACGGCATCTTGGCGACACGGTGGCCAGTCGGCAAATCACAGAAGCGCCGGGGCGGTCGAAATCAGGAAAAGAAGGTGTTGAACCGTTCGTAGGACTGTTCGACGTGCGCGCGCATCGCCTGTTCGGCGCGGTCGGGATCGCGCGCCTTGAGGGCGGCGATGAGATCGGCATGCTCCATATTGGCGGTGGAGGCAGCCTGCTGGTGGTGGAAGAGGCGGAACAGATGCATGTGGATATGTAGATTGGCGAGCGTTTCCTGGACCAGATCATTGCCGCTGGCCTGGGCGACGAGATCGTGGAACTGGCCGTCGAGCCGGGCGAATTCGCTGTAGCTGACCTTGCCCTGGCCGGTGAGCGACATTTCCTCGGCAAGACGCTCGAGGGTGGCGAACTGCTCGTCGGTGATCATGGATGCGGCCTTGCGGGCGGCGAAGGGCTCGAGCAGCAGGCGCAACTCATAGAGCTGTTCGAAACGGGCCCGATCCATCTGGGTGGACGCGCTGAAGCCGATGAGATGGGTTTTGACGACGAGGCCCTGTGCCTCAAGGCGTGACAGCGCTTCGCGGATAGGGGTCTGCGACACGCCGAGTTCGCGCGCGAGATTGTCGATTGAGATCCGCGAGCCGGGAAGAATGTTCTGGCTCATCAGCTGCGCATAGATAGTGTTGTACACCTCGTCGCCCAGACGCGGCGGACGCTTGATCGGGTTGCTTGGCGTCTGATTGACCGGCGTTGCCATGACGGGAAATCCTCATCTCAAGGGAGCAGGAGCACTATCCTATCGTATCCTTTTTGAAAACGCGGCGAAAAGAGAAGTTGCGTTTGACATCGAGATACAAGACGCATAGTGCTGAAACTAAATCATATAGGATATATCTGGTGCTGTTTTGCGGGCCCCGTCAAGATCATGCTTTGATCGGGAACCAGCGGCGCGGCACCGGCCGAGACACCATAAGTTCGGTGCCCGAAGGATTGGAGAGTGAATAGACATGCCCTTAGTGCCTGTCACTGAAATTCGCAGCGTAGCCGACCGGGTTCTGGCGGCAGCGGGTGTTCCGGCGGAAAATGCGGTGCTGCAACGCGAGCTTTTGCTCGACGCCGAAATGCGCGGCATTGCCTCGCACGGATTGCTGCGCCTGCCGCGGCTGGTGGAGCGGATCGCCAATGGCGTCGCCGATCCGGTCACGCGGGGCCGGCACGAATGGACGGCGCCGGGGTTTCTCAAGGTCGATGGTCAGCAGGGGCTCGGTCCCGTGGTGGCGCAGGCCGCAATCGACGCAGCAATGGACCGCGCCGCGACGCAGGGCGTGGCGGTGGCAGCTGTAGCCAATGCCAATCACATCGGCATGCTGGGCTTTTACGCCGACCGCGTGGCGACGGCCGGAAAATGCCTGATCGCTTTTTCGACCAGCGAAGCCCTGGTGCATCCCTGGGGCGGACGCCGGGCGATGATCGGCACCAACCCCATCGCCATCGGCATGCCGACAGGCGAAGGCATCTTCATGATGGATACGGCCACGAGCATCATCTCCATGGGGGAGGTTCACGACCATGCCAATCGCGGTGTGGCGCTGCCGCCGGGCATGGCGCTCGATGAGGACGGCAATCCGACGACGGACGCGGCGGCCGCGCGAGACGGGGCGATTGCGCCGTTCGGCGGGGCAAAGGGCTATGCGCTGGGTCTGGCCTTTGAGCTCATGCTCAGTGCCCTCGCAGGGGCTGCTATTGGCCGTGAGGTGAAGGGCACGCTTGATTCCACGGAGCCCTGCAACAAGGCTGATCTGTTCATCGTTATCGACCAGGACCTAGCCCCGGTCGCGGGCTTCCTTGACCTGTTGCGCGCCGAGATGCCTGCACAAGGGTTTGACGGCGTCCGCATTCCGGGGGAGCGCGGACGGGCCCTGGCGGCGCAGGCCCAGTCGAACGGCATCAATGTGGCGGACGTGATCTGGACGCGCCTGCAAGAACTGGCCGCATAGGCGGCAAAAGAATAGGGACTGGACCATGTTTGGCGCATTTCGCTCGCCTCGCACCGTAGTTTTCGGCCACGGCCAGATCGGCTCGCTGGCGGGCCATGTGGCCGCTTTTGGCAAGAAGCCTCTGCTGGTTACTGATCAGCGTCTGGCCAATGACCCGGCCTTTGCCGCGGCAAAGGCTGCGCTCGTCGCTGCGGGGCTGGATGTCGGCGTTTTTGCCGATGTAGAGGCCGAACTGCCGGCGCATTGCCTGGAGGCGGGCATTGCTGCGGCCCGGGAATTTGATGCCGATGTGATCGTCGGTATTGGTGGCGGCAGCTGCATCGATGCGGCCAAGATCATTGCCCTGATCGCGGCGCATGGCGGGGCTATCTCCGACTATTATGGCGAGCTGAAAGTGCCGGGGCCGATCGTGCCGGTGATTGCAGTGCCGACGACGGCGGGGACCGGCTCGGAAGTGACGCCGGTGGCGGTGATTGCCGATCCGGGGAAGGCCGTAAAGGTCGGACTGTCGAGCCCCCACCTCTTGCCGCAGGTGGCGATCTGCGATCCTGACCTGACGGCCAGCTGCCCGCCGGGGCTGACCGCCTATTCGGGCGCCGACGCACTGGTCCATGCCATCGAGGCGTTTACGACGGCGCGGCGGGCGGAAGACCCCAAAATCACTCTCGAGCATGTATTCGTCGGCAAGAACGCCTTTACCGATGCTTTTGCGCGCGCGGCGATCGTCAATATCGGGCGCAGCCTCGCCCGGGCCGTGGCCGATGGCAGCGATGGCGCGGCGCGCGCAGATGTGATGCTTGGCGCGACGCAGGCCGGGCTGGCCTTCGGGACGGCGGGAACGTCGATCTGCCACGCGGTGCAATATCCGGTTGGGGCGCTGACCCATACGGCCCATGGGCTGGGCGTGGCGCTGATGCTGCCCTATGCGCTGGAGTTCAATCGCAACCATGCGCTCGCCGATATTGCCGAAATCGGGCGGATGATGGGATTTGCCGCCGATGATCAATGTGACGAAGCGGCAGTGGATGCCTGCATCGCCGGGATTGCGGCGCTGCTCAAGGAAATTGGCATCCCATCGACGCTGGCCGAGATCGGGGTGGCGGAAAAGGATCTGGGCTGGATTGCGGAGCAGGCGCTGGGCGCCAACCGGCTGATCAAGAACAATCCGCGCCCGGTCGACCGGGCCGGCATGGATCAGCTCGTTGCCGCGGCATTTGCCGGCGACCGAGCGATGCTCAATGACAAAGTCTGTGTTGAAGGGGTGCGCTGATGTCCACTGATTACTCCCTGTCTTTCGACCCGTCCAACGTGCCGAACAATCTCTTCATCGGCGGGCAATGGCGGGATGGCAGCGCCGAGGGCCGGCTGGATGTCGTCGACCCCTCGACCGGCACAGTGATTTCCAGCGTGGCCAATGCCTCGGTGGAGGATGCGCTGGCGGCTGTAAGCGCCGCGCATGACGCCGCGTCCGGCTGGGCGGCGACGCCGCCGCGCAAACGGTCCGAAATTCTGCGGCGCTGCTTTGAGCTGATGGTTGAGCGCGAGCAGATGCTGGCCGAACTGATCAGCCTCGAAAACGGCAAGGCGCTGCCCGATGCCGAGGGCGAAGTGGCCTATGCCGCCGAGTTCTTCCGCTGGTTTTCCGAAGAGGCCGTACGGCTCAATGGCGATATTTCGGTGTCGCCGAGCGGGGCAAATCGGATCGTGGTGCAGTATCAGCCGATTGGTGTTTCCGTTCTGGTGACGCCGTGGAACTTTCCGGCGGCGATGGCGACGCGAAAGATTGCGCCGGCGCTGGCGGCGGGATGCACGGTGGTGCTCAAGCCCGCCACCGAAACGCCGCTGACCGCCTATGCGCTGGCCGAGATCTACGCCGAGGCAGGCGTGCCGGCCGGGGTGGTCAATGTGATCACGACGTCAAAGTCCGGGGCGACCGTGAGCGCCATGCTTCATGATCCGCGTGTGCGGAAGCTCAGCTTCACCGGTTCAACCGAAGTCGGCCGCAAGCTGTTGCGCGAGGCGGCCGACCAGGTGATTTCCTGCTCGATGGAGCTGGGGGGCAATGCGCCCTTCATCGTCTTTGACGACGCCGATCTCGAAAAGGCGCTGGATGGCGCCATGGTCGCCAAGATGCGCAATGGCGGGGAGGCCTGCACGGCGGCTAATCGCTTCTTCGTGCAGGAGGGGATTCTGGACGCCTTCTCCAAGGGGCTGGCCGAGCGCATGGGCGCGATGAAGCTGGGGCGCGGCTATGACAAGGGCGTGCAATGCGGCCCGCTGGTCAACCAGGATGCGCTGGACCGGATCAGCGGCTGGGTGGACGACGCCAAGGGGCAGGGGGCGCAGGTTCTGACCGGGGGCACGGCGCCGGGCGGGAACGGGTTTTATTATCCGCCGACCGTGCTCACGAACGTGCCCGCGGACTCGCCGCTGGTGCGCGACGAGATTTTCGGGCCGATCGCGCCGATCGCCAGCTTCAAGACAGAAGATGAGGCGATCGCGCGGGCAAATGACACCGAATATGGGCTGATCGCCTATGTGTTCACCGAGGATCTCAAGCGCGGGCTGCAGGTATCGGAAAAGCTCGAAGCCGGCATGATCGGGCTCAACCGCGGTCTGGCCTCGGACCCGGCGGCGCCGTTTGGCGGGGTCAAGCAGAGCGGGCTGGGCCGCGAGGGCGCCCACCATGGCATCCTAGAATTCTGCGAGGCCAAGTATATCGCAGTGAGCTGGTAAGATCGGATGGGCCGCGGGGTCCCAGGGGGAGCCGCGGCCTAGCCGGCTGGCAGATAGGGGTGGTCGATCTGTTCGGGATCGACAGCGGCCATGGTTGAATGGCGAATGAAAAGCTCGCCCGGCAGCGCGTATTGCGCGGGGGTGAAGGGTTCGCCGGACAATTGTGCGACGATGAGCTCGATGGTTTTTTCGACCATGGCATCGACCGGCTGGCGAAAGGTGGTCAGAGAATAGCGCGGCCATTCGGTCATCGGGACATTATCGAAGCCGGCGATGGCGATGTCTTCGGGAATCTTCTTGTTGAGGCGATCGCGCAGGGCGTCATAGCCGCCAAAAGCGAGCACATCATTGGCAAAGAAAACCGCATCAGTGCGGTTTGCCGTGCCAATTTCGAGGCCCGCACGATAGCCCGCCTGGTAGCTGTACTCGCCACCTGGAATGGAATGGGTCAGCGTCATCCCCAGTTCGGCGACCCGGGTGATGAAGGCGTTCTGACGTTCGAGATTTGTCGAGGTGTGCGAGAGGCCGCCGACAAAGGCAACGCGATGCTTGCCGATGGCGTGGAAGTGGTCGGCGATGGCGCGGGCGCCTTCGACATTGTTGCAGCTCACCGAGGTGAGGCTCTGTTCTGGAACGCTGCGGTTGACGAGAACGGCGGCACGCCCCTCGGTTGCCCAGCGCAGGGATGCGCCCGAGAGCACGGTGGCTGAAATCACCACCACAGCATCAACATTGTATTTGCGCAGGGCGACCAGCTGTTCCTCGATATTGGAGCCGCGGGTGATGTTGAACATCAGGCTCTGCATTCCGACGCGCTGCAGCTCGCGAGAGAGCTTTTCGATCAGCAGCGGATAGAAGGGGTTGAGCATCTCGGACACCACGATGCCGGCGATGTTGCTGCGACGGGTCGACAGCATCGAGGCGATGGCATTGGGCTGGTAGTCGAGCTCCTCGGCGGCGCGCAGGATGCGTTGGCGCATTTCGGCCGAGATGGAAGCTCCGGGGGTGAAGGCGCGCGAAATCGCCGACTGGCTGACGCCCAGAAGCTGCGCCAATTCCCTTGCCGTGATGGGCGATTTGCGCGCCACAGTTCTACTGTCCGGCGTCGTTGTCATAACCCCTCACTCGTTTCCCCATAGGCAGCATAGCCGAGATTCAGCGCCGCGCCAATTTGTTGCAAGCGGATGCAATCTGATATTGCATGCGGATGCAAACATATCCTATCGTATTCTGGCGATCGCCATAAGGGTCGGTTCAGAAGCCATGGTGTCGCAGTGTAAGGTGTGGAGGAAAAGGCATGGACGGCGCTCTCGGCCATCTGCGAGTTGTTGATTATTCCGACAGTCTGGCGGGACAATATTGTGCGCGGCTTTTTGCCGATTTCGGAGCCTCCGTCGTGCTGGTGGAGCCGGCTGGCGGCTCGCCGATGCGGGCGGCCCAGCCAATAGGGCAGGCGGGCGAGTCTCTTCAGTTCTTCCATCTCAATACCGGCAAGAGATCAGTCGTGATCGATCGCGCGGACCCGGCGGATGCCGAGCGTCTGGAGATGCTGCTGCGTGGCGCCGATGTGGCTGTTCTGCCGGCGGGTGAGGATGCCGAGGCGGTCAGTGCGGCCAATCCCAACTGTATCGTCGTGCAGCCCACGGCATTTGGGTGCGATGGCCCGCGTGCCGACTGGCAGGGGCCGGAGATCGTGCTGCAGGCGCTTTCGGGGATGATGCACAATAATGGTGCCGCCGGGCGTGAGCCCTTGTATGGCGTGGCCAACCGCGCTGCGATGGCGAGTGGCGTGGGTGCCTATGTCGGTGCGTTGGGCGCCGTTTACGCTCGCGCGCAGAATGGCGCGGGCCAGATCGTGCGCATCGATGCGGCCGAGACCGCCGCAACAATGTGTTTCCCCTATGTGATGCAGCATATCTACAATGGCTCGGTGCGGCAGCGGACCGAGCAGGCGGTGCAGGCCGGGCAGGTTCTGTGCAAGGATGGCTGGGTCTGCATCTGGATCTATAATTTCCGCTGGAACGCGCTGCTGACGGCGCTGGACCTGCTCGAATTGGAGCACGATCCGCGCTTTGCCGATCCTGCCGACCGGCGCAGCCACTGGGACGCGCTGTTCGCAATCTTCCAGGCCAAGGTGGCCGAGATGTCGGCCGAGGATCTGGTCGAGATCCTGCAGCAGGCGCAGGTGATCGCGGCGAAGGCCTATCGGCCGTCGGAACTCAGCAACAACCGGCATCTCGACGCGCGCAATTACTGGGAAGAGGTTGAGGGCAAGCGCATCCTCGGCCCCGCTTTCCGACTGACGAAGACGCCGCGCCGAGTACAGTCCGGGGCGCCCGTGCTGGATAATGCCGGACCGGTTGCCTGGCCGAGCAGCCCCAAGACAGACGCGGTGCACAACGGGCGGCCGCCGCTCGAAGGGTTGCGCGTCATTGAGCTGACGACGGCGTGGGCAGGGCCCATGTCAGGGCGTGTCCTGGCCTATCTGGGGGCGGAATCCATCCACGTCGAGGCGCCAAACCGGGTCAACTCATGGCGGCTCAACAAGGATCGTCCGAACCCGATCAACTTCCCCAACAAGGAGCCGGGCGATCGTTGGTATGACCGCTCGTTCCTGTTCAATTCGCAGAACGTCAACAAGCTCAGCTGCATCCTCAACCTCAAGACAGAGGAGGGGCGCAGCACCCTGCGGCGCCTGGTGGAAGTGGCCGATGTGCTGATCTGCAACTTCCGGCCTGGGACGCTCAAGAAGCTTGGGGTGGACTACGACAGCCTCACCAAGATCAAGCCCGATATCATCGTGGCGGAGCTGCCTGCCTTTGGCGTGCATGGACCTATGTCGGGTTATGCCGCACTGGGCCCGACGATGGAGATGGCCGCGGGAATGTCGGCGATGATCGGTTATCCGGGCGGACAGCCCGAGGTGACGGGGCCGTCCTATCTCGACCCCATCGGCGGCTTCAATGCTGCGGCGGCGATCCTGACAGCGCTGGTTCACCGGCAGCGGACAGGTGAAGGACAGTATGTTGAAGTGCCTCAGGTCGAGGCGGCGATGCAGCTTGTCGGCGCGGAAATCCTCAAGGCTGGCGAGAGCGGGAACGATCCAGCGCCAAACGGCAATCGCGTCAGCTTTGCCAGCCCACATGACGCTTTCCCGGTCAGCGGACATGACCAGTGGATCGCGATAGCGGCTCTCGATGAGGGACAATGGCAGTCTCTGTGCATCCAAATGGGGCAGCCGGAACTGGCCAGGGATCCCCGGTTCGCCGATCTGGCGCGCCGACGCGACAATGAGGATGAGCTGACGAAAATCATCTCGGCCTGGACGCGCGGGCAGGACAAGCATGTGCTGGCCGCAAGCTTGCAAGCTGCAGGGATTGCTGCGGCACCAGTGCAAACGCCCAAGGATGTGGCCGAGGATCCCTATCTCGCATACCGGGGCTTTTTCACCGAGCTCGACCATCCCGACGCGGGGCGACACAAGCATCCAAGCCTGCCGATGCATCTCAGCGCCACGCCGGGTGCACAAGTCCGATCGGCCCCGCCCTTCGGTTGGCATAACCGTCACGTGCTTGAGAATGTGCTCAAATTGTCGCCGGAAGAGATCGCTGCCATCGAGGCAAGCGACGCCATGGCCACCGAACCCCTCGCAGGGCACTGATCATGACCGGGCAATTTCCACGGAGCTACGAGGTCGATATCCTCCTCAACGACGAGCCGCACTACAAGGGCTCGATCCATGACGATGCAGTCGCGCGGGCGCGCGGCTACAAGGCGGCGTTGATCCCAGGCGCCTTCGTTTATGGCCATATCAGTCGCGGCGCGATCGAGAGCTGGGGGCAGGCGTGGGCCGAGCGCGGCGCGATGTCGGCGCGGTTCCGCAAGCCGGTTTACAATCACGATAAAATCACGGTCCATCTCGACGCGCTGGTGGATGACGGGGCATTCGTCCGTAGCCAGGCGCAAGTGGTGAACGGCGATGGAGATGTGGTGGCGACGGGCTGGGTCGCTCTGGCACATAAACCCGTTACCCCGCCTCAGCCGGAAAGCCTGACGCTGTTGCCCTCGCCTAAGACCCCGCCGCCCATCAAGGCCGGCGAGCTGCCGGTGGGTGCTCCGCTTCACAGTCGTGACCGGATACTCACGGCCGAAGATTTTGCCGGGTCTCTGGCGGCCTTTGCCGAAACCCATCCCATCTACGCCGACCCGGGGTTTGTGCATTCGGGCATGCTGATGCGCACAGCCATGGGCGACGTCAATTCTGGCTGGAAATTTCCGGCCGCTATCGTGCTCGTCGAGACGGAAACCCAGCATTTTCGGCCGGTCTACCCTGGGCAGTCGATCCGCACGGCCGGGACGATTGCCGAGATTTATGAGCGCAAGGGCAAGCACCACTTCGTTTCGGAGGAAGTGCTGCTGGCCGACGGGCAACCTGCCGCGAGGTTCCGGAGGACACAGATTTATGGATAGCGGCTGGACACAATCGGTCAATGACCTCGTGGCCTTCCACGACGTGACGGTGACGGCAGACGATATTGCAGTCTTCGTTCGGCTGAGTGGCGACGATTATGAGGCCCATACCGATCCCGACATCATGGCCAAGACCAGCTTTGGCGGGATCATCGCCCATGGCGCCCTGTTGGTCGGCTACATGTCAGCGGCGGGCACCCGTGCGATCCGCCTGGCGCGCGAGCGCGGAAATGACTGCTCGCCGGTATCGCTCGGCTATGAGGCAATGCGGTTCGTCGCGCCGGTCTATCCCGGCGACAGCCTGCGCGTGGCTTATCGCGTGAAGTCCATTGATGAGACCCGCCGGCGTTCCACCGCAGTCATTGAAATCACCAACCAGAAAGACGCGGTGGTGGCGGTAGCAGACCACATCATGAAGTGGCTGAAAACAGAGTAGAATATACGATATATTGACCCTTGCATGCGGATGCAAAGGATGCAAGGGTGGAGGCATTGGTAAGCAGGCCCGGTGCAGAAGAGGCCGCTGACTGACACGGGAGTAGTTCACTATGCTGGGGAACCGTCAGCGCGATTTCGCGCCACGGCTGCGGCTGTCATGACAAAGCGTTTGCCGCCCGCCCAGCGCGATGAGTTCAGCTGGTTTGCCAGCATTACGCTGCGCTGGAACGACATCGACATTTTCGGGCACGTCAATAATGCCCGCTATTACGAATTTTTCGACACGACAGTGGTCGGTTTCCTGCATGAGGCTGATTTTGGGTTTGGTGCGGGCGGTGCCGCCATGGTGGTCGCCGAAAATGGCTGCCGCTTCCATCGCGAGGTCAAATTCACCGACAGCCTCGAGATGGGGCTGCGGGTCGAACATATCGGCACGTCATCCGTGCGCTACGGACTGGCCGCTTTCGTCAATGGCGAGAGCAGTGCACCCGCCGACGGTCACTTCATCCATGTATTCGTCGATCCGGCCAGCAAGCGTCCGGCACCCTTAGACCCCGCTGTGCGGAGCCATCTCGAAAGTATTCTGACACTCACGGCCTGAGGAGGGGCCGCCAATGTCCAAAGCGTCCATTATCAAGTCAGTCGACGCCTTCCAGCTAGCCTGGCGGCCAGAGGATCCGCCGGGTCGGCGCAGCGCATTTGTGCGTGTGACCACCGAGGAAGGTCTCGTGGGCTATGGCGAAGCTTCGCCCATGCACGGCGGCGAGCACTCGCTCTGGGTGCTGCGCGATGCGGCCGCTTCCCTCGTCGGTGCCGATGTGCTCGATCACTCGGTGATCTACGATCGGTTGCTGCACCGCTATGTCAAGCTCGGGCCTGAAGGTGCCGTGACAGGCGCGCTTGCAGCCCTCGACATTGCGTTGTGGGACCTCAAGGGTAAGCTCTTCAACCTGCCGATCTACAAGCTGCTGGGCGGGGCCTGGCGGACGGAAGTGCCGTTCTATGCCTCGATCGGGGGCAATGCGAACCGAACCGTGGACGAAACGGTGCGTGTCGTCGAGCAGCGCTGGCTGGCGGAAAAGCCGGCCGCGATCAAGATCCGCTGGGACGGCGACCGTACGCGTCAGGACTATGATATTCCCGGCGATATCGCCAAGGCCAAGGCCGTGCGCAAGCTCGTCGGCGACGACTTCCCGCTCGCCTTCGACGCCAACAATCAATATTCCGTCGGTGGCGCCATCCGCGTCGGCCGGGCGCTCGAGGAGCTGGGCTACATCTGGTTCGAAGAGCCGGTGCAGCACTATGACGTGCGCGCCATGGGCGAGGTTGCCCAGCGTCTCGACATCACGGTGTCGGCGGCCGAGCAGACCTATACGACCCAGGCGCTGGTCGACATCATCAATGCGGGCGTGCGCATGGTGCAGCCCGACATCGTCAAGATGGGTGGCATCACCGGCCTGATGCAGTGCGCGGCAATTGCCTATGCGCACGGTGTCGAGCTGGTGCCGCACCAGACCCAGCCGACGATCGGCCACATGGCCAATCTGCATGTGCTGGCCACCATCATGCACCTGACCAAGCCGGCCGAATTCGCCGACCCCGATGACCGCATGCATCCCGCGTTCGTCAATCCACCAAAACCCGTCGACGGCAAGTTCCAGATTCCAGAAGGCCCGGGTCTCGGCCTGGAGCTCAACGAAGACGTGCTCGAGAACAGACGCGTTCGCTAAGGCGCGCACCGGAGGACTAAATGACTTTGAACCGTCGCAATTTCATGGAGCTGGCAGCAGCTTCGACGGCACTCACCGCAGTGGGCGTGACTGCGGCCAGCGCGCAGGACAATGATGTTATCCGCATCGGTATTGCCGCGAACAACCCGCGTCATTCGGATCCGAACCAGACGACGCAGGGTCCGGACAACTGGGCTGTCGAGCAGATGTACGAGCAGCTCGTGCGCCCTGATGACGGCAAGTTTGCGCTGGCGCCAGACGACTACAAGCCTGTGCTGGCCACCGAGTGGTCGGTTTCGGAAGACGCCAAGACCTGGACGTTCAAGCTGCGCGAGGGCGTGCAGTTCCATCGCGGCTATGGCGAGATGACCTCGGAGGACGTCGTCTTCACCTTCCTCAAGGCCAAGGAGTTCGGCACCGGCCGGGTGATCTTCGCCAATATCGAGGATGCGGTGGCCAATGGCCCTTATGAAGTGGTGATCACGCTCAAGCAGCCGGACGTCAATTTCCTCGGCACCACGGTGTTCTCGCTCAATGCGAACATCGTGTCCAAGAAGGCCTATGAGGAAATCGGGGTGGAGAAGTTCACCACCGACGCCGTGGGCACTGGTCCCTATGAGCTGGCCAAGTATGATGCCGAGAGCGGCACCTATCTGACACGCTTTGCCGATTACTGGGGCGAGCCGGCAAAGGTCGCCAATATCGAGTGTCTCTATATCGCCGACACCACGGCGCGCACGCTGGCGCTGGTTTCCGGCCAGGTCGACATGATCGAAGCCGTGCGTGCACCGGGCTGGATCGACAGCATCCTGCAGCGCGATCCGAGCATGAAGGTCGACATGACCGTGCCGGGTTCGTTCAACACGCTGCACGTCAATCTGACCCGCGCGCCGTTCGACAATATCCTCGTGCGCCGGGCGCTGATGCACGCAATCGACCGCAACCTCGTGGCAGAGGCGCTGGCGCCGATGGGCGGCGTGCTGGTCGGCCTGCAGCCGGACTTCTTCCCGCCAGGCCTCAAGACCGAGGACCTGCCCGAAGAGCTGCGCTACGAATACAATCCGGAAAAGTCGAAGGCCCTGCTGGCGGAAGCCGGCTTCCCCGACGGCGTCAGCTTCGATGCGCTTTGCAGCCAGCGCGAGGACTATTCCTCGACCATGCTGATTGTGCAGGAACTGATCCGTCCAGCCGGGTTCAACATGAACCTCATCATCGGCGATCACACGGCCTATCACGCCGACAACCGCTCGGACAAAAACACGCTGGCGATGCACGCGTCGAGCTATCCGCCGATCCCGACGCAAATCTATATCCAGCAGCTTTATTCGAAGGCCGAGGTTAAGGCTGACGGTTCGGGTGGCGGCAATTACAGCCATTATGGCGTCGCCATGCCGGGTGTCGATGAACTGCTTGAGCAGGCTCTCGCCGCCACCAATTACGATACTTATCTCGACCTCTGCCGCCAGATCGAGCTGCAGGTTCTGCGTGACCTGCCGCTGATCGGCCTGTCGACCCTGAGCTACACCATGGTGCGCAATCCGCGTCTCGACCTCGGCTATGAGGTGGAGAGTGGCTATGCGCGCTGGAGGCTACACCGCGCCACCAAGGCGTAAGTGCATGGGGGCGCCGGCGAGGGGCCGGCGTCCCTTTTAAAATATGGGAGGAGGAAACCCATGACTTTGAACAGACGTAATTTCATGGAGCTGGCGGCGGCTACGACGGCGCTTACAGCTTTTGGCGTGAGCTCGGCACGGGCCCAGAACGCTGACACATTCCGCATGGGCATCGCGGCCAACAACCCGCGCCATTCGGACCCCAATCTGACCACTCAGGGGTCGGATAACTGGGCGACCGAGCAGATGTATGAGCAGCTCGTGCGGCCCGATGACGGGCGCTTCGCGCTGACGCAGGACGAATATCTGCCGACGCTGGCGACCGAGTGGACACAGTCGGACGACGCCAAGGTGTGGACGTTCAAGCTGCGCGAAGGCGTGCAGTTCCATCGCGGCTACGGAGAGATGACCTCGGAAGACGTGGTGTTCTCCTATGAGCGCGCCATTGCTGGCGGCACCAACAAGACCATTCTCTCCAATATCGAGAGCGTCGTGGCCAATGGCCCCTATGAGGTGACGATCACCCTCAAGCAGCCAGACGTGAACCTGCTGGGCACCTCGATCTTCAACAACAATACCTCGATCATCTCCAAGAAGGCCTATGAGGAGATCGGCGCGGAAGCTTTTGCGACCGATGCCGTGGGCACCGGCCCTTATGAGCTGGTCGAGTTCAACCCCGAGTCCGGCACGAAGATGACGCGCCACGAGGGCTATTGGGGCGACAAGGCCAAGATCGCCAATGTCGAGTGCGTCTATATCGCCGACACCACGGCGCGCACTCTGGCGCTCCTTTCCGGCGAAGTTGACTGCATCGAGGCCGTGCGTGCTCCGGGCTGGATCGACTCCATGCTCCAGCGCGACCCGAACCTCAAGATCGACATGACGACGCCGGGCTCGTTCAACACGCTGCACATCAATCTGACGCGCGCGCCGTTCGATAACCTCCTGGTCCGCCAGGCGCTGATGCATGCAATCGACCGCGAGGCCGTCGCTGCGGCCCTGGCTCCGATGGGCGGCACGATGAACGGGTTGCAGCCGGACTTCTTCCCGGCCGGCTTCAAGAAGGAAGAGCTGCCCGAAGAACTGCAGTACAACTATGACCCGGAAAAGTCCCGGGCACTGCTGGCCGAGGCTGGCTATCCCGACGGCATCAGCTTCAGCGCTCTCTGCAGCCAGCGCGAGGACTATTCCTCGACCATGCTGATCGTGCAGGAACTGATCCGTCCGGCCGGGTTCAACATGGACCTGCAGATCATCGACCATACCGCCTATCACGCGGACAATCGCTCGGACAAAAACACCCTGGCGATGCACTCCTCGAGCTATCCGCCGATCCCGACGCAGATCTATTTCCAGCAGTTGGCATCGGCTTCTGAGGTGAAGTCCGATGGCACGGGTGGCGGCAATTACAGCCACTACGGCGTTGCCATGCCCGGCATCGACGACCTGCTGGCGCAGGCGCTCGTTGCTTCGGACTACGAGACTTATCTCGACCTCTGCAAGCAGATCGAGCTTCAGGTGCTGCGTGACCTGCCGCTGATCGGTCTGTCGACCCTGGGCTTCACGGCCGTGCGCCGGGGAGAGGTCGACCTCGGATACGAAGTTGAAAGCGGTTATGCCCGCTGGCGCTTCCATCGCGCGACCAAGACGGTCTGATCCAAACAAATCCGGGCTCCCAGGAGCGGGAGCCCGGTCTCTCAAAGGCGGTGAAAATGGCCAGATATCTGCTCTTACGCTTGGGTGATGCGATCCCCACCCTTTTCATGGTGCTGACGCTGGTGTTCATCGCCATGCGCATCCTGCCCGGCGACCCCGCACTGGCGGCGCTCGGTGATGCGGCACTACCCGAGCAGCTGGCCGAATTCCGCGAGCGGATGGGGCTCAACGTCCCCCTCTGGCAGCAATATTTCAATTTTCTCGGCGGCGTGCTGACGCTCGATTTCGGTCGCTCGCTGCTGACCAATACGCCGGTGCTGCAGCTGATCGCGCAGAACCTGCCTTATACGATCGAACTGACCGTCGCCGCCATGCTGATGGGCATTGTCGCCGGCCTGCCGATGGGCGTGATGGCTGCGACCAACCGCAACAAAGCCCCGGACGGGGTGGTGCGGGTGTTCTCGCTGATCGGCTATGCCATTCCCGACTTTTTCCTCGGCGCGATCCTGCTTATCACGTTCTCGCTCAATATGGGCTGGTTCCCGATCAATGGGGCAGGGTCCGACTTTGTCAGTCGGCTGCACCATCTGTTCCTGCCGGCGCTGACGCTGGCCTTCGTGAAAGCTGCCTTCCTCGGCCGCCTGACACGTACCAGCCTGCTCGAAGTTTTGGGCAAGGACTATGTGCGGACGGCGCGCGCCAAAGGCGCCAAAGAAAATCGAGTCATTTACCGGCACGGCCTGCGCAATGCGCTGTTGCCGATCTCGACCGGGCTGGGGCTGAGCCTTCTCTCGACGTTGTCCGGTTCGGTGGCGGTGGAGCTGGTGTTCAACCGTCCCGGCATCGGGCGCCTGCTCATCGATGCGATCGCGCAGCGCGACTACGCCGTGATCCAGGGCGGGGTACTGGTGTTTGCCGGTTTCGTGGTGCTCATCAACCTCCTGATGGACCTTGTTTATGTTGTTGTCGATCCACGCGTGCGGGTGAGCTGAGATGAGTGTCATTACCGAAGATACCGTTCGCATCCCGCCGGCCGAACCTGGCTTTTTCAGCCAGCTCAGGAAGATCCTGTTCGGCCGCGTGGAGACGGCTTTCGCCACCTGCATGATTGGGGTGTTTATCCTCGTCGCGCTGTTTGCGCCTGTGCTGGCGCCCTATGATCCGCTGGCGCAGTCGGTTCTCAAGATCAACCGGCTGCCGAGTGCCGACAACTGGCTCGGTACCGACCAGTTCGGTCGCGACGTGCTGAGCCGGCTTATTTACGGTTCGCGCAACTCGCTGCTGTTCGGGTTCATCTCGCCAGTGCTGGCCGCGCTGTTCGGCACGACCCTCGGGGTCATCGCCGGCTATTTCGGCGGGGTCGTCGACCGCCTGATCTCCCGCGTCATCGACCTGTTGCTGGCCTTTCCGGAGTTGCTGCTGGCGATCCTGATCGCGGCTGTTCTGGGTGGCGGCTTCTGGAACATCATTGCGGTGATCACCGTGGCCTTCATCCCGGGTTTTGCCCGCGTGGCCCGGGCCCAGACGCTGTCGATCAAGCAGGAGCCCTATGTGGAGGCGGCGATCGCCACGGGTGTGCGCACCCCGATCATCATCATCCGCCACATCATTCCCAATATCATGGCCCCAATCGTGGCGCTGATGACGCTGTGGGTGGCGTCGGCCATCCGCATCGAGGCTTCGCTGAGTTTCCTCGGTATCGGCACCCGGCCGCCCAATCCCAGCTGGGGCAACATCATCCGCGACGGGCTCAACAGCCTCTTCGGTTCGCCCTGGCCGATCATCGGCGCCGGTATTGCCATTACCCTGGTGGTGCTTTCGTTCAACCTTGTCGGCGACGCGATCCGCGATGCGCTCGACCCATCGACTGCACGCTAGGAGATGGACATGAGCGCAATGGACAATACTGCAGAGCAGGCCGCGCCAAAAGCGGCCGCAGAGCCGGTCCTGTCGGTCCGTGATCTCAAGACCTCGTTCCTTACTCCGAAAGGCTGGGTGGAGATCGTCAAGGGGATCAGCTTCGACATTGCGGCGGAGGAAACTCTTGCCGTGGTGGGCGAGAGCGGGTCGGGCAAGTCGGTAACAGCGCTGAGCGTGATGCGGCTCCTCGACCACGAGATGAGCCGGGTCGAGGGCTCGGTGAAACTTGCCGGGCGTGAACTGCTCTCGCTCGGGCCCAATGAAATGCGCAATGTGCGGGGGCGGCAGATCGGCATGATCTTCCAGGAGGCGATGACCAGCCTCAACCCGCTGCAGACCGTGGGCCAGCAGATCGCCGAAGTGCTGACCATCCACGGCCTCTATTCGGGCCAGGAGGCCTATAAGGAGGCCGAGCGACTGCTCGAGCGCGTGCGTATTCCCGGGGCGGCGTCGCGGCTCAAGGATTATCCGCATGCTCTCTCGGGCGGCATGCGCCAGCGCGTCATGATTGCCATGGCGCTGGCCTGCAAGCCCAAGCTTCTTATCGCCGACGAGCCGACGACGGCGCTCGACGTGACCATTCAGGCCCAGATCCTGCAGCTGATCAAGCAGCTGCAGAAGGAGGAGGGCATGGGCGTCCTGTTCATTACCCATGACATGGGTGTGGTGGCCGAGGTCGCCGACCGGACCGTGGTGATGCTGCAGGGCAAGGCGGTTGAGTCCGACAAGACCGAGAACATCTTTGCGCATGCCCAGAACCCCTATACGCGGGCGCTGATCGCGGCGGTGCCGCGGCTCGGCGAAGGCAATAAGAAGGGGCCTCAGCACTTCCCCATTCTCGACCGGGCGACCGGTCTGGTGGTGACCGGCCGCGAGCGACCGGACACGGTCCAACACACGGCCGAGCCGGTGCTGCGGGTGAAGAACCTCGTCAAGCGGTTCGACATTGCAGGTGGGCTGTTCAGCGGTCCGATCGGCCGGGTCCACGCTGTCGAAGATGTCAGCTTCGACCTCAAGGCGGGGGAGACCCTCTCGCTCGTGGGCGAGTCCGGGTGCGGAAAGTCGACCACGGGCCGGGCGGTGATGCGGCTGATCGAGCCACAGAGCGGCGAGATCAATCTGGGCGGCACCGATATCCGCGCGCTGGACAAGGAACGCATGCGCGACATGCGCCGGCATATCCAGATGATCTTCCAGGATCCGTATGCCAGCCTCAACCCGCGCATCAAGATCGGTGATGCCATTGCCGAGCCATTCCTGACCCACAAGCTGGGGACCAAGCAACAGGCGCGCGACAAGGCCATGGACCTGCTAGAGCGGGTGGGGCTCAGCCCGGAAATGGCGGGACGCTATCCCTCACAGTTTTCCGGCGGTCAGCGGCAGCGCATCTGCATTGCCCGGGCGCTCTCGCTGGAACCCAAGGTGATCGTGGCGGACGAAAGCGTCTCGGCGCTCGACGTCTCGATCAAGGCCCAGGTCGTGAACCTGATGATGGATCTGCAGGAACAGTTTGGCCTGTCTTATCTTTTCATCTCGCACGACATGGCGGTGGTGGAGCGCATCAGCCATCAGGTTGCGGTGATGTATCTCGGCGAGATCGTGGAGCGGGGGCCGGTGGCATCCGTCTTCGGGAACCCGCAGCACCCCTATACAAAGCGCCTGATGGCGGCAGTGCCTGTGCCTGATCCGGCACGGCGAACCCAGGTGCGGCCCGTCAGCAATGACGAGATCAAGAGCCCGATCCGCAAGGTGGATTATGTGCTGCCAAAACGAGAGTACCGCGAAGTCTCGCCAGGCCATATCGTGCAGGTCTGGGGCGATGACTGGAAGATCTAGGGGCGCGGTGACAATGAAGAAAAGAGAAGGACAGGTTTCATGAGTTTTCAGGCATTGGTCACCAGCAAGGATGGGGCGGGGAAGGTTTCTTCGCGCGTCGAGATGATCGGTGATGACCGCCTGCCCGAGGGCAATGTGACGGTCGATGTGGAATGGGCGGGGCTCAACTACAAGGACGGGCTGTGCCTGACCGGGGCTGGCGGGCTGGTGCGGAATTTTCCGCATGTGGCGGGCATCGACTTTGCCGGGACTGTCGCCGAGAGCGCGGACAGCCGCTACAAGGCGGGCGACAAGGTGCTGTTGACCGGCTGGCGCGTGGGCGAGGCTCATTGGGGCGGCTATGCGCAGCGGGCGCGGGTCAATGCCGACTGGCTGGTCCCGGTGCCGGAAAGCCTTTCGACGCGCGACACCATGGTGGCGGGCACGGCGGGCCTTACTGCAATGCTGGCGGTGGATCGGCTGGAAAAGCTGGGGCTGACGCCGGAAGCCGGCGAAGTGCTGGTGACGGGTGCGGCGGGTGGCGTAGGCTCGATTGCGCTCTCGCTGCTGGGCAAGCTCGGCTACACGGCGGTGGCGGTTTCCGGGCGGCCGGAACATGCCGAAATGCTCAAGGGGCTTGGCGCCAGCGAGATCATCGCGCGCGATGAGTTCATGGGGCAGCCGGACAAGCCGCTGGAATCGGCACGCTGGGCCGGTCTGATCGACAATGTCGGCGGCAAGGTTCTGGCCAAGGCGCTCAAGCAGATGAAGTACAACGGCATCGCCACGGCGATCGGCAATGCCGGCGGTATCGGTCTTGATACAAATGTCCTGCCGTTCATCCTGCGCGGGGTGACGCTTGCGGGCATCGACAGCGTGATGCAGCCCTATGCAAACCGCGTTCCGGCATGGAACCGGATTGCCGAGATATTTGACCTCGGAGCCTATGACGGCATGGTCAGCGAAATCGGGCTTGAGGCGCTGCCGGCTGCTGCCGACCAGATCCTCGCCGGGCAGGTGCGCGGGCGCACCATCGTCAAGCTGCGCTAGGAGAACGCGATGCCGGTCATGATCGCGCATAATTATGATGAGCGGCTGGCTGGCAAAATTGCGGCCGTGCTGCCCGAGGGCGTGGATTTTCGCGCCCTCGGAGCGAATGCCGAGACGGGCTGGGAGGTACCGGCCGAGGCGGAAATCCTGCTGATCAACCAGAACAGCCCGGAAATCGGGCTGCATCGGGGGATGGTGAAGCCGGATGGCTGGCCTTTCAACCTCAAATGGGTGCAGTTGCGCTCGACCGGCATCGACAAATATCCGGACTGGATTTTCGAGGTGCCGCAGGTCTGTGTCACCCGTGGCGGCTATGCCGTGCCGATTTCGGAATATGTGCTGGCCGCGATGCTGGCGCAGGTGAAGCTCATTCCGGAGATCTGGGTGAGAGGGGCCGGGCAGTGGCAGCCCCGGCCCAGATTGGGCACGCTCAACGGTCAGACGCTGGGGATCATCGGCTTTGGCGAGATCGGCAAGGCGATTGCCGAAAAGGCCCAGACCTTTGGCATGGAGATCATCGGCACGCGCCGCTCGGGTGGGCCGAGCGGCATGGAAGGCGTCGAGATCGTTTCGCTGGGCGAGCTGATTTCGCGGTCGGACCATATTGTGGTGGCGACACCGCTGACCGAGGAGACGGCCGGCATGCTCAATGTCGAGACGCTTGCCGGGATCAAGGACGGCGCGCATCTGATCAATATCGGGCGCGGCCAGGTGATCACCGAAGACGGGCTCAGGGCCGCGCTCGATGGTAAGCTGGGGGCGGCGACGCTGGATGTGACCGTGCCTGAACCGCTGACGGATGGGCACTGGCTTTATAGCCACCCCAAGGTGCGGATCTCGCCTCATATTTCGGGCAGCTCGCCGCAGAGCGACGCCAATATCACCGCGTTTTTCCGGCGCAATCTCGATCGCTATCTGGCTGGTGAGCGGCTGGAAGGGCTAGTCGATCCGCTGGCGCGCTACTGAATTTTACGTTTGACTGACTGCCGGCCCTGGGCCGGAAACAGCTGTGATTGCTGGAGGATATCTTATGGCCATTTGGCTCAAGCGCGGTAAGGATGTCGAGGAGCGGGCAGAGGCGGACCGGCAGGTGCGCGCCACGGTTGAAGGCATTCTCGCCGATATCGAAAAGCGCGGCGATGCGGCGATCCGCGAGCTCTCGGTCAAATTCGATAAATGGGACCGGACCGATTTCCGGCTGAGCCAGGCCGAGATCGATGACTGCATTGCGCAGCTGACCGATGAGGAAGTGCGCGACATCGAGTTTGCGCAGATCCAGGTGCGCAATTTTGCGCAGAAGCAGCGCGAGACCATGCTCGATCTCGAGGTGGAGACGTTGCCGGGGGTGATCCTGGGGCACAAGCATGTGCCGATCAGTGCGGTGGGCTGCTATGTGCCGGGCGGCAAATATCCGCTGCTGGCCTCGGCGCATATGTCGGTGCTGACGGCCAAGGTGGCGGGTTGTCCGCGCGTGATCACCTGTGCGCCGCCGTTCAATGGCAAGCCGGCGCCAGCGATTGTTGCGGCGCAGGCGATGGCGGGGGCCGACGAGATCTATGTGCTGGGCGGGATCCAGGCGATTGGCGCCATGGCAATCGGCACCGAGAGCATTGACCCAGTCGACATGCTGGTGGGGCCGGGCAATGCCTTTGTGGCCGAAGCCAAGCGGCAGCTTTATGGGCGCGTGGGGATTGATCTTTTTGCCGGGCCGACCGAGACGCTGGTGATTGCCGACGAGACGGTGGACGGCGAGCTCTGCGCGACGGACCTTCTGGGGCAGGCCGAGCATGGGCCGACCTCGCCGGCGATCCTGCTCACAAATTCCGAAAAGCTGGCGCGGGACACGATGGCGGAAATCGAGCGGCTGCTGGAAATCCTGCCAACGGCTGATATCGCGCGAAAGTCGTGGGCGGATTTCGGCGAGGTGATCGTCTGCGAGAGCTATGAGGAAATGCTGGCTGAAGCCGACCGCATTGCTTCCGAACATGTGCAGGTGATGACCGAGAGGGACATGTGGTTCCGGGACAATCTGCGCAACTTTGGGGCGTTGTTCCTCGGCCCGCGCACCAATGTGGCCTATGGCGACAAGGTGATCGGCACCAACCATACGCTGCCGACCATGAAGGCGGCGCGCTATACGGGCGGGTTGTGGGTTGGAAAGTTTTTGAAGACCTGCACCTGGCAGACGGTCAACAGTGACGAAGCCTCGGCCATGGTAGGCGAATATGGCTCGCGCCTATCCATGCTGGAGGGGTTTGTGGGCCATGCCGAGCAGGCCAATATCCGGGTGCGGCGCTATGGCGGGCGCAATGTGCCCTATGGCGGCAAGGCCTGAGAGGAGGGAGGCGGCCGTGAAATCCCTATGCCGCTTCGTATGCTGGCGTCTCCACGCCGCAAAAGCGTTTCCACTTTGGACGGAAACGCTTTAGGAGCAGTCCTGAACCTTCGTGCGTTTGTATAATTGTATTACAGGAGACTTTCATGCTGACTCTCAAGCGGATTGACGTGCAGGACGCACAGGTGCTGCTCCAGGGTGCGCGGGACAAGGCGCGGGAGATCGGCGTGCCAATGTGCATCGCCATCACGGATGAATCGGGCAATCTCATCGCTTTCGAGCGCATGGATGGCGGCAAGATCACCTCGATCACCATCGCCATCGACAAGGCCTTCACGGCTGCCGGTGCGCGCAAGGCGACGGGTGACTACGGCACGTCCAGCCAGCCCGGTTCGCCCGCCTATGGCATCAATTCGGCGATTAACGGCCGCCTGATGGTGGTTGCCGGTGGCCTTCCGCTCAGCGTTGATGGCGAAGTCGTCGGCGGTATTGGCGTGAGCTCGGGCACGCCAGCGCAGGACACGGAAGTCGCCCAAGCCGGCATCGACGCGTTTCTTGCGGGTCTCTGAAAATATAGTCGGAGAATAAACGTCTACTTCCGATTTTGAGAATTCTGGAGGGGCAAGGCGCAAGCCTTGCCCCTTTTGTCCGAAGGGTCAAATTGGGCCCAATGTGTATTTAGGCTGCACTGGAAATTTCTGTTGGACGCTTTGAACGTTGGGCGGCTGGCTACCGCCGGTGCGGAGCATTTTTGCCTAAACCTTTGGTATCGAACATTTTTTATTGATAAAATATACACTGTTTTTGCTGCACTAAATGGCGACCAGCAGACCAGTGAGCGTCTTTGCCCCGAAGCCGTTCTGGCCCTGCCGGGAAGGTGGGACCTCATGGCCATTTCGAAAAACGATATTCAAAAACTCTATAGACGGACCTCTCCGTCGCGCCCCAGGCCGGGCTTTATCTCTTTGCCACCGAAGGCGTGTTCTGCGACGGGGGCGGGGTGCTGCACAGCGTTGGCGCGTCGGGGCTAGATGGTGGGCGACGGGAACTGCAGCGGATGGGCGAGGTCGATGTCTACGGCCTCGTCGACCGGTCATCGCGATTTCTGGCCGATCAGGTCGGGCCGGACGGCCGCTTTGTTTATGGCTATCACCCATGTTTTGACCGGCAGATCGCCGCCTATAATACGCTGCGCCATGCCAGCACGACCTATTCGATGATCGAAGCCCTTGAGGTCACCGGGGATGCCGACCTCAGGGCCGCGATCGAGCGCTCGCTTTCCTATCTCAGCACGCATCTGATCAAACAGGTCATGCTCCCCGACCTGACGGAGGCGGCCTTCCTTGTCGACAGCGGTGACGAGATCAAGCTGGGGGGCAATGCGGTCGCCATTCTGGCCTTCACCAAATATGCCGATGTCACCGGATCGAACCGCTATCTCCCTCTTGCCGAGGCGCTTGGGCATGGCATCAGGTCGATGCAGGACGGGGCGACCGGGTCGTTTGTGCATGTGCTCAATTACCCCGATCTCTCGGTCAAGGCGGAGTATCGCACCATCTATTACGATGGCGAGGCGGCCTTTGGGCTGATGCGGCTTTATGAGCAGACGGGCAATTCGCTCTGGCTGGAGACGGTGGAAAAGGCCTTCGACCATTTCATCGCCGCCGAGCACTGGCAGCACCACGATCATTGGCTGAGTTACTGCGTCAACGAGCTGACGCGGTATCGGCCGGAGGAGCGCTATTTCCGGTTCGGCATCCAGAATTTTGCCGGCTATCTCGATTTCGTGCTGGAGCGGATCACGACGTTCCCGACCCTGCTCGAGCTGATGATGGCAGCCGAGCGCATGCTCAGGCGGCTTTCAGAGCAGCCGGATCTGGCGCATCTGCTGGACGATGTCGACTTCGAAAAATTCGATCGGGCGCTGCACAAGCGGGCGCACCATCTGCTCAACGGACACTTCTGGCCGGAGATGGCGATGTATTTTCGCAATCCCGCCAGGATCATCGGGTCGTTCTTCATCCGGCATCACGCGTTCCGCGTGCGGGGGGTGCGGATTAAAACTTGGACCGGTTATGCCGTAATGCCAAGACTTTGGCGGTATTCGATGGGGCTAAGAGAGCCAAGAGATATTTTGATGCGCTTCTCATTGTACCAACGGATGTAGGAATCAACTTCGACGACGAACTGCTCGACCGTGGTCGCCTTCCAGTCCCGCGGGTAAAAGAGTTCTGTTTTCAGCCTGCCGAAGAAGCCTTCGCATGCGGCGTTATCCTGCGAGCAGCCCTTGCGGGACATTGAGCGAACCAGCTTCGCGTCGTCAATCCTGGATAACCAGCCTGGCCAGCGATAATGGGCACCACGATCAGAATGAACGATGGGCCGAGCATCCCCACCAGCCACAGTCTCGATGGCGGCATCCAGCATTGTATTGACCAGCTCGGCATCTGGATGCGTTCCAATGGACCAGCTGATGACCAGGCCATCGAAGCAGTCGATGATGGGCGAGAGATACACCTTGCCAGCTGGGATCTGGAACTCGGTGATATCCGTGAGCCACTTTTCATTCGGGGCGCCGGCCTGGAAGTCGCGATTGATAAGGTTTTCAGGTGCGGGACTGATTTCGCCAAGATAGGAGCCGTACCGGCGCCGCTTTGGCTTGGCAACGACCAAGCTCTCCTGTTTCATCAACCGCTGCACGACCTTTTCAGAGATCGTAACGCACTGCCTGGCCAGCGATGCCTGCAGCCTGCGGTAGCCATAGCAGCGATGGTTGAGTTCGAAGATTTCAGCGATCCTGCGACGAACAGCGAGGTACTTGTCTGCCATTTTCACACGGGCTCGATG
>JADGNE010000045.1 GCA_015234425.1 Devosia sp.
TCGCCCTAGCCGCCGCAAGGATATGGATGCCACACTTTGTCAACAGAGCCTAGGGATAAGGACTAAGAACAATCACACAAAAAACCCCCAGCCGAAGCCGGGGGTTCTTGTTCGCATACTTCGAAAGTATTTAGATGAAGTTTGCGGCGGTAAGGAGATCGAGATTGGTGAGACCAGTGATCTTCACGAGGCCGTCGCCAGCAGCGAGACCATCGGTGCCGTCGTTCTGGAACAGGTAGGTGTCGCCCTTATAGACGAAGATGGCGTGGCCATCGTCTGCACCAAGCCCTTCAACAACCGTTACTGCTGCGAGCAGTGTTGCGGCAGTCTGGACGTCCGACAGCTGAACGTTGTTGAAAGCAGTCTTAGCGCCAGTCAGGTTGACGTCAATAACGTCCTGTGCAGCGTTGAAGTCAGCAATGGTCACCAGCGACTTCTCGAAGTCCGCTGCAACAACGGAATTGATGTTGCCCAGGGCACCGATGTTGAACAGGTCCGAACCTTCACCGCCAGTCAGCGTCAGTGTGAAAGCAGACGTCGCAGTGGCGACATCAGCGTTGATTGTGTCGTTGCCAGCACCAGTAGAGATCGCCAGGTTGGCGGTGAGGCCATTGGTGTCCACCGTGACAATATCCACTACAGCCGAGCCGGTGTAGGTGGCCAGCTTGGTTGCGGCGGTCAGGTCAATCGTGACTGCGCCGGTCGAAGTGTTGGTCACGGAAGTCGCAGCGCCGTTAGCAAGCGAGAGCGAGAGAGCGCCCGAACCGGCAAGAGTGACGGAAGTTGCGTCAGCAGCAGTCACGGTGCCGAGGTTCGAGCCACCAGTCGAGGAGATGGTCAGAGCTTCGATGCCAGCGACGGTAACGCCACCTGCGGTCGCAGTGTCCGCAACGATGGTCTTGGCGTCCGCGGAACCGGTAACACCATCAAACGAGAAGGTAGTGACGCCTGCTCCGTTGCCGGAGACTTTAGCGACGGTTGCAAGAGCAATACCTTCGACAGTCAGATTGCCGGCGTTAGTAACGCTGTTGACGGTAGCGACACCGACCGCATTCTTCAGGTTCAAAGTAGCGTTGCCGGTAGCAGTAATGTTGAGGATTTCAACGCTGCGCAGGAAGCCAGGGGTAGCAAGGCTACCGTCATTTACCGTCAGCGACGCTCCGATGGTAGCATTGAGCGTGTCTGTCCCAAAACCGCCATCGATTTCATCAGCCGCAGCCCAGAAGCCTGCAGTGCCGGCAGCGATCGTGTCGTTCTTGTCAGTGGTCTGAAGCGTAGTAGCAGCTGAGGTCGAAACAACATCGGTACCTGCAGTAAGCGCAACGTCGATCTTACCAAGGTTGGAATCGATGACGAGCTTCTCAACAGCCGCGTCAGCATCGGCAGCGGTCTTCGGTGTGGTGGTCACGCCCGACAGGAAAGCAGAACCTGCGTCGCTAGCAGCCTGGCCGGAGTATGCGGCGACTTCTGTCGGGGTGTCGAGAGCAGCAGTGAAGACGTTTGCCGAAGCGATCTTCGCATCACGGACCACAGCGTCATTGCCCTGAGCGCCATCAAGAATCGCGATTGCGATGTTGTTGATGTTCAGTGTGCCCTTGTTGAGAGCGTCAACAAAGAAGTTCAGACCAGCGGCTTCTGCGTCACGACCAAACAGCGACTGGTAGATCGAGTTCACGATCTGCGCGTTGTTCATGTTCGCGAAGCGCGAAGTGTATTCCGGCTGGCCAGCGAGATTGTTGATGGCAGCAAGGTTCTGACCATTGTTGGTCACGCCGTTGAAGTAGGCAAGGCCGGCCGGGTCAGCGGGACGGCCGAACAGGGCGACATAAACGCCTTGGATAGTTGCCATGGGAAATTTCCTCTCGGTAATTGAATCGACCTAGCTAGTCGGTCCGTGGATTACTAGACTCGGTTTCACTGTACGTCAAGCGACAGTTTGCAATTCACGTTTGACGTCTGAAGCGCTATTAACGCCCGATAAACTGGACTTTTTGGCTGCAACGGGCTGTTACAGATTCGCTTTACACGTGTGCGGCAATTCTATATGTAGTGTGAAACCTATACCGGCACAGGGCGCTGCCAGGAGCTTTAAGATGACCATCCACCCACAGTTTGCGCGTGGTTCTACAGAAACTCAGGTACTGCGACAGCAGGCGGGACGTTGGCTTCGAGCCTTGCGTGAGCGCGTCGGCTTGAGCCAGAAAGAACTCGCGCACGCTGTGGGCTTTGACTATTACACTTTCATCTCACAGCTAGAATCTGGACGCGGCCGGTTGCCCCCTGGGCAGTACATTGCTTTCTCTACGGCGCTCCAAATCCCGCTGCATGAGTTTGTGAAGACGTTGCTGCGATATTACGATCCGCTCACCCACTATGCCTTGTTCGATACAGAGCCGTCCGAACTCGATGAGTCTATTCCAACACCAGGTGAGGAAGATAAGGCTCCTGAGGAGACGGCAGAGGCGCCAGTTGCTGAAAGTGCGACAAATGTTGCCAGCCTCGAAGAGCGACTGGCCAAACTTGAGGCCCTTTTGAGCAAGTTGAGCTAATTCAGCTTAACAGCTGTTGCATTTCTCTGTGATATGAGGCGCTGCCATAGGTGGGCGGCGCCTTTTTGTATCGGGAGTGGAGGCTGTTTGCTCACCGTTGCTTGGGCCACCCGCCCTTGTTTACTGTTGGGTCTGCTTGGATCCGTTCCTGCACTTCCTTGGAAATGCTGGATCGCACTTCGGAGGCTCCGGGAGCCATCATCGGGTAACTGTCTGGCAAGCCCCATTTGAAACGATAGTCTGCGGGGGTGAGGTGGTGCCTCGTTCGTAGATGAGACTTGAGAGACCGCATTGGGCGCCCGCACTCCAGGCAAAACATGAAGTCCTCGGTCATCGACTTCTCGATGGGGACCGCCGGCTGCACGTCTTCGACCTCGAGCCTGTTGTCAGTGGCGTCCAGCAAGGCCTTGGCGAGCATCTTCATGACCCCCGGCACATTTGCCGGTGCGGTGGGGCTGCCCGAAAAATAGCCCGACGCAGTTGTCGCAAGTGCTTGTAATAGCTCGTTCTTGCTAATTGACATGTTATTGGCTCCGAAATGGCTGTTAACCTAACATGGAAATTCCCAATCACATCGGCACTGATCTGGATAGTTAACCATTGATTAACGGTAAGTACTCCGCTTTATTGTGACTCAATGAGGGCAGCAGTGCGCGTAAGACCCTTTGTGAATTGAGGGACAACAAATGTCAGCTGCTATTCAGGGAATATACGTTGCGCTCTTTGGCCGCCCAGCCGATCCGGCTGGGCTTGCTTATTGGGTGGAAGTCACAAAGAACGGGGCTGATCTCGCAGAGATGCTGCGAGTGCTCCCCAGCTTGACCGAGTATACGGATCGGTATGCCGATCAAACGCCGGAGCAGGTCATTACCGCAGTCTACCAAAACCTCTTTGGACGCGACCCCGACCCGGCTGGTCTGGCGTTCTTCAAAGGTCAACTGGATGCAGGCATTCTGAACATGGCGTCGCTCGCCGTGGGCATTTCCCAAGGTGCACGCGACGACGACAAGGCGGACTTTCAGGCCAAGGTCGAAGCCGCGACGATGTTCACAGCTTCGCTCGATACTCCGGAAGAAATCGCGGCTTACAGCGGCGATGCTGCCAACGCCCTTGCCAAGAAGTTTCTCGACACCGTCAACAAGGATGCACCAGCAACACCAGAGAGCGCGGAAACGGCCGCAGGCGCTGTAGTTGCGGGTGAAGATCCTACAGAAGGTGGGGTGCAAAACCCAGGCGGTGGTGGTGGCGACAACCCGGATCCAGTCGACCCCAATGCTGATCTCATCGCTGCGTTCAACGCTGCGGATGACGGAGCAGATGTTCTGTCGCTGATCGGCGACTATGAAGAGACTCTGGCCGTCGATTTTGATCTGGTTGGTGGTCGTGCTGACGCTGTCGGCAACGGTGTAAATGAAGTTCGCGACCTGTTCGGTGAGTTCTCAACACTGGCCGAAATTCAGACCGCGTTGAGCAGGCACATCATTGTCGAGCAGGGCAAGCGGGATGCTCTTGCTAAACTGTACTCAACCGATGACTTTAATGAATTCCGGACGCTAGTCGAACGTCTGAACGATGACCGCGTTGAGATTATCAGCTACTATGAGCAGCTGGGTGGAAGTACTTCGTCACCTGATGCGGTCGAGCGTATCGACGATTTGAAGGATGAACTCTATACGCTGGCGCTGAGCGGCCTGGTAGCAGATGCCGAGAATTTCGGTTGGAAGAATTTGTTCGAGGCCTTCGAGGGTGTACGAGGCGGCCACTCTGGCAGTGTTGTCACTCTCGTGGACAAGCTCTACGAGGCCCACGCTGAGGTAAGCGATGAAATCGGCGCAGTACGTGCGATGAATCTTGCGGACGACTACGGCGATATCCTTGCAGCTATCAAGGATCCTAAGCACTGGGAGGAATTCCAAGCAGCTCTTGAGGGGGACGCGTTTCCAGACGGTCAGGGCCGCGAAGAAGCAGTTGGTAAAGGCGTTTTGGAGCACATAAGTCTTTTTGGTCCTTTCGTGGATAAGGCTGATGCCGGAGATGTCATCTCGCTCCACATCACCACTGAGCTTAACAAGGCAAATCTTCTTTCGGCGGCTCGTGCGACAGGAGATGCGAACTTCGCTGAGGGTCTGGAATCGGCGATCAGGCTTGTTCACAATGACCGTCAAGAGATTATCACGCTATTCAGCGCCGGCGCGATGCCAGATCCGGACGGAGTAAGGAAAGCAAATGAACTCCGTGCGGATGATTACACTGTTGTCCTGAACGAGATTATCACTTTCGCTAACTCCCTCGGAGATGAAGACCAGGGATATTGGGATGCGTTCGGCACTGCGTTCATAGAAGAAGCAGGCGAGAACCCGTTCGGTGGGAGCGTGGTTAAGCTTGTTGGTGTTCTAGAAGCTGCACATGACGTTGCCGCCATAGGCCCTGTTATCGTCGAATAACTGTTCACACCCCTCACGCACCCAGCACCTCCGTTCCGACGGGGGTGCTTCTATATGGCGACTTAAAAAAGCCGTTGGATAACGCTTTTGAGCTGACAGGAAACTAATAGCGAACTAATGATTTCGAATCGAAATCTACACCGTTTGGCGTATTGCGCGGGGCAAAAGCATGGACAAATCCAAATCGACTTTCGTGGTAGCGATATGGCTCGCCACGATCTTCCCGATGCTGTTTTTTGTCCTGTTCTGGAGCTACGACAGCTTCGCGCCTGCCTTGGGAATTAAGGAAGTGCTGGTCTTCCTCGGGGCTGCGCATGTGCCGGCCACGCTGCTTTTCTATCGCGACCCGCGCTTCCGGTCGGGCTTGGCCGAGAACAAGATGCTGTTTTATGTCATCCCAGTCGTCCTGACCCTTGTCGGCGCCCTGGTTTTCGCCCTGTCGCCACTCCTGCTGCAAGGTGTGTTCCTGTGCGGCTACTGGTGCTGGCAGTCCTATCACTACGGTAAGCAGAATATTGGCGTCTATGCGTTCACCTCGGTTGCGACGTCCGGAAAATCCACAGATCCGAGCAGCAAGCAATTATTCGTGCTTCTTGCTTGGGTAAGCGTCTTCGGCACTTTGAAAGTGCTAGGCCGCAGCGCCATGCCCGAGGAGTATCATACCTATTTCAATATGGCTCATGGGCTCGGCCTAGTCCTCTATCTCGGGCTCGTCGCCTACGCTGTGGTGATCTTCATCCGAAACCGAATGAGCCTGTTCTCGGTCAACGGGGTGATGTTCATAACGCTCGTTGCGTTTTTTGGACCGCTCTATTTCACCGATACGATCGAGGGGGCCTTCCTTTCCTACGCAATTGCCCATGGCGTTCAATACCTCGTCTTCATGGCGATCATCGCGTCGGGCACAGAAAAGGACGGCCAAGCCTCCCTCTGGCTCAACATTGGCTGGTTCGTGCTGATCGTCGTTGGGGTGGGGATGATTTTTGTCATGCCCAATCGGCTGGCGGGAAGCGAGTTTTACACGGGCGATATGGCGCGCTTCACGATTGATCTGGCCGTAGGGGCGGTTCTGGGTGCGACCATGGCCCATTTCCTGATCGACGCCTACACTTGGAAACTGTCCAACCCGACCTCGCGCACCTATATTCTGCAGCGCTTTAAATTCCTTTTCGCCAAGCCGGCGCCCGCAGCGTCAAAGGCGCCTGCCGAGGCGGCCGAATAGACGAGCCAGCGCCGACGCGCAAATCAGAAGCTGGAAGGCGCAGCCGGGTTGCGACGCGGCAAATAAAAACAGCCCCGCCGATCTAACGGACGGGGCTGCCCAGCGCGGATAACGGAACGTCTCGATTATCGTCGGTGTAGTATTATGGAGGCCCTGCCTTGGATTTGAACCAAGGGTGTCGGGAGTTGCAATCCCGCGCGTAGCACTCCGCCACAGGGCCATCGGCCGCGACAGTGGCACGCAAACCTTAAACCAACATTACAGGAGGCCTTCATGGCCTCACTAAGGGAGAAGCTCCGTCTGATCGCCGGCTTTCGGGAAAGCCCGCGAAAACAGTCGTTTGAAGGTGGGCCAGTCGTCGGAAGCGCGCATGAGTGTCGTCGCCGCCGCGATCTGACGTTCCAAGTGCGGATGGCCCACTTCGTCGGTTAGAAACTGATGGTGGCGCACACGGCGACGGCCTGCCTCATCTTTGGGGTTCTTGTTCCGCAGTTCTTCGATGATTCCTGGAGGCAACTGCTCATAGACGTAGGTGTTGGTGAATTTGCCGACGACGCCAGGACGGGCGACTGATTCCGGGTCGTACTCCCACCCATGCAGGCGGAACATCTCTTCATAGAAGCTGTCCGGAAAGCGTTTCGCCCAGCCCATAAGTTCGGGTGCTATATACGCCTCGAGGATTTTGTGAAGCGCATCACGCTTTCGAACTTCCTGGAAGCCAGTCGCTTCGTCCACAAGCGCAACGATACCCACGCGGGCCAGCCCGCGCATGATTACTTCGCAGCTCTGCGCGATCGCTTTCTGCTGCGTCTGCAGGACGCCAGCGGCGCGCGCTTCAAGTACGGCTTCGCAGAGGTCGACGAGGACTTCTGCCTCATATCCCTGCGCTCTGCCGCCAGTGGGGGTGATGAAGTGAATGGGGCTGTGGATTCTCTCGGCTAAGCCGCTGAGAACAAAAGGTTTAATGCGCTCGCGGGTAGTGAAGAGCTCTAAACGATTCATGCCGGCGACCATGCTGCCGCCTTGTGCCATGTTCATGGCCCCAAGCATGCCCTTGATTGTTAACACTCGCCGTTCGTCATCGAGCACGTAGCAGGGGATTTCCATCTCCCCAATCCTCAGAGGCCGATCATCAGCTCCGTAGAGCGCGCGGGGGAGGGCGGCACGAGTGGGGTCGGCTTTCTCCCAGCGGGCCATCGCGCCGGCTCGCGCGACTTCACTGCGTTGCTCTGGTGTCATTCGCTTCATTCGGGCTTTGCCCGCTTTCGAGTTCTGATCAGTCACAGCAGGCCCTTAATGCTAACGGCGATAGCAGCACGTTATGCTAACGGCCGATAGCATGCAATCAAAGCCCTCATCTCCAGCAGGAGGCCCTCATGGCCAATAACACAGCGTTCTTCAACGCGGTGCGCTCGTCGCTGTTTGGCGGCAAGCTCTCTCAATCCCAAGTGGATGGCATCAACGCCGTGATCGCGGCTTGGCACCGTTCTGGGGACACGGACGATCGCAAGCTCGCATATCTCCTGGCGACTACGTTCCTTGAAACCGGGCAGACCATGCAGCCGATCCATGAGCGCGGGGCAAGGTCGTACTTCGACAAGTACGAGCCCGGGACAAAGATCGGGAAGAGCCTCGGTAACACCAATATTGGAGACGGCTATCGCTTCCGGGGCAGGGGCTATGTTCAGATTACCGGCCGGTTCAATTATCGCAATGCCGGTCTGAAGATGGACGTGGACCTGCTGTCCAATCCCGACAAGGCTCTGGACCCCGTCATCGCCGGCATGGCGCTCGTGCGCGGGTCGCTGGAAGGCTGGTACACCGGCAAGAAGCTCGGCGACTACATCAACGCCTCTCATACCGACTACATCAATGCCCGGCGCGTAATCAACGGCACGGACAAGGCCACGCTGATCGCCGGCTATGCCGACAAGTTCGAGCAGGCACTTGCTCTGATCGCAGCGCAGCCCGCTGGCGGCGGTTCCACTTCTCCCGCGCCCAAGCCCTCACCCGTCCCCACAAGCGGCCTCCCTGAGCCCGCCAAGCCCGGCGGTTTCAAACCCGCCGGCATCATCGCAGCAATCATCATCTTGGCCGCACTCGCAGCGGCCATTTTCTTTGTCCGGTTCTAGGAGGCCGACACCTATGACAACGCTGATCGCATGGGCGGCTCTGACCGCCCTTTTTTACGTCCTGCTTGCCCTCATGACCGCCATGGTTCCGACCACCGAGCGCAAGTCGCTGCCGGGTATCTTGGCTGCGCTGGTTTGTGCCCTTCTTTCCGCCGTCATCGTGTTTGTGGCGCGCGGCGTCCTCTCCCTTTTCTGACCTTCAACAGCGCCAAGGAGGCGCATTGTCATGATCACCAGCATCACCGCCGCTATCGCACAGAACGTCATCCTCGGTTGGCTCTGGCGCCGGGCCCAGGAACTGGCCGGGTTGGCCTTCGCCCTCATCCCGATCTACCTCGCCATGCCGCCATCCATGCAGCAGGACGTGCAAGCGATCTTCACGGGGCAGGGAGGCGGCCTGACCGTCTCGGCTGCTTTCGGCATCATCTGGTATCTCTGGACTCAGTGGCAATCCTACCGAGCAACGGTAGTTCCGCAGGTGGTGACGACGGATGGCAAAAAGGCCGAGCTACCCAAGGGATCGACTGCCGCTAGACAGGCTGATGCCGTCGCCGCCGCGGCCCCGAAGCCTCGCACGCTATGGGAACGGTTACAGCACCGGTTGGCACACCGTTAAGGAAGTGGCCCGACTGCGCCGGGGGGTGAAGTCGGGCCAGCGGCGGTGCTTAATAATTCTTGCCCCGTTGCCGAATGAATATTATCTCGGAATTTGCTGATCGGAAATAAGAAAATGCATATATTGCAAACTGATCCTGTGATCGCGATTGTTTCGCAGCATACATCTGTAAAGCAATGTTTATAAAGATTGTTACAGGCGTCCGCTCTCATTTCGAAGCCCGCTTTGTCGAATGGGTGATGGCGACCACTCTGACGTTCTGGGGCTTCAATCTCGCCGGGGATAGTCAAGCATGGGCCAACCCAGCGGCGTGGGAGGGCATGCTGCGGATCACCTCGGAAGAATGCTGGGGTGCAATCTGCATTGCCATTGGTGGACTGTGGCTTCTTGCTCTGACCATCAATGGCACCTTCGGCAACACATGGTACTCGCGCTACTCTCCGGTAGTGCGGGGCTGCATGGCCGGCGCTGCAGCCATGATCTGGTTCTTGGTCTACACCTCTGTGGTGACTGCCCAAACATCCGGTAGCGGTATCTATCCGCTGCCACTCGCTCTGAGCATTTGGTGTGTATTTCACGCCTGGAGAGACGTAGGACGGGCAGGGCATGGACAGCATCCCCACTGACTTTCAATGGCTGGGCGGGGCCGCGTTCGCCATTGCCATCGCCGTTCTCGCCGCATGGTCCAAGGTCTTCGGCAATAAGGAGGGGCCGGCAACCCCAAAGGTTCAAGAGTTCTCAGTCTCTGGCCAGCTCGCCGACATGGGGCCGGTGAAGGAGCTGATCGAACAGACCGGGCTTCTGATGCAGCAGCAGGTTCGGACCAACATTCACCTCGAGGCCGTTGCCGTCGCGCTCAAGCGGTTCGCCGACGAGGTGGAGCGCCGATTAGCGAAGGCCCGCGAAAGGTGAATGGCAGCAAAAAGCCCACCGGGGGCCGGTGGGCTAGAGCGTCATACAAAGAAGTTCATAGGAACGTGTAGACCCTAGGCCACCCTCATCGATCGGGGGTATGCTACTTTGGTCCCATGTGGTCGCTGGGCAAAAAGCCCGCCGGTGAGGGCGGGCTGGTGTAAACTAACTTTGCAGCAGCTAAAGCAAAAGCCCCGGTGGCGGCCGGGGCTTGATGGTTCCTATGCAGCTAGTTTCCATCCGTCACTTGTATCTTGGAAACATGCTTCCGCATGCTCGATTTGATCAAGCTCAGAGAGGCGATCGACCAACGCTTTAACGAGGGTATCGCCCTGGAAGTAGGCGGCTTTATTGATCCTCTGTTACACCGACATATGAAAGCCCTATTTGCCCGTGAGGTTTGGGGTTGCACAGCCAGGCTGGGGGTGTCAGTGGGCAGTCTTGCGCATATTCGGCGATGTCTTGTGGTCGAAGACGACTATCTCGTGGCGGTTGATTTAGCAGACTTGCTATGCCGAAATGGGGTCGGCAATGTCGACGTTCACGTCCTCCGGGAAGTAGCTGAGACCGTGCATTTCGAGCCGGAGTGGGATTTTGCTACGCTTGAGTTTATGCCTGATCGTGAGGTCGGTGCGGCTTTCACCCGCAAAATCAAGCGCGCAAACATTCCACTCGTTTACGTCACCGGCGCGGATCGTTCCCTCTTTGATGGGCTAGAAGATGCCCCATGGGTGGCCAAACCCTTTTTGGAGGGGGAACTGCTGGCGGCCATCCTCTATGCCTACCCGGCTTGAAGCACCGATGCACCTCCCAGTTTAAGATCTGGGTATGAGGACGCGGTTTAGGGCCGAGATCAGTTCGGCTTCCAATGCAGGCTTGCCGATGTTCGGTGCTTTCCGAAAAGTGGGCTCGGCCGTCAATGCCTCTATTTCATAGGAAGAGCTCAAAACGAACGGGATGGAAAGTCGCGTGAGGTGTGGCGCCAGTTCGTCAGCAAACCCGTCCCTAAGATGGAAGTCTAAGATGCAGGCATCTGGTCTTTCGTTGGACAGAGTCTGCTGTGCTTCAACGACACTCGCCACGGGCCCAAGCACCTCGTAACCGGCGTCTGCCAAGATTTCCTGAACTCGCATGGCAATGAAGAACTCGTCTTGAACGACGAGGATTTTAGTGCGCACGACCGCGGTCCTAACTCACGAATTGAAGTCGTATCGCAACTGTAAAGTGCCGGAATAGTTTCAACTTCCTACCGAGGTAAAGGTTCCAGAGCTCGCTGCCTACAAGGAATTCAACAGCGGTTTCTTGGTGTCCGTGCCCTCGTAGCGACTATTGTTCACCTCGCGTCCCACCCTGTGAAACTCGAGGTGGCTGTCGATCTGCGCGCCGAGGAGGAGCGCCTTCGCGTCACTGCCTTGATCCTCGCCGGACAGCCAACGCTCATAGGCGTGCTCTTCGAGAATGACGGGCATGCGGGTGTGAATGTGCTCGATCTCGGGAACGGCAGGCGCCGTGATGATCGTGCAGCTTGTGACGCGCAGATTGTCGTTGTGCGCCCATATCCCGGCGAAGCTGAAAGGCTCGCCGCCGGGCATCTGCAGCAGCCAGGGGTCCTTGCCGCCATTCTCGCCCTTGGTCCATTCGAAATAGCCGTCAGCGGGGATCAGGCAGCGCCGATACTTGAAACCCTCGCGAAAGGCACCGCTGGTGTCGATCGTTTCGATGCGAGCGTTGAACATTGCCGCCTTGGGCAATTCCTTGGCGAAGAACGGAACCAGCCACCAGCGGCCCCGATTGAGCTCCATGTTCCCAGCCTTGTCGAGGTGCACGAAATCCACGTCCTGCGTCGGCGCGATATTGAAGCGCGGCTGCATATTGGACTTGGTCGGGAACATCTGATCGGCGAGCTTATAGAGAGCGTGAAGCTCAGACCAGGTCAGCTCATTGGTAAAGCGTCCGCACATCAGCCCGTTACCTCCTTCTCAGCAAGCGCGCTAGATCTTTGTCATGTAGGAAGGATGGCACATCTATCTTCCGATTCCATCCAGGACCATGGTCACCAAATTCCAGTCAGAAAAGGGCGAGATTTCGCCTGTGCCAACGGCCGATCACAAGTTCCCAATCTACTTCTGCGAAGAGTGTGGAGCGCCGAATGCCGCCTTCGGACGCACTCGAGCCGATGGGCGACTGAATTACTGTGGGTGGGATGGCTATGAGCCTGTGTGCGCCGGCAAGGGTAGGGCGCCCGCTTCGTCCGCGACTGTTCCCTGGTAGCCATGCCGGCGGAGAACTTCGTCGATTTCGCGCGCTCGGATACGCCGGGCGGATCTCCAACAAAGTGCTCATCGCCATTTCAAACGCAGATAGCGCGGCGTGGCGGAAGGCAGTTGATCCGGTTGTCGTCTCTGCTCATCTCCACCCCCATTTTACCGACGCATCCTCGGACTTCCCACAGGGCCGGGCGAACGCCAAATCTTGCGTTCGATAGAGCGCAGTCACGCCGAAGAATCAGGCATTGAAACAGTGCAGGAACAGCGCACCATCTTTGGAACAGCGCGCTGCTGTGTTTGAAATAACCCCTTGATTTTACTCGCTACCCAGCAGCCTTCCAAGCTGAATACACGGGTTCGATTCCCGTTACCCGCTCCAAAAATCTCAATGAAATCGCGACGATGCCTCGGCTGCCGTTTGTCGCCTGACGCAGGCTATCCGAATATCCATTCGCCTGGCGCAACTTCCGTCAGCTGCCCGACGGTGCTGCCCGCGACGTTTTCGGGGCTGACCGCGAACTCCAGCAACACCCGTTCCTTCGAAGCGCCCAGAGCCAACTGTTGCTCCCAGAACGCCACGCCTCCGGCTTCCCCGGGCCTGTCCAGCACGTTGCGATAGAGCAGGTCAACGAACTGGGCAGGGGACATCACATCGTCGTCGCCGAAGCGCTGCGTGAACTCTGCGCTCTCGAGAAAATGTCCGGCCATCGTGATCAGATCCAGTCCATCCTGATGGCGGTCGATCCAGTAGTTCAGCCCGCCCAGATCGGCCTCGCGGGCGAGGCCGGCCTCGTAGAGCAGGGCGACGTTTTGCACATAGCCGGGTACGGGGGTGGGGTCCGTCGGGTCAATCGGAGAAACTGGGTCGCCGCCCTGGTCACTCGAATAGAGCAGGCCGCCGCTGCCATCGTATATATAGGCCGTTCCCATATCCGACACGGCCAGATCGGCAACGCTCCGATAGGGGGTCACGTAGATGTCGATGACCCCGGCCGCGAGTGCCGCGGCGATCTCTCCATGCGGCACGGCGATAAATTCCGCGCTGCTTGGCTGGGCGCTACGCCAGGCGTCAATTTCTGCGCCGCTCTGGCCATTCCAGGCGATCTTGGAGCCGGCGCCTATGGCGAGTTTGGCCTGTGACGATACGATGAAGTGTAGCGGCATCTCAGATCCCCATAATATCCGATAGTTCTGGATATTTTGCGGGCCCGTCCAAGACTATAGATAGATTGGTCTATTCTTCTCCGGTGTGAATCTTGGGGCGGTGCTGTGCAGGGGCGCGGGGCGCTGATTTTGATCGCTGTGGTGCCGGATTGGCTCTTCAGAAGTCGCAAAGCGCCTGAACTGTCGATTGAATTGGAACCTGTGGGCCAAAACCCTCGTTTTCCCTCCACATCAAATATGGAGGCAAGAACATGCTCAAAGGCGGTCTTCTCTGGATGATCGGTATCCCGATCCCCATCATTCTGATTCTCTGGTTCATGGGCTTCCTGGGCTAACGACCCAGCATGCCCCGGGGCTTTGACCTCGAAGTTCACGACACCTGCGGCGCACTGCCATCGCAGGTGTCGTCTTCTTTAACGCTGTTTCCATTCATGCAGCGTTCACGCCCGCCGTGACACATTGCCCCCGCAATGGCTCACCACCTTGCCCACCATATTGCAGCGCGTTTCCCTTTCGCGCCAGCCGCTGAGGAGTACTGAGATGGCTCGTATCACTGCCACCGCTGGTTTCAACACCTTCGATCCTGCTGCTTGGACCGGACGCCCGTCCTTCGTGGGCAGCAACCAGACGACCCTGACGGATGGCTACAACACCGCGCGGATCGAAGGGTACAACCTCACCTATTCGTTTGATGGCCGTTTGACTGGTGGCACGGTCACCAAGATCCAATATTTCCAGGGCGAACAGCTCCGGGGCACCATCGACAATATGTCTGTCTGGGGCGGGACTGTCGGTCAGCACCTCAGCTGGGGCGACCACGCCGGCCTCATGCGCTCGATCCAGCAGGGTCGCGACACCATCTTCGCGTCCAGCGGCAACGATCGTCTGGGTGGCCACGATGGCGACGACTCGATCACGGCCGGTGGTGGGACCGATCAGGTTTATGCGGGCGCCGGTAACGATACGATCACCCTGACCCGCGGTAGCACCTATGTCGACGGCGGCACCGGTTTTGACGTCGTCTACATGCCCGGCCGTGGCGGTACCTATGGCCAGTCCAAGACGGCCGAGGGCTGGCAGTTCTGGAACAACGCCGAAGGCATCAACTCCAACATCGCTAATGTTGAACGTGTCGCCTTCTCTGATGGCGTCCGCGCCTTCGACGTCGATGGCAACGCTGGCATGGGGTACCGTGTCTATCAGGCCGCCTTCGCCCGTGATCCTGATGCAGGCGGCCTTGGCTTCTGGATAAAGTCACTCGACGCAGGCACGCAGTCCACGGACAGCATGGCCAACTTCTTCCTGAACTCTCCTGAGTTCATCAGCAAGTATGGGACGCCCGCGACCGTCAGCAACGCACGCTACATCGAGCTGCTGTATCTCAACGCGCTGGGGCGTTCCCTCGACCAGGGTGGGTTCAACTTCTGGAACGACGAGCTCAACAGCGGCCGTCGAGATCGCGCTGACTTGCTCCTGTCCTTCGCTGACAGCCCTGAGAATCGCGCCCAGACCGCCCCCGAAATCTCCGACGGCATCTGGTACGTCTGACGAATAAGTGGAAAGAGGCTGCCTCAGGCGGCCCCTTTTGGGTTTTTGCGTCGGTCAGTTGAAACACCGCCCGAACAGCGAGAGCGCAGGGCAGGGCACCAGTGCGCCTTAAGCTGATAGCTACTCCGCTGCCAGAATCGGTTGGTGGCGGGCCTTGAGCTTGTTCAGCTGTCGCGCCGCATGGGCCAGAAGAGCGCGCTGAACCGCCTCGGAGCTGACACTGCCCACATCCGCTTTGACCTTGAGGTCGAGCGAATAAGTGGTGACATTGCTCATGAATATCTCACAGATGCGCACCCGTACGGCCTCGACCACCCGCCCAGGAACGGACTTGTGCGGCCCGAAATACAGAATCTGGCACGACTTGATTTCAAACGACACCGGGAAGCCCTCCCACCCCTGCCGCGAATTCGTCTCAATTTGATCCAATTCCATGGCGTGACAGAAGACAAGTGACTTCTTGGGATTAATCCCCTTATGATTACTGGCTTCCTTCGCCAGACCGGCCGGGGCCAGGCTGGCCCTGCGAGATTGCATGTTGCAATTGGCCGGTAGATTCACTAGATAGCCAACTCCAGCCGTGCGGGAGTCCTGCGCGGCCTTTGGTTTTGCACCAAGATAACCGGAATAGATTCGCTTATGGCTCGTACCAACCCGATCACGTTCTTCCAGCAGGTCCGCTCGGAAGTTTCCAAGGTCACCTGGCCGGGCCGTAATGAGGTCGTGATTTCGACGATCATGGTCCTGGTGCTCGTTGCCTTTGCCAGTGTGTTCTTCCTTTTGGCGGATCAGATTATCTCCTGGCTGGTATCTTTGATGCTTTCGATCCGCTAAGCGGATCCCACGACTAACGAGGAGCGGCGAGGCGGCATGGCCAAGCGCTGGTACATTGTTCAGGCGTATTCGAATTTCGAGCGCAAGGTCGCAGATGCGATCAAGGAAAAGGTCGCACAGACCAAGCTCGAGCATTTGTTCGAGGACGTCATCGTGCCGACTGAGAAGGTCGTGGAAGTGCGTCGCGGCCGCAAGGTCGATACCGAGCGCAAGTTCTTCCCCGGCTACGTCCTGGTGAAGATGGATCTTACCGATCAGACATTCCATCTGATCAAGAACACCCCAAAGGTGACCGGTTTCCTGGGCGCAGATAACAAGCCCATGCCGATCTCCGAAAAGGAAGCCATGTCGATCCTGCAGCAGGTGCAGGAAGGCGTTGAGCATCCCAAGCCTTCCGTCAGCTTCGAGGTTGGCGAAAGCGTTCGCGTCTCCGACGGCCCCTTTGCCAGCTTCAACGGCATTGTCGAGGAAGTCGACGAAGAGCGCTCCCGCCTCAAGGTGGAAGTTTCGATTTTCGGGCGCCCCACTCCGGTGGAGCTCGAATACGGTCAGGTCGAAAAGGTCTGATCCCAGCGTTTTGGCCTCAGCCAAAATCGCGCCTGCCTTTTGGCGCAAGCCAAAATGGTTCCCAGCGCTTTGGCGGAAGTCAGAAGCGCTCCATCGCAGCTTCGCTGCGTGAAACCGGGACACGATCGTGTCTCGAAACCCGTGGAAGGGGATGGCGGTCGCCAAGCCGTCTATCAACTCCGCACCACGGCTCAACTGCCGGTTTCGGCACTAAGAGGATAGAAAATGGCAAAGAAGATTACTGGCTACGTAAAGCTGCAGGTGCCGGCTGGCTCCGCCACCCCGTCTCCCCCGATTGGCCCGGCTCTGGGTCAGCGCGGCCTGAACATCATGGAATTCTGCAAGGCCTTCAATGCGGCCACGCAGGAGATCGAAAAGGGTGCTCCGATTCCGGTCGTGATCACCGCTTACGCCGACAAGAGCTTCACCTTTGCGATGAAGCAGCCGCCGGTGACCTACTTCATCAAGAAGGCCGTCAACCTCAAGTCCGGCTCCAAGCTTCCGGGCAAGGAATCGGCTGGCACGATCACGACAGCTCAGCTGCGTGAAATCGCCGAGAAGAAGATGAAGGATCTCAACGCCGACAATCTCGACGCCGCTGTGTCGATGATCGCCGGCTCCGCCCGTTCCATGGGCATTCAGGTCGAGGGCTGATCACTATGGCAAAGATTGCAAAGAAGGTTGCCGCCGGCCGCGAAGGCATCGACCGCAACAAGCTCTACAAGCTCGAAGAAGCTGTGAAGATGGTGAAGTCGAAGGCTTCGGCCAAGTTCGACGAGACCATCGAGATCGCGATGAACCTGGGCGTTGACCCGCGTCACGCTGACCAGATGGTCCGCGGCGTCGTGTCCCTGCCCAACGGCACCGGCAAGACCGTTCGCGTCGCTGTTTTCGCCCGTGGCGGCAAGGCTGACGAAGCCAAGGCTGCTGGTGCGGACATCGTCGGCGCTGAAGACCTGCTGGAAATCATCCAGGGCGGCAAGATCGACTTCGATCGTTGCATTGCCACTCCGGACATGATGCCTATCGTTGGTCGTCTCGGTAAGATCCTCGGCCCGCGCAACCTGATGCCGAACCCGAAGGTCGGCACCGTGACCATGGACGTCAAGGGCGCTGTCGCCGCTGCCAAGGGTGGTGCTGTTGAGTACCGCGTCGAGAAGGCTGGTATCATCCACGCCGGTATCGGCAAGGTTTCCTTCTCCGAGGAAGCTCTGCTCGAAAACATCAAGGCCTTCACCGACGCCGTCGTGAAGTCCAAGCCTGCTGGCGCCAAGGGCACCTACGTCAAGAAGGTTGCCGTTTCCTCGACCATGGGCCCTGGCGTCCATGTTGAGCCGGCTTCGGCTATCTAAGAATTCAAGATTCCGGGCGGTTCGCCGCCCGGTATTGCCTTCGCAAGAAGGCAAAAGTCCTGTCCGAGACTGCCGGTGCCAATCAATCTGGGTTGGCTTAAAGCTGCAAGGCGCCAGCATAGATGGGGTGACAACCAGGATTTCCGCCCGAAAGGGCAGGGTGTTCCGGTTCGAACCAGGCCAGTTGCCCTCGCGGGCATCACGGTTGACAGGCATGTAACCGTTGTCTCTCTCCTCCCTTCGGGGAGGTCGGAGGGCAGCAATTGGCAATGGCCCGGATGATTTGTGCCGGGCTCAATGTGGAGACTAGCAGTGGAAAGAGCGGAAAAGCGTGAGCTTGTCGCATCGCTTCAGTCAGCCCTCGCGGGCGCTGGATCGATCGTCCTTGCGCAGAATACCGGTCTGACCGTGGCCAACCTGGAGTCGCTTCGCCGTGAGGTGAAGGGTGCCGGTGGTTACGTCAAGATCGCTAAAAACCGTCTTGCCAAGCTTGCTCTTAAAGAAACCGATCACGCGGACATTTCGGACCTGTTCACAGGTCCGATCGTCATCGCCTACGCGGCTGACCCCATGACTGCGCCAAAGCTGGCGCAGAAGTTTGCTGACAAGAACGCCAAGTATGTCGTTCTCGGCGGCGTCATGGGCAAGACCGCACTCGACGCGAATAGCGTCAAGGCGTTGTCGACCATGCCCTCGCTCGATGAACTGCGCGCCACGCTCGCCGGGATGCTCAAGCAGCCTGCAACGCGTATCGCGTCCGTCATCGTTGCACCGGCTGGTGGTATCGCGCGCGTGTTGGCCGCTCATGCGGAAAAGAGCAACGAAGCAGCGTAACCCATCGGTCCTTTCGGGGACCACATCTGGTTTGAAACTGAACACCTAAAAGAGAGATTTATCAAATGGCTGATCTCGCCAAGATCGTAGACGACCTGTCTGCCCTGACCGTTCTGGAAGCTTCCGAGCTGTCCAAGATGCTCGAAGAAAAGTGGGGCGTTTCCGCCGCTGCTCCGGTTGCTGTTGCTGCCGCTGCTGGCGCTCCGGCTGCTGCCGCTGAAGAAAAGACCGAATTCGACGTGATCCTCGCCTCCTTCGGCGACAACAAGATCAACGTCATCAAGGAAGTCCGCGCCATCACCGGTCTGGGTCTCGGCGAAGCCAAGGCTCTGGTTGAAGCTGCTCCGAAGGCCCTCAAGGAAGGCGTCTCGAAGGCTGAAGCCGAAGACATCAAGAAGAAGCTTGAAGAAGCTGGTGCAAAGGTCGAACTCAAGTAAGTTCGCTTTTTGCCTTGAAAAACGCGAAATGGCGCTTTATGTGCCATTTCGCTTTTGTCGTTTCTGCAACGAGACGATTCGCCGTGGCCGATTGGATGGGTCGCTGGCGTTCCCACTGAAATTGAGAATTGGATGACCGCTGCTGGGTGGAAACCCCGTGTGACCTCTGTGGAGGTAGTTTCGGTTATACCAGCCCTTTTGGTCGCAAGGCCGGGGCGAAACTGAACTGCTGGGCATATATCCCGAGCTCCGACGGCTGATAGTCGGCTCTTTGGATATCTGCCTCCGAGACAATCGCTATAGAAACAGGAGCTTTCATGGCTACCACGTTTAACGGCCGCCGCAAGGTTCGCAAATCCTTCGGCTCCATCCGCGAAGTCACGGAGATGCCCAACCTGATCGAAGTCCAAAAGGCTTCCTATGATCAGTTTCTCATGGTCAACGAGCCCAAGGGTGGTCGTGGCGATGAGGGGCTTCAGTCCGTCTTCCGGTCGGTTTTCCCGATCACTGACTTCTCCAATACTGCCAGCCTGGAATTCGTGCGCTACGAATTCGAGCAGCCCAAGTATGACATCGACGAGTGCCGTGCGCGCGACATCACGTTTGCTGCCCCGCTCAAGGTGACACTGCGGCTGATCGTCTTCGAAGTGGACGAAGAAACCGGCGCCAAGTCCGTCAAGGACATCAAGGAGCAGGACGTCTACATGGGCGACATGCCCTTCATGACGTCGAACGGCACCTTCATCGTCAACGGCACCGAGCGCGT
>JADGNE010000046.1 GCA_015234425.1 Devosia sp.
ATCGCCCGACAGGAACCGGCATTCCAACAGTGATGTCCACGGTTGCTTGTCCGGGCAATCCATCTCGCCCGCGTCTGGATCACCGGGATAAACCCGGTGATGACGACAGGGGGGGGGGCCAGTGATCGCCGCGCGAAGCTCAGTGCCAAAAAACAAAAAACCCCGGTGTCGCCACCGGGGTTTTTCTGTGATTGGCCGAAGCCAACACCAAATCTTATTCAGCTGCGCCTTCGGCAACGGCTGCGGCCTTTGCGGCCTTCTCTTCAGCGCGTTCCTTGGCCTTCTCGCCGGGCTCGCCCTTCTTGGGGTTGTTGCGGACGTCGCGCTTGACGACACCGGCAACATCGAGGAAGCGCAGGACGCGGTCGGTCGGCTGTGCGCCAACGCTGACCCAATGCTGGGCGCGTTCGGTGTTCAGAACAACGCGCTTTTCGTCATCCTTGGCGAGCAGCGGGTTGAAGGTGCCGATCTTCTCGATGAAGCGGCCGTCGCGCGGCGAACGGGCGTCAGCAATGACGATCTGGTAGAAAGGACGCTTCTTGGAGCCACCACGGGCCAGACGGATCTTGAGGGACATCTTGTTTTCCTAAGGCTGTCGGTTTTCGTAAAAGGGTTATTTCTTCTTGCCCAGGCCCGGAAGGCCAGGGAAACGGGGAGCGCCGCCAAGGCCGGGGATAACCGGGCCACCGGAGGACTTCAAAAGCGCGTTGACATCGCTCGGCAGGGCCTTGGGCGCCGGCACATCGACGCTGGGCAGACCCTTCAACTGATCGGGGTTGATCCCGGCCTGACGGGCCATCTGCTCGAGCTGCTTGGGATCCATCTTGGAGAGATCGGGCATGCCGCCCATCATCCCACCCATCTTGCCGCCGAACATGCCGGCCAGCGAACCCATGCCGCCCTTGGACACTTTCTTCATCATGTCCGCCATCTGGCGGTGCTGCTTGGCGAGCTTGTTGATTTCCGAAACTTCAACACCCGCGCCAGCGGCAACGCGCTTGCGGCGGGACGCATTGAGCAGGTCCGGATTGGCGCGCTCCTTGGCCGTCATCGAATTGATGATGGCGACCTGACGGTCAAAGATCTTCTCGTCGACATTGGCGCCGGCCATGGCCTTCTTCATCTGGCCTGCGCCAGGAAGCATGCCCATGAGGCCGCCCATGCCGCCCATCTTCTTCATCTGGATAAGCTGGGCGCGCAGGTCGTCGAGGTCGAAGGAGCCCTTCTTGAGCTTCTTGGCCATCTTGGCCGCGTCTTCGGCCGTGACGTGTTCGGCAGCCTTTTCGACGAGCGAAACAATGTCGCCCATGCCCAGGATGCGGTCGGCGATGCGGCCGGGATGGAAATCCTCGAGCGCATCCATCTTTTCGCCGACACCGATCAACTTGATCGGCTTGCCGGTGGCAGCGCGCATGGAGAGCGCAGCGCCGCCGCGACCATCGCCATCAACGCGGGTCATCACGATGCCGGTGACATCGAGGCGACCGTCGAACGAACGGGCGACGTTGATCGCGTCCTGGCCGGTCAGCGCGTCGACGACGAGCAGGATTTCGTGCGGATTGGCGATATCCTTGATGGCGACCGTTTCGGCCATCAGTTCTTCGTCGATATGGGTGCGACCCGCCGTATCGAGAATGAGGACATCATAGCCGCCCAGGCGGCCTTCGCGCTCGGCGCGGCGGGCAATCTCGACGGGGGTTTCGGCGGCCACGATCGGCAGCGTGTCGACGCCGACCTGTTCGCCGAGCACGCGCAGCTGCTCCATGGCGGCCGGGCGGCGCGTATCGAGGGAGGCCAGAAGAACCTTCTTCTTCTGGCGGTCCTTGAGACGCTTGGCGATCTTTGCCGTTGTCGTCGTCTTGCCCGAGCCCTGAAGGCCGACCATGAGCAGGGTGACAGGCGAGGGTGCATTGAGATCGATGGTGACGGCGTCGGAGCCGAGCACCTGCACCAGCTCGTCATTGACGATCTTGACGACCTGCTGGCCCGGCGTGACCGAACGGGTCACCTCGGCGCCAACGGCGCGTTCGCGGACCTGCTCGACAAAGGCGCGGACGACTTCGAGCGAGACGTCAGCCTCGATCAGCGCCCGGCGGATTTCGCGCATGGCCGCGTCGACATCGGCAGCGTTGAGCGCGCCGCGTCCGCGAAGTCCATCGAAAATCTTGCCAAGCCGGTCGCTTAAGCTCTCAAACATCTCTCATCCTTTTCGCTCGCGGGCCAATCCCGCAAGAGATAGGGTTCAATTCAGCCAAACGCAAAACCCACCCGCGGGCGCAACGCGCTGGCGGATGTTGGCCTCCGGGATCGTGGTACCCGTCTGGGGTCCCGGTCGGCGGGTCAGGAGCAAAAGCCTGATGAACGGGTCGCGTTTAGGGCAATGAAGGCCCCGAGTCAAGAAAGTCCGGCAGTTCGGCCGCATAAAGAGGGGGGCTATCGTCGATGTGCAGACTAGCTTCTGGCGTCAGTGCCGCCTTGAGGCGTCCGAGCGCACGATGCCCGAGTTCGGGATGACGGCCATCGAGCGCCCCTACCCGTAGGGCGAAGGCCAGATCGAATTGTTGCTCGTTCGGATCGAGTACGAAGTCCTCGACAGCGACGCAGCGAAAGGCCAGCTGGCCAGAGGCCAATTCGGCGGCTGATCCGGATCGGGCCTGTGCAATGGCCTTTTCGGAGCGGTCAATGGCGAGAACAAAACCCTGCGGCAGCGCGAGGCTGACAAGGCGCGCCGCGACGCCAGGCCCGCAGCCGATTTCGAGCACCCGCAGATCAGGGCGCAGCGGGAGGGCGGCAATGGCTTGGGCAATGCGCGGCGAGACGGAATGGGTCATGACATCATTCTGAACGGAAAATGGACAGATCATGTCAGCAGGCGGGGGGGCTGCAAGCCGTCACTGGCAATTTTAACACGCATCCGCCATATAGGACGCAATACCTGCACCCCTTGCGGACTTTCGGGAATGACGGCTTTGAGCAACGTCCCCTTTTTCAAGATGAACGGGCTGGGCAACCAGATCATCGTGGCCGATATGCGCGGCCGGACCGATCGGGTCACCCCCGAGGCGGCCATTGCCATCAATGCACGCCCCGAAACCAAGTTCGACCAGATCATGGCCATCCATGACAGCCGCACGCCGGGCACGGTCAATTATATCGAGATCATCAATTCGGACGGTTCGCAGGCCCAGGCCTGTGGCAATGGCATGCGCTGCGTGGTGCAGGCGCTGAGCGCCGAGCAGGGCCGGCAGCTGTTCACCTTCCAGACCATCGCGGGCATTCTCTTTGGCGAAGAGGCCGAAGACGGGCAGATCACCGTCGATATGGGCACGCCAAAGTTCGCCTGGTACGAAATCCCCCTCAATGAGGAGTTTGCCGACACCCGTCAGGTGGAACTGCAGATCGGGCCGATCGACGCGCCCGTGCTCCATTCCCCCTCGGTGATGGCCATCGGCAACCCGCACGCCACCTTCTGGGTGAAGGACGATGTTTGGGACTATGCGCTCGATCGGTTTGGGCCGCTGCTCGAAAACCATCCCCTGTTTCCCGAGCGCGCCAATATCTCCATCGCCAATGTGATCACCAGCGACAAGATCATCCTGCGCACCTGGGAGCGTGGGGCGGGCCTCACCGAAGCCTGCGGCACTGCCGCCTGCGCCGCCCTGGTCAATGCCGCCCGCACCCGCCGCACCGGCCGCAAGGCGACCGTCACCGTGCCCGGTGGAGACCTCATCGTCGAATGGCTCGACAATGACCATGTCACTCTCACCGGCCCGGCCGCATTCGAGTGGGCCGGCACGCTCGACCCCAAGACCGGCGCCTGGACGCGCAGCGAGGCCGCCTGATGGCCGTCGAAACCCTGACATTCGGGTGTCGGCTCAACGCCTATGAAGGCACGGTGATGAAGTCCGAGGCCGAAAAGGCAGGGCTCGACAATGCCATCATCATCAATAGCTGCGCAGTGACCGCCGAGGCGGTGAAACAGGCCAAGCAGGCCGTGCGCAAGGCGCGGCGGGACAATCCGAGCGCCCGCATAATCGTCACCGGCTGCGCCGCCCAGACCGAGGCGCGCACCTTTGGCGAGATGGAAGAGGTGGACCTCGTCATCGGCAATGCCGATAAGCTCAAGGCGGAAAGCTACCGCCCCATGGTCCTGGGCGTCCCGCTCAACGACAAGGTGCAAGTCAACGACATCATGAGCGTGCGGGAAACCGCAGGTCACCTCATCGAGGGCATGGACGGGCGCACCCGCGCCTTCGTGCAGGTGCAGAATGGCTGCGATCATCGCTGCACTTTCTGCATCATCCCCTTTGGGCGCGGCCCCTCGCGCTCGGTGCCGATGGGCGTGGTGGTCGACCAGATCAAGACCCTCGCCGGCAATGGCTATAAGGAAGTGGTGCTCACCGGGGTGGACATCACCTCCTATGGTCCCGACCTTCCCGGCAGCCCGACCCTCGGCAAGCTCACCCAGGCCATTCTGCGCCATGTGCCAGACCTGCCGCGCCTGCGCATTTCCTCGATCGACAGCATCGAAGCCGATCCCGCCCTCTATGAGGCGGCGGCGGATCCGCGCTTCATGCCGCATCTGCATCTCTCCCTGCAGTCGGGCGACGACCTCATTTTGAAGCGCATGAAGCGCCGCCATCTTCGCGACGATGCGCTGGGGGTGATCGAAAGATTGCGCGCCGTGCGGCCGGACATGGTGTTTGGCGCCGATATCATCGCCGGCTTCCCCACCGAGACGGAGGCGATGTTTGAAAACTCGCTCTCGTTCATCACTGAAGCCAATCTCACCTATATTCACGCCTTCCCCTATTCGCCGCGCCCCGGCACGCCAGCGGTGCGCATGCCCCAGGTCGACACCGGCACTGCCCGCAAACGCGCTACGCTCCTGCGCGCGGCCGGGGAAAAACAATTTGCCGCACTGTGCGAAAGCCGGATCGGACGGCAGGAAAGCGTGCTGGTCGAGCGCAATGGCATTTCACGGACTGAACAATTCGTCCCCGTACACGTTCCGGACACGACACATGGCGATCTCGTCAGCGTGACGATCACCGGGCGTGGAGCCAGGGGGCTCGTGGGCGAAAAAATGCGGGCCGCGGCATGATCGCGGCAGGAAGTTTTAGGGCAGACAATGAGCGATAAAGTATCCGGGTTCTTCAAGCGCCTGTTTGGCACCGAGCCCGCGCCGACGCCCACACCGGCGCCCCCCGAGACGCTGCCGGAAACCCCGGTAGCGCCGCCTGCGCCAGCGCCCGAACCGGAACCAGTCGCCCCGGCACCAGAGTCGGCTGCACCGCCGCCTGTTCCCGAGCCAGCCCCCGCGCCCGAGCCTGAAATCGCGCCCGAGCCGGAGCTCGAGCCCGAAGTCGTGCCCGAGCCAGAAGACGTGCCCCCGCCCGGCCCGCCGGAGACCACGCCCGAATATATCGAGGCGGTGGAAGACCAGTTCGTCGCCCCGCCCGCGCCCGTCGCGCCGCCGGCCGAACGGCAGAGCTGGTTTACCCGGCTGGCTAGTGGCCTTCGCCGCTCTTCGGACAATCTTACCGCCTCGATTACCTCGGTCTTCACCAAGAAAAAGCTCGATGCGGCAACGCTCGACGAGCTCGAAGACGTGCTGATCCAAGCCGATCTCGGCCTCGAGACGGCCATGGCCATCACCGAGGCGCTTCGAAAGGACCGTTTCGACAAGGACGTGTCCGGCGAGGATGTGCGCAGTGTTCTGGCCAGCGAAGTCGAAAAAGTACTCGGCCCGGTGGCCCGGCCACTCGATATCGACACCAGCAAAAAACCCTTCATCATCCTGATGATCGGGGTCAATGGCTCGGGCAAGACCACCACTATCGGCAAGCTGGCGCAAAAGCTCTCCGCCGAAGGCAAATCGGTGATGCTGGCTGCCGGCGACACGTTCCGCGCAGCCGCCATCGAGCAGCTGCAGGTCTGGGGCCAGCGCACCGGCGCGCCGGTGATCTCCAAGCCCGCTGGCGCCGACGCCTCGGGGCTCGCTTTTGACGCCGTCACCCAGGCCAAGGCCGAAGGCCGCGATGTGCTGATCATCGACACCGCTGGACGCCTGCAAAATCGCGACGAGCTGATGAATGAGCTCGAAAAGATCATTCGCGTCATCAAGAAGGTCGAGCCGTCGGCCCCGCATGCAACCCTGCTGACGCTCGATGCCACCACCGGCCAGAACGCCATGAAGCAGGTAGAAATCTTCGGCAAGCGCGCCGGAGTGACCGGTCTGGTGATGACAAAACTCGACGGCACCGCCCGTGGCGGTATTCTCGTCGCCATCTCGAAAAAGTTCGGCCTGCCGGTGCACTTCATCGGCGTTGGCGAAGGCGTTGACGACCTCGAACCCTTCTCCGCCAACGAGTTCGCCCGCGCCATCGCCGGCCGGGACTGAGGCTGGGGCTAACACCGCCCCATCCCCTCCATCGTCATTGCCCGGCTCGTCCGGGCAATCCATCTCGCCACTCTGCACGGATCACGCGGGCAATCCGCGTGATGACCCTCTTCTGCGTGCGCACACGGCCATGAGCCCCGGCTCCCTTTCCAGAAAGCCCCGGAACAGCTCAGCCCGCAGCAGCATCAGATCCCGGCTCCGCGGGCGAAAAGCTCTCTGCGCAACCACCCACTTTACATATAATAGTACTTTATATAGGGTCCCCTCATCGCCCGAAGCGTAAACGCCGGGCGGTCATTTGGGAGGATCATCATGAATATCGTGACCAAGCTCGCCCTCGCGGCGGGCCTCGCTACCGCTTTGTCTACTGCCGGCTTCGCCCAGGATATTTCGGGCAAGGTCATCGGCTTTTCCCAGATCGGCTCGGAGTCCGGATGGCGCGCCGCCGAAACCTCTGTGACCCGGCAGGAAGCTGAGGCTCGCGGCGTCGATCTCAAGTTTGCCGATGCCCAGCAGAAGCAGGAAAACCAGATCAAGGCCATTCGCGGCTTCATTGCCCAGGGCGTTGATGCCATCCTCGTGGCGCCCGTGGTTGCCACCGGCTGGGATGAAGTCCTGACCGAAGCCAAGGAAGCCGAAATACCCGTCGTCCTGCTCGACCGCGGCATCGATGCGCCAGAAGATCTCTACATGACCGCCGTCATGTCCGATCAGGTCCTTGAAGGCCGCGTTGCTGGCCAGTGGCTGGTCGATGCCGTCGGCGCCGAAGAGTGCAAGGTTGTTGAACTCCAGGGCACCGTGGGCTCCAGCCCCGCCATCAGCCGCAAGCAGGGCTTTGAAGAAGCCATTGCCGGCCACGACAATATCTCCATCATCCGCAGCCAGACGGGCGATTTCACCCGCTCCAAGGGCAAGGAAGTGATGGAGGGCTTCATCAAGGCTGAAGGCGGCGGCGCTGATATCTGCGCGGTCTACGCCCATAACGACGACATGGCGGTCGGCGCCAGCCAGGCCATCAAGGATGCAGGCCTCAAGCCCGGCACCGATATCCTCGTCGTCTCCATCGACGCCGTGCCCGATATCTTCACCGCCATTGCCGCCGGTGAAGCCAATGCCACGGTTGAGCTGACCCCAAACATGGCCGGCCCCGCCTTCGACGCCCTGGCCGCCTACTGGGCCGATGGCACTGAACCCGAAAAGTTCATCATTACCGAGTCCAAGCTCTACACCGCCGAAAACGACCCGCAGGGCGAATACGAACGCCGCAAGGGCCTGGGCTACTGATAGGCTGAACTGACAGGTGGAGCCGCGCTTGTGGCTCCACCCCACCCTCAATCCCTCCCCATCAAGGGGAGGGAAGCGCATACTGCGAGCTCCCGGCTCTTTCGTCTCCCTCCCCCCGTGGGGAGGGATCAAGGGTGGGGGGCTCCGGCCTGCGGGATTGGGGTGAAGCATGGACCGTCCACAAGGACGGCCGGGGAGGGGCAATGAACGACACTGGCTACGCGCTCGAGGCGCGGGGCATCGTCAAGATCTTCGGCAACCATACCGCGCTGGACCAGGTCGATTTCGGCCTCATACCCGGCGAGGTTCACGCCCTGCTGGGCGAAAATGGTGCCGGAAAATCGACGCTGATCAAGATCCTCACCGGCGCCTACCAGCCCGATGGCGGCACGGTCCTCGCCGATGGCGTCCCCGTCACCCTCGCCAATCCCCAGCATGCCCAGACCCATGGCATCGGCACGGTCTATCAGGAGGTCAACCTCCTGCCCAATCGCTCCGTGGCCGAAAACCTCTATCTCGGCCACCAGCCCACCCGCTTCGGCCTTGTCGATCGCCGCCGCATGGAGGCCGACACGCGAACAGTGCTCGCCCGCTATGGCCTCACTCTCGATCCCGCCAGCGAGCTCGGCAGCCATTCCGTCGCCGTCCAGCAGATCGTCGCCATTGCCCGCGCCGTCGAGCTCTCGGGAAAAGTGCTGATCCTCGACGAGCCCACGGCCAGCCTTGACCGCAACGAGGTCGAGCGCCTCTTCGAGATCATCCGGGACCTCAAGGCGCAGGGCCTCGCCATCGTCTTCATCACCCATTTCCTCGATCAGGTCTTCGCCGTCGCCGACCGCGTCACCATTCTGCGCAATGGCAAGCTGATCGAAACCCGCGCCCTCGACACGCTGACCCGCACCGATGTCGTCCGCCTCATGCTGGGCAAGGACATCGCCTTCTCCGGCGCCACCAAGCTCGACGAAAACCGGCCGCTCGGCGACGTGCTGGTCGATTTCACCGGCTATGGCAAAAAGCGCAGCGTCCTGCCCTTCACCCTCTCCATCCACAAGGGCGAGGTCATAGGCGTCGCAGGGCTTCTAGGCTCTGGTCGCACGGAAATGGCCCGCCTCATGTTCGGGGCCGACAGCGCCGACGAGGGCAGCGTCACCGTCGCGGGAAAACCCACCACCATTTCCCGTCCCACCGATGCCATTGCCCATGGCTTTGGCTTCTGCCCCGAAGACCGCAAGGCCGAGGGCATTTTCGGCGATCTCTCCGTGCGCGAAAACATCATCATTGCGCTTCAGGGCAAGCTGGGGTGGTTTTCCGCCCTCAACCGCGACGAGCAGATGGAAATCGCCGGCAAATTCGGCGAGGCCATGGATATCCGCGCTGCCTCGCTCGACATGCCGGTCAAACTGCTCTCGGGCGGCAATCAGCAGAAGGTCATTCTCTCGCGCTGGCTCGCCACCGATCCGGCCTTCCTCATTCTCGACGAACCCACCCGCGGCATTGATGTCGGCGCCCACGCCGAGATCGTGCGCACCATCAATCGCCTGCGCGATGAGGGGCTGGCGCTGGTCGTTATCTCCTCCGAGCTCGATGAGGTCGTGGCCTATTCTTCGCGCATCGTCGTCATGCGCGATCGCGAGCTGGTCGCCGAGCTCAATGGCGAAAACATCAATCCGGGCATTATCGTGCAGGCTATCGCCAATCATCACGAGGGAGCCCCCGCATGATCCGGCGCTCGGCTTCCTTCCTTGCCAGCCCGCAGCTCATCGCCCTTGTCGGCGTGCTGCTGATCAACTGGCTGCTGTTCCCCAATTTCTTCCGCATCACCTGGCAGGATGGGCGCCTCTTCGGCAGCCTCATCGACGTCATCAATCGCGGTGCGCCGGTGGCCATCCTCGCCATCGGCATGGCCGGCGTCATCGCCACCAAGGGCGTTGATCTCTCGGTCGGCGCAGTCATGGCCGTCTCCGGCGCCGTCGCCGCCACGCTCGTCGTGGCCGGCTATCCCACCCCCATTGCCGTGGCTGCCGCCCTCACCGTCGGCCTCCTCTGTGGCCTCTGGAACGGCATTCTCGTGGCGCTGCTCGATATCCAGCCGATCGTCGCCACGCTGGTTCTGATGGTGGCCGGGCGCGGCATTGCCCAGCTCATCACCCAGGGCTTTATCGTCACCTTCAATGATCCCGTGCTGATCTTTATCGGCACCGGCTCCTTCCTCGGCCTGCCCATGGCCGCCGTCATCGCCATTGTCCTGATGGTGCTGGTCACCCTGCTGGTCCGGCGCACTGCCATCGGCCTTTTCATCGAGGCGGTGGGCGTAAATCGCGCCGCCGCCAGCCTCGCCGGCATTCGCAGCCGCATGTTGCTGCTGCTCGTCTATTCCCTCTCCGGCCTCTGCGCCGCCATTGCCGGCATCATTGTTGCCGGTGACATTCGCGGCGCCGACGCCAACAATGCCGGGCTCTGGCTCGAGCTCGACGCTATCCTCGCCGTGGTCATCGGCGGCACCTCGCTGCTCGGCGGGCGCTTTTCCGTGCCGCTGGCCGTGGTCGGCGCACTCATCATCCAGGCCATGAACACCGGCATTCTCGTCTCCGGCTTCCCGCCCGAGTTCAATCTCATCGTCAAGGCCGGACTGATCTTCATTGTCCTCCTGATCCAGTCGCCGCTGGCCTCGCGCCTGGCCCCGACCCGCCTGCGCCCAGCTTCCGCCGGAGCCAAGAAATGAACCGCTCTCTTCGTCCGCTTCTTGCCACGGCGCTCATCTTCGTCATCGCCTATGCCCTGGCGGTGATGCAGTTCCCCAACATGTTCTCGACCCGCGTGCTCGGCAATTTTCTCACCGACAACGCCTTTCTCGGCATTGCCGCAGTGGGCATGACCTTCGTCATTCTCTCAGGGGGCATTGATCTCTCGGTCGGCGCGGTCATCGGCTTTACTGGCGTGCTTGTGGCCGTGCTCATCTCCTGGGCCGGTTTCCATCCGCTCTTCGCCTTCGCCATCGCCCTTCTGGTTGCAGCAGCCTTTGGCGGCACCATGGGGCTCGCCATTCATTTTCTTCAGGTGCCGTCCTTCATTGTCACTCTGGCCGGCATGTTCCTCGCGCGTGGCGCCGCCTCGGTCATCACCCAGGATTCGGTGCCGATCAGCCACGAATTCTATTCAGCCATTTCCGGCCTCGTCATCCGCCTTCCCGGGGGCGGGCGCCTCAGCTTTATCGGCCTCTCCATGGTCGCCATTTTCATCATCGGCGCCATTCTGGCCCACCGCACAAAATTCGGCTCTTACGTCTATGCGCTGGGCGGCAATCCGGTCTCGGCCTCGCTCATGGGCGTGCCGGTGGCGCGCACCACCGTGGCCATTTATATGCTTTCATCCGTGCTTGCGGCCTTGGCGGGCATTGTTTTTTCCCTCTATACATCTGCGGGTTACCCGCTGGCGGCGGTGGGCGTCGAGCTCGATGCCATCAGCGCGGTGGTCATAGGAGGCACGCTGCTCACCGGCGGCTATGGGTTTGTCCTGGGCACGTTCATCGGCGTCATGCTGCTGGGCCTCGTTCAGACCTACATCATCTTCGACGGCACGCTGTCGAGCTGGTGGACCAAGATCGTCATCGGCGTTCTCCTGTTCCTGTTTATCGTGCTGCAACGGATCATTTTCGCCGCGGCCGCACCCGGAGACAAAGCGTCCCAGAAAGCCTGAAATGATCGAAGCAGGCAGCCTCATCCGATCCCTCTCGGGGCGGCATGCTGCGCGCAATTTCCATAATTTCGTCATCAACGAGATCGGCCGGGCCATTGTCTCGGGCGCCTCGCCTGTTGGCTCGGTTCTGGCCAGCGATGCAGTGATGATGGAGCGTTACGGCGTCTCGCGCACAGTTCTGCGCGAGGCGATCAAGACGCTTGAGGCCAAGGGTCTGGTCGAGGCCCGCCCCAAGGTCGGCACCCGCGTCTCCCCGCGCAGCCGCTGGAATTACTTCGATTCCCAGGTGCTCGCCTGGCATTTCCACGCCCCAGCCGATGCTCGCTTCTACCAGAACCTCTTTGCCGTGCGCGAAGCTCTCGAACTGCCGGCGGGGGAGGGGGCTGCGCGCTTCCGCACCGCAGAACACGTCCGCATCATGAAATACTGGCTGCATCAGGCGTCGACGGCCGGCGACAGCGACGAGCAGTTCGGCCTCGCCGCCCTCGAAATTCACGCCCAGATCGCCGAGGCGTCCCAAAACACCCTGCTGCGCAGCGTCGTTGGCGTCATCGAACTCCTGCTCGCCCTCGCCCTGACGCGCAGCAGCGAAACCGTCATGGCCTATCGGCAAGCCAGCATCGCCATTCTCGAAAAAACCGTCCTCGCTATCGAGGAAGGCGCCTCGGACGCCACCCGCGACCACCTCCTCGCCTGCCTCGCCCTCGACCATGCAAGGGTCATGGAAGGCGTGTGAGGCCCGCACTGCGGACAACGCGGCATAGGGCGCCCGGCGCCCGGCGCCACCCCACCCTCATTCCCTCCATCAAGGGGAGGGAGGCGCAGACTGCGATGTCTCGGCTCCTTCGTCTCCCTCCCCTTGTGGGGAGGGTAGCAAAGCTCGGCCAAGGGCCGTATCGGCGCTGGGTGGGGGAGGGATCAAGGTGGGGATATCCAAAACGCCCCCAACCACCAACACCCGGCAACCCCTCATCTCCCGCACCCGTTTCTCCCTCAAAGGAGAAATCGCATGTATGAGACACCCATCCTCTGGTTGCTGCTGCTGACCGTCGGCGTCGCCTGCCTCGGCGCCGCCATGGTCTATGGCACCATGCGCAATCGCAAGCGTACACCGCTCGAGCGCAATATCACCGAGGCTGCAACGCGGGCCGAATATCGCGCCGAGGATCGCGACGAGCGCTAGACTTTCCGCCTACCAGGCAAAGTCTGGGCCATTGACCCGGGCGCCGAGCAGGAACACGTCTGCCATCAGCCGCAGCGGAGCCGCGTCGACATCGCTCTCGTGCCGCTCGAGCAGATCGGCAAACCGGTCATACATGGCCGAATATTCGAGATCGCCGTGCTCGAGCACCAGCGCCCCGTTGACGCTGAGCTTGCGGCCGCCGTTTTCGAGGCGGATCTCATTGCCGGCCCCGGTGGTAAAGCGGATGGTCCAGATTTCCCCGCTCTCTTCGAGCCAGTTGAACCCGGCCGACAGCTCTGGCCGATGCGCCTGCGAGGATTTGAACGCGATCTCGACATCCACCGGGGTCTGCCGATTGGCCGGAAAAGTCAGCTTCGCGTTTTCGACAAAGGCCGGGAACGGCATGACCTTGGTAAAGATCGAGAGCGCATTGATGCCCGGATCGCAGACGCCGAACCCGCCGGGCTCCCACACCCAGTCCTGTCCCGGATGCCATTTGCGCACGCTTTCGCGCCAGTCGATACGGGCCGAGACCACGCCTTCATCGGCGAGGATCGCCTTGGTGCGGTCGACGGCGGCGTTAAACTGGCTGTGCCAGGTCTGGTAGAGCACCCGGTCCAGTCGCCTGGCATGGGCGATGAGATCGTCGAGTTCGGAAATGGTCGTGGTGGGCGGCTTTTCCATCATCACGTCCTTGCCGGCGTCGAGCGCCTCGCGGACATAGCCATGGCGCACGCCGGGCGGTGTGCAGATGGACACGATGCCCACTTCCGGCATGGCCGCATAGAGTTCGGCGGCCGTCCTGAACACGGGCAGGTTCTTATGGGCGACTCCGCGCGTCGACACGGTCGCCGCCAGCTCGAAATCCTCCGAGGCTTCGATCACCGGGATATGCTGATCGACGGCAATCTTGCCTACGCCGATGATCGCGATCTTGCGCTTGCCCATCCAAAAAATCTCCCCGAGCTTTGGTGGGAGGTTTTAGAGCAGAGCGCGGGCCGATCGCCAAGCACCCACGGCAAGAAAAGTATGACTTTTTATTGCGAAACCGCTGTCGCCGGCTCCCAAAGCTCGATCTGGTTGCCTTCCGGGTCATGAATTCGGGCAAATCGCCCCGTCTCGGGCGTGTCCCATTCCTCCGGCCGCGTCTCGACCGCAATCCCGGCTTCGCGCAGGCGCACCAACATCGCGTCGAGATCATCGACCCGGAAATTGATCATCCACTGCTTGGCCTCCGGAAAATAGTCGCTCTCCTGCCGGAAAGGCGCAAACACGGTCATCCCCGCATCCTGCTGCCAGAGCTCGGTGATGCCCAGATGTGTCTCGTACCACCGCACGAGCGCATCCTTGTCGCCCGACCGGAAGAAGATCCCGCCAATCCCCGTCACCCGTGCCATCTGCGCCTCCCGCTATCGCCCGACCTATGCGTCTTCAGGTCAACCGTCATCGCCCGGCGTCTCCGGGCAATCCATCCCGATGCCGAGTTTGGCACAGGATAGGAGAGCCACAAAATCACTCCTCCCCCTCCTTAAGGGGGAGGTCGGGTGGGGGTGGCGCCTTACCGGATGAGGATCGCCCGGAAATCATTGACGTTGGTCCCGGTCGGGCCCGTCACAAAAAGGTCCCCAATCGCCTCAAAGGCGGTATAGGCATCATTGTTCGCCTGTGCCGCCAGCGGATCGACGCCCGCCTCGCGCATCCGCCGCGCCGAAGTGCCGTCGACAAAAGCCCCGGCATTGTCTTCCGAGCCGTCGATGCCATCGGTGTCGCCCGCCAGCGCCGTCACCCCTTCGACCCCATCGAGCGCAATGGCCAGCGACAGCAGGAACTCGCCGTTCCGTCCGCCGCGTCCCTTGCCGCGCAGCGTCACGGTGGTCTCCCCGCCTGAAAGCAACACCACAGGCTTGCTGAACGGCTGATTGCGGAGCGCAATCTCCTTGGCAATCGCCGCATGCACCAGCGCCACGTCGCGCGCCTCACCCTCGATGGAATCCGACAGCACTGCCGCCTCTATCCCCATCGCGCGCGCCTTGTCCGCCGCAGCCGTCAGCGACAGGGCGGCCGAAGCGATGGTCACCACCGAATTGTTGACGAAGCGTGGGTCGTCCGAACGCGGCGCGATATTGTCCTCTCCCGCCAGAATTTTCTGCGCCGCCGCCGGCAGCTCCAGCCCATAGAGCGCGGCATATTTCCGTGCCTCGGCCCGTGTCCCGGCGAGCGAAATCGTCGGTCCCGACGCCACCAGCGCCGGATCATCACCCGGCACATCGGAAACAACCAGCGTCGCCACCCGGGCCGGTGCGGCCGCCAGCGCCAGCCGTCCGCCCTTGATGGAAGAAAACTGGTTGCGGATGAGGTTCATCACCCCGATCGGCGCGCCCGAAGCGAGCAGCGCCCGATTGACCGCCTGCTCATCCTCAAGGCTCATCCCCTCGGCGGGCGCCGGCAGCAGCGACGAGCCGCCGCCCGAAATCAGCGCCACGACGAGATCATCGGCGCTCAACCCCTGCAGTAGCTCCACAATCCGCCGCGCCGCCTCAAACCCCGCCGCATCCGGCACCGGATGAGCCGCCTCGACAATTTCAATCTGTTCGCACTTTTCGGCATAGCCATAGCGGGTCACCACCAGCCCGTTCAGCGGCCCGTCCCAGGCCTTCTCGAAAGCCCGCGCCATCTGCGCCGATGCCTTGCCCGCGCCGATGACAATAGTCCGCCCCTTCGGCTTTTGCGGCAGGAACTGGCTCACCGCCAGCGCCGGCTGCGCCCGTTCCACTGCCGTCTCGAACAGGCCTTTCAGCAAGTCCTTGTCCATCTTCCCCCCTTGCCGTTACCACCCGTCGGACTGTTCTTGTGCCCGACACGGCAAAAACTTGTCCAGCCTTGCCACCTTGTCAAAACGCAGACACATAGAAAGTCTAGCGGCAGGCCGAGGAGTTTTCATGACCGAACGATTCGCCATCTACTACGCCCCCTCCGCCACCAGCCCCCTGTGGGACAGGGCCTCTGCCTGGCTGGGCCGCGACTCCGCCAATGGCCAGTTTTTCGACGGTCCCGTCGGCGGCATCGAGCGCAATCGCCTGCTCAACCTCACTCAGTCGGCCAATCGCTACGGTTTCCACGCCACCATCAAGCCGCCCATGGTGCTGGCCCCGGGCACGACCCTCGACGATCTCGGCGCCGCGCTCACCCGGTTTGCTGCGAGCCAGCGTCCCGTCTCCCTCGGCACCCTTGATATCGTTTCGCTCGATGGCTTCCTCGCCCTTATCGCCGCCGGCGACAATGCCGACCTTCAGGATCTCGCCGCCCATGTGGTTGAGGAATTCGAGCCCTTCCGTGCGCCGCTCTCCATGCGCGACCGCTCGGCCCGCGCCGCGCGCGGCCTCACGCCGCGCCAGGAGGAACTGCTCGATGGCTATGGCTATCCCTATGTCTTCGACGAATTCCGCTTCCACATGACCCTCACCGATCGCCTTCCCGAGGCCGATCACGCCGAGATCGCCGCTGCTGCCCGCAGCTGGTTTGGCGCGCTGCTCGCCGAGGAGGTCGTGCTCGACAGGCTCGTGCTTTTCCATGAGCCAGACGCCGGCCGCCACTTCCGTCGCCTCGACGATTTCAAGCTCGGGGCCGGCCAGTGACAAAGACGATCCTCTCCAACGCCCGCATCGTCCTGCCCGAGGCCGAGATCACCGGCAGCGTCGTCATCGCCGAGGGCAAAATCGTCTCCATCGACGAAGGCGCATCCCGCCACGGCGAGGATCTTGCCGGCGATTACCTCATCCCCGGCCTTGTCGAGCTCCACACCGACCATCTCGAAAATCATTACCGCCCGCGTCCCGGCGTGTTCTGGGATCCGCTGGCCGCGCTCCACGCCCACGACGTGCAGATCGCCGGCTCGGGCATCACCACGGTCTTTGACGCCGTCCGCATCGGCTCGGACCTAGAGCTGCCCGACATGCTCCCTCATGCCACTGCGCTAGTCGATGCCGTGCGCGAGGGCAGCGACGGCGGCTGGCTGCGCGCCGAACATTTCATCCATTTGCGCTGCGAACTGCCCAGCCACGACGTCGTCACACATTTCGAGACCTTCGCGTCCCACGACATCACGCGCCTGGCCTCCGTTATGGATCACACGCCCGGCCAGCGTCAGTTCCGCTCGCTCGATGACTACAAGCGCTTCTACGCCAAGCAGATGGGCCGCACCGAGGCCGAACTGCTCGCCTATATCGCCGCCCGCCAGGCCGAGCACGACCGCTACTCGGCCGCCAACCGCAGCGCCATCGTCGCCCGCGCCCACGAGCTCGGCCTGGCCCTCGCCAGCCATGACGATGCCACCATCGCCCATGTCGAGGAAGCCGCTGAAGACGGCGTCGCCATCGCCGAATTCCCCACCACGCTTGAAGCCGCCTCTGCCGCCCATGATGCCGGCCTCGCCATTTTGATGGGCGCGCCCAATGTGGTGCGCGGACGCTCGCACTCGGGCAATATTTCGGCCAGCGATCTCGTCGAGGCGGGCCTCCTCGATATTCTGAGCTCCGATTACGTCCCCTTTGCCTTGCTGCAGGCCGTCTTCCTCATGCCCCGGCGCATCGAGAGCGTGAGCCTGTCCCAGGCGCTGGCGACCGTAACGCGAAATCCCGCCCGCGCCGCCGGGCTCGATGATCGCGGCGAGATTGCCGTCGACAAGCGGGCCGATCTCGTGCGGGTGCGGGCCAATGGTCCGCTGCCCAGCGTGCACAGTGTCTGGCGAGAAGGACATAGAGTGAGTTGAACGAGCGCTCCCCCGGAATTCTGGTCCTTGTCGTTGGCCCCTCCGGTGTGGGCAAGGACACTCTCATCCAGGGCGCCCGTCAGGCGCTCGATGCTGACAAGCGCTTCAGCTTCGTCCGGCGCCTTGTCACCCGCCCCACCGATGTTGAGGTGGAGGATCACCTCAGCGTTGAACCCGCCGAATTTGAAGAGGCCCGCGCCGCCGGCCGGCTTTCCCTGCATTGGGAGGCGCACGGCCTGCAATATGCCTTGCCCATCGGCGTTGATACCGATCTGGCGCTGGGGCGCGTCGTGGTCGCCAATGTGTCGCGTCACATCGTGCCCTCAGCGCTCGAAAAATACCCCTCGAGCCGCGTCGTCATGATCTCGGCCGAGATATCCCTGCGCGCCCAGCGGCTGGCCAGTCGCGGCCGGGAAGGGCGCGATCAGATCACTGCGCGCCTGGCGCGCGAGGGGGCGACCTTGCCCTCCGGCATCTCCCCCATCATCATCGACAATTCCAATTCCATCGGCATTGGCATCCACGCCTTCGTCATGGCGTTGCGCGCTATCGCCGGCGACTGAACCCTTTGCGTGCTCACGCGTTGACCTCACGCGTCAGCGTCAGGAGTTTTCATGAGCCGCAATGCCCTTTACGCCCTGGTGACCATCCTCTTGGTCGCCCTGGTTGCCTTCGCCATTTATGCTTATCAGCAGCAACAGGCCCGTCCGGGTATTGAGGTTCGTGTCGATGAACAGGGGATTTCCATCGATGGAAACGGCTAGCAGCGTTTCAGATCGTCGGGCGGTGATTGCAGCCGCCATCGCTGCTGAACTGCAGCGGCAGTCCGAAGGTGGCGCAACGCGCATCGATGTCGATGCGCTCGCGGCCGCTGTCGATGGCGCGCTGGTTCCGGGGGCTCCCTTCGCCGAAGGGCGCCGCCCCGAACAGCTCAACGCCACCAACGACGACTGAAAAACCCCGGCAAGCCGGGTGCTCACCCTGTCGCCTGGCGATGGATTTGCGCCGTGTCGGCGCTGCTCTGACCTTGTTAAGGGTCTGGCAGCTCCGGAAAATTTAAAGATTGATTGGCAGCGCCGTGCGCCACGCGGCCTGAGTTCGTCTCAGGCGGCGCCGGCGCTTTTTACCGCTTCGCTGACGGCAATATGGGCCGTCTCGACGCTGGGAAAATGCTGGCCGTCAACGGCAAAGGCCGGCAGCTTGACCGCGAGGAAGCGATAGCCGCCCTCGGCCGGAACGACGACGCCGAGCGGCTCGCCACCCACTTCAATGACAATTGGCTTATGCGTATTGACGCTTCTGAGACTGTTCTCGTGCATGGTGGATTTCCACTTGCGCAGTGACTCCGGGCGTCGAGGCTGCGGGGGCTTCCCGCGCCATGATTGCCGGACACTACGGATACTATCGGGGTTGTGAGACGAAGATGTGACGCCAGATCACATTCGTTTCGAGCGACAGGACCCTTGCCAACGTTTGGCATGAAGTGGATGGAATACTACGGTCAGACACGCCGCGTGGATGGTAATGGTTGTCGATGTGGTCATCGTCATTCCTCTCCTTGCAGGTGGTTGCGACCGGAAATGCGTCCAAGGCGACGCAGCGAGGGCAAGATAGGCGACGCGCCAAACGATTGCCAGTACGCCATTATGCGTAACTGGCCCGAAAAATGAAAAACTCTGCTCGACTTTCGTCGCACGGACACAATCAGACCCTGCACTTCGCTTGAACTGCGTCGCGCAATCTGGTGTTCTGTTCCCCTTGAAGCGTCGCCTGCCACGGCAGGTCCAGAGGAATAATGCGTTGTCGGAAGATCAGACACCCCCGGGACGGGTCAAGCGCGGCGTCAAGCCCAGCGGCAAGCCCACCCTGAAGACCATCGCGCAAATGACGGGGCTGGCCGTCACCACCATTTCCCGGGCGCTCAACAACGCCCCCGAGCTCGCCCAGGATACGCGTGATCGCGTCCAGAAGATTGCCGCCGAAATCGGTTATCTGCCCGATCGGGCGGCGCTGCGCCTCAAGACCGGCCGCACCAATGTCGTGGCGCTGATCCTCGAGCCCGACGAGCAAATCTATGGCTTCGGCACCTCCCTCGTCACCGGCATCACCGAGGCGCTGCGCGACACCGACTATCACCTCGTGATCACGCCGCTCTTTCGCAATGTTCCGGCCATCGAGCCCATCCAGCATATCGTGCGCAACCGCATGGCCGATGGCGTTATCTTCTCCAAGGCCGAGCCCTTCGACGAGCGCATCCGGTTTCTGCTCGACAATAATTTCCCCTTCGTCAGTCATGGGCGCAGCCAGTGGCCGGAACAGCATCCCTTTGCTGACTTCGACAACGAGGCCTATGCCTATGGCGCCACGCTGCGGCTGGCCAGCAAGGGCTGCAAGAAGGTTTCCATCGTCCTGCCCGACAGCGCCCTGACCTACACGGATCATCTCAAGGCCGGCGTCGAGCGCGGCGCGCGCGAGGCCGGGATCGCCTTTGAATTTGCCGCAGACGTCAATCTGGGCAGCGCTACCGACGCCATCCGCAATTACGTCATCAAGCGCGCCAAGCGTCCGGAGCGGCCCGATGGCTATGTCTGCGCTTCCGAGCTTTCGGCGCTGGCCATTATCGGCGGGCTTAACGAGGCTGGCCTTGCCGTTGGCACGACAACCCATGTCGTCACCAAGCAGGCGTCCGACATGTTCATGCAGTTCCAGCCCGGCGCCGAAACGGTGTTCGAGGATTTCGCCGAGGCGGGGCGCAATCTGGGGCAGTTGCTGATCCGGCGGATCGGCGGGGAAACCGGGGGCCTGCACTGGATGGCCCAGCCACGCTTCGACTGGCCGACGTCTTAAGGCTCACGTCGCCAGACTGATCCTGCGCAAAAATATCCTATTTTTTTTATGCGGCAACGCATGGCGGGTGACGGGGCCCGCCGGTGCCTTCATGCCGTGTAGGCAAGACTAGCCGCGCCCGGCTGCGCCACGATTGTGCCGCAATCTCGCCATTTTTGGGCGATCAGGCGCGCTTCTGTGTCCTTTAGTGTCGACGCGTAAGTGAATCTATCAGTTTAGCGATTGCAGGACTTCTGAATCACTGGAGAGTCTTCAGGCGAGGATTCAAAAGGACATGCGTTCGATTCATCCGTGATTCAGAATTCGGGACGTCAAACGACTTCAATATATTGCCATCGTATATTGTTTCTTCTTCTCCGATTCTTGATCGAAAAGTACTCGCGTAACTATCGGTTAATCCGTGAGGAGATAGCGTGCTGATGTGCCGGATGGGAATACGGCCAGAACCATTTTCATTAATCTTCACTGACGGATGTAGAGCCGGCTGACGACTTTTTAGTCCCCAATCATTTCTCTTCCGCCGTTCGGCAGAAAACCAGCATGTCCCCGTTACATTGTTTCCGCGTCCGGTCATTGCCATGACCGGCGCCAGTCCCTTCACGTTCGTCCTCAGCGGCGATGTCACAGTCAAATCGGCCAAGGCTGTTTCGACAGCTCTGCGGGAAGCGCTCGATGCGCACCCGATCGTGCAGGTCGATACCCAGACCGTCGCAGCCGCAGATGTCACCACGGTTCAGACCTTGCTCGCCGGCCTCGCCAAGGCCCAGGCGGAAGGCCGGACCCTGACCATGCTCGCGCCCCTCGGCCAGCCCCTGCGCAATGTCCTTGGGGCGGGCAGCCTCATGGAACCGGCTCCCGGGGCCGGCTTCTGGAACACTCAAACTCTTCAGACCAGCGGAACTTCGGCGGCATGACCAAGACTATCCTGACAATCGACGATTCAGCATCCATCCGGCAGATGGTGGCGATGACGCTCAGTGCCGCCGGTCTCGACGTCATCGAGGCGGTTAACGGCCAGGATGGCTATGACAAGGCGACGACCAATACTGTCCACGCCGTCATCACCGATCTCAACATGCCGGTGCTCAATGGCATCGAGTTCATTCGCAAATATCGACAGCATCCCTCGAGCAAAGGCATTCCGATCATCCTGCTGACTACCGAGTCCGACGAGGATCTCAAGCGTCAGGCCAAGGAAGCGGGCGCCACCGGCTGGATCGTAAAGCCCTTCAAGCAGGACCAGCTTCTTGCGGTGATAAAAAAGGTCACCGGGGCATGAACATCTCCGATCCCAGCGAAACCTTTCGCCAGGAGGCGCGCGAGCTGCTCGACCAGCTCGAGGCGGGGCTCCTCGATCTCAACCAGGATCCCGACAACAGCGATCTGGTCAATTCCACCTTCCGGGCCCTGCACACCATCAAGGGCTCGGGAGCGATGTTCGGTTTCACCGCCGTCGCCGAGTTCGTCCATGAGTTCGAAACCGCCTTCGATCGCGTGCGCAAGGGCCAGAGCCAGGTCAATGCCGCGCTGATCGGCGTCGCGCTCGACGCCAAGGACCATATTCATCTGCTGATCGAGACGCCGGACGCATCTGTCGAAGGCGGAGCCCGCATCCTCTCCGAGCTGCGGGCCATCGTCGAAGGCGACGCTTTTCCATCCGCTCCGGCCGTGCGCGCCGAGATGAACGCCGTCGATGTCGCCGCGGCGCCGGAAGCCGGGCCCACCCGCTGGCGCCTCCGCTTCTACCTGCCGGCCGATGCCCTGCTCTATGGCACCAATCCGCTGCTCCTTCTCGAGGAGCTCGCCGCCATTGGTCCCTGCGAAACCACGCCGCTGACCGACCGCGTTCCCAATCTCGATCTCATCGATCCCGAGCACGCCTATATCGGCTGGCAGGTCGACATGACCGCCACCGATCCGGCGGCGGCAATCGACGATGTCTTCCTCTTCCTGCGCGACAATATGGAGCTCACGCTCGAGCCGCTCGAGGAAGCGCAGCTTGTGTCACCCGTTTCGCAGGACGCCGCTCTCGATGCTAACAGTCTGTTAACCGATACGCCTCCCGCGCTACTCGCTTCTGCGCCGCCACCAGCCAGGCGGGGCAAGCCCGCCGAGAAGGCCGGCGAAGACAAACCGGCCGCCACCTCGCTCCGCGTTCCGGCCGAAAGGCTGGACGAATTGATGGACCGGGTCGGCGAGCTTGTCATCGCCCAGGCCCGCCTCACCCAGATCGCCGCCCAGAGCGCCGACATCAATCTGAAAACCATCGCCGAAGAGCTGGAACGCCTGTCTTCCGGGCTTCGCGACACCACCATGGGCATCCGCATGGTGCCGATCGGAACCCTGTTCAGCCGCTTCCGACGCCTCGTCCACGACGTCTCGGGCGAGCTGGGCAAGCCCATCGAATTCATCACCACTGGTGAGGACACCGAGCTCGACAAGACCATGATCGAGCGCCTCGCCGATCCCCTGGTCCATCTCATCCGCAACGCCGTCGACCATGGCCTCGAAAGCCCGGAAAGCCGTGTCGCAGCAGGAAAATCCGCCCAGGGAACAGTCCGCCTTTCAGCCGTTTACTCGGGTGCGGAAGTCGCCATTTCCGTCTCTGACGACGGGGCAGGGCTCAACGCCGCCCGCATCCGCGCCAAGGCCGAAGAGAACGGGATTATCGCTCCGGACGCCAAGCTGACGGACCAGGAACTCTACCACCTGATCTTCGCTCCCGGCTTCTCGACCGCCAAGGAAGTGACCTCGCTCTCCGGGCGCGGCGTCGGCATGGACGTCGTCAAGCGGACCATCGACGGGCTGCGGGGCACCATCGATCTCGCCACCAAACCGGGAGAAGGTTCGACCCTTACCCTCCGCCTGCCGCTGACCCTCGCCATCATCGATGGCATGCTCGTCCGCGTCGGCGACGGCCGCTACACCATCCCGCTGGCGGCAGTCGAAGAATGCGTCGAACTGCCCGAAGGCATCGAGGCGCACGCCAAGGGGCGCAACTTCCTCGATATTCGCGGCAGCCTGGTCCCCTATCTGCGCCTGCGCGAAGTCTTCGGCCTCAAGGGCGAGGCGGAAGCGCACCAGAAGGTGGTGATCGTCTCGTCCGGCGAAGGCCGCGTCGGGCTCGTCGTCGACCAGATCATCGGCAACAACCAGACCGTCATCAAGCAGCTCTCAAAGCTTCACTCGGGCATCAAGTCCTTCTCGGGCGCCACAATTCTGGGTGACGGCACGGTCGCGCTGATCCTCGATACCGCCCATCTGGTCGGCGCGGGACAGAGCTATATCGAATACAACCAGTCGGTGGGGAGAGCCGCATGAGCGCGCCTAACGATATCGCCTCCGCCGCCTCCATGACGGCCCTCACCATAAGGTTGGAAGACGAATTATTCGCCGTCGAGGCCGGCCGGGTTCGGGAAATCCTCGATCTCGTGCCGATTACCGCCGTCCCCAATTCGCCGGCCTTCGTCGGCGGGCTCATCAACGTCCGCGGCCGCGTCGTGCCGCTGGCCGACCTCCGCGTCATGTTCGGCATGGCTCGGCCCGAGCCCGACGAGGACACGCGCATCGTTGTCATGGAAGTCGACATCGACGGCGAGCCCACCATTGCCGGCATCCTTGCCGACAAGGTCCACGACGTCACCGACATCGAGGCAGCCTCCATCGAGGAGGCGCCCAAGGTCGGCATGCGCTGGCGGCCCGAATTCGTGAAGGGCATCGGCAAGCGCAACGGCGGCTTCATCATCATTCCGGACATGGAACGAATTTTCGAAACTTCGGCGGGCAGGAGCCCAGTCGGCGCAGCATCAGAAGAAGGGTCTGCATTGTGAGACTGACTATCAAGACTAAACTGGCGGGGGCGTTCGTCGCCGTCGTGGCGCTGACAGGCGTCGGCATGACCCTTGGCATTCAGGGGCTTGGGACGCTTTCCGCCTCGATAAACGACACCATCAATGGGCCGATCACCACATCGTTCAGGTTGAATTCGATCGAGAGCGGCATGACCGAACTCGTCGCGGATATTCGCGGAATTGTCGCTAGTTCGGATGACGCGGAGATCGCCGATCTGATCAGCCAGTCTGCAGAGAGCTATTCCGTCATCAATACGACGGCGCAGTCTCTGATCGGCAAATTGGGCCGTGACGACCTGAACGTCGAAATGCAGTCCTTTATCGAGACACTCGACGCCTATTGGGCCAGTGCCCAGAAGGCCACTGAATTGGCCCGCGCCAATAGCGATACACGCGCATTCGAGATCACGACGACACGCGGCAGCGAGACGATTACCGCGATCGAAAACTCGTTGACGAGCCTACGCACGGCCATTCGAAACCGCGTCAACGCCAACGACCCATCTGCATTCCAGGCATACGATACCGTTTCGACCCTGTTCCTCGACGTGGCGGACGTGTTCCGTCAGCACCGCAACATTTTGCTCGCTGATAGCGCTCCCGCACGCCAGGAGCAGTGGAACAACGACTTCTCTGCTGTCATTGAGCGCATGACCCCGCAGGTTGCAGCACTCGCGCGTCAGGTGGGCGCCGCCGAAATCGGGATGGCCAACGCTGTGGCCGCCGACTTCGCAGCCATGGTGGACGCCATGAACGAAGGCAATGCTATCAGTCTCACCCGCGCCGACCTTGAAGCGAACACGATCATCTCTTCGGAAGTGGAGCCGCTTCAGCGTCAGGCCACCACCATTCTGCGGACGGTTGTCGACGCCAATACCCAACAGGCAACCGGCAGCGTCGCGCAAGCCAACGCGCTTTACGAACAGTCTCGCATGCTGCTGATCGCCCTTCTCATTGGCACAGTGGTCATCGCAGCAATTGCCGGCACCTGGATCGTCACCTCCATCTCCCGTGCCCTCACCGCTGCTGTGCGTCTGGCCAACGACGTTGCCGATGGCGATCTCAATGCCACCGCCAATATCCGCGGCGATGATGAAGTCGGCGATCTGATCAAGGCCCTCAACGCCATGACCGCCAAGCTGCGCGAAGTGGTGGCCGAAGTGACCGCCGCAACTCGCAACGTCGCTGCCGGCAGCCAGGAAATGTCCGCCACGGCCGAACAGCTGAGCCAGGGCGCTACCGAACAGGCCTCCTCGACCGAAGAGGCGTCCGCCTCGATGGAAGAAATGGCCGCGACCATCAAGCAGTCCGCCGACAACGCCACCCAGACCGAAAAGATCGCCCGTCAGTCCGCTGCCGATGCCATCGCGTCGGGTGACGCCGTCAACAGCGCAGTGGTCGCCATGCAGACCATCGCCGAAAAGATCATGGTGGTGCAGGAAATCGCCCGCCAGACCGATCTTCTCGCGCTCAATGCGGCCGTTGAAGCGGCGCGCGCCGGTGAACATGGCCGCGGCTTCGCCGTGGTGGCTTCCGAAGTGCGCAAGCTGGCCGAACGCAGCCAGGCTGCCGCCGCCGAGATTTCGACGCTCTCCGGCACCACGGTCAAGGCCGCCCAGTCGGCCGGTGACATGCTCTCCAAGCTCGTGCCCGACATCCAGCGCACGGCCGAACTGGTGGAAGAAATCTCCGCCGGCAGCCGCGAGCAGAATGCCGGTGCGGCCCAGATCAACACCGCTATCCAGCAGCTCGACAAGGTGACCCAGCAGAACACGTCTGCCGCCGAGGAAATGTCCTCCACGGCAGAAGAGCTGGCCAGCCAGGCCGAGCAGCTGCAGTCGGCAATCAGCTACTTCCGGCTTGATGCCAGCGCACAGATCATTTCGGCCCCGGCGGCCAACAAGTCCGCCAGGCAGGATCTTCGCGCCGCAGTCATGGCCTCCGCCCCGCATATGCAGAAGGCGGCCAAGAAGCCCAAGTCCAGCTCCGGTGGGTTCGATCTCGACCTTGAAGACGGCTCGGACGCGCTGGATGCCGAATTCTCGCGCCGCGGTGCCGCCTGATTGATGCAGGGGGGCGCGTCGCGATCTGCGGCGCGCCCGAGCCGCCCTAGTCGATGGCCAGGGCGGCTCAAGGCATCGGGTCTTCGCCCGATGCCGGACCGGACACAATCGCCACGGGTTTTGCCCACGGCGAGGCAAAGAGACAGCGAAAATGCCTGATCAAAACCAATTTGTGACACTGGGCGTGGCGAACGAGAAATTCGCCGCGCCCGTCACCAAGGTCCAGGAAATCCTGGACATGCGCACCATCTCGCGCCTGCCGCGTGCGCCGGAAAACCTGCTCGGCATGATCGACGTGCGCGGGCAGGGCGTCCCGGTGATCGACCTTCGCCGCACGCTCGGCATGGAGCCGGCGCCTGATACGGAAAATACCCGTATCGTCGTGCTGGCGATCAATGGGCCAGCCGGCCCTGTCACTCTCGGCCTCAAGGCCGATCGGGTGTTCGAGGTGACAGTGCTCGACAGCGACCAGCTTGATCCGCCACCGGCGGTCAGCTCGGCCTGGGTCGGGCATTGCATTGCCGGCATCGGTCGGCGCAACGGCGAGTTCGTGACCGTCCTCGACCTCGACCGCCTGCTCTGTGCTGAAGCGGTGCTTTCGGCCGCCTGACACCCTCGGGTCCGCGCTATCGCGTGGACCCAGTTTTTTCCCCGCGGAGACTTCTCTTGGGCCATATGTCGACTGCGCGTCTCGTCCCGGCGGACGATGACCATCTCAGCCATGCCGATTTCGGAAAGATCGCCACACTGATCGGGCAAGAGGTGGGCATCCGCCTGCCGCCAACCAAGAGGATGATGGTCGAGGGTCGCCTGCGCCGCCGGTTGCGGGCTCTGGACCTGCCCAGTTTCGACGCCTATTGCGACTATGTCTTTCGGCGGGGTGGGCTGGATCAGGAGCTGGTCTATCTCATCAATGTGGTCACCACCAACAAGACCGATTTCTTCCGTGAGGCCGAGCATTTCGAGCTGATGCAGTCGACGCTGGTGCCCAATCTCTTGCGGGCGCGCTCCGGCGAGCGTCGGCCCCTGCTCAAGGTGTGGAGCGCTGCATCCTCGACCGGGGCCGAGGCCTATACCATCGCCATGGTGCTCGCCGAGATGGCGCGGCATCAGGACAATTTCAAATATGCCATTCTCGGCACCGATGTTTCGACCGACGTCCTGGCCCAGGGCACGCGGGGCGTCTATCCGGCCGAACAAATTGCCCCGGTGCCGCAGGACATGCAGTCCCGCTACCTCATGTGGTCGCGCCAGTCCGGGTCTCGGGCGGAGGTCCGTATCGTGCCCGAACTGCGTCGGCTGGTGCGCTTCCAGAGGCTCAACCTCATGGACAGCGCCTATCCCTATGATCGGGACGTCGACATCATCTTCCTGCGCAATGTTCTGATTTATTTCGATAAAGCGGATCAGGCGGCGGTAATTGGGCGACTTGTGTCGCATTTGCGCCCTGGCGGTTATCTCCTTCTTGGGCATTCGGAGTCCATGATCGGTACGACAATTCCCGTACGCCAGGTTGCGCCTGCCGTATTCCAGCGCCTGTGAGTATGCTGATGCCTGCCTCCGGTTCGAACAAGATCCGTGTCCTCATCGTTGATGACAGCGCTTCGGTGCGCACCACGCTGAGCGAGATCATCGCCGCCGACCCTGACCTCGAAGTCATGGCGACGGCGGCCGATCCCTATGTTGCGGTCGAGCGCATCCGGCAGGAAGTGCCCGATGTCATCTTCCTCGATATCGAACTGCCGCGCATGGACGGCATCACCTTCCTGAAAAAGATCATGGCGCAGCGTCCCATTCCGGTGGTGATCTGCTCGAGCCTGGCCCAGGCCGGTTCCGATACGCTGATGCAGGCGCTTGAGGCCGGCGCGGTTGATGTCGTGGCCAAGCCGCGCGTCGATACGGCCCAGTTCCTGCAAGAATCGCGCATGCGCATCTGCGACGCCGCCAAGGCCGCTGCCCACGCCAAGTTGCGCGGACTGCGCAAGGCCGCTCCGGCGCTGACGGTGGAAGCAAAGCTGACCGCCGACGCCATCATCCCGCCCTTTTCCGACAGCCGCCGGGAAAGCGTGATGGCACGCATGCCGGTGACAAATGCGCTGGTCGTCATTGGCGCCTCGACCGGGGGCACCGAGGCCCTGCGTGAAGTGCTCGAGACCCTGCCGTCAGACAGTCCGCCCATTCTGATCGTGCAGCACATGCCGGAAAAATTCACCGGCGCCTTTGCCCGGCGGCTGAATACGGTGTGCGCCGTCGAGATCAAGGAAGCCGAGGACGGCGACATTGTGCAGCCCGGCCGGGTCCTGATTGCGCCCGGTAATGTGCACATGCAGCTCGTGCGCAACGGCTCGCGCTACACCATCAAGCTCGTCGAAGGGCCCCATATTTCGCGACATCGCCCGTCGGTCGACATTCTCTTTCGCTCCACGGCCCAATCTGCCGGTCGCAATGCCATGGGCATGCTGCTGACCGGCATGGGCGACGACGGGGCGCGCGGCCTCCTCGAGATGCGCCAGATGGGCTGCCACACGGTCGCCCAGGACGAAGACACTTCGGTTGTCTTTGGCATGCCCAAGGAAGCAATCCAGCGCGGCGCGGCCGTCCGTGTTCTGCCGCTCGCCAAGATGGCCGCCGAAATCAACACCTTTTCCCGCAATGCCCCAAAGATTCCAACCGGAGCCAGCGAATGACCCGGCTGCCTGCACCTGACCAGATCCACGCCCTCGCCAATGCGCTGACCCAGCCACGCCAGAAGATCGAGACCGCCTTTGTTTCCGTGGGGGGACGCCTCACCGAAGGCGCCTCCATGCTCAACAAGCTGATCCGCCTGTTCGAATCCCTGCCAAATGCGCTTGAGGGCGCCGAGGTGGACGAAGCCACGGCCCAGCTGCGGGCGGTGGCAGACAAGGCCCGCGCCCTCTCCGAGAGCTTTGCCCAGGAGAAGGCCGACCTCGCCCGTCTCGTTGAGGTTGTTGCCGGGGCAAAATCGCCCATTGGCGATCTCCGCCGTGCCGTCAAGATGATGGGGATCGTGTCGATCAATGCCCGGGTGACGGCTGCGGGGATCGTCGGCGACAGCGACGATTTTGAAGTTTTCACAACCGACATCGCGACGCTCTCCTCGACAGCCAGCCAGACCATTCTCGAGTTCTCTCAGGTCTATCGGCAGCTGACGGCCGAAGTCGACAAGGCCGCAAGCCAGCGCGCCCGCTTCGAACAGACCCATGCCCATACGCTGACAGCATTGGCGAGGAGCCTCGAGGGCACGCTTGAGGCGCTTGGTGGTCAACGCCAGGCCGCGGCTGCCGGCAGTGCCGAGACCAGCCGCGTGTCTCGCCAGATCGTCGGGCGGATCGGCAGCGCCGTGATGGGCCTGCAGGTGGGCGATTCCACCCGCCAGCGGCTCGAACATGTCGAGGCGGCCCTGTCGGGGCTGGGCGATATCCTGGCCGGAGAGGCAGCCCTGTCCGAGAATGTACGCGCCGAGGCCGTGGCGGCCATCGCCGCTCTGGAGCAGGCTCAGCTTACAGGCGCGGCGGCGGATTTTGTCGATGAGGTGCAGGGCGCCGAGCAAGCGCTTGAGGCCCTCGCCAGCGATGCCGGCATCATCATGGAGCGCAGCCGGGATCTTTACGGCAGCGACAAGGGCAGCTCCTCTGCCATGGCAGCGCTCAACGCCCAGCTGCGCACCGCCTCGGCGATCCTGCGGGACTGCGAAAACGAACGGGCCAAGCTCGAAGCGGTGGCAACGGCCGTCCACGATACTGTCGGCGTGCTCCTCGGTCATGTCGCGGCCGTGCAGGATATCGAGGCCAATATGCGTCTCGTTAGCCTCAACGCCGCCGTGCGCTGCGCCCAACTCGGCCCGCGCGGTGCGTCACTGACGGTGATTGCCACCCAACTGCGTGAGCTCACCAGCGAAACCGTCGTGGCGGCAGAAGCGGCGATGACTCAGCTCGACCAATCCTCGGAACTCGCAAAGGCCTTTGGCGCCGCAGCGACGGGCGACAATGCCGGCCAGATCGGCCGTCTCGAGCAACAGGCGAACCATGCGCTGAGCCTGCTCACCGCGCTCGACGACCGTTTGGCCGAAGCGCTTGGCAGCCTTAATTCCGATGGTCCGCGCGTGATCCAGCTCTTGCAGGCGGCAGCCTCGGGCCTGCAGGGCCAGGCGGCCCTCGCCGAAGTGATGCAGGATATTGCGCTTCAGATCGCCGCCTTATCCGACAGCGCTCCGCCGGTTGCGCCCGGTGCTCCATTGGCCGAAGTGCTCGAGGGTCTCCGCAAGGCCTACACGATGGAGGCCGAGCGCTCCATCCATGCCACATTGTGGGCCGCGGCCACCCCCGCATCCCGGCCAGTGGCCGACGCGGAGGTGGAGTTCGACATGGTCGACTTTATGCTGTGAGGCGGGCGCTGACACGTCCAGCTTGCCCAAGCGTGCCGATAACGGTTCTTGCCGCGTCAAGCGGGGCAAGGACGCGTGAGCCGGTAATGATCACCTGACCGGCCTTGAGAGGCATGCCGCGCCCTTGGGCATGGGGGGCGAGCCACTCAAGCGCCGCAACGACGGCAGCCCAGCTCGCGCCCTTGTCCGTGGTCTTGACCTCGTTGCCGTCAAGCAGGAGGCCAACGTTCAGCGTGTCGAGACCCTCGACAATGCTGCGGTCCAGGGCCGGGCCGACGACAATGGCGCCATTGCTCTGGAGGTCGCCGAGCTGGATGTTCCGCGGCGTGGCATCCCGGTCGACAAAGGGATTGGCGATCAATTCCAGAACCGGGTGGACACTGGCAATGGCCGCCTCGGCCGGCTGGCCAGGCAAAAGGTCGGCACCCAATTTTACCGCAAATTCCACTTCCGCGAGGAAATGGCGATGGCGTTCGGCGTCGAGCGTGGCGCCGTCTTCAAAATAGCGGTTGGCCGGGACCGGCGCGCAGAGCGGCTCGCCCTCGCTACCGGCCATGATCTTCCAGCCGCCCACTTCGCCGGCATGGGCGATGACGCGGTCCTGCAGAGCATAGACCTCTTCGATATTTGCGGGCACGAGCTCGGGCGCAATCGGTCCAACCAGCGCGCCGCCATCATGGGCGGCGACCAGGCGCTGCGCGAGGTCGTCTAGACCAGAAGTCATTCATCGTCTCCCTGGGCGGGTGGACCGCCTGTTTCAATAAGCCTGATCCCCTGCTCGGCGCAGATCTGCCGGATCGAGTCATGGGGGCAATAATCGGTGATAAAACTATGGACCTGGGTCAGATGTCCGATCCTGACCGGGGCGGTCCGGGTGAACTTGGTTGCGTCCGACACCAGGATGACATGGCGGGCATTGGCGATGATGGCCTGCGCCACTTTCACCTCGCGGAAATCGAAATCGAGGAGCGCTCCGTCGCTATCAATGGCGGAGACCCCGATGACCGCAAAATCCACCTTGAACTGGCGGATGAAATCGACGGCCGCCTCGCCGACAATCCCGCCATCGGATGGGCGCACAACGCCGCCGGAGATGACCACCTCGATGCCTGGCGCAAGGCGCAGGCGGTTGGCGACATTGATGTTATTGGTGATCACCATTAGTCCGTGATGCTCGGTCAGCGCCTGGCTGACGGCTTCGGTCGTGGTGCCGATATTGATGAAGAGCGAGGCATCGTCGGGAATGATCTGGGCCGCGGCGCGGCCGATGGCCTGCTTTTCGGCAGTGGCAATCTGCCGGCGCGCCTCATATTCCATGTTCTCCACCCCGGAAGGGTGGATGGCTCCGCCATGGGTACGGTTGAGCACCCCGCGGCTGCAAAGGACATTTAGATCCTTGCGCACCGTCTGCGCCGTGACCCCGAACAGGCCTACCAATTGCTCGACGCTGACCCCACCCTTTTGTCGGGCGAGCTCGACGATCTGAGCCTGACGCATCGCGGTGGTCATGGATGGAGCCTTCGCTAGTCAGTCGTGATTAGCGAAAGCGCCCGGGTGGAGCAAGCACTTGCAGGATCAGCGGAAGCGGGCAGATGCGCGCGGCTGGGGCGTGTAGTCAAAATCCCGGTCAAATGGAAAACTTGGGCGCGGCGTATGAAGCCGTTCGGTTCGCTCCACGAACTGGTCGACGACACCGGGCGACAGGGCCATCAGGCCCGGATTGGCGATCGGCCCAAGTTCGGGCGACAGATAGCCCGATTTGACCGCGATGATGCGCGCTGCATGCGGATCAAGGCCCAGCCGGGTAAAATCGGCGATGTTGTGGAACGGCCGACGCCGTGTGGTCACGACAAGGTCGATCCTGCCAATGCGCAGCACGGCTTCGCGGAGGCGGCTATCATCCGTCTCGAGCAGGAAGGCCACAGTACCATCCACCTTTGCCGGCCGGCTCGATGGATCAAGGCTGGCGCCGATGGTAAGGCTGACATGTCCGCCCACGCCAGCTGCATAGGCGGTCTCGGTCGCAGCCGCGTCGGCGATCCCGGCGAAAATTGTGTCAGTGGCGCCAGCTTGCATGAGCGCTGCCAGCATTTCGGCACGGTCGCCGACACCGCCACCGGTCGGGTTATCGCCGGACTCCGCCAGCACAACCGGCGTTGTCGTGCTGGCGACAGCCCGCGCGACGCATTCCTCGATCGAGCCGGTCTCCATGCCGAACACGAATTTCTCACGGAGATCCCAATAGCCCCCCGCGAGGTAGCTGGCTGCCCGTTCCATGGCCGATCTGTCGGTGCCGGTGATCACCGCGCAGGCAGTAGATCGGGGTTCGTCCGCCCAGACATAGCCAATCTGGAACGAGGCGTCCCAGATGCCGGTCGGCTCTTCGGCCTGATGGAGCTGCGCATAAAAACTGCGGGCCGGTTCATCCTGCGTCGAAGTGCGCTCCCCCGGTAGCAGAACCGGCACCGGCGCCCAGACCAGGCCCGGGCGCACACCAGTCGAAATGGCCCGCACCAGCATGGTCACCGCACGGCGCATCGTGTCGGCGACGTCGATATGCGGGGCGGTGCGATAGGTTGAGAAAATATCCAGGTTGTCGATGATCTTCTGGCTGATATTGCCATGCAGGTCATAGCTCGTGGCGATGAGGACATCAGGCCCGACCGTCTCGCGCACGGCGGCGATGAAGTCGCCCTCGGCGTCGAACATGGTCTCGACGAACATGGCGCCGTGCATGGCGAGATAAACGCCGTCGAGCGGCATCGCCGCCTTCAGCCCTTCGAGTATCTCGCGCTTCCAGCGCTGGTAGAGCGCCTGCTCCACGGGCCCGCCGGCGATGGCGCGCGCATGCAGAATGGTGATGAACTCGGCCGGAAAATGGGTCAGGAAATCAAAATACCCGTCCTTGAGCATGGCCGGGCCCCGCAGCACGCGGAAATCGGCTTCGCGCGTGATCACCGGATTATAAGTACTGCACTCTGTGTGAAGACCGGCGACGGCAATGCGCATGACTATGCTCCTGATGTCTGGACGGCGTCAGAGGTGGGGGCCAGCGTCGAACGTGGCTTGAGGCGGCCCGCGAGGAACAGGCTGACGATCAGCACCGGGATGACGCAGGCAATGCCGGCCCTGATGTCAAAATGCTCGGCGACGAAGCCGATGATCGGCGGTCCCACGAGAAATCCGGTGAGGGCAACGAAGGAAAGCACGGCCACATTGGCTGATGCCGCGCGATCCCCGAGGCTCGCGGCGGCGGTGACGGCGAGCGGGAAGCCGACCGAAACGCCAATGCCCAAAATCCCGAAGCCGATGAGGGCGAGGGTTATGGTCGGCGCGAGATAGATCACGACGCTCCCGAGCACCGCCAGAGCGCCGCACAGCCGGGCCGTGTTGATGGCGCCGAGGCGGCGCTTGAGATGGTCGCCGCTGAACCTGCCGGCAGCCACGAACATGGCGAAAACCGAGTAGCCGAGGCCAACAGCACCCGCTTCCGCGCCGACGGCGTCGCGCAGGAAGATCGCGGACCAGTCGGCCATAGCGCCTTCGGTCATCGCGATGCCGAAGACGAAGGCGCAAATGCCGATCAGCGGCCAACTGGGCATGGACCATGCCGATTTTTTCCCGATTGCGGCCGCCTGCGGCGCATCGGCGAGGGCTGGCAGGGATTTTCCGGTGATCAGCGCGATCGGCAGGACAACAAGGCTCACCAGCGGGATCGCCAGATGTGGCGGAAGACTCATTCCGGCGAGGACCGAACCTATGAGGCTGCCGACCATGATGCCGAGCGACCAGCAGCCGTGGGAAGTGTTCATGATCATCGTGCCGGTCGATTTTTCGACGAGGTCTGCCTCGACGTTGAGGCCCAGCTCGACAAAGGAAATCGATGATCCGGCAAGCATCAGCGCAATGAACAGCCAGAAGGCGTCGGGCGCGAAGGCCGGAAGGCAAACGGCAATCGAATAGAAGATGAAGCCGGCGATGATCGCGGCGCGACCGCCGATCCGCCCGACCAGGGGCCCGGCGAAGGGCAGGGTCAGCAGCGTTCCGCAGGGCATGCCGAGCAGTGCCACGGCGAGGCCCGCCGGGCCAAGGCCGAGGCCCGCCTGGATCTCGGGGATGCGCGGCAGCCAGGAGCCAAAGGCAATGGGCTGGAGGAAGAAGGCCAGCATGGTAAGGCGCTGCGGACTGAAGCGGGACAAGGCTGCCATTTTGATCGTTCCGATTGCAGGCCTTCTGGGGGCGCCTCTTGGCGCGATTGCGCTGCTGGCCGAAGGGGTGGGGCTAGACCGGCTCGCCCATGGGGTAGGGCAGGTATCCGACAAAGCCGGTGAGCTTCCAGGCGCCATCCACCTTGCGGCAGAAATAGACGGTCTGCCAGTTGAGGACGTCCTTGCCGCCGTCGGCCAGTTTGATCTCGCCGTCGAACTTCTTGTGCGCCACGGCGCGGCCGCCCTTGATCTCGATCTCGGTGAGGCTGGTGGCGCGGTGGATGCCGGCTTCCTGATCCTCGGCGTATTTCACCGCCTGCCCCTCGCGCGCCTGGCGCAGCCACTCGTCGCGATAGGCGTCGAGCGTCGGGTAACTGATGGTCCAGCCGTCGGGATTGCCCTTCTTGTTGCCGTCAATGCCCATGAAATCATCGGCGACGAAATCGCCTTCGACCATCGACCAGTCGGCGGCCACATAGGCGGCGATATCGCGCGGCACCAGCATGGTCCAGATGGCGGAGCGATCGGGATCGTTGGGAAACGGATTGGTGGACAGGCTCATCAGGACCCCTCAGTCGCGCAGGCAAAATGGCACTGCCGAAATGTATCAAATTTTCAGCGGACCCATGTTTTGATCCTTTCATGAAAAAGGCCACATGGATACCAATTGCGGCAGGTTGCTTGATGACTCCCGGCTTGTCCAGAGGGTTTAACTCGGTAGTTCCAGTCAAAATGACTATAAGCCACGACGGCTGCTGACAAAATCCGCGCCCACAATTGGTGGCTTAAATTGGTATTGTGGTTGCGATGAATCTGTGTTGACATTGCGACAATAAGCCGCCTAGTCTTGAAAATCGTTTACAGAAATCGCGGCCAGTCCGGAAGAGATTGGCGGGAAACTCGGCGGAAAACAGGGTAGGAATAATGCGCGTCGGTATTATCGGGCTCGGCTATCGCTTGGGTTATTTGGCGCGGATATTTTCTGCTGCGAGCAGTGAATTCCAGGTCGTTGCCTATGTCGATCCGGATCCGGCCGGTCTTCCCTATACTGTCGAACACAAGGTTCCGGTCGGCCAGTCCTACGACAGCCTCGAGGCGATGCTGGATGCCGAGCGCCTGGACCTGCTGATGGTCGGTTCGCCCAATCACCTTCATCTCGACCATATCCGCATCGGGCTAGAACGCGGGCTCAAGATTTTCGCCGAAAAGCCGGTGGTGACGACGGTCGAAGACACGATCGCCCTTGCCGGCCTCCTGGGGCAATATGGCTCGGACAATGTCATGGTCGGGCTCGTGCTGCGCTATGCGCCGCTCTACGTCGATCTGCGCAAGGCGCAGGCCGAGGGGCGGCTGGGCGAAATCGCCTCCATTGAAGCCTCCGAGCATATCCCGCCCTATCACGGCGCTTTCTTCATGCGCGACTGGCGCCGCTACGAAAAATATGCCGGCAGCTTCATGCTCGAAAAATGCTGCCACGACCTCGATCTCTATAACGGGGTCATGGGGTGCCGCCCGCGTTTCGTCGCCAGCTTTGGCGGACGCCGCAGCTTTGTCCCGCAGAATGCGCCGCAGGACGCCGGCGCCAATGACCTCGAAGTCTATCACCGCAAGCCGTCGGGCTGGCAGGGCTCGGAAAAGGTCTTCGACAGCGACGGCGACATCATCGATTTCCAGACTGCCATCGTGCAGTACGAAAACGGCGCGGCGCTGACCTTTCACACCAATCTCAATGTGCCTGATGACTTCCGGCGCTTTGCGGTGATCGGCGCCAAGGGCATGGCCGAGGGCGACTTCGTCCGGAACTATTTCAAAGTCACCGATAGTCGCACATCCCAGACGCTCGAGGATAAGTCCTACAAGAGCACCGCTCTCTCACAGCACTACGGCGCCGATGAGCAGATGGCCGAGGACATTCTCAAGCACGTCCTCGAAGGCGCGTCGCTCCCTGTGTCCGTGACCGACGCTCTGGAGGCCGGGCTCCTCGCTCTCTCCATGGACGAGGCGATGCGCAACAAATCCGTGGTCGACATGACCCCCATCTGGCAGCGCTTCGATGCTGCCCTGGGCCGGTCGAGCTAAAGGAGAAGGCCCATGACCAGCACAAGAAGCGCCACCCTCTTCGCATTCGCCCTGCTGGCTCCGGCCCTGATCTACATTCTGACGATCGTCGCTTATCCGCTTGTCGACACGATCGTCCTATCCTTCACCAATGCCTCGCTCCGCCAGGAGTATGATTTCGTCGGCTGGGCCAATTACCAGCGCATTTTTGGCGCCGGTAATTTCACCGAGGTGATTATCCGCACCTTCATCTGGACCTTCTTTTCGGTCTCGATAAAAATGGTGATCGGCATGTGCGGGGCGGTGCTGCTCAACGCCGCCATCCCCGGCCAGACCTTGTTCCGCATCCTCACCATGCCGCCCTGGATCGTGCCCATGGCCATCGGCATCTTCATGTGGGGCTGGATGTATAACGGCCAGTTCGGGATGATCTCGGGCCTGTTGCAGAACTTCGGGCTGACCAATGGCCCGATCGCCTTCCTCGCCTATGGCAACACCGCCTTCTGGGCGACCATTGTCACCGACGTCTGGATCGGTGTGCCGATGGTGACGATCTATTTCCTCGCCGCAATGCAGTCGATCCCCAAGGACCTCTATGAGGCGGCCTGGACCGATGGGGCAGGGCGCTTCTACCGGTTTCGCCGCATCACCCTGCCGTTGATGGTTCCGGCGATCATCACCATGAGCCTCCTCTCGCTTATCGCCACCTTCAATTCCTTCGACATCATCTGGATCCTGACCCAGGGCGGTCCCTCGGGCTCGACCACGACGATGATCATCGACACCTACAAGACAGCCATGGGCTCCCGCAAATATGGCGAGGGCGCCGCGCGCGCCGTGGTGATCTCGATCTTCGTGACCATTTTCTGCCTTGTCTACTTCCGCGCCGTCCGTCGGCTGCAGCAGGGAGAAGCCAAATGACCGACGTCGCCCGCACCACCGAAGTCGCCGCCGTCGACAGCCCGGCCAGTGTCAAGCCCAAGGCGAGGGCCCGTTCGACCAAGGCGATGATCGACCGCTACAAATGGTATGAGATCGCGGCGCTCTATGCCGGGATGGCGGTGTTCCTGTTCTTTGTCCTGGCGCCGTTCATCGAGGGTTTCCTCGTCTCGCTTAAACCTTTGGCGCAGCTGTTTTCGCGACCCTACAGCTTCATCCCGAAGACCTGGTCGTTCGACGCCTATGTGACCATGTGGTCCTCCGTGCCGGCCCTCGGCATGCATATCTTCAATTCCTTCTTCATCTCCTCGGTTGTGACGCTCGTCGTCATCATCATCGTTGTGCCCGCCGCCTATGCTTTCGCCCGCTTCAATTTTGCCGGCTCGGGCCTGCTTCTCGCGGGTTTCCTCGCGGTCAACATGTTCTCGGGCGCGGTGCTGCTGATCCCGCTGTTCCGCCTGATGCGGGCGATGGGGCTGCTCAATTCCTACTGGGCGATGATCGTGCCGGGCGCGGCATTCCTTATTCCTTCGTCCATCTGGCTGTTGCGCACCTATATGATGCGCATCCCGCGTGAACTGGACGAGGCCGCCTGGGTGGATGGCGCCAGCCGCCTCTACACCCTGCGCCGGGTTATCCTGCCGCTGGCCATGCCGGGGATCGTGGTGGTTGCCATCATGACCTTCATCGGCGCCTACGCCCAGCAGTTCATCTTCGCGCTGACCTTCAACTCCAAGACCGAATTCATGCCGCTGCCGGTGGGCCTGTTCGCCTTCTTCGGCAAGCAGGAGGTGATCTGGAACGAGCTGATGGCAGCGTCTTTCGTCGGAATCCTGCCGGTCATGATCGTTATCGTGTTCCTGCAGCGCTACCTCGTCGCCGGCCTCACCGCCGGAGCCGTGAAGCAGTAAGGGCCCGAGGGGGCCTCTTTCAAGGGAGACTAACAAGTGCAAAAGACAATCGGTTTGATGGCCGTTTCGCTGCTGGCGCTCGCCAGCGCCGCCCCGGCTGCTTATGCCCAGGACACGAAGGAAATCGCCTTCATCAACTGTGGTGACGAGCTTACGGCCGGCTATGCCGAAGCTTTCGCCGAGTGGGAAAGTGCCAATCCGGGCTTCAAGGTCGTGCCGGAGATCGTCGGCTGGGGCCAGTGCCAGGACAAGGTGACCACGCTCGCCGCTGCCGGCACGCCGGTCGCGCTGGCCTATGTGGGCTCGCGCACGCTCAAGCAGTTCGCGATGAACGACCTCATCGTCCCCGTGCCGATGACCGACGAGGAAAAGGCCGCCTATTACAATTACGTGCCTGACACCGTGACCTTCGACGGCACCCAGTGGGGCGTGCCGGTGGCCTTCTCTACCAAGGCACTGTTCTGGAACAAGGACCTGTTCGAAGCAGCCGGCCTCGATCCGGAAACCCCGCCGAAGACCTGGGAAGAAAAGATCGCTTTCGCCAAGCAGATCACCGAAAACACCGACGCTGCCGGCTATGGCCTTGTTGCCAAGACCTTCGACAACACCATGCACCAGTTCCTCCACTGGGTGTACACCAACAATGGCCAGGTCATTGATGCGGATGGCAACATCACCATCAATTCGCCACAGGTGCTCGCAGCGCTCCAGGCGCTCAAGGACATCACCCCCTATTCCGAAGAAGGCCCGACCGCTTACGAGCAGAACGAAGTCCGCGCCATCTGGCTCGACGGTGGCGTTGCCATGATCGAAGCCTCGCCCGGCGCTGCCATCCGCGCTGAAGAAGCCGGTATGAACTGGGGCGTTGCCGACCTGCCGCTTGGTCCCGATGCCAAGGGTCCCGGTACGCTGCTGATCACCGACGCGCTGGCCATCTTCAAGGGCACCGGCGTCGAAGATCAGGCTATCAGCCTGGCCAAGTACCTCACCGACGGCGAACGCCAGTGGGCCGCGGAAATGGCCCAGGGCCTCACACCGCTGCGCCCGCTTGAGCCGCAGACCAGCGAGCTGATCGCCGCAACGCCTTACTGGAAGCCCTTCCTTGACGGCATCGAGTTCGGTGGTCCCGAGCCGCTGTTCAACGACTATATCGGCCTGCAGAACGTCATGATCGAAATGGTCCAGTCGGTCGTCACCGGCCAGGCCGAGCCGCAGGCCGCCCTCGAGCGCGCTGCCTCCGAGCTCGAGCAGTACAAGTAAAAGGTCCTCCTGACCTTGCCGTCGCCCCTCAGGGCGGCGGCACCCCAAACGATCCGCGCCGGGAGACGCAGCATGTCGCAACTGAGCCTCAAGAACCTCGAAAAATCATTCAACGAAGCCCGCATCATCAAGGGCATCGATCTGGATGTAGCCGAGGGCGAGTTCGTGGTCTTTGTCGGTCCCTCGGGCTGCGGCAAGTCCACACTGTTGCGCATGATCGCCGGGCTCGAGGATGTGTCGGCGGGCGAGATCGAGATTGGCGGACGGATCGTCAATGATCTGCCGCCCGTCCAGCGCGGCATCGCCATGGTGTTCCAGAGCTACGCGCTCTATCCCCATATGAGCGTTTACGAAAATATCGCCTTCCCGCTGCGCGTCGAAAAACTGCCGCAGGCCGAGGTCGACAAGCGCGTCTCTGCTGCCGCCAAGGTGTTGCAGCTCGAGAGCCGCCTGCAGCATCGCCCGGGCCAGCTCTCTGGCGGCCAGCGCCAGCGTGTAGCCATCGGCCGCGCCATTGTGCGCCAGCCCAAGATTTTTCTCTTCGACGAACCGCTTTCCAACCTCGACGCCGCGCTCCGTTCCGAGATGCGCATCGAGTTGATGGAGCTGCACAAGCGGCTCGGTTCGACCATGATCTACGTGACCCACGACCAGATCGAAGCCATGACCATGGCCGACAAGATCGTGGTGCTCAATGCCGGCGAAATCAGCCAGGTCGGTTCGCCGCTCGAACTTTATCACAAGCCCGACAACCTCTTCGTCGCCGGCTTTATCGGCAGCCCGAAGATGAACTTCATCAATGGCAGGGTGCGCAGCGCCGATGGCACGACGGTGACGGTGGATCTCGGCAGCCTTGGCACCATTGCCCTGCCTCGCTCCAGCACAGCGGTCGCCGGGCAGGATGTGACGCTCGGGATCCGCCCGGAACACATGAGCCTTGGCCAGGGGGAATTCTCGATCGAGACCACCCCCAATATCGTCGAGCAGCTGGGCATCCACACCATCACCTATTCGACCCTCGCCGGTGGCGAGAACTTCATCGGCCTCTTCGAGGGCAATCCGGACCTTGTCGATGGCAAGTCCGTCCGGATGGGCTTCGCTCTCGACAAGGCACATCTCTTCGATGCCAGGGGGCTGGCGATCTACTGACCGGCCTTTCGGCACAAAGGCTTGTGGGGCCACCTTTTTCATTTATGTCCTGATCGCATGAAAATATGCGGGCGGAGGAAAACGCCATGTTGGACATTGTTGGATTGCTGCAGTCGGAAAAGGACGGGTTTACCCGTTCCGAACGGGCTTTGACTGAGATCGTGCTCTCCGATGTCGACAGCGTTCTCAAGATGAGCATTGTGGACCTTGCCGCCCAGGCCGAGGTATCGCCGCCTACCGTCACCCGCTTTTGTCGGCGGCTCGGCTGCGACAGCTACGCCGATTTCAAGGTGCGGCTGGCCCAGTCCCGTTTTGTCGGCCAGCGCTATCTCGCCCCCACGGCGGGGCCGGTTGATGTGCGGGACATCGCCCAGGGCGTGGTCAACGGCATCCAGGCGACCATCTATCAAAGCTTTGAAAAGCTGGACTTTTCCGCGATGGATCGTGCTGCCGAGACGCTGGCAGGCGCGAGCTATGTGCTTGCCTTCGGCTCCGGCGGTGCCTCGTCCATGCTGGCCGGTGAAATCGAGACGCGCCTGTTCAGGCTCGGCGTAAAAGTTGCCTCGAGCCTCGACCATCAGCTGCAATTGATGCGTGCGGCCTCGGCCCCGGCCGGAACCGTGGTGATTGCCTTTTCGCTGTCCGGCAACAATGCCCAGCTCGCCAAGGCGCTCGCGGTGGCCGGGGAATATGGCCTCAAGCGGATCGCCATCACGCGCGGAAATTCCATGGTGGCGGAGGCGGCCGACATCGTCATCCCCGTCCACTGGCATGAAAACACTGACATTTTGCGCCCGACTCCGGGGCGATACGCCTTTCTCGCCACGGTCGACATTCTCTCCCAGACCGTCGCCACGCGCCTGGGCACGCCGGCCATCGCCAGCATGCGCCGGATCAAACACCAGCTCGTCGTCAATCGCGACGGCGACGACGCCCAGCCATTGGGCGATTAATCCCAGCCGGGAAAAACGTACAGGACCCCATAATGTCTGCTTCCTTCGCCACCACCTGGACGCCTGCCACGGACAGTGAGCCGCTCGGCTATGGACTGGAGCTGACCAATACCGGCGATGTGCCCGTCAGCAATTTCCAGCTGGGTTTTTCGGGGCCCGCGCGGGTGGATCCGCACGCCACGTTGGAAAATGGCAAGCTCCTGAAGCGCCTGTCCAATCATACACTTGTCGCGCCGCCGGATGGCTTCGTGCTGAACCCGGGCGAGACCTGGACGGCGACTGCGCGCGGTCTCTCCTACGGTCTGCGCCACTGGAGCGACGGGGCCAATTCAGCCTATGTGGTGCTCGAGGATGGGCGGGTGATCACCATCCCGACGGCTCCCACAGCGGGCAAGGGGCACAATTCACCGCTCCTCAAGGGCGCGGCAAAATTCCCGGTTCCGGCCAAGGCGCCGGTGTCCCATTCGATCATTCCCTGGCCAAAATCGGTGGCGACGAGTGGCAATCGGATAGCACCCGCTGGACTTGATCTGAAGCCTGTCGGCGCGGCGGCGAGCGAGGCGGCAAAAGGGTTTTCCGGCCTTGTGGCTGATCTCTTTCCGGTCGAGGCGTTGGTGCGTCCGGCCTCGGAAGCCGGCATGCCGGTGCATCTCATCGACAAAGCCGGGCTGGGCGAAGAGGCCTATGAGATCGACTTTGCCGAGAATAGCGCGACCATCTCTGCCTCTACCCGACATGGCTTTTTCTATGGCCTTGTGACGCTGGGGCATATGTTGCGCGGGGCGCGGCTACATTCTTCGACCTTCACCTGGCCGACCGGCGGGCGGATCGAGGACGAGCCTGGATTTTCCTTCCGAGGCAGTCACTTGGACGTGGCACGGCAGTTCTATACCGGCGCCGAAGTCAGCCGCCTGATCGAGATCATGGCGTGGAACAAGATGAATAAGTTCCACTGGCACCTGACCGAGGACGAGGCCTGGCGCATCGAAATATCGGCCTATCCGGCGCTGACCGAGATCGGCGCCTGGCGTGGTCACGGCAAGGCGCTGCCACCGATGCTCGGCTCCGGCCCGCAGCCGACGGGCGGCTATTACACCAAGGATGTGATGCGTCAGATCGTGGCGCTGGCCGAGAGCCTATCTATCAGCGTTATCCCCGAAGTCGACATGCCCGGCCATTTCTACGCGGCGCTGCAGGCCCTCCCCGAACTGCGCGACCCCGATGAGACCGGCGAATACCAGTCGGTGCAGGGCTTTCCGAACAACAGTCTAAACCCGGCCCATGAGCCCGTGTATAAATTCGTCGAGACGGTGATCGACGAGGTGCTGGAAATCTTCCCGGCGGGCGTCTTCCACCTCGGTGCCGACGAGGTGCCGCTGGCGGCCTGGTCGGGGTCACCGTTGGCCCTCGACATGATCGAAAAGCTCGCGGGCACGGCCATGCGCGCCAAACATGAGAGCCAATTCAATCAGTTAGGCAATCACCACGGCGCCGACGAAATCGAGGGCTCGCCCACGGCCGTGCTGCAATCGGCCTTTATCCGCCGGGTGCACGACTATATTTCAAAGAAGGGCGCGATCACCGGCGGCTGGGAGGAAGCGGCCCATGGCGATGCGGTGGACAAGGACAAATCCTACGTCATCGGCTGGCGCAATGTGGAGATCAATGCGGAGCTGGCCGAGCGCGGCTTCGACATCGTCGTCTCCCCGGGACAGCGCTACTATCTTGATATGGCAAATGGAATTTCCTGGGCTGAGCCCGGCGCCGGCTGGGCCGGATGGTCGGGACCGCAGGAGACCTATGAGTTCGAGGCGCGGGCCGGCTTCTCCGAAAAGGGGCTGCAGCATCTCCTGGGCGTGCAAAGCTGCATCTGGTCGGAAAGCATGACCGACCGCGCCATCTTCGATCGCCTTGTTTTCCCACGGCTTTCTGCCGTGGCGGAGGCCGGATGGACGCTGCCGGAGCGGAAGAATTATGAGCGGTTCAAGGCGCTCGTGGGGTTGATGCCGATCATGTACGGGCACTGGGCGGCGGAGTGATTTTTCCGTCGCACTTGGGGCGAGTTGGTTAGCAGACTGTTAGCATTGAGCGGGGGTGGGTGAGAAAAGGGGGGCTCGATCACTCTTCTCCCTCCCCCTTGTGGGGAGGGCCGGGGTGGGGGCTCTTTGGGGCAGTGGCTCTCGTCCCCCCACCCTCATTCCCTCCCCACAAGGGGGAGGGAGGCGCTGGAGCCGAGGGTTTGAGGGCGTGCTTACTTCCCTTCTCCCCTGAGGGGAGAAGGTGGCGCGAAGCGCCGGATGAGGGGTTCAGATTAGCGGTTCTTCTGATGAGCATTCACCCCTCACCCCAGCCCTCTCCTCTGAGGGGCGAGGGGGCGATGGAGCGGAGGGGCTGTTGCGGCCCGGCAAATTCACACCGCCCAGGGATCATCCACCATCGGCCAGATGGTTTTGGGCGCCTTGCGGTAGTTGGTTTCGGCCGGGCGGTTGGGGTAGGCCTTGCCGGCGGAGCAGTAGATGATTTCCGAGGCGATTTTCGAGAAGGCCGCGTAAAAGTGGTTGGTCGACTTGATGAGGAGGATCTTCTTTTCGGTCGGCTCGACGCCGAGGGCTGAAAAGAGGCTGGGGTCAAAACTCTGGGCGCGGGTGGAGTTGAGGATGACCTCGATGCCGCCAAAGCTGATGAGGGCGGCGTCGCCGAAGGGCGCGAAGCTCTCGCCGAAGCGCATCTGGGCGTCGCGGACGAGTTTTTTGACGATGACGCGCTGGTCGATGGGGCTGCCGGTGTCCGGCGCGGATTTGGCGCCAAAGCGCAGGGCGATCTCGGCGCCTTCGCCGGCGGCAAAGCAGATCTGGACGGCGATCGGGTCCCAGATGGTGCCGACGGCAACGTTCTGGGCGTCGCGGGCGATGAGCTCGGCGAGGAGGATCGTGGCGTCGCCGGCGGTGCCGCCGCCGGGATTGTCCCAGACATCGGCGATGACCACCGGACCCATTTCGGCCGCCATGGCCTGGGCCACGGCCGTTTCGGCATTGACCTGCTCGACCATGAAGGTGCCGCGCATGGCGTAGAGCTCGCGGCCGAGCTTTTCGGCCAGCGCATCGCCCTGGGCTTTGGCATTGTCAGTGATGGCGACCATTTTGGTGCCCATTTCCGGCACATCACCGGCCATGAAGCCATGGACGACGGAAAGGGACAAAAGACCCGGCTCGGATTTTTCGAGCGCCATGATCTTGTCGACGAACCCGCGCATGGGCTGCTTGGAGGTCGGGAAGACGTCGATCATCCGGCAATCGAAAATGCTCATCACCGGTTTGATCTCGCCCTTGAGGGCGCGCACGGCGATATCCCAGAGGTCGCGGGCCCGATCGACGAAATCGGTATGCGGGAATTCCTTGAAGTAGACGAAGAAATCAGCCGCGGCCGCCCGCTTGGCGGTGAGGTGGCTGTGCGGATCGAGCTCTGCGCAGATCAGGATATCGGGCCCGACGATCTCGCGCATGCGGGTGAGGAGATCGCCTTCCGGATCATCATAACCCTGGGCGACCATGGCGCCGTGAAGGCCCATCACCACGGCATTGACCGGCAGGGCCGCGCGCAGCTGATCGAGAATGGCGTCGCGCATTTCTTCATAGGTTGCGCGGGCGACGAGGCCGGCCGGATCGGCCCAGCTGGCGCTGCCTTCAATCAGGGTCCAATTTTCACGGGCGCAGATCTCGCGGCCGATGGTGATCGGCGCGGTGCAGAGCGTCGGAGTTTCCGGATGCTCGCCGGGGCCGGCGTCGAGCGAAGCCTCGAAGGCGCGGCGATCAACGGCGATTGGTGAGAATGTATTGGTTTCTGTGGCGAGAGCGGCGGTGAAAACGCGCACGGGAAAAATCCGACAATCAGGCAGGAGCGAGAAGCCGACGCTAGCACGAAGCTTTGCTGGCGATCACGTAAGAAATTTACATCGACGCGGCAAATCTGCACCGATTGCCCTTCAATAGTGCCGCCTGCGGGGCGATAAAAGAAACTCAATTTCAAAACGGGCAGGGAGATGCGCAATGCCGATCAAGAGATATGGTGCCGAAAAGGCTGGGGCCGGTGGACAGAGCCTGCCCTTTGCGCGTGCCGTGGAGGCCGGCGGCTGGCTCTATGTGTCGGGCCAGGTGGCGATGAAGGACGGCGAGATCATCAAAGGCAACATTGTCGACGAGACGCATCTTACTATTCAGAACCTGCTCGCGATTTTGAAAGAGGCGGACTACGGGCTCGAGCATGTGGTGCGGGTTGGCGTCTGGCTCGATGATCCGCGCGATTTCTGGAGCTTTAACGGCGTCTACAAGAGCTATTTCGGCGAGCATCCGCCCGCCCGCGCCTGCGTGCAGAGCCGGATGATGGTGGACTGCAAGGTCGAGATCGATCTGGTGGCCTATAAGGGGCCGTGAGGCGGCTTCCGAGGTGGTGGAAATAACCCCCACCTATCCTCCCCCTGATAGGGGGAGGGATCGATCGAGTTTGCTGAGACGGCCGCGCGCCACGACGTGACCCCTCCCCCTGCCAGGGGGAGGTTGGGTGGGGGTGTGAACCACCCCAAGGGAGATTGAGGGAAACCAAATGACAGAAACATCGCCGTTCCGGCTGGATGGAAAAACGGTGCTGATTACCGGGGCGGGGGGCGGTATCGGGCGCTCGATGGTAAAAGTGTTTCACGAGGCCGGGGCCGCGGTGATCGGGGCGGATCGCGAAGCCAAGGCGCTCGAGGGACTGCCGCTGGCCGATATGATCTTCTTCGACCAGGCCGATGCCAAGGCGACGCGGGCCACCATTGATGCCTATATTTCGGCCCATGGCGCGCCCGATGCGGTGGTGGCTAATGCCGGATTTACCCGGGCGGAAAACCTCGATCAGGTCGATGACGATGTCTGGGCCAGCGAAATGGCGATCAACCTCAATGGCGCCTATGCGCTGACCGACCCGATTGTTGCGGCCATGGCGATCAGGGGCAAGGGCGCTCTGGTGTTCATTTCCTCGGTCAATGCCATCGCCCACTATGGCAATCCCGCCTATTCGGCGGCCAAGGCGGGACTGGTTGCCTATGCCAAGGCCATTGCCGTGGAGCGCGGCGGGCAGGGGGTGCGGGCCAATGTGGTGGCGCCCGGCTCGGTGCGCACGCCGGCCTGGGACCATCGGCTGGAAGCCGATCCGAGCGTGCTCGACAATGTGCTGCCGCATTATCCGCTGGGGCGCATGGTCGACCCGACCGAAGTGGCCAATGCTGCGGTGTTTTTGTGTTCGGATGCAGCCTCGGGGATCACCGGGGCGTTGCTGCCGGTAGATGCTGGGCTGACCGCTGGGAATTTGCGGTTTGTCGATGAGGTGCTGCGGAAGAAGTAGTTTTTGGGGCGAGAGACCCCCACCTAACCTCCCCCTGGAGAAGGGGGAGGGACGCATCGGGGGTGTGGCGAAGTCGGAGATCAGCTCCGCCGTCATCACCCGGCTTGTCCGGGTGATCCAGTTTTAAGGCGAGGTGGATTGCCCGGGCAATGACGGTGGGGAGGTTGGGTGGGGGTATTTGGAACAGCTGATGATCCTGTCTCGCGACTTTTTTGACCGCCCGGTTCTCGACATTGCGCCCAAATTGATCGGGGCAAAACTGCTGGTTGATGGGGTGGGCGGGGAGATCGTCGAGGTGGAGGCCTATGACGAGAGCGACCCGGCCTCGCATAGTTTTCGCGGACCGACGCCGCGCAATGCCGCCATGTTCGGGCCGGCCGGGCACGCCTATGTCTACAAGATCTATGGCATTCATTATTGCCTCAACTTCGTCTGCCGGCCGGGGAGTGCCGTGCTGATCCGCGCGCTGCGGCCGACCGATGGATTGGCGGAGATGCATGAGCGGCGAGGCGGGGTGGTCGAAAAGCAGTTGTGCTCGGGGCCGGGGAAACTGGCCCAGGCGCTGGGGCTCGATCTCGACCAGAATGGATTGCCGCTCGACGCGCCGCCCTTTGTGCTCACGGCGGCAATCGAGCGACAGAGCGTTGCGACCGGCAGGCGCATCGGCATTACCAAGGGGGCGGAGACGCCCTGGCGTTTCGTGCTCAAGGGCTCGCCCTATCTCAGCCGGCCGCTCCACTAACCTCGGTTGGAAGGGCAACCGGGCGCCGCTGAGGCCATTGTAGTCCCTGCGAAGGGTGACGCGTGTCAACCGGACGCGATGGCATGAGGAACGGGATGGGTTTTTCCGGTTTCCCCGCCCGGCCAACGAATTGGCAGCCGAGCCTCTATCCCATCCGCGCACCCTTCCGTTTTCCTGTTGAGGATGGGAGGCGAACATGCCCCATGGTGACAAGAGCGCCTATACCGACAAGCAGAAGCGCAAGGCCGAGCATATCGAGGAAGGCTACGAGAAGAAGGGCGTGTCCAAGGACGAGGCCGAAAGCCGCGCCTGGGCGACCGTCAACAAGGACGATGGCGGCGGCAAGAAATCGGGCTCGGGCCGCGGCAAGGATACCGGCCATCCGGCAGCGCACAAGGGCGGCAAGAAGGGCGGCGAGGCCTCGGCCAGCCGATCCGCGGCAGAGCGTTCCGCCTCGGCCAAGAAGGCCGCTGCGACACGCAAGCGCAATGCCGAGCATTCTGCCCATCATTAATGGGGCTGGCGGCTTTGTGATGTTGCAAGGCCGCTGACCGCGTGATTCAAGGGGAGCGTGGAAGCCCTTGAGTCATACGATCTGTTTTCGCCCCAACGCCCGGAGCGGCCTTCGCCGCTAGCGGTTCTGCGCGATATTTTCGGCCACAAGGGATTTCGCGGGCAGCAGGGCGATGTGATCGACCATCTGGTCGAGGGTGGCGACGCGGTTGTGTTGTTTCCGACCGGCGCCGGCAAATCCATGTGCTTCCAGATCCCGGCCATTTGCCGGCATGGCGTGGGCATTGTCGTCTCGCCGCTGATTGCGCTGATGCGCGATCAGGTCGAGGCACTGCGCCAGGCTGGGGTAGCGGCGGCGGCGCTCAACTCCTCGCTTTCCGCTGAAGAATCCGCAGAAGTCCGGCGTAAATTGCGGCGCGGGGAACTCGACCTCCTCTATGTGGCGCCCGAACGCGTGGCGACGCCGGGCTTTGCCAATATGCTTTCGGGCGTCGATATCTCGCTCTTTGCCATCGATGAGGCGCACTGCGTGAGCCAGTGGGGTCATGATTTCCGGCCCGAATATCGCGAGCTTATTCATCTCGTCGAACTCTATCCCGGCGTGCCGCGCATTGCGCTGACCGCCACGGCCGATCCGACGACGCGCGAGGATATCATCGAGCGCCTGGGGCTCGAGCAGGCGCGGGTCTTTACCACCAGCTTCGACCGGCCCAATATTTCCTATTCCATCGTCGAGCGCGACAAGCCGCGCGACCAGCTGCTGGATTTTCTCTCGGGCCACAAGGGCGAGAGCGGCATTGTCTATTGCCTTTCCCGCGCCAAGGTCGAGGACGTGGCCGAATGGCTCTCGGGCAAGGGGATCAGGGCGCTGCCCTATCATGCGGGCATGCCGGCCGAGATGCGCAGCGCCAATCAGGACGCTTTCCTCAAGGATGAGGGTCTGTGCCTTGTGGCGACGGTGGCGTTCGGCATGGGCATCGACAAGCCCGACGTGCGCTATGTCGCGCATATGGATCTGCCGTCCTCCATCGAGGCTTACTATCAGGAGACCGGTCGCGCTGGGCGCGATGGCCAGCCGGCTGATGCCTGGATGAGCTATGGCATGGCCGATGTGGTGCAGCGCCGGCGGATGATCGACGAGGGCGGGGCCCCGGATGAGGTGAAACGCCTCGAGCACGGCAAGCTCAATGCCCTGCTCGGCGTCTGCGAAACGGCGGAATGCCGCCGCAAGGCCATCCTCAACCATTTTGGCGAAAGCCATCCGGGCAATTGCGGCAATTGCGACACCTGCCGCTCGCCGGTGGAAAGCTGGGATGGCACGGAAGCGGCGATCAAGGCGCTGGCGGCGATCTATCGGACTGGCCAACGCTTTGGCGCGGCTCATGTCATCGACGTGCTGGTGGGCAAGGAGACCGAGAAGGTCACCCGCTTCGGGCATCAGAACCAGCCGGTGTTCGGGCAGGGGCGCGAGCTCGATGCAAAGGCCTGGCAATCGGTGTTGCGGCAGCTGACGGCGATGGGCCTCGTCATGGTGGACCACGCCAGCCATGGTGCGCTGGTGCTGGGCGAGGAAGCGCGCGCCGTGTTCAAGCGCGAGCGCATCGTCACTTTCCGCAAGGACCGGCCGAAAAAGGCGGTGGAGGTTCGCCGCCAGCTGGCACGCACCATCGATATTCCCGATCATGCACGGGGGCTGTTCGACGCGCTGCGGGCGGCGCGGCTCAGGATCGCCAAGAGCCAGGGCGTGCCGCCCTATGTGATTTTCCACGATGCGACGCTCCGGGCCATGGCTTTGGCGCAGCCGCGGCACCCGCACGACATGCTCAATCTGCCCGGCGTGGGGCAGGGCAAGCTTGACCGCTATGGCGAGGATTTTTTGGCCGTTGTGCGGGGATATGACGGCGATTGATGGCGTGATTGCCATTCGCGCGTCGCTGTCATGACGAAAGGCCCCTCACCCTAACCCTCTCCCCAGAGGGGCGAGGGGACTAGGGCGGTGGGTGTGAGGGGTTAAGGGAGCCAGAATGTCTGAAACCGCCAGAAAACCCAGACTGCCGGTGATTGACGTCGCGCGGGGCGTCGCCATTCTGGCCATGGCGATCTATCATTTGTGCTGGGATCTCTGGTATTTCGGCCTGGTTGGCTGGGATGTGGGGTTTGATTGGCGCTGGGTGTTCTTCGCCCGCTCGATCCTGTTTGCATTCCTGTTTCTTGTCGGCGTGGGCCTTGTGCTGGGCCATGGCGAGGGCATGCGCTGGAAGGGGTTCTGGCGGCGCTGGCTGTTCGTGTTTGGCGGGGCGCTGGCGATTACACTGGGGACCTGGCTGACCTTTCCGGAAAGCTTCGTCTATTTCGGCGTGCTCCATGCCATTGCGCTCTTTATGCTGCTGGTGCTGCCGTTCTTGTTTGCGCCGATGTGGGTGAGTGCCTTGGTGGCGGCGGTATTCATCGTACCGCCCTGGTTCTTCAGCCATCCCCTGTTCAATGAAAAACTCTTCTCCTGGCTGGGGTTCTGGGTCGAGCCGCCGGTGACCAATGATCTCGTCCCTGTGTTTCCCTGGTTCGGCGTGGTGCTGTTGGGGTTGATCGCGACACGGCTGGGCAAAAACCTCGTGCTGCCGCGGCTGGCCGCAATCCCGGTGACCGGGCGGCTGGGCACGGCAATGGCCTGGCTGGGGCGGTGGAGCCTGCCATTTTATCTCGTGCATCAGCCGGTGCTGCTGGCTGTCGTGGTGCCGCTCTCCATGCTGCTGGGCACCCAGGATACGCTGCGCGAGGCCGATTTCCTGCGCTCCTGTCAGGTCACCTGCGAAAGCGGCGGCACCAGCGCCCCGCTCTGCACCACCTATTGCCAGTGCGGCATGGAGGGGCTGACGGAAGATGGGCTGTGGGACCCGGTTTATGCGGGCGTGCTCAATACCGATGAGCAGGCAAAGCTCGATGAGAACAATCGGCAATGTTCGGCTCTGATCTATCCGGAGCTGTTGGGGAGCCCGGCGGCGACACAGTAGGCCCCCACCCCAGCGCCGCTACGGCCTGACGGCCGAGCTTTGCTACCCTCCCCACAAGGGGGAGGGAGGCAAGAAAGAGTTGGGCGGCATGGGCCCATGCCAAAGCAGTGCTGGCGGGAATGGCGCCGGGCGGTCAATGTGGGCTATGTCCTTGCTTCTCTATGGTTTCGTCGCCATCGCCGTCCTCTTCACCTCGACCCTGTCGGGGGTGTTCGGCATGGCCGGAGGGCTGGTGCTGTTGGCGGCGTTGCTCACTGTGCTGCCGGTGGCGACGGCGATTGCGGTGCAGGGGGCGATCCAGATCGTCGCCAATGGGTCGCGGGCCTTTTTGTCGCGAAAATATATCGACTGGCGCATTCTGGGCATGATCTGCGTGGGGCTGGTCGCGGCGGCGATCCTGTTGTTTATCCTGCGCTATACCCCTGATCTCGCCACGGTCTGCATCGCCATCGGGTTGATGCCCATTCTGGTGTGGATCCCAAAAGACTGGCTGGCGCTCGATGCCAGCAAGCCCCTCCATGCCTTTCTCTGTGGCCTCTTTGGCGGTGGGCTCAACCTGGCCGTGGGTGTGTCCGGGCCGACCGTGGATATCTTCTTTATCCGCACCCAGATGGACCGCCGCACCATTGTCGCCACCAAGGCGGCGACGCAGGTGGTTTCACACGCTGCAAAAGTCGTGTTCTACGGCGCGGCGGCCTCGGCCATGGTCGCCGGCGACTGGCTGATCGTGCTGGTGGCGGCGCCCTTTGCCATCGCCGGCACCAGTCTCGGCTATCACATCCTGCAGCGCCTCTCCGACGCCGGCTTCCGCGCTTGGACCCGCTGGATTGTGACTTTCATCGGCATTTTTTATCTCCTGCGCGGCTTGTCCTTGCTCCTTCCGGCTTGATCGCTATGGTGCCGGCAGGAGACTCCATGGCATCATTCGACAGCGTTACAGCCCGCCTTATCTTGCTTCTGGCCGAAACCGGCTCGATCGGGCGCGCCGCCGAGCGCGAAGGCATCGCCTCCTCCGCCGTCAGTCGCCGTGTGTCCGACCTCGAAGCGCGCCTCGGCGTGGTTCTGTTTGACCGTTCGGCCCATGGCGTGAAGCTGACGACGGCAGGCGAGGCTTATGCCGAGGGCTGCCGCACCGTGCTGCGCGCCATTGCCGATCTCGATGCATCGATGGGCGATTTCAGCGCCGGCCAGAAGGGGAGCCTGCGCCTTGCCTGCACCGGCTCGGCGCTCACGGGGCGCCTGCCCGAATTGCTGGCGAAATACGCCCAGAAATATCCCGGCATCTCCATTTCCATCGGCGAAATGGGCGCGGCCAAGGCGCTGCTGGCGCTCGACGAGGGTCGGGCCGATGTCGCCATCGTCTCCGACAATTACGATTTCACCCGCTTTGAAATCAGGCCCTTCGAGGACGAGCGCGTCTGGGTGCTGGCGCCGCCCGATCATCCTCTGGCTGAACAGATCGAGCCGCGCAAGGCCATCTCCTTTGCTGCCGCACTCCCCTATGACATCGTCAGCGTGCACCACACCGGCTCGCTCGATCGCCTGCTCGGTGAAGCGGCCGGGGGCATCGGCAAGACCATCAATGAGACGCTGCGGGTCGAGAGCTTTCCGGCCCTCGTGCGCATGGTTGAAGCCGGGTTCGGCATCGGCTTCCTGCGCTCCACCAGCCTGCACCTGCTGGCCGGGACTGACCTCGTCTGCGCCCCGCTTGCCGAGACCTGGGCCATGCGCCAGTTGCTGGTGGCGCGACGCAAATCGAGCCCGCTTTCGGCGGCGATGAAGAGCTTTATCGCTCTCTGCGCAGAGACTTATGCGCCGTCGTCCTGATATTCGGACTTTATACCTCACATTTTCTTTGACTCCGGAAAACAGCCTCGTTAGTGAACTGGACAAGCGCCCTCATCTTTAGGCGCGTCGATGCAAGAAATTCGATTGGACCGTTCCATGACGACGCTTTTCCGCACATCTTCTCTGGCAGCCGCGCTGATCGCCGGCACCATGGCCCTGACCCCCGCTGCATTTGCGCAGGACAAGGTCATTACCCATGCACAGGGTGAAACCACGATCAGCGGCGTGCCGGCCAAGGTGCTGGTGCAGGATTGGGCGACGCTGGACAACCTGGCAGCTCTCGGCGTTCCCGTTGCCGGCGTGCCGTCCTCGAACGCTCCGGGCTATCTGGCAGACGCGATCCTCGCCGATGTCCTGCCGCTCGGCTCGCTGTTCGAACCCGACTTTGAAGGCATCGCCGCCTCCGAAGCCGACGTGTACTTCGTCTCCGGCCGTTCCGCTGCTGCCTACGAAACCGGCAAGGACATCCTGCCGACCATTGATCTGAGCGTGAACAACACGGAGATCATCGATGGCCTCAAGGACAATCTGACCAAGCTGGGCGAGATCTTTGACAAGCAGGACAAGGCCGCCGAGCTGATCGCCAATGTCGACGCCAAGGTTGCTGACGCCAAGGCCGCCGCTGAAGGCAAGGGAACGGCCCTCGTGCTCGTGACCAATGCCGGCAAGCTCGGCGTCTATGGTCCCGATAGCCGCGTGTCCTGGGTCTATAACGAAGTCGGCATGCCGTCGGCTCTCGATAGCGTCAAGGACGGCGATCACGGTGGCGACGCGGTGACCTTCGAATTCCTGCTCGAAGTGAATCCGGACTGGGTCTTCGTTGTGGACCGCGATGCCGGCACCACCGAGAACACTGGCGCCGCACAGGCCCTTCTCGACAATGAGCTGTTCAACCAGACCACTGCCGCCAAGGAAGGCCAGATCGTTTATCTCGACGCTCAGGCTGCCTATATCACCATGAATGGCTATCAGGCTGTGACCCTTCTGCTTGACCAGGTTATCGCCGGCCTTCAGAAATAATTCCATAATTCAGGGCCTGGCGGCCTCGGTCGCCGGGTCTTGCTGCATTTTATAGACCGGACTTTTCAGTGCCTGCGCTTATTGCCGGAATGATCATCACAATCGCCCTTGCGATTGTCAGCCTCTTTGTTGGCGTCAGCGATGTTTCGCTGGCGTCTTTGCTGTCTGGTGGCTGGGAAGGCCGTCCCGGCGAAGTCCTTCTTATAAGCCGCATTCCGCGCACCGTTGCGCTGGTCCTTGCAGGCGCCTCGATGGCTATTTCGGGCCTCGTCATGCAGATGATCGTGCGCAACCGCTTCGTCGAGCCCGGCACCACGGGCACGAGCGAATCTGCGGCGCTGGGTTTTCTCGTGGTGACGATCTTTGCGCCCGGTTGGCCCCTGATGGCCAAGATGGCCGTGGCGGCCCTCTTTGCCCTGGGTGGCACGGCTCTGTTCCTGCGGGTGCTGCGCGCAGTGCCGCTGCGCGACGTGCTGCTGGTGCCACTGGTGGGCATCATGCTCGGTGGTATTGTCGGCGCGATCGGCGCCTTCATCGCCTATCGGACCAATCTCATGGGATCGATGCTGGCCTGGAACATGGGCGATTTCTCCGGCGTGCTGCGCGGGCGCTATGAGCTGATGTGGTTTGGTCTGGCCGGTTGCATCCTCGCCTATATCGCGGCGGACCGCTTTACCGTCGCCGGCATGGGCAAGGATTTTACCACCAATCTGGGGCTTAATCATCGCTCGGTAATGATCCTCGGGCTGGTCATCGTATCGGTCGTCAGCGCCGTGGTGCTGGTGTCGGTGGGGTCGATCCCCTTCCTTGGGCTGATCGTGCCGAACGTTGTCAGCATGCTGATCGGCGACAATATGCGCCGCACCGTGCCCTGGGTCGCTGTCGGCGGCGCCGGCATGGTGCTGGCCTGCGATATTGTCGGCCGGCTTATCCGCTACCCCTATGAAATCCCGATTTCCGTAGTGATGGGCGTGGTCGGCTCGATGCTGTTCCTCTATCTGCTGCTGCGCACGCCGCGAGGCGCCAAATGAGCACCGAGATCGTGTCCTCTTCCCCGCTGTCGCGCCTCTCCCGTCCGGTCTGGGTGCTGATCGCCCTCGCCGTGCTGGCGGTGCTTTCGGTTGTGCTGTTCATGACGCTCGGCGCCAAGGGCAGCTGGAGTTTTGTGCTGCCCTTCCGGGGCAAGAAACTGCTCGGCCTCCTGCTCGTCGCCTATTCGGTGGCGGTGTCGACCGTCTTGTTCCAGACCGTCACCAACAACCGCATCCTGACCCCATCGATCATGGGCTTTGATGCGCTCTACGTGCTGATCAAAACGTCCATCGTTTTCTTCCTCGGCGTCGGGGCGCTGACCTCGATCAGCGCGGAATGGCAATTCCTGTTCTCCCTGATTGCCATGGTCGCCTTCTCGGGGTTCCTGTTCCGCTGGCTGTTCCTCGGGGAAGAGCGGAGCCTGCATCTGCTGGTGCTGGTCGGCATCATCTTCGGCACGCTGTTCCGCTCCTTTTCCAACCTCATGCAGCGCATGATGGACCCCGGCGCCTTCAACGTGCTGCAGGACACGCTGTTCGCCAGCTTTGCCACCACGGACCCGTCGCTGCTGGGCATTTCCTGCGTCATCGTCGGTGTGGTCAGTGTCTTCGCCTTCCGCCTGATGCACGTCTATGACGTGCTCAATCTGGGGCGCGCCCACGCCATCAATCTGGGCGTCGACTACAAGCGCACCGTGGCCATCATTCTGATCTTGGTGTCGATCCTTGTGTCGGTGTCGACGGCGCTGGTCGGCCCGGTGACGTTCTTCGGCCTGCTGGTGGTGACGCTCGCCCATTCGCTTATCGGCAATTCCCTGCATCGCTATGTGCTGCCAGCTTCGATCCTTCTCGGGATCATCGCGCTGGTTGGCGGCCAGACGCTGCTGGAACGTGTCTTCGCCTTTGACACCGCGCTCTCGATCATCATCGAGTTTTTGGGCGGCGTCGTCTTTATTGCCCTCGTGCTGAGGAAATCTGCCCGATGATCATCACCCAAGGCGTCACCAAGAATTACGGCACCTCCTGCGTCGTCGACGGGGTCACCCTCGAACTGCCACAGGGCGGGGTAACCTCGATCATCGGCCCCAATGGCGCCGGCAAGTCGACCCTTCTTTCCATGGTCAGCCGCCTCATGGCGATGGACAAGGGCAGCGTGACCATTGGCGGGCTGGATGTGACGCGGGCCAAGAGCGACGACCTCGCCAAGAAGCTCTCGATCCTGCGCCAGGACAATCACATGACGGCGCGACTGACCGTCTATGACCTCGTCTCCTTCGGACGCTATCCCCATTCCAAGGGGCGCCTGAATGCCGGGGATAAGGAGCATATCGACCGGGCGATCCGCTATCTCGACCTCGAGCCGCTCTCGGGTCGATATCTCGACGAATTGTCGGGTGGCCAGCGCCAGCGCGCCTTTGTCGCCATGGTCCTAGCCCAGGACACCGACTATGTGCTGCTCGACGAGCCGCTCAACAATCTCGACATGAAACATGCCATGGGCATGATGAAGCTGATGCGCCAGGCGGCCGACGAGCTCGGCAAGACGGTCGTGCTGGTGTTGCACGACATCAATTTCGCCTCCTGGTATTCGGACCACATCGTGGCCATGAAGCTGGGCAAGGTGGCCGCGCAGGGCCCGGTCAAGGACATCATCCGCCCCGACGTGCTCAATCCGATCTATGAGATGGATATCAATGTGCACGAGATCGGCGGCCAGCTGATCTCCGTCTATTACGGCTGACCGGCGATCGCCTCACCGTAGGAAATGATGCGCCCGCGTCCTTCGGCCTTGGCCGCATAACAGGCGGCATCCGCCTCGCCCAGAAAGCCGATGGCTGAGGGTGGCTCGGGCGTGATGATGGTCAGCCCGGCGCTGGCCGAAACGCGATGGGTTTTTCCCGCCCAGTCGAAGGCGAGCGCGCTGATCGCCCGCACGATTTTTTGGCCCACCTGCAAGCCGTTTTCCTCAGGGCAGCAGTCGAGAATGACGGCGAACTCGTCGCCGCCGATGCGTGCCACGGTGTCATGGCTGCGGCAGCAGTCGCGGATGGTCTGGGCGACCCTCTTGAGCAGCGCATCGCCCGCGGCGTGGCCCGCGGTGTCATTGACCGGCTTGAAGTGATCAAGGTCGATGAAGATCAGGCAGGATGGCTTTCCTGTCTCGCGCGCCTCGGCGATGGTCCGGGCCAGCGCCTTCTCGAAGGCAGCGCGATTGGTCAGATCGGTCAGGGGGTCGTGACTGGCCGTATGCGCCAGTTGACGCTGCAGCGCCCGGCTCTGGGTCATGTCCTGGAAGATCAGTACGGCCCCGAGGACGTCGTCGGCGCTGCCGAGAACGGGAGCGGCAGTGCAGCGGATATCGCGCCTCGTGCCGTCATGGCTGATGAGCTCGGCGTCGTCCTCGACGCGAATCGGCACGCCTTGCGCGAGGGAGCTGCGCACCGGACAGTCCATGGGCGCGCCTGAGGTGTGGTCCTGAAGCCGGAAAATGGCTTCGATCGGCTCTCCACGGGCGGCCGCGGCGCTGACCCCGGTCAATTGCTCGGCGGCGGCGTTCATGAAGTCGACAAGGCCCTCGGCATTGACCGAGATCATGCCGTCGGCAACGGAGGACAGGATGATGCGCAGGCGCTCTTTTTCCCTGTCCAATTCCTGCTCGACCATCTTGAGATGGGTGATGTCGGTATCGGTGCCGATGGTGCGCAACGGCTCGCCGGCGTCGGTCCATTCGACGGCGCGACCGCGGCTCAGGATCCAGACATAGGAACCGTCCTTGCGCCGTTCGCGATATTCGAGCCCCTCGAATGTATCATCGCTCTGTTCCTGGCGGTCGATATTTGCCTTCACGACAGGCAGATCGTCCGGGTGGATCCTGGAGTGCCAGGCGGCGGTCGCGCCGTCGACCCATTCGTCTGGGCTATAGCCACGAATCCTTCGCCAGCCGTCGGAATAGAAAATGCTGTCGGTGCGGTAGTCATAGTCCCAGACGCCCTGGCGGGCGCTCTGGAGAGCAAAGCGCCAGCGCTTTTCGGTGTAGATAAGCGCTTCCTCGGCCTTCTTGTGCGTCTCGATATTGGCCAGCTGCAGAACGAATAGCGACGTATCGTCCGCGCTCTCAAAGGAGCGCGCACCGACCTGCACCCATAGCGGGCTCTCGTCTGCGTGGCTGAAGCGATGCTCGCCGTGGAGGGAAGAAATTTCCCCGCGCACCAGGCGCTCGAATTGAAGGTCGAGCGCACTATCATCGGAAGGGTGGATGAGGTCTGCGAGCGTCTGGCGCGTCAGGTCCGCGGGCGCGTGCCCGAGCAGTTCGGCGCAGGCCGGGTTGGCGTGCCTGATGGCGCCGGCGGCATCGACCAGCAACATGCCAAAGGGCAGTTGATCAAAGGCGCGGGCGGCCTCCGCCGCGGAGGGATCCCCCCGCTGGTTCTGGCCGGCGACAGGTGATGTCGTTCGTGGCGGTCCCATGACGGTCACCATGACGGAGGGTGGGTAACAGGCGAATTAAGATTGATGTTCAGATTTCCGTTAACGCCGGTCCCTCACGCGAGGCGGGACAGAATGAAGTCGCGTTCAGCGGAGAGACCGTTCCATTCGCTCGGGTGGTCTGCATCAAAGATCAGCGTATAGGGCCCGGTATAGCCGGCATCCTCGGCAACCGAGAGGCAGGTGCCATAGTCGGCCTCGTCGAGCTGGCCCGAAACGAAGCTCGCCTTTGCGTGGCAGAGCTCGGCCCGCGGGAAGATGGAGGCCAGGGCCTCGTATTTGTCCTCGCCCGTCCAATTGCCGAAATCGCCGAGAAGGCCGATGCGACCCTCAAGCCGGTCGAGCACTTCATGCACCACGCCGGGGCTGGAAAGGAGCGCCAGCCAGTTTTCGGTGACGAGCCGCACCGACGAGCCGGCATTGCGATCGGCCAGTTGGCGCAGCGCGGTGACAGAGCGATCGATGGTTTCGGGCGTCGGCGCCTGCTTGCCGGCAATGATGCGGGCGTTTTGTGCGCCAAGCTCATTGGCCACCTCGACCCAGCCCGAGATCCAGGCGGTGTCGCGCGCGCCATTAACCGGATCGGTAATGTCACCGGCATCGATGAGCAGGGTCTGCAGAGTGACCCCGGACACTTTGAGCTGGTCGCGCAGCTCGCCGAGATAGACGGGGTCACGGCTGCGCATGTGGAAGGAGACGATTTCCAGCCGGTGATAGCCATGGTTGGCGAGCACCGAAGGCAGGCCGAGCAGCGACTCGCTGCCCTCCCCATAAGTATCCTCGCCCGGGCCGATTTCGGCACTGTCGAGATTATGCGGATAGGTCGTGCCCAAAAGCCGATGCAACGACCAGGTGGAGACCGCGATACGATCAGCACTCTGGGCCATAAGTCTATTCTCCTGCCTCAGGGGACAGAGTTTCATGGCCGCGCCGGAGGTGCAACCGGGATTGTTTCGATGGCACGAGAGTTTATCGCGCAACTGCTTGGGGTTGGTGCGCTTTTCGATATTGACTCCGGGGGCGATTGGGCACCTGCTTGGGGCCAAGGACTTGAGGATGCTTGGGAACCATGATCGCCAGTAACGAAAAAGCGGTGACGGTGACCAATGCGCGTGGGGCATCGCCCTTTGTCATCGTCTGCGACCACGCCTCCAATTTCATTCCGGAGGCCTATGGCGATCTCGGGCTGACGCCGGTCCAGCGCGTCAGCCATATTGCCTGGGACCCGGGTGCGCTGGCGGTGAGCCGAGGACTGTCCGATGCGCTCGATGCGCCCCTTGTGTGGTCCGGCATCTCGCGCCTGATCATCGACCCCAATCGAGACCTCGATGCACCGGACCTGATCTGGACCCTGTCGGAGGCGACGCGCATTCCGGGCAATGAAAATCTCTCGCCCGAGGAGCGGGAATACCGCATCACCCATTTCCATCAGCCCTATCACACGGCCATTGAACGGCTGCTGGAGATGCGACGGCACGCCGGCATGGAAACCGTGCTGGTCTGCATGCATTCCTTCACTCCGGTCTATCTCGGCATTGCCCGGCCCTGGCCGATCGGCCTGCTGCATGGACGGGACACCGGCTTTACCGAGGCTCTGCGGGACGCACTCGCGGCCGCCGAGCCCGATCTCAACATCGGCTGGAACCAGCCCTATGCCGCGCTCAACGGCGTCACCCTGACGCTGGAGAAACACGGCGACGGGCGCGGGCTCGAGGCGACGATGATTGAGCTGCGCAATGATGAAATCCTGTCACGTGAGGGCGTGACCTATTGGGCGGAACTGCTCGCGGAGTGTCTGGAGGCGGCGCGCCGCAAACGCGGAGGCAAGCGGCCCTAGACCTGCGCGGGCGACGGACACGAGGGGGAGGAGACCCGATTGGTGTATGCGCTTGAAGAGCTTCGGAAAGATGTTGCGGCCGGCCGGATCGATACGGTGCTCGTGGCCTTTCCCGACATGCAGGGACGGCTGATCGGCAAGCGCTTCCTCGCCGAATTCTTTCTCGAAACGGCCATGGAGGAGACCCACGGCTGTGATTACCTGCTCGCCGACGATATCGACATGGAGCCGGTGCCCGGCTATGCGGCGGCCAATTGGAAGAAGGGCTATGGCGATTTCGTCATCAAGCCCGATCTCTCCACGCTGATGAAATGCACCTGGCTCGAGGGCACGGCGCTGGTGATCGCCGATGCGCTCGACCATCATCATGAGCCGGTGCCCCACGCCCCGCGCAATGTGCTCAAGCGCCAATTGGCGCGGCTCGAGGCCATGGGGCTTTCGGCCAATTTCGCCAGCGAACTCGAATTTTATCTCTTCGAGGACAGTTTTCGCGCCGCTCATGAGAAGGGCTATCGCGATCTCAAGGCCGCTGGCTACTACATCGAGGATTACCACATCTTCCAGACCACAAAGGAAGAAGGGGTGATGCGGACGCTGCGCAACGAGCTCCACGCCTCCGGCATTCCGGTCGAAAATTCCAAGGGCGAATGGGGGCCGGGGCAGGAGGAGATCAATGTCCGCTATGCCGAGGCGCTGACCATGGCGGACCGGCATGTGGTGATCAAGAACGCCACCAAGGAGATCGCTTACGCAGAGGGCAAGGCCGTCACCTTCATGGCCAAATGGGCGTTCGATCTGGCCGGGTCATCGGCGCATATCCATATGTCGCTGGCAACAGACGGAAAGAACCAGTTTGTCGATGAGGGCGATGAACTGGGCATGTCGGGCCTGATGAAGCATTTCATGGCCGGGCTCCTGACCTATGCCGGCGACATCACCTATTTCCTTGCGCCCTATATCAATTCCTACAAGCGCTTCCAGGTTGGCACCTTCGCGCCCACCAAGGCGATCTGGAGCCGGGACAATCGCACGGCGGGATTTCGGCTCTGCGGCGAAAACACCAAGGGGATCCGTGTCGAGTGCCGGATCGGCGGGGCGGACCTCAACCCCTATCTCGCCTTTGCCGCGCTTCTGGCGGCGGGGATCAAGGGCATCGAGGACAAGCTTGACCTCGAACCCGGCTTTTCCGGCGACGCCTATGCGCAAGGGGAGCTGCGCGAGGTGTACAAGACCCTGCGCGACGCCATCGCGGGGCTGAAGCAATCGAAAATGCTGGAGGACGCCTTCGGGGCGGATGTGGTCGGGCACTATGTGCACACCGGCGAGTGGGAGCAGTTTGAATATGACCGGCGAGTAACCGACTGGGAGCGCCAGCGCGGGTTTGAGCGCAGCTAGGAGGGGAGGCGGAAATGAGCGAGACAGTGCAGATCATCTCTCCAGTGGACGGAAAGGTTTTTGCCGAACGGCAAATGCTCGACGGGGACGCCATTGATCGGGCGGTGAGCCGCGCGAAGGCGGTACAGCGGGACTGGAGCATGGTGCCGCTCGGCGAGCGGGTGGCGCTGGTGGGCAAAATGGTCGATGCGCTCTTGGCGATGAACGACGCCATCGTGCCCGAACTGGCCTCGCAGATGGGGCGGCCCGTCCGCTATGGCGGCGAAAGGCGCGGCGTCGAGGAGCGCAGCCGGCACATGCTGGCCATTGCCGGGGAGAGTCTCGCGCCGCTGATGCGGCCGGAAAAAGACGGGTTCGTGCGCTATATCACCCGCGAGCCGCTGGGCGTGGTGCTGGTGATTGCGCCCTGGAATTATCCGTTCCTTACGGCGGTCAATTCCATCATTCCCGCGCTGGCGGCGGGCAATGTAGTGCTGCTGAAGCATGCCAGCCAGACGCTGCTGGCGGGCGAGCGTTTTGCCGAGGCGGCACGGATGGCCGGCCCGCCGGAGGGGGTGTTCCAGAACCTCGTCATGGGGCATGCGGAAACGGAAAAACTGGTGGGGTCGGGGCTGGTCGACCACATCAGTTTCACCGGATCGGTAGAAGGCGGGCGGCGGATCGAGCGGGCGGCGGCCGGCACATTTGCCTCGCTGGGGCTTGAGCTCGGCGGCAAGGATCCGGCCTATGTGCGGGCCGATGCCGATCTCGACTTTGCTGCTGAAAACCTCGTCGACGGGAGCTTTTTCAACTCCGGGCAATCCTGCTGCGGGGTGGAGCGCATCTATGTCCATGCCGATGCCTATGACGGTTTTGTCGACCGCTTCGTCGGGCAGGCGCGCAGCTGGACGCTGGGCCATCCGCTCGATCCGGCGACTGTGATCGGGCCGATGGCGCGCGCCAGCTTCGCCGACCATGTGCGGCGCCAGACCGAGGAAGCCGTGCGCAGCGGAGCGGGCCGTCACCTCAACTGGGCCCATGAACGCGATAAGCCCGGCTCGCCCTGGCTGGCCCCCGAAGTCCTGACAGGCGTGAACCACCAGATGAGTCTCATGCGCGAGGAGAGTTTCGGGCCGGTGGTCGGGATCATGAAGGTGGCCGACGATGAAGAGGCTATCGGGCTGATGAACGACAGCCCCTATGGACTGACGGCCTCGATCTGGACGGCGGATCTCGACGCGGCCGGAAGGATCGGCGCCCATATCGAAACCGGGACGGTTTTTGCCAATCGATGCGACTATCTCGACCCCGCCCTCGTTTGGACTGGTGTGAAGGACACCGGCAGAGGCGGGGCGCTGAGCGAGATTGGCTACCACAATTTGACCCAGCCCAGGAGTTTTCATCTGCGGCGGGTGTAAGGCGTTTTCCGTGTCATCGTTGCTGCCGGGCGGGCCCGGTAGTCCATGCAGAGCGGGTTGGATTGCCGGGCGCGCCCGGCAAGGGCGGTGAAGATAGTAAGGGTGAGGAGGCTATTATGACCAATGCCAATTGGAATTATCCGACCGCCATGCGCTTTGGCGCGGGGCGCATTGCCGAACTCCACGAGGCGCTGGCCGCCGTGGGCATGAAGAAGCCGCTCCTCGTCACCGATGCCGGGCTGGCGACCCTGCCGGTGACCCTCTCCGTGCTCGGCATGCTCAAGGAGCGGGGGATCGATGTCGGCCTCTTTTCCGAAGTCAAACCCAATCCGGTGGCGGCCAATGTCGAGGCGGGCATCGAGGTGCTGCGGGCCGGCGGGCATGACGGGGTTATAGCCTTTGGCGGGGGCTCGGGGCTCGATACCGGCAAGGTGATTGCCTTCATGGCCGGGCAGACCCGGCCGATGTGGGATTTCGAGGATGTCGGCGACTGGTGGACCCGCGCCGATCCGGCGGGGATCCTGCCCACCATTGCCGTGCCGACAACGGCCGGGACCGGCTCGGAAGTGGGCAGGGCCGGGGTGATCACCGACGAGCGCAGCCAGACCAAGAAGGTGATCTTTCACCCCCTGATGATGCCGAAAATCGTCATCGCCGATCCCGAACTGACCATTGGCATGCCCCCGTTCATCACCGTGGGAACCGGGATGGATGCGCTGGCCCATTGTCTCGAAGCCTATTGTGCGCCGGGCTATCACCCGATGGCCGATGGTATCGCGGTGGAGGGCATAAGGCTTGTGTTCGAAAACCTGCCCAAGGTCGTCGCCAACCCCAATGATATCGTGGCGCGCGGGCACATGATGAGTGCGGCGGCGATGGGTGCGACGGCGTTCCAGAAGGGGCTCGGGGGCATTCATGCGCTGAGCCATCCGGTGGGCGCGCTCTATGACACCCACCACGGCATGACGAATGCGGTGTTCATGCCCTATGTGCTGATATCCAATAAATCGGCGGTGGAAGGCAGGCTCGCGCGGCTGGCGGCCTATCTCGGCCTCGCGCCCAATTTCGATGCGTTCCTGCATGCGCTGGTCGGGCTGCGGCTGAGACTGGGTGTGCCGCATACGCTGAAGGATTTCGGCGTCAACGGGGACAAGCGCGAGCAGATCGCCGACATGGCCGTGGTCGACCCCACGGCGGGCGGCAATCCGATCGAGCTGACGCGCGATCGGGCGCTTGAGATCTTCGACCGGGCGCTGACGGGAAGGTCTAGCCGCTAGACCGTCACCCCATAGGCTGCGCGCATCTCTGCGATCTCGGCAAGCGTCTGGTGGAAGAGGCTCCAGTCGTCGGTTTCGGCGATTGGCGCCCAGATGGCTTCCACCTCCTCGATCAGCATGGTGCGCGGCGTTCTGCGGGCGAAATAGGAGTGGGTGAGATTGCAGTCCGGGCTGGGCGCATAGGCTTCCAGCCCGTCCGCCACCGGCCTGAAGGCCTCGCTGGCATAAAATCCCGCCGACGGACTTTCGGCGGCGCGTTCGGCGCTCTGCACCCCGCCGCGCCAGTCAAAGTAGAACTGCTCATAGGGTGCCTTGCTGGCCGAGAGAAAGCCGAAGAGCGTCGTGACGAAGGCACCATCCTCCTCCGTGCCGCGCGGCACGAGGCCAAGCCGCCGCAGGATCTGCCGGGGCAATTCATCGCGAAAACTCGGCCAGACAGAGTTGAGCGCAGGCTCGAGCTTTTCGATGCTGGAGAGCGGCACGAGGCATTCGGCGAGCCTGGTGAGGTTCCAGGCCAGCGTGTCGGGCTGGCGTCCAAAGCTATAAAGTCGGGTTTCGTCGAAATAGGCGGCGGTGAACTCGGGGTCGTACTGCGGCAGGAAGCGCCACGGCCCGTAGTCAAAGCTCTCGCCGGTGATGTTGATATTATCGGTGTTGAGCACGCCATGGACGAACCCTGCGGCCGTCCACTGCGCGCCAAGCCGGGCAACATTGCCGACCACGGCCTCGAGGAGTGCGGCGGGACGATCTTCGGCATCGCCGAGATGCGGGTAATAGTGCTCGATCGCGTAATCGAGCAGCTTCTGCAGATTGGCTGTGTCCTCGAGATAGGCGAGACGCTGGAACGTGCCGATGCGAATGTGGCTGTGGCTGAGCCGGGTGAGAACGGCAGAGCGGGTGGGCGAGGGTTCATCGCCGCGCCAGAGCTGCTCGCCGGTTTCCACCAGCGAAAAGCTCTTGGAGGTGTAGACGCCGAGTGCCTCGAGCATTTCGGTGGCCAGCACTTCGCGCACGCCGCCCTTGAGCGTCAGCCGCCCGTCGCCGCCGCGCGACCAGGGCGTCTTGCCCGTGCCTTTGGTACCGAAATCGAGAAGGCGCCCATCCACCGGGTCGATGCACTGGCCAAAGAGGAAGCCGCGTCCGTCGCCGAGATCGGGATTGTAAGAGCGGAACTGGTGGCCATGATAGCGCAGCGCCAGTGGCTCGGGCAGCGAACCGGGCAGGGGCTCGAAGCGGCCGAAATGGGCCAGCCATTGATCGTCGCTGAGATCGCCCAGGCCGAGCCGTTCGGCCCAGCGCTGGTCGCGATGCCGCAAAATGGTCTTGGGAAAATCGGCGGGGGCGACGGGATCGAAGAAGTCGCGGCCGAGATCGGCGTGGGAGCGGGCGGGAAGGAACTGGGTCATGATTGCCTAATGCCTTTCGCCCGACTGGGGCTCCATCGCAAGTGTAATGCGGTCCTGCGTTGCAAGGCGGCCTTGCGCCCGGGCGTCTGGCGAATGTCACCAAATCGGCCTATATGCACTCCAATGACACAGATTGCTCCCTTCCAGGCCGCCATTTTCGACATGGACGGCACGCTGCTCGATACCGAGGCGATGTTCAAGACCATCGTTTTCGAGGTCTGCACCGATCTCGGGTTTGAAATGACCGATCTCGTGCACAGCGGCATGGTCGGATCGAGCCACGAGCGCACCAGCCAACTGCTGATCGAGGCTTATGGGGTCAGCTTTCCCTATTCGCTGTTCGACGAAAAATGCCGCGTGGTGATGCGCGAGCGCAGCCATGCCGGCGTGCCGCTGAAGCCGGGCGTACGCGAATTCATCACGGCTCTGCACGCCAATAATATCCCGACGGCGGTCGCCACCTCCTCGCGCAATCCCCATGCCCAGCATCATCTTGGCGCCGCGGGCCTGCTCGATCTCTTCGAAACGATCGTGACCCGTGACGACGTCACCAATCCCAAGCCGCACCCCGAGCCCTATCTGATGGCGGCGGGCCGGCTGTCCATGAAGCCGGAACATTGCCTCGCCCTCGAGGATAGTTTTGCCGGCGTTCATGCTGCCCATGCGGCTGGCATGCAGACCATCATGGTGCCCGATCTCGTCGCGCCGTCCGATGAGATCCGCTCGCTTGGCATCACCATCATGGACAGTCTGGTGCACGTGCACAAAGCGGCCTTCCCGCGTTAAGATTTGAACGCTTAAAGCACTCCCTAAACTTTTATCTTTCTCCGAAAGTGCCGATTCAGCACAAAGCAAACCCATGAATTTTATGGGTTTTCTTTTGCGCGTCGGCACATTAACCCTGTTTTAAGAAGCTAAGGGCTATGGTTAACCAGCCGTAAATTTTGGCTTCCATCTCTTGTCTGGCTTGGCTAGTGTGCCTTCCAGCAAGACGGACCCCCAGGGGTCCACCAGAAGGCCTGCCGGTAGGACTGGACAGGCTCAGGGGCAAGGACGGGGCATTGACTGCAGACTGGCGGAAGAAAATCCTGCGAATTTCAGCGCAGGCAGCAGCGTTCGCAGCGACAGTGTTGGTCGCTGGCGTCATTGCGTCGCCCTTGGCAGTCAAGGCTAACGAATCCAACGTCGTCATCCCGGTCTCGGTTCCGGACGCTGTCGCCGAGCTGCGTCAGCAGCCCGCGCTGGGCGCGACCGCAATGCCGCTGGCACCCGGCCAGCAGCCGCTGACCGAGGCGCTTCTTGCCAATTACGTCAAGCGCCAGCAGGAGCTGCGCGCGGTCGAGGTGACCCTCGATGGTCCCAATTCCCCGCTGAATGCCGAAATGCTGATGGGCTATATCGCCCGCGGTTCGCTCAGCGGCGGTAACACCGCTCTTTCCGCCATCGACAGCTTCATGGCGCCGATCGCACGGCCCGAGCCGACGGTGACCCCCGATATTCTCGCCGCCTATGTCGACAGCGGTTATCTGCCGACGGAAAAGCGCGTCAAGGTCGCCAATACCGAGCGCGAATGCCTCGCCCAGGCGATCTATCACGAAGCGCGCGGTGAAAGCGCTGCCGGCCAGCTGGCCGTCGCCAATGTCATCGTCAATCGCGCCCGCTCGGATCGTTACCCGTCCTCGCTGTGCGGCGTCATCTATCAGAACGCCGACAAGGGCCGCTATCGCTGCCAGTTTACCTTTGCCTGCGATGGTCGCGATGATACTCCGCGTGAGCGCGCCGCCTGGTCGCGCTCCAAGGCTCTGGCCGCCGAGATTTATGCCGAGTACGCCACGGGCGACGAGGTTGGTGCACTGCCCGGTTCGGCGCTGTTCTACCACACGACGGCCGTCAGCCCTTCCTGGTCGAACACCTATAGCCGAGTTGCCCAGGTCGGCTCGCACATCTTCTACTCCCCGAACTGATCGCCTGTAGCGCTCTCCAGAGGGGGCGCCATGCTGTCGGGGTGACCTTTCCCTCACTGCAGATCTGAAACGCGGTCGGCGCCCCTTGGCGCCGCGTTTTGGCGTGTCGGCTGATCAGTCGCCCGACACACGCCTTCAGTGCCAGGAACCCGGACATGAAAAAGGGCGCCGATGGCGCCCTTCTCAGTAGTCAGTCTGGGAGATGACCGCTTATTCAGCGGCCTTGGCCAGCTGTGGGCCGGGCTCGGCATCGGCTTCCGTGCCGAACTTCTTGAAGTTCTCGCGGAACAGCTGGGCAAGCTTTGCGGCCTGCGCGTCATAGGCCTCGCCATCGGCCCAGGTCTGGCGCGGATCGAGCAGCTTGCTGTCGACGCCGGGCACGGCCACGGGAACGTCAAAGCCGAAGAGGCCGTCAACGCGCATGTCGGCGCTGTCGAGGGCGCCTTCGAGGGCGGCGGTCAGCAGACGGCGGGTCGAGGCGATGTCGATGCGCTTGCCAACGCCATAGCCGCCACCGGTCCAGCCGGTGTTGAGTAGATAGGCCTGGGCGCCGCTTGTGCGCAGGCGCTCAGCCAGCATCTCGCCATAGACGGTCGGGTGCCGCGGCATGAACGGCGCGCCGAAACAGGCCGAGAAGGTCGCCTGCGGCTCGGTGACGCCACGCTCGGTGCCGGCCACCTTGGCGGTGTAGCCCGAGAGGAAGTGGTAGACGGCCTGTTCCGGCGTCAGACGCGCGAGCGGGGGCAGGACGCCGAAGGCGTCCGCGGTGAGGAAGACCACGGTCTTGGGCGTTCCGCCAACACTGCCCTTGGCAATGGACGGCAGCACATGCAGCGGGTAGGCGGCACGGGTGTTTTCGGTCAGCGACACATCGTCGAAATCCGGAACGCCCGTTTCTGCATCGACGATGACGTTTTCCAGCACGGTGCCGAAACGCTTGGTTGCCGCATAGATTTCCGGCTCGGCGGTAGCGCTGAGCTTGACGGTCTTGGCGTAGCAGCCGCCTTCGAGGTTGAACACGCCATCCGCGCTCCAGCCGTGCTCGTCGTCGCCGATCAGCGGGCGGTTCGGATCATTGCTGAGCGTGGTCTTGCCAGTGCCCGAGAGGCCGAAGAACAGCGCTGCTTCCCCATCGGGGCCAAGGTTGGCCGAGCAGTGCATCGGCAGGACGCCCTGGCGCGGCGCGTGGAAGTTGAACAGCGAGAAGACGCTTTTCTTGATCTCACCGGCATAGAGCGTGCCGGCGATGACAACTACATTGCGGCTCATGTCGAGCGCGATGACGGTGTCGGTGCGGCAGCCGTGGCGGGCCGGATCGGCCTTGAAGTGCGGCGCATGGACGATGGTCACGGCCATGGCGTCGTCACCGGCGAGGATGTCTTCGCCACGACGGATCAGGAGGTTGCGGATGAAGAGGGCATGCCAGGCGCTCGGGGTGAGAACCGTCACGTCATACTGGTGCGCGGGATCTGCACCAGCCAGGAGATCCTGGCGGTAGATGGCCTGGCCGGACAGATGCGCGCGCACGTCATCGAGCAGGATCGAGAAATGCTCGGGCGAGAGGGCACCCGAATTGTCCCACCAGACCGTATTCTCGGTCAGGCCATCGCGCACGATGAACTTGTCCTTGGGCGAGCGGCCGGTAAATGCGCCGGTCTCAACGACAAAGGCGCCGTCTGCAGTCAGACGGCCCACACCCTGTCGCAATGCCTCGGCAACCAGATCCGGGGCAATCGCGTTGTCGCTCAGCGACACGGCTGCGCCGACGATGTCGTTTCGCAGGACCCCATGATCGAACACACTCATCTTTCCGTCTCCACTCGATGCCGCAAGTGCGGTGTTGCGCGCAAACTAGAGACGATGGGTGGTCGAGGACCATCCCGAAAAGGGTCTTAAGACGGAAGTTGCACGTGGCTCGGATTGCTGTCGCAACTGGCAGCAGACTTGGCCGCGCCTTATTTAACGCGTAATTGTCGCTTGCAACGTCGGAGAGGACCAAAAGGGTCATCCCGAATGCAAGCGTCTCGAGAAGAAAGGCAGAATATGCCCAAAATCGCCCTGGTAGATGACGACCGCAACATCCTGACTTCCGTGTCCCTGACGCTGGAGGCCGAAGGATATCAGGTGGCCACCTATACTGACGGCGCTTCGGGTCTTGAAGGTCTGACCACTGACCGTCCCGACCTGGCCATTCTCGACATCAAGATGCCGCGCATGGACGGCATGGAGCTGCTGCGCCGCCTGCGCCAGAAATCGGATGTCCCGGTGATCTTCCTCACCTCCAAGGATGAGGAAATCGACGAACTTTTCGGGCTCAAGATGGGCGCTGATGATTTCATCACCAAGCCCTTCAGCCAGCGCCTGCTGGTCGAGCGCGTCAAGGCGATCCTGCGCCGCTCCGCACCGCGCGATCCGTCGAGTGCCCCGGGCACCAACACCGAGCAGGCGCCGAGCAAGGCGCTGATCGAACGCGGCTCGCTTGTGCTCGATGAAGAGCGCCACACCTGCACCTGGAAGGGCCAGCGCGTCACCCTTACGGTCACCGAGTTCCTGATCCTGCAGGCGCTCGCCCTGCGCCCGGGCGTGGTGAAGTCGCGCAATGCGCTGATGGATGCCGCCTATGACGACCAGGTCTATGTCGATGACCGCACCATCGACAGCCACATCAAGCGGCTGCGTAAGAAGTTCAAGGCCGTGGATGATGATTTCGAAATGATCGAGACGCTCTATGGTGTCGGCTACCGCTTCAAGGAGCAGTAGGAAGCCAATTGGCCACGATAGACCCAGAAGTTGAGGCTCCTCCCGCCGGCTCGTCGCCGAAGGGGGAGCGCGAGGCTGCGCCCCGTCGGCGCGGGGGCTGGCGGCTGGCCCTGATGCCCTTGGCCAAGCTGGCCCATGGCATCAGGCGCTTCCTCGACTTCACCATCTTCTCCAATTTGACCCGGCGCATCGTGGTGCTCAACCTTGCCGGGTTGTTGGTGCTGGTGGTGGGCATTCTCTATCTCAACCAGTGGCGGGCCGGCCTGATTGACGCGCGCGTCCAGTCGCTTCGCGTGCAGGGCGAAATCATCGCTGCCGCCATCGCCGCCTCGGCCACGGTGGATAGCGACGTCATCTCGGTCAATCCCGATCGGTTGCTGGAGCTGCAGGCGGGCAATTTCTCGCCGCTCTCCTATTTCGACCCCTCGCTCGAATTCCCGATCAATCCGGAGCGCATCGCCCCGCTCCTGCGCAATCTCATCACCCCGACCCGCACCCGCGCCCGCATCTACGACCAGGGCGGGCTGCTTATTCTCGACAGCGAGAACATTTATGCGCGCGGCGAGGTGATCCGGCAGACCATCGACACCTCCAAGCAGCAGAGCTTTTTCCTCGTCGACTGGTTCAACGCCATTATCTCCTGGGCGCCGGGCGATAATTTCTCGAAATATCAGGAATATGGCGCCGACGAAGGCACACGCTATCCCGAGGTGGCATCCGCCCTGCAGGGGGCGCCGGCCGATTTCGTCCGCGTCGACGAGCGCAACCAGCTCGTTGTTTCCGTGGCCGTGCCGGTGCAGCGCATGCGCGCCATTGTCGGCGCAATCCTGCTCTCAACCGCGCCGGGCGATATCGACAGCGTGGTGGCCCAGGAGCGTTGGAGCATCCTGCGCATCGCCCTGATCGCCACCGTGGTGCAGATCGGCCTCTCCTTCCTCCTGGCCGGCACTATCGCCGGGCCGATGCGTCGCCTTTCCGCGGCCGCCGAGCGGGTGCAGACGGCTGGCAATGCGCGTGCCGAAATTCCCGATTTTACCGATCGCCCCGACGAAATCGGGCACCTGTCGGGCGCGCTGCGGCGCATGACCGACGCGCTTTATAACCGCATCGAGGCCATCGAGCGCTTTGCCGCTGACGTTGCCCATGAGCTCAAGAACCCTCTGACCTCGCTGCGCTCTGCCGTCGAAACCCTGCCGCTGGCGAAAAAGCCGGAAGACAAGGAACGCCTCAACGCCATCATCCAGCACGATATCAAGCGCCTCGATCGCCTGATCACCGATATCTCGAGCGCCAGCCGGCTCGATGCCGAACTGGCCCGCGAGGGTGCTGAAAAGGTCGATGTCGAAAAGCTGGCCGAGGCCATGGTCTCGATCCAGAAGGACATCGCGTCCAACCGCTCGGTCAATGTGGTGATGGGCAAGCGCGCCGGTCGCGGCTCCACCACGATCAACGGCCATGAAAGCCGGCTGGCACAGGTTTTTGCCAATCTCATCGACAATGCCGTCTCGTTTTCGCCCACCGGTGGCACTGTCACTGTTTCCGTTGCCACCGAGGCGGACACCATCATCATTTCGGTGAGCGATGAGGGGCCAGGCATCACCGATGTCAGCCGCATCTTCCAGCGCTTCTATACCGATCGCCCGGAAACCGAGAGTTTTGGCAATCACTCGGGGCTGGGGCTTTCCATTTCCCGGCAGATCGTCGAGGCGCACAAGGGCACGATCAAGGCACAGAACCGCCCCGATCGCTCCGGCGCCGTCTTCACCATTGTCCTGCCGCGCGCCCGCAAATAGTCTGACGCCATGATAAAACCACACCATGTGCATGGGACGGGGCTGGTGCTGGATGGATTGGGCCTGCTGTTGCGGGGGCCATCAGGCGCGGGAAAATCGCTTCTCACCCTGTCGCTGATCGAAACCTGGCAGATGCGGGGGCTCGAGGCGCTTCTCATTTCAGACGACCGGGTCGATCTGACCGTCGACGCTGACGGGGTTGTGATGAACGCGCCGCCTCTGTTGACCGGCCTCATCGAACTGCGGGGCCGAGGCATCGTCCACCGGCCGAGCTGTCCCTCAGCCCGCCTGAACCTCGTTATCGACCTAGTGCCGGCCTATGAGCGCATGCTGGAAGAAGAGGCTTTCACCACCCATATACTGGGGCACGAGGTTCCGCGGGCCCCGGTGCCGCATGCCGAACGGATCGGGCTGCGTCACCAGGAGTTGCTGGTCATGGAAGCGGTGCGCGCAAGCGCCTCTCCTGCACAGCCATGACAAATTATCGCTTGCAACAGGGGGCTTGGGGGACAAAACTGTTGCGGGCTCGCCTGCGATTGATCCGTGCCTCGGCCGGGCGTATTAGTCCGGGACGCCGTGGCGGAACGCCACCTATGCCGCTACGGCAGTTTGGGGAGAATGCATGATCGGATTGGTTCTGGTGACGCATGGGGCGCTAGCTGATGAATTCAAGCTGGCGCTGGAGCATGTTGTCGGCCCGCAAGACTATTGCGAAACCATCGCCATCGGCCCGGATGACAACGCCGAAGAACGGCGCGAAGACATCATCAAGGCCATCGACCGCGCCGAGAATGGCGACGGTGTCATCATTCTCACCGACATGTTTGGCGGCACGCCGTCCAATCTGGCCATTTCGGTGATGAACAACCGCAAGGTGGAAGTGATCGCCGGGGTCAATCTGCCCATGCTGGTCAAGCTTGGCCGCGTGCGCGGCGAGATGGCTATGGCCGAAGCGGTGAACCTGGCCCAGGAGGCGGGCCGGAAATATATCACCGTTGCCAATTCCATTCTCGGCGGAGCCTCATAAATGGATGCTGCAGGCCGTGCCCTCGCCCAGCAATTGACCATCGTCAATCGCAAGGGACTGCATGCCCGCGCCTCGGCGCGCTTCGTGCGGACGGCTGAGTGCTTTGATGCCACGATCAATGTGGTCAAGGACGGACAATCCGTGGCCGGCAATTCGATCATGGGCCTGATGATGCTCGGCGCCGGTCCCGGCTCGACCATCCTCGTCCAGGCGACCGGCAAGCAGGCGCGCGAGGCGCTCGAAGCCATCGTGCTCCTCGTCAACAACGGCTTTGACGAAGACAGCGACGGCGCCCCGGCCTGACCCATTGGGTGCTCTTGAGCGAACAAAGCCTTCGCTGTCGTGCCGATGGTCGTCGCCGCGGCGCTCCCCTAGATTAAGCGCAACACCGCAATTCGGGGATCGAAATGATCGACACATCTGTCCAGACCAATGTCCGCTCCATGCCCGTGCTGCCGCTGAGCACGACGCTGGGTCCCGTGCATCTCGCCGTTACTGACCGCACCAAGGCGCTCGCCATCTGGCAGGACGTGGTCGGCCTCGACCTCATCGCCGAAGAGGGTAATCGCCTTTCCCTCGGCGCCGGCGGCAAAATTCTCATCGTGCTCGAGACATCAGCCAATCGCCCGGTCGCGCCGCGCAGCCTTGGGCTCTATCACGTCGCTATTCACGTGCCGACGCGCCATGAACTGGCGCAGATGGCCGTGCGCGCCCTGCAGCGCAATATCCGCATCGCCCCGACGGACCACCTCGTCAGCGAGGCAATCTATCTCTGGGACCTCGATGGCAATGGCATCGAGATCACCTTCGAGACACCCTGGCGCGGCACGCTGGGCGATCCGGACAAGGGCGAGACCTACGCCATCGCCGCCGACGGCAAACCCCATTCAGGGCGCGAGCCCATCGACCTTGATGGTCTGCTCGGCGAGCTCGGCCCCCAGCCGGTCCTCACCCCACGCATGCCCGAAGGCACGCGCATTGGTCACGTGCATCTCCATGTCCGCGACCTCCACGAAGCCATGGGCTTTTATCGCGACGTCATCGGCTTTGCCGGTTTCCTGATGATCGATTCCTTTGGCATGGGCGATGTCGGGCTCGACTACATGCCCCATAGCCTCGCCTTCAACATCTGGTCCGGGCCGCAGGCCACCCAGCCGCCAGCCGGCAGCGCCGGTATGCAATGGCTGACCATCGTCCTGCCGGAAGCTGAAAGCCTTGCCGGGCTGCACCAGAGGCTGGCAACGGCTGGCGCCTCCGTCACGCCGGGCGATGGCTGGACAGAAACTCAAGACCCCTCGGGCAATCGCATCAGGCTGGTCCTGGCCGCGTGAGCCGACAATCGAAAGGAAGTGCCATGCGCAGCGCCCAAGACGTCCTCAATTTCTGGTTCGTCGATCACGGTCCCGATGACTGGTTCGCAGGCAGTGCCGATTTCGATGCGCTGATTGCCGCTGAATTTGCTGACACCCACGCGGCCGTCGCGCGCGGTGAAGCATGGGAATGGCGGTCGACACCGGAAGGTCGCCTTGCCGAGATCATCGTGCTCGACCAGTTCTCGCGCCAGTTGTTCCGCAAGCGCCCGGAAGCCTTTGCGCAGGACAAGATGGCGCTGGCTCTGGCGCAGGAGATGGTCGCCCAGGGTCTCGATCTCGAATTCGAGCAGCCCCGGCGCGGCTTTATCTACCTGCCCTATATGCACGCCGAGTCGGCACGGGTGCAGGCCGAGTCAGTGCGCCTCTACGAAGGTCTCGGCGACGAGAACCAGCTCAACTACGCCAAGGCGCATAAGGAGACGGTCGACCGTTTCGGTCGCTTCCCCTTCCGCAACGCGCCGCTCGGCCGGAAGAGCACGGCCGAACAAGAGACCTATATGGCCGAACAGGGCGACCGCGGTTTTTGAGTTTTTGGGTTTTTGGGGCGGGGGATGACACGGCACAGACCGTGCAGGTCCCCCCACCTCAGCGTCGCTACGGCCCAAGGGCCTAGCTTTGCTACCCTCCCCACAAGGGGGAGGGAGCGCAGGAGCCGCCACTTTGCGCGGCAGGCCCGGAACAGATACCGGAAACGCCGTCATTGCCCGGCTTGTCCGGGGCAATCCATCCCTTGGCAGACGGACCGCCGGGACAAGCCCGGCGGGGACGACCTACTTTAGCTTCCGCGTAAAACTTAAAACGCCCACTCGCCCTTGCGCATGACCGGTTCGGTCGAACCATCCGCATGCACGCCGTCGATGTCGATCTGGTCGGAGCCGATCATCCAGTCGATGTGGATGAGGCTCTTGTTGCCGCCCTGGGCGTAGATCTGGTCGGGCGTCAGCTCCTTGCCGCCCTCAAAGCAGTCGGCATAGCACTGGCCCATGGCGATGTGGCACGAGGCGTTCTCGTCGTAGAGCGTGTTGTAAAAGAGAATGCCCGAGGCCGAGATCGGCGAGGAGTGCGGCACCAGCGCCACTTCGCCGAGACGCCGCGCGCTCTCGTCGGTATCGAGCACCTTGTCGAACACGTCCTGGCCCTTGGTGGCCTTGAGTTCAACCAGACGCCCTTCTTCAAAGCGCGCCTGGATGTTCTCGATCAGCGTGCCATTGTGGCTGAGCGGCTTGGTCGCGGCCACCGTGCCTTCAACGCGCAGGCGATGAGGCGTGGTGAACACTTCCTCGGTCGGGATGTTGGGGTTGCAGGTCACCCCGTTCTTGGCTTCCGAGGCGCCGCCTTTCCAGCGGTGCCCATCGGCGAGGCCGACGGTGAGATCCGTGCCCGGACCGGTGTACTTCAGTGCCGAAAAACGCTTGCCATTGAGCCAGGTCCACCGTGCCTTGAGATTGGCATTGTGATCCTTCCAGGCGGCGATGGGATCGTCCTGATCGACGCGGCTCGCCTTGAAGATGGCTTCGGCCAGCTTGGCGACAGCGACATCTTCGGCATCATTGGGGAAGACCAGCTTGGCCCAGGCCGGGGTCGGGTAGGACACAATGTTCCAGTTGATGTCAAAGCCTGTGATCAGCTCCAGCGCCGGGCGATACGCCGTGGAATTGGCGCGGTTGGCGCGCGAAACCTTGGACGGGTCCTGACCGGCCAGCATCAGTGGATTGTCGCCGGAGATGGCGAGGCGCGCGGCGTTGTTCTTGAAGGCCTCCGCCATGCCCGAATAGAGCCAGCCGGCCGAGCGGTCGAAGCTGGCGTCATTGGCAAAGCGATAGCGTGCGAGCGTTGCTTCTTCGTCCGAATAGATGGTGGTGACGAGGCCGGCACCGGCCTTATAGGCGTGCTCGGTAATGCGGCGAACCAGCGGGGCTGCGGTCATCGGCGCGGTGATGATCAGATCCTGGCCCTCGGCCAGCTGCAGGCCAACCTTGATGGCCACTTCGCCGAGCTTGTCGAACTTGGTCGGATCGATAGGGGTATTGCTCAATTGGGCATGCCTTCTTGCTTTTGAATCGATTGGTTTGGAGCCTAGCGCTCCCCCGCGTGGGACGCCACCCAAGCAAACCGTAAAAACTCTTGATCCATGTCAAAGTGAACCGGGCCGGAGTGGGGAATATGGAGCCATCTCAGGAGGTTCCTATGACCATTCAGACGCTTTACCTCATCGCCGTTCTCTGCGCATTCGGCACGTTCGCTGGCATCGTTGCCTATGGCCAGATCATGACTCGCGGCATTGTAGCTCCCGGCGCTCGCCCGCTCGACTGAGCGGCGCTGCTGGCAGGGGCGCCCCGGCCGTATCCCGGGCCGTCCCTGTCACCCAAACGCATCAGCTGCGGTGTCCGGCAGCACAAGGCCATTGGCAAAGGCGAACGGTTTGGCTATGAACCGTTCGCCGCTTCATTTTTGAGAACACGGGAGGCGTTGCATGACAGCATCATTCGCTTCCCCGATGGGCAGCACCCGACCTTAGGTCCTGCCCCGTGCGGCCCGCCTGTTTTGGCGTGCGCCCCGAAAATTTCCTTCCGCAGAAACCCGCTACCCGCAACGGCATGCAAATGCCGCCCGTTCTGCGCCCCAATTGACCCTCACCACAGGAACCGATCGCCGGAAAACGGGATCGGGACACCCAGATGAGTCGCAAGAAACTTAATTTCCGCGCCGATGCGTTCCGCAATGTGCTCGGTTTCACCTTCCGTCACTGGAAGCATCAGCCGATCCGCATCGCGCTGATCGTCGGCCTTGTGCTGACGGCAACGCTGGCCGAGGCGCTGAGCCCGATTTTTGCCGGCCGACTGGTCGATGCCGTGGCCTCCGGAGAGGGCGGCTGGGACGTGGCGTTCTCCGCCTTTCTCACCATGTCGGCGCTCTACCTCGGCTCGATCGTGCTGCGGCAGCTGATGTATCTCAACATCATCCCGCTCACCCTGCGGATGATGCGCGACGTCGCCGCCCAGGGCTTTCACCGGGTCCAGCGCTTTTCCACCGACTGGCATGCCAACAGCTTTGCCGGCTCGACCGTGCGTAAGATCACGCGCGGCATGTGGGCGCTCGACCTGCTCAATGACACGCTGCTGCTGGCCCTCTTGCCATCGCTCGTCATGCTTGGCGGTGCGACACTGATCCTAGGCATGTCGTGGCCGGTGATGGGTCTCGTCGTCGGCCTCGGCTCCATCATCTATATCGTAGTGACGGTTTGGATGTCGGTGGGCTTTGTTGCGCCCGCAGCAACGCTCTCCAATGCCTGGGACACCAAGGTTGGCGGTGCGCTCGCCGATGCGGTCAGCTGCAATTCCGTGGTCAAGGCCTTCGGCGCCGAAACCCGCGAGGATGACCTTATCGCCGGCGTGGTCTCCAAATGGAGCAAGCGCACTCGCCGCACCTGGCGGCGCGGCACGTTCAATGGCGGCCTCCAGGGCATCATGATGGCGGCCATGCAGACCGCCATTCTCGGCACGGGCCTGGTGCTGTGGCGCGATGGTGCGGCCACTGCGGGCGACATCACCTTTGTGCTCACCATGTTCTTCCTGTTGCAGGGGCATTTGCGCGACGTCGGTCAGCACATCCGCAATCTGCAGAAGTCGGTCAACGACATGGAAGAGCTGGTCAATCTGCACGCGCAGCCGCTCGGGATCGCCGATCGCAAGGACGCGCCGGCAATCGCCATTGGCGACGGCCACATCCGCTTTGATAATGTGACCTTCCAATATGGCGCGCACGCCACCCCGCTCTACAAGGACTTTTCCGTGGAGATCAAACCGGGCGAACGCGTGGGCCTCGTCGGTCATTCCGGCTCGGGCAAGACCACGTTCGTCAAGCTGATCCAGCGCCTCTACGACATCCAGAATGGCGCCATCACCATCGACGGGCAGGACATCGGGGCGGTGCAGCAGGCAAGCCTGCGCGGGCAGATTGCCATCGTCCAGCAGGAACCGATCCTGTTCCACCGGACGCTGGCCGAGAACATCGCCTATGCAAGGCCCGGGGCCAGCCGTGCCGAGATCGTCGAGGCTGCAAAGCAGGCCAATGCGCATGATTTCATCATGAGCCTGCCGCGCCAGTATGAAACCATGGTGGGCGAGCGCGGGGTAAAACTCTCGGGTGGCGAACGCCAGCGCGTCGCCATCGCCCGTGCTTTCCTCGCTGATGCGCGGGTGCTTATCCTCGACGAGGCTACCTCCAGCCTCGACAGCGAAAGCGAGATGATGATCCAGCAGGCAATGGAACGGCTGATGGAAGGCCGGACCACGCTGGTCATCGCCCACCGCCTGTCGACCGTGGTCGCGCTTGATCGGCTCCTGGTCTTCGACAAGGGCAAGATCGTCGAAGAGGGCGACCACAACGCCCTCATCAGGCTCAACGGCGGCATTTACCGGCGTCTCTTCGAGCGCCAAGCGCTCGAACTCACCAAGGGCCTCGTTGCCTGAACAACAAAAAACCCGCGGAGCGATCCGCGGGTTTTTGGTTTCAGGGGAGCAATACGTCGACCCGCAGACCTTCGCCGAGCTTGCTGCGGATGGACACCTGCCCGCGATGGCGCTGGACAATATGCTTGACGATGGCAAGGCCGAGGCCCGTGCCCTTCTTCTTGCGGCTCGTCTCTGCATCGATCCGGTAAAAGCGCTCGGTCATCCGCGGCACATGCTCGGGCGGCACGCCGGGGCCGTGATCGATGACGCTGACCATATGGTGCAGCCCGCCGCGGTCGATCCGCGCCAGTTCAACCTCGACGCTTTTCCCGCCAGCGCCATATTTGATGGCGTTTTCAATGAGGTTCTCAAACACTTCATAGAGCTGGCTGCGATCGCCGGTGACCGATACGGGCCCATCCGGCAGGCGGAGCTCGACCCGGAGCTCGGCGGCGGCGGCCTGAGTTTGAAGACCCTCGCGGACCTCGCGCAAGAGCCCTGCCAGCTCCACCGTGCCGGTGGGGCGCATGTGCTGGTACATCTCGATGCGCGAGAGGCTGAGGAGGTCGTCGATCAACCGGCTCATCCGGTCAGCCTGTCCACGCATGATGCCGAGGAATTTTTCGCGGGCGGCCGCGTCCTTGGCCGCGGGCCCCAGCAGTGTGTCGATGAAACCGATGAGCGAAGCCAGCGGCGTGCGCAATTCATGGCTGGCATTGGCGATGAAATCGCTGCGCATGGCATCGACACGCTTGAGGGCCGTGAGGCTATGAAAGGTCACCAGAAGGCGCCGCTGACTGGCCACCGACCAGTCGGTTCCGGGCAGGCGGAGCGGAGCCACCACCACCCGATCCCAGGTTTCATTGGGGATGGTCTGGTGCAGCTCGAAACTAAAGAGCGCGCCATCGCGCAGCGCACCCTCGATGGCCGAGAGCAATTGCGGATCGCGCAGCACAAGGCTGAGGATCTGGTCGTCGGCGATATTGGGGTATTGCCGGATGGCCGCGCCATTGCGGAAGACCACGGCGCCGCGCTGGTCGAGCACCATGGCCGGATCACCCAGCGCCTCGGCCATGGCGGCCAGCATCTGTTCCTCGTCCGCGCCGCGGGGCGGACTGTCGAGCACGACGCGCCGGGTTTCCGGCAAGGCGGGCGCAATTGGCGCGGGGCGCAGCGCCACCAAGCCGGTAAAGAGCGCAAACCCGATGAGAGCGATTTCGATGCGCAGGCCACCGAACATGACGAAGGCGGCAACAAGGATGGCGAGCACCGCAAGGAGGCCGAGCTGGCTGCGCAGATTGGCCAGCATATTCCGAGGCGCGTCGCGCCGTTCCATTTCAGTGTCTTCCATGTCCGGCAGCAAAATCAAAGCCTTCGTTCCGCCCTTGTGTTGGCGCCCGGTTTCTATCACGCTCAATGTAACAATGGAGCGACAGCGTGACCGACCCCTTTGACAGCTTCGACATAAATGATCCCCAGCTGCCCAAATCCATCAAACGCGCGGCCCTGACCTCGGGCGGATATCCCTATGAAGACGGGATGGATGGCGACGAGTATGACACGCAGATGTACGCGCTGCAAAAGCAGCTGGTGCTCCTTCAGGCGCATATGGCGCGGGCGGGCGAGCGCATCGTCCTCGTCTTTGAGGGACGCGACGCGGCCGGCAAGGGCGGCACCATCAAGCGCATCCTCGAAAATCTCAATCCGCGCTACAACCTCATCGCCGCACTGCCCAAGCCGAACGACCGTGAGCGCACCCAATGGTATTTCCAGCGCTATATTGACTGGCTGCCCGCGGCCGGGGAAATGGTGCTGTTCGATCGCTCCTGGTACAACCGCGCCGGGGTTGAGCCGGTGATGGGGTTTTGTACCCCGGGCGAGACCGAGCTCTTCCTCGAAGAAGCGCCTGAATTTGAAAAGCGCCTCACCAAGGACGGCATAAAACTCTTCAAGTTCTGGCTCTCCATTGGCCGGGAAATGCAATTGAAGCGCTTCCATGATCGCCGCCATGATCCGCTGAAAACCTGGAAGCTGTCGCCGGTCGATCTCGAGGCGCTCAACAAATGGGACGATTATTCCCGCGCCCGCGACACCATGCTGAAGCGCACGGACAGCAGCCACGCGCCCTGGACCGTCATCCGCGCCAATGACAAGAAGCGCACCCGCCTCAACGTCATCCGCACCCTGCTCAACGGTTTTGATTATGACGGCAAGGACGACGGCGAAATCGGCAAGAGCGACCGAAAAATCGTCCTCAGCGCCAAGGAATTTTTGGAGTTGAAGGGGGAGTAGGGAGGCCCCCTCACCCGACGGCTGCACCGTCGACCTCTCCCCCTAGGGAGAGGTGCCGCTCCGCGTTTCGGGCACTTCTTCACCTCTCCCTTCGGGGGAGAGGTCGGCCGAAGGCCGGGTGAGGGGGCCTTGGCCTAAACCCTCACCCCAAAAGCTTGGGGTCCACCAGCGCGCCCTTGTGGCCGATCACTACCCCCGCCACGCGATGGGCATTTTCGGCAGCTTCGGCGATCGACTTGCCCATCAGCCGCGCCGAAAGATAACCGCCATTAAAGCTGTCGCCGGCCCCGGTGGCGTCGATCACGTTTTTGGCCGGCGGTGGGGCCATTTTCACCCTTTCATGGGCCGTGGCGATCAGCGCCTCGTTGGAGCCGTCCTTGACCACCACTTCCTCGACGCCAAGCTCGAGATAGCGCTCTGCCGTCTCCTCCACCGATTTGTCGCCAAAGAGCGGGGCTTCATCCGAATGGGTCGGCAGGACGATGTCACAGAGGCTCGCCGCCGCCGTCAGCACCGACGCCATCACCCGCTCGCTCGACCACAAGGCCGGGCGCAGATTGGTATCGAAGGCGATTTTCGCGCCATTGTCGCGCGCCTTGACGATGGCGCCGAGCAAACGCCCCCGCGCCTTGGGCGCGAGGATGGCCAGGGTAATGCCGGAGAAATACACCAGGCTCGCGCCCTCCACGGCCTTGCCCAGCGCCTCCTTGTCGTCGGCCAGAAGCTTGGCCGCAGAATTGTCGCGCCAATATGTAAAATGCCGGTCGCCCTTGTCCTGATGGATCATGTAAAGACCCGGTCGGCGGCTCGGAATGGTCTGGATATGGCCCGTGCCGATGCCATTGGTATCGAGAAAGGCGCGGATATCGTCCGAATAGCGGTCGGAGCCAAGTGCGGTGGCATAGTCGACGGCAAAATCCTTGCTGAGCAGGGCGCGCAGATACCAGGCGGTGTTGAGCGTATCGCCGGCATAGCCCAGCCGATAATTGCGATCCTCGCCGCCACTCATTTCGATCATGCATTCGCCAATGCTGACGATCCGCTTGCCGGTCATTGCGCTTCCTCCAGTCCCCACAAAAGGCTTATGCCGGGCTTGACCCTTTTGAGGCAAGCCCCGACACAGGAGCCTGAATAGGCGCGCACGATCTTCCATACAAGTTGGAAAATCTCTATGCTGCGCCCAAATAGCCTTTCCCGGAGACGACCTTGACCGACGCGCGCCTCAGCCCCGCCACTCTTGCCACCCTCAAGGCCGGCACCAAAGTGCCCAATTATGACCGGTCGGCGGTGTCGCCCGGCATTGTCCATCTGGGCATCGGCGCCTTTCACCGTGCGCATATGGCCGTTTATGTCGATGACCTGCTTGCGGAAGACCCGAGCTGGGGCATTGTGGGGGCGAGCCTTCGCCGTCCCGACACCAAGGACGCTCTCGCCCCGCAGGACGGGCTCTATACCATCGCCGTGCGCGACGCCTCCGGCACGCATCCGCGCGTGATCGGCTCGATCCTTTCGGTCATGGATGCCAATTCTGAACGTGAAGAGCTGCTCACCCTGATGGCCAGCCCCGCCATCCGCATCGTCTCGCTGACGGTGACGGAAAAGGGCTATTGCCACGATCCGGCAACCGGCGAGCTCGATGAGCGCCACCCGGACATCGTCCATGATCTGGGCAATCCCACCACGCCGAAATCGGCCCCCGGCATGCTGGTCGAAGCCCTCGCCCGTCGCAAGGCGGCCGGGATTGCCCCCTTCACGGTGATGAGCTGCGACAATCTCCCCTCCAATGGCGAAACGGCAAAGCGCATCGTCACCCGCTTTGCCGCCCTGCGCGAGGCCGATCTCGGCGCCTGGGTCAAGGATGTGGCCTTCCCCTCGACCATGGTTGATCGCATCGTGCCCTCGACCACTGATGCTGACCGGGCTGAAGTCACGGGCCTCATCGGCGCCGAAGACGCCTGGCCGATCATGACCGAGCCCTTCACGCAATGGGTGATCGAGGATCATTTCCCCGCCGGCCGTCCGGCGTTTGAGAAGGTCGGCGCCCAGTTGGTGAAGGATGTCGAGCCGTTCGAACTGATGAAGCTGCGCATGCTCAACGGTTCGCACTCGACCATGGCCTATCTCGGCTATCTCGGTGGCTATGAGTATATTTCCGAGGTCATGGGCGATCCCGCCTATGTCAAACTCATCCATGGCCTGATGACCGAAGAGGCAATGCCGACGCTCGACATGCCCGGCACCGATCTCGGGGCCTATCGTGACGAACTGCTCGAGCGCTTCCGCAATCCGGCCCTCAAGCACCGCACCTGGCAGATCGCCATGGACGGTTCGCAAAAACTGCCCCAGCGCCTCCTCGGCACCATTCGCGACCGCCTCAAAGCCGGCGAGCCCATTACCCGCCTGGCGCTCGGTGTCGCCGCCTGGATGCGTTATGTCACCGGCATTGCCGAGGATGGCAGCGAGATCGACGTCAGGGATCCGCACGCCCTCAAAATGCTCGCCATCGCCACCGATGCCGGCGATGATCCGGAGGCCCTTTTCGACGGCCTCGCTGCCCTCACCGAGGTGTTCGGCACCGACCTTGCCGAGAATTCCATTTTCCGCACGGCCGTCGTCGAGCACCTTGAGAACCTCTTCGATGAAGGCGCGCGCGGCACGGTTGAAGATCTGGTCGGCTAATCGACATCGCCCCCTACCGATCCCTTCCCGCAGCGCCTAGAATGCGCTGCGTGGACGAGGGAGGACTATAGTGATGCCGATTTATGCGCTGGACGGGATTGCGCCCGAGATCGACCCGAAGGCCGGGTTCATTGCGCCCACGGCGGTGCTGGTGGGGGACATTGTGGTGGGACCCGAGGCCGGCGTCTGGTTTGGCGTGGTGATGCGCGGCGACAATGAGCGGATCACCGTCGGCGCGCGCTCCAATGTTCAGGAAAACTGCGTGCTGCACACCGATATGGGCTTTCCGCTCAGCATCGGCGAAAACTGCACCATCGGACATAGCGCCATTCTTCATGGCTGCACCATTGGCGACAATTCCCTGATCGGCATGGGCGCCACCGTGCTCAATGGCGCAAAAATCGGAAAGAACTGCCTGATCGGCGCCAATGCGCTGGTCACCGAGGGCAAGGAAATTCCCGACAATTCTCTGGTTGTCGGCGCGCCGGGAAAAGTCATCCGAACGCTCGACCCGGACTCGGCCGAAAGGCTGGCCGCCTCGGCCGAGGGCTATGTGCGCAACGCCCGCCGCTTTGCCGCCGGCATGGTGGAAGTGCCACGCCGGGTGGATTTTGATCCGGCCTGAGCCGGCACAAGACTAGAGCACGTCGGTGGCGGAGATGCCCCGGCGTGGATCGCGCATGACGCGGATCTTGTGGCAATCATTATTGCCGTGTTTGCGACGCGGATCGGCGCGATCCACCAGCTCGATGCGGCGCCTGTCTGGGCCGAAATACTTGGCGGTTTTCACATAGATCAGCGGATGGTTCAGCTGGGCCGCCAACTTGTCGCTCATGTCCTCGACCGGGTCGGAGAGGAACAGGACCTCGTCAAACCCCATCTCGGTCAGCTGCACGAGCTGGTGGCGCGGGCCACTGGGGACGAGGCACACCACCGGCGCAAAGCGGCGCATGGGATTGCTGGTCGAGCGGATCGCCTGCAGCAGGCGCTGCTTTTGCGCGTCGGGCAGGGCGCCATGCACAAGAAAGAAGATGATCTTGTCGGCCGGGATCGAGGCGATCTCGGCATCGCGGACGGCTGTCTTGAAGCCCAGCCGGTGGCAGAGCTGAAGGGTGGCGTCGGTATTGGCTGTGCTGGGGGAAAACACCAAGGCAGAGCATTCACTCAGGGCGGTCGTGTCCGTGGCGGCGATCAATTTGCAACTCTACAACTAATGATCCGACGCTCAGAATATTTGTAAAATCCTAATTTCGGGTAATTTTAAGAACGAGTATTTATCAGTCTGTTCAATTTGATGTGTTTAGTCGGTTTGTTTGCTTGAGCTGAATGGCGCAAATCAAATAGTTGTCGGGGAAGAAAAAATCTGGATTTGATCGGGCTGTGCCGCGCGCTGCGCTTTTGGTGGCGCAGGCGGTGACTTACCGCGACAGCAGAGCACGGTTTCGATCCATCCACGCTGCGCTGCGGGCCCGCCAGGCGAGCGCCCATAGGGGTGTTGAATCGGTGCTGTCGGGGACGATCCGCGCTTCGATCGCCTCGTTCGCGGTGTCGTGCAGCGCCAGCCGGATCATCGTGTCGACGAGCTCAGTCCGCTGGCGCTGCCCAAGGCCATATCCATCGGCGATGGCCTGAAAATGCCCGGCACGGATTTTGGCTGGCGCGAGGCCGAGACGCTCTTCGAGGTCGTCATCAAAGAGATGCGCGTTGAGCCAGCACAATTGCGCCAACTCGACCATGGGGTCGACCGGGCCGGCCTGCTCCCAATCGATGAAGGCAATGGGGCGGCCGGATTGGGCCAAAATATTCCAGTCGCCGAGATCGCAATGACCGATGAGACGCGCGCCATCGCCCAGCGCCCTGCCGAACCAGTCTCGCCAGATGGCATTCGGCGGCGGCTTAAACCGTCGGGTGAGGTCGTGAAATTCGGCCAGCATTTGCCCAAGGAGAAAGTGCGAACCCTCCGGCCAGGGCCCCGGATGCGGCGACGCGCCGGCAACGAACGTCAGGGTTTCCCGGCCCGTGTCATCAAAGCCCGTCCCAACGACGCGCGGCGCGCCTGAAAAACCTTCTGCCTCGAGAAAGCGCAACAGCGCATGAACGGCGGGCGCCCAAGGACCTGTCTGGCGATGCACGACCGCCCCGATCCGCGAAACCGCCGTGCGACCGCCGCCAGTCAGAACTTCTTCGGTATCGATGGTCACCGCAAAACTCCCATAGAGGCATTGTGCCTGTGGACGGGCCGGGTGTCATTGGGCCTGTTTGATCGGGGGGCGATGAGCGCCTGCCTTGTTTTTCCTGCGCCAGCTGCGGCCGCGACGAATATTTGCGGGTGACGCTGACCTATCCGTCAAAGTTGAGTACGGCGAATTGCTCATCCGCCGGCCGGGCGAGGTGAAAATGGTGCAGACGTAGAAGTGGGTGAAGCTGGGGGAGTAGGGGAAGGGCGGGAGGGGCGCAGTCGCGAATTTGCTCGCAGTGATGTTCGTTACGTGCAGCTAGAAGAGCGGAACATCAAGGCCCAAATCTACCGCCTTTTTTCGGTGAGCATCGTAGTCTGGATGTCGAGGGGAAATTATCTCTAGATCCGAGTAATGCTTCTGTACGAAAATGTGCCCAGCGCTGCAATTTGTTTGATTTATGTTATTTATGTCAATTCCTGATATAATCGATACTTCTGTGACCGATGTTTCTGTGTGAATATTGCTGGCATGAGGGTAAAATACATCTATGTATTCAAAGTGAGTGGCTAGCAATAGCTTGTTCTGGCCACTCTGAACTAGGAGCAAGTCTTCTATTGTGATGGTGGATCGTTCGCCCTCAAGGTTATTCATTCCGGCTCCCATGGTGACATGAAAATGTTTAGAGCTTGGAACAAGTATTTCGCCTTGGGTCTGTCGGCGGGGATGAGTAGCGGTGAGTGTGAGATGCTGCCTAACTTTGCTGGTGTCGCGCCAGCATTTATTAATATTGGGGTAAAAGACGCAGCGGCGAGCTTGCCATTCGGGTCCGGGTGTAGCTCGATTTTTAGGCGCTCAACCGAGACGTAGGCTCGGTTTTGCCACACGGCGTTACTCCTGGTTAGAGCGTTCGCAACTGATGCTTTTGCAACCGCTCTCTGCGCTGCATGTGCCTGCACAGACGTTTTGTCGAACGTCCGGAAGATCATGACTAGTCCCACTGCTCCGACTAGAGTTTGCAGTATTGATACGGTCGCTAAAATAATGGTCCAATCAGCAATGCGGGTTTGAGCCTGCAACTCGAGTTCAGCCCTTTGGTCCAGGCGTCCATTTAGAAGTTGTTCCGTCACGCAGGCGACATATTCTCGGTCGATATCAAGGTGGGCGCATCCTGCGACAATCCCACGCCGAGTTTGTTCAGCACTATTGCCCAGTGCATACTCGGTAGCGTTTATTCGGCGCGCTTGCTGGTGAGCTATCCCCCAGATCATCGCTGACCATATTGCTAGAGCGACGAAGAGTAGTGCCGCCCCTTCGGGTGAGAAGTTGAACCAATCTCTTCGTTTCACGGGTGGCCCCCCCCAATCACTCTACTCATCTCCGCAAGTATATCACTGGACGGAGTGATAGTCTTCACTTGGAGTAGCCGAGTAAAATTCGGCCCTTCTACCGTGTGCACTGATGACTGTGGCAGTAGTCGGGTTTTCACGTGCCGCTGTATATGCAGAGCCGGATTCTGGTCGCAGCCCGCTAAGGCTCATTGCCATAAGCCAATCTGCACGCCACTTCATGCGCGCGGCGGGGCTGGGCCCTTCGAGCATAGCTCTTCGGGCCTGATCCGCTAAAATCGCTCCACCGGAGCGATTTTGCCTTTGGCACGCGGATCAGTGCGCCTCATCCCAATTCTTGGCTGCATGTGCATCCACCTGGATCGGCACGGTTAGGCGCACGGCCGGTTCCGCTGCTGTTTCCATGACCCTCTTAATTACCGGGATGGCCTGATCTTCGGTGCCTTCGGGGACCTCAAAAATCAGTTCGTCATGCACCTGTAAGAGCATGTCGGCGTCGATGCCGGCCTTTTGCAGTTCGGGCTCCATGCGGATCATGGCGCGGCGGATGATGTCGGCGGCAGAGCCCTGGATCGGGGCGTTGATGGAGGCGCGTTCGACAAAGCTGCGCTCGGACGGATTGCCCGAATTGGCATTGGGGAACTGGATCTTTCGGCCAAAGATCGTGGTGACATGGCCTTCGGCCTTCACCCGCATTTTCTGGGCATCCATATAGTCCTTGATGCCCGGGAAACGCTCGAAATAGGTCTTGATATAGTCGCCAGCCTCGCCGCGGGCGATGCCGAGCTGGTTGGCCAGGCCAAAGGCGGAAATGCCGTAGATGATGCCAAAATTGATCGCCTTGGCGCGGCGGCGCACTTCGCTGGGCATGTCCTTGACCGGGACATTGAACATCTCCGACGCCGTCATGGCGTGAATGTCGAGCCCTTCCTCAAAGGCGTCCTTGAGCGCCTGGATATCGGCGATGTGGGCGAGAACGCGCAGCTCGATCTGCGAATAGTCGGCCGAGATCAGCACCTTGCCCGGCGCAGCCACGAAGGCGGCGCGGATCTTTCGGCCGTCGGCAGTGCGGACCGGAATGTTTTGCAGGTTCGGCTCATTGGACGAGAGGCGCCCGGTGAGCACGCTCGCCTGCTGGTAGGAAGTGTGCACCCGGCCGGTGCGCTGGTTGATATAGCTGGGCAGGGCGTCGGTATAGGTGCCCTTGAGCTTGGTCAGCTGCCGCCAGTCGACAATGGTGCGCGCCAGCGGGACGCCCTTGAGGGCCAGGTCTTCGAGCACATCGGCGCCGGTCGACCAGGCGCCGGTCTTGGTCTTGGTGCCGCCCTCGATCTGCATCTTTTCAAAGAGGATTTCGCCGAGCTGTTTGGGCGAGCCGAGATTAAAGCTCTGGCCGGCAAGCTCATGCGCCTCGGCCTCGAAGGCGGCGGCGCGCTGGGCAAAATCACCCGAGAGACGGGCGAGGATTTGACGGTCGACGGTGATCCCGCGCGCTTCCATACGGGCGAGCACCGGGGCGAGCGGCCGCTCCAGCGTTTCATAGAGCGTCGTGGCGTTTTCGGCCGACAGGCGCGGCTTCAGCACATGCCAGAGCCGCAGGGTAATGTCGGCGTCCTCGGCGCCATAGCGGGCGGCCTCGGGGATTTCGAGCTGGTCAAAGGTCTTCTGGTTCTTGCCGGTGCCGGCAAGGGCGGTGAAGGTGATGGTCTTGTGGTCGAGCCAGTGATCGGCCAGCACGTCGAGGCCATTATAGCGCGGGCCATCGAGGGCATAGGAGATGAGCATGGTGTCATCGATCGGCGCCATGGCGATGCCGTAGCGGGCAAAGATCTCGACGTCATATTTGGTGTTCTGGCCGATCTTGAGGATCGAGCGCGCCTCGAGCACGGGCTTGAGGGCATCGAGCACATCGCGGATGGGCAATTGCCCCTCGACCAGCCCGCCGCCGGACAAAAGGTCGCCGGCCTTGGCGTGGCCAACCGGAATATAGGCGCCTTCCCCGATCTGGGTGGAGAGACAGACGCCGACGAGATCGGCCGATTGCGGATCGAGCCCGGTGGTCTCGGTGTCGATGGCGACATGGCCGACATCGACGATCTTTGCCACCCAGGCCGCGAGCTGCTCAGGCGTGGTGATGGTTTCGTAGGCGTCGTAATTGACCGGAATGGCCTTTACGCGGTCATGCTCTTCTGCGGCGAGACGCGCCGGGCCAGTGCCGGGCACGACATTGGCAGCGAGCTTGGCCTTAGCCACAGAGAGCGTCGTCGACTTGAGCGAGGCGGGAGCCGAGGCGCCACCGGCGCGCAGATCGGGGTCGGCTTCAAAGTCGTCGGGATTGGCGTCGAGCAGGCCGGCGAGGCGCTTGGTGATGGTGGCAAATTCCATCGCCTTGAGGAACGGGAACAGCGCCGACGGGCTCATCGGCTGGCGCACGAGCCCGTCGAGGTCGATCTCGACCGGGACGGCGCGTTCGAGCGTCACCAGCGTCTTGGAAATCCGGGCGAGATCGGCATTGTCGATCAGCTTCTGCCGGCGGGCAGGCTGCTTGATCTCGCCGGCGCGCTCGAGCAGGGTTTCGAGATCGCCATAGGTATTGATGAGTTCGGCCGCGGTTTTGACGCCAATGCCGGGCACGCCGGGGACATTGTCGACGCTGTCGCCACAGAGCGCCTGCACGTCCACGACCTTGTCCGGGGAAACGCCGAATTTGGCGAACACTTCATCCGGGCCGATCCAGCGCAGCGGCGGCTGGCCGGGGCGGGGAATGGTGTCGAGCAGGCGGATCGAGCCATCCGGCTCGACCAGCTGCATCAGATCCTTGTCCGATGAGGCGATGGTCACCTTCATGCCGGCATCGCGCGCCATGCAGGCATAGGTGGCCATGATGTCGTCGGCCTCCCAGCCCTCCATTTCAATGGAGGGAATGGAGAAGGCGCGCGTCGCCGAGCGGGTGAGCGGGAACTGCGGCACCAGCTCTTCGGGCGCCGGCGGGCGCTGGGCCTTGTATTGCGGGTAGATGTCGTCGCGGAACGTCTTGCCCTTGGCGTCGAAAATGACCGCCATATGGGTTGGGGCATCATCGCCGTCCATGTCCTGCGTCAGCTTGAACAGCATGTTGCAGAACCCCTGGACACTCCCCACCGGCAGCCCGTCGGACTTGCGGTTGAGCGGCGGCAGGGCGTGGAAGGCGCGGAAGATATAACCCGAGCCATCAACGAGCAGCAGATGCATGACGATTCCCCTTTGTAAGCGGCCGCAACTCTAATGGCTCGGGAACAAAAGCGGTACCTCATTTTTGCGCCGGACCGGACATCCTACCGGGAGAAATACGGAGGCGTTGGCAACTTCCGACCCGCCAGAGCGTTGAATGCATTCGTATATTGTCGTGGAGGCGTGGCCATGGAGATTTTCCGCAGGGCTGAAGAGTTGCACTGGAACCAGCTCAAGATGCAGGAACAACTGGTCATGCTGGCCATGACGGGCGGGCCGCAAAAGCATGTGGAATGGCGCGTACAGCGGACGCTTTGCTACCATCGTCTGGCTGAAATAACGCTGCATGGGCTCCGGCTGACCTGGCAGGGCCGCCAGGTGATGGCCAGGCGCCACGGCTTGCCGACGGTGGTCGGGCAGGGGCCGAGCCAGTCCGAGCCGATGTATCTCGAAAGCTGAAATCTTCTGGCGACAGACCATAAGAAAAGGGCGCCACTGGCGCCCTTGTTCATTTCCGGTGCTGAGGAGGCCTCAGCGCTTGCGCTTGTCGAGCTGGTGATAGGCGCGACGCGAGTGGAACTCGCAGTATGGGCCGGTCTCCAGGCTGTGCTGGCCGCAGAAATAAAAATCCTTGGTCAGCGGATCGCCGATTGGCCACTTGCAGGTGTGTTCATTGAGCTGAAGCAGCGACAGGCGCTTGTGCTCGGGAATAAACAGCTCGGCAGCGGCAGGCGCCACATACATTTCGGTCTCGATCTGGGGGCTGACGGCGAGAGCCGTTGCGCCCATGACCTGGGGACGGGAAATGGTCGTCTGCGGGCGCGGCTTTGCAGCTGCTGCCATCGGGCTGACGCCCGCCGAAACCGAGGGGCTGGCCGGGCGGCGCGGCGCGGGACGCGCTGCGGGCCGTGCCCGGGGCGTGGTATTGGTCGGCTTGGCTCGTGCCGACAGCTTGAGGCGGTGAACCTTGCCGATCACGGCATTGCGGGTCACGCCTTCGCCGAGTTCGCCGGCGATCTGGCTGGCGCTGAGGCCTTCCATCCAGAGCTTCTTCAAAAGCTCGACGCGATCGTCGGTCCAGCCAGCCGGCTGCGTTCCTGAAACCATTGTCAAAATAGAATCCTCTATTGTGCCGCCAAAGTGGGCTTGGCAGCCTTTACGACTCTACAGCTCGTATGCTGAGCGGGTCCGCCGCACGAAATATCGTGTCCCCCGACAGGATTGAGACTACGCCATCGGGGGAATCGGGATCAAGAGTCGGGGGCGAATTTCCCCGTTTATTCATTGGTTAAAATCGTCTTAACAATCCTTGAGTCAAATCAGAGACTTGGCGCGAGTGCGTTGACTTGGCAGACCGAATTCGCCTAATTCTCGTGGCCAAACGCGCGTCCGAACCGGCGCGTTTTTGGTTTTTGTGGCAGCTTTGCCACGGTTGGTGCCCTGCGGGGTCGCCGCGTGCAAAAAAACGGTTGAGAAAAGGAAACGTCCCATGTCTGCGCTCTATGGCACATACGCTCGGTCTGAACTCGCCTTTGAGCGGGGCGAGGGCATGCGCCTTTATGACCAGCAGGGCCGAGACTATCTCGACTTTCATTCCGGCATCGCGGTGAACGCCTTGGGCCATGGCGACCCGCATCTGGTGAGCGCCCTCAAGGCTGCTGCCGAAAAGGTCTGGCACACCTCCAACGTCTTCTCCATTCCCGAGCAGGAACGGCTGGGCCAGCGGCTGGTCGATGCGACCTTTGCCGACAAGGTGTTCTTCACCAATTCGGGCGCCGAGGCGCTTGAGTGCGCCATCAAGACGGCGCGCCACTACGCCTTCTCCAAGGGCCAGCCGGATCGCTACGAGATCATCGCCTTCACCGGCGCCTTCCACGGCCGTACGCTCGGCACCATCGCTGCCGGAGGCAACCCCAGCTACATCGAAGGCTTCGGCCCGGCTGTTGCCGGCTTCAAGCATACTGCGCCGGGCGATCTCGAGGCCGTCAAGGCGCTCGTCGGGGCGCAGACCTGCGCCATCCTGATCGAGCCCGTGCAGGGCGAAGGCGGCGTGACCGCCATGAGCAATGAATTTTTGCAGGGCCTGCGCCAGATCTGCGACGAGAACGACCTCGTCCTGATCTTTGACGAAGTCCAGTGCGGTTTCGGCCGGACCGGTCGCTTCTTTGCCCATGAATGGTCGGGTGTGACCCCGGACATCGTCGCCGTGGCCAAGGCCATTGGTGGCGGCTTCCCGCTGGGCGCCTGCCTTGCCACCGAGGCTGTCGCAGCCTCCATGGTGCCGGGTACCCATGGCTCCACCTATGGCGGCAATCCGATGGCCTGCGCCGTCGGCAATGCCGTGCTCGATCGCATCCTGGCGCCGGGCTTCCTCGACCAGGTCAACACCATGGGCCAGCGTCTCGCCTGGCATCTGGGCCAGCTGGCGCAGAAATATCCGGACTATGTGCTCGAGCTGCGCGGCAAGGGTCTCCTTGCCGGCATCAAGATCACCCCGCCCGTGCGCGATTTCGTCGGTCGCCTGCGCGATGATCACCGGCTGCTGACCATCGGCGCCGGCGACAATGTGCTGCGCCTCCTGCCGCCGCTGATCGTGACCGAAGCCGACATCGAAGAGGCCATGGCCAAGCTCGGTGCCGCTTTTGACGCCATCGAGGCGGAAACCGCAGCCACGCCATCGGCCAGCTGATGATCCTGACCTTCTATCATTTTGGCCGCCGCCGAGGACGCTGACATGTTTTGTTAGCCGCCTGTAAACCATACAGGCGGCACAGCTACACCCTTGCATTATGCGTCAAAAAGGAACCCGGCCTATGAACACGACCGGCACCCCCAGGCATTTTCTCTCGATCGACGACTTTTCCTATGAAGAGCTGCGCGGCATGCTCAACCAGGCCTACGCCCTCAAGGAGCGGCTCAAGGATGGTGATCGCCCGCAGCTTTTGAAAGACAAAGTCCTGGCCATGATTTTCGAGCGCCAGTCGACCCGTACCCGCGTCAGCTTCGATGTCGGCATGCGCCAGCTCGGCGGCGAAACCATCATGCTCTCCGGCCAGGAGATGCAGCTCAGCCGCGAGGAAACCCTCGCCGACACCGCCAAGGTCATGAGCCGCTATGTTGATGCCATCATGATCCGCATCCTCAGCCACGCCGATCTGCTCGAGCTGGCCGAAGCGGCCACCGTGCCCGTGATCAATGGCCTGACGCGCCGCGCCCATCCCTGCCAGATCATGGCTGATCTCATGACCTTTGAAGAGCATCGCGGCGATATCCGCGGCGCCAAGGTCGCCTGGGTCGGGGACAGCAATAATGTGCTCCATTCCTGGGTCAACGCAGCCGAGCTCTTCGAATGCGAGCTGACCATCGCCGTTCCGGATGAATACAGCCCGGAAAAAGACCTGATGCAGGACATTCGTCGCGCTGGCGACAAGGTGCGCCTCATTGAAGATCCACGCGAAGCCGTCGAAGGCGCCGACCTCGTCATCACCGACACCTGGGTGTCGATGGGTGACGTCGATGCCGCCGAGCGCCGCCGGGTCTTGAAACCCTACCAGGTGAACACCAATTTGATGTCCTTGGCGAACAAGGATGCCCTGTTCATGCACTGCCTGCCCGCCCACCGTGGCGATGAGGTGACCGACGAAGTGATCGACGGTCCCCAGTCGGTAGTGTTCGACGAGGCCGAAAATCGCCTGCATGCCCAGAAAGCAGTATTGTGCTGGGCCTTCGGGGTCGCGACGAACTAGGCGCTTGTCACTCAAGCGCAGCTGTTCCTGATCAAGCCATGCCATCCCCGCGAAAGCGGGGATCTCTTCTTTAGCCAGAGGAGATCCCGCCGCGCGGGAAGGGTGAGGGCGCTGGTCGGGTAGCGCGTTGCGGCCGGGAGGCGTAGCCTCAAGGAAAGTTTTGCCTCTCATGACGACGGATGCCACGACCATGACCGAAAACCTGCTCAGTGCCGTGGGCCTGGATCGCCCGGAAACCGGCGATGACGCCGTGGTGCCCTTTACGCTCGAAAAACTCGACACACGCGGCCGTTCCGTGCGTCTGGGGCCCGCCCTCGACGCTATCCTGTCGCGCCATGATTACCCCGTTCCGGTCGCGCGCCTGCTTGGTGAAGCCGTGGTGCTCGCCTCGCTCATCGGCTCGTCGCTGAAGTTCGAGGGCCGCTTTATCCTCCAGACCCAGACCGATGGTCCGGTCAATCTCATCGTCGTCGACTTTGAGGCACCCGATGGCATTCGCGGCTATGCCCGCTTTGACCGTGACCTGCTGCTCAAGGCTGCCGAAGAGGGCCGCACCAGTGCGCCCGAGCTGCTGGGCAAGGGCCATCTGGCCATGACCATCGATCAGGGCCAGCACACCGAGCGCTACCAGGGTATCGTTGCGCTCGACGGCAATGGTTTTGAGGAAGTGGCTCATACCTACTTCCTTCAGTCCGAGCAGATCCCCACCCAGGTGCGGATCGCCGTGGCGCAGATGACCACCAAGGGTGACCATCGTCCGCGCTGGCGCGCTGGTGGCTTGCTGATCCAGCACCTGCCCCAGAGCGGCATACCGGTGCATACCGACTTGCCGGGCGACGGCAATTTCGACAACAGCGATACGGCCAATCCGGACGGCTGGAACGAAGCCCGCGCCATGCTGGCGACGGTCGAAGATCTGGAACTGGCGGATCCCGAAGTCTCGCCCGAGCGCCTGTTGTTCCGGCTCTATCACGAAACCGGCGTGCGGGTGTTCCCGCCGGCCGGCCTTGAGGAGCGCTGCACCTGTTCGGTCGACCGGATCGAGGACATGCTGGCCAACAGCTTCACCGACGAAGAACGCGAAGACATGGCTGTGGACGGTGAGATCGAAGTGGTCTGTGAGTTCTGCTCGACAGCCTATCGGTTTAACCCACACCAATTTCACGCCAAGAACTGATCTGGCTGAGTAGGATTTCGGGCGTGTTGGGGACGTGTCTAAACCTATGTTAATGCAATGATGCTGGACGGCGCAGTAGGGATAGATTATCCCGGCTGCGCCGTTCTTCGTTTAGACGTGCAGGCGTTTTTCGCTGGCTGAGATTGCTCAGCAATCGAATTTACAGGCGATCTGCACGGGTGATGGAAATCAGTGGTGGCGGAGCGATACGAGACTTTTGTATTGCTTGCTGAAGCCTCTGAAGACTGTTTTGTGAAGTCGACGTTGGAATGAGCAGTGCCGCGGGGCGGCGTGTATTTTACTCAAGCGTCGATTGAATTGGATCCTGTTGTTTATGGGGGCATCTACAACTTGAATTCTGAACGAATGGCAAGCATCGAGGCGTTGCAGCGCCAGGATACGGCCGAAGGTGTTCGGAAGGTCTTGCAAAATGCGCTTGAGCGGTACGGCTTTCACCGCTTCGTCATCTCCGGACTTCCCGACAGTGCAAAAGATATCCGAGAGTATGTCATGCTCTCCGGCTGGGACGACGAGTGGCTGGGGCGCTATACCGAGCGCGACTACTTTTCGGTCGACCCCTTGGTCCGACACTGCTTTACCACGACACTGCCGTTCGACTGGTCGAGTGCCCGCTACGATCCCGAAAGGGATGTCGGCACGCACAGGATGATGCAGGACGCCAAGGAATTCGGCATGTCTGATGGCATCTGCGTGCCCTTCCATATGGATGGCGGCATGCAGGCAGCAATGTCGATGAAAGGCGATCCCAAGGCCATCAGCCCGTCCGAACGGCTCGAATTGCATATGCTGACGGTCTATGCGCTCGGACAATTGCGCTTTCTCAATACGTTCTCGCAGGAGGGCCTGGCTCAGCGCACCATCACGCCGCGTGAGGCCGAAATGCTCAAATGGGCAGCCATGGGCAAGACGGCCGGCGAGATCGCCGAGATCACCGGCACCAGCGTGCGCACAGTCAACCAGCACTGCGAAAATGCCCAGCGGCGGCTCGGGACCCGAAATCGATTGCAGACCGTGGTCGAGGCAATGCGCCGTAACCTAATCACTTTGTGATACGCACTACCTCCAAAGCGCTTCGATATTGGGATTTCTGCCAATTTCCGACTTGTGGTAGGCTGTGGCTAATAGGGCAGGCAGTGCGGGGGGCGGTGCTATGCAGGTCGAGATCATCCGCATGCCGGCGGATCCAAAACGACAGCGCTTGCTTGAAGAGAATTTTCGCCTGCGTCATCAGGTCCGAATTGACCAAGAGGGCTGGCAGGCGGCCAATATGCCGGACGGGCAGGTAGTCGACGAGTTCGACGCACCAGGCTCAGTTCATATCCTCATTATCGAGGGGGGCGAAATGGTGGGAGGATCCCGCCTCACTCCCCTTGATCGACCTAACTTGCTGCAGACAGCCTATTCCGGGCTTGTGCAAGGAGAATTCCCCGACCATCCTTCGCTTGGGGCCGATTGGACACATTACTACGTGCTTCCTAATCGACGTGAAGGTGGCCGGCGCACTCCGGAGTCTGCAGCCCTTTTCTCTGCGGTGATGGAGCATGCCCTCGATGAAGGGTATCGCTTCCTCACCTTTGTCGTGCCCCTGGCGTTCATCGAATGCTGCGCGTCAGTGGGCTGGCGAATAACCCCGCTCGGCGCGCCGCTGATGCTGGGCGGGCGCCCCAGCGTGGCAGCCTGGATCGCTGTTAACGAAACCGCCCTCTTCAATGCGCGCCTGGCTGGCGGGGTGGTGGATGAGCCCGCCCCCTCCGGCGCCTGGGGGCCTGATAGCGTCCCACCCTCCCGCTTCATTCATTAGCTGCAACAGCGATGGTCTCGGCGTCTCGGCTTATGCAGGCGATCATGGGACCCGACGGGAATGAAGAAGAGGCGCGCCGCCTTTTGCGCGCGGCCGAGGCCTCGGGCGCGGATGCCCTGTTCCATATGGCGGTCGAGCGCGGTCTTGGCATGGATGTGGTCCTGCGCCGCGCCGCCCATTTTCTCGGCTTTGCCTATTTCGATGTGATCGCCGACACCGGCGAGGCACTCTCGCCGGCCCGTCCTGAACTGCTCGCCGATATCCGTGTGGTCCGGGTGAAAACCATTGACCGCATGGTGACCTACGCCGCGCCAGACTTTGCCGGGCTTCTCAACCTCCACGCCGCCGCCCTTGCCGACGAAACCCTGTTCCGGCGCGTCTGTATCGTGCCCCATGCGGCCATGAAGCAATATCTGGCTCGCGCCGCTTCCGAGGTGCTGATCACCGGCGCGCGCCAGAACCTGACTGTCAAATGGCCCCACGCGGTGGCCGGGCTCGAACTCGGCAAGCCCATTCGGTATGGCTTCGCGCTCGCCCTGCTGGGGCTGGTGGCCGGTCTGCTTGCCTTGCCCTTTATTGACGCCGCCTGGCCTCTGGCGCTGTGGATGCCCGTCATGCTGCTGCCAACGCTGCTGCGGCTGGCGGCACTGATGATGCCCGATCCGGTGCCCCAGCCCGGCACCGCGCCCGATGAGCATCCGTCCGACATGCCCATCTATTCGGTGCTCGTGCCGCTGCGCGACGAGGCCGACATGGTCAATCAGCTTTGTCTTGCCCTCAATCGTATCGACTACCCCGCCCACAGGCTCGACATCATCTTTGTCGTCGAAGCCCGCTCCCCGGAAACCTTGGCGGCCGTCAGCCAGAACCTCGACAATCCGCGCTTCTGCCTGCTCGAGGTCCCCCATGCCCTGCCGCTGACCAAGCCTAAGGCGCTCGACTTCGCCCTGCCGTTCTGTCGCGGGGAGTTTGTCGTCGTCTTCGATGCCGAGGATCGGCCTGAGCCGGACCAGCTGCGCCGCGTGCTGCGCCATTTTCGTCGCGCCCCGAACCTGCACTGCATCCAGGCGCGGCTTGTGATCGCCAATGGACGAAAGGGCGTCTTCCCGGCGCTCTTTGCTGGCGAATACGCCGGATTGTTCTCGGTGTTCCTGCCGGCGCTCGCCCGCTGGGGCGTGGTCATGCCGCTCGGCGGCACCTCCAACCATTTTCGCCTCTCGAGCCTGCGCGCCATCGGTGGCTGGGACGCCTATAATGTTACCGAGGATGCCGATCTCGGCGTGCGCCTGGCGCGGCGTCGCCTCGCCTGCGGCACCAGCACGGCGGTGACCTGGGAAGATGCGCCGGAAACCTTTCCGACCTGGGTCGGTCAACGGGCGCGCTGGATGAAGGGCTGGATGCAGACCTTTCTCGTCCACAACCGTCATCCGCGCGAATTGCTCGGCGATCTGGGCTGGCGGCGCCTCGTGGCATTCGAGCTGATCGTCATCAGCATGGTGCTCGGCCCGCTCCTGCACACCGGCTTTTTGATCCTTGCCATGGTGCAGCTGGCTTATGGCGGTCTGGTGCTGCCGCGCATCGGCCTTTGGGCGCTGTGCTGCGTCGGCGTCATGGCCCTCGGCTATTGCGTGGCCATCGCGACAGCCATTGTCGGACTGCGGCGCACCCGCCAGACTGAACTGGTCGCGGCGCAATTTCTGTTGCCGGTCTATTGGCTGCTGATCGCCTGGGCGACCCTGCGGGCCCTGCGCGACCTTGTCTTCCGGCCCTTCCACTGGATCAAGACCCGCCACAGCCCCGCGACGGTTGCTGCGCCACCTCCGCAACTCTCCGCGCCAGAAAGCACTGTCCGCCCTTGAAAAGACATGACCATCTGTAGTTTCTGGGAGGCAGGAGGCCAAGCATGCGACGTTTCTTAGCCGGCATCGGGGGGCTCGGGCTTGCGGTCACGCTGAGCCAGTTTCCCGAATATGCCCAGCAATACACCCAGCGCCTGGGCGGCGCGGTCGATGAATTGCGCATCGTCACCGAGGAATTCGACCAGGCGGCGATGGCGGGTGGCCTCGACCGGCAGACGGCGCTGGCGCGCTACAACGCCTCGAACGACGAATTCCTCGCCGGGCGCGGCAGCTCGATGACCGCCACCTTCCAGCGCTATGACATGCTGCGCACAACTCTCGAGCGCATCGAGAACGCCGGTCCGGTGGAGCGGCTGCAGGCGCTGCCGGCCTATCTCGACACCGACATCGGCCGCCGTACGCTCGAGAATTACAAGCCAGCCGTTCCCGTCACCATGGAGGGCATTCTCTATGCCGGTGGCGGCTTTGTCCTGGGCTATCTGGTGCTGTCCGGCCTCGTGCGCTTCTTCATGCTGCCGTTCCAGCGGCGGCGCTACGCCTACCCGCGACGTTCATAGGATATAAACATTTCTTTATATGCCATGTTGATCGCGACGGGCCGCTTGCGTATAGGAAAGGCAACGAAGAAACCCTCCGGAGCAGACCCATGACCAGCAGCCCGACCGATTATGCGGTCCGAGACATTTCCCTCGCCGAATTTGGCCGCAAGGAAATCCAGATCGCCGAAATCGAAATGCCCGGCCTGATGGCAATCCGCGAAGAATACGCCGCCGCCCAGCCGCTCAAGGGCGCGCGCATCGCCGGCTCGTTGCACATGACCATCCAGACCGCCGTTCTCATCGAGACGCTGGTGGCCCTGGGCGCCGAAGTGCGCTGGGTCAGCTGCAACATCTTCTCGACCCAGGATCACGCTGCCGCTGCCATCGCTGCCGCCGGTGTCCCGGTGTTCGCCCACAAGGGCGAGACGCTGGAAGAATATTGGGAATTTACCGACCGCATGATGGACTGGGGCAATGGCCTCACCCCCAACATGATCCTCGATGATGGCGGCGACGCCACCATGTACATCCTCAACGGCGCCAAGGCCGAAAAGGACATCTCCGTTCTGGCCAAGCCGGGCAATGAAGAAGAAGAAATCTTCTTTGCCACGATCAAACGTCGTCTGGAAAAGAGCCCCGGCTTCTTCACCGCCATCCGCGATGCGATCCGCGGCGTTTCGGAAGAAACCACCACGGGCGTGATGCGCCTCTATCAGCTGCACGCCAAGGGCGAGCTGCCGTTCCCGGCGATCAACGTCAATGACTCGGTCACCAAGTCCAAGTTCGACAACAAGTACGGCACCCGTGAATCGCTCGTCGACGCCATCCGTCGCGGCACCGACGTGATGCTGGCCGGCAAGGTCGCCATCGTCTGCGGCTTTGGCGATGTGGGCAAGGGTTCGGCTGAATCCCTGCGTGGCGCCGGCGCCCGCGTGCTGGTCACCGAAGTCGATCCGATCTGCGCGCTTCAGGCCGCCATGGAAGGCTTTGAGGTCGTCACCCTCGAGGACGCCGCGCATCGCGCCGACATCGTCGTTACCGCCACCGGCAATCGTGACGTGCTGATGGTCGATGACATGCGCAATCTCAAGGACATGGCCATCGTCTGCAACATCGGTCATTTCGACAATGAGATCGACGTGCTGGGTCTGCGCAATTTCAAGTGGACCAACATCAAGCCGCAGGTCGACATGATCGAGCAGCCAAATGGCAAGCGCCTGATCCTGCTTTCCGAAGGGCGCCTCGTGAACCTTGGCAATGCCACCGGCCACCCGAGCTTTGTGATGTCGGCATCCTTTGCCAACCAGACGCTGGCCCAGATCGAACTCTGGACCAAGGGCGAAAGCCTCGAAAAGAAGGTCCATGTTCTGCCCAAGCACCTCGACGAAAAGGTCGCCGAACTGCATCTGGCCAAGCTGGGCGCCAAGCTCACCAAGCTGACCAAGACCCAGGCCGACTACATCGGCGTGCCGCAGAACGGCCCGTTCAAGTCTGGCGAATATCGCTACTGATCTCTCAGGGATCAATTCCTCCCAAATGGGCTGTGTCGAAAGGCGCAGCCCATTTTTTATGCAGAGGTATGCGTGTGCCGCATATGTCGCATCCCTTTGATCGGTAAAGCGTTTATCGAAGTTTTTACTGTACCCCTCCCATAAGCGCTGACGGATGCGGTTGGACGGCCGAATCCAGGTGCGGGGGCACTAGTAATGGCTGATCAGCCTGCGTCGGCCTTTGCCAATGCGGCGTCGTCCGAATGGTCCCTCCCCGATTTGCCGCATTCCTGCGGCCCACCAATCACCACACCAGAAGGTGTGAAGGGGACAGAATGTTTAACTTAAAGATTTCCAGCAGGATTTATCTGCTCGTGGGCCTGATGGTCCTGGCGCTCGCCGTCACCGCTTGGATCGGCGTGCACCAGGTCAACACCACCCGGGACGAATTGCGCGGTGTCGAACTGCAGGCCATTACCGAGGCTGCAGCGTCGATCGTCAACGGGCAGTATGAGCGGTTCGAGCGCGGCGAACAGACCGAAGCCGAGGCGCGCCAGAATGCGCTCGCAGCGCTGCAGGACCTGCGCTATCGCGGCAATGAATACATGTTCGTCAACGATCTCACCGGCATCGTGCTGATGCATGGCACCCAGCCGGACCTGATCGGCATGGACCAGGCCAATATGGCTGACCCGACTGGCAAGAAGTTCGTCGCCAGCATGATCGAGATCGCCAAGGCCCATGGTGCAGGCTTCGACGAATATCGCTGGACGCGAGCCGGTGGGACCGAGGCCATCGAGAAGCGCGCCTATGTAACGCTGTTCGAGCCCTGGGGCTGGGTGCTGGGCACCGGCGTCTATATCGACGACCTGCGCAATGCCGCCCGTGACAGCATGATCCAGATGGCCGGCCTCGCCCTGGTCATTGCCCTCATCGTTTCCGGCGTCGCCTTCCTCATCGCCCGAACCATCACTGCCCCGATCGGTCGCCTGACCGGCCTGATGGGCAAGGTGGCCGAGGGGCAGTTCGACGTTGCCGTCAGCGATGTCGGCCGCAAGGACGAAGTGGGCGCCATGGCGCGCGCGGTGGAAGTGTTCCGCGAAAACGGCCTCAAGGTCGCCCAGATGACTGAGGCGGAAGCCGCCCGTATCATCGCCGACCAGGAAGCGCGCCAGGATATGATGGCAGCGCTCCAGCAGGCCTTCGGCCAGGTCGTCGATGCGGCTGTCGATGGTGATTTCTCGCGCCGCGTCTCGGCCGAGTTCCCCGACGCCGAACTCAACGCCCTGGCCAAGTCGGTCAACAATCTCGTCGAGAGCGTTGATCGCGGAATCTCCGAGACCCAGGAAGTACTTGGTGCGCTTGCCAACACCGATCTGACCCGGCGCATGGAAGGCGATTATCGCGGTGCCTTTGGTCGTCTGCAGGACGACACCAATGCGGTGGCCGACAAGCTGACCGAGATCGTCACGCAGCTGCGCGGCACCTCAGGTGCGCTGAAGTCGGCAACCCGCGAAATCCTCTCGGGCGCCAATGACCTGTCCGAACGCACCACGCGTCAGGCGGCAACCATCGAGGAAACCTCCGCTTCGATGGAACAGCTGGCCCAGACAGTTGGCGAGAATGCCCGCAAGGCCGCTGATGCCAACGACAAGGCCCAGGCCGTGTCTCGCTCGGCCGAAGAGGGCGGCGAAGTCATGGCCCAGGCCAACAAAGCCATGGAGCGCATCACCGATAGCTCGGCGAAAATCTCCAACATCATCGGCATGATCGACGACATCGCCTTCCAGACAAATCTTCTGGCGCTCAACGCCTCGGTGGAAGCGGCGCGCGCCGGTGAAGCCGGCAAGGGCTTTGCCGTGGTTGCCGTGGAAGTGCGTCGTCTCGCCCAGTCCTCGGCGGAAGCCTCTTCCGAGATCAAGGGCCTCATCGAGCAGAGCGTGCGCGAAGTGGATTCGGGCTCCAAGCTTGTCGCCTCGGCGGCCGGCAAGCTGTCCAACATGCTGGACTCGCTGCGTGCCAACACCAGCCTTCTCGATGAAATCGCCCGCGCCAGCCGCGAACAGGCCTCGTCCATAGACGAAGTCAACACGGCGGTGCGCCAGATGGACGAGATGACCCAGCACAATGCGGCCCTCGTCGAGGAGGTCAACGCCTCCATCGAGCAGACCGAGGCCCAGGCCAGCGAACTTGATCTCGTCGTCGACGTGTTCACGCTCGACGCCAGCGGGGCCGCCCGCATGGAAGTTGCCGCCAAGCCAGCGCCGGCCAAAAAGCCCGGTCCGGTGCGCGCTATCCAGCAGAAGGCCAAGGCCGCAGCCGCCTACCTCACCCAGGGCAATGCAGCGATCAAGCAGGACTGGTCCGAGTTCTGATCGAGATCACGTCTTTCGGCATGATCATGCCCCTTCCCCAGCCGGGGGAGGGGCTTTTTTGTCCCCGGACAGTGCGCCCGATCGTTCAATCTTCGGGCGGCAATGGTGCGCCGGCGTTCGCGCGAAGTGTTTCTGCTTCGTTCCCGGTCAAGGCATTCATTAACACTTTGCCCGCAAAGCACAGCCAAAAGCACTCTTTTGCACGATTCATCGCGAAGCTATGTTGAGACGATTCGGAAGCGTAGGGGACACGTTACCGGTTCGGGGGCAGTTCGAGTTCCTTGTGCGGAACTCTGTGTGATGCCGCCTTTTGAGTGCACGCGTACCGACCTGTCGGGTCGGACTTGCAGCGCAACAACAAGTAGCGAGGGCTGTCTATGGCGCCGGATCGATTCCGGAAGCATCGGGGATTCGCCATTATGGCGTCGGCCCCCCTTACCCTGAGTGCCGCCGCCCCCGCTTGGGCTCAGGGTGTTTCCACCGCAAGCCTGGGCGGCATCGCGCCAATCGCCGTCGCAGTTGGCGCGGGGTGTTTTGCCATCCTCGCCGTCACTGTGGTGCGCACCATGCTCAAGGAAGGCCGCATCGTGCGCCGCCGCAACAATGAGCGGATCGCCGGCCTGCGCGCCCTCGTTGATGACTACGAAAACCTCATCGCCGGCAATCGCGAGGTTACGATTGTCTGGGGCCAGGAAGCTGGCGTGCCGCCGCGCCTCTTTGGCCAGACCAGTGCCATCCTGCCGGCCGGGCGCCCGCCCGAGGCCCTTCTCGATTTTTATTCCTGGCTGAGCAGCGCTGACGCCTCGCGCCTGGCGCGGCTGGTCGAAGACCTGCGCGTGCGCGGCGAAGCCTTCAGCGCCGGTTTCCCTTTCGGTGACGGCCGTCACGTCGAGATCAATGGCTGGATCAGCGGCGGCGGTGCGGCTCTGCGGCTGCGCCCAACTCCGGTCGCAGGCAAGGCCAAGTCGGTCGCGCCCAGCGATAGCGGGCTCGATGGCCTGCGCGCGATCCTGCAGATCCAGGCCAATCCCGGTTTCGTCCGCGACGACAAGGGCCGCCTGATCTACGCCAATGCGGCCTATCACGCCTTGGCCAAGAGCCTTGGCAAGGCCGGCACCGACAGCCAGCCGGCCGAACTGCTCGACGCGGGCCATCTTCAGCTCCACCTTGATCGCTGTCGCGACCTCGATGAGCCTGTGCTGCTGCCGCTCGATTTCGGCGACAAGGGCCGGTTCGAGCTAACCGAATTCACCTTCGGCGCGCTTGGCGCGGGTTATCTGCGCCCGCTGGTCCAGCCGGTCGTCGCGGCCCCCGCCGCCCCCGGTCTCAGCCATATCGCCGGCATCATCGACGCCCTGGCGACGCCGCTGGCCATTTTCAGTGCAGGCCGCGAACTAATCCAGTTCAACCAGGCCTATGCCAATCTGTGGAATTTCGCGCCCGGCTTCCTGACGCCCGGGCTGGATGAGCGGGCGGTCCTCGATAAGCTCCGCACCGAGGGCATGCTGCCCAATCAGGTCGACTACCACACCTGGCGCGCCAAGCATCTCGAGAGCTACACAAGAAAAGCCCCGTTTGAAGCTGACCCCTGGCATCTGCCGGATGGCCGCACCATCAAGGTGATCTCGGCCCCCGCCGGTCCCGTTGGCGGCGTCATCTATGTCTTTGAAGACCTCACCGAGCGGCTCGAACTGGAATCGGCCAACAAGGCCATGTCCAATGTGCAGCGCGAAACCATCAATGCGCTGTCCGAGGCCGTGGCCGTGTTCGGCACCAATGGTCGCCTGACGCTCTGCAATCCGCGCCTGTCCGCTTTGTGGAAGCTGCCGATGAACGAGCTCGGCAACAGCCCCCATATCGATCAGATCGCCGAGGTCTCCGGACGGGCCATTCCCGCCGACGGCTCAAAGATCTGGCGCGATCTGAAACGCGGGATCATCGATCTCAATCCCACGCGCACCGACCAGTCCGGACGCATTGACCGCTCGGATGGGCGCCTCCTCGACTATGCCATCACCCGCCTGCCGGACGGGCAGACGATGATGACCTTCCTCGACGTCACCGAAAGCGCCTCCTATTCCAAGGTGCTCAAGGAACGTAACGACGCCCTCGTTGCCGCCGACCGGCTCAAGGACGCCTTCGTCGAGAACGTCTCCTATGAACTGCGCTCGCCGCTGACCAATATCATTGGCTTTGCCGATCTCCTGGCTGCCGCCGAGGGCGACGGGCTGACCGACCGCCAGCGCGCCTATATCGACTATATCCGCGCCTCCTCAGTGACCCTGGGTGTGCTGATCGACAATATCCTCGATCTCGCCTCGGTCGACGCCGGCATTGCCGAACTCAATCCCGAGCCGCTCGATGTGGTCAATCTCATCGAAAAGGCCCGCGCCGGCATCTCGGCAACTTTCCCGGCTGGCTCGGGCGAACCACCGAACCTCGTGGTCGATCTGCCGACCGATTTGCCGGTACTGATCGCCGACGGCACGCGCCTCGTGCAGGTGCTCTACAATCTCCTCTCCAATGCCGCGCGCTTCTCGCCGCCGGGTGGCGAAATCCGCCTCTCGGTCGAATATCGCGGTGAGCGCGTGCTGTTCGTCATCGAGGATGAAGGCCCCGGTCTCACCGACGAGATGAAGTCGGCCATTCTGACCCGTCTCGATGGCCCCCATCCGGGTCGTCAGCGCGGTGCGGGCCTTGCGCTCTCCATCGTGCGGACCTTCGTTAATCTGCATGGCGGCACCATTACGGCATCGCCGCGCGAACCGCGCGGCAGCCGCATCGTGGTCAATCTGCCACGAGACTGCTCTCTAGCAGGCGTGGCCGAATAATGGAGCGCTTCCTGCCAGACGATGCGGCCACCTCGGCCTTCGGGGCCGAACTGGCCGAAATGCTGGTGCCCGGCGACATCGTCAGCCTTGAGGGCGAGCTTGGGGCGGGCAAATCTGCCCTGGCGCGCGCCACGATCCGGGCGCTGGCCGGTGATCCGGAGCTCGAAATTCCCTCGCCGACCTTCGCCCTGGTGCAGCCCTACGACACATCCAAGGGCCAAGTGCTCCACGCCGATCTCTACCGGCTGGGCGATGCCGCCGAGGCCGACGAGCTTGGCCTTCTCGACAATGTCGATGGCATAGTTTTGGTCGAATGGGCCGAGCGGGCCGAGCAGGTGGTCGACGCCGTGACGATAACCATTGCGCTGTCGATTCCGCCGGGCGGGGCAGGGCGCAACCTCACCCTGACGCGGCGCTAGCCGATCTCATAGGGCACAATCGAGCGCCGGTCCGCCGGCACGGAAATGCCCACGGCCAGCGGCGGCACTGACCGCTGATGGCAGTTGCGGCGCTCGCAGATGCGGCAGGAGACGCCGATCGGGTCAAACACGGCCTTTCCCAGCTCCAGATCATCGGCATAGACCACGCGGTTGGCGTGCGAAATTTCGCAGCCCAGCGCATAGGCATAGCGCCGCGTCGTGCTGCGGTAGCCACCCATGCGCTTCTCGCCCGACCAGGCAAGGCTGAGATAGCGGTTGCCATCCGGCGTTTCGCCCAGCTGGCGGATGATCTCGCCGCGCGCCTCGAAAGCCCGATGCACATTCCAGAGCGGGCAGGCGCCGCCAAACCGGGCAAACTGCAGCGCGGTGGCCGAATGGCGCTTGGTGATCGTCCCCGCCGCGTCCACCCGGGCAAAGAAGAACGGAACGCCCCGCTCCCGCGGCCGCTGCATGGTCGAGAGGCGATGAGCCACTTGTTCAAGGCTCGCACCGAAGAGATGGGCAAGTTCCTCGATATCATAGCGATGCGCCTCGGACGCCTTGAGAAAGGCGCTATAGGGCATATGCAGCGCCCCGGCGTAGTAATTGGCCAGGCCCATGCGGGCGATGGCGCGAGCCTCGCTGGCCTTGAAATTGGCATTGTCGAGCAGTTCGCCCATCAGCGTCGTCTGCTCGAGGCCGGCGAGATGGGTGGCGAGACGGAAGAACTGGCTGGCCGGGTCGAGCCGGCTGTTGATCCAGATTTCCCGCCCGCCCCGATCAAACCGGCTCATCGCGTCGGGGGTGAGGGGCGGGGTGAAACTGACCCGCACCTCATGGGTTTCACGAAGATAATCCACCAGCCGGGCCATGCGATCTGGGCCGAACTGTCCGAGTTCAGCCGCAAGGCTCTCGGCCGCCCGGTCGAGCGGGTCAATGTAATTGTCGGCATAGTGGAAGAAGTCGCGCACCTCTTCATAGGCCGTGGTGACGCCGCTCTGCGGATCGCGCGAGAGCGCCGCGTCCATGCCGGCGAGGCGCTCATTGGTTTTGCGATAAGCCTCGTAAAGCTGCAGCACGGCCCGCGCCATATCGGGAGCATTGGTGGCCGTCGATTTCAGCTCCTGCAGATTGGGCACCGTTTCGCCGAACACCGGGTCAGCCAGAACCTCGCGCAGATCCATCACCAACCGGTCCGACCCGTCGGTAGCAAGGCTCGAAAGGTCGAGGCTGAAATGCTCCGCCAGCGCCAGCATCACCGACGCTGTCAGCGGCCGCTGATTGGATTCGAGCTGGTTGATATAGGACGCAGAGATGTCCAACCGCGCCGCAAGCTCCGCCTGCGTCAGCCTGTGCTGCGCCCTCAGGGCCCTTATTTTGGCCCCGGCGAACACTTTTCTGGCAGCCATCACACAACTCCACAAAATCACAGACCTGTTGTTGTGTGATTGTAGCACCAACGCCCTTTCCTGTCTTCTGGTATGCAAGATGAGCGCTTAGTCTCCGGCCGCATCAGGAATGCCGGAGGTTCGCATGCAGGAAATTATCGCCGCACTGGAAACGAGACGCGGAGAGGCGCGGCTTGGCGGAGGCCAGCGGCGCATCGACACCCAGCATGGCAAGGGCAAGCTGACGGCGCGCGAGCGCCTGGACGTGCTGCTCGATCCCGGCTCGTTCGAAGAATACGACATGTTCGTCACCCATCGGGCGACCGACTTCGGCATGGAAGAGACGGTCATCCCCGGTGATGGCGTGGTCACCGGCTGGGGCACGATCGACGGCCGCATGGTCTATGTCTTCTCTCAGGATTTCACCGTGTTCGGCGGCTCGCTCTCCGAGACCCATGCGCAGAAAATCTGCAAGATCATGGATCTGGCCATGCAGAATGGCGCGCCGGTGATCGGGCTCAACGATTCTGGCGGCGCCCGCATCCAGGAGGGCGTGGCAGCGCTCGGCGGCTATGCCGACGTGTTCTGGCGCAATGTGCAGGCCTCTGGCGCCGTGCCGCAGATTTCCGTCATCATGGGCCCCTGCGCCGGTGGTGCCGTCTATTCGCCGGCCATGACCGACTTCATCTACATGGTCGAGGACACGAGCTATATGTTCGTCACCGGTCCCGATGTGGTGAAGACCGTGACCAATGAGATCGTTACCCAGGAAGAGCTGGGCGGCGCTTCCACCCACACCAAGATTTCCTCGGTGGCCGATGCGGCCTTCGCCAATGACATCGAGACCCTGCTCGAAGTGCGACGTCTCTTCTCCTACCTGCCGCTCGCGGCCGGCCAGAAGCCGCCACGCCTGCCAAGCCACGACCCCATCGACCGCCGCAACGACAAGCTCGACACCATCATCCCCGATAGTGCGACCAAGCCCTATGACATGCGCGAGGTCATAGAGACCGTCGCCGACGAAGGCGAATTCCTCGAGCTCCAGAAGAACCACGCCGGCAATATTCTCATCGGCTTCATCCGCCTCGATGGGCAGACCGTGGGCGTTGTCGCCAACCAGCCACTGGTGCTGGCCGGGTGTCTCGACATCAATGCCAGTAAGAAGGCCGCGCGCTTTATCCGCTTCTGCGACAGTTTTGAGATCCCGATCCTGACCTTTGTCGACGTGCCCGGCTTCCTACCCGGCGTCGCGCAGGAATATGGCGGCATCATCAAGCACGGCGCCAAGCTTCTCTTCGCCTATTCCGAAGCCACCGTGCCGCTCGTCACCGTCATCACCCGCAAAGCCTATGGCGGCGCCTATGACGTGATGGCCTCAAAACACATCAAGGCGGACGTCAATTATGCCTGGCCCTCTGCCGAAATCGCCGTGATGGGCGCCAAGGGCGCGACCGAAATCCTCTATCGCTCGGAGCTGGGCGACAAGGACAAGATCGCCCAGCGCACCGCCGATTACGAAGCGCGCTTTGCCAACCCGTTTGTGGCCGCCGAGCGCGGCTTCATCGACGATGTCATCATGCCCCACGGCACCCGCCGCCGCGTCATCCGTGCCTTCTCGACCCTCCGCCACAAGAGCGTGCAGGGCCCCAAGAAGAAGCACGACAACATCCCGCTGTGAGGAGCCAGACCATGACCATCACCAAACTCCTCATCGCCAATCGTGGCGAGATCGCCTGCCGGGTTATCAAGACGGCGAAGAAAATGGGCATCGCCACGGTCGCGGTCTATTCCGACGCCGACCGTGAGGCCCTGCATGTGCGCATGGCCGATGATGCGGTCCATATCGGCGCCTCGCCCGCCAAGGATTCCTATCTGCTGGCGGACAAGATTATTGCTGCCTGTAAAGCGACCGGTGCCCAGGCGGTCCATCCCGGCTACGGCTTCCTCTCGGAAAATGCGTCTTTCTCCGCAGCGCTCGAAGCCGAAGGCATCATCTTCGTCGGCCCGGGCCCCAAGGCGATTGAAGCCATGGGCGACAAGATCACGTCCAAAAAGCTCGCCGCCGAAGCCGGTGTGTCGACCGTGCCGGGCCATATGGGCCTGATTGATGACGCCGAACACGCGGTGACCATCTCGAAATCCATCGGCTACCCGGTGATGATCAAGGCCTCCGCTGGTGGTGGCGGCAAGGGCATGCGCATTGCCTGGAACGACGCGGATGCCCGCGAAGGTTTCGAGCGCTCCAAGTCCGAGGCGGCGTCCTCCTTCGGCGATGATCGCATCTTCATCGAAAAATTCGTCACCGAGCCGCGCCACATCGAAATCCAGCTGATCGCCGACGCGCATGGCAATGCGATCTATCTCAACGAGCGCGAATGCTCGATCCAGCGCCGCAACCAGAAAGTCATCGAAGAAGCGCCATCGCCCTTCCTTGATGAGGCCACCCGAAAGGCAATGGGCGAGCAGTCCGTGGCCCTCGCCCAGGCCGTGGGTTACCGCAGCGCCGGCACGGTGGAGTTCATCGTCGACAAGGATCGCAATTTTTACTTCCTCGAGATGAATACGCGTCTGCAGGTGGAGCATCCGGTCACCGAGATGATCACCGGGCTCGATCTCGTCGAGCTGATGATCCGCGTCGCCAATGGCGAGAAGCTGCCGCTCACGCAGGACCAGGTGCTGCGCAATGGCTGGGCGATTGAAAGTCGGCTCTACGCCGAAGACCCCTATCGCAACTTCCTGCCCTCGACCGGTCGCCTCACCCGCTATCGCCCGCCCGCGGAAAGCGTCTCGGATGATCTTGTCGTGCGCAACGACACCGGCGTTTTCGAAGGCGGGGAAATCTCGACCTTCTACGATCCGATGATCGCCAAGCTTTGCACCTGGGCCCCGACACGCGAGGCCGCGGTCGATGCCATGGCGGTGGCGCTCGACAGCTTTGAGGTCGAAGGCGTGGGTAATAACCTCCCCTTCCTCTCGACCGTGATGGAGCAGGATCGGTTCCGCGAGGGGCGCCTCACCACCGGCTATATCGCCGAGGAATTCCCGGAAGGGTTCTCTGGCGCCGAGCTTTCCGACGAGCATCACTTCGACATCGTCGCCGCAGCCGCCATGCTGATGGCCCGCCGCGATCATCGCCGCATGGGTGGGGAGACCGAAAGCCGCTGGCACGTGCAGGTCGGCGACAAGGCCGAAACAGTGGTGCTGCACCAGAACGGCCCGGACATCGTCGTCGACGCCGAGTGGCGGTCTGAAGCGGTGCGCGTCACCTGGCAGCCCGGCGACACGCTCGCGCGTCTCGACTGGTCCGGCGGACGCCATGCCGTGCTCAAGGTCGATCCGACCACATCGGGCTTCCGCGTTCGCTATCGTGGGGCGGACCTCAAGGTTCTGGTGCTGCGGCCCCATATCGCCAAATATCTGACCCATATGCCGGTCAAGGTGCCCCCTGACATGAGCAAGTACTTGCTCTGCCCCATGCCGGGGCAGGTGGTGCGTATCGACGTCAAGGAGGGGGACGTGGTCGAAGACGGCCAGACCCTCGCCATTGTGGAAGCCATGAAGATGGAAAACGTGCTCAAGGCCGAAAAGCGCGCCCGCGTGAAGACGGTCCACGTCGTCCCCGGCGCCGTTCTGGCGGTGGACCAGGTCATGCTTGAGTTCGAGGCGGTGTGATGTCAGCAGATCACGAGAAATGGGCCAAGCTGGCCCAAAAGGAACTCCGCGATACCCCGCTTTCCGCGCTCGACCGGGACTATGGCGGCCTGCCGGTGAAGCCCGTCTATCTCGGTGATGACGGCGAAGTGCCGGGCATTGAGCCGTTCACCCGTGGCGTGCGGGCGACCATGTACGCCAACCGCCCCTGGACCATCCGCCAGTATGCGGGCTTTTCGACCGCCCGGGAGTCCAACGCTTTCTACCGGCAGGCGCTCGAAAAGGGCCAGAAGGGGCTGTCAGTCGCCTTCGATCTCGCCACCCATCGCGGCTATGACAGCGATCATCCGCGCGTTGTCGGCGATGTCGGCAAGGCGGGCGTCGCCATCGACAGCGTCGAGGACATGAAAATCCTTTTCGACGGCATTCCGCTCGATCAGATGAGCGTCTCCATGACCATGAACGGCGCCGTCATCCCGGTGCTGGCCATGTTCATTGTTGCGGCCGAAGAGCAGGGCGTTTCCCAGGAAAAGCTCGAAGGGACCATCCAGAACGACATCCTCAAGGAGTTCATGGTCCGCAACACCTATATCTACCCACCTGAGCCCTCCATGCGCATTGTCGGCGACATCATCGCCCACACTGCCGAGCATATGCCGAAGTTCAATTCGATCTCGATCTCGGGCTATCACATGCACGAGGCCGGGGCGACGGCGGTGCAGGAGCTGGCCTTCACCCTTGCCGACGGCATGGAATATGTCCGGGCGGCGCAGGCCAAGGGGCTCGATATCGACGCCTTTGCCGGGCGCCTCTCGTTCTTCTTCGGCATTGGCATGAACTTCTTCCTCGAGGTCGCAAAGCTCCGGGCAGCCCGGAAACTTTGGAGCGAGATCATGACCGATCTCGGCGCTCGGGATCCGCGCTCCAAAATGCTCCGCACCCATTGCCAGACCTCGGGCGTGTCGCTCACCGAGCAGGACCCGCACAACAATATCGTGCGCACCACCATCGAGGCGTTGGCGGCGACGCTTGGCGGCACGCAGTCGCTCCACACAAACTCCTTCGACGAGGCCATCGCCCTGCCGACGGAGTTTTCGAGCCGCATTGCCCGCAATACCCAGCTCATCCTCCAGCACGAAAGCCGTATCACCGATGTCGTCGATCCGCTCGGCGGCTCCTATTATGTCGAGGCGCTGACCGATCAGCTGGTCAGTAAAGCCAAAAAGCTCATCGCCGACGCCGAAGCCGTTGGCGGCATGACGCCCTATGTACAGTCCGGCGGCCCAAAAATGGCCATCGAACAGGCGGCGGCCCTGCGCCAGGCCCGGGTCGACCGGGGCGACGATGTCATCGTTGGCGTCAACCGCTTTCGGGTCGAGACCGAAGAGAAAATCGAAGTCCGCGAAATCGATAATGCCAAGGTGCGCCTTGAGCAGATCGCCCAGCTCGAGCACATCAAGGCGACCCGCGACGAGGACAAGTGCCAGTCCATGCTTTCGGCGCTGCGCGAATATGCGGCCAAGGATGAGGGCAATCTCCTCACCGCCGCCGTTGAGGCCGCCCGTGCCCGCGCCACGCTGGGGGAAATTTCCCAGGCGCTGGAAGATGTATTCGGCCGCCACCGCGCCGTCACCCGCGTCATCTCCGGCGTCTATGCCGGCGGCTATGGCGATGACCCGCAATTGAAATCGGTCTCCGATCGGGTTGATGCGTTCAAGACCTCGCGAGGCCGCGCGCCCTCGATCTTCATCGCCAAGATGGGGCAGGATGGACACGATCGCGGTGCCAAAATCATCGCGTCGGCTTTCGCCGATCTCGGCTTCACCGTCCACATGGGTGATCTCTTCGAGACCGCTCCGGAAGTGGCGGCCCACGCAGAAACCTACGGCGTCGATGCGGTGGGAGTTTCCTCGCTGGCAGCCGGACACAAGACGCTGGTGCCCGAGCTCATCGGCGCACTGCGCGATCGTGGCCTTGGTGATGTGACTGTCATTGTCGGGGGTGTCATCCCGGAGCCCGATTACGACTTCCTATATGAGTCGGGGGTCGCCGCCATTTTCGGTCCGGGCACCAATGTGCTCGACGCGGCCTTTTCCGTGCTCAACGAAATCGAGGGAAGGCTGTCCAACAGATGATCGGTCGTCTCAACCACATCGCTATCGCTGTCCCGGATCTGGCGGTCGCAGCTGCCCGCTATCGCGATATGCTCGGGGCCGCGGTCGGCGAACCCGAGGCGCTCCCCGAGCATGGGGTGACGGTGGTCTTCATCGACACCGGCAATTCCAAGGTCGAACTGCTCGAGGCGCTGGGCGAAGGCTCACCCATTGCCAGCTTTCTTGAAAAGAACCCGGCCGGCGGCATGCACCACATCTGCTACGAAGTCCCCGACATCGTATCCGCCATTGCCAAACTGGTCGAAAGCGGCGCCCGCATCCTGGGCGACGGAAAGCCCAGGATCGGTGCCCACGGCAACCCCGTCATTTTCCTCCATCCAAAGGATTTTGACGGCACGTTGGTCGAACTCGAGGAAGTCGCGCCCCTCTAGCGCACTGTAACGGTCGGGGCCGTGCTGCCCCGGCCGCGTTACCTGCCTGTTTACCAAGATCGCGGATGCCGCTCTGCCGGTAAGCTTTTGGTCAAGCCCTGTGCGCAATGTCGGAGAGACAAGCTGGGGGGCGGCTTACGCATTGGCGGAATGAACACGGCAGAGACGGACAGGCAGCGCACCGATGGCCGCCGCACCACCTGGGTGCCGGTGCTTCTTGCGCTTTTGATGGTTGCCGCCGCGGGCTTTTTTATCGACCGTCAGAGCCACAGTATTTCCGAGCAGCGCATGCGCGCCGATGTTTTGGGCCAGCTCTCAATCATCAGGGCCAAGCTCGAAGGCAATATCGCGAGCGATATCCAGCTCGTGCGGGGTCTGGTCTCGACCATTTCGAGCCAGCCGGACCTCAGTCAGGAACAGTTCCAGGTTCTGGCCGCCCACCTCTTCGAGGAAGAGAGCCAGCTGCGCTCCATCTCCGTGGCGCCCGATCTGGTGATCGCCATGACCTATCCGCCCAACCAGACCCGCAATATCGGCTTCGACTATCGCACCAGCCCTGGACAATGGGACGCGGTGAAGGAAGTCGTTGATACAGGCCGGCTGGTGCTGGCAGGTCCTGTCGATCTCATTCAGGGGGGCAGGGGCTTTATCGGCCGTTTCCCGATCTACACGGGCACCGGGGAGGACAGGTCGTTCTGGGGCATTGCCGCCGCCGTCATCGATATCGACCGGCTCTATCGCGACAGCGGCCTCTATGATCCGGACCTGCCCATTGAAATCGCCATCACCGGGCATGACAGCAAGGGCGGCGATGGCGCGTTGTTTTACGGGCGCGACCTGAGTGCCGAAAACCCGATCCTCGCCGATGTAGCGTTGCCGACCGGGAGCTGGCAGCTCAGCGCCATCCCACGCGGCGGCTGGGCCCCGGATGGGCTGACCCAGTGGCTCCTGCGCGGATTGATCGTTCTGGCCGGCGGCCTCGTCATCCTGCCCATCTTCACCACCCGCCGCATGGTCGAACAGCGCTACCGGCACATTGGCCAGTTGCGGGTCCGGGAACGCGAATTGGCGGCCCTCACCGATCGGCTCAACCTAGCGCTGCAGACCTCGCAGGTGGGGATCTGGGAGCTCGATCTCGACAGCGGGGCCGAATATTGGGACGCCCGCACCAACGAGCTCTATGGCCTGCCAGCCGACGCCGCGCCGCGCACCTATGAGCAGTGGCGCGCCATCGTCCACCCGGATGACCTCGAAAAGAGCGAAGCCGAATTCAAGCGCATGATCGCGACCGGCCATTATGAGGCGGTCTATCGTATCCGCCTCGATGACGGCACGGTCCGCCATGTCCGCTCCATCGCAATGGTCAAAAAGGTGCCGGGCGAGTCCGACCGCGTGCTCGGCGTCAACTGGGACATTACCCGGGACGTGGCCCTCAACGAGGATCTGCGCCGCGCCCACCAATTGACCGAGGCCCGCAACGCCGAGCTTGAGACCGTCAAGATCCGCATCGAGCATAACGCGCTGCACGATAGTCTGACCGGCCTGCCCAATCGCCGCTTCCTCGACGAAAAGCTCCAGGAGCATTCTGAGAACGGCTATATGGGCTCGGGCGGCATCGCCCTCCTTCATATCGATCTCGACCGCTTCAAGCAGATCAACGATACGCTCGGCCACGCCGCCGGCGACGCCATGCTGATCCACGCCAGCGAGGTTCTGCGCGCCAATTGCAAGCCGACCGACTTCGTCGCCCGCATCGGCGGTGACGAGTTCGTGGTGATGCTTGAGGCTGACGCGGATGATGCGAGCGTTGCTTGTCTCGCCGACAGTATCGTCCAGGCCATGCGCAAGCCCGCGCTGCACGAGGGCCACGAATGCCGGATCGGCGTCAGCGTTGGCCTTGCCACGGCGCGCGGCACCGATATCGACGTCAAACAATTGCTCATCAATGCCGATATAGCGCTCTATCGAGCCAAGGGCCGCGGCCGCAATCGCTATGAGTTTTTCTCCGCAGCGCTGCAGGCAGAGGTGATCGACAAAAAGCGCAGCGCCGACGAAATCCTCAAGGCGCTCGACACCAATGCCTTCATCGCCTTTTACCAGCCGCAGTTCGATGCCCACACGCTCGACGTCGTCGGGGTCGAGGCCCTGGCCCGCTGGAACCACCCGACCGAGGGCATCAAGACACCCGACCGTTTCTTGAACATTGCCGAGGAGCTGAGCGTCGTCGCCAGCATCGACCGCATTGTGCTCGATCAGGCGCTGCGCGATCTCGATCGCTGGCAGGCCATGGGTCTCAATGTCCCCCGCGCCTCGGTCAATGTCTCCCAGCGGCGCCTTCATGACGAAGACCTCGTGCAGAGCCTGCGCGAGCTGCGCATCGAACCGGGCCGTATCGCCTTCGAGCTCGTGGAATCGATCTATCTCGACGAGAGCGACGGCCTCGTCGGCTGGAACATCGATCGCATCAAGGAACTGGGCATCGATATCGAGATCGATGATTTCGGTACCGGTTATGCCTCCATCGTCTCGCTGCAAAAACTCCATCCGCGTCGCCTCAAGATCGACCGCCAGCTGGTCGACCCGATCCTCACCGAGCCGGCGCAGCGGCGCCTCCTCGCCTCCATCGTCGATATCGGCAAATCCATGGGCATCGAGATTGTCGCCGAGGGCGTCGAAACTAGGGAGCACGCCGCCATCCTGCGCGATCTGGGCTGCGACATCCTTCAGGGCTATGCCTTCGCCCGTCCCATGGATCGCGACAGCCTGGAAGTCTTCCTCCGGCAGGAAAGCTGGCGCTCGGCCTCCTAGGCGGGTCGCCACTCCAATTACTCTATGATTTTCAGCGTTGAGCTGGCCTTGTTGGGATGACAAGCGCCCGGTCTTTCCCCATCATGGCCACGAACAATTGCGGGGGGAAGTGATGGCGGACGGGGAAAAGCGCCTGGGCCTGGGTGTGATCGGAGCAGGCATGGCTGCCAAGCCCCACGCCCTGGCGCTCAAGGGTTTGCGGGACCGGATCGATGTGCGCGGTGTCTGGCGGCGCGATGCGGCAGCGCTCGACGCCTTCTGCAACGAGCACGGTTTCCCGGCCGCTGCCAGTCTCGACGCCCTGCTCGCCGATCCGGCGGTCGAGGCCGTCCTCATCCTCACTCCGCCCAATGCACGCGAGGCGCTCGTCGCCGCCGCTGCTGCCGCCGGCAAACACATTCTGATGGAAAAGCCGGTGGAGCGCACCACAGCGGCCGCCCGCGCCATCGTCGAGCGCTGCGACGCGGCGGGCGTTACCCTCGGCATTATCTTCCAGCACCGTTTTCGCGCCGCCTCGCAGGCTCTGGCCGCCAAGGTGGCGAGCGGGGAGCTCGGAAAACTCTTTGCTGTCCATCTCGTCGTGCCATGGTGGCGGCCGCAGCAGGGCTATTACGACAAGCCCGGTCGGGGCACGCTCGCCCATGACGGCGGTGGCGTGCTCATTACCCAGGCTGTCCACTCGCTCGACCTGATGCTGAGCCTCTGTGGGCCGGTGAAGGCCGTCACAGCGCTTGCCGCGACCACTGGGTTCCACCAGATGGAAACCGAGGATTTCGTCGCCGGCGGGCTCGAATTCGCCAATGGCGCGGTGGGCGCCCTGATGGCCACCACGGCCAATTTCCCGGGCGGCGCAGAAAGCCTTAGCCTCAACTTTGAAAAGGCCAGCGCCACACTCACCGGTGGCAATCTCACCCTTCACTGGATGGACGGGCGCACCGAGACTATCGGCGAGGCCAGCAATTCCGGCGGTGGCGCCGACCCCATGGCGTTTCCGTTCGACTGGCACATGGCCCAGATCGCCGAGTTCGCCGATGCGGTGCGGGCAGGGCGCCAGCCCGTCTCCACCGGCCATTCGGCGCTCGCCGTCCATGAGCTGGTCGATGCCCTCATCGCCTCCGCCCGAGAAGGCCGGCGCGTCGCGCTCTGAGGCGCCAGCCAGGAACCAGAGCCATGCAGAAGATCGCCACGATTTCGCTTCTTGTCGCCGACTATGACGCCGCCATCGCCTTCTATCGAGACCAGGCCGGCTTCGACCTCCTGGAAGATACCGATATGGGCGGCGGCAAGCGCTGGGTTCTGGTCGCTCCGCCCGGCGGTTCGGGCCCGCGCCTCCTCCTCGCCAAGGCTGAGGGCGAGGCCCAGCTGGCCGCTCTCGGCAATCAGGCCGGTGGCCGGGTCATGCTGTTTCTCGAAACCGATGATTTTGCGCGGGATCGCGCTGCCATGCTGGCCCGGGGCGTTACCTTCCTCGAACCGCCCCGCCACGAGGCTTATGGCAGCGTTGCCGTTTTCGCCGATCTCTATGGAAACAAATGGGACCTTATCGAGCCGCGGCGCTGAGCCTTCTCCTGTCCGCGCCGGCTGTGGCCCAGATGCCCGGCTGGCAGTTTTCTCCTCTCCCGGGCGAGGGGGATCGCGCCGCCATGGGCTGCGATCGCGACAGCACGGCGGCCGACTTTGCCTGTGTTGTCGTTCGCTGCGAGGACGATTATTCCACGGGTCTCCACCTCTTTTCGAACCGCACACCAAATGCCCTGGGCACCTGGAAGCTGACGCTCGATCGCGAAGACCGCACCATTGAGGTCATTCCTGATATCGCGCCCTATTCGGGTCGCGTCGCCACCGAGACCGATTGGCTGCTCGATAGGCTGAAGCAGGGCAGCTATATCTATCTCCGTCACAGCACTGACGAAAATGCGCCCTTTCGCTTCATCAGCCTTGCCGGTTCCTTCGCCGCCATCCATGAAGCGCTCTACTGGTGCGCGCCGCGCGTCAGCCCGACCGAACAAAACGCCGAGACAGGCGTTGAAACAACAAATGAACTTGGAGAGAAGCCATGAATCGTCGCCCCCTTGGACGCAGTGAAATCGTCATCGAACCCCTGGTTCTGGGCGGCAATGTCTTCGGCTGGACCGCGGACGAAAAGAAAAGCTTCGAGATCCTCGACGCTTTCCTCGACGAAGGCTTTACCGCGGTGGACACGGCCGAGGGCTATCCCAACTGGGTTGAGGGCAACCCGCCCGGCATGAGCGAAACCATCATCGGCAACTGGATGAAGGCGCGCGGCAATCGCGACAAGGTTCACCTCATCACCAAGGTCAATTCGGGCAAACCGGCGCGCGGCCTCAGCCATGAAGGCATCAAGCAGAGCGTTGAAGCCTCGCTCAAGCGCCTCCAGACCGACTACATCGACATCTACTTCAGCCACTGGCCTGATCCCACCACCGAGATCGAGGAAACCCTGAGCGCCTATGACACGCTGATCCGCGCCGGCAAGGTGCGCACCATCGGCGCGTCGAACTACAACCGCGCCCAGATGGAAGAGGCCATCGAGACCTCGATCGTCAAGTCGCTGCCGCGCTATGAAGTGGTCCAGCCGCTCTACAATCTCTATGAGCGCGAGGACTTTGACGCCTTGCGTCCGTTCCTGCTCGAGCACGACGTCGGCGCCATCGTCTATTACAGCCTCGCGGCCGGTTTCCTCACCGGAAAATATCGCTCGGCCGAAGACAAGGAAGGGCGCATCCGCGGCCTCAAGATGGATCGTTTCCTCAACGACAAGGGTTTCCGGATCCTTGCAGCCATGGATGAAGTTGCGGCCGAAACCGGCGCGACGCTTGCCGAGATCGCCCTGGCCTGGCTTGTCGCCCAGCCTGGCGTCAGCGCCCCGATCGCCTCGGCGACCTCGATCGAGCAGGTGAAGAGCCTCGCCAAGGGTGTCCGACTGGAGCTGTCCGAGGATGCCATTGCTCGCCTGACCGCCGCCGGCGCATAATCAGCGCGAACGATACGAATGAACGCCCTCGCATCTTGCGGGGGCGTTTTGTTTTGTCAGCTCCGCCAGTGCACCACGGGCTCGGCGAGCGTTTGCAGGCTCTCCACCGGCTCCCCCTCGATCCGCTTCAGCAACAGCCGCGTCAGCTCGGCCCCGGCGGCAAACACATCCTCCTGGATGCTGTCGACCCGCGGGAACAGCGTCGGCAAGATGCCCGACGTCTGCTTGTAGACGAGCCCGATATCCTCGCCCGGACGCAGTCCGCCCTCCAGCAGTCCGCCGACCAGCGCAATGGCGCGCATCTCGCTGTCGCAGACTATGCCGTCGGGCCGCTGCCCGTCTGCCGCCAGCTCCAGGCCCAGCGCCCGCATCCCCGAGGGATCGAGCCGAGAGACGCCATTGTTGCGCACATGGGCCTCTAGCCCCGCCGCTGCTGCCGCCGCCTCGAACGCCGTCGTGAGATTGCGGAAATTGGTGGTCCGGTCATCCCCGATGATCAGCATCACCTTCCTGCAGCCCTTCGCGGCGAGGCGTTCGACTGCGAGGCGCGCAAAAGCCTCGGCGTGAAAATCGTGAAAGGCGTGGGGCGTGGCAAATTCCGTCCGGCCGTGGCTGACGAAGGGAAACCCCGCGTCCATCATCATGGCCACCCGCGCATCGTCCGGCGCGGTATGGGTGATGATCACCCCGTCCGCCGCCCGGCTGTCGAGAATATAGCGGATCGTGTCGGTCGACTGGCTGTTGGAAAATTCCGGGGCGACATTGAGGTGGTAGCGTGTTCCTGCAATCGCCTGGCCGATGCCCTGGATCATCTGGCGGGCAAAGTCGATGGAATCCTCGGCCCCGTCGAGCACCAGCGTCAGCACATTGGTCTTGCCGGTGCGCAGGCGCACCCCCGCGCGGTCGGGCACATAGCCGAGCGCCTTGGCGGCCGCGCTGACCTTGTCGCGCGTTTCCTGCTTGAGCGTCGTTCCGCCCCGCAGCGACAGCGACACCGTCGAGAGGCTCAGCCCCGTCATCTCGGCGATGGTCCTGAGCGTCACGCGCTCATTTGGCCGGGATCGGGAAGGCTCGTCTAAACCCATGGCAAAACCTCCATTCCCCTATTCTAGGCGTTTTCGCGCAGACTGCCTATGCGTCAGGGTGCCGTAAACTCCTGTCTTTGCAACGTTGCACTTTCGTGATTACCTGCCGGCGCTGCCATCCGGGGATCGCGCCATGACCTATGCCAATCCGCTCTCGACCAAGCTCGGCCTACTCGACGACGATCTCAAGATGGAAGGCAAGCTGCTCAGGCTCTGCGCCGATCTCGAGCAGAAGACCCGCACGCCGATCGCGGACGTACCATTTCAGTGGCATATCCAGCGCGCCGATGGCTATTCGGCGGCCGACGCCCTCAAGGCTGATTGGCGCCAGTGGGAAAAGTTCGGCTCGCATACCGTCTGGGCCAAGCATCAGGAACACAGCTGGTTCGCCGCCGAAATCACCGTACCCAAGCAGGCCAAGGGCCAGGTGTTCGTCTCCCGCTTCACCAGCCAGTGGCAGGACCGCCCGGGCTCGACCGATCCGCAATGCCTCGCCTATCTCGACGGCGCCATTGCCCAGGCGCTCGACGGCAACCACACCGAACTCGTCATCGAGCGCAACGCCCGACCCGGCAGCAAGCATGTCCTGCTCGTCAATGCCTTCACCTTCTTTGATCGTCCGCTGGTCGGGTTCGAGGTGGATTTCTTCGTCCGCAATGAGCGCGCCGAAAAACTCTATTACGACCTGCAGACCCCGGTGGAGGTCGCCATGCGGCTCCACCAGAACGATCCGCGCCGCCACGCCATCCTCAATGTTGTCGAGCGCGCCCTGCGCGCTCTCGATCGCCGGGACGGCCACACCGAGGCCTTCGCCAGATCACTGCTTGCCGCCGAAAAGATCGCTGCCGAGATCTATGCGCTCAAGGATACCGAGGTGCAGCCACAGGTCAGCGCGGTGGGCTCGACCCATCTTGATGTTGGCTGGCTCTGGCGCGTGATGCACACGCGCGACAAGACCGCCCGCAGCTTTGCCACCGTGCTCAAGCTGATGGAGGAATATCCCGAATACGTCTTCATGTATAACCAGTCGGTGCTGTTCGATTTCCTGAAGCGCGACTATCCGGAAATCTGGGAGGGCATGCTCAAACGGGTCAAATCCGGCCAGTTCGAGATCGAAGGGGCGATGTGGGTCGAGCCCGACGTCAACATCTCCTCGGGCGAAAGCCTCGTGCGCCAGATCATGCGCGGCCGGCGCTTCCATCAGGAGAATTTCGGGGTCACGCCAAAGACCGTCTGGCTGCCCGACACCTTCGGCTACTCGGCCAATCTCCCCCAGATCATGGAGAAATCGGGCCTCAAATATTTCGTCACCTCGAAGCTCTCGTGGAACGACACCGACCGCCATCCCTACGACAGCTTCTTCTGGCGCGGCATCGACGGCACGGTGACCAAGGCGCAGCTCATCACCGCCCAACGCTATGAGAGCGACGCCGTCTACACCACTTACAATGGCGATCTCTCTGTCTCCGAGACCATGGGTGCCTGGAAACGCTACGAGCCCAAGGCCGCCAACAGTGAAGTGGTCATGTCCTATGGCTATGGCGACGGCGGTGGCGGCCCCACCCGCGCCATGATCGAGCGCGGCATCCGCCTCGAACGCGGCATTCCCGGCGCACCAAGGGTCAAGCTCGAAGGCATCGTCCCCTATCTCGATCGCCTTGGAAAACGCATGGATGCCAATCCCGGCAAATTCCCGACCTGGAACGGCGAGCTCTACCTCCAGTATCACCGCGGCACGCTGACCTCCGTCGCCAAGAACAAGGCCAACAACCGCAAGGCGGAGCGCCTGCTGCGCGAGCTCGAATTTCTGGGATCCCTGGCACTGGTCGAGACCGGCATGGCCTATCCCAGCGAGATCCTCGCCGAATTCTGCGACCTGCTGCTCATCAACCAGTTCCACGACATCCTGCCCGGCACCTCCATTCCCGAGGTCTATGTCGATAGCGATGCCGATTACGAGCGGATCTTTTCCACGCTCGCCTCGGAAAATGGCCCCTGGCATGGCGCCGCGCAGGCGGCGACCGGCGCCGACCGAGACGCATTGCGGCTGGTCAACTTCACCAGCCAGAACCGCACCGACCTTGTCCATCTCGATGCCCCGGATCTGGGAGAGGGACTTGCCGTTGCGACCGCTGCCGGCACCCAGCCCATCCAGAAAATTGTCCGTGCCGACGGTTCGGCCGATCATGTCGCGCCGGCCGGCAGCCTGCCCTCCCTCGGCTGGGCGGGCGCGCAGATCGTCACCCAGACCACAAAGCCGGAAAGCGCGGTCTCGGTCTCCAAAAAACACCTCGAGAACGTCCTGCTGCGGGTGGAGTTCGACAAGCACGGCGAGATCACTTCCATCCGCGACAAGGCTCGGGACCGCGAACTGCTGCCCGAAGGCACACGCGCAAATCGCCTCATCGCCTATGAAGACAAGCCGATGGAATGGGATGCCTGGGACATCGACCGCTATTTCGAGGAGCAGTTCTGGCCGCTCGCCGATGCCGCCACAGAGATTGCCGTGGTCGAAACCGGCCCGCACCGCGCCGCCATCCGCATCGAGCGGCGCTATCAGGCCTCCCGCATCGTGCAGGTGATCTCTCTTGCTGCGGGGGAGCGCCAGCTCGAATTCGACACCTTCATCGACTGGCAGGAGCGGGCGCAGGTGATCAAGGCGGTCTTCCCCTTCGATCTCAACACCTCCGAGATCCGTTCGGAAATCCAGTTTGGCCACGTCCGCCGTCCCACCCATCGCAACACCAGCTGGGACAAGGCGCGGTTCGAAGCATCGATGCAGCGCTGGGTCGATATCAGCGAGGCCGATTTCGGCGCGGCGCTGATCAACGACTGCAAATATGGCTATGATTGCCACGAGCAGACCGTGCGTCTCTCGCTGGTGCGCGGCTCGAGCTTCCCCGCGCCTGACGCCGATCTTGGCGAACACCGCCTGCGCTATGGGCTCTTCGTCCATGACGGCATCGCCGATCTCGCCCAGGTGCACCGCGCCGCCGAGCGCTTCAATAATCCCGTCGCCGTCATCGGCTCCCGCCGGCCCGCCGATGCAGTCGCGGAACTCTCCCGGTTCAGCTTTGCCGAAGTCGATGCTGACAATGTCACTATCGAGACCGTCAAGAAGGCAGAAGACGGCACGTCCATTGTGCTGCGCCTTTTCGAGCACGCCAACATTCGGGCTGACGTCCGCCTCAGCCTCGGGCCGAAGATAAAGTCGGCGCGCATCGTCAACCTGATGGAGGAAGACATCGCTCCCCTGGAGGTAGATGGCAACGGGATCAGACTAAGCCTGCGGCCCTTCGAGATCATCACCATCTGCCTTGATCTCTAGTCTAAAGTATGAGGCGGTGAGTAACTCTGTCGCATGTTGCTGCTCAGCCATGATGCTACTTGGGTAGCCTTGGGGGCGCGTCACTCTAGCAGTGTCGTGCCAGGGGGATGCCCTTGTGGCTAAGGCCGCGAGGGTTTGGGGCATGACCATGAGTGATGATTATACCGCCGACGCGTCCGTCGACGTCTTTCAGCTGAAGGCGAGGGGCCTGCAGCACAACGGCCTCCGCCAGGCCAATGTCGGTGTGGTGCTCAACATCGTCGGCTTTAACCCTGGCTTGTCGAATGCCGAGATTTCACGCATGTCGGGGCTCGCGCCCCAGACCGTGTCGGCAATCCTCTCGGCGCTGGAAAGCGACGGGCTGATCATGCGCGGGGAAGCCTTGCGCGGGCGGCGTGGACAGCCGGCCCTGCCCATCTATCTGAGCGCCGACGGCGGCTTCTCGATGGGGATCGAGATCGGCCGGCGTCACGCCGATGTGGTGATCATCAATTTCCACGCCGAGGTCGCGGCCCAGTATCGCGTCGAATACGCTTTCCCCGACCCGAGAACGATTTTCGATGAACTCGCCGGCCGTGCCCATGATCTGATGGCGCAACTGCCGGCCGAACACCTCGCACGCCTGCTCGATGTGGGTGTTGCCGTTCCCGGGCGCATGTCCGAGGGGCTCGAGCGAAGTGGGGTCAGTGCCGACCTCGTGGCGCTCTGGAGCGAGATTGATCCGGGCGCCGAGTTCGAGCGCCGTCTCCGCCTGCCCGTTTCGGTCTACAAGGATGGCAATGCCGGCTGCTGGAGTGAACTGATTGCCCTTGCTCCGCCGCGCCCCGGCAGTTTCATCTATCTGCTGGTATCGACCTATGTGGCCGCCGGTATTTTCGGCGACGGGCACCTCTGGGACGGGCCGACCAGCAATTCGGCCGATCTCGCCGCCATGCTGGTGCAGGTCGACAGCGGTGATCCCCGCACGGGCCATGCCATCGCCTCGCTGACCGCGCTGGAGAAGCGGCTCAAGGCTGCAGGCTTCGCCGTTGATCTTGCCCAGGCCGACAGCTGGGATCTTGAGGCCATGAAGGGCGAGGTCGAAGCGTGGTTGGACGACGCCGCGCGTGCGCTGGCCCTTGTGGTCTTCAATACCTTGCGTGTGGTTGATGCGCGGCTCGTTGTGCTCGACTCGACGCTTTCCGCCATCTCGGAACGGCTTGTGCAGCGCCTGCGCGATGAACTGGACCTTTTGCAGCGCGACGGTGCGCCGACGCCAAAAGTCCAGCAGGGCCAGCTGGGGCGGCTTGCTCCGGCAATAGGGGCGGCAGAACTGCCGCTCTATCGTCGCTATTTCTCCGGCGTGCACCTCATGGATCGCCCTCGCTGAGCTTCGCTCGGCCGCCGTGGCGCGCTCGGCTATAGAGCCGCCCTCAGGTCAGCGTGCATCCCCGTTGGACTGCTTCTTCTTGGGTGCAGAGCCGCCACCCTCCACCAGCGCGTCCAGCGCTTCGCGCAGGCGTCCGCTCGGCGTGAACATCACCGTATGACGGGGTGTGATTCGGTGCTGCGTGCCGGTCCGTGGATTGCGACCGACGCGCTCGGCGCGTGATCGAATCTGGAGCGAACCGAAACCGGTCAGCTTGACCGTTTCGCCCTCCATGAGCGCCTTACCGATGAGTTCTATCATGCGATCGCTGATCTGGCCCACGTCGGTCCGAGCAAAACCTGTCGCCTCGGCAACAGCCTCGCTGAGCATGGCGCGCGTGACTGTCTTTGCCACCTGCGTTCTCCTGTACGAATAAATTCATATGCCGAAGTTAAATGGCTGTCTAGCTCGGTCCAAACCTGATCCATTCGTTCAGGATTAGTTGACATTTTTTAGAACGGTTATAAGGTGTGCCCGACCCGTGGCCGGGACTGGCTGCGCACTGCAAGGGAATGCCCGCCCGTGAGAATGACTCGTCAATCAAATTATGCCATCCGCACTTTGGTGTATTGTGCGGTAAACGAGCCGCAACTCAGTCGGGTTGCAGAGATTGCGAAGGCTTACGCAATTTCTGAGCTTTTCCTGTTCAAACTGATCAAACCACTGGTGGAGAACGGGCTTCTGCAGACCGTACGCGGCCGCCACGGCGGCATTCGCCTCGGCAAGCCTGCCGACCAGATCACCCTGCTCGACACAATTCGCCTGACGGAAGAGAGTTTCGCCCTCGCCGAATGCTTCGAGGAAGGCGCAGATTGCCCGCTGATCGGGGAATGCGATCTCAATTCGGCACTGCGCGAAGCGCTCGGCGCGTTTTTTGACGTCCTCGCCGGCTACACCATCGCCGATCTCGCCAGCAAGAAACGCTCCATTCGCGAGCGTCTGGGCCTCTACGATCTCGATGTCCCGGCGCTCGCAGAGACCCAGCTTGCTGAAATATGAGTTTGACTGTCAAGTTTAAGCGTGCTTGATTATGGACATGGCGCAGCGCCCCCTGGGGCCTGTGGAGCGCAGCGCCAGATATTGGACGGGGGCTTGCTGCTACCGTCTCCCCGGGCCGGTCAGGATCCTCAATGTCCTGGCCGGCCTTTTCATATCCCCTCCAAACATTGATCTGCTGGTTGGGCTGTGCTCTATCCCGCACAACATTCCGGATTGACCATGGCCGCGCCCCCGCTTCTTTCTCTGCAGAATATCCAACTGACCTTCGGTGGCACTCAATTGCTCGAGGCCGCCGAACTCATCGTCTCTCCTGGCCAGCGCATTGCCCTTGTCGGGCGCAATGGCTCGGGCAAGTCGACCTTGCTCAAGATCGCCGCAGGCTTCGTCCAGCATGACGCTGGCGTGCGCTTCGTCGAGCCCAGCGCCACCATCCGCTATCTGCCGCAGGAGCCCGATCTGACGGGCTTTGCGACGACGCTCGACTATGTCGAGGCGGGCATGGCAGGGGGTGACGACGATTATCGCGCCCAATATCTGCTGAACGCGCTCGGCCTCACTGGCACCGAGGACCCGAAGACCCTTTCGGGTGGCGAAGGCCGCCGCGCCGCCCTGGCACGTGTGCTCGCGCCGCAGCCCGATGTGCTGCTGCTCGACGAGCCGACCAACCATCTCGACCTGCCGGTTATCGAATGGCTGCAGAACGAGCTCGATTCCATGCGCTCGGCCATGGTGCTGATCAGCCACGACCGTCGTTTCCTTACCGATCTCTCCCGCTCCACCGTCTGGCTGGACCGCGGCGTCACCCGTCGCATCGAACGCGGCTTTGCCGCCTTTGAAGGCTGGCGCGACGAGGTCCTGGAGCAGGAAGAAAAGGACCGCCACAAGCTCGACCGTCAGATCGTGCGCGAAGAGCACTGGCTGCGCTATGGCGTTACCGCCCGCCGCAAGCGCAATGTCGGCCGCCTCGAGCGCCTCTCGGACCTGCGTCAGGATCGCCGCGAGCAGCGCCGCGCCGTTGGCACGGTCAGCATGGCCGTGTCCGAGGGGCGCACCTCCGGCGCGCTCGTCGTGGAAACCGAGAACATTTCCAAGAGCTTCGGCACCCGTCCCATCGTCAAGGAATTCTCGACCCGCGTGCTGCGCGGCGATCGCGTCGGCATTGTTGGCCCCAATGGCGCCGGCAAGACCACGCTGATCAAGATGCTGACCGGGCTCTCAGAGCCCGATAGCGGCACCATCAAGATGGGCTCGGCACTCGAACTGGCCATGCTCGACCAGGGCAGGGCGCGGCTTGATCCCGATACGCGCTTGCGCGATGCCTTGACCGGCGGCGGCAGCGACACGCTGCTGATCAACGGCGAGAACAAGCACGTCGTCGGCTACATGAAGGATTTTCTGTTCACCCCTGAACAGGCCAATACCCCAATTGGCAAGCTCTCGGGTGGTGAACGCGCCCGCGTGGCCCTGGCCCGCGCCCTGGCGCTGCCGTCCAACTTCCTCGTGCTCGACGAGCCGACCAACGACCTCGACCTCGAAACCCTCGACCTGCTCGAGGAAATGGTTTCCGATTACGCCGGCACCGTCATCGTCGTCAGCCACGATCGTGACTTCCTCGACCGTGTCGCCACTTCGATCATCATGTCGGAGGGCGAAGGCCGCTGGATCGAATATGCCGGTGGCTATTCCGACATGGTTGCCCAGCGCGGCGAGGGCGTGAACGCCCGCGTGGTTGAAAAGGCCGCCAGGGCCGAAAAAGCCAAGGCCCAGCTCGCCGCACCGCCGCAAGCCGCCAAGCGCAAGCTCAGCTTCAAGGAAAAGCACGCGCTCGAAACCCTTCCGGGTGAGATCGAGAAGCTCGAAGCAAAGATGCGCCAGCTCAACGACAAGCTGGCTGAGGGCAATTACTACACCCGCGACCCCGAGGGCTTTGCCAAGGACAGCAAGGCGCTTGCCGACGCCGAGGCAAAGCGCAGCGCCGCCGAGGAGCAGTGGCTCGAGCTCGAAATGCTGCGCGAAGAGCTGGAAGGCTGATCAGAACAGGGTGGGCGGTTCACGCGAGAGCGAGCCGCCCATTGTCGTTTGTCAGGAGGGCTGAGCCGGGGTGGTTTCCGGCTCGACCACTATGTCCTGCCCCACAGGGTCCGGAACATTGCCATTGGCCTCGGCGCGGTCGCGATAGAGCGCAGCGCGGGCCAGCAGCATCAGCGTCACCGGCGTCGTTACCAGCACGAAGGCGAGGATCAGCAGTTCGTGCACGGCCGGGCGCTGGCCAGAGACGAAGAAGTACAGCATCGACGCCATGACGATGAAGATCGTGCCGAAGCTGGTCCCGAGGGTCGGCGCGTGGATGCGTGCGTAAAAATCCTGGAAGCGCGCAAGGCCGACGCAGCCGAGCAGGGTAAGAAGCGCTCCGATAATCGAGAATGCGCTGACGATTATGGCGACCCAGACGGGGATTTCAGCAGCGTCCATTATTCAATCACCTCGCCGCGCATGAGGAATTTGGCCAGCGCCACGGTGCCGACGAAGCCCAGGATGCCGATGACCAGTGCCACCTCGAAATAGATTGCCGTGCCGACGCGGATGCCGAACAGCATGAGCATCAGCATGGCGGCGACGTAAAAGGCGTCGAGCGCCAGCACGCGGTCCTGCGCGCGCGGTCCGATGACGATGCGATAGGCCGCAAAGCCCATCGCGAGGGCGATGATGATCTGGGCGGTCATCAACCCCCAATGAAGGATGAGTTCGCTCACTGGAAGATCTCCATCAACAGACGCTCATAGCGATGTTTGACGGTGTGAACCCATTCGTCCTCATCGATCACGTCGAGCACGTGCAGCAGCACGGTCTTGTGCCCCGGCGTATATTCCAGCCAGGCGCTGCCCGGCGTCGCGGTGACGATAATCGACAGCACGGCGAGGCCAAGCTTGTCGGTCAATTCGAGCGGCATGAGGATGAAGGCCGGGTGCGGCTGGTGCTTGCGCCCGCTGACCGCAATGATGGCGACGGCGATATTGGAGCGCAGTACGTCGGCAATGACATAGCCGAACAGCTTGATGATCGCGAGCGGGTTGCGGATTTTGGGAGTGTCGGGCTGCAGGGCCTGCATGGCCTTGCCCGCGCCGATGGCAACGACGCTGCCAAGCAGCAGGTGCCCAAGGCTCAGGCTCTGTTGCAGCAGAAGCCACATCACCACCAGAGACAGCGACAGCAGCGGATAGGGCAGGACGTGGCGCTTGATCATGTTCACTGGACCGCCTCCACAGAAACGACGAGCGGCGTATCAATGATGGTGCCGATGGCGCCGCCCGGCAGGTAAAGCTCCTGTGCGGCGGCCTGCATGTAATCCATCACCGGCGCTGCCATCACGGTCATCACCAGCGCGATGCCGAGGAGGAAAGCCACCGGCATCATTTCAAGGACACGCACCGCGCCGGGTGTATCCGACAGGGTCGCCCAGAAGGTGTTGATGCCCTCGCGCATGAGCGCGATCAGCGTGGCAAAGCCCGAGAAGATCATGAGGCCGGCAAGGCCCCAGGCCCAGGGCGACACCGCAGCGGTTTCGGTGAGACCATCAGGATTGAAGAGGCTGCTGATGATGGCGAATTTGGCGAGGAACCCGGCCAGCGGTGGAAAGCCCGCCAGCAACAGCGCCGAAACGCAGAAGCTGATCGCGAGCATGGCCAGCGCGCCGGGAATGGCGAGGCCGACTTCCTCTTCCGCCTCTTCGTCGTCGTCGCCGAAAACTTCGAGCGTCAGGGCGAGAACGTTGGCGCCCTCGATGCGCACCCGGTCCATGAGCTCGATCAGCATGAAAAAGGCGCTAACCGCCAGCGTCGAGACGACGAGATAAAACAGCGCGCCGCCTGTGGTGCTCGGATTGCCGATGCCCACGGTCGCCAGGAGCGTTCCGGCGGAAACCAGCACGCTGTAGCTCGCCATGCGGCCCGGCGTGCGTGAGGCGAGAAGCCCGATGACGCCGAAGACGATGGTGGCCATGCCGCCGCAAAGCAGCACGATCTGGCCAAATCCTTCGGACGCGCCCGCTTCGGCGCCAAAGGCGAGCGTCGAGAGGCGCAGCAGCGCGTAGATGCCGACCTTGGTCATGATGGCAAAGACTGCCGCCACGGGCGGAGCTGCCACCGAATAGGTCGCCGGCAGCCAGAAGCCGAGGGGCCAGGTGCCGGCCTTGATCAGGAATGCCACGGCCAGCACGGCCGCACCCATTTCGAGCAGGGCGCGATCCGAGGTGGGGACCATGGCCACCTTCATGGCCAGGTCAGCCATGTTCAGCGTGCCGGTGACGCCGTAGATCAGCGCCGCGCCGACAAGGAAGAGGGACGATGCGGCAAGGTTGATGGCCACATAGTGCAGCCCCGCCTTGACGCGGGCGCTGCCGCCGCCGTGGAGCGCCAGGCCATAGGAGGCCGCCAGCATCACTTCGAAGAACACGAAGAGATTGAAGATGTCCCCGGTCAGAAACGCGCCATTGAGCCCCATGATGAGGAAGTGCATCAGGCTGTGGAAGCTCGGGCCCGAGGTGTGCCAGCGCGCCAGCGAATAGACGAGTGTCGAGAGGCCGAGAATGGTGGCGAGCAGCACCATCATCGCCGAAAGCCGGTCGGCGACAAGCACGATGCCGAACGGCACCGGCCAGTTGCCGATGGCATAGCTGATGGTGGAGACGGCGTCGCTCTGGCTGGCCTCCACCACAAGGGCAATGGCCGAAGCCACGAGGATCAGCAGGCCGGTGAAGCTGATGATCGCCTTGAGCGTACGCTGGCGATCGTCGAACAGCACCAGCACCGCGCCGGTGATCAGCGGGATCAGGATAGGCAGGACAGGCAGATGTGCAGCAATTCCGTTCATCAGCGTTGCTCCCGCCCGTCGACATGGTCGGTGCCGGTGAGGCCACGATTGACCAGCAGCACCACGAGGAACAGCGCCGTCATGGCAAAGCCGATGACGATGGCGGTGAGCACCAGCGCCTGCGGCACCGGGTCGGTATAAAGGCTTGGATCAACCGGGCCGTGATCGATCACCGGCGCGCCGTCCATCTTGAGCCGCCCCATCGAGAAGATGAAGAGATTGACCGCATAGGACAGGAGCGACAGGCCGATGATGACCTGGAAGGTGCGCGGGCGCAGCATCAGATAGACGCCGCTGCCGCAGAGGACGGCGATGCCGATGGCGAGTACGAGTTCCATCAGGGCTTCTCCACCGGTGCGTCAGCCGACACTTCCACTTCCCGTACCGGGGGCGCGGGCATGCGGGCGGCCTTGGGCGAGCGGACCGATTGGTGCGCCAGCGCGATGAGCATGAGCACTGTTGCGCCCAGCACGAGCACGAACACGCCGAGATCAAAGATCAGCGCGCTCGCCATCGGGACCTTCCCGATGAACGGGATATCCGCATACTGGAAGCCCGTGGTCATGAACGGATAGCCCATGATCTGCGGCACGATGCCGATCGCCACGGCGATGACAAGGCCAAAGCCGATCCACTTGAGCGGCAGTATGCGCAGTCGCTCTTCGGTCCAGCGGGTGCCGCCGGCCATATATTGCAGGATAAAGCCGATCGACATCACGATACCGGCCGCAAAGCCGCCGCCGGGCTGGTCGTGCCCGCGCAGGAAGAGGTAGGCCGCAAGCACGATGATGACCGGGAACATCCAGTTCATCATCACCGCCGGGATCATCAGATATTCGCGCACCGTGTCACCGACTTCGCGCTCGGGCTGTTTGTCGTCGAAAGCGGCTTGGATCTTCTGCTGCTCGGGCTTGCCGACGCTATCAGCGGCCGGACGGAAGCGGCGGAGGAGCGCAAAGATCGTCAGCGCCACAATGCCGAGCACGGTGATTTCGCCCAGCGTATCGAAGGCGCGGAAGTCCACCAGCATGACGTTGACGACATTGGTGCCGCCACCCAGCGTATAGGCGTTTTCGAGGAAGAACTCGGAAATCCCCTCGGGCAGCTGGCGCGTCATAACCGCATAGGCCGTAAACCCGAGGCCAAGGCCGGCGGCGATGGCAATGGTCAGATCGCGATAGCGGCGCAATTGCGCCCGCATCAGCAGCGCCTCGTCGGTGTGCTTTTCCACCCGCTTGGGCAGCCAGCGCAGGCCGAGCAGGATCAGCACGGTGGTGACGATCTCAACGAGGAGCTGCGTCACGGCCAGATCCGGGGCGGAGAACCACACGAAGGTGAGGCACACCACAAGGCCGGTGCCGCCGAGCAGGACGAGCGAAACCAGGCGATGGAACTTGGCCTGGTTTGCAGCCATCACCGCGCAGATGATGCCGATCACCCAGATCATGGCAAAGGCCGGATCGACGCCATCAAACGAGAACGAGATCTCGCCCATGCCGCCCATCAGCGCCACGCCGGCGGCAATCGTAGCCAGTGCGAACAGCAGCATCAGCTGCGGCTGCAGCCGGCGGGTGCCGAGCGCGCTTTCGAGGGCTCGTGCCCATTTGGAGGTGACGGTGAGCATGATGCGCTCGAAGATGCGCTGGCCCTTGAGCTGGCGGATCAGCGGCGGACCATCAATGCCCTTGTTAAGATAGCGATAGAGCGCCCAGTAGAGCAGGGCGCCGCCGACCAGCGCCAGAAGGCTCATGAACAGCGCCAGGTTCCAGCCGTGCCAGATCGAGAGCGAATAATAGGGAACGTCGGGACCCAGAACCGAGAGCACGGCGGCGGCCAGATAGGGCCCCATGGTGATGCCCGGAATGGTGCCGACCAGAAGGCAGAGCAGGACGAGAATTTCGATCGGGCGGCGCATCAGCGCGGGCGGCTCGTGCGGCTCCTTGTCGAGCCCTTCCGGCGCCGGGCCGAAGAAGACGCCATGCACGAAGCGCAGCGAATAGACCACGGCAAAGATGCCGGCGATGGTCGCACCAACGGGCAGGGCGATGTTCACGAACGGATTGGCATCGCGCACAGCCGTCTCGGCAAAGAACATTTCCTTGGAGAGGAAGCCGTTGAGCAGCGGCACGCCGGCCATGGCCGCGCTCGCCACCATGGCGAGGGTGGCGGTAAACGGCATGAACCGGAAGAGCCCGCTCAGTCGCCTGATGTCGCGCGTACCCGTCTCGTGGTCGATAATGCCGGCCGCCATGAACAGCGAGGCCTTGAAGGTCGCGTGGTTGGCAATGTGGAAGATCGCCGCCACTGCCGCCAGCGGGCTCGACATGCCCAGAAGCGTGGTGATCAGCCCGAGGTGGGAAATGGTCGAATAGGCCAGCAGACCCTTGAGGTCGGTCTGGAAAATGGCCGCATAGGCGCCAAAGATCAGCGTCGCCATGCCGGCGCAGGTGACAATCCAGAACCAGGCGTCCGTGCCGGCCATCACCGGCCAGAACCGCACCAGCAGGAAGACGCCTGCCTTCACCATGGTCGCCGAGTGCAGATAAGCCGAAACCGGGGTCGGCGCCGCCATCGCATTGGGCAGCCAGAAGTGGAACGGGAACTGCGCGCTCTTGGTCAGCGCACCGAGCAGCACGAAGCCGAGCGCGGGCAGGTAGAGATCGCTGTTGCGAATGAGATCGCCCGAATTGAGCACTACGTCGAGATCATAGGAGCCAACGATATGGCCCACGATCAGCATGCCGACGAGCAGGCCAAGACCACCCAGACCGGTAACGGTCAGCGCCATACGGGCGCCGTCGCGCGCTTGCGAGAGATGGAACCAGTAGCCGATCAGCAGGAAGGAGAAGATGCTGGTCAGCTCCCAGAACACCACCAGCTGGATGATGTTGCCCGAGAGCACGAGGCCGAGCATGGAGCCCATGAACGCCAGGAAAAACGCGAAAAAGCGCGGCACCGGGTCCTTGGGCGACATGTAATAGCGTGCATAGAGCACGACCAGGAAGCCAACGCCGGTGATGAGAATGCCAAAGAGCCAGGAGAAGCCGTCGAGCCGGAAGACGAGGTTGAGCCCCATCGAGGGCAGCCATGCCACTTCGTGCCGGATCACCGCCCCGTCAGCCAGCTGCGGGAACAGCCAGATCATGGAGCCAAGACCGAAAACGGCCACGGCGCCGGCAAGCCAGGCTTCCGCATTGCGCGCGTTCGAAGGCAGGGCTGCGGCCAATACACTGGCCAGGAAGGGCACGAGCACGACGAAGAGCAACAAGACGGATGGCGTCATCAGCGCGTTTAAAGACCTCTAGGGCTATGATCGGGAGCTTGACGTTCAAGAAGAACGCATAACTGCTTTTCGCTGCACAAGCGCAAATGCGCAAGTCGGAATTTCGTCCCAGATGCGCAAGGGGCGTTTTTTTTAGTCATGTCGAACGCCGGGCTGGTTTTTTAGTCAGCCCGGCACATGGGAATGCGGCAAAAGCGCCGTGCGTTATGCTGGTCGCGACGGACCCGCACCGGCACCATTGCGCTCGATTGCTTGCGCGATCATTGCGAGATCGTCGGCATCCAGTTCAAGTCTGGCGGCATCGATCCAGCCGTCCACCTGCGCCGGCGAGCGCGCCCCGACGATGGCGCCGGTCAGGCCCGGCCAGGCCAGCACCCAGGCCAGCGCCACGCTCGAAACGCTGGTGCCGTGCTTTTGCGCGATCGGCTTGAGGCTGTCGGCGAGCGCCAGATTGGCCTTGAGCGCATCGCCCTGGAATTCGGGGCTCTCCCGACGCCAGTCATTTTCCGTCAAATTCGCCGCGCGCTCGGCGGTGAATGTGCCGGTGAGCAGCCCCGCCTGCATGGGGCTGTAGCAGATCACGCCCGTGCCATGCTGGTGGCACCAGGGCAGGATTTCGGCCGCAGTCTGCCGCTTGATCATCGAAAAGGGCGGCTGCAGCGTCTCGACATGGCCCATGGCTTCCGCCCGCGCCAATTGCTCGACATTGTGGTTGGACAGGCCCACATGGCGCACCTTGCCCTCGGCCTTGAGCGCGAGCAGCGTGCCCCAATAGTCCTCGAGCGCAACGTCGTCGGATGGCCAGTGCATCTGGTAGAGGTCGATTGTCTCCACCCCCAGTCGCTTGAGCGAATTTTCCAGCTCTCCGCGCAGATGATTGCGCTCCCCCAGCCGGCGCGGGTTCTTGCCTTCGCTGTCGCGCACGATCCCGCCCTTGGTGAACACCAGCGGACGCCTGTCGGCCGGCAGTTTCCGCAGCGTCTGGCCGATCACTTCTTCCGAATGGCCATTGCCATAGACCGCTGCCGTGTCGATCCAGTTGATGCCCAGCTCGATGGCGTGACGGATGGCGGCGTCGGACTCCGCATCGTCCTGCGGGCCCCACATATTGCCGCCCATGGCCCAGGCGCCGATCCCCACACGGGTGATGTCGAGGCCGGTCTTGCCCAGCGGGCGCGTTGGCAAATCAGTTTTCATGTCCGCATTCCCTTCATCGCTTTCCTGCTGTTTATCGCTTCGACAGCGTTGCTGTCACCCTTCATGTATGGAAGATAGGGGCAGCGCTGCGGCGCTCAGGAGACGATCATGCAAGCCCTCACCATTTTGCGCCCCGGCGAGGCCACCCTCACCGAAATGGCGATGCCGAGCCCTCAGGCCGGCGAAGTGGCCATCGATATTGCCTATGTCGGCTATTGCGGTTCGGACCTCACCTCCTATCGCGGTCTCAATCCGCTGGTGAGCTATCCGCGCGTGCCGGGCCACGAAATCGCCGGCACCATCGCGGCTCTCGGCGATGGCGTCACGGATTTTACCGCTGGCCAGACTGTGACGGTCATTCCCTATTTCAATTGCGGCACCTGCCGCGCCTGCACCACCGGCCGCCCCAATGCCTGCGTCAACAATCAGACCATGGGCGTCCAGCGCGAGGGCGCAATGACCGGGCGGATCACCGTGCCCGCCGCAAAAATCCTGCCCGTGGATGATCTGCCCCTGCGCGATCTTGCGCTGATCGAACCTTGCGCGGTCGGCTTTCACGCCGTGCGCCGCTCCGGGCTGCAACCGGGCGAAACCGTCGTCGTTCTGGGTTGCGGCATGATCGGCCTCGGCGTTCTCCTCGGCGCCCTGCGGGCCGGCGCGCGCGTCATCGCCGTCGATCTCAGCGACGCCAAGCTCGCGGTTGCCAAAAAGCTCGGCGCCCACGAGACCATCAACGCCAAAGGCGACGTCCGCGCTGCCGTCACCGCGCTGACCGGCGAAGGCCCCGACGTGGTGATTGAAGCCGTCGGCGCAGAAGCGACCTTCCTTCAGGCGGTCGACATGGTCGTCACCACTGGCCGCGTCGTCTATATCGGCTACGCCAAGGCGCCGATTGCCTATGACACCAAGACCTTCATCACCAAGGAGATCGACATCCGCGGCTCGCGCAACGCCCTGCCGCAGGATTTTTCTGACGTGATCGATTGTCTCAAGGCCAATCCCGGTGCCGGCGACCTCATCGTCTCGCGCGTCGCCTCGCTCGACCAAGCCCCCGCTGCGCTCGCCGCCTGGGACGCCGATCCCGGCGCCTTCACAAAGATCCTGATCGACCTGCGCGCCGGCTGAGCCCTATTCCCAGGTGTTAAGCATCGCGGCGCTGACGTAGTCGAGATGGGCGGCCATGGCCGCCCGTGCCGCCTCGCCATCCCGCTGCACGATGGCGGCGACAATGGCGCGATGATCTTCCATGATCTGCTGGCGCACCTCGGAAATCGTCGCCAGATGGTCGTGAAACCGCTTGTCGACCTCTTCGGAGCGCGAGTTCCACAGAATGTCGAGGATTTCCCGCAGCATGGAATTGCCCGCGCCCTCGGCAATGGCCAGGTGCAGCGTCCGGTCCCATTCGGACGACCATCGGTCCTGGTCGGCATCTGCCTGCATGTGCCCCAGCACTTCGGCGAGCCGCGCCAGCCCTTCCGGGGCAATCGACTGTGCCGCCAGCGCCGCCGCTTCCGGCTCCAGCATGCGGCGCACGGCCATGATCTCGACAGGTGAATGGCTCTGCTCGGGCAGGCCGTCGCCGGGAGATTGTGGCCCGCGCACAAAGGCGCCGACGCCGACGCGCACCTCCACCAGTCCAGCTACCTCCAGCGCAATCAGCGCCTCGCGCAATGTGGGTCGCGACACGCCAAGGCTGGCGGCCAGATCGCGCTCCGAGGGCAATTGCTTGCCGGGCGCCGCCGCGCCCGCAGTGATCTGGTCGCGGATCTGGTCGGCGATCTGCAGGTAGAGTTTTCGGTTGGAGACGGCCTGTAGTTTCATCATTCCCCCGCGGCCGGAACGCGCCGCTGACTGTGTTCGAGTCATAGCGCCGGTACCGAACCCTGTCCACTGGTCTGACCACTTGACAGCTTGGCAGACTTGGACTTAGCTCATGCCGCTTGCCGAGCACCGCCATCAGAGCAGTCCGGCCAGTGGGAGGACGTCACATGGTTTCCAGCCTGCCGGATGGTGCCGCGCGCGCCACCCCGCTTGTCGACATGACCGATATCGACAAGACCTTCCCCGGGGTCCGTGCCCTCTCCCGTGCCCGCTTCGATCTCGTGGCCGGTGAGGTTCATGCCCTGATGGGCGAGAACGGCGCCGGCAAATCGACGCTGATGAAAGTGCTCTCGGGCGTCTACGAGCGCGATGCCGGCACGATCCTGCTGGATGGCCAGCCCGTGGAAATCACCTCGCCGCGCGAGGCCCAGCATCTGGGCATCGGCATCATCCATCAGGAACTGGCCCTGATGCGCGACCTCACCGCCGCGCAGAACATTTTCATCGGCCGCGAACCGCGCCGCTTCGGCCTCCTCGACGAGCGCCAGCTCAATGCTGATGCCGCGGCGATCTTCCGATCGATGAACCTCAATCTCGAACCCACGGTAAAGGTGGAAACCCTCACCATTGCCAAGCAGCAGATGGTCGAGATCGCCAAGGCGCTCTCCCATAAAAGCCGCGTCCTCATCATGGATGAGCCAACGGCGGCCCTCAACGACGCCGAGATCGCCGAGCTTTTCGCCATCATCAACCGCCTCAAGGCCGAGGGCGTGGGCATCGTCTACATCTCCCACAAGATGGACGAGATCAAACGCATCTCCGACCGCGTCACCATCATGCGCGACGGCGAATATGTCGGCACCGTGCCGGCCGCCGAAACGCCCATCGACACCATCATTTCCATGATGGTGGGCCGCACGCTCAGCCACGAGACCCTCTCCATCCCCAACACCGCCGACGCGCCTGTCGCGCTCGAAGTGCGCCATCTCAATCGCGGCCGCGAAATCCGCGATGTCAGCTTTTCGGTGCGCAAGGGCGAGATCTTCGGCTTTGCCGGGCTGATGGGGGCAGGACGCACCGAAGTCGCCCGCGCCATTTTCGGGGCCGACCGGCGCGAGAGCGGCGAGATCTGGGTTCATGGCAAGCGCGTCGGCATCTCTTCACCCCGGGACGCAGTGGCCTTCGGCATCGGTTATCTCTCCGAGGACCGCAAGCATTTCGGCCTCGCCACCGGCCTTGATGTTCGCAACAACATCGCCCTCCCCAGCCTGGAACGTTTCACCGGCCCTGCCGGCGTGCTCAACGAGACCGGCATGCGCGATGCGGCCCAGAAATATATCCGCCAGCTTTCGATCAAGACCCCGTCCGATACGCAGGAAGCGCGCCTCCTTTCCGGCGGCAACCAGCAGAAGGTCGTCATTGCCAAATGGCTGCTGCGCGACTGCGATATCCTGATCTTCGACGAACCCACCCGCGGCATCGACGTTGGCGCCAAGTCCGAGATCTATAAGCTTCTCAATGCCCTCGCCGCCGAGGGCAAGGCCATCATCGTCATCTCCTCCGAACTGCCCGAGATCCTGCGCCTCTCCCACCGCATCGCGGTCATGTGCGAAGGCCGCCTCACCGGCATCCTGCCCGGCGGCGCCAGCCAGGAAGAAATCATGCACCTCGCCACCCTCCGCGACCCCGCCATGCAGGTGCGCCATGCGGGGTGAGCGTTCACGGCCGGTGTTCCTGACGCCACCCCACCCAAAGTCCCTCCCCATCAAGGGGAGGGAGGCGCCAGCACCGACGCCGATGTTCATCGTCTCCCTCCCCCTTGTGGGGAGGGATCAAGGGTGGGGGTATCTTTCCTGCCAAGTTCAGGGGACCAATCCATGACCGACACCACCGCCCCCGCAGCTGAAAAATCCGGCCCCCGCATTTCCGGTGCCTTTCACCGGCTGCTGGCCTTTTCCGGGCTGATCGCCCTCATCGTGGTCTTCTCCCTGGCCTCGCCCAATTTCATGCAGACCCAGAACGTTCTGGCGATCCTGCAGGCTACCTCCGTCAATGGCGTTCTCGCCATTGCCGCAACCCTGGTCATCATCACCGGCGGCATCGACCTTTCGGTCGGCACGCTCATGACCTTCTGCGCCGTGATCACCGGCGTGCTCCTGACCTATCTGGGCCTGCCCCTGCCGGTCGGCGTGGTCGGGGCCATCCTCGCCGGCGCCTTCTGCGGCACCATTTCGGGCGTCATCGTCGCCAAGCTCAAGGTGCCGCCCTTCATCGCCACTCTGGGCATGATGCTGATCCTCAAGGGCCTGTCGCTGGTCATCTCCGGCACGCGCCCGATCTATTTCAATGACACGCCCGGCTTCACCCAGATCGCCCAGGGCTCCATCGTCGGCACCCTCATTCCGGCCCTGCCCATTCCCAATGGCGTGGTCATCCTCTTCGCCGTCGCGCTGCTCGCCGCCTTCGTGCTCTCCAAGACCGCGCTGGGCCGCTACACCTTTGCCCTTGGCTCCAATGAGGAGGCGGTGCGCCTCTCCGGCGTCAATATCGATCGCTGGAAGATCGCGGTCTATTCCACCGCCGGGGCCATCTGTGGCGTCGCGGGCCTCCTCATCGCCTCGCGCCTCAATTCGGCCCAGCCGGCGCTCGGCCAGGGCTATGAGCTCGACGCCATCGCCGCTGTCGTCATCGGCGGCACCTCGCTCTCGGGCGGGCGCGGCACCGTGCTTGGCACGCTGATCGGCGCGCTTATCATCTCCGTGCTGGCCAATGGCCTGCGCATCCTTTCCGTCGCCCAGGAATGGCAGACCGTTGTTACCGGCACGATCATCATCCTGGCCGTCTACGCCGATATCTTGCGGCGCCGCGCCCTTTAGCGCCTCAAGAAAAATCCATCCGCGCATTCCGCGCCAACAAGAGGCAGACAAAAATGCCCGCAAAAATCACCGCAGCATTTGGGAGGAAAACCATGCTCAACCGTCGTACCCTGCTCGGCGCACTCAGTGCCGTGGCCATGTTGGCCGCCACTTCTGGCGCCGTGCACGCCCAGGACAAATATGACATTGCCCTCATCTCGAAGGGTTTTCAGCACCAGTTCTGGCAGGCCGTGAAGGCCGGTGCCGACAAGGCCGCTGCCGAGTTCAACGCCAATGTGACCTTCGAAGGCCCCGATACCGAGACCCAGGTCGACCGTCAGATGGACATGCTGGCCGCGGCCCTCTCGCGCCAGCCCGACGCCATCGGCTTTGCCGCGCTCGACAGCCAGGCCGCAACCCCGCTGCTGCAACAGGCCCAGAGCTCCGATATCCCGATCATCGCCTTCGATAGTGGCGTTGACAGCGACATCCCGCTCACCACGGTCACCACTGATAACGTCGCGGCGGCCGCGCTTGCAGCCGACAAGATGGCCGAGCTGATCGGCGGCGAAGGCAAGGTCGCCGTGGTCGCCCACGACCAGACCAGCCGCACCGGCATCGACCGCGTCGATGGCTTCGTCAATCGCATCAAGGAAGCCTATCCCAATATCGAAGTGGTCACCGTCCAGTATGGTGGTGGCGACCAGCTGCAGTCGACCGAAATCACCAAGTCGATCCTGCTCGCCAATCCCGATCTCAAGGGCATTTTCGGCGCCAATGAAGGCTCGGCCATCGGTGTCGCCAATGGCAAGACCGAACTGGGCTCGGAAATCGTCGTCATCGGCTTCGATAGCGGTGCCGCCCAGAAGGGCATGATCACCTCCGGCGTCATGGCCGGCGCCATCACCCAGAACCCGGTCGGCATCGGCTACGAAACCGTCAAGGCCGCCATCGGCGCGCTCAACGGCGAAGAACTGCCTAAGATCATCGACTCCGGCTTTGCCTGGTTCGATGCGACCAATATGGACGCCCCCGAAATCGCAGCCGTGCTCTACGACTGAGGCCTGAGGTGTGGCACGATTGAGCCACACCCACTGCACTGTACCTCCCCCCGCGCAGGGGGAGGTTGGGAGGGGGTGACATGAGCCATGATCTCGAACCCTCTCCCGACTGCCATCCCGACGCGGGCATGGCATGGAAGATCAAAAATACCGAAAGACCAAAATGTCTGACCTTGCCGGAAAAATCGTTGTTATCACCGCAGCTGCCCAGGGGATCGGGCAGGCTTCGGCCCTCGCCTTCGCCCGTGCTGGCGCGCAGGTCATTGCCACCGACATCAATGCGGCCAAGCTCGCCGAGCTCGAAGGTACGCCCGGCATCACCACGCGCGTCCTCAACGTGCTCTCCAATGAGGATGTCACCGCCGCAATCGCCGAGATCGGCCACATCGATGTGCTCTTCAATTGCGCCGGCGTCGTGCACAGCGGTGCCATTCTCGAAATGAGCGATGCCGATCTCGACTTCGCGCTCGATCTCAACGTCCGGGCGCAGATCCGCACCATTCGTGCCGTGCTGCCGCAAATGATCGAGCGCCGCGATGGCGCCATCATCAACATGGCCACGGTCGCTTCCTCGGTGAAGGGCGTGCCAAACCGCGCCGCCTATTCCATCTCCAAGGCTGCCGTCATCGGGCTGACCAAATCCGTCGCCGCCGATTACGTCGCCCACAACATCCGCATCAACGCCATTGCCCCGGGCACGGTCGAAAGCCCGAGCCTGCATGAGCGCTGGCACGCCACCGGCGATTTCGAGGCGGCGAAAAAATCCTTCATCGCCCGCCAGCCCATCGGCCGCATCGCCCAGCCCGAGGAGGTCGCCGACCTCGCCGTCTATCTCGCCGGCGCCACCTACACCACCGGCCAGGTCCACATCATCGACGGCGGCTGGACGGGCTGAGGCTTTCTGCCGGGGTAAGGCCCCCTCACCCTATCCCTCTCCCCCAAGGGAGAGGGGACGATGGAGCCGACACGTCAGTCGCGCGCGATGCCCCGCCTCTCCCTTGGGGGAGAGGTCGCCGCAAAGCGGCGGGTGAGGGGCCTTTGGGAGAGTTGGAAAATGAAGATCACATCGCTCAAAACCCACGACCTGCGCTTCCCCACCTCGGCCTCGCTCGACGGGTCCGATGCGATGAACCCAGACCCCGACTATTCCGCCGCCTATGTCATCCTCGGCACGGATGGTGACCTCGAAGGCCATGGTCTCACCTTCACCATCGGTCGGGGCAATGAAGTCGTCTGTGCCGCCATCAATGCCCTCGCCGATCGGGTGAAGAACCTTGATCTCAATTGGATCGCGGAAAATCCCGGCCGCTTCTGGCGCCACATGACGGGCGATAGCCAGCTGCGCTGGATCGGCCCCGACAAGGGCGCCATGCATCTGGCGACCGGCGCGGTGGTCAACGCTGTCTGGGATCTTCTCGCCAAGCGGGCCGGCAAACCTGTCTGGCTCTATGTCAGCGAAATGAGCCCCGAACAGCTCGTTTCCATCATCGATTTCCGCTACCTCACCGACGCCATCACGCCCGAGGAAGCCCTCGCCATTTTCCGCGCCGCCGAACCGGGCAAGGCCGAACGCATCGCCACTCTGCGCGCCGAGGGCTATGCCTGCTACACCACCTCGGCCGGCTGGCTCGGCTATTCCAATGAAAAGCTCATCCGCCTCGCCAATGAGGCGGTGGCCGCAGGCTTTACCCATATCAAGATGAAGGTCGGCCGCGACCTCGAGGACGATATCCGCCGCCTCGACATCGTCCGCTCCATCATGGGCCCGGAACGCTATCTGATGATCGACGCCAACCAGGTCTGGGAGGTCGATCAGGCCATTGACTGGGTCAACCAGTTCAAGCGCTTCAATCCGTTTTTCATCGAAGAGCCGACCAGTCCCGACGACGTGGAAGGCCACCGAAAAATCCGCGATGCCATTGCCCCGGTCAAAGTCGCCACCGGCGAAATGTGCCAGAACCGCATTCTCTTCAAACAGTTCATCACCCGCGATGCCATCGACATCGTCCAGATCGACGCCTGCCGCATCGGCGGGCTCAACGAAGTGCTCTCCGTCCTGCTCATGGCCGCCAAGTATAACAAGCCGGTTTGGCCCCATGCTGGCGGCGTCGGCCTCTGCGAATATGTCCAGCATCTCTCGATGATCGACTATATCGCCGTCTCCGGCACCAAGACCGGCCGGGTGATCGAATATGTCGATCACCTGCACGAGCATTTCCTTGATCCCTGCATTATCAGGAACGCCGCCTACATGCCGCCCGAGCGCCCCGGCTTCTCCATCGAAATGAAGCCGGATTCCATCGTGGCCAATAAATTTTCTGAGGACCGACAGTAGGAAAGGCGAATTGATCAGTTCCGAGACAAGATCGGCCTTCCTGTTAAGCTCCGACTAAGAGCTTCCCCCATAGGGTCTCGGCGGAGAGTTCTGCCGGGGGGCCGGGACGTGCGTTTATTGATTGTCGACGATTCCAGATCGAGTCTGGCCATGCTTGGCGCGATCATCCGCCAGTCCGTCTCGGACAATGTCGAACTCTGCCTCAATCCGCGCGAAGCGCTCGCCCGCGCCGAGGCCGAACAATTCGATCTCGTCCTCGTTGATCACATCATGCCCGACATGGATGGCATGGAGTTCACCGCCGCCCTGCGCCAGCGCCTCACCTATCGCAGCGTGCCCATCATCATGGTCACCTCCGATATCGACAAGCAGGTGCGCATCGAGGCGATCCAGTCCGGCGCGAATGATTTTCTGACAAAACCCTTCGATCCCATCGAGCTGCAGGCGCGGGTCACCAATCTGCTGGCCCTGCGCGGCGCCCAGCTCGAATTGGCCAGCCACGCTGAACGTCTCGCTCGCGAGGTCGAAGCGGCTACAGCTCATCTGCATGAGCGGGAGGAAGAGATCATCTGGCGCCTCGCCCGCGCCATTGAATATCGCGACGGCGATACCGGCGAGCATGTCTCGCGCGTCGCCCGCATCAGCCAGATCATCGCCGAAGGCGTCGGGCTCGATGCCCAGCGGTGCCGCACCATTTATCTAGCCGCCCCGCTCCACGATATCGGCAAGATCGGCATTGCCGATGCCATTCTCTCCAAGCCCGGCAAGCTCACGCCCGAGGAACTGGCCATCATGCGCGAGCATGTCGCCATTGGCGCCCGCATCCTCGAAAACGGCGACAGCGATCTCATCCGCACCGCCGAGCTGATCGCCCAAAGCCATCACGAAAAATGGGACGGTACCGGCTATCCCGACCGCCTCTCCGGCACCGATATTCCCATCGAAGCGCGCATCGTCGCGCTGGCCGATGTCTTTGACGCCCTCTGCTCCGAGCGCCCCTATAAAAAGGCCTGGCCGCTTGCCAAGGCCTATGCGGAGATCCTTCACTGCTCCGGCACGCATTTCGATCCCGTCTGCGTCAACGCTTTTCGCGCCCGCTGGGCTGAAATTGCAGCTCTGATGGCGCCGGCAGAGCTCGCTGCCAGCGCTTAAAGCCCTGCCGCGCGCAGCAACTCTGGCCACTGTTTGACCAGGCTATCGCGCGCCCGCAGCCCGCCGGATATGGAATTGCGCGCCTCATCCTGCGCCAGCCGCGCAAACACCAGCGTGCGACCACCCTTTTCGGCCCAGCCCACAAACCAGCCCCAGCCGCGCGTGCGATCAAAATTGCCGTCCGCCCGGCGCGGATAAGCCGATCCGGTCTTGCCCGAAATCTCCCAGCCATCCACCGTGCCCGCCACCTCGACCAGTGCCATCGCGCCAACCCGCGACTGCCGCGACACCGGAAGGCTGCCATTCACCAGCGCTGCGATGAAACCGGCCTGCTCGAGCGGCGAAATCTTGAGCGAGGACGAAATCCAGGATCGTTCCAGCCCGTTGTTCTTTCCCGGGTCCCCGGAAAAATCGGCATTGCCATAGCCAAAGGCGCGGCCATAGGCGGTCAGTTTTTCCGGCCCCATCGTCTTTGCCAGGACCTGGGAATACCATACCGTGGAATTCTTCATCCAGAGGGCAGGGGTCGTGTCCTGCTGCCACGCCTCACCGCCCCAATCGGCATAGCCCTCCTTGAACGGCAGCTTCGGCGTGGTCGGCGAGGTGATGATCCCGTCTTCAAAAGCCATCAACGCCAGGGGCAGCTTGAAGGTCGAGGCCGGGGTCACCGGGGAATGGCAGTCCCCCTCCTCAACGAGGATTGCGCGCGAACCTGCATCGGCAATGAGCGTGCAGATATCCCGCGCCATTGCTGGCGCGCTCGGCCCCAGCCCCACCACCAGGCCCATGAGCAGCCAGATCCACTTCGTCCTCATTAAAAACCGCCCTTTCGATCATTGCCGCATCGTGGTCTTCTCTCTGTCCGATAGAGCTGGCGGCTTTGTGACGGAACCGGCCCGATAGACTGCGTGGTTACCCAATCATAAACCCAAGGAGAAGCCTGATGACCAAGATCATGTACACGGCGCGCGCCACCTCGACTGGCGGTCGCTCCGGCCACGGCGCTACCGATGATGGCGTGCTCGATGTCACCCTGACGACGCCCAAGGAAATGGGCGGTGATGGCGCGCGCGGCACCAATCCCGAACAGCTCTTTGCCGTCGGCTACTCCGCCTGCTTCCTCGGCGCCATGAAGGCTGCCGCCCGCAAGAGCGGCGACAAGATCCCCGACGATGCAAAAGTGACCGCCGAGGTCAGTTTCCGCGACAGGCCGGATGGCGAAGGGTTCTGGATCCAGGCCGCGCTCAAGATCGACGTGCCGGGGCTGGATCGGGAAAAGGTCGAAGACATCGTCCAGCGCGCCCACATCATCTGCCCCTACAGCGAAGTCAGCCGCAACGGGTTTGAGGTGAGCCTCGACGTCGTTTGAAAATCAGAGGCGTGCTTACCCCCACCTAACCTCCCCCTGAAGGAGGGGGAGGAACCCATCGAGTATGCCGTACTATATGAGAGCCACCGGCCAATCCCTCCCCCTCCTTCAGGGGGAGGTTAGGAGGGGGTTCTTCCGCCCTAGCGCAACCCGGTCTTCTGCAGGAGCCCCAGGCGCTTGGCGTCATAATAATAGCCGCGCGCATAAAACTGCACCGAGCGATCGTGGTTGCCGCCGGCCGTGATATAGGCCCCGGCCAGATAGCGCACCGCATAACGCAGATTGGTTTCGGCATCGAGAAGGCCTGCGGCCTCACCCGAATAGCCCATGCCGCGCGCGGTGGCGTGGCTGATCTGCATCAGCCCGTAATAAGGCCCGTTGCGTGCTGCCGGATTGTAATTGCTCTCGCGCACGATCACCCGGCGCACGAGGCTCTCGGGCACATTATAGACGCTGGAATAGTGAGAAATAAGCCCGTCGAGCGAGCCGCGTTCGCTCTGCGCAAAGCCGAGCAGGGTTTCGGGATTGGCGCGCGGCACGGCATTGGCCTTGGGCACGTGGCCTTCAGGCGTCGCTGCCGCGGCGAGGGTTTCGATGGCACTCGTCGCCGGGATCGCCGCCTGCTTGTTACCGGGCAGGGGCTTCAGCGCCGCCATGGAACAACCAGAGATCACGACGGCCATGGCCATGGTTGCCGCTAGGCCTGTCACTCGTGCCCGCATGCGAAAATTCCTTGTCGACGGCAGTAATCTCGGGCGAATACGCCCCAATCTGGGCCCCTTGATGGCGAAATGGGGGGTGAAGGTCAAGGAAAACGGTCCCTGTCGGCCCCCATGCGGCCCTGTGACTCAGCCGATGCGCAGCTGGCCGAGCACCGCTTGCCCGAGCCGCAGGCTCGCCCCGCAGCTGATCAGCATCGGCGGCATCGTCAGCCATTCGAGCGTCCAGGCCGATCCCGAACGCTCATATTCATGCACCTGTGCCTGCCCCAGAATACCCGACAAGCCGGCATTATACCGCGCCAGCGCCACCAGCACTTCGGCGTTTACCGGGTTGGACTTATGGGCCATCGCCGACGAGCCGCCGCCGCCCGCGAGCTTGACTGCCGCGACTTCATTTTGCGCCAGAAGCGCAATATCGGCCCCGATCTTGCCGAGGCTCCCGCTGATCTGTGCGAGCACGCTGCCCAGTGCCACGATCGGATCGCGCTGCGTCTGCCAGGGTGTCGCGATCCCCAGGCCCAGTCGCTGCGCCATTCCGGCCCGAATGGCTTCGGCATGGCCCTCAAAGCTGCCGCCATCGCCAACCGGCCCGCCCAACTGCACCACGAGGAGGCTCCGCCGCAGTGCCGCCAGCGCCCGCAGATGCCGGCCAAGCGGTTCGCTCCAGCTGGCAATCTTGGCGCCCCAAGTCGTCGGCAGCGCCACCTGCATGCGCGTATGCGCCATCAACGCTGTCTCGCCATGGGCTTTTGCCAGCGCCTCCAACTGGTCGAGAAGTCCGCTCAGTCGCTTTTCGTAAACACTGAATACATCGGCCAGCTGCACCATCAGCGCCGTGTCGATCGCATCCTGGCTGGTTGCCCCGCGATGGAGCGCCGCCCCATGCGGCTCGGCGATTGTGCCCCGCAACTGCTTGACCAGCGCCGGCACCACCACCCCATCCCGCGCCATGCCGGCCTGAAGCCCTGCCCATTCGGGCTCAAAGTCCTCAATAGCCGCGCCAATGGCGGCCGCCGCATCCGCGCCGATAAACCCGCAATCCGCACTCGCCTCGGCCAGCGCCCGCTCAAACGCCAACATCGCCGCCAGCTGCCGCTCATCGCCCAGCAGCGCCTCGATTTCATCATCGCCACAAAGGGCCGACAGCAATGTGGTCATGAGCTGTTTGGTGTCCCGTAAGAGAGAGTGTCTATGCGCGCTCGCTTGTCATCCAAGCCTCGCAATCGTGCTGCTGGCAACCCCCACCCAACCTCCCCCTGCAGAAGGGGGAGGAGCGTGTCGGTGGATCGCAGACCGATCAGCAGACTCGATCGGTCCCTCCCCCTATCAGGGGGAGGCTAGGAGGGGGTATCGAGAGCCCCAAACCCAACAAATCAAAAATCGAAAAACACCGTCTCCTTCTCCCCCTGGAGATGGACATCCAGCACATATTTCGGCACCGCTCCCTCTTCACGCCTTGCGATCAGTGTCGTGCGGCGGCGCTTGTCCATGATCTTGCCGAGCACAAAATCGCTCTCATTGGCTTCGGCTTCGTCTCCAAAATAGAGCCGTGTCATCAGCCCGATATTGATCCCGCGCGCCACGATCCAGAGGCTGACATGGGGCGCCTGCAGCTTCCCGTCCGGTCCTTCCACACGGCCGGGTTTGATCGTCTCGAACGTCAAGATGCCATCGCCATTCGCCGGCTGGCGTCCCCAGCCGGTAAAGGCCGGCGCCGCGTTGGAGTTTCGTGTGGTCGGGGCGGCAAACTGGCCGTCGCCATCGGCCTGCCAGATTTCGACAACCGCGTCCGCCACCGGCGCGCCGCTGCCATCAATGACGCGGCAGACGATGTCGATGCGCTCGCCCTTGGTGTCGGGCGTCAGCATGGTCTTGCCGGGATCGTCATAGACGCCGCCCAGCTCGGCAAAATTCGGCGTCATGCCGATATGCACATAGGGCCCGGCGGTCTGCGACGGGGTTTCCTTGAGGATCGGGGTCGGGTGCAACATCAGTTCCCCTCCATCTTGTTCTCGAACATGGTCGAGCGGCGGCCGCGCAGCACGATATCGAAGCGATAGGCCAGCGCATCCATCGGCGTTGTATTGTGGCGGTCGAGCTTGGCGATCAGCTGCTCTATCCCGGCCTTGTCCGGCACGGTGCTCACAATCGGGCACTGCCAGATCATCGGGTCGCCCTCGAAATACATCTGGGTGATCAGGCGCTGCGCAAAGGCGTGGCCAAAGACCGAGAAGTGGATATGGGCCGGCCGCCAGTCATTGCCGCCATTGGGCCAGGGATAGGCCCCCGGCTTGACGGTGCGGAACGAATAGAACCCGTTGGCATCGGTCAGCGCCCGCCCGAACCCGCCGAAATTGGGGTCGAGTGCGGCCAGATACCCTTCCTTCTTGTGGCGATAGCGGCCACCGGCATTGGCCTGCCAGAATTCGACCAGCGTATTGGGCACCGGCCGCGCATTCTCGTCCAGCACCTGACCATAGACGATCATCCGCTGCCCGATAGCCTCGGTGCCGTCCTGGCTGAAATTGCGGATGAGATCATTGTCGAGCGCCCCGAGCTTTTCATGCCCGAAGGTCGGTCCCGTCAGCTCCGACTTGGTCGGCCCGAGCGAGAGCAGGCTATGGCGCGGCGCGCGAAACGTCGTGCTCTTATAGCCGGGCGTATTGGCGGGCGGATGCCAGGCCATGTCGCGCTGGTAGAGCGCCCCGTCTTCTCCGGGCAGGATAATGCCACTCATTGCGCGCCCTCCTTGCGCTTTGCCAGTTCTTCCTTGGCGATGCGGAAGGCGCGATTGGCCGCCGGCACCCCGGCATAAACGGCCACATGCAGCAGCGCTTCCTTGATGTCATCCGGGCTCGCCCCGGTATTCTCGGTCGCCCGCACATGCATGGCGACTTCCTCGTCATGTCCAGCCGCGGCCAGCAGCGCCAGCGTGATCAACGAGCGCTCGCGCTTGGTCAGTCCCGGGCGCGACCACACCGAGCCCCAGGCCCCTTCGGTGATAAAACTCTGGAAGTCGGTGTCGAACGGGGTTGCCCGCGCGCCCGCCCGGTCCACATGGGCGTCGCCCAGCACCGAGCGGCGCGTTTCCATGCCCTGCTCGAACCGCGTCTTGTCAGCCATGACCGGCCTCCTTGAAAAAATCGGCCATCAGCGTTGCCAGCTCCGCCGGCCGCTCGATGGAAGGAATATGGCCTACGCCCGGCAGGCTTACGAAACGCGCCCCGGGGATTGCCTCGGCCGTGCCCCGCACGAGATCGGGCGGCGTTGCCAAGTCATCTTCCCCCGCAACCACCAGCGTCGGCACCGAAATCTTTCCGATTTCGCTCCGCAGATCGGCATCGCGCAGCGTCGCGCAGGTGGCCGCATAGCCCTTGGCGTCGGCGCGCAGGAACATGTTGCGCCACCCGGCCAGCGCCACGCGCTCATTTTCGCGGAAACCGGGGCTGAACCAGCGCTCCATAATCCCTTCGGCAATTGCCCCGAGCCCTTCGGTCAGAACTTTTTCCAGTCGCGCATTCCAGAATGCGGCGTCGCCGACTTTCGGCGCCGTGTCACAGAGCACCAGAGCTTTGAGCCGCCCCGGATATTTCAGCGCAAATCCCTGCGCGATCAGCCCGCCGACCGAAACCCCGCCCAGCGCCAACTCGTCCACACCGAGATGGTGGAGCAGCCCCGATAAATCATCCACATGCTGATCGAGGCTATACTCGCCCGCCGGCGCGTCGCTCAGCCCGTGTCCGCGCTTGTCATAGGAAATGACGCGATAAGTCTCGGCCAGCCGCGCGATCACACCGTCCCAGATGCGTCCATCCGTGCCCAGCGAATTGGCCAAGGCCACGACAGGCGCCCCTGCTGGTCCACTGACCCGGTAATGCAGCACCACGCCGCCAATATCTGCAAAAAGCATGTTCTACCCCTCGTCAGGCCGATTAAAGCCCGTCCGCCGGCCGAGGTAAAATGATAAACGCTCGCCAGATTATAACCCAGTGGTTATTCTAAATGTGAAATTATGCCTCTTCGAGGCTGGTTGAATAACCGGAAGTCGCAAGAAGTGACCGAGCGCCTGATCGATCCGCGTATCAAACTGCGCCATTTGGCCTGCTTTCTCGAAGTCGCCCGCCAGCGCAGCGTTGTCCGCGCCGCCGCGGCGCTCAATATCAGCCAGCCCGCCGCCACCAAGACGGTGCAGGACCTGGAAGACATTCTGGGCACGCGGCTCTTTGATCGGGCCCGCCGCAAACTCCAGCTCACCGCCTTTGGCGAAATCTTTTATCGCTATGCCTCGACCGCCATCGCCGCTCTTCGCCAGGGTATGGATGCCGCCCGCACCGGGGGCGAAACCGCGCTTGTCCGCGTCGGCGCGCTGCCAACCGTCTCGGCCCGCATCCTGCCCGAGGCGGTCCAGACCTTCACCGCCGACCATTCAGGCGTCCACACCCGCATCGTCACCGGCCCCAATGATTATCTCCTCACGCGCCTGCGCACCGGGGACGTCGATCTCGTCATTGGCCGCATGGCCGAACCCGAAGCCATGCTGGGCCTCTCCTTCGAGCATCTTTATTCCGAGCGCGTCGTCATGGCGGTGCGACCTGGTCATCCCCTGCTGGATCAGCCCGATTTCACCCTCCGCAGCATTGCGCCCTTTCAGGTACTGATGCCCACGCCCGGCTCGGTCATCCGCCCCTCGGTCGAGCGCCTCTTGCGCGCCAATGGCCTCACGAGCCTCCGCGATGAGGTCGAAACCATCTCCAATGCCTTTGGCCGTTCCTATGTCCGCGCCACCGAGGCGGTGTGGATAATTTCCGAGGGGGTCGTCGCCCGCGACGTCGCTGATGGGCAATTGGCGCTGCTGCCGGTCGACACCAGCGAAACTCTTGGGCCCGTTGGTTTTACCACCCGCGCCGACACGCCGCCGGGTCTTGCCGCCATCAGCCTGATGCAGATCGTCCGCGATATCGCCGCGCGCTTGCGGGCCTGATCACGCTCTCGGCACCGCTCTTGCCATTGCCGATTTTTCTGTCTCCCTTACCGCCCCATCGCGCCGCCCCCCGGCGCCGGAACCCATGCAAACGGAGGTTATCGCATGACAAGTCTCGGCCTGCTGATCGACAATCAGGACGTTCAGGCGACGGGAGGAGCCAGCTTCGAGCGGCGCAATCCGCTGGATGGAGAAATTGCGACCACGGCCGCCGCGGCAAGCGTCGAAGACGGCATCCGCGCTGCCGATGTCGCCGCCGCCGCCTTTGTCGAGTGGAGCCGCACCAGCCCCGGCGCCCGCCGCAAAATCCTCCTTGCTGCGGCCGAAAAGCTCGAAGCCAAGGGCCCAGAGATCATCGCCGCCATGGCCGCCGAAACCGGCGCAACGGCCGGTTGGGCGGGTTTCAACGTCATGCTCTCGGCCGACATGCTGCGCGAAGCCGCTGGCCTCACTACCCAGATCACCGGCGAGATCATTCCCTCCAATCGCCCCGGCTCGACCGCCTATGGCGTGCGCCAGGCCGCCGGCGTCGTGCTCTCCATCGCCCCCTGGAACGCTCCAGTGATCCTGGGCATCCGCGCCATCGCGACCCCGCTCGCCTGCGGCAATACCGTCATCTTCAAGTCGAGCGAAATCTGCCCGCGCACCCATCGCCTCATTGCCGATGCGCTGGTCGAGGCGGGCCTGCCCAAGGGCGTGCTCAATGTCCTCTCCAATGCGCCGACCGATGCCCCCCAGCTGGTCGAGGCGCTGATCGCCCATCCGGGCGTGCGCCGGATCAATTTCACCGGGTCCACCAAGGTCGGCCGGCACATCGCCGAACTTTCGGCGCGCCATTTGAAACCCGCTTTGCTCGAACTCGGCGGCAAGGCGCCCTTCGTCGTCCTCGATGATGCGGATATCGATGAGGCCGTCGCGGCCGCCGCCTTCGGCGCCTATATGAACCAGGGCCAGATCTGCATGTCGACCGAGCGCATCGTCGTCGATGCCGCCATCGCCGACGACTTCGTCTCAGCCCTCGCCGCCAAGGCCAAAACCCTCAAGGCGGGCGACCCACGCGAAAACAACACCCCGCTCGGATGCCTTGTCGATGCGTCGGCGGCCCAGCGCATTGATGGCCTCATCAAGGACGCTGTCGCCAAGGGCGCCAAGATCGTCGCCGGCGGCGGCATTGACGGCGCCATCATGGAAGCCACGGTGGTCGATCACGTCACCGCCGAGATGAAAATCTTCCACGAGGAAACCTTCGGCCCCATCGTCGCGGTCACCCGCGTCAGCGGCGTTGATGAAGCCATCCGTGTGGCCAACGACACTGAATATGGCCTTGCCGCCGCTGTCTTCGGCCGTGATGTCACCCGCGCCATGGCCGTCGCCGGCCGCATCCAGAGCGGCATCTGCCACGTCAATGGCCCCACCGTCCACGACGAAGCCCAGATGCCCTTCGGCGGCGTCAAAGCCTCCGGCTACGGCCGCTTCGGCGGCAAAGCCGGCATCGCCGAATTCACCGACCTACGCTGGATCACCGTCCAGGGCGCCGAGCACATCCACTATCCGTTCTGAACTTTTTGGGCACCAGACGGGCAACCCCTCGTGGCCTTGGCATATAGTGCCCGCAAACACTGAAGTCTCCCTCCCCCTATGTGGGGAGGGTAGCAAAGCTTAGGCCCTCCGGGCCGTAGCGGCGCTAGGGTGGGGGGGGCTTTTGCCCGACTGCCAACCGTTCTCCTGCCCATCGGCTCTATCGTCATCACCCGGCTTGTGTGGAGGATCTGTGCTTTAGTGGTGGCATCAGCCGGG
>JADGNE010000047.1 GCA_015234425.1 Devosia sp.
CGCGCTCGCGAGCGGCTTGACCACCTCAGTTACACCACGTCCCGGGACACGACCAATACCTGCGCCTGATGAGGGATGGAAAAGAAGTAAAACAGCCGCTTCGGTCCATTGATTGGAGCGTTTTTGACCCAGACGACATCAGAGTGGAAAACCATGAAAAGCGCGCTGGCTTGCAGCTTGCAGACGTCGTTACGAGCGCCACATTCAATGCTTTTGAGCCAGGCATTTACGGTCACTGTGAGACAGGCTACGCGGAGGCGATCAGATCGCGCTTCATAAAAGACCAAGGATGTGCGCTGAACTGCGGATTAACCCTCACTCCCCTGGCGATGCAAAATCCGATGCCGCAAAAGCAATTGGACTTCGCCTTATCGTTCAAATGAGAGCGGCAGGCCCCCGGCCCCCTGATCCACACTGCAAAGAGTGCTGCTGTCTCTCGACAACTCGGGGCAATTCCGGCGCTTGCCTGCCAAGAGTGAATATAGGCTGATTTGCGTTTATATCCTATGAATTCACGTGAATTTAATTTCTAAATTCTCTTCCCCTCGGATGCGCAAGGGACCTCTAGGCCTGGCGTTCCGTTAACTCACCCGCTTCGGCGGGGTTTTTTGTTGCGCCCTACCCCATTTCTGGCACATCGCCATGTGTGGCCAGGATCACCGGATCATCGAAGTCGCCAGTATCTTCATCGCCGTCTTAAGACACCCAATAATTTTCTGCTCATAGGGGGCTTCTGCTGCAACAATGATGCGGTAGTGGCGTTTCAGCGTTCTGCTCGATCATCCGTCGAATTCAACTGCTGTATCCGCTTTTGCCTGCCGCGTGTAGGTGAGTTCGTTTACGCCTTGCTAATGGTCTAATTCGTCCAATATTTGAACTTGTTGACATGCGGGGCTACACGACCAATGGTTTCGCCACGTAAATTCTGACGAGGCGGCAACAACCATGATTTCAATTCAGGGCATCTATATTGCGCTGTTCGGCCGCCCCGCAGATCCTGCTGGCCTCGCCTATTTTAACGAGGCGACGAATTATGGTGCAGATCTATCCACGGTTGGTGCCTTATCTGGATCGCCCGAGTACCTGCAGCGTTTCTCCCTCACCGACCCCATTCTTCAGATCACGCGTATTTACCGCGATCTCTTCAACCGGTACCCAGAACCCGAAGGGCTGCAGTTTTTTTCTAATCTCATGACCTCAGGGCAGGCTTCAGCCCAAGATATTGCCATCCACATCATGAATGGCGCCCAAGGCGAAGACGCCCAGATTTTGGAGAACAAGATCGAAGCGGCCAACCGCTTCACTACAGCGCTCGAAACGCCCGAAGAAATCGCTGCTTATTCTGGCCACCCTGCCATTCAATACGCACAGCAGTTCCTTGCCCAGGTAAACGCGTCACGAGACAGCATACCTGACGCCGAAACCATCACGGCGTTCTTGCAAGATCTGGTGAAGGGCAAGGACCCTTTTGCGCCTGAGCCTGAGCCTGAGCCTGAGCCGGAATACGATTTCAGCGGTAACGACACATACTACGTGCACGATAAAGCCCAAATCATCGATGAGAAACCGGGGGGCGGCTACGACACCGTGATTGCCTCTATCAGCTATGCGCTGCCGGCAAATGTCGAGCGTTTGAATCTGACGGGCGCCGCCGACCTCGACGGTGACGGCAACGACGAAGACAACGAGATAGTCGGCAACGACGGCAACAACGTTCTGCGGGGTTTCGGCGGGAACGACACCCTCTTCGGCAATGCTGGCGATGACACGCTCGACGGAGGAACCGGAGCCGACCGCATGGAGGGTGGTGCCGGAAACGACATTTATTATGTCGACGATACCGGCGATACGGTCATCGAGCTGGCGGGTGGTGGGACGGACACGGTCTATGTTTCCCTGAACACCTATTCGGTACCGGGCCACGTCGAGATCGTGATCTTCAACGGTTCCGGAAATTTCACTGGCTATGCGAACGATATGGGCAGCGAAATACGCGGGGGCTCTTGGGAAAACACGCTCTATGGCGGAGACGGCGACGACAGGCTCATCGGCGGCAACGGAAACGACACTCTCTACGGCGGCGCGGGGGACGACGAACTCTACGGCAGCAACGGTGCCAATCGCCTCATCGGCGGGCCTGGCGCCGATTTTTTGTCTCTCGGCGGCACGACCAACACCTTGGTCTATTCGAAGAACGATATAATCGATGGCGCGGCGGGAGACAGAATTACAGGATATATATCTGGTTTGGACCGCTTCGAGATCGAGGTGCCCGACCTGCCGACGGGACCTCTCACATCGTTCGTCGATGATCGGGGCAGCGGCGTCTTCCACGGGACTGCGGGTGGGGCAGCGACTCCACAATTGATCCTGAGCCACTGGAACGGCACCGCACGGGATCCCAACAACTATCTGTGGATCGATTTTGATGGTTCGGGTGCTGAGGGCGGCTATCTGATTGCTAATTTGGGCACTGCAAGCTTTGTGACCGCGGGTGATATCTGGATCACTTGATGTCTTCGTTCGAGAGCTCCGGCCCAAACCGATAGATCCACCATCTGACCGTCGAGACGATGAACAGCGTCGGCATGCGCTGACACCCCAGCAATCATCTGAAAACACAAAAGCCCGCCCCCTTTCGGAGACGGGCTTTTTAGCGGTTATCGATGTTCAACTAGTAGACGCCCAGGCGGTCGCCAAATGACTGGCCGCCTTCACCAACGACCCGGTCGAGCGACGTCTGTCTGATGTCGTGGTTCTCCTGATAGAACGCCATGAGGAAGTCGCGCGCTCTCTTCGGGATATCTTCTGCAGCAAGCGTCCCGTCGTACACAGCCATGACGATGTTCGCGATGACCTCCATCCGAAAGTCATCAGGGATGCGTTTAGATACTGCCTTGTTCGCAGCAGCATAAATCAAGTCGGCATTGACGCGCTTGGCCTTGGTTTCAGGCCCCGCCAGCCCGAGCAACTCGGCGATGCGCGGCCCTACTCTGCCGGCCGTCTCTGGCTTCACACCCCGCCCCGCACACCAACGGCTGATCTGGTGCTGGGTGGCACCGATATGCTGTCCTAGAGTAGCCTGGCTCCAGCGGTTCAACTCCATCAGCTTCTGGAGATTGTCGGCAGTCAGATAGACGGCAGACGGAGGCGGCGGAGGCTGGATTAGGCCCTTTCCCGCACGCCATGCTTTCATACTTTCGCCTTTGTTGAGGGGCTCGGGTCGGCTGGCATTCGAGACAGTTTGATACCGTCGAGCAAGCGCACCGAATGCGGGGTCAGCTTCGATCTTTCTCCTGATCCGGTGCGGGCTGGGCATGCCGGGCATGTGCCCGACCTGCTCGATGCTTGCACCGTTGCCGAGATGAGAAAGCACTGCATCCCAGTCTGTCGGCGTCGGATCAGCGCCCCATCGGTGCTTAGGTGGCGGCACCCGGGCGGCAAAGTCTGGATCAACCCTTCGCTTGCTTGAAATCACCGCTGCAGATGGCAGACCTTCCATCTTGCCGATCTCGCTGAGGCTATGACCGGCGTTTAGTAGCCTGGCGACTTCATCCCACACGGCTTGATCATGGGGCCGGCAGGAGGTGGATTTACGCTTCTTGCGCCGCTTGAAACGCTCCGGCGCCGCCTTCTCCGTTCGGGCCGCGAAGGCGGTATCGTACCGTCGCCGATCGTATATGTCGGACTTGGAAGGGAAGCCGTTCTTTCCGGCGAACGCAGTGATTGGGAACCCATCTGCAAGCTTTGCGATGATGCGGTCGGCGGTCTTTTGATCGAACCGCCAGCCACCTTTATATCGTCCCTTGTCATCTTCGGGCGATATCAGCCCTCCTCGCGCCCTTTCCTTCCAAGCCTTCTGGTTGCGCGCTTGTGCGGCCGCGCGAACTAGCGCTCTTTTGCGTTTCGCGACACGGTCGACCCGGCGGGTGTATGCGAGCTCGAATTCGCGCTTTGTCCGAATGCGACTGTAGATCATCTGGTCTGTTGGCATGCCATCGATCGAGCCAATCTCGGTCGGCGTCTCTCCCGCCTTGAGGCGAGAGAGGACGTTCGCCCAGACCTCTGGCGAGTAGATCGGGTTGCCTTTCGGCCAAGGTAGCATGGTCACATGCCTGCCGTTACACGTTTGAGAGCTCGAGACGTTTCGCCCGCCGTCTCGTTGCCCTCCTTGAGCAGTTCGTTCTGCTGCATCGTTCCGAGGGTCATCGCTTTCCTGAGCCCCGCAACTTCACGCTCCAGACCAGCATTGTCTTCCCGCAGCGCCCGGATTTCGGCCACCACCTCGCTATTGTCATTACCTGCCCGGCCGGCCATGCGCATCGAGACGTCGTGCGGGATGACCTGAGCGCCGCGCGGCAAATTGACGATCTCGCCACGCCCATATTCGTTGATTTGGGCAAGCCCACCAGGATGAAAACCGGTGCCTGTGGAATAGCTTGGAATGCCGTTCCGCGCTATGGCTTCCGGGCTATTCTTGATCCAGTCGGTGATGCGATCAACGCTCCAACCGGATGCCTGCTGTTGCTGCCAAAAGGCCGAACCCGCTGCTTCCGGCGCCCGGCCGAGATAGGTCTGATAGGCCGCGCCGATCGCGTCAGTCGGACGGCTCATCGCCCCGATCTGCTGCTGGAGCGCCACATCCCGGCTGGCCGTGGCCATGGCCAAGGCACTGATCGCGTCACCCACCGACAGCACCGACGAATTGAGCGTGATCAGCGCGCCGACCTGCCGATCGAGAGCGTCCAACTGCCTCTGTGCCTCACTAAGCTGACGGCCATTTTTGGCTTCGATGTCGGCCAGCGTCTGGTCTATTTCAGTCCAAATCTCAGCAAATCGAGTGCTCGATGCGAAGTAGGCGCGGTTCTCGTCCAGTGCCGCCTGCTGCACGCTGTGGAGGCGGTTCTCCGCTTCGACATCGCCGGCAAGCGCCGATGCAGCCGTTTCCCGGAATTGCCGTAGCGCCTCTTCGGCCTGGTCCTTCTGTCCCAGCGGAGAGCTATCCGACAGCCGCATGTCATCGCGCATCTTGAAGATCGACTGCCCGAACCGCTCCAGCCGCGAGATAGTCCGTTCGATCTCACGCCGCTGCGCCTCATAAGCCGAGCGCACAGCCGCCTCTGCGTCTTGCACAGCCCGCATGGCATCCTGACCTGCAACCGTCTCGATCAGCCCCGCCATCAGCGGGAAGGCATCGGCCAGCATGTCGATCTGCGTATGGCTCAATCCTGCCGATTGCACGATGTCGGCCAGCGACAGATTGAGCTCGCGCAACGCCAGCGAACCATCGAGCCCGAGCGCCGCCCCATCCCGCAACCGCTCCTGATACTTGGCCTGCGCCTCGGCGATCTCATTGAGGAAGCCGAAGCCCGAGAGGTCATTGATCGAGGCATTGAGATCGGCGGTGAACTCGTCGCGCAGCTTGGCCATGGCCAGCCCGAGATGATCATTGATCGCCGTCGCCGCCTCACCGGCCGCCATGCCCAATTGCTCCAGCGTCACCTGCAGAGCAGATGCCCGGCCCTCGGCTTCGGCAACGGCCTTCTCCATCTCGGTCATTTCGAGCGCGCCGGACAGCACCGAAAGGGCATAGTCCTGCGCCGCACGGCGGGCGCGGTTCAAATTGTCGACGACTTCGGCTGCATTATCGAGGCTGGCCAGCTCGCCGAGCTTGTTGCCCATGAATTCGGTGTCGGCGATGAAGGCCTTGAGCTCTTCGCGCAAACCGACGATCTGCTGCTGCGCCGAGACGAAAGCGCCAGCCATCCCCTGCCCGCTCGACAGCGCTTCCAGCGTGCCCTGGAAACCGAGGGTGAAATCCTTGTCGAGCTGGAGGAAGAACGTGTTTACCGCGCTCTGCAGACGCTGCTGCAACGCGCTGTCCCCGGCCTTCATGGCCAGTTCCTGGTACTCATGGGATTTATCCCAATATTCCCGGAACGCCTTGGTCATCTCGCCGACGCCACGGCCCTCACCCACATCGAGGAAGCTGTCGATTTCGCCGCGGAGCTTGGCCAGCTTCTCCTGGGCTTCCTGCAATGCCTTGTTGGCACCGAAGAGCCCGCCGATGAAGCCACCAACAGCCCCGATGATGGCGGGAAGAGGATTGCCGGTCAGCAGCGCAGGAATGCCCTGCATGGCGCCGCCAAGGGCGCCCATTATAGGGTCCTGAGTCTGATAGCCAATGCCCAGCCCGCCCGCGCCAGCACCCAGCGCTTGCATCAGCGGATTATCGCTGCCGCCACCACCGGCAAGACCCGACCAAAAGTCCGCCTGGCCTTCAACCGTACCGGCCTGCGCACCGGCCTTCGCACCCTTCTCGACGGCCTTCGACAGGCCATCACCGCCGCCGAACAGCATATCCATCGAGGCGGACAGGTTGGCCTGGCCCAACTGCCCAAGGCCGGAAAACACCCGATCGATGAAGTCGTCGAAATCCGCGATCGGCTTGGAGAACAGATCGCCCAGGATCGAGCCGAGGGTCGACTGCAACTCCTTGGCCATATTCCGGCCCGCGTCTTTCGTCTTGTCCTCAAGATTGCGGAGGTTCAGCTCGGCGGCTTTAGTCAGGTTCGAGATTTCATTCTCGAGCCCTGCCACCTGAAAGCTGTCGAGCTTGTCCCGGTACTGGTCTAGCAGCGCCATGAGTTCCATGGCTTCGCGGCGCGCGTATTCACCGGGAAACAGCTTCTCGGCCGCTTTGTCGGCCGTCGAGATGACCGAGTTCAGATCGCGTTCGTACTGCTTGAGTGCACTCGCCGCACCCTTCGATCCAGCCTTGGCAGCCTGCGCATCGAATTGAGAATTGGTATTGGCAAGCGCCGCCGCCAGCTGGTCGCTGTTCTGGGCGAGCAACCGGTCGACATCGGCTTGTTTCGCCCCTGTCGCCCGCGCTGCTTCGATCGCCTTGGCCTGGTCAGCCGAAATTTTGGTCTGCAGGAAAAAATCGTGTTGATGACACCCCGGTGGGTGCGCCCCCAAGGCCAAATCGGCCGTTGCCCCCCCCCCCCCCAAGTCGCTCAGAGGGCGTCAAGGGGCAATGTATGGTCGGCCGGTCAGCCCATGGTGGCCGCTCGCCCTTCCCACGTACTTCCCTTCGGAGGACATCCGTGTTCATTTGATCGCCTAGCGAGCAGATGGGGGCATCATGGGCTTAGTTCAGTGGGTAATGGAGTGGTCAGCTGCCGCGTCTATAGTGATCGCGTCTGTAAGCTTCCTGATTAGCATTGCGGTGGCGGCCGGAGCAGCCTGGGGCGTACGGAAGGCGGCCACCGAGAACAACCAGACGCAGTCAGCAAAGCGTCAAACGGAAGAAGAACAACACGTCCTGCAGTTAGTGAGGCTTTCCAACTCAATGGCAGATGCAAAAGAATTCGACCTGCAGTTGGCCGCTATCTCGTTGCTTGGACATCACCCCAAATATCTCTCGACCATGGAGGCGATGAAGGAGCGGTTCCAATACCGCCGCCAACTGGCACAGGCTGACGGTACCGACCCACACGACACATTAGGCCAACTACTAGAAGCCACGAAGGCCAGCATCGACGCAGCAACTCTTCGGAGAGAGCAGCCCCGCTAGCATCGCTTCTTCAGCTCCTTATGCAGCTGCGATCTTCCCTCTGCCCTTCGCTGTCGTGCCATTCCTTCGACACGGCCTCGAGGTTGCTGATGTCCCAGAACAGTTGCTCATCGCCCTTGTGCGGCACCTTATGGTGCACGACTGCGGCATTCGGTGCGTCCCTGCCTGTGGTGAGGATCACGCCCGTCTGCTGGCAGGTGTAGAGGTCGCGGATAAGAACTTCCTCCCTGAGCTTCTGCCACCGCGTTGAGTGATACCAGCCGCGTACGGTTGCGTCTGGGCTGTACCGTGTGTCTCGGATTTCGCGAGGAGCCTTGAGCCTGGGCGCCCTCGGCTTGAGCTTAGGCTTGAGAACCTTCAGCGCCATACGTGGGCATCATCTGCTGTCTTGCCCTTGGCTAGCGCTTGGGCGAAGCTCTCAGGACGAGGATTAGGGAGTACTGGCATGGCGATCGATAAGGTTCTCACCGCAGAACAGCAGAAGCTGCACGAGGAGCTTTACAGCAGGTTTGTGGCCGCGACCGCACATGCTGGCGAAATGCTCAAACAGCACGGGCTCACCTCAAAGGAATTCCGTGAAGCAGACCATGCCGCTGGAACGATTTCATACGAGATACAGAAGCTGATCGGTAGACACAGCTGGCTAGGCTGACCTCGCAGACCTGCTTCTCTTCGCATCCCGTCGGCGAGCATGGCGATTGCCGCGCTCCTCAAACGGATTGCCGATGACCGGAACGTCCGGCATCACACCGGCATGCGGAGCCGCGCAGAGGCACGCCATGATCGCCAGAACGAAGATCATGCGCTCTTCCTGACGGGCACTTCCTGACACTGCAGCCTGCCGTAGAGCTTCTCGCCGATCTGCTTGAGCATCTCGCGCTCCGGCCAGGCAATCCGTGGGTCGTTGATATCGACCACCAGCATCCCGAGCTCGTGGAAGCCTGTACGCTTCAAGCGCAGGGCTTCGCGACTTTCGATCTTGAGCATTATGCAGCCTTTGACATGTGGCGCCCTTCCTGCGGCAGCGCCATAAGCCCGAAGTGCGCGGCGATGCGATCCAGCGCAGACTTGAGACCTTCAGTGACCTGGCGGCGGCGGCCGCCATTGTCGGCTCCAAAGACCGATCTGGCAGCCTTGGCGATCGATTCATCGTTGGCGATGATTGCCACCGAAATCGCCCACTGCCGGGGCGAGAGCGCGTCCCGGAGGGCACCGAAGTGCTTGCCCGCTGCCTCTGCTTGAACCAGCAGAGCATCTGCACCGCCCGCCGAGCCGCCGTCCACCCGGATTGCGCTGGGGTCTATGGCTTTCGGGCCGACATTGCCAACACGGTCGAAGACCATGTTGAACCGGGCAGCAGCCTCAGCATGCGCCTCTTCTCGCGTGCGTATTCGAGCCATGCCACCCAGACGGGTGGTCATATTGACGTCAACGACCACCGTGTTCGCAGCACGCTTCCCGGCTCGATGCAAGCGTTCTGCGTCCGACATAGAGGGATCGGGCATAGAGTGCTTCTCGATGATGTCAAACCCGCTGGCGCCCGCCTCAAGACGGGTCTTGGGCTTGGGGAACTCGCGGCGGGTGTGTGCCACGACCGTTGGCCACCGACATGGTCCAAGTGGCCCGAGTTGGCCACTGGCGGCATTAATGTTTTCAGTGACTTACGGGATACATTTAGTTTTGCTGGGAATCCAGGTTCCGTTCTAGACGTGTCCTGAGGCCCTGCAGCTCCCGACCTGTTAGGTCGTCAAATGCCACAGTTCCTTTGCCCAATAGCGACCGTCCGGTTCCATGACGAGCATGACTACCTGAGCGTTTACGGTGTAAGACACCTAAGAGAGTCCGTTATGAGCCGTACCCAATCTCTTGAGCAGGCTCGCTGCACGATTACGCTCGCACTTCCCTCTGCTGCGAAGTGTTCCAGAATCGTCCGCAACCTTGGCAGCAGCTGACGATCCTGTTGGGCAAACTCGAAAAGCGCCGACATGCTGGAGGTCGCAACGATCCGACTCTTGTCTTTAAGGTATTCGAGCAACAACTGGACGCCGGCGTTTCGTTGGTTCGTGTCGAGACCAACGCGCGGCAGCATCTGAGCCAAATGCCAACGTAGCTCCTGTTGGACACTCGTCTGCGCGAGTTCAAGAAGCTGCAGCCGAAATGGAGTGAACAGATCCGGTCTGCTGATGGAAATTTTCTCCGCAGCGTCGGCGCAACGCATGCGGACAACTTCGTCATCAACCTCCATACCCTCAATTAATACAGGGAGATGCTCCGGATTCCGAAGCACGAAGCTGACGATTTCGGGGACGCGACCAATTGACCGCCGATCTCCCCCAGCCAGGACACCGAGAATATCCACGATCCCCTCCCTCTCATCGGCCCCTAGCGCGCACATGCTTCCCTTACGGAAAGCTCGACCAAAGGGGCGCGCCAGCGATGGCAATGCCGCCGCCATAGACTGGGACGCCTTTGATGGTATGGCCGAGACCTATGTTTGCCGCGGCCGGTCGTTCGTCAGACCTGCTGGCGTAAAACTCATCTGCCAACTTCGACGCAAGACATCAGCGTAGCTGGATATTCCACTGTGTCTCCGACGCGTTCGTGCCGAAGTTCCTAACCGAGTTCCAGCAGCCGCCCCAAGACATCGTCGCGGCGGAGCATGCCAACGAGCTGTCCTAACCGGAGCACCGGAAAGGACCGGTACGGCTCGGAAGCGAACATTTCCGCTGCGGCAACGATGTCACTCGTTGCATCGATGGTGCGAACGGGGTGGCTCATCTGCTCCCCCACGGTTCCGCGCCACTGTTGGTAATAGCTGGCCATCATGGCCGGGCGAAAGCAGTCCTTCTGGGTCAGAATTCCCAGTAACGCGCCTGCGGCATCCACAACAGGCGCCGCCTCCTCGCCATTGGCATGCAGCAGTCCCGCGGCCTGTCGTATCGGCGTATCGGCCTCCAAGGTGAGGTATTGGGTGCGCATGATCCCGGCAATGGCTTCACTCATTCCGTTGGTGCTCCTCGGCCCTTGCTCGGGCAACCCACACAGCGCGCCGAGTCAGGCAGGCAACTCATGCCGCCACAGGATGATTGCAGTGGACGCCCGCGCAGCAAAAGGCCGAGACCAAGGCAGAGCGCCACCAGGAGCACGATGACGAGCGCGAAAAGCATCTCCATTCGTTACTCCCTCAGGCGATGTGCGCGGCAAAGCAATGGGTGGAAATGCGCTCAAGGCCACCCAGCCCATCGCGGAATACGAACAGCGCATCGAGGCTGTTTTGCTCAGCCAAGGCCGGGCCCCGCTCGCCGGCAGCCATCAGCGCGGTGGCCCAACCATCAGCGATCATCGCCTCGTCGGCAATGACGGAGACCGAGGCAATGGTTGTCGCGACCGGCTCGCCCGTGGCGGGATCAATAATGTGGCTGAAGCGACGTGCACCGAGATTGAAGGCGTTGATCTTGTCGCCTGAAGTGGCGATAGCCCGGTTGCCGAGAGCGACAATTTCGGCTGCGCCGCTCTCGTCCGGGCGCGGGTCTTCAATGGCCACCTGCCAGCCTCGCCCGCTGGGATGACTGCCGCGCAGAGCGATCTCGCCGCCCAGGTCGGCCACGAAATCCTCTTCTCCCTCGTCCATCAGCAGGCTGACCAGCCGATCGAGCGCATAGCCCTTGGCGATCCCGCACAGGTCAAGCGTCAGTTCGCCATCATGCTTGCGCAAGGCCGCCTCGCCCAACTCGAAACCCCGATCCGCGCCCAGTTCGCCCGTGATCGGCCCAAAGCCCCATTGATTGACCAGTGGGCCAACCGCAGGATCAAAGCAGCCGCCGCTGGCGCTGCGCACGGCAAGCGCCGCCTTAGCGACTGTCACCACCGCCTCGTCGGCGCGGTACCAGTCCGTGCTCTGCAGCCGGTTGAAGCGGCCGATAGTGCTTTCGGCCTGCCAAGGCGACAACTGCATGTCGATCCTGGCCAGCAGCCTTTCGATCATCTCTCGCAATCGGATCGGGTCAGCCCCCGCGCGCAGCACGACCCGCCACTGGGTGCCGAATGCCGGCCCTGTCACAGTCTGCGTCGATGCCGGTGTGCGGGCAAGTGCCGGCATGGCCAGCGCGGAAAGTCCCATGGTTACAACCAGGCGGCGGTTGGGATTGCGCGTCCGCATGTCCTAGCTCCCGAAATCGTCGTTGAATATTGAATGCGCTTCAACGCCGAGCTCGTCGAGCGTGGCCAGAACCGCAGAAATCATGACCGGCGGGCCGCAGAGGTAGTATTCGCAATCCTCGGGAGCCGGATGCTTGAGCAGCGCATCGCGCAACACCTGGTGGATGAAGCCGGTTGGTCCATGCCAGCGGTCCCCCGGGGCCGGATCGGACAGCGCTACGGTCCAGTCGAAGCTCGGGTGCCGCGTCGCCAGATGCTCGAATTCGTCGAGATAGAATAGATCGTTGCGGGCGCGGGCACCGTAGAAGTAGGACATGGCTCGGCTGGTGCCCAGCCCGAGTTGCTCGTGGATCATGGCCCGCAATGGGGCCATGCCGACGCCGCCCCCGACAAAGATCATGTGGCGTTCGCTCGGCTGGACATGGAAGTCGCCGAACGGCCCGGAGACTTCAATCGTGTCGCCCCGCGTCAGGCCGAACAGATAGGACGAAACAATTCCCGGCGGGATCTCGGTTTCCTGCCCCGCTGGAGGCACGGCCAACCGGATATTAAAGACAAGCTGCCCGCGGTCCTGGGGTCGGCTGGCCAGCGAATAGGCCCGGCTGGTGCGTTCCGACACTTGCGAGCGCAGCGCCTCCCAGCCGGCGACCGACCAGGTAAGTTCATGCTCGGCGTCGATTTCGAGATGGGCGAAGTCTCGCTCGTAAGGCGGTGCCGTCAGCATCATGAAGCCGCCGGCGCGGAAATTGATATCCTGCCCGGCCGGCAGGTCGAGCACCAGTTCGCGGATCAGCGGCGCCAGCATGCGGTTGCTCGCGACGGTGCAGGTAAAGGCCCCCGCGGAAAGGATCTCCGGCGCCACGGTAACCTCGACCGAGCCACGCAGGTTGAGCTGGCAGGCGAGGCGCACATCGGCGCGCCGTTCGCTGGCCGAAAGCAACCCGCGCTCGGTCGCCCGCAATTCCCCCGCCCCAGGCCCGGTGGCGGTAACCCGGCATTGGCCGCATGTGCCACTCCCGCCGCAGGCTGCGGGAACGGGAATATCGGCGCCCTGCAGGACTTCGAGCAGTTTGGCGCCACGCTTGGCGGCAATCACCTGTCCGCCATTGACGGTCACCGACAGCGCCACGTCGGGCACCAGTCGAGAGCGGGCGGCAAGCAGGCCGAGCGCCAGGGCCAGGATCAGGCCAATGATGAGGGCGCTGCCCAGGGCGATCTCGATCATGGCAATGCCACCTGGGCGAAAGTGGAAAAGCCCAGCGACATCATGCCGGTAATGAGGAAGGCGATCCCCAGCCCCTGCAATCCGCCGGGCAGGTCGGCATAGGCGAGCCGGCGCCGGATTGCCGAGAGCATGATGACCGCCAAGGCGAAGCCGGTGCCCGAACCCAGTCCGAACACCGTGCTCTCGGCCAGGTCATAACGCCGATCCGCCATGAACAGGCTCCCCCCGAGAATGGCGCAGTGCACCGCAAGCAGCGAGAGAAACACGCCGAACGTGTTGAAGAGCGCGGGCAGATAACGATCCATCACCATTTCCACCAGCTGCACCGCCGCAGCGATCACCCCGATAAAGGTCAGCAGCCGCAGATAGCTTAGGTCGAGATCGGGCAGGCCGGCCCAAGTCCAGGCGCCCGGCGCCAGTACGAACTGGTAGAGCAGGTGATTGACCGGCACCGTGACACCCATCACCACGATGACTGCAACGCCCAGTCCCACCGCCGTGCCCGGCCGCCGCGACAGGGCGAGGAAGGTGCACAGCCCCAGGAACAGCGTCAACGGCATGTTCTCGACGAAGGCTGAGCGGATGAAGAGGCCGGCGAGATCGGTCATGTGCCGGCATCCCGTGTCGGTGCCAGGCTATATTCAGGCGTCTCGATCTGCTCCCGGCGCCAGCTTCTGATGGCCCAGACCAGTCCGCTGAGGAGGAAAAAGGCGCTGGGCGCCAGCAGCATCAGGCTGAGCGGTTCGTACCAGCCGCCCTGTTCCACAGTCGGCAGGATCGCATAGCCCAGCAGCGTGCCCTGGCCGAACAGTTCCCGCACGCTGCCGACAATCGCCAGCACCAACGAATAGCCCAGCCCATTGCCAAGGCCATCGGCCATCGCCGGAAGCGGCCGATTGTGCAGGGCAAAGGATTCGGTGCGGCCCAGCACGACGCAGTTGGTCGCGATCAGGCTGACAAAGACCGACAGGCGCTGGCTCATCTCATAGAAGAACGCCTGCAGGAACTGATCGATCACGATCACCAGCGAAGCCACGATGATGATTTGCACGATCAGCCGGATCGAGGAAGGCAGGTGCGCGCGGATCATGCTGATGATCGCGCCCGCAGTGACGACGACCAGGGTCAATGCCGCGCCCATGGTCAGGGCGGCGGCCAGGGTCGTGGTCACCGCCAAAGCCGAGCAGATGCCCAGGATCTGCAAGGTCACGGGGTTCTGGCGGAGGATGGGGTCGGTGACTGTCGTCCAGCCGGCCATCAGAACTCTCCCCGCCGGATCGCCTGGAGCAGGGGGCCGTAGCCCTGCGGCCCCAGCCAGAATTGCAGCATCTTGGCCATGGCAGTGCTGGTACGCGTCGCCCCGGTAATGGCATCGACCTCGAACTCGCTGCTGCCGCCACCCCGCGCGACGGTCAGGCGCACCGCCCCGGTGTCATCGGCTATGCGCTTGCCGGAAAACTGCTGCCGCCAAGCCGGCTCCGTGATCCGCGCGCCCAGGCCCGGCGTCTCCCCATGCGAGAGGACGGTAAGACCCGCCACCGTGTTCATGTTATCGGCCACGGCAACCATGGCTTCGATCGGGCCGCCATAACCGGTGCCGCTCACCGGCAGGATGACGACTTTGACCTGCTCGTCGGGGCCGCGCAGCAGGTAGATCTGCTTTAGATTGGCTCTGCTTCCCAGATTGGCGATGTCTTGCTGGGGGGAAAGCTGTGTCCAGCTCGCCGTGTCCGCTAGGGCGGCCGGCAGGGTTTCGGGCGTTATGTCCTGCGCCGCTTCGGCCCGGAGCAGATCCACCACCACGGTCGAAAGCGTCATGTCATCGGACTGGGCCAGAATCTGGGTCAGTCCGGGTATTTCGGCCAGCAGGGCTTCGAGGCGGGCCTGCTGTTCCACGGAGCGGTTCTGCGCCTGTATCGGCCGCAGCATCACGGTTGCGCCCGTGACCAGCACCGCACAGATCGCCGAAACTAGGAAGGCTATTGCAATGGTCTTGGGGCGGCTCTCATTGGGCAGTGCCAGAAGCCCGCGCCAAAGCCGAAAAGGGTTCAGGTCAGCCATGCCGATGTCTCCGAAGCGCCCGCCACATGGCGATGGTGATCTCGTCCAGTAGGGGTGTGGTGAGCGCTGTCAGCAGCGCCGCCGAGACGGCGGTCTGGACTGGGGCGGTCGCCCAGATCGCGGAAAAAAGCACGATGAGCGCGCCGAACAGGGCGCCATTGAGCCAGCGGCCCGATGCGGTAGACGCGCAGGTCGCGGGATCGCAGACCAGTAGGACTAGGACAACGGCCACCGCGCTCGTTAGCAGATCAAGGCTGAATCCGCCGCCGACAACCAGCACGACCAGGGCGCCGACCAGCACCCGCCAGGGCAGGATACCCAGTGCGAGCAGCAGCAGCGCCGCCGGTATGGTCGCCCAACCCAGCGGAACCGCAAGTGGCGGCCAGGCGGCCAGCGGGAAGCCGAAGCCGAGAAACACGACGGCAACCACGGCAGGGCTCAGCACGCTGCGACCCCAGCCGCCGAAAACCAGTTCGCCGAAAACGAAGCCGAAACTGACCCCCAGAACGAACTGGAACGGTCCGACTTCGGGCGCCAGCATGGCGATGAGCAGCGCCGAGACGATACCCGAAGCGCTGGGCGGCTGTGCCCGCAGCATTGTGAATATGGCCTGCCATACCCCGCCGACGACAATGGCGAACAGCAGTCGTGTGGCACCGGCCGAGCCTTCCTGCCAGATCCAGGTGACCGCCACGGGGATGGCCGCTGCCAGAATGATCACCGCCACGGTCTCGCGATCCCAGATGCCTCGCATCATGTATTTGCCTCCATGCGGTCAAGCGCGGCGCGAAGCAGGTCGGAAAACCGCGGGGAGGCGGCGGTGACATAGTCCACCATGGCCAAATCCGCCTCGACCAGCGATAGGGCGCCGAGTTCAGCGGCGGCCTCATCATCCCCGACCGACAGGGCCCGCAGCAATGCCATGCCGGGCATGAAACCGCCCAAGGCCTCTTCGACCGCCGCGGTAGCAATGATCGGTTCGGGACGAGAAGCGCGGCGTAGCGCGGCATCCAGCCAGTGCCTCTGCGGCTTCGTGTCCGAGCGCGGCAATACCGTCACCTGACGGTCCTTCTCCCCCAGCCAGCGAGCCTGGGCACCGTCCAGCACCGAACCGGAAAGGATGACCGTTGGTCCGGGCTTCAGCGATCGGTAGCAGATCTCGCTCAGGTCAGCGCCAGGCTGGCAGCGGACCAGCCGGCTGGCGCGCAGCCCGGGCCCCACAACCGCCACCAGTCGGGTAGTCGGCAGAGTGCCCTCTTCCAGCAACTCCCCGATGGCGACGACATCGTCGACGCCTATGTCCCATACCTGGCGGTCAAGCCGGGCGGGAAACCGGTCGAGAACTCGGTGGCCAGCCAGGCCCGCCGGGTGCAGGTCGCCGACGCGAATGATGTGCAGACGGTCCATCTCCTGGACGATGTCCGGCCCGCGATCCTGGCAGAAAAAGACAGGTCCCGCGCAAAGTGTGCCCAAGGCCGCAATCCCACGTTGAAGCGCTGCTGCGCTGCCCTCGTCAAGCGCAATACGGGGGCTGGCTGCGAGGGGCCGGGTATCCACCGCCATGACGAAGATGGCCGCCGGCGTGGCGTCACCCTTGGGAATGCGACCGAAGGGGCGGACGTTGAACCGCCGCCACAGGCCTGTCTCCTGCAAGAGCGCACGCAATGCAGCACCGCCAGTCTTGCCGGCAATCTCTTCACCGGCGGCGCGCGCATCATAGCGATGCTGTTGCTGGCGCGTCTCGGCCGCAAACACCATGCTGCTCAGCCGCCGCCCGGCGCCGATCTCGAGCGCGGTGACGCGGCCGGCCATGGGCGCGGTGATGACATATTCAGGATGGCGGCGGTCGCGCAGCACCGGCGTGCCTTGTTTGACGATATCCCCCTGCGACACGAGCGGTTCGGCGCGCAAATCGGCAAGGGCATTGGCGCTTAGCCCGGCCTCGTCGGTTATGAGCGTCTCGGGCTCCTTCGGCAGGGGATTTGGCGTGCTAAGGGGGATTGAGAGCCCCCGTCCTAGTCCAAATATGTCCCTATCTCCCCGCATGCGGCGCCAGCCGGACGAATCTCCCCGAAGGACGCGCTTGACAAGCTGCAGTCTGCCAACGAGTCTTTCACGGGTTAAGCGAGGGGGCAAGTCAGATGCGCATGCGACACTTCCTGCTGGCAGGCACCATCACACTGATCTTCGCGGTTGTCGCCACCTCCGCGCAGAGCCCGACGCGCACGCCCGATATCGAGGAAATCATGCAATGGGCGCGCTCGGGCCATGCCGATGCCCACTCGGAATCTTTTGCGCACTGGAATGACGAGGGCGAGATTCCGCCTGTCTGCGCCACCTGCCATTCCGGCGCGGGATTCCGCTCGCTCCATGGCTTGGACGGCAGCGAGCCGGGCCTGCCACAATCGCCAATTCCGGTCGGAGGCGTCGTCGACTGCGATACCTGCCACAGCCCCGGACTGCAGACCGTCACCCACGTCACCTTGCCTTCCGGCCAGCAACACCCGGTTACCGGGTTCGAGGCGGCCTGCATGACCTGCCACTCGGGGCGCGCCGCCAGCGTCACCGTTGAAAAGGCCGTGGCCGAGCGTCCCGAAGACGTCGTGGATGCCGAGTTGCGCTTCATCAATCCCCACTATGCCACGGCCGCAGCCAGCCTGCTGGGCGGTACGGGGGCGCTGGGCTATCACTATCCGGGAAAGACCTACGAGCCGCGCTTCGTGCATGCGAGGCCGGTCTCGACCTGCATATCCTGCCACGAGCCGCACAACCTGACGGTCAGCCAGGAAACCTGCCTGACCTGCCACGAGACCGGCGCCTCCCAGGATATTCGTATCTCGCGGCAAAGCCATGATGGCAGCGGCAACCTCGAACAGGGTATCGCCGTGGACATTGCCGCCAATCGCAAGCGCCTCTTTGCACTGATAGCCGACTATGCCCGCGAGGTTGTCGGCACGCCCATCGTCTTTGACGCTGCGCGTCATCCGTATTTCTTCGCCGACCACAATGGCGATGGCCTGGCGGACCAGAGCGATGGGGCGCCCGTCGCCTATGCCAGCTGGACGCCCCGTCTGCTCAAGGCAGCCTATAACTGGAAATTCGTGGGGGCGGATGCAGCGATCCACGTCCACAACCCCCATTATGCGCTCGAGCTGCTCTATGATTCCGCAGAGGATCTGTCCGCCGCGCTGCAGCGAGAACTCACGGGAATGGTTCGCTAAGGAATTGGGGCAGCAGTCTCGAAGTCAGCTCTTCCTCGTCGCGAGGCACGGTGTGCGAGTGCGCTGATGGTCCCCCGTTAGCTCACTGTTGTCGCACAGCCAGCACGTCGCAATCGACCTGCTCCAGAATCTCGATAGCGACGCTGCCAACCAAGACTGCGGCGAGGCCAGAACGCCCCGGTGATCCCACAACAACAAGGTCAGCTTCCTTGTCTGCTACATATTTCGCTAGGTTGGAAGCGATCTTGCCCAACTCCGCAACGATACCAACGGAGTCGGCCTTGGAACCGATACTCTCCCGCAGCCATTCCCGAGCCCGATCCATTTCGCGCGCCCGCAACTCCCTCTCAACGCTGGCCATGTCGTCGATCTGATTTTTGTAAGGAAAGTCAAACGCATGGAACAAGGTGAACTGAGCTTCAGGAAAAGCAGCGACGGCCAGACCGATCGCCCGCCGCGACACTTCGGATAGATCGCTCGCCAGAACGATTCGCTGATACGGCCGGTGCGCTCTCCCCTTCACAACGAGAACTGGCGCCGGACCATTTTTCACCAGTTCCACCACCATCCGACCCAACTTGTCGGCGCCGTAGGTCTCATCATGGGCTATGCCGGTGACCAGTAGTTCGGACCCACTGTCCAGCGCCGCCGAGGTCACCAGGTCATAAGCATCGCCATTCTTGACGATCAGCGACGCGCCGGCCGCAGGCCAATCGGGGTATTCACGTGCCAGTTTACGCTGGGCTACCGCCACCGGATCATAGCGGCGCCAGGAGGGTCCTTGGCTCCAATAGGCATACTGAAATGCCTCGACAGCATGAACGATCTGGATCTGCGCCTGCCAGTCCCGGGCAAGCGCCATTGCACGATCATAGGCGCGATCGCTGCGCGCACTCAGGTCGGTAGCCAGCGTGATCTGCCGGGGCACAGACGGTTTGCTCATCGAAAAGGGTCTCCTGTTGCTCCTTGGGAGCGAGGCCGGCCATCGCTGCAGCGGCGAAGTGTTAGGGGTGGTGCTGGCCTAGCGAACGACCAGAACCGGGATGGTGGTATGGGCCAGCACTTCCGATGTCTGGCTGCCGAGCAGCACCTTTTGCACGCCACGACGGCCATGCGAGGACATCACGATCAGGTCACACCCATTGAGCTTGGCATATCTTACAATGGCCTCGGCAGGCGAGATGTCGATCTCATGGGCAAGCTCGGCCGCAATGCCATATTCGGAGCCGCGTT
>JADGNE010000048.1 GCA_015234425.1 Devosia sp.
GATTAGCGGAGTATCGGCCTCGTCTTTGGGTTGATGTTATGCGGCGAGCTTGCGGTGCTGCAAGCGCCGATGCTGGATGGTTTGTCGTTTGATCCTTTCGCGCTGTTTTATGATGGCTGCGGCCCTGCCGAAGTAGGCGTCTGCCGGGGTCACGTTTTCCAAGCTCTCATGGTAACGCCGGTGGTTGTAGTGCTCGACGAAGGCGCCGATCTGGGCCTCCAGGTCGCCGGGCAGGAAGTAGTTCTCCAGCAGGATGCGGTTCTTCATGGTTTGGTGCCAGCGCTCGATCTTGCCCTGGGTCTGGGGGATGCATCGGCGCACCCCGAACATGGCTCATAGCCTGCGCCTCGATATAATCGGCCAGTTCGCTGGCGATGTAGCACGGGCCATTGTCGCTCAGAAGACGGGGATTGTGATGGACGTGAGCCTGATCGCAGCCTGATGCAGCAAGCGCCATGTCCAGCGTGTCGGTCACATCCTCGGCCCGCATGGTACTGCACAGCTTCCAGGCGATGATATAGCGCGAGTAATCGTCGAGCACCGTGGACAGATACATCCAGCCCCAGCCGATGATCTTGAAGTAGGTGAAATCGGTCTGCCACATCTCGTTGGGCCGCACCGTTTTGGTGTGGAACGCATCTGCCGCCTTGATCACCACATAGGCCGGGCTGGTGATCAGGTCGTGGGCCTTGAGAAGCCGGTAAACGCTGGCTTCGGACACGAAGTACCCCTTCTGGTCGGTGAAGCTCACAGCCAGCTCCCGAGGCGAGAGTTCGGACTCTTCCAACGCCATCTCGATGAGCTGATCATGGACGGCAGTCGGGATCCGGTTCCACACCCGACTGGGTGCCGAAGACCGATCTTCTAGTGCTTCAGGACCGCCACCGAGGTAGCGGTCATACCAGCGATAGAAGGTCCGGCGCGGGATGCCCAGCCGGTCCAGCGTGCGTTTTGTGGGCAGGTGCGACTGCTCAACCAGATTGATGATCTCGAGCTTTTCGGATGCGGGATATCTCATTCTGGCTCGTCCCCATCCGCGATCATGCTTTTTTTAAGCAGACGGTTTTCCAGCGTCAGGTCGGCAACGCATTCCTTGAGCGCACCAGCCTCTCGGCGCAGATCCTTGACCTCATCACTGGTCGCAGCACGAGCAGTATCGCCCGCCAGTCGGCGCTTGCCGGCTTCCATGAACTCTTTCGACCAAGTGTAATACAGGCTCTGCGCGATGCCTTCCTTGCGGCACAGTTCGGCAATGCTGTCTTCGCCGCGCAGACCATCGAGAACGATCCGGATCTTGTCTTCAGCTGAAAAGTGCCGTCGGGTCGCCCGGCGAATGTCCTTCACCACCTGCTCGGCAGGCTTTTTGGTGCTCGGGGATTTAGCAGTCATCTTGGTTCCTTCGTCAGACGACGAGACCAAAACACTCCTTAAAGCTCAACCCTGAATCTGTGCCATGGGCGCTGACGGGGAACACCGAACGTGACAACGATCGATTAATGCGACAGCAGGACCGGCAACCGCAAATCGTCCAGAACCCCTTTCGTCGCCCCGCCGAGCACGAAATCGCGCAGCCGCGAGTGGCCATAGCCGCCCAGGACCAAGAGCCCAGCATTGTCGGCGAGCGCTTCATCTTGCAGGGCCTGGCCTATGGATCGACCATTGCTCGCGACGGTTCGCGCGTCAGCCTTGATGTTCCGTCGCGTCAGCAGTTCCACCAGATGCTGGGCAGTTCTCGGGTCTTCGATTTCTTTTTCATCCGTCACCGTAGCGACAACGACGCGCGTGGCCTTGGTCAAGAAGTGCTCTGCGTCGGCGACCGCGCGGGCCGCAACCCTGCTGCCATCCCACGCCACAACGACAATCTCGTAAGCTGGAAGGTCGTGGTGCTCAGGCAGCAGCAGAACTGGGCGACCGGAGCCGAATATGACAGCTTCAATGGTGCCGCGAACTGCCTCGTTGTCCCGACTCCAGCCGAACATTGTCAGGTCGTGGTAGCGGGCCTGACGCGTTGCCGCCTCGCCGAACCTTTCGGGAATGACCTCGATCCGACCGGTGCGGGTACCGACATTGACGTGGGTGGCGGCTCGCGCGACTGCTTGGGACATGTCCTCTCCCCGAGCGTGACAGCTATCTTTGACACCCTTAATCATGCCAGGCACATCGATCAGGACCCGCGCCAGTGTATTGGTTGGGGCACGGAAATCGGGCTCCAATACAAGCGTGTGGATATCCGCTCCTAGATACTGAGCGGCATTAGCGAGAAGGGGCCCAAAGTCGTTGGCGGGGGCATCTGGATAGGTAACCAGAGGAACAAGGGCCTGCAATGTCATCGTTGCTTCACTTCAGTTTCGGGGATCTAAGGTTTCGGCGGTGAAAATGCAGATGCCGCCCTTCATCGGCGACGGTACAGCAGCACAAACAGGAAGACACTTGACTCATTTTAACGACGTGGCAAGGCTGAAAGTACTTCAGCGCCAGCGAACAGGCCGGTTAATAAGTCGTTCACGGCTTCGGCGAACGACCTAGCCGCCGATCGGCAGGGCTACGCTAGGGGAGACGGGTCGCAAACGCTCCAGCAGTTACGCTGAGTGGGGCAACGCTTCTGCTGCGGTAGTGCCGACATCCCTACGGTTCAAGTGTCTTGAGGTACGCCACGATGGCGGCGGCCTGATCCGGGTCGAACTCGAACTCCGGCATTTCGGCGTGGGCTGTGACAATGCCTTCAACAAGAGCTTCGCTCAGGAACTCTACATCATAGCGTTTGTGGAGGTCGCGAAAACGCGGCGCGATCAGCAGAGGGCTGGAGCCCGTGGCTCCTGTCGCATGACAATCGGCGCAGTACATCGTCACCAAAGCACGTCCATCTTCGACTGGATCGAATTCCTGAGCAGCCGCCCCTCCAACCATCGCCAGGCCAAGAAAGACGACGACGCCCAGCGCAATGCACAAAGCTTCGTTCAACACTGAGAGGTTCCTTACTCATGATGCGGTCGCACTCGCATCTACCCGTAGCACTGGGCCGTTGAGTTGACGAGCTTGGTCAGGTGAAACAGAACCGACTTGGCTGAAGCTTGCCAGCTTGCCAGCATCAAGCGCTGGCCTTCTGAACTTGGATCAAGCCTTCGCTATCTCCCAGCGACCAGAAGCTTTTTCGCCCTGGTGCGGACGGCTGCGGAAGGCGAGGATAGCAGAAGAGTAGCATGATACTTGGCCCGCTCCTCCAGTACGGCATCTCCAATCGACAGCTTGAACATCGCCGAAAGTGCGTCCGCCACCACGATGCGACTATCATGATCCAGGCTATCAGCCGCGACCTCGAAGGCTTGGCCTCGTTCTGCGGGGGTCAGCATCAAGCGGGGCAAAATCTGAAGAAAATGCCATCTGACTTCCTGCTGGGCGTTCTCCGCAATCCTCCTCAGCAGGGCGCTTTTGTGCTCGCGGAGAATTCCCGGATTTTCACGGCTGGCTTTTTCGAAAGCATCAGCGGCGCGCATACTCACGACTGGATCATCGTCGGTCATCAATTGGATAAGGGCATCGACTAGTGGGCCGGTGCCCTTGATCAGCGAAACGATCTCATTTGCTGCGCCGAGGGACCGCCGATCACCACCAGCAAGCAACTGACGCAGTTCATCTTCGGACTCCATGTTGCCCCCATCCGCTCTGTGTTGGCCGTGGATTAGGCTGTCGGTGATAGCGCCGTTCTGCAAAGGCGTCAGCCTACCAGGATGACGATGTCGTGGCGCAACGGAGTCCTATCCGTGATAGCCGTTAACGGCCAAATGGAAGTGCAAGAATATCGACCACCGCATCTCTGAGGACACGTTCGGCCACGCTGCCGAGTAGGAAACGTTCGACGCCCTTTTTGCTCTGGGTTCCAACAACGACAAGGTCGGCCCCCGCTTCTGACGCAGCGGCCAGTATTTCTCCGCTGGCGTTGCTCACTTCATGCCGCAGGATCGGCTTAAACACTGTCGCCTCGGCCGAGACGAGAAATGCCGAGAGCTTTTGCGACGCCTTTGTCCGCTGGTCCTTCAAATGCGCCGCCTTTTCTTCGGCTGGGATCTCGTGCGACATGACAAGCCGGAGCATAGGGGCATCAAATACATTCAGAATCGACTGTCGCGCAGATCTGGCCGGCTGGAGCCTCATGTAGGCGGCAACGAAGTCCTGCGAACGATCACTAAGATCCGTGGTCATGAGGATGTGCTGATAGGAACCAACGGGAGCAGCGTTTGCCATCAGAGTCGGACATTGTGCTGACCGGATCGTGCGCTCAGCGGTTGTTCCAACAAAAACATCCCGGAATATCTGTCGGCGATGCGGGCCAATCACCAAAAGGTCGGGAGTTTCTTCCCGGGCGGCGAGCAGGATTGCCTCTGAAGCCTCGCCCAGTATAACCCGCATCTCAGCCCGCACGGTGTCCACCTCCTCTAGGGTGGAAATCAATCGACGGAGCAGCGTCTCTGCGTTCTCCCTGTCGCGATCGACAATGTATTTGGGCCTATCATCGTCAACAGCATGCACCACCATCATGGCGGCGCCGGTTTCCCGAGCCAATAGCGTCGCCCGCCGTAAGGCCCGGTCGGAACGTTCAGAGAAATCGGTTGCCAACATGATGAGTTTCATCGCGCCATGTCCGTCAGTTCCCTCCCCAAACCCGTCGAGAGATCCTCAGCCGAGTCGAACAGGAGCTCGAGGGCATAGTGCGGGTTGTGGACGTGTATCCCACCATCGGCACCCACGAACTTCCAGTTATAAGCGGCTTTGAGCAGACGCGGCGTCCAGCTCGCATAGGCAACAGGAGCTCCCTCGCGCTGGTCGACCAGTCCGTCGCCATTGTGGTCTGAAAAAAAGTACGGGTGGCTCGCGGCGTCATAGATCATGGGCGTGCCGGCGACATCACGGGCATAGTCGGTCATCAGGGCAAACAGGCGCTGCCGATTGGCGGCAATGTCGGCATGGATCCCTTGCTGCAGGTTGCCGGACCCATCATAACTCTGTCGGGAAATCCGGATCTGCCGCGAATCGCCCGTGTTGTGGCAACTAAGGCAGGTTTCCTCCGCTACGGTCAGGTTGTGCGGCTCATGACAGGATACGCAAGTAGCGACCGGGCGGGCATGCAGGAACCGTGGCTCATACAGCTTGCCAGGATATTGGTAACCCAGCGCTCCGGCACTGCCCAGCAGGCTAGCAGCTGCAATCGAATAGTGCGGGTTGATGAAGCGGAGCTCGGGGTTGACCTCATCGCCCGCTTGGCCAGCAACCGCAGCCTCTACCGTGGCCCCCGATGCGCGTCCCTGATGGCAGGTCATGCAGGCAGCCTCGGCGCCGGTGACTGGATGCTCCCGTCCAGACGGCAGGGGCACCTGAGTCACGGCTGGCAGACCTGGATTATGACATGTATCGCAATCGACCACCCCGCCGACGGGGATCGGGCTTTGCGGCAGACCTGGCTCGCTCCCGTCAAAGCCGTACAGAGATCGGAAGCCGGCGCCCGAATGACAGGTAGAGCAGACGGGCGGTATTTCGCCCGCCTCGTTCCAATGCGCGAAAGATTCCGAGTGCGCGTTGGCGTGTCCGGAGCGAGCCCATTGCGCAATCTCTTCAATATTTGGAGCGCGCTCGGGGCTTTGTCCTGTTGCGGACACCACGGCGAATATGAATGGAATGCTGCTCCAGAGCAGAAATGACTGAATGCGCATTGCGGCCTTGCTCACTCCACTGGACCATGAAAGACTCGCTGCTAGGGGTTGGATTGTCAAGCAAAGCGTCTTGCGGACTGTTCAGGCTCAGGGCGTTAGGGAGGATTCCGCCATACTAGGACTTGCGTATCGCGGCCTTACGGTGCCCATTCGCACGCCCCTGCCGGTTCCCAAAGCGCCGGAAACCCACATCACGGCTGAAGCGGGGCTGAGCCTCGGCCCACACATGGACCTGCGGGCCGAGTCATTGGTGCAACTTGGTGACGTGGTGAAGCAGGGCCAACCGATCCTGCGGGATCGGCGACGGCCCGAATGCGTCGTCACCGCCCCCATGTCGGGACGGGTTATCGAGCTCGAGATTGGCCCAGGACGTAGGCTTTCCAGCCTAGTCATCGCCTCGGACGATGGACTCGACCCCCATTTATATGAGGCCCGTCCTGCCAACGACGAAATGTTCGGCAGCAGTGGCTCGGATGCGCTGCGGGCGCTGCTGCAGGCAGCCGGCCTCTGGATGCACTTTCGCTCGCGCCCTTTTGGCCGGGTCCCTGCCGCAATGGCGCGCCCCGCCGCCATACTCATTGCGGCCGCCGATACGCGACCCCTTGCTGCCGATCCGCAGCTTGCCCTTGACGGCCACAATAGGGATTGGCTTCAACTGGGCCTGAGCGCGCTTGTGCGGCTCGGAGACGGACCGGTTCACCTCCTCCAGAACAGCGGAGCGGACATCGTGTCCGGCATGGCCGACGTCACGGTTTCGAGGGTCGGAGCGCTGCACCCGTCCGGCCTGGCGGGGTTCCAGGTCTACGCGCGCTGTCCAGCGCAGCCCGAGCGCCCGGTCTGGAATGTCGACCTGGAAGTTGTCGTTGCCATCGGACAACTTCTGGCCACCGGAAGCCTGCCTGCCACTCGCCTGGTATCGGTGGCCGGCCCTGGCATGCAACAAACCCGCCTGGTGCGCTGCCAACCGGGTGCCGATCTGCGCGAAATCTGCCACAAGCACAGCAAGCCGGGGCAGACGGTCATTCTGTCCGGCTCGGTCCTGGATGGCAGCCCGTCGCGCTGGCTTGGCTTCCATGATCGCCAGGTCACAGTGCTGAACCGTTCTGACAGCAAACCGCAGCAACATTGGTTAGATGCTGCTTTGCGCCGCGCCTCACGCCCTGAGCCAATCATCGCCACCGCTGCGGTCGAGCAGGCGTTAGGTGGCATGATGGCCGGCATGGCCCTACTAAGAGCGCTGTCGGTCGGTGATGACGAAGCAGCCGCAGAATATGGCGCCTTGTCACTGCTGGAGGAAGATATGGCGCTGGTCGACTATGTCACGGCCGCCGAGCCGCGCTTCGCGGATTTGCTCCGGGCGGCGCTCGATCGCATCGAGGCTAACCAGTGATGCGCGGCATGTGGAATCGCGAAACCGTTGCGCTGATTATCCTGGCGGCGGCGCTGCCGGTAGCGGCCGCCTGGCTTTGGGAAGAAGGCGTTACCGGGGCAGCGCGGCTGCTGCTCGCTGTCATCGTCGGCGGTCTGTGGCAAGGGGTTTTCACCGTGCTGCGGGCTCAGCCGCCGAGTGCCGCTGGCGCTGTATCGGCCTTGGCCATGGCCATGCTTGCCCCGGAGGTCGGTCCCCTTCAATTCGTGCTCGGCATCAGCTTCGGCTTCGTGTTCGGTGAACTGATCTTCGGTGGCTGGGGGCGCAGCGTGCTGAGCCCGGCCGTCGTTTCGATCATGTTCCTGGGCTTCGGCTTTCCTACCGCCGCCTGGCCAGCCCTCCCCGTTCAGGTCGGCTGGGCCACCATACCCGCCGCGCTGTTGTTGCTCGCATTTGGCGTGCTGCCCTGGCGCCTGCTCGCCGGTGCCCTGGCGGTGCTGGTCCTCGCCGGCGGGTTCAGCCTCGATCTGCTGACCAGCGCAGTGGCGCTGGCGCTAGTTCTTTTGGTCTGCGATCCGGCGACCGCCGCCTCGACGGCACTGGGGCGCTGGTTGCATGGCGCACTGTTTGGGGCGCTGATCACCCTTTTCGCCGCCACTTGGCAAACCGCCCCCGTGCAGATGGCCGTCTCGGCGGCGCTGCTTGCATCGTTGTCCGCGCCGCTGCTGGACGAAATTGCCATTGCCATCTGGCGCGCCGTCCGGAGACATCGACATGGCTGAACTGAACCCGATCCAGCTCTGGCGCCGGTTGTTGTCCCTGTCCAACGAGAGCCGGACCAAGACCATCGCTATCGCCTTTCTGATCTCGGCCATTTGCGCCGTGCTAGTGACCGGCGCCACAGTCGCGCTCCGGCCTATCCAGGCGCAGAACCGGGCGCTGGAACAGCAGACCCGGCTTGAGGCGCTGCTGGCCGAGATCCCCGGTCTGAGCCAGATACTCGCCGCCTCCGCTGACATGGCCCTGTCCACCGTGGTCGTCGACCTGCGCCGCGCCGCGGCTGCGCAGGACGTGACCCCGGAAACGCTCCCCGCCGCTTTGGCGAATTCGAGCAACTGGACCGAGCTTGCCCCGCAGGAGGATATCGCCAATCTGGGCAGCCGCGCCAACCTTAAGCAGGTTTACCTGTTGCGCGGCCCCGATGATCGCGTCGAACTGGTGGTCCTGCCGGTCAGCGGCACCGGCTATGGCGGCCCGATCGAGGCGATGATTGCCATCGAGGCGGACATGAATACCGTGGCCGGCCTGTCGGTGATGTCGCACGGCGAAACGCCCGGCTTGGGTGCCCGGATCGATGAGCCGGCGTGGCGCCAGCAATTCGCCGGCAAGCGCGTGGAGGACGAAAACGGAGCTGTGCGGCTGTCCGTGGCGCGGGGCGCTGCCACCACCGAATATGAAGTCGATGCCATCACTGGCGCCACCCGGACCAACACAGCCATGGCCAGCATGCTCCAGTTCTGGCTCGGGCCGCAAGGCTATGGTCCGCTGCTTGATGCCATCCGGCAGGGGGAATTCTGATGTTGCCCTGGTCAACGCTAACCGACCCCATCCTGCGCCAGAATCCCGTCACCTTGCAGATTTTGGGCATCTGTTCGGCCTTGGCCGTCACCACCACACTCGCCGCCGCAGCGACGATGGCGGCGGCGCTCACCGGTGTCATCGTTTGCGCCGCAGCAATCATCAGCCTGCTGCGCAATCATCTGCCGTCCTCAATCCGGCTTATCATGCAGATCATCATCATCGCTTCGCTGGTGATCGTCGTGGACCAGTTGCTGCAAGCCTATTTCCACGAGATGAGCCAGCGCCTCTCGGTGTTTGTCAGCCTGATCGCCACCAATTGCGTGGTCCTGGGCCGCACCGAGTCTTTTGCCCTGCACAACCGGCCTTTTCCCTCAATGGCCGACGCGCTGGGCAACGGTCTGGGCTATTCGCTCGTCCTCATCATTCTCGGCAGCCTGCGCGAGCTGTTCGGCCGGGGCACACTGCTGGGCTATGAGGTCCTGCCCACGGTGGAGCAGGGCGGCTGGTTCGAGCCGCTCAACCTGATGCTGCTGGCGCCCAGCGCGTTCTTTTTGCTCGGCGGCCTCGTTTGGGCCATTCGGAGCTGGCGGAGCGAGCAGGTCGAAGTGTCCGAATTCGGCCTCACCCGGGTCAAGGATCCCGGACCTTGAACGAGTTTGCCAGCCTGTTCATCCGGTCCGCCTTTGTCGAGAACATGCCGCTCACCCTGTTCCTTGGCCTGTGCACATTTCTCGCCCTGTCGCGGCGGCCCGGCACCGCGGTTGGCTTGGGCATTGCCGTTATTGCCGTTATGGGGGTCACCGTCCCCGTCAATCATCTGCTTTATCAGTTTGTGCTGGCACCAGGTGCCTGGACCTGGGCAGGATTGCCGGACCTCGATCTCAGCTATCTTCGGCTGCTGACATTCATCGGTGTTGTATCTGCGGCCGTGCAACTGGTGGAGATGGTGCTCGACCGCTACCTGCCGGCGCTGTTCACCACCTTCGGGGTGTTCCTCTCTCTGCTGGCCGTGCATTGCGCCATTCTTGGCGGCAGCCTTTTCATGGCCGACAGGAACTACAACCTGGCCGAGAGCGCCGTGTTCGGGCTCGGCTCCGGCACCGGGTTCGCCGTCGCGGTGATCATGCTGTCAGCGATCCGCCGGCGCCTCGTTTATGCCGACTTGCCCGCAGGGCTGCAGGGCCTGGGTATTGCCTTTATACTCACTGGTATGATGTCGCTGGGCTTTTCCACCTTTGCCCAGGTGGCGCTGCCATGATGCTCGAAGTCGCACTCGGCAGCCTGCTGATCATTGCCCTGATCCTGGCGCTGGCGCTTGGCCTGCTCGCGGCTCGGTCCCTGCTGGTGCCTGACATCGCGCTGTCCGTCAGCGTCAATGGGGGGCAGGTCATCCCTGCCAAGCGCGCAGCCAAGCTGCTCGAGGTGCTGCATGGCGCCGGCATCGCGGTGCCCGCAGCGTGCGGCGGCAGCGGCACCTGCGGCCAGTGCCGGGTTATCGTGACAGGGGTAGGCGCAGGCGACCTGCGCTCCACGGAGCGCGGCCTGCTCTCGGCCAAGGAACGGCGGGCCCATGTGCGGCTCGCCTGTCAGCTCAACCTACGCGGTTCGGTTGATGTGACGGTCGGCCCCGAAATCCTGTCGGCGGAGACCTTTGCCTGTACCGTTGCGAGCAACCGCATGCTGGCGCCGCTGATCCGCGAACTGGTGCTTGACCTCCCCGCCCAGCATGAGCTCCAGTTCCGTGCCGGCGGCTTCATGCTGCTCACCGCGCCACCCTATGAGAGCGATTTCTCCCGCCTCGAGGTCGAGGCGGAGCACCAGCTTACCTGGCGGATATCGGGCTGGGAAGGCTTGCGTGCGCGGGCATCCGAGCGCACGACTCGGGCCTACTCGTTGGCGAACCGGCCGGAGGACCAAGGACGGGTCGTGTTCAATATTCGGTTGGCCGTTCCCCCCGCCGGTCAGGAAACCGAGATTCCACCCGGGATAGTGTCTTCCTACCTGTTTGGACTTCAGCAAGGCGACAGCGTCGAGGTGTCAGGTCCGTTCGGCGACTTCCACGTGCAGCCAACCGAGCGCGAAATGGTGTTTATCGGCGGAGGCGTCGGCATGGCGCCGCTCCGCGCCATGATCCATGAGCAACTCGGGCAAGGCACCCAGCGGCGCATCTCCTATTTCTATGGCGCCCGCGCCCGCGCCGATCTGTTTTATTTCGAGGAGTTTGAGCAGCTCGCCGGCGGCCACCCCAACTTCAACTGGACCGCGGCCCTGTCCGATCCAGCGCCCGGCGACCGTTGGCAGGGACCCACTGGCTTCATCCACGAAGTGCTCCTTAAGGCGCTTGGCAACCATCCCGCGCCCGAGGATTGTGAATACTACCTGTGCGGGCCACCCGTCATGATCTCTGCCGTCCTCTCGGCGCTCGATCAGCTCGGGGTCGAACCGCATTCCATCTTCAACGACGACTTCGGGAGCTGAGGGCATGAACCTGCACCGACCAAATCGCCGCCTGATTCTCGCCGCTGGCCTAGCAGCCATCGCCGCGCCAGCCCTTGCCCGCTCCCCCGCCGCCACTACGGTACTGGACGGCTCCGCTTTCGGAACGGGGTGGAGCGTGACGCTGCCTGAGCGGGCTAACGCAGGCCACCTACGGCCAGCCTTGGAGGCAGTGCTGGTGCGGATCGACCGGCTTATGTCGCCGTGGCGAGCCGACAGCGCCGTCACCCATTTCAACCACACGCAGATGCGCGATCCGGTGCGGATCGACACCGAGCTGCATGCGGTGACCGCCGCCGCATTAGCCCTCCGATCAGACAGCGCCGGCAGCTACGATCCCGCGGTCGGGCCCTTGGTGCATCGCTGGGGCTTCGGGCCTATTTCCGGGGCGTTTGCCGCCGAACGCCCCGGTTTCGAGCTTACCGATGACGCCCTGCGCAAGTGGCATCCCGGGCTCACCCTCGACCTCTGCGGCATCGCCAAGGGCTACGCGCTCGACCAGCTGGCGCGCACTTTACAATTGCATGGCGCAGAGGATTTTATCGTCGATCTGGGCGGCGAGATCGCTGCCCGCGGCCACCATCCCAGCGGCCGAAACTGGCATGTTGCCGTCGAGGACCCGCGCCCGGGAACGACTGGCGCCGTCGAAGTGGTCGATCTCCACGGGCGGGCCATTGCCACGTCAGGGAACAAGGTTAACGGCTTCACGCTGGGGGCGCGACGTTACAGCCATATCATTGATCCTGGCACGGCTGAGCCGGTCGTCGGATCGGCTGCATCGGTCTCGGTCATTGCCGACGCGGCGATGACGGCAGATGGCTGGGCCACGGCGCTGATGGCGGCAGGCACGGCCGGGCCTGTGTTGGCGCAGCAGCACGGGATAGACGCCCTCTTCCTGTTCGACGAGTCGACGGGGCTCCGGCGGGTCGCCGTCAACCGCTTCGCCGAGCACTTGCTATGAGGAGACAGCCATGGAGATGATCTTTGCGCCGGTTATCGTGCTGCTCACCACCGCCGGGTTGGCACTGGGCCTCATTCTGCGCGGGCGCCCGCTGCAATCCTCGTGCGGCGGCATGAGCTGCCTCCCCGACGCCGACCGGTGCGCGGCCTGCCCGAAAAAGCTGCGGGAGGCAGGTAATCATGACTGACCCTGTCTCTGGTGTCATGCAGATCGAATATCTGACGCTCGACGCTGCCATGCCCATCCGCCAGGCCGCAGGCCTGCTGCATGCGAACGGCCAGGAATCGGCGCCCGTCGTGAATTCGACGGGCGACCTGGTTGGCATTCTCACCCAGAAGGACTGTTTTCGTCCTGCCATGATGGCGAGCTACTACAGACAATGGCGGGGGAACGTAGGCGAGCAGATGAGCGACCAGGTCAAGACCATTGAAGCCGACCTGGACATTGTTGCCGCGGCCGAGATGTTCGTGGCCGAGCCACATCGATCCTTCCCGGTGTTGCGGTCCGGCCAGCTGGTAGGCATGCTGCGCCGCGAGGATGTCCTGGGGCGTCTGCTCCAGCTCGGCTGAGGTCCTCAGCTCAACCCTATCCCCTGGAGCATACCGGGCGAGAACTATTTAGGTCATCAGATAATGGGAGAAGAGCGCGCCCCTTGACCGCCCCTGCGTCGCGGGAAACTATCGTCCAACCGGGTCAGTTCTCAATGACAATCCCGGGGGTGCGGACTAAAACTTGGACCGGTTATGCCGTAATGCCGAGACTTTGTCGGTATTCGATTGGGCTAAGAGAGCCAAGGGATATCTTGATGCGCTTCTCGTTGTACCAACGGATGTAGGAATCAACTTCGATGACGAACTGCTCGACCGTGGTCGCCTTCCAGTCCCGAGGGTAAAAGAGTTCTGTTTTTAGTCTACCGAAGAAGCCTTCGCATGCGGCGTTATCTTGCGAGCAGCCCTTGCGGGACATTGAGCGAACCAGCTTCGCGTCGCCAATCCTGGATAACCAGCCTGGCCAGCGATAATGGGCACCGCGATCAGAATGAACGATGGGCCGTGCATCCCCGCCAGCCACAGTGTCGATGGCGGCATCCAGCATTGTGTTGACCAGTTCGGCGTCTGGATGCGTTCCAATGGACCAGCTGATGACCAGGCCATCGAAGCAATCGATGATGGGCGAGAGGTACACCTTGCCAGCCGGAATCTGGAACTCGGTAATATCCGTGAGCCACTTTTCGTTCGGGGCCTCGGCCTGGAAATCGCGATTGATAAGGTTTTCAGGTGCCGGACTGATTTCTCCAAGATAGGAACCGTACCGGCGCCGCTTTGGCTGAGCAACGACCAAGCCCTCCTGTTTCATCAACCGCTGGAAGACCTTTTCAGAGATTGTAACGCACTGCCTGGCCAGCGACGCCTGTAGCCTGGGGTAGCCGTAGCAGCAGTGGTTGAGCTCGAAGATTTCATTGATGCTGTGACGAATAGCGAGGTACTTGTCCGCCATCTTCACACGGGCTCGATGGTAAAAGTACGAACTTCGTGCCAGCCCCAATTGGGCAAGCAGCTCTGGCAGCCGATAGAGATCTTTGAGGGCGTCAACCAGCAGTGTCTTCTCCCGATTGCTCAGGAGTTGCAGATCAAGGCCCAAGCCTTTTTTAGGAGTTCATTGGCCCTCTTCAAGAGGTCCCGCTCGATCTGCAGTTGCCGGATGTCGCGTTGCAGGGAGTCGAGCTGACGCTCCAGCTCCTCTCGCTCTGGCGCTGCCGGTGAAGAGTTCTTGCGTTTCATGGGTGAGGGAGCCTCAGGGCCGAGTAACTGGTTTTTCCAGTTATACAATGTCGGCCTGCATACGCCGAATTTTTCAGCAACGGCCTGCACACTTTCAACCGTGTTGGAGAGGTCATCCGCAATCAGCAGCCGGCCTCCAGCGGGATCGAACGTATATGGGCCTGTCACGGAGCATCGTCGGCGCCAACCGGCCCACCCTCAGACTCCAGCCGAGTGAGCTGACGCACATCGCGACGGGTGAATTTCAACCGAACGCCAGCACCCATCCCGTCGGCCTCGTCGAGGACTACAACCCCAAAATAGTCCAGGGCGGCCTTTATCCCGGTGAATTCCGTTCCCGGCGGCACCAAAGCGCTGCCCCCAGCTTCAAGCTGCTGCAATTTGGTCAACGGCAAGCCGGCGGCGGCCGCGAAGTCACCCTGCGGCACTCCTGCCAATACCCGGGCTGCCGCAATCAGGCGACCGGTAATCTTATCCTTAACCACATCGATCTCCTCAGGCGGAGCTAGTCAGGCGTTCAGCGGACGCGCTCTCATTCCCGCTCTTGCCACTAAATTTTAGATGGCCGTGTAGCCACCGTCGACAAGGTAGTAACTGCCGCTCACGAACGAAGCGTCATCCGAAAGCAGGAACCGCACCACTTTTGCCACTTCGTCCGCCTTGCCCAGACGACCGAGAGGATGGCGGGCAATCAGCTGTGTGCGAAAATCGTCGGGAAGGTTCGCCAGAAGCGGGGTGTCGATATAGGCGGGTCCCACACAGTTGATCCGCAACCCTTGAGGTCCGTACTCGGCGGCCGCGTTCTTGGTCAGCCCGACTACGCCGTGCTTGGCAGCGGTGTAGGCACTGTTGCCAATTGCCGCGACGGTTCCATGGATCGAGGCCATGTTTACGATGGCGCCTTGCGTCGCCCCGGCCTTGAGCATCGACGGTATCTGAAACCGCATGCCGTAGAGGACGCCATTGAGGTTTATGTCGATGACCCGGTTCCAGTCCTCGAGGTCGATCTCGCCCGTGGGGGCCGCCTTGCCGCCGATACCGGCATTGTTCACTGCATAGTTCAATTTGCCATAGGTGCGGAGTGCAAACTCTACAGTCTCGCGGTTGTCGTCAATGGAAGCGCTGTCTGCCTTGAAGGGAGATGCCTTACCGCCACTTGCGACAATCTCGTCCGCAACCCGTTGAGCCGCGCTCTCACTGATATCGGCGAGCACCACCTGCGCACCAAGCCCGGCCAACTCCCTGGCAATGGCTTCACCGATGCCGGAGCCGGCGCCAGTAACCAAGGCAACTTTACCATCGAACGACATCGTTATGCTCCTTCTATGTGAAACCGGTACTTCTTGCTGGGTGAGACAGGGCTAGCCTACTTCTCTCGGAAACGCCGTATAGACTTGTTCGATGAACTGGTGGAACGACACCATGTAGTCTCGCAGGAACTGCTCGGTATCCGGATTCGAGACGTTGCCATCATCATCCACCAGATCGGGTGCGAAGTGAATACAGGCCTCGATGGCGCTCATCTGGGGGAGTTGCAGAAGCTCAGCACACTGCGCAGGCTTTGCTGTGCTACCGCAGTACCAATGGCGCCAATCGAAGCGCCGATGACAGCGGGAGGTTTACGGGTAAAGGAGTTCTGCTCCCAAGGCCGGCTCGCCCAATCGATGGCGTTTTTCAATCCGCCTGGAATGGAGCGATTGTACTCGGGGGTTACGAACAGAACTGCGTCCGCGTCGGCGATCGCCTGCTTCAGCGCGAGGGCGGATGGTGGGTAATCAGCATCGTAGTCCTGGCTGTATAGCGGCAAATCCTTGATCGGGATTTCACGAAGCTCAAGCGCATCGGGCGCCAGCTTCACCAAGGCGGCTGCCAGTTTGCGGTTAATGGACGTCGAGGACAGGCTGCCGACGAAATAGCCAACTGTGAAGGTGCTCACGGTCGTTCTCCTGCTGGGTGGAGACAGGACAACGCTGTCACAGCAGGATGGCTCCCGAGACGAGTGGCGCCCGTGTGCGGTTAATCGCCAGCTGATGGGCAAAATGTCACATCCGGCCGCCCTGTGAACACTGCATCATAGAATTACTTCTTGAATTCATTCATCCTACAAAACGCATTATACTGATATCTATTGTTAAACGTGCAAATCCTGCCTTGGCGGTTGAATGCACCGACCCCTCACATACTTGAATCTATTTCAAAAAACCCTATATATGTTTCGCAACACTGATAGTTGATGTTCATCCAGTGGAGAAAATCATGGGAACCAGAGATTTCGAGAGACCGATCTTTTTTCGTACTGATGAGGGGCGCCCGGGGAATTTCAGGGCCGACAATGCTTCTGATGCGCTGAGCTATATGGAGCGGTTCTGGTCCGGGGCGCGAACACGCGAATTCAGGAGAGCTTATGCGATCTGCGAGAGCGCTCTGAAGAATCTCGCCTCCGCAGAATCCGCTCGCGGCTATGTCGTCGCAGCGGCCGAACAGGCCGGCATTCTCGACCGCCCGAAGATGCTCGCAATGGCAAGGTCTGCACGTCGTCAGGTGGCGTAGGGATGGCCGAGCGGAGGGCGCCGGCACGCTAAGCGGCCAACCGCCACAATCATCAATACCAACGGCCCGGCTGGCGACCCCGGGACCCTATTCGGAAAGGACAAGCTCATGCAAATCAATCATCCAACGACGCTCACCCTGGACGATCACGCTCAGCTAGAGCAGTTGATGTGCACCCTGACCGGCAGAAGAGACGACTTTGCAGCGCTAGTGCGTCGTAAATTGGAGTCCGCGGTGATCATCCGCCCCGAAGACGCGGATGATCACCTGGTGACCAGCGGTAGGCACGTGCGATATAGGGTTAATGGCGAGGGGGCCAAGGAACACGTTATCTCCTGGAACCTGGCACCTACCGGTGGCGTGTCCACACTCTCACTACAGGACAGCCGCGGACTGGCCTTGCTAGGGTTGCGCGTTGGGCAGAGCATGTCCCTTCCCATGGATACTGGTCGCATGACCATCAAGGTGGAAAACGTCGCGCTCACTCACGGTCGCGCACCGGTGGAAGGCAACTCCCCCTCATTGCCGCTACGAGCCGAAAGCCTGGGTTCAACACTGGAATTTGCCGGGCGTCGATTCCTGCGCACTCTGAAGCATGGTTTTGCGCGCATGCAGAAGGGGCGGACGGAGTCTGTACTGCTACGACTGAGCGATGCGACCCTAAGGGACATCGGAATCACACGAGTTGAGATTCCACATGTTGCCGGTATCGTGGCGGGCCTCGTACCGGCCTCGGATCATGGAAAGGGGAGTGCTCCTAGGAAGAGGCGCCGCAACTCCGTGACCTCACGAAGCCGCCCCCTTACCCACTCCGTGCGTGAACAACGAGTGACGATGGCAAGGACAAAAGACAACGGAAATACCTCCGTCGACGCAGTCAATGCGAACGCCCGTCAACATGCCAGGCCGTAATTCCAGATGGCTTGAATGTCCGGCATCAGCGCCTATGTCCCAGAATTGGGTTTGATCGTTAAGGAGAGTTCTGGTCTCGTCTGATTGACGAAAGACACCAGAATGACGACGAAAACCACGAAGACGAAGAAGCCCGCCGAGCAGGTGGTCAAGAACATCCGCCGGGCGACGCGGCGGCATTTTTCTGCCGAGGACAAGATCCGTATTGTTCTCGATGGGCTCCGCGGCGAAGACAGCATTGCCGAGCTGTGCCGGCGCGAAGGCATTGCCCAGAGCCTTTATTACACCTGGTCGAAAGAGTTCATGGAGGCTGGTAAGCGCCGTCTGGCTGGCGATACGGCGCGTGCGGCGACCAGTGACGAGGTCAAGGACCTGCGTCGTGAGGCGGGTGCGCTCAAGGAGTGCGTTGCCGACCTGACCCTGGAAAACCGCCTGCTCAAAAAAAGCATGCTGGGGGATGGGGAAGACCAAGAATGAGGTATCCCGCAGCCGAAAAGCTAGAGATCATCCGACTATAGCGCGGCAATCTGGATGAGACGCTGGCGACAATCAGGATGAGATTCTACG
>JADGNE010000049.1 GCA_015234425.1 Devosia sp.
CTCGCCCTAGCCGCCGCAAGGATATGGATGCCACACTTTGTCAACAGAGCCTAGGATGGCAGAATGGCGAATTTCCATTCTTTCCATTTTCATGGTGCGGATTGGATTGAACCGATTGAGATAAGCCTGAACCCTGCTCAGATCTCCGTTATTGACAAACAGGTTTTCGAGTTCGTGGCTCGACGGAAATTCTTCATGGATCATGTCAGCCACTTTCCTCCCATATCGGCTGCGGCAGGTCTTACTGCGATTGCGCCAAAGTCTCAGCCGATATAGCGTATGCGCCGCATATCACAGAGTGGCGCCCAATAGGCGCGTTCTTATGCCCCAATAAGGCCCGATGCGGGAGCAGGCTTTCAACCTGCTGCATGTCTGTCTCACCAGCGCGTTTTTCGCGCATCTCATGTTGGGACCAAGATATGTCGAAGAAGATATCCCGCATTCGTCAGGCCGCATTTCATACACAAGGTGGGCTTTGTTGGTATTGCGGCAGGCCGATGTTCACGGAAATCATTCCAAAATCTAGCACCCGGCGCTGGCTGTGCACTGCCGAGCACTTGAGGCCACGATCAGAAGGAGGAGCCGACAACCAATCCAATATCCGGGCGGTCTGTTTGTTCTGCAACCAGACACGACATCGAATGAAGCAGGTGCTGGAACCGGACGTTTATCGGGCCTACGTTCGGCGGCGGATGGCGAAAGGAAAGTGGCACCCACACTGAAGAAAATTCTAGCACGCACCTAGCACGCAACATCTTGAACTAAGCAAATCTGCGGGTTATAGGAGATTTCACCAGATTTGGTAAGGGAGAGGCCGACAGTTCAATCCTGTCCGGCAGCACCATTCCTCCCTTATATCATGTACTTGCTGCCCGTCCCGGGATGGTTTTTCGCGTCCTTCGCTCGCGCTCGCGTTGCGATCGGTTATGGTGGCGAAATCTTTTCCCACAATCGGATGGAGCCGCGTGAGGAAGCCCGAGTTTGCGCCTGCGCAGATTGAAGCCGTTCTGCGTGCCCGCTTCGGTGGGGTGGAGCGGTTCGAGCGGCTGGCGGAGGGGGATGAGTCTCAGGCGTTCGGGTTCAGAGGCGATGGCGCGGCGCTGATCTGCCGGGTCAACCGGTCCCGCCTGGGCTTCGACAAGGACGGTTTTGCCCATCGCCATTTTGCTTCCGAGGCCCTGCCGGTGCCAGCGGTGCTATCGATCGAACCGTTCGGCGATCATTGGCTCTCTATATCTGTCCGTGCCCCCGGTGAGACGCTGCAAGCTCTATGCGCGGAGGCTGCAGATCTGGGCGCGGCGCTTGCCGCCACCATGGACGCCATGGCGGCGACAAATGTCTCCGTGCTCGACGGCTTTGGTGCGTTCGCAGCGGACGGGCGCGGGGATTTTACGCATTGGCGCGACTATCTCGCCGCCATCGCCGATCCTGCGGTGTTCGACTGGGCGGCCGTGTCACACATTATATCGCCCGAGGCGGTGCAGCCGCTTCTCGAAATCGTCCAGCGACTGGCGCCGAAATGTCCTGACGTCGCCCGGCTCGTGCACGGTGATTTCGGCTCCAACAATGTGCTGGCCGCCGGCGGCGCGATCACGGGCGTCATCGACTGGTCGGAGGCCATGCTGGGCGACCCTTTATATGATGTCGCCAATATCTTCTTCTGGCGCAGTTGGCTGGCGTGCATGGAAGCGCAGGCGCTCTATTTCGAGACCCGTGCCGATCCGCGGCTCTACGAGACGGAAAAACTGACCTGTTATCAGCTCCGCATCGGGCTTCAGGCCCTCTACGACGCGGCCACCGACGGCGACACAGCCTTCGTGGGCTGGGTGCTGGAGCGTTGCAGGGCAATCGCGGCGCGGTGACCGGACGTCCCGACCCCGGAGAAATCCCCGCCAGAGTTTTCTCACTCCCCAGCTTCCGCCCGCCGTGGCACTCTGCTAACCCACCGTCAGACATTCTTTGACCGGAGCAGCACCATGAGCGACAGTTTCAAAACCCTCGACGAACTCGATCTCACCAATAAGGTCGTGCTGCTCCGCGCCGATCTCAACGTGCCGGTGGCAAATGGCCAAATCACCGATGCCACCCGCATCGAGCGCCTGGTTCCCACCATTCGCGCCATCGTCAAGCATGACGCCAAGGTCGTGCTGCTCAGCCATTTCGGCCGCCCCAAGGGTAAGATCGATCCCGAGTTCTCGCTCGAGCAGGTTTGTGGCGCCGTCGCCGACGAAACCGGCCATCCCGTTGGCTTTGTTGCCACCGACTGGGTCGATGTGAGCGACGCCAAGGCCGCGATCGAAGCGGCCCCGGCCGGCTCGGTGCTGGTGATGGAAAACACCCGATTCCACCCCGGCGAGGAAGCCAACGACGTCGAGCTGGCAAAGCGCATGGCGAGCCTGGGCGATGTCTATGTCAACGACGCCTTCTCGGCGGCGCACCGCGCCCATGCCTCGACCGAAGCGCTGGCCCGCCTCCTGCCGGCCGCTGCCGGCCTTGCCATGCAGGCCGAGCTCGAGGCGCTTGAAGCCGGTCTTGGCAAGCCCAAAAAGCCTGTGGTCGCCATTGTGGGCGGCGCCAAGGTGTCCTCCAAGATCGATCTGCTCGAAAACCTCGTCACCAAGGTCGATGGCCTCGTCATCGGCGGCGGCATGGCCAACACCTTCCTCCATGCCCAGGGTTATGGGGTCGGCAAGTCTCTGGCCGAAAAGGATCTCGCCGATACCGCCCGCCGCATCATGGAAAAGGCCGAAAAATCCAATTGCGCCATTATCCTGCCGATCGACGCGGTGGTGTCCTGGCATTTCAAGGCCAATTCCCCGACCCGTCTTTATGGTGTCGATGCGATCGATCCCGATGGCATGATTCTCGACATCGGCCCGTCCTCGATCGAGCGCATTCTCGGCGCCATCGACGATGCCAATACCGTGGTGTGGAATGGTCCGGTCGGCGCCTTCGAAATGGAGCCCTTCGATGCCGGCACCGTGGCCATCGCCAAGCATGTCGCCAAGCGCACCCATGACGGGCATCTCGTGTCTGTGGCCGGTGGCGGCGATACGGTGGGCGCTCTCGCCCATGCCGGGGTCAAGGATGCGCTGACCTATGTGTCGACGGCCGGTGGCGCTTTCCTTGAATGGATGGAAGGCAAGCCCCTGCCGGGCGTGGAAGCGCTCAAGAAATAATCCATGCGCGTCCGCCCTGCCGGACCAGACGATATTGCCACGCTCCTGGCGCTCGACCCGATCGCAGCCCGGAGCGTGGATCGCGCCCGATCCATTGCCCAATGGGTCGGGGCAGGGTGGTGCTCCGCTGCGGAGATCGATGGCGCGCTGGCCGGCTATGCGGTGGTTCATCCGCATTTCTTCGGCCGGAATTTTCTCGAAATGCTGATGGTTGCTCCGGCCTTCCGCCGTCGTGGCATTGGCCGCGCTCTGCTGGTCCGCGCGCTTGACGCCCAGCCGGGGGCAATTCTCTGGACCTCCACCAATCAGTCCAATGCGCCGATGCGAAATCTTCTCGCCCAATTCGGCTTCACCCGGATGGGCGTTATTGAAGGGCTTGATGAGGGCGACCCCGAGCTTATCTTTCGCAGCGGGGTGTGAACCCTTCCGGCGCTGGTCCGCAAACTCCGCTGTCCCGAAAGCACAAAAGTCCCAAAAACCTTGCGATTTCATTCGCCTTGGGGATAGATCGCCTCATCTACTCAAGTCCCATTCGGAGACCCGATGCCTCTTCGCCTCGATAGCGCCGCGCCTGATTTCGAAGCCCGCTTTGTCGACCTGCTCGCGGGCAAGCGCGAATCGTCCCAGGAGGTCGGGGACACGGTCGCCGCCATCATCGCCGATGTTCGCGCCCGCGGGGATGAGGCAGTGGTTGAGCTCACCAACAAGTTCGACCGCGCCAATGTCACGGCCGAGACGCTGCGCTTCACCCAGGACGAGATCGACGCGGCTGCGGCCAGCGTCTCCCCCGAGGTGATTGCTGCCCTCCAGCTGGCGCACGACCGCATCAAGGCCCATCACGAAAAGCAGAAGCCTGTCGATCACATCTATACCGATGCCCTTGGCGTGACCCTGGGCACGCGCTGGACGCCTGTCGATGCCGTCGGGCTCTATGTCCCTGGTGGCCTTGCCTCCTACCCCTCCTCGGTGCTGATGAACGCCGTGCCGGCCCATGTCGCGGGTGTCTCGCGCATCGCCATGGTTGTGCCGACTCCCAATGGGCAGCTGGCATCCGCCATTCTCGCCGCGGCAAAAATCGCCGGCATTACCGAAATCTACCGCATGGGCGGCGCCCAGGCCGTTGCGGCTCTCGCCTATGGCACCGACACCGTGGCCCGCGTCGACAAGATCGTCGGCCCCGGCAATGCCTATGTCGCCACCGCCAAGCGCCAGGTGTTCGGTCAGGTGGGCATCGACATGATCGCCGGCCCCTCCGAAGTGCTGGTGATTGCTGATCGCTCGGCCAATCCCGCCTGGGTGGCTGCGGACCTGATCGCTCAGGCCGAACACGGGGCAGGGGCCCAGTCCATTCTCGTGACCACCGATCCCGCGCTGGCCGATGCCGTCGCCGCCGAGGTCGATCGCCAGCTGGCGCTGCTGCCGAAAGAAGAGATCGCGCGCGAAGGCTGGGAAGAGTTCGGCGCCATCATCACGGTCGCCTCCCTCGATGAAGCCGTCGAGCTCGCCAATCGCATTGCCTCCGAACATGTCGAACTGGCGGTGGACGATCCCCAGGCGCTGCTCCCAAAGATCCGCCATGCCGGTGCGCTGTTCCTCGGCCACCACACGCCCGAAGCCATTGGCGATTATGTCGGCGGCTCCAACCATGTGCTGCCCACGGCCCGCTCGGCCCGCTTTGCCTCCGGCCTCGGCGTGCTCGATTTCGTCAAGCGCACCTCGATCCTGGGATGCGATCCCGCCTCGCTGGCCGCGCTCGCCGATGCGGCGGTCACCATCGCCGAGGTTGAGGCGCTGGACGGCCATGGTCGCTCCATTTCCATACGGCTCAACCATTGAGTATTTCCATGGGGACAGAAACGGACGTGACCGACCAGGACAGGCTGGTCACAGTCACGCTCGACCCCAACACCATCACCTCGATCAATCCCGACGAGGTGCACGAGTGGCGCATCGCCATCTATGATCTGCTGGAGGATAATTCCTTCAAGCCGGCCCGCGTCGCGGCCAAGGGCCCTTATGCGCTGCACGTCTCGATCATCGGCAATTTCATCGTGCTCGACGTGCGCGACCCCGAAACCTTCAATCCTATCGCCGCCCATTATCTGTCGCTGACCCCGTTCCGGCGGCTCATTCGCGACTATTTCCGCATTCGCGACGCCTATTACGAGGCAATCCGCTCGGCCCAGCCGTTTCAGATCGAAACCGTCGATATGGCGCGGCGGGGTCTCCACAACGAGGCGGCTGAACTCCTGCGCACCCGCCTCACCAACAAGATCATCATCGATCTCGCCACGGCGCGGCGTTTGTTCACCCTCATCTGCGCGGTCCAGCCCTATGCCAGCCGAATCGATGAGGCGACGAGCGCGCTCCCCAGCGTGCTATTCGTCTGTTCGATGAACTCAGTGCGCTCGCCCATTGCCGCCGCTCTCGCCCGCCAGGCCTTCCCCGGGCGCATCATTGCCCGCTCGGTGGGGGTCAATGGCGGCAAGGCCGATCAGTTCGTCCATGAGGTCATGGAAGAAATCGGCATTGATATGAGCGTGCATACACCCCATATTCTCGACGAACTCGTCGCAAACCGGTTCGATCTGGTTATTACCCTGTCCGAAGACGCGCCTGAGGCCGTGCTTCGCAAGGGGCTGGAGGCCGGTGCCGTCGAGAAATGGAGCGTTTCCGATCCGTCTCTGATAGAGGGAAGTCGGGACGTAATCCTCAGTGCGTATCGTGATCTGCGCGACACCTTGCGGCGTCGCGTACGCGATCGTTTGGAACCTTTGGTTTCCGGTGGTTCACAAAGCGCCTGAATTGCAGTAGGTTCCGCCAAATTTTTGGCTCCGGCCGGGCTCATCCATGCCTGCACGGGGTCTTCCCAGGAGAAAGTATGGCCAAAGAAGAAGTGCTCGAATTCCCGGGCGTGGTCACCGAATTGCTTCCCAACGCGACCTTCCGGGTCAAGCTTGAGAACGAACACGAGATCATCGCTCACACTGCCGGTCGCATGCGCAAGAACCGCATCCGCGTTCTCGCGGGCGACAAGGTCTTGTGCGAAATGACCCCATACGACCTGACCAAGGGTCGCATCACCTATCGCTTCAAGTGATCGCGACCACCTCGCGGTGGGCAAGACGATCCGCCGGATCGTTTTGAGCGACGAATGCCCTGAGCCATGCGCAGGGCCCAACTCCTCCCGGAGCACAATGCAATGGCTAGCCGTCCGGATCTGATCCTGGCATCCGCCTCGCCCCGCCGTTTGGCGCTCCTCAACCAGATCGGTATCGAGCCTGAGCACCTGGTGCCGGCTCATGTCGACGAGACCCCGGAGAAGGGCGAATTGCCGCGCAAGCTGGCCATGCGCCTCTCCGAGCTCAAGGCCCTGACGGCCCAGCACAAGGCTCGTGTCACCGGCTTTGGCAACAATGCCCTGGTGCTGGCCGCCGATACCGTGGTTGCCGTCGGTCGCCGCGTTCTGCCCAAGGCCGAGACCATGGAGGAGGCAACGGAGTGCCTGCGCCTGCTCTCGGGCCGGGCGCACCGCGTCTATACCGGGGTGACGCTGCTCACCCCCTCCGGCGCCAAGCGCCAGCGTCTCGTCGAGACGCGTCTGAGGTTCAAGCGCCTTTCCACCCGTGAAATGGAAGCCTATCTCGCCAGCGCCGAGTGGCGCGACAAGGCCGGCGGCTATGCCATCCAGGGCATTGCCGGCTCCTTTGTCGTCAAGCTGTCTGGCTCCTATTCCGGCGTTGTCGGCCTGCCTCTCAACGAGACCACCCAGCTTCTCGCCGGCGAGGGCTATCCCGTCTATTTCAACTGGCTCAACCAGTCCAACCTGTCGGGCGTGTGATGAGCGAAACCCCACTTCGCAAATGCCCCATCTGCGGCAAGCCCGCAGTGGAGAAATTCAAGCCCTTCTGCTCCAAGCGCTGCGCTGACGTCGATCTCAACCGTTGGCTCACCGGTGCCTATGTCATCCCGGCGCGGGACGACGAGCCGCTCCCTGATGCGGAGGAGGGCGAGCAATAGCCCTCGGCAAACGCTCCCCGCGCCCTGCGCACGATTTTTCCCGCCATTGAAGCTTTTCCCCGCCCTGCCCGTCCTCACAGGCGGGCAGGGCGGCTTTCTATGCGCTCGTCGTGGGCTTGCCCCCGCTCTCCGATAAAGGGCGCCAGTGGCCCCCTCAAACGCCGGTGCCGGCGGGGTCTTCAAGCGCGATAATCGCTTCCCGGCAAACATCTTTTCCACACCCCGTTTTCGCGCTTGCGCGGAGAAAAACGATCTCCTATAAGGCCCATGTCTTAGCGGAAACCACTGCTTAAGTCAGTTGCCCGAGTAGCTCAGTTGGTAGAGCAGCGGATTGAAAATCCGCGTGTCACTGGTTCGATTCCGGTCTCGGGCACCACTTCTCCCTCCCTTCACATCGCTGCTGTTGTTCCTGCTGTCGGGCAGACGTCTAGCGTGTCGGCGTGCGCCTGGCGTGGCGTGGTGCGCGGTCGGGCAAGCCGCACCCTTCAGCGCAAAAGAAAAGGCCGCAGAGACAATCTGCAGCCTTGGGTACTTTTCAACGACAATTGCGCGCTCGCGGCGCTCAGCGCGGTTCTAACCCTTGTCGGGCGTCGTGACCTTTACCGGCCGGCCAGCCTTGAGTGGCGGCAGCTTGGTTGCCTCACCATCGGGCGGCGTGAACAGATCAGCAATCGGCACGCCGAGTGCCACCGCAATCTTGTCGAGGATGCCAATGGATGGGTTTTCTATTGTGCGCTCGAGGCGGCTGACATAGGTGCGATCAATGCCTGCCAGTTCGGCCAGCTTGCCTTGAGACACGCCGCGGTCCATGCGCAATCGCCGCATGTTCCAGCCCACAAGTTCTCGACTGTCCATAAATCAAATAGCGTCCAGACTCACGTAATGGCGCCATCGTAGTGGTTTCCTGTCAGCAATCAACCGGCAGACATAGCAACCATGGTATGGGCCGTCGTCGCGCTCGAGGCCGTCAGCAGGATATGCGCCGGCACACGCAGTGTCAGCGCGAGTTGCGTGAGGTCATCCAGCTCGAGATCGGATGAGCCCGACATGGCAGTCTCGATTTTGCTGGGTGTCCAGCCGAGATCCCGTGCCAATGCGGATGCATCGAGGCCGCGTTCCGCACAAATCTCGCGCAAATTGAACGCAAGAATATCTCGCGCCAAGGTTCTCGTCATTATCGTTTCCCCCGAAACCGATCCCGTACATGCTAGGTTAAAACCGGGCCCTTCCCGGAAAATTAAGAGAAAATTAACTACCCCCATCGGGGTAAGGAATGATGATGCCGCGACGGTTCCGCTCGGAAATAAGCTGGCCGCCCAGCAGGGTGCTGGCGTGTCTGATAATGCTCATCCCGAGACCTGCCGCCCCCTCGGCGGCTGTCGTGTTGGCCTCGAACGCGTCCGAAACGGAGAGGGCTATGCCCTCGCCTTCAGCCTGGACCGAGACTGCAATCGACGCGCCTGCCGGTGAGACGCGCAGGGCATTGTCCAGATGGTTGGCCAGAACCTGGAAAATAAGCCCTTCATCCGAGCGGATGGCCGTGTGGCTGCCTTCCCATTCTATGGTGATCGCCTTTCGACGGGCCAGAGGGCCAAAAACGGCTTCAAGGCGGCCAAAGAGCGTGTCGGCGGTGAAGTCGGTGATCTGCAGCACGTGCTTGCCGGCGTCGAGCCGGGCGTAGGTCAGCGTCTTGGTCAGCATCTCCGAGGCGAGTGTGCTGAGCACTCTCGCCTGCTCGACGGGCACTTCTGCTGCGCTGCCGCGCAACTGGCGTTTGAGCGTGCCCAGCATGTGCCGGAGCGCCTCAACCGGCTGGCGCAGGTCATGGCCGATGGTGCGCACCAGATGGCGCTGGGCCTGATAGGCCTCCTCGAGCTCCTGCGTGCGCAGAGCAACGGTTTCCTCCAGCCCTTCGAGAACGGCGTTGCGGTCCGAGATTGCCGCGCCGATGAGAAGTCCCGCCACCGAAGCGGTGAGGAGAAGCGGCGCCATTGTCATCGCCTCGTTGGCGTCGGCAATCGTCAGGACCACCAGCGGCGAGAGCAGATTGGTCAGGAACACCGCCGTCACCGCGTGGCTATAGCCGCGGTTGAGGGCGAAGATCAGAATGGGAATGATGGCAAGGTACCAGAAATTGGCGTGAACCGTGCTTGCTGCCGCGCAGGCGGACAGAACAAGCGCCAGGCTCAGACTCTGGATGGCCAGGGCGCTGGGCTTTGGCCATTGCCAGCCGCCGACCGACAGCCCCAGACCCGCCATCAATACCGGCACGAGCAGTGGCGGCACGACGATGGCGCCAATCGCGTCTCCCAGCCACCATGAGGCGGCAATACTGAGGCCTTCGGCCAGCGACATATTGCCCGCCAGAATATGCAGCCCAATGCCGCTTGTCGTGGCGATGGTCGCGGCACCGAGGGCCGCGGCAATCAGCCACTGATTGTCGCGCAGAGACCGGAAGGGAAGGTCTATCTGGAACAGGCGGGTGAGGACGAGAGCCGCGCCGCCGTAGACGAGATAGAGCCTGATGCCATGGATGACGGGCTCATAATCGTTTTCCACTTCGACGCCCAGCACCCAGCGCACCGCCGGAAAGGCGAGGAGAAGGTTGGCGACCAGCGGACTGATCTTCATCCAGCCCGGCGCAACCAGGACGATGGCAAGTGTCACGCCGCTGGGTAAAAACCAGGTGCTCGAATAGGTCCTGAAGAAGGTCAGAAAGTCCCCCAGGCGGAACGAGGCAAGCCACACCGCCGATAATACTATGGACCAAAGCACAGCTTTGAATCTATTGATGGGGGAATTCAGTATTGGTCTAACCCTATGTCTATACAGAAAATTCTGTTCGTCGACGATCATCTGTTGTTCAGCGATGCGCTGGTCTTCATGTTGCGTTCGCTCGAAAACACCATGGATTTCCGGGCCGTTGGCTCGGTGCCCGAAGCGCTCGATACCCTTGATGCAGAACGTTTTTCCATGGTCATGGTAGACTATGTCATGCCCGATATGAATGGACTTGACGCACTTGCTCTTATTTCCACACGCCACCCAGATATTCCGGTGGCTATACTTTCGGGAAGTTCCGACCCTCGGGCCGTGGCCCAGGCCCTGGATCGGGGCGCGGCGGGCTGGTTGAGCAAGACAATGGGCGGTGAGCCCCTGGTTCATGCGATAAAGCTGATTCTGGCCGGCCATAAATTCGTGTCGCCGGAATTGCTGCGCCAACCCCTGCCGACGCCGCTGACGCGCCGTGAAACCGATGTGGCCCAACTGGTCGCCTCGGGCATGACCGACAAGGAGATCGCCGATCGTCTGTCGATGCAACTGGGGACGGTCAAGGTCCACGTCAAAAGCCTTCTGCGCAAGTTCGGCGCCGATAACCGGACGAAGTTCGCCTTGCTCTATCGCCACCCTTCTGCATGAGGCGGTCTACCCTGCCGCTGCCATGCGCCGCCGGGTCACATTGCGGGTGAGATTGGTGTTGTTGAGGCACTTGGCCAGCTTGATGGCCTTGTAGAACTGCCCCTCGATTAGCAACTGGTTGAGGTCGGCCACCATGGCGTTGGTGTCGGGGTTTTCCGCGATCAGGGCCTGGACCAGCGAGAAATATTCCACGTGACGGGCGCGCATGTCGCCGGTCAGATACATCTGCTGCAAAACGAAGTGCAGGCGCTTGGCATTGGTGTCCGCGTCTTCCTCGCGCATATAGTCTTCGTCGCGCAACACGGCTGCGTCGCCGCGCACGAAGAGATGCGTCACTGAATTTCCCTGGGCAAAAACCTCTGCACGACCGACAAAAAAGCTCTCGCCAGGCTTCAGGGTAATTTTGAGGGTCATCGGTGCACCAGGGAGTTGAGAATCAAAAACCGGGGGCGACTGAGCCGCCCCCGGAGATTTTTTGGCGATTAACGCAGGAGCTGCAGCACAGCCTGGTCCTGCTGGCTGGCCATCGACAGTGCCGAAGACGACAGCTGCTGACGGGTCTGGAGCGCCAGAAGGTTTGCGGCTTCTTCGTTGGTATCCGCCAAGGTCAGGTTCGCCGCGCCGGTTTCCAGCGTGTTGATCATGTTCTTGGTAAAGTTCTGACGGTTTTCGACCGAAGACAGGTTCGAACCGAAGGTCGAAGCCTGCGAGCGGAGTTCAGTCAGGGCATTTTGAAGACCAGTTAGCAGCTTATCGATCTTCTCGTCCGTATCGAGATCTTCTTCATTGAGGAACTCGATATTGAGGTTTGCTGCCGTGATCGGACGTTCGTTGCCGTCCTTGTCCTTGGCCTGAATCTGGATCGCAGACGATCCGGATTCATTGAAGGTGATCGTCAGCTTGTCGCCACGCAGCAGGTTGATGCCGTTGAACGACGAGTCGTCAGCGAACTTGTCCAGCTGGTCGCGCAGATCGTTGAACTGCTTGGAAAGATTGGCGCGAACTGAGTTGCCGGCGATCTTTGAAGATACTGGATTCAGGACCCCGTCACCGTCGGCATCGTGGCTGATATCAAGTGCCTGTGTCGACAGGTTTTCGATACGCAGCTTGCCATTGTCGTTCGAGGCGCGGATTTTCCCTGCCGTGGCAGGGTTCCGGTTGATTTCCTCGACAAACATGTCGACGGCGTTCTTCGAGTTGTAGCCCGACACAGTGGCTGAGCCAGTGTTGGTCATCTTGGTATCAGAACCAAAGATTTCCTCGGCCTGAGCGCCAGTAACTGTCAGTGCGATGGCTTCTGCGTTCTTCGCCGAAATGGATAGCTTGCCTTCATTGTCGAAGCTGGCCTCCAGATTATCCATCCCAGCAGTTTTCAGCTGGTCGTTAATTGACTTTGCAATCGCGCTGCGATCGCCGGAAGCGTCAGCTCCAGTGACCTTGATGTCGGCGGTCTTGTTGCCGTAAGTGATAGTGATCTCGTCCGAGGCAGCCGCAGTTGCCTTGGAGGTTACGCCTGCCGTGCCAGGAACTTGGGTGACAGTGATCGTGGCAGGGACTGCGGCAGAACCACCGGCCGAACTAGCAGCGGCTGTGGAAGCACCGGTATAGCCAAGTGCTTCGGCATGGTCTGCGGCATCTTGCAAGGCATCAGCGTTCAATACAGCCTGGGCAGCGGCGACATAAGCTGCAGTTACACCACCGATGGATGTGCCCGACGCTGCGCCGAAAACGTCGTTACCGCCAAGCCCCGTGTAGGAGACAGTGAAGTCCTCACCATCGGCACGGCTGAAGGTGATTCCGTCCGTAGCATCATAGTTTATGGCAAATCCAGCTGCAGTGAGCTTGTCGGCAAAGTTGGCAGGGTCCGAGAGATCATCAGTAAGATTGATCGTCGCCGTATTGGCACCAGCAGTTAGCGTGATGGAGCCAAGAGTGGCAGGGCCATGGTCTGTAACAGCAGTGTTACGAGCAGCTTCCAACGCTGCAGCGTCAGCGCGACCCGCGCCTGCCGCCGATGTTGAAGGTGACACAACCTCCGGCGTCGTGTCGGCAGTGCGGCTGACTGACACCGTGAACGACTGAAGGTCATTACGGCGAAAGTTGATACCCTCGGCGCCATACTCGGCCTGGAAGCCATTCGCGTTAAGGTCCGCGATCGTCGTTGTGCCAGTGACAGTGACGTTGACCGCCGGCCCGGTGGCTGGGGTCAATGTGATGGTGGAACCGACGAGATCCTGCAGGCTTGCATCATCAACGATGGCACCACCGGCGGCGGTGGTCGTCGCGGGTAAGGCTGCAGTACCAAAAGCGCCGCCCGTCAGAATGACGTCGCCGACCCCAGCCTGATTGTCCGTAACCGTAATGACGTTGGTGTCGGCATCAAGTGAAACCGAGTAGCGACCGTCTTCGGCCTCGTTGAGCTGCGTTTGCAGGCTCGCTACAAAGTCGCCTGCAGTCGCCGGGCCACTAACGTTGATCGTGTGCGATCCGACATTCACGCCTGCTCCAAGAAGAGCCGCATTGTAGGTGAACGATGCACTGGCCTTGCCGGCGGCGGCTGCACCAAGTTCCACCACGGGAGACTTGGAAGCGTAGCCAGTGACCTTGGCATTTTCGATGACGATTTTGTTTTCGTCACCAGCAGCAGCACCAGCGGTGACGGTGTAGTCAGCACCGAGCACATCGCTCAGTTTTTGAGCGGCCAAGGCAACAGTATTGTCGGTTGCGGCGAAAGACACCGTCTTTCCGTCGACCTTGATCGACTTGCCAGCCAGATCGGCCACGTTATCGAGGTCGAGAACGGTCCGAGCGCCAGCACCTTCTCCATCGGCGTCTGTCGCAACGGCGGTAACCGCAGGGCCGTTGTAGATGTCTTCCGTCTTGATCGCCGACGAAACCCCCGCCGTTGCGGTGCCCAGCTTGATGCTGTTCATTTCGCCAAATTGGCCGCCGCCAATGTTCAGAACGCTGTCCTTCGTGACGTCGAAGTTCGCCGTCTGGAACGTCTTGTCCTGGCGAGCCTGGCGCAGTGAGGATTGCATCTGCTCGATATTCTTGGTGATCGCGGTGATGCCCTTGTCGGCAGCCTCGATGACCTTGATGCCCGATGCCATCGAGTCTAGCAGATTGCTCATGTCGGCGGCGCGGCTGTTCAGAGCCGAGGCGGTGAAGAAGTTGGACGGGTTGTCCAGCGCAGAGTTCACCTTGTTGCCGGTGGCAAGACGCGACTGCGTCTTGTTCATCATTTCGGCGGTGTTCTGCAGGCTGAGAAGGTTCGCGCGAACGGCCTTCGAAAGAGAAATATCGGACATGTGTGGTGCTTTCCTTCCTGGAAATAACAAGCAACGGAGCTTCGCCGTGCTTAATGAGGATGGTACGCCCACAATTAATTTTTATTTAAAATGAGGCATATCCACCTACAATTTAATTGATGGTTAGGCTTGCCCTTCACCTGCGTACGGCTCCGAGACGGCTTGGAATGCGCCTCATCGCTCATCATCTGGCCATGGTGGTGTTGATAGTCATCCGCGCTCAGAGTGCGGATGCTGATCGAAAATCCCGGGGGAGGGGCCGTATGACCGATGGACGTCAGGAGGTCGATGCGGATCTGGTCGCGGCCATTCTACGCGAGCAACACCCCGACCTCGCCGATCTCCCCATCCGTCCCGGCGCGCTCGGTTGGGACAATCAGATGTGGCGGCTGGGCGAGGATCTCGCCGTCAGGCTGCCCTGGTCCACGCCGGGCGCCGACGCGCTGCTTCTCAAGGAATACGCCTTCCTGCCGGGCCTTGCCGCCCACCTACCGCTGCCGATCCCGGTGCCGATCCGGCTTGGTCAACCCACCGCGCTCTTCCCGCGCAGCTGGATCGTCACCCGCTGGCTGCCGGGAGAGCCCGCAGACAGGGCGCACGTGACGCGACGCGCCGACGCCGCCCAAACCCTGGCAGCCTTTCTCGCGGCGCTGCATCAGCCGGCGCCGGACAATGGGCCCGTCAGTCGGGATGGTCGCGGCGGGCCGCTCGCAGCAATAGATCAGGGCCTCCGCCGCACCTTGGCGGAGGCGAGCGATCGCGGCTTGATTGCCGATCCCGAGCGGCTTCTCGCGGTCTGGGGTGATGCTCTCGCTGCCCCGGCGTGGTTCGGTCCGCCGGTCTGGCTTCACGCCGATCTCCATCCCGCCAATGTTCTCACCAGCGACGGCAATATTTGCGGGATCATCGATTTCGGCGATCTCTGCGTCGGCGATCCGGCCTGCGATCTCGCCGCTGCCTGGCTGCTCCTGCCCGACGGCTGCATGAATGCATTTCACAGCGCCTATACGCCCGCGCCTGATGACGCCACTGTGCGCCGCGCCCGCGGCTGGGCCCTCGGCAAGGCGCTGACCTGCCTCATCATTGGCGATAATGGCGTCCACGGCCGGCCCGGCGGGAAACCGACCTGGGGGCCGCCGGGGAAAGCCGCCCTCGCGCGACTGCTCGCGACGGAGGGCTGAACTCGAAAATCTCGTATCGGCGGGGCCACGCGGTCCCGCCGATAAAAGCAGTCAGGCCGCCGATCCCACGATCATTACGGCGGAGACTTCCACCGAAGCGTCGGACGGCAGCGAGGCAACGCCCACCGCGGCGCGGCTCGGCAGATCGCCCGCAAACTCGGCTTCAAGATAAGCCGACGCAAAATCCGCGACCTTTGGGTGCGTCGTGTAGCTCGCCTCGGCGTTGACATAGACGGTCAGGTTCAAGGTCCCGACAAGGGCCTCGCCCGGCGCAAGGATCGCCCGTGCCGCCGACAACACATTCTGCGTCGACAGCTCCGTCGCGGCGCGCAGCCGCTCCGGATCGGTGTCGGCGCTCACCTTGCCGGCATAGATCAGCTGCCCGTTCTGCCGGGGCGTCATGCCCGAGACAAAGATCAGATCGCCGTGGCGCTTGGCCGGAACATATTTTCCCTGCGGCGGGGGGGCATTGCTGGCCATATCGATCACTCCGCGCTGTAGCGCTTGGCCATCTCGACGATGCGATGCGCTGCCGCGACCGCCGCCTGATGGTCCTGCGAATAATTGAGGCGAATGCTGTGGTCATGCGGGCCGAATTCGGTGCCGGGGGTCACGATCACATTGGCCTGCTGGCGCAGCAGTTTGACGAAATCAGTGAGGCCGATCGCCAGTTTCGGCAGCGTCGGGAACACATAGCTGCCTGCCTGCGGCGTACGCGTCGCCATCCCGACATCGCGGAAAATGGCCAGCAGATCGTCGCGAATGGCCTCGTGTGCGGCAATGCGCTCGTCCATCCAGCCTTCCGGCTCGTTGAACCAGGTCCGCAACACCGCCTGATTATAGCCCGAGGCGCGCAGCGACACGATGGCCTGCAGCTTTTCCATCCGCGCGATGATCTCTGGCGAGCCGAAAGCCACGCCCAGCCGATAGCCGCTCAGCGACTCGGTCTTGGACGGCCCCATGATGGTCAGGATCTTGTTGTCGTTGAGATCGCTGGCGCAGATATGGGTATAGGCCTGGTCCTCGTAGCGGAGGCGCGAATAGAGCTGGTCGGCGATCACCGTCGCGTCGAATTCCTTGGCCAGCGCAACGATCTGGGCAATCTCGTCTGCCGAATAGACAGCGCCGGTCGGATTGTTGGGATTGGAGAAGAGGAACGTCCGCGCGCCCGCCGCAAAGGCGGCCCGCAACTGCTCGAGATCAAGCCCCGCCTTTTCGTCCGACCCGAGATAATCCATGCGGATCGGCATGATCTCGCCGCCAAAGAATTCCACCAGCTTGCGGTTGGCAAAATAGTCCGGCTGCACAATCGCCACCTTGTCGCCGGTCGAAACCGTCGAAGCGACGGCCAGGAACAGTGCACCCTGCGTGCCGGGGGTGATGATGACGCCGAGATCCGGCGAGATATCCGCCCCGGTGAAATCACTCAGATGCGCCGCGAGCTGAGCGCGGATATCGGCCGACCCGCGATATTCGGTATAGGCCTGCTTGCCACCGGCTTCGACAGCGCGGGTAAATTCCTCGAACGAGCCGGGCGGCGGCGTGAAGGCGTCGACATCGCCGTGCGAGAAGTCGACCAGCGCGCCGGGCAGGGCCTCGCCCCGCACCAGGGCATTCAGCGCATCGGCAGCCTGCTGGCGAACCTCCTGGCCCGGTGCGTTGTCAATTCCAAGATTTTTGAATTTGTCTTCGACGCTCAACTTCGTATTCCCTCATAGGCGTAGTCTTGCAGTCAGGTATCGCTTCCATCCACGCACTTGGCAACGCCAGCAGAAGCCCTTTTTCGCTGATTTCTCATCACCTTGCCTGCGGTGTCCATGGGGCGGGACTGCGGGGCGAAATCAATGCGCGAAATAGAGCGCTTTTGCGTTGTCTGCAAAGACCGCAGCCTGATCGCTCCGCGGCACAACCGAGAGGCTCAGTGCAATGAGGTCGTCGTCCTCGGGCACAGCTTCGAACATCTCGGTATGGGGCCAGTCGCTGGCCCACAGCAGACGCATGGGATGGTGCGCCGAAAGCGTGTTGAAGTCGACCGCCCGATCACCCGCCAACCATCAAGTGACGAGGGCGCACGCTTCGGCCACGAAGGCGCCAACGGGAACCGGCTTGCCGGGATGAAAAACGGGTGTGGTGGCAAGGCCTGCGACGGCTAAGCCCATTTCCGCGCAGGCTTGTGCATGTGGCAGGGCTTTTCGAGATCGGTATAGGCGCGGTTGAGCTGGCCCGGCTGCTCGTTTCGAGCGGTAACCGAGTTGACTACATGGCCGCAATAGACAGTCGCCCGGCATTTGCCGGTGAAAAGGAGGTGTTCATAGCGTGCTCCGTTTGCTGTGGTTCAGCAGCCGCGGCAAAACGAAGTCCGGCATCGTTGCAATCGTCATGCCCACCCGTCAATGATTTTGGGGGTCACAAAACAAATTCTCGATGCCGTTGCTGTTTAGCGGGTTGAGGCGGAGAGTGCTAGGCTCTGTTGACAAAGTGTGGCATCCATATCCTTGCGGCGGCTAGGGCGAGG
>JADGNE010000050.1 GCA_015234425.1 Devosia sp.
GCCTTTGTCGACGAGATCATCAGCCGGCGCAATGCGAACCGGGGTAAAGGCATAGGGGAGTTGACCGAGCAAGGGGCTCCCGCCTTTGATGCCGCCATCCCTATCCTGTCGCAATTGCTCAAGGCGGAGACGGCAGAGCGTGAAGTTCGATCGACAGCCTACCAGCTCAAGACGGCCCGCTTCCCGGCCTATCGCGACCTCAATGGCTTCGACTTCTCCAGCAGCGAGATCAACGAGGCGCTGGTGCGCCAGCTTCATCGCTGCGACTTCCTGGAGGAAGCCAACAATATCGTGCTGGTTGGCGGTCCCGGCACCGGCAAGACCCACATTGCCACCGCCATTGGTGTGCAGGCCATCGAACACCATCAAAAGCGTGTCCGCTTCTTCTCAACCGTCGAGCTGGTCAACGCGCTCGAGCAGGAGAAAATGCAGGGCCGAGCCGGTCAGATTGCCGGGCGCCTCGCTTATGCGGATCTCGTCATTCTCGATGAGCTGGGATACCTGCCGTTCAGCGCTTCGGGCGGCGCCTTGCTCTTCCACCTGCTCAGCAGGCTCTACGAGAACACCAGCGTCGTCATCACCACCAATCTCAGCTTCAGCGAATGGGCCAGCGTCTTTGGCGATGCCAAAATGACCACAGCGCTGCTCGACCGGCTCACCCATCACTGCCACATCCTTGAAACTGGAAACGACAGCTTCCGCTTCAAGAACAGCTCGGCACATCCGCCATCAAAACCAAAGGAGAAAACCAGACCCTTGACCACCACACCTGACCCGAAACATATCTAAAAGGCGGGTCACTTCTCAGTGGAAAGCCCAGGTCACTTCTCGGCGGAAATCAACAGACAGACATCTGATCGTTCCCTGATCCCCGCTCACTGAGCCGGCCCACCCCAACCGAAATGCATCAACCCCGGCGGGAGATACCATGCGCATTCCACAGGCCATTCTGGCGCTAGCTCTCCTCATTCCGGGTGCCCGGCATTGGCAGTGCCGGTGGCTTCAAGGGTAGTTTCGACAGTGACGAAGCCTTCTTTATCTTCAGCAGCTTCCATACGCCCGTCACCGTCTATCGTTACGCGGTCACCGCCAACAGCTATCAGGTCTGGGCAGAGCCAAGCCTGGATACAAACCTCGACGATGTCGTGGTCGAGCAGAGATTCTACGCGTCAAAAGACGGCACCTCCGTGCCGATGTTCGTGGTCAGCAGAAGCAGCATCACCGGGCCAGCGCCGACCATGCTTTATGGTTATGGCGGGTTCGGCATAGCCATCGTTCCCTTCTACAATGCCATGCAGATGGCCTGGGTCGAGCAGGGCGGCGTGCTGGCCATCGCCAATATTCGGGGCGGTGGCGAATATGGTCGCGCCTGGCATCAGGCCGCACAGTTCGGAAAGCGGCAGAACGCCTATGACGACTTCATCGCCGCCGCCCAATTCCTTCTCGACGAGCGCATCAGCTCAGAGGACGGCCTCGTCATCCAGGGCGAGTCCAATGGCGGCTTGCTTGTCGGCGTCGTGACAAACCAGCGACCGGACCTGTTTGCCGCCGCTTTGCCAGGCGTCGGCGTCATGGACATGCTGCGCTTTCATCAGTTCACCGGTGGTGCCTTATGGGTCGCCGATTTCGGCAGTCCCGATGTGGAAGAGCATTTCAACAGTCTGCTGGCCTATTCGCCTTACCACAATATCGGTGCCGGAACGGACTATCCGGCTATCCTCGTGACCACGGCGGACACGGATGACCGTGTTGTGCCGGGCCACAGCTTCAAATATGTCGCAGCCCTCCAGGCCGCCAGTCTGGGCGACAAACCGCGTCTGATCCGGATCGAGACCAGGGCCGGCCACGGCGCCGACATACCGCTCGACAAGATCATCGCCTTGTACGCGGATCAACTCGCCTTCGCCGCGCATTGGGCCGGGCTGACGGTCCAGCCGTGACGGACATCATCAATGCGGCGCTATCGGCGATGTAGCGCCCTCCCCTCCTCCAGGCCTCCAAAGCGGAGCGGTTTCACAGCCGTCGTCTGGATGCGTTCTCTGGAAATCAAGCTTGAACTCGATGTCGCCAAGCATGGGCCTAAATGGAGGCCGTCACACGTCAATTGTTGGATCAACTCGACCATACTGGCCGAGGGGAAGACCAGTAAATTTGGAGACGGTCACGCTTAGCTCTTGCCATGCCAGTGAGCACCAAAGCTCTGCGTGAGACCTTTCTAGCGTCTTGTTAACCTATGTCGATGCCGCCGGGGCGAGGCCTTGTTATTCAGGTTGACCTGATAGCGAGGGTCGCAAATGAATGAAATGTCACGCCTGTCCACCGGCATCCAGCGCGAACAGGAATCCCAGTTCGGCACGCAAATTCTAGCCATCGGCGTGCGGTTCCGGCTCTGGGCTCCGTTGTCAAACGCTGTCTCTCTCAAGATATACGACCTCGAACGCGTCATCCCGATGACGGCGATAATGGGAGGTTGGTACGAGGTCGAAGTGGAGGATGCCCGCGCAGGGATGCGCTACCGCTTTGTGCTCGAGAACGGCGAGGAAGTCCCCGACCCTGCTTCGCGCTTCCAGCCCGAGGATGTCGAAGGACCCAGCGAGATCGTCGATCCCCGCAGCTATCTCTGGCGGGACGCAGGCTGGCGCGGTCGCCCCTGGGAGGAGATGATCATCTACGAGCTGCATATCGGCACGTTCACCCCGGAAGGAACGTTCATCGCGGCGATAGAAAAGCTGGATTTGCTGGCTGATCTGGGCGTTACCGCGATCGAGATCATGCCGATCGCCGATTTTCCAGGCCGTTGGAACTGGGGCTATGACGGCAGCCACCTGTTCTCGCCCGACAGCAGCTACGGGCAGCCCGAAGACCTCAAGGCCCTGATCGATGCCGCCCACGCCAAAGGCATCAGCGTCTTGCTTGACGTGGTCTATAATCACTTCGGCCCGAAGGGAAATTATCTGCAGGTCTATGCTCCCCTCATGAACGCGGAGCACGAGACCCCTTGGGGGCCTGCGGTCAATTTCGACGCTGAAGGGTCGACAACTATCCGCGACTTCATCTGTGCCAATGCACGCTACTGGCTCAATGAATATCGGTTCGACGGGCTCCGGTTCGACGCTGTCCATGAAATCCGCGATTATGGGCCCCGCCATGTCCTGCAGGATCTCGCGGAACAGATCCGTGCCTCAACGGATGGCCGCTATATCCATCTCGTCGTCGAAAACAGTGACAACCATGCCGGCTGGCTCAAGCGGCGAGAGCACGGCAGGCCGTGGTTCTATAATGCCCAGTGGAGCGACGACATCCATCATAGCCTGCATAACGCCGTCACGGGCGAGAGCTTCTGGTATTACGCCGACTTCGACAACCGGCTGGACCTGGTGGGCAGATCGCTCGCTGAAGGGTTGGCCTGGCAGGGTGAATATCTCGAATATGAGGAACGCCATAAGGGCGAACCGAGCGCCTTCCTCCCCGCAACCGCGTTTGTCTCCTATGCTCAAAATCACGACCAGGCGGGCAACAGGCCGTTTGGAGAGCGCATCAACCAGCTGGTGCCGGTCGAACGGGTGCGCATGTGGGCGGCTATCTATCTCCTGTCGCCCCAGATTCCGATGATGTTCGCCGGCGAGGAATGGGCAACCAACCGGCCGTTCATGTTCTTCTCCGATGTCGGGGCGGATCTGGCTGACATCGTCCGCCAAGGCCGGGAGAAGGAAATGGAAACATTTCCGCGCAACACCGATCAGGGCAAAGTCCCCGACCCCATGGACGAAGAAACTTTCAATGCATGCAAGTTGGAATGGTCCGAGCGCGACGGCCCGGAGCACGCCAAGTGCCTGTCGCTTTATCGTCGGCTAATCGCCCTGCGCAAAAAGGAGATCATTCCCCGCCTCTATGGCATGGAAGGCAATAGTGGCCGGTTCGAACGGCTCGGTGAAAGAGTGATCAAAGTCGCCTGGATCCTTGGCGACAGATCCGAGCTCTCGCTCATCGCAAATCTCTCGTCCGAGCCCTTTAATGGGGTCAATGTCTGGAGAAGCGGTAATCTGTGGCTTGAAGGCTTTGCGACGGGCGAAACTCTGCATCCCTGGAGCGCGATCTTCTGCCTGCAGCCCCCTACCGACTGACGTCCGTCTGTTCATTCAGCACACCGGAGGTCACTTCCGATGAATAACAAAAGGGCGCCAAAGGCGCCCTCAGACCACTGACAAACCCCGTCATTTTTGGGCGGGGTTTTGTTTTGTGCTGGGTTTGCCGGCTTAAGCGCCTGGTAGATTTGGCGCGCACAAGGCTCCCGCCTCATGCGAGGCTTGGTTTGGGGGCTTTGGTTAGCGCGAGGGCGATTTTCTTGATGTTTTGGGCGGCGGCGGCCAGGAGGCACTGGTAGGCGACGCGTGTCAGACTTCGGAACCTTGCATAGCGGTGTCCGTGAAGCTGTTTGGCGTCGGCAAAGGAGCGCTCGACCGTCTCCTTGCGGCGCTTGTAGATCGCCTTGCCCCAAGGCGTCAGCCGATGCCGATCGGTGCGCTCGCGTGCGTCGGCCCAGACATGGCGGGTGATCGTACGGGTTGCGGCAGCGTTGGAGGTGCAGGAAGCAAGCAATGGGCAATCGCAGCAGATCTTTGGATCCGAACGATAGTGGCGATAGCCGTTGCGATCTGTGGTGGCATAGGCAAGCAACTGGCCCTGCGGGCAGACATAGCCGTCTTGCGCGCTGTCATAGGCAAACTTTGATTTGCGCATCATGCCAGGGCGCGGCGGTGTGGGGTTGCGATAACCGGTGACACCCAGAATTCCGCGCGCCTCCAGCCCGTTGGCGATGCCCGACGTGGCATAGCCGGCATCAAGCCCGACGGCCTGAACGTCGAAGTCGAAACGCTGGCGCTGCCGATCCAGCCGGTCGAGATAGACGATCGAGTCATGCACATTGGCGGGCGTCACATGCGTGTCGGTGATGATCGCATGGCGACCATCGACGGTACGATGATCGAGATAGAAGAACCCCTTCGGCTTGCCCTCGCGCACCATGTAGCCGGCGTCCGGGTCGGTGCGCGAGACCTTGGTTTCCCTGACCTGCGGTTCACGCTCCTTGTCCTTCAAGGGCTTTTGGCCATGCAGCGCCCGCTCTGCCTCGATCGCCCGGTCGAGATCGGCCCAATAGTCCGAGCGCGACTTTTCGATCATCTGCAGATCATATTTGCCCTTGTTGGCATTGGCCTTCAGATGGGTCGAATCCGTATAAAGCACCGAACCATCCACCAGTCCGTGGCGGATCGCCTGCTCGACGATGTGATCAAAGATGTCCTGCGCCACATCCGTGTCGTTGAAGCGTCGGCGCCGGTTCTGCGACAGGGTCGAGGCGTCAAACACCCGATCCGTCAGCTTCATGCGCAAGAACCAGCGATAGGCGACATTGACCTCGATCTCGCGCACCAGCTGGCGCTCGGAGCGCACGCCAAACAGGTAGCCGATGAAGAGCGCCTTGAACATCAAGGTCGGATCAAGCGCGGGCCGGCCATTGTCGGCGCAATAGAGCCCCGCGACGCGATCATGAATAAACGAAAAGTCGATCACCGCGTCGATCTTGCGCAGCAAATGATCCTTCGGCACCAGACCATCGAGCGTCACCATCTCGAGGGCAGTCTGTTCAGGGCTGGGTTTCTTCAACATGCCCCAGTGAATCAAAAACCCCCGGCCAAAGCCAGGGGTTTGTCAGCAGTCTGAGGGCGCCAAAGGCGCCCTTTTCGCTCTATTTCTTGGCTGTCTCGCCCGCCTCCTTGAGGGACGCAAACTTCAGGGTCACCATTTCAATATTGTCGTAGAGCCATTCGGCCATGGCCATTTCTTCATGGAGAATGGCTTCCAATTCCGACATGGCGGCTCCGTTGCCGCTCGCTTCAGCCAGCGTGATCAATGATTTGTATGCGGCGATCTCGAAGTTCTCAAAGGCGAAATTGGCCATGGAATTCTTGAGGATTTCATCGGGTGCCACGGTGTGGCCGACACTTGCCATCGTACCGGCCAGCGATAGAGCCAAATCCTTGAGGGTCGACTTGTCTTCGCCGAGCGTATCGAGCACCCGCTCAAGACGTCCGATCTGACCTTCTGTCTCGGCGATATGATCTCGGATCTTCGCCTCGATTTCGGGATAATTTTCTATCCGCTCCGCCTGCGGCTTGAGAATGGAAAGGGCCTGGTTCTCCATCGCGTGAGCATTCTTGAGGCCGGTGATGAAGAGATCTTGGGCTGTTACGGTCATGGGAGAACTCCTGTTGAGATGACCGCAACGACGTGACCCGCACTGGGTTGCCAGACTTGCCCCAAGCAAGGAAATACCCCGCCAAGCGTCCAGGGAGGGTCAAACCCAGGCAATGTTGAGGGCCAATTTCCCGGTTCCCCTCCATATCGAAGCGCCGGTGGCAGCGCTGCCAATGGTCACCGTAAGGTTACGCTCACCCCAAACCCGGCGGAGGATTGTGCCGCTCTCCTGGTGAACTTCTGCAGTGGCATTTTGAAAGAACAATGCCTCCTCCTGGCGCAAGGCCAGCAGAACACGCGTGAGCCTCAGCTTCTCGGCCCCAAAGCCGTCAGCCTCTTCGATAGCTGCCAGCGCAGCCCGGTCAAAAGGCAGACGATTGTCCGGGTCCGTGAGCGCAAAAAAGGGGCCTTCAGCACCTCTATAGATGTCGGGAAACCCGGGCATCAAACACTTGAGCGCAAGCTGGGCAAGGGAGAGTGCCTCTCCCGTTTCGACCAGTTGCTGTAGCGCTGCTGGCTCGGTCTCTTTCCACTGGTCGCATAGCCTGTCGGAAAAACCGTCGGCCGCAGCTTCGGCCTCTGGATCGGGCCTCGTCCAGAAGCTTTCGAGCTTTGCCTCACGCATTGCCTTCTGATTGTGCTGGCGAAGCCGCTGCTTGATTGTTTCCACCTCGGTTCCCCATAGGGCCAAGGCAGACTGGACGATATACCACCGCCACCGGTGGGACAGCATCTCGGGCGCCAGCGGATCTGCTGCCTCGACCAGCGACCAGAACGCCTCCGGAGCATGACTGATGGCGATAAGCCGCGCCCGACTGTCTTCGGATCGTTTCGTGTCGTGCGACGACGTCAGGGACATCTCGCTCGCCCGACGGCTCGCCAGAAATGAACTGGCATCCTCATCGATTATGGTCGGGTTTTCGGGTTCCGCACCGACCTCGTTTTCGGCCAGATAGCGTGTCCATCGAAAGCCGGCCGTATCTTCCTGTGCCTTTGCCAATAGGGCTCCCGACACCTGCTGGAAGCGCCTCGCAAAGGTCCGGTCTGCCTCGCCGGCTGGCTCGATGAGATGCTGGACGAGGCGTTCAACTATACGGGTGGAGCGAATTCGGGCACTGGCGAGAGCGACGATCCGGTCCAGTATGTCGCGTGCATCAGCGGTGGCCGGCGAGCCATCGAGATATGTGCGGTAGCGCGGCATGCCCAACAGTAACTGGGTCACCGCCTCGCGCAGCCCCTCTGGGCCAGGCTCGACATTTGGATCATTCGTCAGACAAGCACGCGCCATCATCGACAGTTGGTGCAGTTCCGCCGCCAGTTCATTGGATAGGATATCGAGTTTGGCAGCTTCCAGCGACGCCGGAAAATCCGCGCTGATCCCTGTATAGCCGCGCCAATGCAAATCGATTGCCTCGAGGCCGGCCCCGTCTGTCAGCAGTTGCGTGATCAAGCCTGCAGCTTCATATCCCGTAGTGCCAACGGTCTTCCACTGCGGGTCGAGCCTTTCGGCTCCCGTAAGGATTTTCTCCACCCAGACGGGTGTCCCGGGCAGGACGCTGGCCAATTGGTCGAGATAGGCTTTGGGGTCTGCCAGTCCGTCGACGTGATCGATACGCAGACCGTCCACGAGGCCGGCTTCGACCAGTTCCACCACCCCCTTATGGGTCGCCTCGAAAACCTCCGGAACTTCAATGCGCATCCCGATTAGGGAGGTGATATTGAAAAATCGCCGATGCGTAATCCCGTCTCGCTCAAGTTCCCAATGGCGGAGGCGCCAATGCTGCATCTCATGCAGAGCGGCAAGGCCGTTGACGTCTCCAGAATATTTCTCATGACCCGCAGCCAATGGGATTTCAGTTGGTCCAAAACACCATTTGCCGTCCCGCACGCAAAAGTCGCCACGCGACAGCATGACCTCGAACGGCTCGGGAAGAAACGGCAGAACAAGCGGGCCTGCGGTCCAGTCAATATCGAAATAGGCGGCAAACGGACTGTCTGGTCCACGCCGCAGGACATCCTGCAGCCAGGGATTTTCCGGGGTGAATGCGGTGTGGTTGGGGACAATGTCGAGAATAACGCCCAGCCCCACTTCGTGCGCAGCGCGGGCCAGTTTCTCAAAACCCTCGCTTCCGCCGAGCGCGGGTTCAATCACAGTCGGGTCGATTATGTCGTAGCCGTGGGTAGAGCCTTCTGCCGCGGCGAAGATCGGGGACAGATAAAGGTGGGAGATGCCGAGGTCGACGAGATAGCCAAGCTGCTGTTCGACACTGGAAAACGTAACACCCTCCCGCATCTGGATGCGGTAGGTGGCCGACGGAATATTCTGAACCAATTGAAAACCCGCATATTGTGCCCGCCGGGATAGGCGGGAGCTTGGGAGCCCAATGGTTCCACGCATGCCAGGTTCCGAATGCGCCCGTTCTCTTTACCGGCGATATGATCGAAGTGCCGGAATTGCAGCTCCTCACTGATTTGGAACGGTCGCCCGGCAAGAACCATTTCTCTGCCGAGACCCGGGCCGCACGGATCTATGGAGCAACCGCGATGAGCACCCCCGAAAAGCCGAATGTGGAGTTTGATGCGCCGGAAGAACGAACGTCTGCGGAAGAGCTTTATAGCGACCCGGCGGAACGCGCCGTGTTTGGAAAATATGGTGGCATGGCCGGTTTCTGGCGTTTCATTATCCCCATAGTCCTCCTCCTCGCGGCAGCGGGCATGTTCTTTGCCACGATCAGCTAACCCGGCCCTTGGTGAGGATTACGCATTCTGCGGCGAAGAAGACGCCCCTGGGCCGGCAGCGGACTGCCGGCCCCTTTGCATGTGATCGGGCTTTAGGCCCGCAGGATATAGAGATCCAGCTCAACCGACGGCCGTGGCAGGCGCCCTACTCCGACGACGCTCGCCTCAAGCGCGAACCCAGCGTCAACCATGGGGGCAAGCAGCTTGGACTGGTTGCCGGGCAGATATCCAAGGTGCAAATCCCCGTGGAAGACAGCGATGGAGCTTGCGTCAAAACTGCGTTGCGGTTCGCGGGTGAGCGCAAGCGGCGCGCCAAGGGCGAGCGCGTCTGACACCAGAGCATCATCGGCCAGATTGACGATATAACTTTTCATCAGCCGGACACGCTCGAGAGGACTCGCAGCCGAGGCGGCAGTGGCCGTACCCGCGGCCAGTATTACCCCTCCCATCCCTTGCAAGAGAGGACGACGATTTGGCATCGTTTTGTCTCCATCCTAAAGCTGCTCTGCCTGAGCACCGCTCTTCGGCTTCGCCCGACCGAGATTAGGCACCTCCCCCAGTGGCTCTATGGGGCGCGACGTAAAGGAACCATTGCCGTCAATCGATTGTCCGCTTGACCAGCGGCCCTGGACAGGCTCGCTGCCATCGTGCTGGAAGCCAAGGAATACATAGCTGAAGTCCAGGTTCTCTTCTTCTTGCGGATGACTGTTGGGAATTGGGAAGACGTTCTCGTTGCCACCGAGCTCCTCGATAGCGGCCAGCCACTGGTTCTGGTGCATCGTGTCGCGGGCGATCAGGAACTGCAGCATCTCCTTCATGCCAGGATCGTCGGTCATATTGTAAAGGCGCACGGCCAGCACCCGGCCAGTGGCTTCCGCAGTCACATTGGAATTCATGTCCGCAGCAATATTTCCGCTGGCATAGATGTGGGACATGTTGAAAGGCACACCATCGGAATCGACAGGCATTGCCGAGAGACCGGCGGAGAGCAGGTTCTTAAGATTGATGCCGCTCAACACTGATCCGGCGACAGGGTTGTCAGCGGCCTCCTCCTGCATCGATAGCGGCGCCCCCTCGAGGTTCAGCGCCACAGCGGTCGCCAGCATCTCGATGTGGCCCAGTTCTTCTGCCGCAGTATTGAGCAGCAGATCCCTGAATTTGGGATTGCCCCGCGCGCCCATGGCCTGAAAGAAATACTGCATTGCCACGCGGATCTCTCCCTCTACGCCCCCGATTGCCTGCTGCAAGGCACGCGCGAACAATGGGTTAGGCTTGTCGACCCGGACTGGAAACTGAAGTTTGCTGTCAGTGTAAAACATGATCCACTCCTCTATGTTGGAGAGAACCAAGCGTCGGCAGCGGAGCATTGTTCCAATACTAACTTGCGATCTAATCAGCTGGCCGATTGGGCCCAAATAGCCAAGTCGAGAGCTATACTTAGATCAAGTCTGGTCATGAGAGGCCGCTGGTTTGTCCCGATCGTCTTCGTCGCCTCGGAACGGGTCAGCAACGATATTGGTTGTGCTGGACGATGATCGTTCCTTCGAAGACTTTCCGCCGGGCCAGCTGAGATGAAGATCGCCACCTACAACGTCAACGGCGTCAATGGCCGTTTGCCAGTTCTGCTGCGTTGGCTTGAAGAGGCAACACCTGATGTTGTGTGCCTGCAGGAGCTGAAATCTCCAGACGAACGGTTTCCCACCGCAGCTATCGAGGCGGCTGGCTATGGCGCTGTCTGGCATGGCCAGAAGAGCTGGAATGGGGTCGCCATCCTGTCGCGCGGAAAAGTGCCGATCGAGACACGGCGAGGGCTCCCGGGCGATACCGACGACTACCATAGCCGGTACATTGAAGCCGCAGTGGAGGGCATAATTTTCGGCTGCCTCTACCTGCCGAACGGCAACCCGGCGCCAGGCCCCAAGTTCGACTACAAAATGAAATGGTTTCAGCGCTTTACCGATCACGCCAAGGAGCTGCTGGCGAGCAAACTTCCAGTGGTTCTGGCAGGCGACTACAATGTCATGCCCACTGAAATCGATGTGTACAAGCCGGAACGCTGGGTCAACGACGCCCTGTTCCGTCCTGAAGTGCGCGACGCCTATCACAAGATCATTGAACAGGGATGGACCGACGCGCTTCGCGAGCTTCATCCCGGCGAGCGGATTTACACCTTCTGGGACTATTTTCGGAATGCCTATGGCCGGGACGCCGGCCTTCGCATCGACCATCTCCTGCTCGCGCCGCTAGTAGCCAAACGCCTCAAGGCTGCCGGTGTCGATCGCCATGTGCGCGGCTGGGAGAAATCAAGCGACCACGCACCGACCTGGATTGTTCTCAAATGAACGGGCGAAGCGCTCTTCGCAGCGGAACACGCCATCCGGGCCCGCTCCAGACCAGAGCAATTTAGGACGTTTGCGACAAGAACGCCCACGGCCATACCTGACCGCGCCAAGCCCAGAAAATGCAGTATTTTTCCGTACAATTTCAACGCCCCCGGACACGCAACCAATCCTTCCTGAGCACTCGCAATCCAGATTTTGTCATATTTGCGGTTGAAATGTCATTCTCACTGACATAACTTGTCACGAACCACACGATTGTCGCGCATGATTGGGACGAATGACTCACATTCGGCCAAGTCACCCCGTTATATGTATACGATGAACATACAATATTGTGCGACTGAACTTCTTTATTCTTCTCAATTTAACTTCGAGGTTTTATGACGGCCAAATTGAGGGTGAAGAAGGTCTACAAGATCTTCGGAGATCGACCCAAAGAGGCACTCGCACTCCTTGCCGAGGGTGAAAGCAAGGAATCCATATTCCAGACCACCAGCCAGACTGTCGGGGTTCAGAACGCCAGTTTTGAAGTCGATGAGGGGCAGATTTTCGTGATCATGGGACTATCCGGGTCCGGAAAATCTACCATGGTGCGCATGCTCAACGGGCTGATCCGCCCGACCAGTGGTGAAATACTGATCGATGGCGATGATGTCGCCTCCTGCTCTGGCAGCAAATTGCGGGACATCCGGCGCAACAAGATCGCCATGGTGTTCCAGCACTTCGCGCTCTTCCCGCACCGAACCATTCTCGAAAACGCAGCCTATGGCCTCAAGGTAAAGGGCGTGCCGGCCGCAGAGCGCAATGCCAAGGCGCTGACAGCGCTCGAGCAGGTTGGCCTTTCCTCCTGGGCACATAGCAAACCTGCCGATCTCTCGGGCGGGATGCAGCAGCGGGTGGGCCTTGCCCGCGGCCTCGCGACAGATCCCGAAGTGCTGTTGATGGATGAGCCTTTCGGCGCACTCGACCCACTGATCAGACGCGAAATGCAGGACGAGCTGCTCAGTCTCCAGGCCACGCTGAAGAAAACCATCATCTTCATTACCCACGATCTCAGCGAAGCGCTGCTCCTGGGAGACAAGATCGCCATCATGAAGGATGGGCGTATCGTTCAGATCGGTACGGCGCAGGAAATCGTCTCCAATCCCGCAGATGATTACGTCGCCGCCTTCGTCGCCGATATCGATCGGGGCCGCGTCTTCACGGCCGAGACGGTATCGAGCGAACCTTCGGTGATGCAGCTGAATACCGACACGGCGGGCGACGCCGTCAGGACCATGGAAGACCAGAATTTGAATGCGGTCTATGTGATGGATGGCGAGGAAATCGCCGGCGTCGTTACCTATCAGCAGGCCGCGACAGCAGACCGCGACAGCGGCCCGTCGGATGTGCATCTCTCCGACGTGATGCAGACCGACTATCCGACCACCGACATGGATACGCAATTGGCCGATCTCTACGGCGCCGCCAGCGGCGGGCTGCCGATCGCCATTACGGATGCCGATAATCGCCTCGTTGGCGTCGTTGAGCCGGAGGCCGTTTTCGCCCAGCTCTCCGTGCCCTCCGAAACGGCTGAGAGCGACGAGGCCGACGCGTCCACCGCGCCGGAAAACACCGAGCTCAAGCTCGAAGACGCGCGCTAAGAGCCGCGCCAAAAACAACAAGGAGACGTGCGATGAGCCCGTCCGATTTTCTCGTCATCCCCTTTGACGACTGGGTCACCGCTTTTGTCCGTGGCTGGCTGGTACCCAACTTTCGCCCCTTCTTCAGGGCTGTTCAGGTCCCCATCACGCAGGTGCTGAATGGGCTCGATGCGTTCTTTGCCTTCGTGCCGATGCTGGCGATGACTGCTGCCTTCGCGCTTCTCGCACTGAAGTTCGCGGGCCGGGGCATGGCCATTTTCACGGTCGTCGGATTTGTCTTCATCGACATGATCGGCCTCTGGTCCCAGACCATGACGACACTGGCGATGATCGTGACTTCGGTGCTGTTCTGCGCGGTGATCGGTATTCCGCTTGGCATTCTTGCTGCCCGCAACGACGTGACGTGGAAGGTGCTGCGCCCAACGCTCGACGTGATGCAGACCATTCCGAGCTTCGTCTATCTGGTGCCAATCGTGATGCTCTTTGGCGTCGGCATGGCGCCCGGCATCATTGCCACGGTCATCTTCGCCCTGCCCCCGATCGTGCGCCTCACCAATCTTGGTATCCGCAATGTTCGGGGCGACCTGGTCGAAGCTGCCGAAGCCTTCGGCTCGACGCCCCTGCAGATGCTGTTCGAGGTGCAGCTGCCGCTTGCCATGCGCACAATTATGGCCGGCCTCAACCAGACACTCATGCTGGCCCTGTCCATGGTCGTCATCGCCGCCCTGATCGGCGCGGGTGGGCTTGGGCTTGTGGTCAATACCGGACTGGGACGCCTGGACGTTGGCCAGGCCACCGCGGGCGGTGTCGGCATTGTCATTCTGGCGATCGTACTCGATCGCATCACGCAGGGTTTTGGGGCGCAGAACAAGGTGCCCTCCGTCTCCCTGCGCCAAACACTTGTTTCCATGTTCCGGCCGAACGCTTCGGCGCAGACGCTGAACGGAAAGGCGGCCTGATCCGAGGTCGCATGCTGGGGTCCATCCCCGTCGCCATCCGCGCCAATGCGGATCCACGAAAAGCAAAATAAAGGAGACAAAAACATTATGTTCCGTCTCAAAACAACATCCGCCGTCGCCGCCCTCATGCTCGCCACCACCGGTCTGAGCGCCCCGGCCTTTGCCCAGGCGCAGCCCGGCGAAGGCAAAGAGATCATCATGGCGCAGCCAACCTGGGACACCGGTTGGTTCTATACCGAGATCTACAAGCAGCTTCTGGGCGAACTTGGCTATTCGGTCGGCACCGTGCTGACGCTGGATAATCCAGCCTTCTACCAATCCGTGGGCTTTGGCGATGTGACCATGTGGGTCGATGGCTGGTTCCCCATTCACAACCCCTACAAGACCGCCATTGAAGGCACGGCCGAGATCATCCCCTCCGTCGTCAGCGGCGGCGCGATCGAAGGTTACCTCGTCGACAAGAAGTCAGCTGAGGAACTTGGCATCACCTCGCTCGAGGATTTCAAGCGGGATGACGTCAAAGCCGCCTTCGACCGCGACGGTGATGGCAAGGCCGATATGGTCGCCTGTCCGCCCGGCTGGGGCTGCGAGCTGACCATTGAGCACCACATCGGCGCCTATGATCTCAATGACCACGTCAATCTGATCAAGGCCGGCTATCCTGCTGCCATGGCGGATGCCGTAGCCGCTCACGACACCGGCAGCCCGATCCTCTTCTACACCTGGACACCGAACTGGACTGTCAACGAGCTGGTGCCGGGCGAGGATGTCGTCTGGATCGAGGTGCCCGAGGTGAGCCTGCCCGAAGACATGGCCGATCTCGCCGATGCAGCAGTTCGCGAAGGCGTTGAAGGCTGCGTCAGCGATCCGTGCATGCTCGGCTTCCCGGCCAATACGATCGACGCGGTGGTCAACACGGCCTTCCTCGAAGAAAACCCGGCCGTCCGTGCCCTGCTTGAAAATGGCGAGATCCCGATCGCGGATGTCTATGCGCAGAACGCCGCCATGAACGCAGGCGACAACGATATCGAGGGCCAGGCAACGGCCTGGATCGCCGACAACCGTGCTCTGGTCGACGGCTGGCTCGAGGCCGCCCGCGCTGCGCAGTAAGCACCGATAAAAATGCCGGCCGGAGCACAGCTTCGGCCGGCATTCTATTGCCTGCTGAAGGTAAAGCGCCGCGTGTTGGATTACGCGGGTCCGCTTGCATTTTTCTGATGCCGCTCTCTTAATGACGCTGACGCCGCTCAATCGGGGCGTTCAACGCAGTGGAGGAGCACGCTGGAGCACAATTCAACACAGCGGCGCTATGCCATCTGGGTGCTATTTGGCATCCTTGTCGCCGTTGTGGCGAGCGCGAGCTGGGGCGTCGCGCATAAGCAAGGCGTCGAGCGCCTCCGCAGTCTTGTGCACGACCGGTTGACGGTCAATCTCCATGCGGTCGAGAGCGAAATCGAGCGTTTCAGATATCTGCCCGATGTCATCAGCAAAGACCCGCGGATCATCGAACTGCTGGTCGCAACGGACGGCGCTGGGATCGGGATTGCCAATGGCTATCTTCAAAGCGTCCGATCCATGTCCGGAGCGGACGAACTCTATGTGATCGACCTGTCGGGTGAAACCCTGGCCGCGAGCAACTGGAATGAAGAAGGCAGTTTTGTCGGCCACAATTATGGCTTTCGTCCCTATTTCACCGACGCCATCTCGACTGGGTCAGGGCGGTTTTATGCGGTCGGTGTGACCACGGGGCGGCCAGGATATTTTCTGTCCAGCCGCGTCGTCTACGAGGATCGCACGATCGGCGTCGTGGTTGCTAAGGTGGACATCGGACCACTGGCGCGGACCTGGGCCGAGGCCGGCGAGGTCACCGCCATTGCCGACAGGGAGGGGATCATCTTCCTCTCCGGCGAGCCACGCTGGACCTACCGTCCACTCCACAAACTATCTGCCGAAACACTCAATCTTCTGGACGCCGAACGTCGATATGACGGGATCGACCTCGCGCGGGCCGAACCGCTGGCGCCAAGCCCAGGCGATGGATCGGCCGACCGGACGATCGGACTTGGCAATGAGCGTTATCTGATGGGTGTCAGAGGCCTCGAACCGGACGGCTGGCTTTTGCTATCCGCCCTGCCCCTTGGCCCGGTTGAGACCGAGGCCCGTCTTGTTGGTGCATCGAGTGCACTCCTAGCCCTGCTAACGCTTGCCGTAGGCCTGTTCCTGAGACAACGCCAGCAATTGACGCGGATGAAGCTTGAACAGAACGCCGTGCTTGAAGGGCGCGTGGCCGAGCGCACAGCAGCGCTGGCCCATGAGGTCGAGGAGCGCAAACGAGCCGAGCAGGACCTGCGGACAATGCAGGATAGCCTTATCCACGCGGCAAAACTGGCGGCGCTGGGGCGGATGTCGGCAGCCATCGTGCATGAAGTGAGCCAGCCACTGTCGGCGCTCGATAATACGCTGGCGGCAGCAGGGCTTCATGCAGAGCGCGACGCGAAGGCTGAAGTACAACGCAATCTGACATCGGCTCGATCGCTGCTCGAACGCATGCAACGAACGGTAAAACACCTCAGGACCTTCTCCTCGCGCCGGGATGCAACCCCACCGGAGCCCATTGATGCCAACCAGGCGATCGAGGCTGCCATGGACATAGTTGAGCCGCGTGCCCGGGAAAACGGGGTTGCCATTGCCTATGAGCGCCGCGCTGGCCTGCCGCCGGTCACAGGAAATTCCATTCGCCTTGAGCAGGTGCTGATCAACCTGTTGCTCAATGCCGTCGACGCCAGCGTCGCGGCCGGTCAGAACCGGATCGTTGTTGTGGCGGAGGTGCTGGACGCTGCCCTGCGGATTACCGTTTCAGACATGGGACAAGGCATTACCCCCGAGGTGCAGCAGAGGCTATTTGAACCGTTTTTTACCACCAAGACGACGGGGGAAGGTCTTGGGCTCGGCCTGTCGATCAGCAAGACCATCATCGAAGAATTTGGCGGCAAGCTGAACCTCGTGCCGTTGGACGCGGGCGGCACCCAGGCCTGGGTCGAGCTTCCCCTTCACGTTGAAAAGCAAAGGCAGCTGGTATCGGCATGACGAGGGGGCGCATCGCATTCATCGACGACGAAGCGCAGCTTTGCGAGGCTGCGGCAGAGTGGCTAGGTGTCTCCGGTTTTGACGTCAAAACCTTCACCGATCCGGTCAAGGCTATGCAGGCGATCAATGGGAACGCCTTCGATTGCGTCGTCACCGACATGCGCATGCCGGGGGCAAGCGGGCAGGATGTACTCCGCCATTTCTCCGGTACGGATAGTGATATGCCCGTTGTGCTGCTGACGGGGCATGGCGATGTGGGCATGGCGGTGGACGCCATGCGTGGGGGCGCCCATGACTTCATCGAAAAGCCCTACGACGCAGACCATTTGATCGCCGTATTGGACCGGGCCGTCGAACGTCGACGGATGGGTGAAGAGCTGCGCAAGTTGCGCGAGGCAACGGGCGCTGAACTCGACACGCGGCTGGTGGGGATATCCGCTCCCATGGTGCAGTTACGCCGCTCCATTGCGCAGCTGGCCGATATCGATGTCGACATTCTGCTCAACGGCGAAACGGGTGTCGGCAAGGAGGTGGTTGCCCGGGCGCTCCACGATTTTGGCCACCGCAGCAAAGGGCCGTTCATCGCCATAAATTGTGCCGCTGTTCCGGAATCCGTCTTCGAGAGTGAACTCTTCGGGCACGAAAAGGGAGCCTTTACCGGCGCTGCAGGCAATCGTATCGGCAAGCTCGAATTTGCCAGGGGCGGTACGGTTTTTCTCGACGAAATTGAATCCATGCCTCTGGCGCTTCAGGCAAAGGTGCTGCGCGCGATCCAGGAGCGGAGTGTCGAACCGCTGGGCTCCAACATCCCTCGCGATCTCGATGTTCGGTTCATTGCGGCGACCAAGGTCGATCTCAAGGCCGAGATCGATGCCGGCCGGTTCAGGGCCGACCTTTATTTCCGCCTGGCAACGGTTGAACTGGCGATACCGCCACTCCGAGATCGGCGCGAGGATATCCCACTCCTCCATGCGCTCTTTGCAGGCTCGGCGGCGCAGCGTTTCAACATGTCACTTCCTATTATGCCCCAAAGCCTGTTGCAGTCGCTACTGGCCGGGAGTTGGCCGGGCAACGTCCGCGAGTTGAAGGCCGTGGCGGAGCGGTTTGTGTTGGGACTTGGGAACACGAAGATCGCCACAGAGAAACAAGGGTCCCTGACCGAGCGCGTGGCGCAGTTTGAAGCCGAGACGATTGCCGAAGCTTTGCGGGAATGCGGAGGGTCGAGCGCAGAAGCTGCAGTGCGGCTTGCTGTGCCGCGGCGGACGCTCAATGAGAAGATCGCCAAATATGGTCTGCGGGCGGAAACGAGCGGAAATCCGCCAGAGGTACTCGGCTGATTGGCGGAAATTCGCCATCAATCTCCGCTATCAGAGCGAAAACCTTAGCATATTCAATGCGGCATCGACTGGCATGTAGCTTGCAATGTGGAAGGAACCAGCTGGTTGAGGAGCCGGCTGCAAAAATGAGCATGCTACAGGAGGATAAAGCATGACCGTTCTTTCCCCGCGTCTTCTGTCGGGCGTTCTGGCCACCACCCTTGTGTTCAGTGCTGGCGCTGTGCCGGCACAGTCCCAGGAATTCATCAATGTACTGACCGGCGGCACTTCGGGCGTTTACTACCCGCTCGGCGTGGCGCTCTCCGAACTTTACGCGGAAAATATCGAGGGTGCCCGCACTCAGGTGCAGGCGACCAAAGCCTCGGTCGAGAACCTCAACCTGCTGCAGCAGGGCAAGGGCGAACTCGCCTTCGCGCTGGGCGACTCCGTCAAAGCCGGTTGGGATGGCGTCGAGGAGGCAGGCTTTCCGCAGCCTCTGACCGAAATCCGTGCCATCGCCGCGATCTATTCCAACTACGTCCAGATCGTTGCCAATGCCGAGTCCGGCATCAAGTCCCTGGAAGATCTGAGGGGCAAATCCATCTCTGTCGGCGCGCCGGCATCCGGGACGGAACTCAACGCCCGCGCCATCTTTGCAGCCGCCGGCATGAGCTATGACGACATGGGCAAGGTCGAATACCTGCCCTACGCGGAATCCGCCGAACTCATCAAGAACCGGCAGCTCGACGCGACCCTCCAGTCCTCAGGGCTCGGCGTCGCCTTCATCCAGGATTTGGCGGCGACCATGCCGATCAACATCGTGGCCATTCCGGCCGAGGTCGTCGACACCATAGGCGCGCCCTATATCGCTTCGGTTATTCCGGCTGGCACCTATGACGGGCAAACCGAAGACGTCTCCACGGCGGCGATTGGCAACATCCTCGTTACCCATGCAGGGGTGAGCGACGAGACGGCCTACCAGATGACCAAGCTGATGTTTGAAAATCTCGACCGGATGGTCGCCTCCCACTCCGCGGCCGCAGACATCGACCCGGCCAATGCGTTGACGGGCCTTTCGATCCCGCTGCACCCAGGCGCCGAACGCTATTATCGCGAAGCTGGCCTGCTGTAATCGCTCCGGCCTGCCGGTCTCTCCGGCAGGCCCACCTGCGCATCTTCGATTTTGATCACCAGGCCCCATGCTCACCTTTTTTGAGCACGAGCCTGCACGAGTTGTCTGGGAGGAGACTCGATGTCGAACGCAACCACTGACGCCTTTCCCAATTCTCCGCCTGACAGCGTTGAAGAAGCCGTTGAAGGCCTTCCGCCAGGCTTCGGCGTGGGAATGATGGGCAAGATTGCCTTTGGCATCGCCATCGCCTTCTCGCTCTTCCAGATATGGACCGCGGCCTATGGCACCCTGCCCAGCCAAGTCGTGCGCGCCATGCATGTCGGGTTCCTGCTGCTGCTCGGCTTTGCGCTTTTGGGCAATCTCGTCGCCAAGACGGTATGGGGACGCGTCTGGTTTTGGACGCTCGGCATCGCGGGCTTTTTGACCGGCATCTATAATTGGGTCTTTTACACCGACCTCATCAAGCGCAGCAGCTTTATGACCACGCTCGATATCGTGGTCGGAACGACAGCGATCGTACTGGTTTTCGAAGGCGCCCGACGGCTGATGGGTTGGCCGCTGGCCATCATCTCCGCCATCTTCCTTGCCTATTGCTTCTTCGGCCAATACGCGCCCGGCCCGCTAGTGCACCGCGGCTATGACTTTCCCCAGATCATCGAGCATTTTGGGTTTGGCACCGAAGGAATTTACGGCACGCCGATCTATGTCTCGGCGGCCTATATCTTCATCTTCGTAGTCTTTGCCGCTTTTCTCGAGAAGGCGGGAATGATCGCACTTTTCAACGACTTCGCCCTCGGCCTCGTCGGAGGTTGGCGCGGCGGACCCGCACAGGTCTGTACCCTGTCCTCAGCTCTTATGGGCACAATTTCTGGTTCGGGCGTTGCCAATGTGGTGGCGAGCGGCCAGTTCACCATTCCGCTGATGAAGAAATTCGGCTTCCGCTCCGCCTTCGCAGGTGGCGTCGAGGCGACATCATCCATGGGCGGACAGATCATGCCGCCGATCATGGGCGCTGTGGCCTTCATCATGGCCGAGACCCTGAAAGTGCCCTACAGCAGCATCGTTCTCGCCGCCATCGTGCCGGCCGCGCTCTACTTCGCCAATTGCTTCTGGATGGTCCATCTCGAAGCTGGAAAGGCGAAACTGCGGGGCCTGAGCAAGGCGGAACTGCCCAATCCCTGGCACGCTGTTCGTGACCACTGGCCACTGATCCTGCCGCTGGCCGCCCTCGTTTACCTGCTCTTTGCCGGCTATACGCCGATCTTTGCCGGTACCATGGGCCTGGCGCTGGTGATCGTCCTCATCCTCGGCACACCACTTGCCGCCATGATCGGGCCCCGCGCCTTCCGCTATGCCTTCTGGATCGCCCTAGGCCTGGCATCGGCCGCTTTCCTGCGCTTCGGTGTCAATTTCCTGATGATTGTCATCGCGACCCTTGTGCTGGCCTGTGCCATCACGCGCGGTGGTCGTCAGACCTTGCTGATCGTGCGAGACTCGTTGGCGGAGGGCGCGCGGAACGCCCTGCCCGTCGGCATTGCCTGCGCTGTCGTCGGCATTGTCATCGGCACGCTGACGCTCACCGGTATCGCATCGACCTTTATCGGCGCCATCATCAGCGTCGGCGAGAACAATCTCTTCCTCTCGCTCGTTCTGACCATGCTGACCTGCCTCGTGCTGGGCATGGGAATTCCGACAATTCCCAATTACATCATCACCTCCTCGCTCGCGGGCCCCGCGTTGCTGGAACTGGGCGTGCCGCTGCTCGTCAGCCACATGTTCGTCTTCTATTTTGGCATCATGGCCGATCTGACGCCGCCCGTTGCCCTCGCCTGCTTTGCGGCGGCTCCAATGGCCAAAACATCGGGGCTGAAAATTTCCCTGCAGGCCACCAAGCTGGCAGCCGCCGGGTTCATCGTGCCGTTCATGGCCGTCTATACGCCATCTCTGATGCTGCAGGATGGCGGGGCCATTGCTGAGACCTTCGGCTATCCGGTGGAGGTGATCTACATCATCATCAAGGCCTGCTTCGGCATCGCGCTCTGGGGCGTCGCCATCGTCGGCTTCCTCTTCGCCCCGCTCAATGTCATCGAAAGGCTCCTTGCTTTCGCCGCAGGCCTTTTGCTCATCCTCGCCCTGCCGATGACCGACGAATTGGGCTTCGCGCTGGGCGTACTGCTGGTCGGCTGGCTCTGGTGGCGCCGGGGCGCCGCCGCTCCGCAGGCTATGGCATGAGTATCTGCATCGCTTCAGCCGGAAGCTTCCTGACTTTGCTCGCCAGCAGCTTTTCGCTCACCTGGATCCACTCTGTCGAAAAGACAGAGTGGATCGAGCACTGGCAGGTCGAGGGGGATAAGCTTGCCTTGGTGTCAGCGCGCGTAACAGGCTCCGGAGCAGGAATAGACCTGCCACCCGATGCGGTCTGGCAGGACGGCGGATGGACCTACCGCCCCACCCTGCCCCCGCTGTCGCAGGTCACCCTTGCGGCGTCCGGCGCTACGCCCGGGGGCTGGAACCTCTGCACCGAAGACAAATGTCTAGAGCTTGGCGCAACGGCCGGCGCCACGACAACAATCTGGACAGCCGACGTCTGCAGATAGCCATCACCAGAACATCGGTGACCGCGCAGTACCAACATGCCGCCGCCCCCTCGCGTCTTGAGCAACACTAATGGCACGGCCCTATGGCACTCCGAAAACAGCCTTTGACGCTGGCGCGCGGACCGATCGCGCGACCACTGCACTGACCAATTTGCTCAGCGCCCTACCCCGCCAACGCAGTCGGAAAGGCGCCGTCATGCAGTGGTCCAGACCTGCCACAGACCCGCGCGGAAACGTTCGCAATTAAGGGCACTCGGGAGCAGTAAGCGCCCACACATCGACAAGTACATCCAATCGTGACTTAATATATAATTCTGAAGCCTGCCAAGTTCTGGGAACCATCCAATCGCGAGGGTGTGCTGATGCTTCTCTCCATTCGATCGCAAGATTACGATGCGTCTCGACGCGTGGAAGAATTTCAAAGCGTCATTGCGGCGATCACCAAGGTCGACTTTGTTCCTGAGGACGAGAATTCTTTCATATCGGAAACGTCAATCGGCGTGTTGCCCAATCTGATCCTTGGTCATGGCCGTCATTCGGCCTCGACTGCGATCCGCACGACAGCCCACGCCGCTGACACAGACGACAATGTCATGTTCCACATTCCCCTGTCAGGCAGCTGCTCCATCGAGCAGCGCGGCGGCGCGCGGAGCGAGCTGCGCTCCGGGCTGGTCTATGCAGACCCAGGCGACGTTCCCGGTATTATCCAGTTTCATGGTCAGCCGTCGGAGGGGTTCTATGTCTCCCTCCCGCGGGCACAGCTGACATCGGCAACATCCGGGCTCAATGCCATGCTGCGCGGGACGGCTCCTCTGACGCCGCAATGGCGCCTGTTTTTCAATTATGCCCGAAGCCTTCATGTGGAGCTCTCCGAACTCGGGCCAGACGAGGCGGCGCAATGTGCCAACCATGTGCAGGACCTTGCCCTGATGGCGCTGGGCGCCACCCGGGAGGCGGCCGAGATTGCAGCCGGCCGCGGCGTCCGGGCGGCTCGGCTCAAAGCCATCAAGGCCGACATTGAAAACCATCTGACCGCGCCCGACCTGTCGCCGGAACGGATCGCCACGCGTCACAAGATCAGCTTGCGCTATCTGCGGGCCCTCTTTGCCGGAGAAGGCACAACGTTTGGTGACTTCGTCGCTCACCGGCGGCTGGCGCTGGCTTATCGATTGCTCAGTGATCCGCGCAATGGCGGAAGCAGTATTTCCGGCATCGCCATGCGTGTCGGGTTTGGCGACCTCTCCTGGTTCAACATCCGGTTCCGCCGTGTCTACGGCATGACACCCAAAGACGTTCGCGCCCTTTCCCGCCTGCGCTGAAGTCTTTCGACGCCAGATTGTGCCGCCCTCCCCGGATTTGGTGCCGCTCTCCCCAAGACGCACCAGATCGCCCCGCCTAGATTTTCGCCTGGGGCAGTTTTTGACGAGCCGGATGTTTGGTTCGCCAATGGGAGGTGGGACGCGTGACTGTACAGAACCCGAGGCGTTTTGATCGAAGCGGAACAATAGCCTGCTTTGCATTCATAGGCGCGTTCAGCGCATTGACCGGCTGGACACCAGCTGTGGCGCAACAGGACAACAGCGCCTCCATCCTGATCTATGACGCTTCGGGCTCCATGTGGGGCCAACTCGATGGTGGCATCAGCAAGGTGGAAATTGCCCGCGAAGTCATCGGCGATTTCTTCGTCAGCCGCGACAACACCATCCCTCTTGGCGTCATCGCCTATGGCCATAACAGGCGCGGCGATTGCAGCGATATCGAAGTCGTGGCGGACGTCGGGATCAGTGATCCGCGCGCGCTCTCTACCCGCCTCAACCGGCTCAACCCGCGTGGTATGACGCCCATCACGGACTCGCTGGCGCTCGCTGCGTCCATGATCCCGCCGACAGCAGAATCCGCCGACATCATCCTCGTCACCGATGGCCTTGAAACCTGCGAGGCCGATCCCTGCGCGCTGGCCGCACAATTGGCCAATGAAGGCATCGCCATTCGGGCTCATGTAGTGGGCTTTGGCCTGACCCGAGAGGAAGGTGAAGTCATGGCCTGCGTGACGGACGCCACCGGTGGGTTGCTGCTCACGCCCCAGACGGGTCAGGAACTGGCCGATGCGTTGCGGCAGGTGGCACAGGTTGAGCCGGCCCCTGCCGTTGAGCCTGCACCAGAGCCGGTGGTTGAAGCCTTCTTCGATATCGGGCCCAAGGCCGAGGCCGGGTACACCTACCGTATCGGCTATCAGGGCAGTGCCCGCAATGTTGATTATGCGGGCTTTACGCGGCGCGGTGAGAACCAGCCTGATGTCAGTCAGTCCTACGGTGTTATCGGGGGCGGCGATGTCGGCAACAATCCCTTCACCAAACGCGCGCCGCTGGAGCCCGGCGAGTATGACCTCATCCTCTCTGTCGCCGGGCAAGGCATCATCGCCCGTCAGCCCATCGAGGTGGTCCCGCCTTCCGGTGGCTTTGATGTCATTGGCTCGGTCGAACCGGGAAGCCGGTTTGCGTTCACCTGGCGTGGCCCCAACCAGATCAGCGAGAGGATTGTCATAGCCCAGCCGGGGGCTTCGCCGGAACAGTATGACGGCGATTGGGGCTACCCCATGAGCAATGCCGCAACGCAAACCATGCGCCTGACAGCCCCCACCAATCCCGGCATTTACGAGCTTCGCTATCTGTCCGCGAATGGCAAGGAGATCCTGTTCTCCCGCACGTTCGGCGTCGGTGTTCCCTACGAGGACGCAGACCAGACCAGTTCTTCCCAGCTGGCCGCACAGGCCGCTGCGGCGACGCAGGCCGCGCCCGGACAGGACGCCATGCCAATGGTCCGGGCAACCTTCCGCATACCAGACAATTACCCGCAAATCCCGCTTTGGTGGGACGCAATCCCGCTCGATCCGGACATGATGCAGGAGGCCTACGCGCCAATCTCCGATCTCGCCGTCTGGGACAATGAGTTTGAACCGGGTCGATATCGCGTCTCCGCCACGGGGCCGGGCGAAACCGAGTTCAGTGCAATTGTCGAAATCTACCCGGGCCAGGACAACAATTTCATCATTCCCGTTGTCGGCGGCGGCGATGAAGAAGCAGCTGCGACGAGCTTATCGGGACCCTGGCAGGTCATCGGCGTGCCGCCTTATCAGGTGCAGGCGGGCGCTGATCAATTGCTGGTCCTGACCCTCGACCAGTCCGGACCGGGGGCGCCGGTCAGCGGGGGGTGGGTCGCCGGAGAAATGCTGGCTGGCCCGCAGGTCGCAGGCCGGAAAGGGCACTTTACCGAGAGCCGGATCGAGGACGATGCACTCCGCCTTACTTTTGACGTTGGCGCGCCGATCCCCGAGCCGATGACGCTCTTCTTGCGACCCTATGGCATTGGCTATGCCGGTTCACTCTCCTCCGGCGCCCTGGGCATGAGCGTGCTCATGTGGCCCGATGGGTACGAGCCGCCATCCCTCGCTGAAATGCGGGAGGCCGTGCATGGCCCCGCGCCATCCGACTTTGTCGATCTGTCGGCCGCCGCAAACACCGGCGGGGATCTCGCCGCCGTTGACGCCGACCCGGCAGCCTTTAAATGCACGCAAAGCCAGGGTTGCGCCTTCAGCCATCAAGCCAGCGGCATATCCGTCGTGCTCCCCAACGCCTGGGCCCTGAGCGAGCCCTTCTTTTACGAGACCGCTGGCGGTGCACGCAGCGATCTTCCCAGCGCCAGTTTTTTCTCTGATGAAGCCGGACAGCGGCAGACCATTGAGCTCAATCCGCGGCAGTGGCTGGCATCGAACGGACCGTGCCGGATAATCGGCGCAAACGCGCTCTGCATGATGCGTGATCAGGGGCCGCTGTCCGAAGCGGCCTTTGCTGTTCTCGGAGACAGCCTGACCATCGGCGGCACAGGGGCTCTGGCCGCAGCCAGCCCGGACAGCGTCGGCGATGCGATCCACATCAGGACCACCTCGACCAGCCAGTTCGGCAGCGCCTGCTTCGTCAAGTTTGAACTGGACAACCCGTCGGGCGAAACATTTACCGCCTATGCGCCACTATCCGCGACCAGCAATGGGCAACCGGTCTCGCAGGTCATCAGCAATGAGCCCTTGGTGATGGAAATTATCACGACAGGAAATTATGGGGCGGGGATCGTCAGCGCCATGCTTGGCGCGGCATGCGAGCAGCTCTCGCTCGACATCGGGCCGGTGCAATGCCGCATGGGGGCCCCACCTTCCGGTGCCATGGTGGATTGCCCCAGCCCCATAGAGATCGCAGCCGACCCGCTGCTCGCCCGCATTCGTCTCGTCTCAGAGGCGCAGACCGCATCCGTCTCTGCCCCGGCCAGCAGCACGTTCGATGAGGATATCCCCATCGATCTCGGCGACCGCTCCCCGGAGGACGTGATGCAGTGGCTCTTCAGTAAGCCGTGAAAGGATCGGTCATGCGCAACTTTCTCACGTCGGCCCTCTTCGCTTTCGCTCTGGCCTTCGGCTTCGCCCAACCGGCCCAGGCCCAGCACCTGCAAATCGCCATGTGTGGCGAAGGCGGGTGTCTCTGCCACATGACCGGCAAAACCATCGCCGATTTTGAGATGACCATGGGGGTCAAGGCGCCCAGGGATGCGGCGAGCCTGACATTGGTAACACGTGCCGGCGAGTACTTCTGGAGCAACAAAACACCTGCGCAGATCGACGCTGCGCATGGCGGGCCTGGTCATTGCCCGGTGCATCTTGAGATGCCGCTCATACCTCAGGATGGGCAATGGCGCATCACGGTGGGCACCACCGACACGACCGCCTGCCCCCTCTTTGCCATGATGGGCCAGTCCGTGCCCGGCCAGATCAGCGGCGAAACCCGTGAGATCAAATGGGGCGGTTCGTTCAGCCCCGACAAACTGATGGCAGAAGCGCGGGGAATGGTGACCTGGAGCCATTCAGGCAATCACAACTGGCGCGGCGTCGTGGTCGATAAGAGCCTCTCCGGTCAATCCGGCGCGTCAGGCGCCAGTGTCATCTGGACCCTGCAGCTGATCAGCCCGACCGAAATCAAAGGCTCAAGCACCTACGACTTCGATATCTCCGCCACCAATGCCGACGCCGCAGCCCTCGCCATTCTCAACCAGATGCAGTGCCGAACGGTAACCCCGTTCACCGCAAGAAAGGTGGGTTGATGCTATGGTGCCGGGAAGAGTACTCGCAGCATCACGTCTTCCCAATCGGCCACGACAGTCCGGATATTTTGGAGCCTCGCCAATCCATCGCCGAGGCTGCAAAAATTCTCAAACGCGCTCGCGAAGAGCTGGTCTTCGCCGGCGTGCATCCTCTGACGGTCTCCCCTGGCGCCTGCCTCACCATGACAAAACTGCAGACAAATCGACCGAACCTATTCAGCGTGCGTTCGGAAATTTGAGGCACAGCATAGTCATGGACACCCACCCCGACCGACGCAATGAACCGCGCACGCCCCCTGCCTTGCGGGGGCCGGGCACGATTATTGCTGCGGGCTCACGCATTCCCGCCACCATCGTCAATGTCTCGCTCTCGGGCATCATGCTCAGCGTGCCAAAAAAAACCACGCTGTCCGGCCCCGTCGCGCTCGAGATCGGCACGGTCACCCGGCCCTGCGATCTGGTCTGGCAACGCGGCACCCGCATCGGCCTGCGCTTCTCTGCCTGAGCCGCTGCCCAGGCGACCGTTTCCCCCTCTTCCAAGCGCGCCGCTTTAGCGCCACTATGGAGAAGTCCTGGGCATCGCAGAGGGAGCGTTACCATGAAGACCGAACAGCACTGGTCAAAGCCCGTCGGCCTGTTGCCGAACAGCCGCTTTCCCCTTCTGGTCCATCGCGGGGCCCTGCCCGGCGGCGGCGAGGACGCCATGACGGCCCTCTTCCGCTCCAATGGCTGGCTCAACAACTGGCGCTATCCCGGCGTCTATACCTACCCGCACTTCCACTCGACCACCCATGAATGCCTCGGCTGCGCCGCCGGCTGGATGGAGGTCGACCTCTTCGGCATCGGCGGGATCAGGGTGCGCATCGAGGCTGGTGATGTCATCGTGCTCCCGGCCGGCGTCTCCCATGCCATGGTCGGCCAGTCCGACGACATCAAAATGGTCGGCGGCTACCCTGACGGCCGGGACTGGGACAATGTCCAGGAGGCCCATCTCGATAAGGCGGGCCATCGCGAAGCAGTGAAGCGCATCATGATGCTCCCCATACCCTCCCGCGACCCGGCCACCGGTGAACCGATGAAAGAGTGGATCGACGCACCCTCGTCCGTTGATGCGGGCCTCGACGATTTTCGCGATAGTCTGGGTTAGCGCACCCGCCTAACACCTTATAACCTAATCGCTTTTACCGGTGCCCCACGGGCGCCGGCTACGTCCGCACATGCCATGAAGCTCGTCCCAGCCGCCGCATCGCCAGCGGCGGAACGAATTTGCGTGCGCGGTCGAAGAGTCAGAAAATTCGTTTCTTGCATAATATCGCCTTGAGAATGTGCATATTGCAGCGCAATGCATCACCTTCCTGACTCCCAGCACCGCCTGCACCAGCTCGAATTCCGCCTGCGCCAGGAGCTGAAATGGCTCGCCCTGCCGGCGAAGGAGTGGATTCCCGCGCGTGCGCATCAGGATCAGGCCGTTCTCGACGTCGCCATTGTCGGCGCCGGCATGCTCGGCCTCGTGGCGGCAGCGGCGCTACGCAACATCGGCGTCTCCAATATCCGCATCTTCGACAAGGCCCCTGAAAACCGCGAAGGTCCATGGGTCACATCAGCGCGCATGGAAACGCTGCGCACCCGCAAGGAGGCCGCCGGCACGGCCCTTGGCATTCCTGCGCTGACCTTCCGCGCGTGGTTTGAGGCCCAGTTCGGCGAGACTGCTTTCGACGCCATGCATCTCGTGCCGCGCCCCATGTGGATGGACTATCTCATCTGGTATCGCCGCGTGCTCGGCCTGCCCGTCGACAACGACACCGAGATCACTGCGCTAAGTCTCCTCGACAACGGCCTCACCGAACTCACACGCCTGCGCAACGGCCAGACCGAAACGTTTTTCGCGCGCCGCGTCATCCTCGCCACGGGTATCGATGGCCTGGGCCAGCCGGCCCTCCCGGCCATCGCCAAAACCATCTCGCCCGCCCGCGTCGCCCACAGCTCGGACGAATTTGACGTCGCCAGCCTCGCGGGAAAACGCATCGCTATTGTCGGCGCAGCCGCTTCCGCCATGGACAATGCTGCTGCCGCTCTCGAGGCAGGCGCCGCCCGAGTGGATATTTTCATCCGCCGCCCCACCATGCCGCGCGTCGACAAGTTCACCGGCATCGGCAGCCGCGGCATGACCTATGGCTTCCTCGGCCTGCCCGACGCGACTAAGTGGCGCTACATGGCCGAAGGTGAGCGTTTCCAGCTGCCCGCCCCGCGCCACAGCGTGCTGCGCGTCTCGCGCCACGCCAACGCCCACTTCCATTTCGCGAGCCCTGTCTCGGCCCTCGCAGAGCACGGCGACCATATCGAGATCACCACGCCCAAGGGCAATTACGAAGCCGATTTCATCATCTTCGCGACCGGCTTTTCCATCGATTTCTCAGTTCGCCCGGAGCTCCGCGCGCTCGACCCTTACGTCAAACGCTGGGCCGACGCCTACACCCCGCCCGCAGACCTGCAGAATGAAGGCCTCGCCGCCATGCCCTATCTCGGCCCGGGCTTCCAATTCCTGCCGCGCGACGGTGCCCCCGCCGCCATCTCGAACATTTATTGCTTCGCCTTTCCGGCGGTGATGACCCACGGAAAGATCACCAGCGGCATCCCCTCGATCGGCGAGGGCGCGACCCGGCTAGCCCAGTCCCTTGCCCGCTCCATTTTCGTGGAGGACCGGGACATCCACCTTCAGAATTTCCTCGACTACGACGTGCCCGAACTCCTCGGCGACGAGTGGACCGAGGCCGACGAGGACTTTTCAGCATGAGCATTCCCGACCTTCAGGTGTTTTACGGGATATCCTCCCCTTGGGCCTATTTCGGCGCCCAGCGCGTCAAGGCCATTGCGGACGAAACCGGCGCTCGGCTGGTCCTGCGTCCCATTCGCATCATTGAAGCCAATGGCGGCATCCCGCTGCGCACCCGCCCTGAGGGCCGCCAGGCCTATCACGCCGTCGAGCTGACCCGCTGGCGCGAACACCTCGGCATTCCGCTCAACCTGACGCCAAAATTCTATCCCTGCCGCACCATCGAGATCGCCGCCCAAGCCGTCATCGCCATGCAGAACGCGGGCCTTGATGCTTTCGCCTTCTCCTTTGCCGTCCAGCGCGGCCTCTGGGCCGAGGATCGCGACATCGCCGATCTCGACACTTTGCGCGAATTTGCCCGAGCCACGGTGGGCACGGAAGGCGAGCAGTTTATCCGCGACCCGCAGGACGCCGACATCATCGCCCAGTGGCACGCCAATCTCGCCGAGGCCGAGCAGCGCGGCATCTTCGGCACCCCGACCTATGTGGTCAATGACGAGCTCTTCTGGGGCCAGGATCGTCTCGACTTTGTCGAACGCGCCCTCGCTGCCGCACGCAAGGAAACAGTCTGATGAGCACCCAAACCCCTGTCGTTCCGCCAGAAGCACAGGCCCTGCACGATCGCGCCATCGTCGTCGATGGTCTGCAGACCTCGCTCTGGGGCCGCCCGATCTTTGAAGAGATGCGCGCCGGTGGGATCACCGCCGTCAACGTCTCCACCGTGCTCTGGGAAAATTTCCGCGAAGGCATCGACTATGTCTCGCAGTGGAAGCATTTCCTGCGCGAAAACAGCGACATCCTGCGCCCGGTGCGGCAGGTCTCGGACATCCAGGCCGCCAAGGCCGAGAACAAGACCGGGATCATCATCGGCTGGCAGAACACCTCCCCGCTCGAGGACAAGCTGGACTATGTCGAGATTTTCAAGGACCTCGGCGTGGGCATCATGCAGCTCACCTACAATACCCAGAACTATTCCGGCTCCGGCTACCTCGAGGAGAACGACAGTGGCCTGAGTGGTTTCGGCCGCGAAGTGCTCGATGAGATGGCCCGCGTCGGCGTGCTCTGCGATCTCAGCCATGTCGGCGACAAGACCAGCGCCGACGTCATCGAATATGCCAAGGGCCCGGTCTGCATCTCGCACATCCTGCCGCGCGCCCTGCACGATGTTAAGCGGAACAAGCCCGACCACCTTTTCACCGCCTGCGCGGAAAAGGGCGGCCTCATCGGCATCAGCCTCTTCGCCCCCGGCCTCGCCGCTGGCAATGACGCCACCGTCGAAGACGTCCTCGACGCCATGGAATACGTCATCAATCTCGTCGGCGAAGACCATGTCGGGATCGGCACTGATTTCTCGCTCGATCGCCCGCGCCCCAGCGACTGGCTGCTCTGGGCCAATCGCGACAAGGGCACCGCGCGAAAGCTCACCGAATTCGGCTCGGTCAAGATCAACAAGCCGGCTGGCATCAGCCGCATGACCGACATGCCAAACTTCACCGCCCGCATGCTTGCCCGCGGCTGGAGCGAAGAGACAATCACCAAAATTCTTGGCGGCAACTGGCTTCGTGTTCTCGACGCCGCCTGGACCCCGCGCCCTTGATTTCAACCTTCGGAAACATCACCATGATCCGTCTTCTTGCCACTGGCCTTCTGGCCGCCACTGCCTTCGGTGCCGTCACCGCCGCCCAGGCCCAGGACGTCACCACCGTGAACGTCGTTGGCTTCTCCGGCGTTTTTGCCGAGAACTACGAAAAGTTCGTCATCTCGGCCTTTGAGGAAAAGCACCCCGAGATCGACATCGTCTACCAGCCGTCCAAGAACTCGGCTGAGACGCTGGCGCTGCTGACCCTGCAGAAGGACGACCCGACCGTCGACATCGCCCTGATCGACGTGGCCGTGGCCATCACCGCAGCCAAGGAAGGCCTCACCGCCCAGCTCGATCCGGCCGCCGTGCCGAACCTCGCTCAGCAGCCCGATTGGGCCCGCATCGAGGGTGATCGCGCCATTGCCTTCTCGCAGGACAATCTGGCGATCCTCTACAACACCAAGACCGTCACCGAGCCGCCGACCAGCTGGAACGACCTCAGGGACGAAAAGTACAAGGGCCGCATCGCTGCCCGTCTTGGCGACACCCGCGGCGTGATCCTGCTGCCGATCCTCAACTCCATGGCCGGCGCCGACTACAAGGAAACCATTGATCCGGCGATCGCCGCGATGAATGAATTCGCCCCCAACGTCCTGACCTGGGACCCGGCTCCGGATTGCTACGCTGTCGTCCAGAACGGCGAAGTCGACCTCTCGATCTGTTGGAACGGCCGTGCCCAGTACCTTCACGACACTCAGGACGGCGTCATCGGCATTGCCGCTCCGCTCGAAGGCAGCATCGGCCAGACCAACACCATCAATCTGGTGGAGGGCTCCAAGGTCGCTGACGCAGCCCAGCTCTTCATCGACTACGCCCTCAGCGCCGAAGCCCAGGCAACCTTCGCGGAAAAAAGCTTCTACGGCCCGGTCAACACCACCGTCGCGCTCTCGGACGATGTCGCCGCCCGTATCTATGGCTCCAAGGAAGCGCAGGCCGCGCAGATGACCCTCGACTGGTCGTTCATTGCCACGGTCTATTCCGACTGGATCCAGCGCATCAACCGCGAAGTCATCGCCTTCAATTAATCCAGACGAACCGGACAGCACGCCCATGTCGAACAAGCACGTCACCGTCGAACAACTGGTGAAGACCTACCCCGGCAGCAGCGCGCCGTCCGTTGATCACGTCGATTTCGATCTCGAGAAGGGCGAAATGCTCGCCCTTCTCGGCCCCTCCGGCTGCGGCAAGACCACCATCCTGCGCATGGTTGCCGGCCTCATTACGCCGACCTCCGGCCACATCTGGCTCAATGGCCAGGACATGGCCCGGATCCCCGTGCACAAGCGCAATATGGGCATGGTGTTCCAGTCCTACGCCCTGTTCCCCCATATGAGCGTGGCTGAAAACGTCGCCTTTGGCCTCGAGATGCGCGGCGTTCCGCGCGCCGATCGTGCCGAGCGCGTCGAACGCGCCCTCGATCTAGTGAAACTTGCCGGTTACGGCTCGCGTCGCATCACCCAGCTGTCCGGCGGCCAGCAGCAGCGCTGCGCCATCGCCCGCTCGCTGGTCATCGAACCCAATCTCCTGCTGCTCGACGAACCGCTCTCCAACCTCGACGCCAAGCTGCGCGATGAGATGCGCGACGAAATCCGCTCGATCCAGAACCGCACCGGCGTCACCGCCATCTTCGTCACTCATGATCAGGACGAAGCCCTCTCCATGGCCGATCGCCTCGCCGTCATGTCGGCCGGCAAGATCGAGCAGATCGGCACGCCCCGCCAAATCTTCGACTATCCGGCCACCGAATTCGTCGCCAACTTCATCGGCGCCGGCAATTTCTTCACGGGCCGTCCCACCGGGGCGCGCACCGCCGAGGTCGAAGGTCTCGGCACCATCACGGTCGGCCAGGATATTCCGGCAGGCCAGGATGCCCGCCTCCTCGTCCGCCCCCACCGGTTCACCCTCGACGCCCAGGGCCCAAACAGCTTCTCGGGCACCGTCACCCACCTCGTCTATCGCGGCGAAACCCTGACGCTGGACGTTGAAGTCGGCCCCCGCACCCTCAAGGTCGATCTGCCCACCCATGCCGGCGCCCTGCCAGAGCGTGGCCAGACCGTCACCCTCAGCGTCTCGCCCGCAGACATCACCCTCATCGGAGCGCAGCAGTGACGGCAGTCGAGAAAAAGACCAGTCGCACCCTGCTGCTGGTGCTGTTGGTGCCGGGCCTCCTGGCCCTCGGCATCAGCTTTGTCGCGCCCATGCTCTGGCTCCTGCGCGCCTCCTTCTCCACCTCCGCGCTGGGCGGCGGAGACGATTGGACGCCGGATAAATATTCGGAAATCCTCACCGACCCCTTCTATTGGCGCGTCGCCGGAAACACCCTCAACTACGGCCTGACAGTCGCGGTTTTCGCGGTCATCCTCTCCTATCCGATCGCCCTGTTCCTCGCGCGTTCGACCAGCAAATATCGCGGCATCCTCACCGCCCTCGCCATCGCCCCGCTCCTCACCTCGAGCGTTGTGCGTACCTATGGCTGGATGGTGATCCTCGGCGATCGCGGCGTCATCAATTCGACCCTTCAGTGGCTGACCCTCACCGACGCGCCGATCCGGCTGAGCAACAACCAGCTCGGCGCCACCATCGCGATGATCGAAATTCTCATGCCCTATGCGATCCTCGCCATGCTCTCGGGTTTCGGTCGGCTCAATTCCCAGCTTGAAGAGGCTGCCACCATGCTCGGGGCCAATCGCTTCAAGGTGTTCACCCGCATCATCCTGCCGCTGAGCCTTCCCGGCGTCATCACGGCGGCGCTGCTGGTCTTCGTGCTCGCCATTTCCGGCTTCATCACTCCGCGCCTCATGGGCGGTGGCCGCGTCTTCGTGTTCGGCACCGAAGTCTTCCAGGAAGCCACAGTGACCCTCAACTGGCCGCTCGCCGCCGCGCTCGCCGTCATGCTGCTCGTGCTCTTCAGCTCGGTGATCGTCGTCTATCGCCGCGCCCTGCGTGCCCTGGAGGCCTGATATGGACAAGACCTCACCACTGGCCGCATTCGCCTGGCGCGGCCTCATCACCCTCCTCTATATTTTCCTTCTGGCGCCGATCATCATCGTGTTCGTGGTGTCCTTCGACACCCGCAAATATCTGGCCTTCCCGCCGGAAAGCTGGTCCTTCGGCTCCTATATTGCGGTGTTGCAGAACGAGGCCTTCATCTCCGCCTTCTGGCGCAGCCTCGGGCTCGGCGCCATCGTCGGCATCGGCGCTGTCGCCATCGGCACGCTTTTGTCCATGGCCCTCACCCGCCACAAGTTCCGGGGTGAAGGCGCGGTGAACTTCCTCGTCATCGCGCCCTTCATCGTGCCCAACATCGTGCTGGCGGTCGGTTTGGTTCTGGTGCTCGCCGCCTTCAAGCTGCTCGACAGCTATATCGGCATCTTCATCGCCCATCTTGGCGTCACCATCCCCTACACGGTCCGGACAGTGACGATGAGCCTGATGGCGGTAGACCGCCGCGTCGAGGAAGCAGCCCTCGTGCATGGTGCCTCCCCGCTCCAGGTCTTCTGGCGCGTGACCCTGCCATTGATCCGTCCGGGCATCATTGCCGGCGGCGTCATCGCCTTTCTTATCTCTTTTGATGAGACGACGATCTCGCTCTTCATCGTCTCGGTCAAAACCTCGACCCTGCCGACCGAAATCTACCGCTACCTCGAATACTCCACCGATCCGCAGATCGCGGCCCTCTCGGTGGTGCTCATTCTCATTTCCGTGGCCGTGGTGGTCCTAGTCGAAAAGCTGATCGGCCTGCGCAAGGCCGTGTGAGGACAGAAATCATGACGCGCATTCACGTCCCTGGCGGCGAAATCGAAGGCTTTGTCGAACACGGCAATTACTGTTTTCTCGGCGTTCCGTATGCGGCCCCGTGCACGCCCGAACGCCGCTTTGAAGCTCCACAAGCTGTCGAACCGTGGGATGGCGTCCGAGACGCCACCCGCCACGGCAGCGTCTGCCCACAGACCCCCACCTATGGCCCCGTAGGCAAGGGGGCGACTTCCAACCTGACCCAGGGCGAGGATTTCCTCACCCTGAACGTGCGCACGCCCGACCTCACTGGCAAAGCGCCCGTTCTGGTCTGGGTGCACGGCGGCGGCTATGCCGTCGGTTCGGCCAATGAGCCGAATGTCCAGTCCGGTGCCTTTGCCTCAAGCGGCATTGTGGAAGTCACAATCAACTACCGCCTCGGCGCGCTCGGCTTCCTCCATCTCGAAGGCAAGCCCGACAATCGCGGCTTGCTCGATCTGCTGGCCGGGCTCAAATGGGTGCAGGCGAACATCGCCCGTTTCGGCGGCGATCCCGCCCGCGTCAGCTTCGGTGGCCGCTCGGCCGGTGGCTTTGCCATCGCCGCCGTCATGGCGATGCCCGAGGCCAAGGACCTCTTTGCCCGCGCCATTCCCCAGAGCGGCGCCAGCACTGCCATCGCCTCGATGGAGGACGCGCAAAAGCTCACCAACCGGATGTGCGCCGCCCTCGGCACCGATGAAGCCGGTATTCTCACCGCGCCAATCGACGCCCTGCTCATCGCCCAGCGCGATCTCTGCAACGAAAGCTACGAGCACCACGATTTCGACCGCGACGGCTCCGCCGCCATGCTCGGCGTGCCCTTCGTCCCGGTGATCGACGGCGCCTCTCTCCTCGAACATCCTGACACCGCTGCCGCCGCCGGTCGCACCACCCAGGTGCCCATGATGATCGGCACCACCACCTCCGAATATCTCACCCACGCGACCATCCTGCCCGCCGACCTCACCTTCGAGGCCGTCGCGGCCCTGATGCATGAGCGTGTTCGTCACCTCGGCAAGACCGGCGCTGACATGGTCGCGACCTATCGCGCCGCCCTGCCCGATCATTCCCCCTACGGCATCTGGCGCGCCATCGGTGGCGACCTCGTCTTCCACAATCCGACGACGCAGTTCGCCCGTCTCCATTCCCGTCACCAGCCGGTCTACAAATATCTCTTCGGCCGCATCGAAGCCGACGAGCTCGGCGCCGCCCACGGCGGCGAAGTTGGCCACGTCTGGTACCGCGACGGCATGGACATCACGGGCCTCCGCGATTTCCAGGCCATCGACAGCCTCGAAGCGGCACGCGAGGTCCACGCCGTCTGGCGCGATTTCATCGCCGGAGTGGACGACAAATCAGCCTGGCCAGAATATTCTGAACAAAACCCGGTCGTGCTGCGCCTCGGCGATGGCCCGGCTCGGGTGGAGGGGGACCTGTTCGGACAACGCCTTGATCTGTGGGGTCCGGACCAATTCGCAGGGTAAACATGCGATCCAATTATCTGGACACGCGCCAGCTCGAAGCCTTTGCTGCCGTCGTTTCGGTCGGCAGCATCACCGGCGCGGCCAAGGCCATCGGCCTGTCGCAACCGGTTATCACCCGCCAGATCCAGGATCTGGAGGCGCAGATTGGCTTTGCCCTGCTCCATCGCAGCGGCCCGCGCGTCACCCCCACGCGCCAGGGTCTCGCCTTTTACGAAGACGTCGAAATGTTCCTCACCGGGCTGCGGACGATTTCGGAAAAGGCTCAGGCCATAAACACCGCTGAAGCCCTGCCCCTGACGGTCGCGTCCATTCCATCCCTCGCCACAGGCATTCTCCCCGCAGCCATCGCTGCCATAGACGAACGCCTCCGCTCGCGCCAATTGCAGATCCAGGCTATTTCCGCCGAAAAGGTGGTCCAGGCCGTCATCTCGGGCACGTCCGATCTCGGCCTCGCCAGCTGGCCGGTCGACAATGCCGGGCTCGATGTCCACTGGCAGGCCGAAGTGCCCTGCCACGCGGTCGTCTCCCGCACCCATCGCCTCGCCAGCGCCGCAGTTCTCACCCCCAATGATCTCCGCGACGAACCGCTGATCATGGCTGCCAATCCCTACCGCCTGCGCATGCTCATCGACAGCGCGCTGGCCGAACAGGGCGTCACCGCGGGCTCGGTCACCTCCTGCAACGCCACCTATGTTTCTCTGTCCATGGCCAGCCAGGGTCTCGGTATCGCCATCGTCGAGCCGCTGACCGGCGCCGGCCTCCCCTCGCCCGATCTCGTCGCCGTGCCGCTCTCCTTCCACGTCCCCTTCCGCTGGAGCGTCATCACCGCCATCGGCCGGCCGCTGACGCCTTCGGTTGCCGCCCTGATCGATGCGATCCGCACCACCGCGTCCGCGAACATCGCCTCCCTCCGCGACACAACTGCGCGCTAGATCACGACCGGCTCTGCTGCGGCGAAAAGCCAAATCGGCGCTTGTAACAGGTCGCGAAATACTGGCTCGACGAGAACCCGCATTCGAACGCGATCTCGATGACGGTGGCGCTGGCCCGTTCCGTCAGCCAGCGCTTGGCCGCCTCCAGCTTCGGCCTCGCTCAAAACGGCCGCTGGCTCGTGGCGCTCGCCAATGATGTTATCCTCTTTTACCGGAAACCGGCGCGCGCGAGATCATCGCCACCATCGACCACGCCAAGCCCGACATGCGCCTCAACGACGGCAAGTTCGGTCCCGATGGCGCCTTCTGGGTCGGCAGCATGGACGGCACACAGAAAGCCCCGCTCGGCGGAAAACTCTATCGCGTCGCCCCGGACGGCGCCGTCACCACCATCGCAACCGACATCGCCATTTCAAACGGCCTCGCCTGGAACGCCGACGCGACCCGCCTCTACCACTCGGACTCCCGTGGCAGTATGTGGATCGACTGTTGGGATTTCGACGCCGCAACCGGCGCCGCCAGCAATCGCCGCCGCCTCCGCGACAATGACCTTGCCGCCGGCCGCCCCGATGGCGGCGCCTGCGACTTGGCTGGCCATTATTGGTCCGCCGGCCCCAGCGAAAGCCGCATCAATTGCTTTGCGCCGGATGGCACGCTCATCGGCACCATTCCCGTGCCGCTCAAAAATCCGACCATGCCCTGTTTCGGCGGGCCGGAGATGAAGACCCTTTTCGTCACCAGCCTCGACTCCAAAATCGACGGTTCGGGTCACGATGGCATCCTCGCCATCGACATGGAAATTGCCGGCGTGCCGGTCCACATTTTCGCACGATAAAGGCCGGGACCTTTTCACAGGTCCCGGCCGTCAATGCTAGCAGTCTGCTAACCAACTCCCCACTTTGCTAACGCGTCAGAGATGCGCCAGCACATAGTCCGGCATGGTCGACGGCGTGCCCTTCACCGGCACCCCCGTCTCCAGCAACACACTGCGCACCCCGGCATTCCGCGCCGCCTTGATGTCCGTATCTATCTGATCGCCCAGCATAATCGCGTCCCTGGCCTCGGCCCCGACCACCTCCAGCGCCATCCTGATGATCTCTGGTGCCGGCTTCCCAAGGATCGTCGGCGTCACCCGGGCCGATGTCGCAATCGAAGCAATAATCGCCCCCGTCCCCGGCTCATAAGACCCGCCCGCAATCGGCCGGATCACATCCGGGTTGGTGCCGATAAGTTCCGCTCCTGCAAGGATATTTCGCACCGCAGTGGTCATCATCGTATAGTCGAACTTCCGGTCCAGCGCCACGATCACAACCCGCGCCCCGCTCTCCACCAGCTCAAAGCCAGCAGCCTCGACCCGGGCTTTTAGCGAAGCAGAACCAATGACATAGGCCCCACTGCCCACGGGGTATTTTTTCGTGGCATAATCCAGTGCAACTTCGGCAGATGTCAGCACCTGGTCCGGCGCGCAGTCGATCCCCAGCCGCCGGATCTTCTCGGCAAACTCCGCCGGGGACTTTTCGGCATTATTCGTTATAAAACAATATCTTAGACCCTGTTTCTGCCACAGATTGAAGCGTTCAACCGCCCCCGGAATGGCATCCTCGCCGCGATAAACCACCCCATCGAGATCGGACAGCACGGCCTTGAACTGGATCTCTTCAACCGAGGCAAGGCGTTGAGAAGTAAGCATAATATTCATCACACCTTGCCCTGAAGATTGGGATCAAGCTTATCCCGCAGCCAGTCGCCCAGGAGCGAAATGGCCAGAGTTGTAAGGAAGATAACGACCCCGGCCGGAATGCCAATCCACCACGCTGTCGCCAGATAGTTCCGCCCCTCGCCGAGCAGCAGACCCAGACTCGTTCCCGGAGGTTGCACGCCTAAGCCGAGGAAAGATAACGATGTTTCCAGAAGAATGATCTCCGGGAAATTGAGCGTCACCTGCACCATGATGATGCCCATCATGTTCGGCAGCACATGCCGCCAATAGACCTTGGCCGGATGCACTCCCAACGTCCGGATGGCGAAGGCATAACCCTGACCATTGGTCGACAGCACCAGCCCGCGAGCAATGCGCGCATAGCCATCCCAGCCAAAAAGCCCAATCAAAACAACGAGCAGGACAAAATTATTGCCGAAGAAGGCCAGCACCGCCAGCGCCACGATCAGGAACGGGATCGAAGCCTGAAAGTCCACCAGCATCATGATGAAATCATCGACCCAGCCCCGGAAATGGGCGGCAACGATCCCCAGCAGCGTCCCGACCGTCGCCCCGATCACCGTCCCCATCAGCGCAATGAGAATGCTGGTCCGCATGGCATAGATCACCCGGCTCAGCACATCGCGACCGAGATTGTCGGTGCCTAGGAAATACTCCGGCAGCCCATCCAGGAAGCTCGGCGGCTTCAGCCGCTTGAGCAGGCTCTGTTCGGCATAGCCGTAAGGCGCGATAAACTCAGCGAAAATCGCCGCGAGTACAATCAGCACCAGCCAGCTGATACAAAGACCGATCACCAGCGGCGGCCGGGTCTTCCAGATCCGGGTCAACCAGTTTGGACGGCGGCGCAGCTCCGCCGATGCAATATCCATCGTGCTCATGCGGTCGCCGCCTTCTTGTTCTGCAGTTCAATTCGCGGGTCGAGCCAGCCATAGGCGAGGTCGACGATCAGATTGATCGCAACCATAGTGAAGGCGATCAGCAGCACCACGCCCTGCACCACCGCCAGATCGCGCTGGTTGACGGCATTGACCAGCAACATGCCCACGCCCGGCCAGGCGAAAACCGTCTCGATGGTCACTGCGCCCCCGATCAGCCCACCAATGCGCATGCCGACCACGGTCACGACCGGGATCGCCGCGTTGGGAATGGCATGGCGCAGAACACGCCGCTCATGGGGAATGCCCTTGGCCTTGGCCGTCCGCATGAAGGGCTGATGCAAAACGTCGAGCATGGACGAGCGGGTAAAGCGCGCCACCGTCGCTGCCGCAGCAGTTCCCAGCGTAATCGCCGGCATGAGCAGGTGCCAGATGCTGCCCGTACCCGAGCTCGGCAGCCACCGAAGCGTCATGGAAAACAGGAGGATGAGCAGGATGCCGAGAAAGAAGTTCGGGATCGAATGACCGAGAATGGTGAAGCTCATGGTCGCCTGATCGACCCAGGTGCCGCGCTTGAGCGCAGCGATCACCCCGGCCGGAATGCCAATGAGCAGCGTCAGCAGCAGCGCGGTGATGCCAAGCTGCAGCGTCACCGGAATACGCTCTGCGATAACTTCCAGCGCCGGTCGACCATCGCGGAAAGAATTGCCGAAATCGCCCTGCAACATCGCCCCGATATAGGTGATGTACTGCTCGAACATCGACTTATCGAGGCCCCAGCGCTCCCGGAACGCCGCAATGGCGTCCGGCGAGGCTTCGTCCGACATCATGATCTGCGCCGGATCACCCGACGCGCGCAGTACGACGAACACAAATGTCACCGCCAGCAGCAGCGTCAGCGCCCCGCGAAACAGCTTGGTGACGAGGAATTGCAAATTCATGCGCTCCAGGCCCCCGTCCCTGCCGTCCAGCCGCAATCGACGATGGTCTTGCCCTCGATCACCCACTGACGGAGATATTGCTCATGCCCCCTATGGGTGGCGCTGAGCACGCGGGTCTCGACATCAGGCGCCGTGCCAAAACCCGGGGTATCCCCGACAAGCGCCTCAACCAGCGGACGACCAGAGGTGCCGTCGAGCGGCAGGCCCATGGTGGTGAGGATGGTCGGCGCAATGTCAGGCAGCCAGCACGGCGTGTCCGAGGCAAAATTCTGGCGATAGGCCGGGCCCTGCGCGGCCAGAACCGTCGAAAGTTCGCCGCGATTGAGCCCGCCATGCATGCCACCACCCGGTTTAATCCAGGCCGCAAAGATGCAGGCATCCTCATGCGGCCCATAGCTCTCGGACGAATTGGTGCCCCGCAGCGTAAAGCCGACATCAGCACTGCGCGAATGGCCGTTACGAACCGCTGACCACGGCAACGCGCCTTCGATGGCTGTGCCATCTTCCGCCGTCGCAAAAACCAGCCCGCAGAAGTCCTGCTCGACCAGCCAGGCCACCACGCGGGCCTTTTCGGCATCGGATTTATCGTTGAGATAGATGCCGCTGAAGGAGCCGATCGACGCCTCGCCAAACTCGGCGGGGATGATGTCTGTCGTCTCGAGCTGGCGCTGGCCGGTGATCTGCCCGTGATCGGACATCACGATGATGTTTTCCGGCCCGTTCCCTGCGCGCCACCAGGCCAGAAACCGCCCGAAATTGTCGTCGCAATTCTTCTGCGCCGCCTCGGTTTCCGCCGCAGTGACGCCGAAGAGGTGCGAGCTCATATCCGGATCATTCATCCAGAACACGCAGAGATCCGGATTGTAGTCGGGATAGATGACCTCGATCAGCACATTGGTGGAGTAAGTCATGCGGTTGGAGTTGGGTGCAGTGGCCTCGGGAATATCGCCGAGACACGCGATCACCTTGTCATGCAGCTCGGCACTCGACACCGGCAGGCCGTGCATCGAAAACACCGGCTGGCCGAGGTCATGCGCACTCGAATTCATCATGCGCGATGCGCCCTTGGTGGCGGTGCTGAGCACAGCCATGGTGCGTCCGGCCTCCGCCATGCGCTGGCCGAGCGTCTTGGAATCGAGCAGCTGGCCGGCCTCAGCCGCCGCTTCGAGATGCTCCCACTCGGCTGTCTTGAACAGCTCGCCTGGGCGCACCGGATGGATGAACTGATTGGCCACGACCCCGTGGTCAGCCGGCGGACAGCCGGTCATTGTGGAGGTCACGGCAACGCGCGTTTCGCTCGGGAAGATCGAGCGAGAATTGAGGAAATTGCTGCCCTCGGCCATGAAGGCGGCGAGGTTGGGCATCAGGTCAGGCGTGGCGCGATCGCGGCGCAGGCCGTCAAATGTAATGATGAGCGTGGAACCGCGGCTCATTGGAGCGCCTCCAGAATAGATTTGGTCAGGGAAACATCGTTGATCAGAACGCCGTCGATGCCAGCGCCGGCGAGCGCCGTGAGGCTCGCGGCATCGGTGTCGCCGACCGTGCGGCCGGTGGTGCCGTGGCCGGTGGTCACCCACACTTCGGCGCCCGCAGCCTTCAGCGCAGCGACCCGCTCGTGGGTCACATCGCTCTCCCAAAGGCGGATAAGGCTGGCACCACCGCGGTGAAATTCCAGAGCGACATCAGGGCTCGGAATAAAGCCGAGGACCGTAACGTCGCCCTTGGCGGCGAAGAACTCCGTCGCTTCCATCGTGTGGCAGCCCGCAATCACGAGGTGCCGCAAAGCCTCTGGCACAGCGCGCTCGATATCAGCCCAGAGACGCTTAAGGCCTTCGGGGCTCTCATCCTTGAGATCAAGCAGCACAGGCTTGCCTGCGGCGGCATAGGCCAGCACATCGGCAAAGGTGCTGACGCGGTCACTGTTATCGGTGCTGAGGCTGGAGAGTTCCTTAAAACTCAGCGCATCGGCGCGATCCGTCCGGCCGAACAGGCGCTGCAGCGTCGGATCGTGGGAGCAGATGCCCACGCCGTCGACTGAATAGCGAATATCCGCTTCGATCGCGAAGGCGCCCTTTTCGAAAGCGGCAGTCCAGGCGGCCGGCGTATTTTCTGCATGTGCGGCGCTGTCGCCGCGATGCGCGATGATCTTCATTTTCGGTCCGATCCGTTCGGAAACTGATGGTGCTCAGAGCGCCGCAAAATTCTGCAAGTCACGTTGCCGGCGCTGGCGCGGCGTATCGGCCGGGATAGCTGCCAGCAGACGGAGGGAATAGTCATGCTTGGGGGCTTCAAAAAGCGCGGTGGACTCCCCGATTTCCAGCAATTGCCCCCGATGCATCACCCCAACCCGGTGGCTGATATGGCGCACCACCGACAGGTCGTGAGAGATGAACATCATCGAGAGGTTGAGCCGTTCGCGCAGCTCGAGCAAGAGATTGATGATCTGAGCCTGCACCGACACGTCGAGCGCACTCACCGCCTCATCGCACACCACCAGCCGCGGCTTGAGCACGAGCGCCCGGGCGATCACAGCACGCTGCAATTGCCCGCCAGACAATTGATGCGGCAGACGATGGCTCATCGGCCCCAGGCCAACCATGTCGAGCATGTCCTGCGCCCGATCATCGGCCTCGGACGGCGCGAGTTTCTCATGCGCCGTCAGCGCCTCGCGCACTTGCGCATGAACACTCCAGCGCGGGTCAACCACCGAAGCTGGGCTCTGGAACACCACCTGAACCCAGCGCCGCTGCGCCCGCCATTCCTTGGTGCCCACCGGCGCGTAGTTCTGCCCCCAGAACGACACCTGCCCGCTCGTCGGGCTTTCGATGCCGGCGATCATCCGCCCGAGGGTGGATTTACCGCTGCCGCTCTCGCCGACAATGCCCAGGGTCTCCCCCTCGGCGATATCGAGCGTCACCGTATCGACCGCCCGGAACACTTCCGGCTTGCTGAAGAGTTTTCGGCCAACCGGATAGCTCTGGACGAGGTTGAGCGCCTTGACGCCGCTCATTGGGAGACCCCCGCGCCGATGTGGTGGCAGGCCACCATCGTGCCCCGCCCTGCAACCATTCCTGGTGTGCTCGTGCAGCTTGCACTCGCCAGCGCACAGCGCGGCGAGAAGGCGCAACCCTGCGGACGCGCCGATGGCGACGGCACGGTTCCTGCGATCGCCTGCAGCGGCGTCCCCGGCACCCGGCCGAAGCCGATCCGGCTGTTCATCAGCGCGCGCGTATAGGGATGGGACGGATGGTCAAACAGCGCATCGACGCTGCCTGTTTCGACCACCTTGCCCGAATACATTACCGCCACATGGTCGGCGATTTCGGCCACGACACCGAGGTCATGCGTCACAAACACCACCGCCAGGTCGAGCTCGGTCTGGAGATCGCGGATCAGCCGCAGGATCTGCGCCTGGATGGTCACATCCAGCGCCGTGGTCGGCTCGTCGGCAATGAGCAGTTTGGGCTTGCAGGCCAGCGCCATGGCGATCATCACGCGCTGGCACATGCCGCCCGACAACTGGTGCGGATAGTAGGTCTTGTGGCGCGGTACATTGGGAATGCCGACCTGGTCGAGCAGTTCCTCCATCCGCGCCTCGGCCTTACGGCCGCGCAGATCGGTATGCTGCAGGATCGCTTCGACAATCTGCTGCCCAACCCGACGGATCGGGTTGAGCGCCGTCATCGGGTTCTGGAAGATCATCGTCACGTCGCGACCGCGCAGGCGGTTCAGCGCTCGTTCCGGCGCGCCGATGGTCTCTTCACCGAAGAGACGGACCGAGCCGCTGGAGACGAGGCCGTCATCGAGAAGCCCGAGGGCCGACATACAGGTAAGGCTCTTGCCGCACCCGCTTTCGCCCACGAGGCAAAGCGTCTCGCCGGGGCGAACTGCGAGGCTGACACCATCCACCAGATTGGCCGAGCCGGCGCGCACCACGAGATTGCGGATATCGAGAACCGGTTCAGCCAGCTTGCGCCCAGCCTCGGCGAGGGAAAGAGCAGGCGCTTTGGCCCCCACTCCTCCAAGATGTGCCAGCCCCATCATCACTTGGCTTCGAAGCTGAGGTTATAGGGACGCAGGTCCATGTAGTAGAACGTGTAGGGGTTCCACTGCACGTCCTTGGCCACGCCATAGGTCTCGAGCGGCTGGTAGAGCACGGTGCCGGGGGCATCGGTTTTCCAGATATCGATCATTTCCCAGACCGCTTCCTGGCGCGTTGCTAGGTCAACCGTGCTTTCCAGCACTGCGCCGAGCTCATTGAAGCGGGCGACACCCTCAGTGCCGATCCAGGTCTTGTTGGTCTTCTGCGGACCGGAATGCGGGCCCCAGGTGTTCCAGACACCACCGACCGGGTCGGGGTAGCGGGTGGAATTCGACCAGGTGCGAACCTGAAGCGCACCGACATCAAGACCCGTCAGGCTTTCAACAACGTTGAGCTCGACATTGATGCCCACTTCCTTCCACATCTCGACGATCACCTGCGCGGCCGGCAGGGCGTTGAGATAATAGTTCGGCTGGGTCGTATATTTGATCAGCTCGCCATTATAACCGGCTTCGTTGAGCAGCTCGCGAGCGCGCTCCGGATTGTACTCCAGACCGACGAAGTCCGGGTTATACATGTCGCCATATTCGGGATACTGGTGGCCGTTCGGCACCACGGCCTGGCCGCCCCAGAGCGCTTCGTTCAGCAGGTCGCGATCAATCGCCAGGTTCAGCGCCTGACGAATGCGCGCATCATCCATCACCGGATCGGTGACGCCATAGACCAGCACATGGGAGTTCGCCAGAACCACCGAGCGGGTTTCGATATCGTCGTAGGAATTGATCTGGTCGATCTGATCCGGAGACACATTGGTGATGATGTCGAACTCGCCCGAAACCAGGCCCGCAACGCGGGTGGACGGCTCCGGCACTTCGCGGAAGGTCACGGTTTCAGCGGTCGGCAGGCCACCGAAATAGGCATCATTGGCCTTGAGGACGATCTTCTCGTCGGCGCGATATTCTTCAAGCATGTAGGGGCCGGTGCCGACCGGGAACATCGGCAGGCCGCCATCCTGCTCGGCCTTGGCCAGCCAGTCTTCCTTGTTCACCACCCACGATGCCCAGGACGCGAGGCGCTGCTCAAGCAGTGGATCGGGCGCCTTGGTGATGAAGTGGATGGTCGTCGGATCGACGATCTTCACGTCCTTGAGCACGGAGAAAAACGCCGGGCCTTCGGACAGAAGCGCATTCTCGCCGCTCAGGCGCTCAGGCGAGAAAGTGAACGCAATGTCTTCAGCGGTCAGCGGCGCGCCATTGTGGAAGGTGACGCCCTCGCGCAGCTTGATCTCAAGCGTGAGGTCATCAATGCGCGTCCACGAGGTCGCAAGGCCGGGCACCAGCTCGGAGCCGCCACCACCTTCTGCCGACAGGAAATCACGACGGATCAGCGTGTCGAAGATCGAGTAATTGACGCGCGTGCCGACATTGGACAGCTCCTTGCCCGGCTCCAGCGTCGGCGGCAGGTCCGCAACGCCGACGACGAGGTCCGGCCGCTCCTGGGCGAGCACGGGAAGCGACACCGAGCTCAGCGCGGCGGCGCTGACAAGGCCCAGAACGAGGCGGCGGGAGAGATTGATTGCAGGCATTGAAAAGGCCCCAGTTGGTTAGCTGGGAGCGACCTACAAACCGTCAATGACGGTGCGGTGACACCGACATGACAATTCCATGAACTTGGTTTCGACCCGTCCCCTCTCTGCTGCGACGAGTTGTCCCCGCCCCGATTTCTCAGCCTCTCGTCTGCTTGATTCATTTTAGGACGCCTGCTAATACGTATCAACGCTAATACGCATTAGCAGATTGGAAAACGCCTTTGCCGCCACGCAAGCGACTGACACAGAAGGACATTGCCCGTTTGGCTGGTGTGAGCCAGGCGACCGTCTCCCTCGTGCTCAATGGCTCGCCTGAGAATGCAAACCGCATTCCGGACGACACGCGTGAACGCGTCATGAAGGTCATTCGCGACACCGGCTATGTCGCCGACCCCATTGCCCGGCGCATGGTCAATGGCCAGAACCGGATCCTCGGCGTCTTCACCTATGAGCCCGCCTTCCCGTCCGATCAGGCCGACTTTTTCCTGCCCTTCCTGCTCGGTATCGAAGAGGCCGCTCAGAAGCTCGGCTACGATTTGCTGCTGCTCACCGGCGCGGGAGCCGGCGGGAAGCGCAAGATTTTCGGCAATGATGTGCGCCTGCGCCTCGCCGACGGCTGCATTATCCTCGGCCGCCAATTCGACCCCAAGGAACTCGCCCGCCTCGTCGCCGGCGATTTCCCCTTTGTCGCCGTTGGTCGCCGCGACGATGCCGGCGGCCCTGTCCCCTATGTCGGCGGCGACTACGCCACGGCCACCGCTGCCCTCGTCAGCCGCTCCCGCGATCTCGGCCACACGCGACTTGGCTTTGTCGGCTTCAAGGACGGCGCGGAATCCTCGTCCGACCGCTGGACTGGTTTTGAAGCCAGCCTCGAGGGCGTCGGTCTCGCTTATACCCACCACGCCGTCGGTGCTGATCCCGATATGCTCCTTGATGGCCTCCTCGCTGAAAACGTGACCTGCGTCTTCTGCACCGAACTCGTCGACGCCAACGGCGTCGAGGCCGCCGCCACCGCCCGCGGCCTCGCAGTGCCGGCCGATCTCTCCATCGTCGTCCTCGGCAATCACATCCGCGCCGAAGAGCCGGGCCGCAAATTCACCTCCTTTGCCATCCCCCGCGAAGCCATGGGCTATGGCGCCACCGAAATGCTGGTGCGGCGCGTCGAACAGGCCGCCCCCCTCGAGCAGATCCTGCTCACCTGTGACCTTCGTGAAGGCGACACACTGGGCCCCTGCCCGGACACTCTGTCTTCGCGCTCCTCTCAAGCAAAACCGAACGGAACAAATGACTAAAGAGCTTCACGCAGATATTCTCATTGTCGGTGGCGGACTTGGCGGTGTTGCCGCAGCGCTGGGCGCCCTGCGCGCCGGCCGTTCCGTGATCATGACCGAGGAATTCGACTGGATCGGCGGCCAGCTGACCAGCCAGGCCGTGCCACCCGATGAGCACTCCTGGGTCGAGCAGTTCGGCATCACCCGCTCTTATCGCCAGCTGCGCACCGGTATCCGCCAGTATTATCGCGATCACTACCCGCTGACCGAAGCAAGCCGCGCCTGGGGCGATCTCAATCCCGGCGCCGGCTTCGTCAGCCGCCTCTGCGCCGAGCCGCGCGTCGGCCTCGCCGTTCTGGAATCCATGCTCGCCCCCTATATCGGCGGCGGCAAGCTCACCATCCTCAAGCCTTATCTGCCGATCTCGGCGGATGTCGTTGGCGATGAAGTGAAATCCGTCACCCTGCGCCATCGCGACAGCGGCCGCACGATCACCTGCTCGGCCCCATATTTCGTCGACGCCACCGAGCTGGGCGACCTGCTGCCGATGACCGGCACCGAATATGCCACCGGTTTTGAGTCCCAGTCCGACACCGGCGAGCCCAGCGCCCCTGCCGAAGCCCAGCCCGACAACGTCCAGGCGATTTCGGTCTGCTTTGCCATGGATCATGTCGACGGCAACCATGTCATCGACAAGCCGGACAATTATGACTACTGGCGCAGCTACGAACCCCATTTCTGGGGCGGCCCGCTGCTCGGCTTCACCGCGCCCCATCCGCGCACGCTCGAAAGCACCACCCGCACCTTTACGCCCAATCCGGATGACAATCCGCTCTTGGTCGATGCCGATCAGCGCCGCAATCCGGGCGATGGCAATCTCTGGACCTTCCGCCGTATCGCAGCACGTCGCAACTTCGTGCCCGGCGCCTACAATTCCGACATCTGCCTCGTGAACTGGCCGATGATCGACTATCTCGATGGCAACATCATCGATGCTTCCGAAGAGGACAAGGCCAAGCACCTCAAGGCTGCTGCCGATCTCTCCTACTCGGTCTTCTACTGGCTGCAGACCGAAGCGCCCCGCACCGATGGCGGCCAGGGCTTCCCCGGCCTGCGCCTGCGTGGCGATGTCACCGGCACCGAGCATGGCCTCGCCATGGCGCCCTATATCCGCGAAAGCCGCCGCATCCTGCCGGTCACCCGCATTCTCGAGCAGGATGTTTCCATGCTCGTGCACGGCAACAACCTGTCCAAATCCTACCGCGACAGCGTTGGCATCGGCATGTACCGCATCGACCTGCATCCTTCGACCGGCGGCGACAATTATGTCGACGTGGAATCCGCGCCCTTCGAAATCCCGCTGGGCTCGCTCCTGCCGCGCCGCGTCAAGAACCTGCTTGCCGGCGGCAAGAACATGGGCACCACCCACATCACCAATGGCTGCTACCGCCTGCACCCCGTCGAATGGAACGTGGGTGAAGTTGCCGGCATGCTGGCCGCACACTGCCTCAACAATGGCCTGACCCCGCACCAGGTCCAGGCCGACGACGCCAAACTCCAGGACTTCCAGGCACAGCTCTACAACGCGGGTATCGAGATCCGCTGGCCGGACGTCCGGGGCTACTGATTACGCTTAACCACAGGGAGAGAAAAATGACCAATATGTCCAACCTCAAGGCCAGCGCTGCGCTGGCCGGCATCCTGCTTCCGCTGGCCTTCGGCGGCGTCGCCTGGGCCCAGGACGCAGTCAACCTGCGTATGACCACCTGGAGCGCCAACGAAGCGCACATGGCGGTGTTCAACGGCATTGCCGAGGAATTCAAGAAGACCCACCCGAACGTGACGGTGACTTTCGAACCCCTGCCGTTCGATAACTACACCACCACGCTCACCACCCAGATCGCCGGCGGCAACGCTCCGGACCTGGCCTGGATCTTCGAAACCAGCGCCCTCGACTTCGTCTCCTCCGGCGCCCTCGTGCCGCTGACCGAGCGTTTCAACGCCGTCGAAGGCTACAACCTCGCCGACGTCACCGAGAGCGCAACCGCCCTCTGGCGCCGCGATGGCGAGCTCTTCGCCTATCCGTTCTCGACCTCGCCCTTCGCGATGTTCGCCAACACCGATCTGATCACCGCGGCCGGCGCAAAAACCCCGTCCGAGCTGATCGCCGCTGGCGAATGGACTTGGGACAACGCCCTGGCCTCGGCCAAGGCCGTTGCTGACGCCGGCAAGGACGGCATCATCATCCGCGACTTCAACTACCAGAACTGGCAGAACCTGACCGCCTTCTTCCGCGGCTGGGGTGCCGATTCCTGGAGTACCGACGGCAAGGCCTGCGGCTTCAACACGCCGGAAATGGTCGAAGCCATGACCGTCTTCCACAATGCTGTCTTCAAGGACGGTTCGCTCCCCGGCCCGGGCGAGAACGTGGACTTCTTCACTGGCGACGCCGCCATGACCGTCACCCAGATCTCGCGCGCTTCGCTCCTGCCCAAGGAAGACCCGTTCAACTGGGAACTCGTTCCGCTTCCGGCTGGTCCTGTCGGCACCTATTCGGTCGTCGGTCAGGCTGGTGTTGGCGCCCTCGCCAGCGGCAAGAATGTCGACACCGCCGTCGAATTCCTCGCCTTCTTCACCAATGCCGAAAACAGCGCCAAGCTGGCCAGCTTCTTCCCGCCGGCCCGCGCTTCGCTCCTCAACACCGACACGCTCGCAGCAACCAATCCGCTGCTGTCGGCTGAGCAGATCGAAAATGTCGTCATCAACGGCATCTCGACCGGCCATGTTGTCGCCGGCCACACCAACTACGCCCAGATCCAGCAGACGGTCCGCGCTGGCCTCGACGCCCTCTGGGTTGCCGATGCCGACGTCGCTGCCGTGCTGGACAATGTCTGCACCAGCGTCAGCCCGCTGCTGATGCGCTAAGCCAACCGGAGCTTCGGCTCTCTCTTCCCTCCCCCTCGTGGGGAGGGAAGCTGAACAGGGCCCGGCGCGCCAGGTCCGTCGTGAAGCAGGGTGGGGGTAATGCCCCCGCAAACTCGGTGAGCGTGGCTCGCCCCCACCCTAGATCCCTCCCCACAGGGCGGAGGGAGACGCAGGAACCCCAATGTCTCAGCCCCTACAAGAGCCGCATAAGCCGCCATTCTGGACCATCGCGCGCCGCGATGCGGCAGCCGGTTACCTTTTCATCGCCCCGCAGCTGATCGGTACCATCCTGTTTGTGCTGATCCCGCTCGGCCTGGTGTTTTACTACTCGCTGCACGAGTGGAATGTGCTGGCCAATACTTTCACCTTTGTCGGTGATGCCAATTACCAGCTGCTGCTGCGCGACCCGAACCTGCCGCAGGTGCTCTGGGCCTCGGCCGTCTTCTCGGCCGGCCTTGTCGTGCTCAACATGAGCCTCGCGCTGCTGCTGGCCGTGCTGTTGGATCAGAAGCTCAAGGGCATCGTGGTCTTCCGCACCCTCTTCTTTTCGCCGGTTGTCGTCTCGCTTGTCGCCTGGACCATCGTCTGGAGCTTCCTCCTGCAGGTCAACGGCGGCATCAACGGCCTTCTGTCGATGATCGGCATCGAGGGCCCGAACTGGCTTCGCCATCCCAGCACCGCCATGATCTCCGTGGTCGTCGTGCAGGTCTTCAAGAATGTCGGGCTGAACATGATCTTGTTCCTCGCCGCCCTTCAGGGCGTGCCAAAGGAGCTTTATGAAGCCGCCCGCGTCGACGGCGCCCCCGCCTTCAAGCAGTTCCGCCGCATCACCTTGCCGATGATCTCGCCGACGATCCTGCTCACATCGATCATCACCATCGTCGGCTCGCTCCAGGTCTTCGCGCAGATCGCCATCCTCACCAAGGGCGGCCCGGGCGTCTCGACCACGGTTCTGGTCTATTACCTCTACCAGCAGGCGTTCCAGTTCAATTTCTTCGGCTACGGATCGACCCTCTCGATCCTGCTCTTCCTCATCGTCGCGGTGCTGACTTTCATCCAGTGGCAGATGCGCAAGCGGATCGTCTTCTATGAAAACTGATCTCTCCCCCCGCATGAAGGTCGCGCTTTACGGGCTGCTCTGCGTGCTGCTCGTGCCCTTCGTCTTCCCCACCTGGTGGATGATCACCTCATCGGTGAAGCCGATCAGCGACATCTTCGCCTTCCCCCCCGACATCTGGCCGCGCCGGTTTGACTGGACCACCTATCAGAAGGTGTTCGAGCTCCAGCCCTTCGCCCGCCAATATTGGAACTCGGCCTATATCGCCGCCATCGTCACCGTGGGCACGATGATCATCTCGTCAATGGCCGGTTACGCTTTCGCCCGGATCAAATTCCCCTTCTCCAACGCGATCTTCATGATCGTGCTGCTGGGCCTGCTTATTCCGTCCGAAGTCACCATCGTGCCGCTGTTCCAGATGTTTTTGAGCTGGGGCATGATCAACACCCATTGGCCGCTGATCCTCGTGCCGATCTTCGGCGCGCCCTCGGTGTTCGCCACCTTCGTCATGCGCCAGTTCTTCATCTCGCTTCCTGGCGAATTGGAAGAAGCGGCCCGCGTCGATGGCCTGGGCCGGTTCAAGATATTCTGGACCATCGCCCTGCCGCTGGCCAAGCCCGCGCTCGGCGCCGTCGCGATCTTCACCTTCCTCCACTCCTGGAACCTCTATCTCGAGCCCATCGTCTTCATCTCCTCTACCAACATGTTCACCCTGCCCCAGGCGCTGACCCAGTTCACTGACGCCTATGGTGGCGCCATGTGGAACATCCAGCTCGCCGCTGCGACCATGACCGCCATTCCGGTGCTCATCGTCTTCATCGTGGCACAGAAGCAGTTCGTCGAAGGGCTCGCCCATACCGGTCTGAAAGGCTGACCCATGGCCAAAGTAACTCTCGATAACGTCCGCAAGGCCTACGGCGACATCAACATCCTGCACGGGATCGATGTCGACATCACCGACGGCGAATTCATCGTCCTCGTCGGCCCCTCGGGCTGCGGCAAGTCCACCCTGCTGCGCATGATCGCCGGTCTCGAAACTATCTCCTCGGGCGAAATCTCGATCGGCGACCGCGTCGTCAACGAGCTCGAGCCCAAGGACCGGGACATCGCCATGGTGTTCCAGAATTATGCGCTCTACCCGCACATGACGGTCGCTACCAACATGGGCTTCTCCCTCGAGCACCGCGGTGCCTCCAAGGCCGAGATCGCCGAGCGCGTCAAATGGGCGGCGGACATCCTCGACCTCTCGCACCTGCTTGATCGCTATCCGCGCCAGCTCTCGGGCGGCCAGCGTCAGCGCGTCGCCATGGGCCGCGCCATCGTGCGCAACCCGCAGGTTTTCCTCTTCGACGAGCCGCTCTCCAACCTCGACGCCAAACTCCGCGTCGTCATGCGCGGCGAGATCAAGGCCCTGCACCAGCGGCTGGGGGTCACCACCATCTACGTCACCCACGACCAGATCGAAGCCATGACCATGGCCGACCGCATCGTCGTCATGCACGGCGGCCGCGTCGAACAAATCGGCGCCCCGCTCGATCTCTATGATCGTCCGGCCAATCTCTTCGTCGCCGGCTTCATCGGCTCGCCGGGCATGAACATCATCCCTGGCACCATCGAAGCCAGCGGGTTCGTCGCCAATGGCGTCACCTTACCCCTGCCCGCTGGCATCACCGCCACCGGCGCGGCCAAATACGGCATCCGCCCCGAGCACCTCTCCCTCGACCCCAACGGCATCCCGGCCATCGTGAATCTGGTCGAACCCATGGGCTCTGAAACCCAGGTCACCATGACCCTTGCCGGCCAGACCATTATCGGCGTCTTCCGCGAGCGCATCAGCGCCCGTCCCGGCGAAACCATCTCGGTCACGCCCGAGCTTTCCGCCATCCACCTTTTCGACGCCGCAGACGGCAACCGGATCAACTGATGTACGCGACGACCCCGTTCTACACTTCCCTCACCGACGGCAGCTTCCCGGTCATCGTCTCGCTGGCGCGGCACGACATCGACCTCGCCAAAGCCGCACTCGATGCCGGCGCCACCGCCATCAAGACCCACCTCAACGCCTATCACCGCGCCACCGACCGCACCTTCGGCACCTTCACCGAAGAACGTCCGTTCTTTGAGGAACTGGCCAAGCTGGGCTGCCCTCTGCTGGTTATGGCTGGTCAGGAAACCGTCCCCACCGCCGAGGAAATGGACGCCCTCCACGATCTCGGCTTCCAGGGTTTTAACGTCTACATCGACCATCTGCAGCCGCATCTGCTGCAGTCAAAACTCCGCCCCATGCCGGCGCTGTCCTCGACCAGCACCCCGGACGATGTAAAATCCATCGCCGCCACCCCCGGCTGCATCGTCGAAGCCTCGATCATGACATTCGACCGCTACCGCACCGCCATGACCGCCGACGACCTCGCCCGCTACAAGGCCATCGTCGACGCCGTCGACGTCCCGGTGATCGTGCCGAGCCAGCTCGCGCTCACCCCCGACGACGCCCGCGCCCTCAAGGACATCGGCATCGCCGCCCCCCTCCTCGGCGCCATCGTCACCGGTGACACTGTTGAGAGCATGTCGAAATCCGTCGCGGCCATCGCCGCAATCAACGCCTGACCTAAACTTTACCGCCGGGCCAGGATCTTCCTGGCCCGCGCAATTACCGGCGCATCGACCATCCTGCCGTCGAGCTCAAACGCGCCCTCGCCCCCGGCCGCCCGAGCCACCACCCGCTCCGCCCAATCCACTTCTTCCGCACTCGGCGAAAACCCGGCATTGAGCAGCGGCACCACCGCCGGATGCACGCAGCTCGCGCCATCAAACCCATGCGCCCTGGCCTCCGCCACCGCTGCTTTGATCCCCTCGAGATCGCTATAATCCGCCACGCTGCGCAACAGCCCCAGCGATAGCAAGCCCGCCGCCTTGGCCGCATAATGCACCATCAGCTTTGGCACCCGCAGCACCTCGGGCGTCGGCTCGCCCCCGATCGCCAGCGCAAAATCCTCGCCGCCGAGCGACAGCGCTATCAGCCGCGGCCCCCGAGCAATTTTGGCAGCATCGAGCAGCGCCCCCGGATCCTCCAGCACCGCGACAAACTCCATCGGCGCCCGCCCAGCCTTCGCCTCCTCCGGCGCTAACACATCCGCCAGCGCCGCAAATTCTTCCGCACTCCGCGCCTTCGGCACCGAAAGCCCATCCGCCCCCGCCCGGCACGCCGCCAGCGCATCCTCGCGCTGCCGCTCTCCGGCATTGACCCGCACCAGCACCCGCGCCCCATTCCGACGCACCGCAGCCACCGCGTCAGCCAGCCCCTCCCGCGCCGCATCCTTGCTCGCTTCGGGCACCGCATCCTCAAGATCGAGGATGATCGCATCGGCCCTCCGCTCATGCGCCTTGGCGATAAACCGCTCGGATTGAGCCGGCACATAGAGCAGCGACCGCATCATTTCTGCTCCCCCTCCATCGCGCGCGGATCAACGCCAATCTCGCGAAAAATCTCGTCATTGTGCTGGCCAAGTTCAGGCGCCGGCAGCCGCCACACCCCCGGCGTGCCGGACATGCGCGGGACGATATTGTGCATCGGCAGCGTCCCGAACTCCTCATCCTCCGCCGCCACGATAATCTCGCGCTCGGCGAAATGGCTGTCCGCCATCGCGTCGGCAATATTGTAGACCGGCCCCACTGTTGCCCCGGCCGCACGCATGGTCTCCAGCGCCTCAGCACTCTCACGCGTTGCAAACCAGTTACCGATCGTCTCATCCACCAGCATCCGGTTTTTCACCCGATCCGAATTCGTGGCAAAGCGCGGATCCCCGATCATCTCCGGCCTGCCGATGATCTCGAAAATCCGCTTGGCCACCGCCGGCGTCGACCCCGACAGCGCCAGATATTTCCCGTCGGCACAGAGATAGACATTTCGTGGCGAGGCCGTGTTGGACGCACTGCCGGAACGCTGCTTGATCTTGCCCGTCACCGCATGGATCGCCGCCTCCGGCCCCAGCACCGAAAACATCGGCTCGAGGAGGCTGAGATCAATCACCTGCCCCCGCGCCGTCCCGCCCTGTCGCGCATAAAGCGCCATCATCGTCGCAGAGGCCCCGTAGATCCCGGCGATCATATCCGCCAGCGCCAGCGGCGGCAGCACCGGCTCGCGATCCGGAAAGCCGGTCCGATCGGCGAACCCGCTCATCGCCTCGACAATGGTCCCAAACCCCGGCAGATGGGCATAGGGCCCCGTCTGCCCAAACCCCGAAATCCGCACCACGATCAGATCCGGATTGCGCGCCAGCAGCTTTTCCGGCGCCAGCCCCATTTTTTCCAGCGTCCCCGGCCGAAAATTCTCGATGAACACATCTGCTGTCTCAACCAGCCGCCACAGCGCGTCCATCGCCTGGGGCTCGCGCAGATTGAGCATCACCGACCGCTTATTGCGCCCATAGGCCTTCCAGAACAGCGAATGCCCGTCATCCTTCCATGCCCGCAGCGGATCCCCCTCCGGCGGCTCGATCTTGATCACATCCGCCCCAAAATCGGCCAGCTGCAGGCTCAGCATATTCCCCGCCATCAACCGGCTGAGATCGAGCACCCGAATATTGTCCAGCGGCCCCCGCGCAGAGGGATCAAACTTTTTCGTCTCAAAATCCATATCTGATCCCTAAACAACGAGAGCCCCGATCGCCCCCCTCCCCCTTTTCAGGGGGAGGCCGGATGGGGGTAACGAGAGTTCCAGTCGCCCCAGCCTCTCAGTCTGCGCCTCTTCCCCCTTGTGGGGAGGGAACGAGGGTGGGGGTATGTCTAAGCACTGTGCCAGTAGCCCCCCACCCCAACCCTCCCCACGAGGGGGAGGGAGCCAGAACGGCTAAGAAACTCACCGCAGCCGCAACCCCGTCGCCTTATCAAACACAAACACCCGCGCCGGATCGATCACCAGCCGCACCTCATCCCCCGGCCGCAGCAGCGCGTGGTCTCGCACCACCACCGAAATTTCCTCGCCACCCAGATGCGCTAGCACTTCCTGCGCGTCCCCGGTCGGCTCCACCACCTGCACGCTCACCGGAACGCCCTCAGCCCCGACCGTGATCTGCTGCGGCCGCACGCCGTAAACAATCTCCGTCCCCGCAGGGACATCGAGCGGCGTGCCCAGCGGCAGCTCCTGCCCGCCGACCCGCACCGAAGTCCCGCCCTCGTAACGCGCTTCGAAGAGATTGATCTCCGGCGAGCCGATAAAGCTCGCCACAAACAGATTAGCCGGATTGTTGTAGAGCTCGAGCGGCGCGCCGGCCTGCTCGATATTGCCGCCATTGAGCACCACGATCTTGTCGGCCATGGTCATGGCCTCGGTCTGATCGTGGGTCACATAGATCATCGTCTTGCCCAGCCGCTGATGCAGCCGCTTGATCTCGCCGCGCATTTTCACGCGCAGCTTGGCATCGAGGTTGGAAAGCGGCTCATCGAACAGAAACGCCCGCGGATTGCGCACGATGGCCCGCCCCATGGCCACGCGCTGCCGCTGCCCGCCCGAGAGTTCCTTGGGCAGACGGTCGAGCAAATTCTCGAGCCCCAGAATCTCCGCCGCTTCCGCCACCCGCGTCTTGATCTCGGCCTTGGACGTGCCCGCCAGCCGCAGCGCAAAGCTCATATTGTCGGCAACCTTCATATGGGGGTAGAGCGCGTAGCTCTGGAACACCATGGCGATGTCCCGCTCCTTGGCCGGCATATTGTTGACGACCTTTCCGCCAATGGTGATCTCGCCCGAGGAAATATCCTCCAGCCCCGCGATCATCCGCAGCAGCGTCGACTTCCCGCACCCGGAGGGCCCGACCAGCACGACGAATTCGCCGTCGCCCATTTCGAGCGAAATATCCTTGAGCACGGTGACATTGCCATAGCGCTTGCCCACCTGCTTGAGCACGATCTCCGACATATTCGTCTCCTCTGTCACCGCCATATGGCGGCCTCCCCTTCACCTCTCCCTTGGGGGAGAGGTCGACGCGAAGCGTCGGATGAGGGGGCCTTCCCTCTTCACTGAGCTGACTTCACTCAGCTCTCGACGATCTCGATCCGCCCAACACTCATCCGCCCAGCCGAGGCCAGCCGAACGCCCGCCATGCCGTGGGTGTAGTCGCTATCTCTCGCCGAGATCAGCTCCGTCCCATCCACCGCAAAAGTCAGCTGATCTCCCTTCACGCTGAAGGCAAACTGATAGCTCTTCCCGGTCTCCGGCTTGAACGATGCCCTTGCGAGAACGGTGGACCCAAAATTCTCCTTGAGGATGACCACCTCATCCCCCTCAAACCCGGCCGCATAAAACCGCCCCGTCCCTAGCACCCGCGCCGTCACCAGCTGCGAGGCGCCCGAGAGCCGCTGGATATCGGCCGAGACCGTGACATCCTTGGCGTAATAATGCCCGGTCCACATATCGGCATCGCCCGCCGTATGCCCCTGAATGCGCCCAAAACTCTTGGTCCAGTGCCCGCGATTATAGGTAAACCGCGTGATCGCGCCCCATTCCTGTGCCTCGGTCTCCGGCTCGATGACGATCCGCCCCGGCCCTTCCACCCTGAAATCGGCCAGGAACAGCCGCCCTAAAAACTTCAGCCGCCCAAAATACTCGATGGAGATGCCGATCTCGTCGATCGCTTCCACCCCATCCGGCACCGCAAAGGAATAGTCCTGCCAACCCTCTGCTGACGGCACATCCCAGGCCCCGACTTCCTCAATCGCGCCACTCATCGTCCGGCGCACATAGGGCGCTACGCGCAGATTGCCGTCGCCATTCCACGGATCGAGCCAGAGCTTGAACGAGACGATCTGCCCCGCATCGACCACCGGGCTGAACATTGGCCGATAACGCTCGTCGTCAAAATCCGTGCGCCGATAGAACGGCTTCCAGAACACCCGGCCGCCCTGCCCGCGCTCCAGCCGATCGAGCTGGATTTCCAGCGATCCGCGCGAGCCCTCGACATGCCGTTCATCGGAATGCTTCAGCGTGATTTGATTAAAGCCCTCGGTCCGGAAACCATGGGTCGAGCCCGGCAGGTCAAAATCAAACCGCAGCCCGCGCCGGGAGAAATCTTCCTGCCACAGCGCCGGTACGTCCCGGCCCGCCAGTTGCAGCGCCAACACCGTCAGCTCGCGCGCAAAGCTCGGAATATCGACGATATTGATGCTGCCGACGATCCCGGAGGCAATCAGGAAATCATTGATGGGCTTGCGATATTTGCCCCAGCCTTCGTGCAGCCCCTGAAACGTCGCGACAATCGCCGCCGCATTGCCGGCGTTACAATCGGTGTCCCAGCCAGCCATGGTTGCGATCTCTGCCGTGCGCGGCAAATCGCCTGCGCCATAAAGGATCGACATGATGGTCACGCCCGCATTGGGAATGATGTGGCAGACGCCGGGATAGCGGTCATAGCCCCATTCGGCCTCCAGCATCTCCCGGCAGGCCCGCCAATCTTTCGGGTTCGCCTTATGGAAGTCGATCACCGCCTGACACACACGGGCATAGGTCGAACCGGCATCAATGGTAGACATGGCCGTCGCGATGATCTCGTCAATGCTTCCGGCCTCAAACGCCGCTGCAATCGCCGCCGCGCAGAAGCGCGCGCCATTGAGCCCGTCGCCATCATGGGCAACGCTTGCGGCCATCGCCGACATGTCCGCCGCCCGCTGCGGATTGCCCGGGTTCACCCAGCCCCAGCTGTCGATGAAAATCTGCCCGCCAATCTGCTCGGCCACCGTCGTGCCGTTCTGCGCGATGGAGCCCGATTGCGGCGCAGGGATACCGGCCCGCAGATTGCGATAGGCGGTGTGCTCGGTCGACACACCAAACCCGCCCCACCAATACATGCCGTGCTCCTCGGCCGCATAGTTCAGCCAGGTCTTGCCCACATCCTCGGCGGTGCAATCGAGCCCGTAATCGCGCAGCGCCCGGATGAAATAGACCGGGCCATTGGTGTCATCATCGGCCGCGAAGTTCTTGAAATCGCGGAGATATTGCGTCACCTCGCCATAGGTCTTGTGGATGCGCTCATAGCTCCAGATGGTCGGCTCGACCGGGGCGCCGAGGCGCACGCCAATGGCCTTGCCGATAAAGCCGGCATAGATCTTTTCGAGGATTTGGGTTTCGGACAGCATTCGCTTCTGACTTTCAAAATTCTTGGTGCATTCGTCTCGCCGTCACAGGCGGGAGCCGGAAAACTCAGGAGAAAATCACGCCAAACCCAGTTCTGTCCTGGCCACCCAGCGCGCCTCCGCAGCCGCGCGATCCGCAGCGAGAATTTCCGTCACCACCCCGGCAAACGCATCCGCCGACGCCGTCAGATCGAGCCTGTTCGCCCTGTTGATCTGCGCATGATCCTCAGCGTCGATCACAGCTTCACCGTGCATCGCTCCCAGGATCGCCCCGGCCATCACGCCGATGGAATCCGTATCGCGTCCCGAATTGATCCCGTCCTCGATCGAGCGCCGGAAGTCGCCGCCATTGAAAAGGCAAAAACCAAGCGCCAGCGGCAATTCCTCAATGGAGAGCAACCGGCTCGGCCGGTAGGCATCTGTCCGCCGCCCCACCTTTTCTTCCATGTGATTGAGGTCATCGCCCATCACCGAAAACCGCCCGATGATCTCGTGGAAAATCGCAGAGACCTCTTCATGCTCAGCGCCCGTCTTCCGCAGCCGCAGCGCCGCCTCGGCGATGGCCTCAATCGCCTCCCGCGTGCCATCCTTGGCCAGCCCGGTCACCGTCTCGACAATTTTTTCGATGCTCGTCCCCGGCAAAAAGGCCGCCGCCACCGCCGCCGCCATCACTCCGGCGGCCTCAAGCCCATAGCTCTCCTGATGGCCCGAAGCGAAGGCGATCGCCTCGTCATAGGCTGCCTTTGGATCCGCCGCATTCGCCACCCCGATCGGCGCGATGTACATCGCCGCCCCACAGTTCACCATGTTGCCGATCCCACCCTGCCGCGGATCGCAATTGGCCAGCTGGTGGCGCTGAAAGATCCATTTCTCCGGATAAAACAGCCGGTCGATCAACATCGCCTCGCGCTGCAACTCCGGCACCCAGCGCTTGATCCAGGCGATCTGGCGCACCATCCCGTCGGCCATATCCCAGGCGTCGAGATGCCGCTTCACCTCGGCATAGATATCCATCATCGCCAGCGTCATGAGCGTGTCGTCGGTAACGATCCCGTCGCCGCGCACCCTGTGGTTCCGCTGCTCGGGCGGCAGATCCATCTTGTGCCACCGCGTCATCACCGACCGCACCCGCCCATAGCGCTCGCGGATCTGGGCTGCCGACAGCTTTTCCACCGGCGCACCCAGCGCATCGCCCAGCGCAACGCCATGCAGCATGCCGCGAATGCGGGAGTTCAGGGATGGGGTCATCGTGTGCACACAACTTTCAGTTCAGGCGTCAATCACTGCGTTCTCAGTCGACACCTCCCCCTCCTGAAGGGGGCGGGTCAGGGTGGGAGTGGGGCCAAGAGCTCGGCCATCCGGGCTCTTGCACCCCTCCCAACCTCCCCCTTCAAGGGGGAGGTGCCGTTCCGTGGATGCGGAGAGACAGCGCCCTCCGCGCCCTGCCCTTACTCGCCCAACACGCTCGCAGCGTATTCAGCCATGCGGGCACCGCCGGCAGCGTTGTATTCGCTGACGAAATCGCCCCACTGGTCGAGCGAGGCTTCACCGGTGATGAAGCGGGCCACCCAGGCGCGATAGATCTGCTCGGTGGCGTCGACCTCAGCGGCGTATTCGGCCGGCCAGACAAAGGCATTGTCGGCCACGAAGTCCGCCTTGATGTTGTCGAGCGCGGCCTGTGCGGTGTCGCCAAGCAGCGGGGTCGGCGGCGTCCAGTTGGACGCGTTAAAGAAGCGCGCATACCAGGTCGAGATCGCGTCGGTGAAGGTCACGCTGCCATCGGCGGCGGTATTGTGGTGCACGCCCTCAAAGCCCAGGCGGTCGATATCCTGACCTTCCTTGGAGGCCATGAATTCGAGCACTTTGAAGGCTTCTTCCTTGTGCTCGGAGAGCGAGGAGATCGCCCAGCCGCGCGCTTCCTTGGCCACATCGACCGCAGCCAGGCCCTTGCCGCCCGGGCCCGACGGCACTGGCAGCAGCACGAGGCTCACGTCAGCGTCCGGATAGGTCTGGCGCATCTTGCCCGAATAGATGTCGATCACTTCCGGCGACGAGCCGAAGATCACGCCGGCCTTGCCGGTGTAGAACTTGTCTTCCTTCACGTCATAGGTGTTGGTGACATATTCCTTGTCGAAGAGGCCCTTGTCCGCCAGCCGCGCGTAGAACTCGATCTTGGCCTTTTCCGCGTCGGTCACGCGGGCATTCACCCACTTGCCCTCGGCGTTCTTCATCCAGGTGCCGGTCACGCCAAACGCCTGATTGAAGATGGAGTCGAGTTCACCCGTATTGCCAAAACCGGTCAGGCCCAGCGTATTGCCCGGCGTGCCGTCACCATCGAGATCGGCGTCGTGAATGGCCTGGAACAGCGCTTCATATTCTTCCACCGTGGTCGGTGGCTGAAGGCCCAGCTCATCCAGCCAGTCCTTGCGCATCACCGGCTGCGGAGCGCGCGCGGGATAGAGATAGATGAGATAAGGATAGTTCTCGAGACGGTCTAAATTGTGCGGCCACATGCCGGCCTTCACAGTTTCCGAGCCTTCCACCCAGGGGCGCAGATCCTCGAGAATCCCCTGCTCGGCCATCTTCTGGTCGCCGCCTTGGAAATACATGATGTCCGGGATATCGCCCGACAGCAGCATCACGCCCAGCGCCTCGCCATAGGCAGCGGTGCCGCCCGGCAAATCGATGGTCTGGATATCGACATCGGTTCCCTGCGCCTTGAGCGCAGCTTCGATAGCCTCGATTTCCTTCATGTCATCGGGGTTGGTGGTCAGCAGATCCTTGCTCACCAGCCGCAGCGTTGTCTGGGCCATAGCCGGCGCCACAGCAGCACCCAGCATGGCCATGGCCGTCGTCGCCAAAAGCAGCGTCTTGAACTTCATTTCCAGTCTCCTCCGTTTATTCCGCCACACCGCTTTCGCGGAATTTTTTGTAACTCACCGGCCCGCCTCCCTCCCCCTCGTGGGAGAGATTGAGGGTGGGGGGCGAGAGCCCCGATCCATCGTCAAAGGCCTGCAGGCCCCATTCTCTCCCACCCACCGGCTCCACCTCCCCCTCGAAGGGGGAGGATAGGAGGGGGTGGAGTCCCACACACCGGCCCCCACCTCTCCCTCCGGGGGAGAGGTCGACGCCCTTGCGTCGGGTGAGGGGACCTTCCCAAAATCCTAGCAAGGCCCCCTCACCCGGCTTGCTCCGCAATCCGACCTCTCCCCAAGGGAGAGGTGAGCCCCCCCAAAAATCCTCATCCCTTCAGCGCCCCCGACATCGTGCCCTTGGTGAAGAACTTCAAAATCAGCGGGTAGATTGCCAGGATCGGCAGGATGGTGATGAAGATCATCCCCGCCTTCAGCGCCCGGATATTGATCTGCGCAATGGCCGTGTTGTTAGCGAGATTATTAGCGCCGACGATGGCCACCTTGTCCCCCTCGATCACGAACTGGCGCAGCACCACCTGCAGCGGCCACTTCGTCTGGTCGTTGAGGTAGATCATAGAGCGGAAGAACTCGTTCCAGTGCAGCACGAGGTAGAACAGCGCGATGGTGGCGAGCGCGGGCTTGGCCAGCGGCAGCACGACCAGGAAAAAGGTCTGGAACGGATTGGCGCCGTCGAGCTCAGCCGCCTCCAGCAATTCCTTGGGAATTTCCTCGAAGAAGCGGATGAGGATGATGAGGTACCAGGCGCTGATCACCTTATACATGATGACGGCCCAGGGCGTGTTGAGCAGGCCCATCCGCTTCATCAGGAAGTAGTCGGGAATGATGCCGGGCTCGAACACGATGGTCACCAGCACCATGATGAAGATCAGCCGTCGACCCGGCAGGCCGGGTCGCGACATGCCCCAGGCCATCAGCGCCGTGCCGAAAACACCAAGGCAAACGCTGGTCGCCGTCATCCAGATCGAGTTGAAGAGACCCCGCTGCACGTTGGGGTGCTGCAGCAGCAGTGCCCAGACATCGGTCGAAAACCCGTCGGGGATGATCGAGAGGCCCGAAAAGCCAGCCACCTTGCTCGGCTCGGTAAACGACAGCGCCAGGAGGTTGAGCAGCGGATGCAGCGTGAACACCACAAGCAGCAGCAGGGTCGAGACGATAAGCACATATTCGACGCGTTCGAGCGGCGTCCGGCGCGAAAAACTGGCCATCACCACACTCCCTTGCCGGTCAGTCGCTTGCTGATGAAATGGCTGATCAACACCAGCGCCATGCCGATCACAGCCTTGAAGAGGCCCGCCGCCGTCGCCAGTGCGTACTCCCCGGTAAACAGGCCCATGCGGTAGACATAGGTGTCGAGGATATCGATGGTCGACGCATTGACCGCGTTCTGCATGTTGACCACCTGGTTGAGGTCAGCCGAGAGGAACATGCCCATGTTGAGAATGAACAGCGTCGCAATGGTCGGCACGATGCCGGGAATGGTCACGTGTCGGATCTTCTGCCAGCGGCTCGCGCCGTCCAGCTCCGCCGCCTCATAGAGCTGCGGGTCGATCGCAAAGATCGCCGCGAGATAGAGCAGGCTGTCCCAACCGGCCGAGCGCCAGATTTCCGAGATCACCAGCACCCAGCGGATCGTTCCGGTATTGGTCATGTAGTTGATGGGCGCAAAGCCCATCGCGGTCTGGATCTGGTTGACCGCGCCATCGGTAGGCGACAGCAGCGCAATGAACACGCCCGCGATCACCACCCAGGACAGGAAGTGCGGCAGATAGATCGCCGACTGGATCATCCCGCGAAACTTGCCGCTGCGGATTTCATTGAGCAGCAGCGCCACGATGATCGGAACGGGGAACACGAAGATGATCTTCATGCCCGAGATGATCAGCGTATTGGCCAGCACCTGGTAGAACAGCGGCGAGGAGAACAGCGTCTGAAAGTTCTTCAGCCCGACCCAGATATTGGGCGGAATGATCCGGACCTGCTCGAACGCCATCTTGGCTTCCCAGATCGGAACATAGTGCCAGACGAAGAAGAACAGGAGGCCCGGCGCCATCATCGCGTAATAGGGCCACCATTGGCGCACGCTTTCGCGAAAACCCTTCCTCGCGGGTAACAGTCTGCTAGCCAACTCACCCGAAGTGCGAATGGCTGCGTCAGCGGGAACGTTCCCACCGATTGGTGCACGCGTCGAATTTTGACCGGCATCAGCAGTCATTTTCAGACCCTCCCTGCCCCCGCGATGTGCGAGGCATGCTGTGTCGACAGATCGGCGAGTGAGCCTCGCTCTAGAAGTCGGCACGGCATGTAAATTCGCCGGTGGTCCGGCTTGTGTTCAATCTCATCGAACAGGCACTCCACTGCCCGCTCGCCGATATCGCGTCCCGGCTTGGCCACGGTCGTGAGCCCCGGCCAGGCAAATTCCCCTGACGGAATCCCGTCAAAACCGAGGATCGACACATCGCGCGGGCAATCGAGGCCCGCGTCGCGCACCGCCATCATTGCGCCTAGCGCCATCATGTCATTGGCGGCAAACACCGCCAGATGCCCAACGCGCGGTTGCGCCAGCAGGCGCCGCATCGCCTCGCGCCCGCCTTCAACCGTATATTCGCCGTCCTCGATCGGCAGGATCGCTGGATCGAGGTCGCGCTCGACACAGTGCTCATGCACAGCCCGCAAAAAACGCGCACGGGCCAGACGACCTTTCGAGCCCAGGATCAGCGCGGGAGCCTTGTGCCCCTTGGCGACAAGATAATCGAGGCCCAGCCGCACGGCCTGGGCGATGTCCGAGCCGACGCTCGAAATATCTGGAAACCGTTCGGCGCTCGAACCGATGAACACGCAGGGCATGCCGAAGCGGTCAAGATCGTCAAAACTGTCGGAGACGGGATTAACGATGGCGCCATCCACCCGGGCCCGCCGCAGCGTCCGCAGATGAGCCGCCTCGACCTCCGGGTCCCAGTCCGACGAAAAGACCAGCAGCGAAGCGCCCGCCTTGGCCGCGCGATCCTGCGCGCCACGCGCGACATCAGCCCAGAACGGGTTGGCGATATCGGGAATGACGAGCCCCAGCATGCCGCTGCGTCCCGAGCGCATGCCCACCGCCAGATGGTTGCGCTCATAGCCCACCGCCTCGGCCGCCTGGATGACCTTTTTCCGGGTCTCTTCAGTGATGTTGGAAGAACCAGCCAGTGCCCGCGCTGCGGTGCTCTTGGACACCCCGGCGCGCTCGGCAACATCGATAATGGTCGGCCGGCGGTTACGGCTCATACCCAATTCTCTCCCTCGCCCGGCCCCTCCGCCAAGCATGGGAACGTTACCGCGAAACACACCCAAGTCAACACCACATGTTGAGCAAGCAGCGTAAATATCGAAAAGGCTTGAGATTGCAGGCCCTTAGCACCACGGCCTCTCCGGCGGTCACGTTCCCGAAACCCACAAAAAAGCCCCGCCTGAGATCGGGCGGGGCTTCGGAAATGTCGGTCTGCAGGTGTTACTCTGCCGCGATTGCAGCGCGGGCAGCTTCCACCAGAGCCGGGCCATCGACGCCGATGGCTTCCATTTCCTTGTACCATTCATCATAGGTCGGCTCGGCAGCCGCCACCCAGCGGGCGGTCTCTTCGGCATCGAGCTGGACGATGTTGTTGCCGGCCTTCACAGCGAGCGAAAGGCCTGTCGCATCACCATTATCCATGACGCGACCGAACTGGCGCGACAGCTCCAGCCCCGAATGTTCGTCGATGATCGCCTTCAGATCATCGGGCAGATTGTTGTAGCTGTCATGGTTCATGAACATGCCGAACGTCTGGCTGTAGAGGCCATGGTCGCTGGTGAAACCGGTATGGTTCTTCACCAGCTCGGCAATACGCAGCGAGGGGGTAACTTCCCACGGAACGGTCGTCGCTTCGATCACGCCCTTCGACAGCGCTTCCGGGGTCTGGGTCACCGGCATGCCGACTGGCTCGGCACCGAGCAGGCGCAACATGTTGGAAATAATGCGAGATCCGCCGCGGACCTTCATCCCCTCGAGGTCTTCGAGCGAGTTGATCGGCTCCTGCGAATGGAAGAGCCCGGGGCCGTGGGTGTGCAGTGCCAGCACTTTGGACCCGGCCATTTCGTCGGCGGCATTGGCCATCACATACTTATAGAAGGCCGCCGAGGATGCCTCGCCGGTGGTCAGCATGAAGGGCAGCTCGAACACTTCCGCCTTGGGGAAGCGGCCCGGCGTATAGCCCAGAATGGTCCAGACGATATCCACCACGCCGTCCTTGGCCTGGTCGTAGAGATCGGCAGGAACGCCACCGAGCTGCATGGCCGGATAGAGTTCAAAGGCAATGCGCCCGCCGGAAGCTTCTGACACCATATTGGCCCAGGGCTCGATCGCCTGTGCCGGGATGGTCGCCTGTGCCGGCAGCATCTGGTGAATGCGGAGCGTCACCTCCTGGGCAAAGCTCGTGCTGGACAGCGCCAGGGCTGCAATCGCGCCGAGAATAAGGCTTGTCGACTTCATTTTACTTCCTCCCTTGGGTGCCGGACAATTGCCGGCCAGTTGGCCCTGCGCCTCATTCCTCCTCGACGCGCAGAGCATCCTCGCTAGTAGAACCACCAGACCAGGCTGAGCGTGATCGCTGGGAATGCTACCAGGATTATGGTTCGGACAATGTCGCTCAGAACGAATGGCAACACGCCCCAATAGGTGTCGGAGAGCTTGGTGCCCGGCGACATGCTGTTGATGATGAATAGGTTCATGCCCACCGGCGGGGTGATCAATCCCACCTCGACCGCAATCAGCGCGATTATGCCAAACCAGATGCCGAACTCGTCCGGTGTGAGGCCGAAATCGAGGACCATCAGCATGGGATAAAGGATCGGAATGGTCAGCAGGATCATGGACAGAGAGTCCATGACGCAGCCGAGAATGACGTAGAACACCAGCACAATCGCCAGCACCACCCACGGGTTGAACCCCTGCTCGCCAATCCAGTTGGCCGAAAACTGCGGCAGTTGTGACAGCGCCAGGAACCCGTTGAGCACCGCGGCACCGAACACGATCAGGAAGATCATCGCCGTCGACGTGGCCGTCGAAATCAGCGCGTCTCTGACGCCCGCCCAGCTGAGGCTTCGATTGGCGAGGGCAATCAGCCCGGTGCCCGCAGCGCCGATGGCCGCGGCCTCGGTGGGAGTGAAGATGCCGGTGTAGATGCCGCCGATGACCAGCACGAACACCGCCAGCACCGGCCAGATATCAAACAGCGCCTTGAACCGCTCGACGTACGGGAGCCGTTCCAGCGTCGTACCAGCGCCGGGCCGAACCCGCACATAAATGGCGATGACAATGAGATAGCCCAGGGCTGCCAGAAGGCCTGGAATGAACGCGCCCATGAACAGCTTTGCGATGTTCTGTTCGGTCAGCACCGCGAAAATCACCAGGATCACCGACGGCGGAATCAGAATGCCCAGCGTGCCGCCGGCGGCCACGGTTCCCGTCGCCAGACTATCCGAATAGCCATATTTCTTGAGCTCCGGCAGCGCCACCCGACCCATTGTTGCTGCGGTTGCCAGCGACGACCCGACGATGGAGCCAAAGCCGGCGCTCGCGCCGATAGCGGCCATCGCCACACCGCCTTTGCGGTGCCCAAGCCAGGCCGTCGCCGCCTTGAATATCTTGGTAGAAAGCCCGCTCATGGTCGCGAACTGGCCCATCAGCAGGAACAACGGCACAACGGAAAGGCTGTGCGACGCAAACGTGCTGTAGCTCAGCGTCTTGAATTGCGACATCACCGGATTGAAATTCTTGGTGACGAGCCAGGTGCCGACAACACCCACGGCCATCATGGCCAGCCCGATCGGGACGCGCAGGAAGACCAGCAACAGGACGACCGGAATGCCCAGAAGTCCGAGGATGAGATTGGTGGTCAATGTTCGCTCCCCACATGCTTGGGTCCGGCGCGTCCGGCAAGCGCATCGCTGATGGATCGGCCGAATACATAGAAGGCGACGAAGACCATCGCCGCCGCGCCAACCATGGCAGCGGCAAATGCCCAGCCCATCGAGATCCCAAGCAGGATTGTCGTTTCACGATAGTTGAATTTGTCGAGCATGCCGAACCACAGCCGCCAGGCGATAAAGGCCGAGGCCACCAGCATCAGCAGATCGGTGACGACCAAGATCCAGGCGTTGGTGCGCGGTCCAAGACTGTCGGTGATCAGGGAAACAAGTGCGTGACCCCGGGCGATGTGGGCAATGGGTAGAAAGGCGAAGACCGCAAAGCCCATGCCCACGGTCACGAGCTCATAATCGCCCAGGATCGGCTTGAGACCGGCCCAGATGAACGCTCTGCCGGTGACGCTGACGACAACGAGGACAACCATCGCGAGGAGCACGATGCCCCCGGCTATCGCCATCCAACGGGCAACACCATTCGCCAGACGTCCAAGTACGGACGTGTCCTGAAACACAATTCTTCTCCCCCGATAGTTGAAACGTCCAGACGCTATGACGTGATATGCTATTGCGTGAGACAGCCCTCCCCAGCCGTCGTCCCAATTCTATGGACAGCACTCCCAGGCTCTGGAAAGACAGGAGAATATTGGCAACCAGTTTGGCCCCATCCTGTCCGGCACATCATGCACCTCCTCAAGTGCTTGACGTACATGCCATCTCAAATGTTATTTATCATAACAAAGCCCATCAGTCGCAGCAAGCGACTCTCGACCCCTCCGGAGTGCCTTGATGCCGAAAAATGATGTCGTCCTCGAACAGGAAGAATCGGAAACCGGCAGCGCCGTCGATGCCCAGCTTGGTTTGGTCGGGTATCGCTTGAGGCGCGCCCAGCTCAGCGTCTTCCAGCGGTTTTTGGCTGTTTTTGCCGAACTTTCGCTGCGGCCCGCCGAATACTCCACCCTGGTTCTTATCGGCGAGAACCCCGGCCGCAAGCAGACCGAAATCGCCTCTGCGCTCGGCGTGAAGCGCGCCAATTTCGTCGCCCTTGTCGATGGCCTGCAGGCCCGCGGCCTGCTTGAACGCGTCCACGTCAAGACGGACCGTCGTGCCAATGCCCTCCACCTCACATCCGAGGGCGAGCAATTCCTCGCCCGCGCCCGAAAACTCCACGAAGAGCTGGAGCAGGAATTCATCGACCGGTTGGGGGGCGATGCGAAGCGCGACCAATTGCTCGCTCTCCTCGAGCGCCTGACCTAGCGGAACACCGGGACGCGCTTTTCGAGAAACGCGCGCAGTCCCTCCTCCGCGTCAGGGCCGGTCTGGCTCAAAGCGGCGGTCAGGCTTTCAGCATAAAGACCCGCCTCGGGCGGCATGGCGGAGATCTGGGCGATGGCCTGGATGATCAGCTGGTTGATCGTCGGCGAGTTGCGCACGATGCGATCGGCCAGCTCGAACGCCTTGTCCAGCGCCTGCCCCTCAGGCACGCAGTGATGCGCGAGGCCCAGCCGCTCGCCGTCCAGACCGGAATAGCTGCGGCCGGTCAGCATCATCTCCGTCATACGATGCGCACCGATCAGATTAGAAATCCGCACCGAGCCGCCACCGCCAACAAAAATGCCACGCATTCCCTCCGGCATCTGAAAGCGCACGGTCTCTTCGGCCACCCGCACATGGCAGCTGGCTGCAAACTCGAGCCCGCCGCCCATCACCGCGCCGGACATCGCTGCCACCACGGGCCGCGGCGACTGCGAGATCAGAGCCATGACTCGGTGCCAGTTGCGCGAATGGGCCATCACTTCGAGCGGCTCGCGCGAAACATGCTGGGAGAGATCGAGCCCCGACGAAAAATGCCCGCCCGCCCCGGAAACCACCACCGCACGGGTCTCCTCGCCGACACGCGAAAAGAAACTGTCGAGGGATGCGATGAGCTCGTCATTGAGCGCATTGCGCTTGTTTGGCCGGTTGAGACAAATGTGGGCGATCGCGCCCTTATGGCTGATCTCGAGAACATCCGTGTGCGTCATGTCTGATCCTTTCACATGACAGAATTAGTGGCGCACAAGGCGCAGATGGGGCCGGTCCTATTCGGACAGGCGTTTGCGTAAATCGTCCGGCAGTGGAGCGGAACGGATCGAGCCGGTCTCGTCCCGCCGGGTCCAGACGCGCTTTTCACACGCCTCGACCCCGACATTGGTTTCGCGCATGATGGTGTGGCGCAGCGAAAAGCTCGAGCGCCCAAGCTCGGTAATTTCGCTTCTGATTTCAAGGACATCCCCGAAACTCGCCGGCATGAAGAACTGCGCGCCCGTATCGACCATCGGGATACCGGCAATGTCATAATGGGCAAGCCACTGCCGCTTGTTCATGCCCAGCGCAGCCGAAAGCAGCGCCCCTGTCGCATTATCGAACATGCGGAAATAATTGGGGTAATAGACGATCCCCGCCGGGTCGCAGTCGCCAAACTGGACCGTCACTGAGGTGGTATTGGTGAACATGCCGATCTACCTCGCCTGCATACGCAGCGCGCCGTCGAGGCGAACCACTTCGCCGTTGAGATAATTATTGCCCACCATAGCCATCACCAGTTGCGCAAACTCCTCTGGCCGGCCAAGGCGCGCCGGATTGGGGATATTGGCGGCCAGTCCCGTCTGCACATCTTCGGGCAATTCCGCGAGCAGCGGCGTCAGGAACAGCCCCGGCGCAATAGCGAGCACCCTTATGCCAAACCGCGCCAGTTCCCGGGCCGCCGGCATCGTCAGCGCGACAATCCCGCCCTTGGATGCGGCATAGGCGGCCTGCCCAATCTGGCCTTCATAGGCGGCTACTGACGCGGTCGAGATGATCACCCCACGCTGTCCTTCGGCATCGGGCTCGGCCTCTGACATCACATGAGCGCAGAGCCGCATCATGTTGAAACTGCCCACGAGGTTGACGTTGATCACCTTCTGAAAGCTCGCGAGATCCATCGGCCCATCGCGGCCGACGATACGCGCGGCCCCACCAATACCGGCGCAATTGACCAGCACAGACGGCGCCCCGAGCGCGGCCACCGCGTTGCGCACCGCTCCCTCGGCGCTGGCGGCATCAGAAACATCAACGGGAAAATACATCCCGCCCAGTTCCGCCGCCACCGCCTCTCCTTTGACCGCGTCGCGGTCAAAAATGGCCACGCGGGCGCCTCCCCCCAGCGTGAGCGCCCGCGCAGCTTCCGCGCCGAGCCCGGAGGCGGCGCCGGAAACGAATACAGTTTTGCCAGCAATATCCATCAGCTGGCCTCCACATTCTCGATCAGCAGCGCAATGCCCTGCCCGCCGCCGATACAGGCCGAGGCGATGCCATAGCGCAGCCCTGACCGCTTGAGTTCGAGCGCCAGCGTCAGCGCCAGGCGCACGCCCGTCGCCCCGAGAGGATGGCCGATGGCAATAGCCCCGCCATTGACATTGAGCCTGTCCCCATCGAGCCCGAGCTCTGCGGCACAGGCCAGAACCTGCGCCCCGAACGCCTCGTTGATCTCGATCCGATCGATCTGGTCGAGCGTCATTCCTGCCACATCGAGCACCGCCCGAATGGCCGGCGCCGGACCGATCCCCATGAATTGCGGCGGCACGCCAACGGCGGCGCTGGCGAGTATCCGCGCGAGCGGCGTCTTGCCGTTGCGGCGCGCATAGTCCGAGGACGCAACCAGCACGGCCGCCGCGCCATCGACAATCGCCGACGAATTGCCTCCGGTCTGCACCCCGCCGAAAGCCGGGCGAAGTTTCTCGAGCACTGCATAGGGCGATGGCCGGATATGGCTGTCCTCAGTTACAGAAGTCACGCCGCGCGGCAGCTTGATCCCGCGATCAGCCAGCCCCTCGATAGCGAATGTCTCGGTCGTAACCGGCACGATCTCCTCGGCCAGGATACCGGCCTCCTTGGCCGCCACGGCGCGCTCAAAACTGCGCTCGGCAAAGCGATCGACCGTCTCCCGCGAGATGCCATATTGCTTAGCGAGATTTTCGGCCGTGTCCCCCATGTTGACGCAGCCCGCCGGGTCATAGAGCGCTTCAAGCAGGAAGTCCTTGAACTCCACCTGCCCCAGGCCGAAACCATTGCGGTGCGAATAGGCAGCGATCGGGTTACGGCTCATCGACTCGCAACCCGCCGCCAGCGCCAGATCCACGCGCCCCAGGGCCACCGAATCCGCCGCCTGGGCGATTATTTCGAGCCCGGTTCCGCAGATCCGTTGCACCAGATGGGCCGGTGCCTCGACAGGCGCTCCGGCATAAAGCCCGATATGGCGCGGCGTCAAATAGGCGTCGAACGAGGCCTGCGCCATGGAACCGGCAATGGTGTGCCCGATATCTTCGGCCGCCACGCCCACGCGCTCTATGGCGCCGCGAGCCGCCTTGATCCCCAGATCGATCGGCGAAACCGCCGAAAGTGCGCCCCTGTAATCGACGAACGGGGTCCGCGCGCCGCCCAAGAGCCATGCATCGCTAAACTGCATTGCGAGTGGCTTGGCCATTCTGTTCTCCGTGGCGAGGCAAAATCATGATTTCGGCATCGGGCGTGACGGCATAGAGCCGCTCGACCACGTGCTTTCTGTGTGTGCGGACAGCGCGCTGGTTGATCGAACCCTTGTCGGTCACCTCGCCCTTATCCCCGTCCGGCAATGCATCGAGCAGCACGGCGCGGGCGATGTGGTTCGAGCTCCCCGTGGCTTCGCGCGCCAATGCGCCCAGCGCCTTTTCAAAGTGCGCCCGCACACTGGGGTGTCCGACGATCTCGTCGACGGCGGCAGCATCGTCCAGCCCGGCGAGACGGCAGCACGCTTGCATGTCCGGAAAGATCATCGCGCCGATGAAATTGTGGTCGAGCCCGGTGATTACCACGTCGCGGATCAGTGGCGCACAGGACGCAATCACCTTGCTGCGCAGCGCCGCGAAATTGACCCAGGTGCCCGTCGAGAGCTTGAAGTCCTCGGTCACCCGGCCGTCGAACACCAGCCCCTTTTCCAGACGCTCCGGATCGGCAAAGCGAACCGCGTCGCCGATGCAGTAATAACCCTCGTCATCGAATGATTCCGCGGTCTTTTCGGCGTCGCGCCAATATCCCGGTGTCACATTCGGACCCTTGAGGCGCAGCTCGAGCTTTTCAGCGTTCGGCACCAGCTTGACGCTCATTCCCGCTGCGGGCAGGCCGATATGCCCGGCCTCTGCAACCGGCCAAGTGGTGGTGAAGGCAAAGGGTGCGGTTTCCGTCGAACCGTAACCGGTGATGATCAACACCCGCTCGCCCGTCTCGGCCCGCGCCGCCTCATCCAGTCCGTCAAAGACGTGCTGGGCCAGCCCGGCCCCTGCATATTGCAGCAGTTTCAGCTTGGCGAAGAGATTGCGGCGCGCCGTTGGATTTTCGGCAAAAGCGGCCACCAGGAATTCATAGGCCTTGGGCACATTGGTGAAGAAGGTCGGCTGCACCATCGAGAGGTTTTCGAGCGTCCGGCCAAACTTTTGCGGGGTCGGCTGGCCATCATCTATATAGAAGCTGCCGCCATTATAGATGGTCAGCCCCACATTGTGACTGCCCCCGGCCACGTGATTCCAGGGCATCCAGTCCAATAGGACCGGCGGCTCGTCCGCAATAAACGCAAGCGCCTGCCGGATCATCTGCTGGTTACAGGCCATCATCCGATTGGTGGTGATGACGCCCTTCGGCAGCCCGGTCGAGCCCGATGTGAACAGCACTTTTGCGACCGTGTCAGCGGTGATCGCCGAATGCGCCTTGGCAACGGCATCCGTGACTGCGGTCTGCAGCAGATCCGCAAAGACGTGGCTCTTCCGTGCCGCCAACGGTCCGGTGCGGACGATGACCGGCACATCTTTGGGCACCACGGCCTCGATAGCGGCCTCAAACCGATCCCCGGCGCTGGCGTAGATCATGCCCGGTGTGAGCAACCCCACGATATGCCGCAGCTTACCGAAATCGGTCGAGACCAGGGAATAGGCCGGCGAAATGGGCGCATAGGGAATCCCGACCCAGATTGCCGCCATGCCGAGAAGAAAGTGCTCGATCTCATTGCCAGAGAGGATCATCAGCGGCCGATCGGGCCCGAGCCCGGCGTCCAGCAGCGCCTGCGCCAGCGGCGGAATGCGCTCCATGACCTGGGCATAGCTCAGCGAGCGCCAGCCGGCACCCTCCCGGTCCGAGATCAGAATGGCATCGGGCGTGCGGTCAGCCCAGTGCTCCAGCGCATCGACGATCGAGCGCGGATAAGCGCCCAGCTTCTCGGTCGAGTTGATAAGAATGCTGCCGTCCGGCCGCATTTCGGCTGCTGCAGCCATTGCGCCCAGACGCACAGGCCGAATTGGCGCTGCCTTGAAATCCATGAGTCCCCTCCCTCATGGAATGTTGTTATATAGCATAACTAATGTGACGCAAGGGGGCGCCGACCGCGCCTCCCGTGATTGTGTCAGGGAGGCGCGGCGCGGGTTTCAGGTGCGATAGCCCACGTCGATCGTCCCACCTCCAGAGGTCAGACGCGACACGCAGGCGCACATCCGGTCGTTCTCTGCCTTTTGCTCGGCGCTGAGGAAGACGTCGCGATGATCGATCGCGCCTTCACGCTCAATCACCTTCACCGCGCAGAGCCCGCATTCGCCGCGCTGGCAGTCATAGACCATGTCCACCCCCGCATCGATGAGGGCCTCCAGCAGGGTCTGGTCCGGCCGCACCGTAACCGACTGGTTTCGATTGAGAATATCGACGCGGAACTCTTCCTCGGCAAAAAGCCCGCTATCGCCGAACACTTCATAGCGAAGCCGGCTCAGCGGTCGGCCAGAGGCGACCCAGGCATGTTTGGCCGCCTCCAGCATGCCGATAGGCCCGCAGAGATAGCATTCGCCGTCTGCCGGAAGCGCTGCAAACTCTCCTGCCAGATCGACATGGTCGCCCTTCGAATTGTCGCGCACAAGGACGCGGTCCCCGAGCAGGTCCTGCAGCTCATCGCGGAATGACATGAGCCCGGCTTCGCGCGCGCCATAGACCAGGCGCACCGAGGCGCCACGAGCGACCAGGGCCTTCGCCATCCCAAAGATCGGAGTGATGCCAATGCCGCCTGCGAGCAGCAAATAGTGCGGCGCACGCCAGCTGAGCTCGAAGCGGTTCTCCGGCACGGTCAGCCGCACCAAGTCCCCTTCCCTGAGGGTCCACATAAAGCGCGAGCCACCCCGGCTCTGCGGATGCAGCTTCACCGCGACGGACAAATGCCCCTTCTCAGCGGGCACCACAGTATAGGTGCGGATCGCCTGCTTGCCACCGATCTCCACGCGAATGTTCGTATGCGAACCGGGATCGAAACGCGGCACTCCACCGTCCACCGCAAAGGTCAGGCAGAGAACATCGTCCGCAACCTGTCGCAGGCTGGCGACGCGACCATCGCGCCATTCAAGTCTGTTACGCATGGTTTTACCCCACCACTAGCGAAAGTGCAGGCACCCGACGGATCAGGCTGCGGTCTTCATCGAGCACGAACTCAAGGTTTTGGCGGGCGAGACGAGCATGCTCCCGTGCCAGCGCTTCGGCGCGGGCCCCCTCCCGATACTCGACCGCCTGTACCATGGCCTTGTGCTGGTCCTGCGCCCCGTAAAGCGACCGCCGGAATGCCAGCACGTCAGCCTGTTTGTTGAGAAACGCACTGGGCGACGCAAACGGCAGGCTGGTCACACGTTCGATCTCGCGCTGGATCGTTGAGCTCGCCAGCCCCCAGAGCCGGCTATGAAGCTCGGCGTTGAGAGCCACATAGCGTTCAAAATCCATGTCCTCGGCGCGAACCCCAAGAGCGTCATCCAGTTCGCCGAGCAACACTTTCAGCGCATCCATCCGGTCAGCACTGACGCCCCGCTCGGCCGCCAATCGCAGGGCCGTCCCCTCGAGCACGCCGCGCAACTCGATTGCGTCGGTGACATCCTCACGAGTGAAACCGCGCACGGCATAACCGCCGGTCGCGATGGCCTCGACGAGACCTTCCTGCTCCAGCCGCGCGAGCGCAGCCCGCAGCGGCGTGCGTGAAATTCCCAGCCGCTCGGCCAGCGCGACTTCCGACAGTCGCGCCCGGGCCGGAATCTCGCCACAGATGATAAGGTCGCGCACGCCCATCAGCGCGCGCTGCGATTGCATCGCACGATCCGAACTGCCGCTCATTCCGCAGCCTGCTGCAGTTCATTTTCCTCCGCGATCATGCGGTCGATCAGCTTGCGCGCCCACATCGACCCGGCGTCGATATTGAGATTGTAGATGACATGGTCCGGATTGGCGTCGATCGCCTTCTGCTGGGCTTCAAGGATGATCTCGTCCTCCTTGAAGATCCCCGACACGCCCTCGCGCAGATTGTGGGTCCGCGCCTGCTCGTCGAGCTTGTAATTGCGCGCAAAGGCCCAGAAGTAGAAGCAGGACTTGTCCGTTTCCGGCGTCATCGTGTTGAGAACGAAGCCGTTCACACCCTGGCTGCGGTCGCCCTCCGGCGCCCCCGTCCCGGCAGGCGCCACGCCGACGTCGATGGCGATGGTCGACGGCGCCTCAAAATTGATGATCTGCCAGCGATCGACATTGCCCGGCTTGCCCAACTGCCCGCGCCAGAACGGCGGCGCATCGATGTCGCGCATCCAGCGCGTGATGGTCGCCGTCTTGTCGGTATGCGTCGCCTCGAATGGCGCTTCTGCAACCGCGCGATTACCGATCGAGGACCCGTGCACATAGGTCTCGTGGGTCAGATCCATGAGATTGTCGATGACCAGCCGGTAGTCGCATTTGACATGGATGACCTTGCCATCCGCCGCCCACTCCGGGTCCTGGTTCCAGTGCAGGTCAGGAACCAGCGCCGGGTCGGCAAGCTCCGGATTCCCCATCCACAGCCAGACGAAACGATGACGTTCGACCAGGGGATAGGATTTGACACAGGCCGAGGGATTAATCGTGTCTTGCGAGGGCATGTATACACAACGACCCGTGTCGTCGAACTCAAGGCCATGATAGCCGCAGATGACATTGTCGCCATACAGCTCGCCCATGGACAGCGGCAGCAGGCGATGCCAGCAGGCGTCGGCCAGCGCGACGGCGCTTCCGTCCTGCTTTCTATAGAGAACAATGGGTTTCCCGCAGATCGTGCGAGCCAGAAGGCTGCGCTTGACCTCCACGTCCCAGGCTGCGGCATACCATGCATTCATCGGAAATGTTTGTGTTGTCACGTCGTCCCCCTCCAGAGCTCAACCAGTGCGCGATCCAAAATTGTATACATAACCGCTTGCGCTTGTCACGCCCGTCGGAACACGCAAAACACGTCGCACCGGACCTGAAGCTACCTCTTCACAAGGGTCAAAGCCTCGGATGTGAATTCCTGGGACTGTCGGGGCACAGACGTATAAGTCTAACGGACCGTTGCTTCTCGTGGGCCGCTGCCCTATTGGGCCTAGTGCAGCCAGCGATTTTCCTATTGAAATCAGATGGCACGGCGGAAGTTTTGGAGGGCAGTGTGAGCGAACAGGCTCCGCGCATCGCGTTTGTAACCAACGAGACCGCCACGGCTGAAGCAGCCGCCGCTCGCCTGCGGGAACTCTATGGCGACGCCCCGATCGAGGACGCAGAAATCGTCGTCGCCCTCGGCGGTGACGGGCTGATGTTGCAGACTCTTCATAGGGTTATGACGACGGACATCCCTGTCTACGGCATGAATTTCGGCACCGTCGGCTTCATGATGAACGCCTATTCCGAGGATGGTCTGGAGCAGCGCCTGCGCGCCGCCCAGCGTACCCGCATCTACCCGCTATCCATGCGCGTCACCGACTCCACCGGCACAACGCAGTCAGCGTTAGCCCTCAATGAAGTCTCGCTTTTTCGCGCCAGCCACCAGGCGGCAAAGGTCCAGATCACAGTCGATGGCGACGTCCGCCTCGACGAACTGATCTGCGACGGCATCCTGCTCGCTACCCCGGCTGGCTCGACCGCCTACAATCTCTCGGCCCACGGCCCGATCCTGCCGATCGAGGCGCAACTGCTTGCCCTGACACCGATCTCTCCGTTCCGCCCGCGTCGCTGGCGCGGCGCAATCCTCACCAATCGCGCCGAGGTAAAATTCACCCTGCGCGAGGCGGAGAAGCGCCCGGTCAGCGCCGTTGCCGACAATATCGAATTTCAGAATGTGCGCGAAGTGACGATCCGCGAGGACCGCACCCACGGGGTCACGCTGCTCTTTGATCCCGGCACGAGCCTCGAAGAACGCGTCCTGAGTGAGCAGTTCCGCTTCTGATCAGGCGGCCGGAAGCGGCAACTGCGCCAATTCCTCTACCTGCGGCAATGACATAGGCCCCTGCGCTATGCCAGCGAAGGTCGACATCACTCCGCGCGCGGCCTTCCGCGCCAAGGCGATATTCTGCTCACTGAGATAAGCGAAGGCCTCTTCAAGCGCGTGCGGAATATCGCCGTCGTATTCGGCGATCAGCTCCTCTGTCAGTGCGGTGACCACATAGTGCCGCGCCGCTACGTCGTCCGCCAGATCAGCAGCTCGAGCGTGCAGCACCAGCCGGACCAGCAGCCGGCCGATCTCAGGCCCAAGACCCGCCCGGGAGAACAGCGCAATCAACGACGCCCGGCTGCCGTTTTCCAGCAGGGTGAACACCTTGCTGCGGGAGATCGCGCTCAACGCGCCAAGGCAGGCGGCGAAAAACATGACATGGCCGGTGGTCAGCGCGTGCAGAAGAATGCGGGTGTTGAGCTGATCCGACCCGACAAGGACCTCCACGAACTCACCGCGCGCCTGTACAGCCTCGGTTTCACCGATGGCAGAAAGGGCGGTGTCCGTGCCATCCCGGAGCAGTCGTGCCAGACGATCGGGTGCGAGGGCACCGCGCACAATGCGGGCCTGCCGCAAGCTTTCCGTCACCTGCTGAACGAGGATCAGCCGTGCTGGCGCCGGCAAATCCTTGCGGCTCAGCAGAGCCCCACGCATGGTCGCATCGCCCCCAAGGCTGCGCGACAGATCGAGCAACAGCATGGGGTCGAGGAGGACATCCTCTCGCCGCAACAGCCGCTGGGTGAGCGCAGAATCGCCCTGCGAAATCAAAGCACTCGCGATACGGCTCGAAAGCTTTTCGCGCTGGGCAATGGCAGTCAGGGTAAAGGGATCACCGGCCCCGATGAGGCCGATGAGATCGGCATCGAGCAGGACCGGGCTATATTGCAGGATTGCCCGTGAGATCACGGCGCTATCGCGCAGCAGCGCCATGATGATCGGACGCGGTGCCTGAACCGAGTGCAGCAGGCCATAGGCCAGGGCGGCGCGGACCTTTACCGAGGGATCGTCGAGAAAGCCGATCAGCGCTGCGTAGAGGGCGGCGTGCTCGTCAGCGGGGCCATCGTGATCGAGATAGGCAAGTGCGGCCAGATGGGCGGCGTGACCGCGCTCATCGCTGTCGCTGGACCGGGAGAGCCGCACGAACTCACTGTACTCGATCATCACCTTCTCCGCACCGAGGCGATGATGAGACTAGCCCAGAGTGTTTAAGGAACGGTTCACCATACGAGCTAAGGCGCTAGTAACTACTGGCTATAGAGCTGGGTGAAGAAAGCTGAGCCGCCCTGCCCGCTGGACTGGACGTTTTCGGCTTCGGTTTTGAAGAGACCAGTGAAGCTTAGATTGTCGCGGGAGAAGCGGGACGGCACGACCGGCGCGGGTTCAGGCGCACTGCCCTGCGCGGCCATCTGCTGGGCGGAAAACGTTGAATTTCCAATGTTTTGATGCTTGGCGACGAGGACCTGATAGACCTCGCGAATGGTCCGCGGCTGGCCGTTTGAATAGAAGATGGAACGGTTGGCATCGGCCTGGCGCGGGAAGAGGTCGACGGCCCGCTGGTCGGGATTTTTGAGGCCGGCCTGGAACATGCGCTCGGCGCCCTGGGCTCCGAGGAAGTGGGCGATATAGAGTTCGCCGGCGCTTGGATTGCGACCGAACCGTTCGCGGAGATAGTCGCCATTCGAGCGGGTAAAAGCCGCCGCGAGGTCAGATGCGATCTGCGGATTTTCGCGTAACGCGAGGATTTCCTTACGCTTTTCCGGATCGCTGATGGTGTAGTTCCCGCCGCTAGTGACGTCGATCTCGGCGGCATACTGGCCATAACCAAGGCGCGGCCCCTCGGTCTTCATCACCTGCAGCCAGGTGCCTTCCAGAAACTGAAAAAGCCCTACCGCAGAAGAGGTTGACGCCTTGGCGCTGGGATTGAGACTGCTTTCGCGCATGGCGGTCTGCAGCAGATAGGAAAAATCCACGCCACTGCGATTGCCGGCCATGGTGAGGGCGGTCGCCAGATTTTGCGGAATGGATATCGGCTGCACGCCCATGTACGGCCCAAAAAAACAGAATCACGTTCTGTTAACTTTTGGGCCGAGTTTGCTAACAGACTGTTAACCTTGAGGGCGAGATCAGGACCAATAGGTGACAATCTCGGTGAGGTCCGGCCGCGGACGATCCTCGATCACGGTCTTGGGTGTGCCAATATGGACGAAACCGACGAAACGCTCGCCGGCGCGGGCGCCGAGCAGCTCTGCAGCCTCGGCATCGAACGCATACCAGCGCGTGATCCAATTGGCGGCATAGCCGAGCGCATAAGCGCCGTGAACGAGGTTCAGCGCGACATTGCCCGCCGAGATCAACTGCTCGAACTCGGGGACCTTGAAGTGCTCCTTGGGCGAGGAGATGATACCAATGACGAGCGGCGCGGGGAGAAACTGGCGACGCTCGATTTCGATCGCTGCTTCATCCATGTCCGGACGCTTCTGCTGGGCCAGAGCGGCCAGCTTCTCGCCGGCTGCGGCCCGCGCGTCGCCGGAGAAGACGACCAGCCGCCACGGCGCCAGCTTGCCATGGTCTGGAACCCGCGTGGCGATGGTGAGCAGCGTGTTGAGCTCCTCCCCCGACGGGCCCGGCTCGGCAAGAAAGGCCTGGCCAACGGAACGGCGGGTCAAAAGATAGTCACGCAGGGCAGGATTGGCGGGCATTGTCTGGCTCTTGCTCGAATAGAATGTTAGGGCGGACCTTAGGGAAAAAGCTTTGAGCCCAATGCGCAGCGGTTTTCAAGCCGCGCCGTCTGTGACAGAGCTTTTCCCTATTGGCGCCCCACGCTCTCGGAGTCGGCGCATATGCCCGTTAACGCTAGAGGATGGCCCGGTAATTTCATGCTCTCAGCCAAACGCCTGATCGTCGCGGCCGCCCTGGCCTGTGCCCTTGTGTCCACGGCGATGCCCACGGTCGTGCTTGCCCAGGACGCCACCGAGATCCCGCCCCTGCCGCGTCCGCGCCCGGACCGTGACGCCACCCCGGCGGACACCGCCGCACCGGCTGCACCGACCCCGGCAAGCGAGGCTGCATCGGCCCTCGCCCGAACGCCGCAACCGGTAACGCTGAGCGCACAGATTTCGCAGAACGGCCAGCCGATCCCTGATGGTCTGATCTGGCGCGTATTCGAGGCAATGCCGGACAGCACCGGGGAAATGCCGCTGGTTGCCAAGTCGGACCAGGGCACGGCCCGCCTTGACCTGCCGCCCGGCGAATATGTGGTTCACGTTGCCTATGGCCGCGCCCAGCTGAGCGAGCCGCTGACGGTCGCGCCGGGCAATAATGAGAAGATGATCGACCTCGAGGCCGGCGCGCTGCGGCTCAATTCCGCGGTGACCGGGGATATTCCCATTCCCGCGACCCAGCTCAAGTTTGATATTTTCACCGCCGGGACCGAAGCCAACCGGGTGCTGATTGCCGAGGGCCTGCCGCCCAACGACATCGTGACGCTCAATGCGGGCACGTATCACATCGTCTCCCACTTCGGCTCGATCAACGCGGTGGTCCGCGCCGATCTGCGCGTCGAGGCGGGCGAGCTGACAGACGCAACCTTGTTCCATCACGCCAGCGAAGTGTCTTTCAAGCTGGTTTCAGAGGCCGGTGGCGAAGCCATTGCCGACGTCGAGTGGACCGTCATGAGTGCCAATGGCGAAACGGTCTTCACCGATCGAGGCGCTTTCCCTTCGACAGTGCTGGCAGAAGGCGACTACTCCGTCCTCGCCAAGCAGGGTGAGCAGGTTTACAACCGCGAGGTCGAAATCGTGCCTGGCGGATCGCGCGAGATCGAAGTGCTGACCTCGGTCTATCAGGGCGGTTAGAGCCGCCCGCGCGCAAATTATTCTGCCTGCGGCTTGCGCCGCTCCGCACTTAGCCCCATTTGCCTGTCAAATGTTTGCCGGATAATTCTGGAGTCGAGAGAGCACGGCCGCGCATCTGCCTGGCCGGCGGACCATAGGGAGCAAGATATGTCCTTGAGCGTGACCAAGAAGCGCCGCCTCGCCGCGCTGGCAGCAGCCTGCCTCGCGAGCGTCGCCCTGCCGGCGGCGCCAGCCCTGGCGCAGAAGGTGAAGAACAAGACACCGGCCGCAGAGGCCAGTGCACCTTCAGTGGACGTCGTGGTCACCATTCCCAGCGTGGATACGGTTCAGTCCAATATGGACGCGGCCACCATCACCGACATTCTGAGCGGCAATCTTACCGAAAATGCCGAAGCCCTCGCTGCGCTCGACGCAGAGAGCATCAGCATTCCCGAAATCATCATCGCCATCACCGCAAAGACCGATGATGGGCCCGAGGTCGGCACGATGACGCTGACCAATCTGGTGTTGGAGGACGTTACGGATGGCGTGGCCGCGTCCATGCGGCTTGAGGGATCGAGCTTTGTCTCTCCCGAGGGCGACGCCGCGATGGGCGCCTCCGAGGCGAGCGCGGTCAATATCGCTGCCATCCTGGGCATCTACGGCCTCGTCAGCGCCGACCCGACCAGTGAGATGGAAACGCTCTACGCCGATTTCACGATGGAAGGCGGATCCTTCACATCCGAGGAGATCGCCTGTTCCATCGGGGCGATCAGCGTCGGCGAGGTTCGGGGGCGTCCGTTCGAAAGCTCGTTCACCGAGATCATGACGCTGGCGCAGACGCTTGAGGACAGTTCCGACGACGACATTACGCCGGAACTGCTCGGCAAGATCGTGCACATGTACGCCGACGTCCTGACCGCGTTCGAAAGCTCGCCTGCAACGTTCGATGGCATCGACTGTGCCGGAACGGACAACGATGGCAGAGACATCGCCTTTGCGCTGGGCAACGTGACCATGGGCGGCATGTCCCCCGGCATCTACCCGCAGATTTCGGTCGACGACATCACCATCGCGGCCGAAGAAGGCACGATGTCGCTCGCCAATTTCACCTTCAAGCAGTTTGACCTCAGCAGCGTCATCGCAACCCTTCAGCGGGCGCCGGAGCGGGTCGACGAGAGCTGGCTCGAGGCCAATGCCCGTGGGCTGGTGCCGTCATTCGAGGGCGTTTCGCTCAGCGGCTTTGCAATGGACATCGCCGACCCCGACAAGAACGACGAGCGGATCGTGGCCAATGTCGACGCGTTCGACCTCAGCCTCAAGGATTACCTCAACGGCATCCCTTCGGCGCTCGACACCTGGGCCAAGGGCATCAAGATCGCCCTGCCGCTCGACACCAATGATGAGCAGGTCCAGCAGCTGATCGACCTCGGCATCACCAATATCGACGCCGGTTTCCGCTTTGCCGCAGCCTGGAATGAAGAGACCAGCAATATCGACATCACTGAAATCTCGGTGTCGGGCGTGGACCTCGCAACGGTGGCATTGAAGGGCACGATCGCCAACGCCACCGAGGCGCTGTTCTCGCTGGATGAAAGCGAAGCCCTGATGGCCGGGATGGAGCTGGCTGTCAGCGCGCTGAGCGTCGATGTGCTGGACGCCGGACTGTCCGATATCGTGCTGGCCGTCGCCGGAGCCGAACAGGACATGGACCCCGCCGCCATGCGCCCGATCTTTGCCGGCCTGGCAGAAGGCACCGTTGTCGGCATGATGGCCGGCGTCGCCGATGCCGCCAAGCTTGGCTCGGCACTCGGTCAGTTCGTTTCTGGCAAGGCGAAATCGCTCAACATCAGCATCGAGGCCAAGGAAGCCCCGGGCCTGACCATGATCGATTTCATGATGGCCGAGGATGATCCGGCAACACTGCTGCAGAAGGTCAATATCGACGCTTCGGCAAAGTAATATTGAGTGCTGGATAGATTTTAGAGGGCGCTTCCGCGCCCTCTTTTTTTGGGCGGGGCTCGCAGATACCCCCTCCTGGCCTCCCCCTGATAGAGGGAGGGATCCGGCCGGTGGGCGCGGGCAATTTGAGAGCCACGATGGGCTCCCCCCTGACAGCGGGAGGTCGAGTGCGGGTTTCCCCCCGCGTGCGGCGCTTTGCTTCAGCGCACGGCTTTCTTCAAAACGTCCATGGCCCAGCCGAGAAGGGTGGTAGCCTTTTCAGGCGTTCCGGCCTCGACGTAGCACCGCAGTTCGGGCGCATTGCCCGACCCACGAAAATGTACGGTCTCGCCGCTGGCGAGGTGGAATTGCAGCCCGTCGATGGCGTTGACGCCAGCAATGGCATTGTCCCCGAACAGTTCGCTAGCATAGGCCGGGTCGATTTCGAGCCGCGAGAGGAAGGCGGCGCTGCGTTCGCTGGGGACGTCCTGCAGGCGGTCGGCGACGGCGATCTGCAGCGGCAGGTCGCGCACCAGCCGCGCCACGGAGATGTTCTGCTGCTGGGCAAGGCTGAAGACCGCCAGAATGGGCAGGATGGCGTCGCGCGTGGGCAAGGGAGCGAGCTCAAAACCCGGGCCGACGAAAGTGCCGCCATTGGCTTCAAAGCCAACAACCTTGTCACCGCCCGCCTCCATGCCGGCGACGACAAAGGGCGAGCCGACCCGCGTGCGGATGACGGCGGCAAAATAGCCGGTGCGCTCGATGGCCGAATTGGAGGTGACCGGCGTGACGACGGCGCGGGCACCAAGGAAACGGGCTGCCAGAAGTCCCAGCGCATCGCCGCGGACAAAAGTGCCCTCCCCGTCCATCAGCAGCGGACGGTCGGCATCGCCATCGGCGGAGACGATGGCATCGAGCTTGTGTTCGGTGAGCCAGCCCTTGAGCGGGGCAAAGAGCGCATCGGAAAAGGCCTCGGTGTCGACGGGCACGAAAACATCGCTGCGCCCGAGCGAGATTGTTTCCGCGCCGAGAGCGCGGAGCACCTGGCCGAGGAGGTCGCGCGAGACAGTCGAGTGCTCGAAGACGCCGATGCGCAGGCCCTTGAGCCCGTTTTCCGGGAGCAGCGCGACGCAGCGGTTGAGATAGGCCGCCTGGGTGACCGCGAATTCATTCTCGGCCGTGACGGCGGCCTCGGCGATATCGGCGTCGGAAAGCTGGGCGAGGATGCCCTGCTCGTCGGCCTTACTGATTTCGCCGGCGGGGGTGTAGAATTTGAGGCCGTTCCGGTCAGCGGGGATGTGGCTGCCGGTGATCATCACGGCGGCCGCCTTGGTGTCGAGGGCGCGCAGGGCCAGCGCGGGCGTGGCGACTTCGCCGCAATCGATGGGGGTGAAGCCGGCGTCAGAAATGGCGATCAGGCAGTCGCGGGCAATATCGGGGCTCGAGGGGCGCAGATCATACCCGACCAGCACACGACCAGCCTGCATCTGGCCGGAGGTTCGAAGGTGGCTGAGAAAGGCCGTGACATAGCGGCGGGCCGGCTGACCGGCGAGGTCGGTGACAAGGCCGCGGACGCCGCTGGTGCCGAATTTGAGACTCATGATGTGGCCCTTCTGGAGACGGTCAGTCGTCGCCGCGCGGCGCGCCGCGCAGGCGTTTGACATCGGAACGGATAGTCTTGCCCTCGAGCCGGCGCTTTTTCGAGGCGAGCGTGGGGCGGGTGGCGATGCGCGGTTTGGGCGGGTGGGCGCCTTCCCGCAACAGGGCGACAAGCCGCGCCAGGGCCTCGGCCCGGTTGAGCGGCTGATCGCGATGGGAGTTCGACGTGATGACGATGACGCCATCCTTGGTCAGCCGGCTGCCGGCCAGGGCGGCAACGCGCCGCTTCATCGCATCGGACAGATTGGGAGAGTTCTGCAGGTCGAAGCGCAGCTGGACCGCGCTTGCGACCTTGTTGACGTTCTGCCCGCCCGGCCCCGAGCCGCGCACGAAAGTTTCCTCGATCTCGGTGGGATCGATAGAGACGAAGCGGGTTATGGCAATGGGATCAGCCATGTCCCGCTCCTTTGTTAGCGCTTCCAGCGGCCGGTGAAATAGACTTCCTCGTCGTGGATGACGCGGCCTTTTTCGGTCGTCCGGAATTTTCCGGGCTGACCTTCGGCCTCTTCGACCCACTTCTTCTTGAGCATGCCGGCAAAGGTCTTTTCGCCGATATCCTTGAAGTCCTCAGGCCCGAGAGCCTTGTCCTCTCCCATATGGAAGAGGGCCTTCATCTCGCGATTGGACGGACGCTGCGGCATCAGGCGGCGACCTCTGCCTTCTGGCGCAGGTCCGGCGGTGTGCCTTCGGTCATGAGCGCGACGATGGCTTCCATTGCCGGCATGACCTTCTGGCCTTCGGTGCCGAGACGGCGGACGGAGACAGTGCCCTCCTCGGCCTCGCGCTTGCCGACCACAAACAGCAGCGGCACCTTGGCGACGGAGTGCTCGCGGACCTTGTAGTTGATCTTCTCGTTGCGCGTGTCGATCTCGGCACGAATGCCCGAGGCGCGCAGCTGGGCGACCAGCTTCTCGGCATAGCCGTCGGCTTCCGAAACAATGGTGGTCACCACGACCTGGGTCGGGGCCAGCCACATCGGCAGCTTGCCCGAGCTGTTCTCGATCAGAATGCCGATGAAGCGCTCGAAGCTGCCGAGCACGGCGCGGTGAAGCATGACCGGACGGTGCTTGGCACCGTCTGCGCCCACATATTCGGCATCGAGACGTTCGGGCAGGTTCGGGTCGACCTGGAGCGTACCACACTGCCAGTCGCGGCCGATTGCGTCGGTCAGCACGAATTCGAGCTTGGGACCATAGAAGGCGCCCTCGCCCGGGAAGACAACATAGTCGTGCCCGGCAGCCTTGCAGGCATTGCCCAGCGCGGCTTCGGCGCGATCCCAGCTCTCTTCCGAACCGATACGCTTTCCGGGGCGCGTCGAGAGCTTGATGCGCCAGCCCTCAAAGCCGAGATCGGCATAGACGCTGGCCAGAAGTTCGATGAACTTCTTGGTTTCGGCTTCGATCTGGTCTTCCGTGCAGAAGATGTGGGCGTCGTCCTGGGTAAAGCCGCGCACGCGCATGATGCCGTGCAGAGCACCGGACGGCTCATAGCGGCTGCACGCGCCGAATTCGGCCATGCGCAGCGGCAGATCGCGGTAGGACTTCAAGCCATGGTTGAACACCTGCACGTGGCAGGGGCAGTTCATCGGCTTTAGCGCGTTGATTGCCTTGGTCTTGGCATGCTCCTCGTCGACTTCGACGATGAACATGTTTTCCTGGTAATTGTCCCAGTGGCCCGAGGCTTCCCACAGCTTGCGGCTGACCACCTGTGGGGTGTTCACCTCGACATAGCCGTCGGCGCGCTGCTTGCGGCGCATGTAGTCCTGGAGCGCCACATAGATGCTCCAGCCCTTGGGGTGCCAGAACACCTGGCCCGGGGCTTCTTCCTGCATGTGGAAGAGGTCCATCTCGCGGCCAAGCTTGCGGTGATCGCGCTTTTCGGCCTCTTCCACCATGTGGAGGTAGGCTTCGAGCTCTTCCTTGGTCGCAAAGGCGGTGCCGTAGATGCGGCTAAGCACTTCGCGATTGCTGTCACCGCGCCAGTATGCACCGGCAACCTTGGTCAGCTTGAACGCCTGGCCGACGTCCTTGACGGAGCGCATATGCGGGCCGCGGCAGAGGTCGATCCACTGACCCTGCTTGTACATTTTCAGCGACTGATCGGCCGGGATGGCGTCAACGAGCTCGACCTTGAACTCCTCGCCCTTGGCGCGGAAGAAGTCCTTGGCCTGGTCGCGCGTCCACACTTCCTTGGTGAAGACGGCGCCGCGATCGATGATCTCGCTCATCTTCTTTTCGATGACGCGCAGCTCATCCTCGGTGAACGGGCCGGCTTCGCGATAGAAGTCGTAATAAAAGCCGTTGTCGATGACGGGGCCGATGGTGACCTGCGTATCGGGCCAGAGCTCCTGCACGGCTTCGGCGAGAACGTGGGCCGCGTCGTGGCGGATCAGCTCGAGCACGTCCTTGGAGCCGGAATCGCGCGTGACGAATTCCAGCGCGCCGTCGGCTTCGAGGGCGTCAGAGAGATCGGAGAGGACACCGTTCCAGCGCATGGCCACAGTCTTCTTGGCCAGGCTCTTGGAAATGCCATCAACGATGGCGGTGCCGGTAGTGCCACGCGGAAATTCGCGCACTGCACCATCGGGGAACGTCACCTTGATTGACATTTTTGATCTCCAGAAAAGGGTTGTCGCGCTGTCCGAATGGGCGCGAGGTCGACGGATTACCACGAATAGCCGGGATTTCCAGCCTTTACTTGCCAATCATGTCGGCAGTTCACTGAACTGGGGCAAATCGTCGTTGATCTCGTACCAGCTCGCCTTGGAGCCGACGAAGATATGAAACGAGGGCTGGATGGTTGGGGGATCGATCAAAGTGCCCATGGTCACATGGCCGTTTCCGTTGTCGGCAATGTAGGAATAGAGCAGCGACCCGCACTTGCCGCAGTGGAAATCGCGGCTGCCCTCCGCCTCCCCATAAAGCAGCAGATCATCTTCGCCCCGGACCAGACGGATACGGTCAAACGGGATGGAGGCCATTGGCTTGAATGCGGAACCGGTGGCGCGCCGGCACCGGGAGCAATGGCAGAAAACGCGGCGACAAAGGCATCTTCGACCTCATAGCCCACCGCGCCGCACAGACAGCTTCCCCTCAGCATGTGTCTTACCTCCAGCGGCCATACCGCCATGGTTGATACCAGCTGCCCGCTTCCGGCAGCGCCTCCGGAACTGGATCATACCCATGCGTGCCGCCCGGGCGACAGCGCCAGAATCGCGCCAATCCCATCCAGCCGCCCGGCCAGAAGCCGAAGCGCCAGATGCTGTCGCGGGTAAATTCAGAACAGGTCGGCAAATGCCGACAGGTGCGCCCGGCGAAGGCCGAGAGCGTGTAGCGATAAAGCGTGATGAGGAAAATGGCGGCCAGCTTGAACGGGAAATCCACCGCCTGCCAGAACGCTGCGATGATTCTCTTCATGAACCGGACGCACCAAGCGGTTGGGCTGATTCGATTTTTTCCAGTGCCGCAACCACTGCATCAAAGACGAGCAGCGTGGATGTGTGCCGGGCTGGAAAGTCGCGCACTGGCTCGAGATATCGCAAATCCGACCATTTTCCATTGGGTGGCGCGCCCTCGGCCCTGAGCATGGCATGCATGGCGTCACGGAGTGAGCGGAAGTCTGATGCGCTGGTGCCGACGATCTGCTCGGCAACGATCGCGGCACTGGTCTGGCCGAGTGCGCAGGCCGACACATCATGCCCGTAGGCTGTGATGACACCGTTCTCGAGCTGGATATCCACCTCGATCAAGGAGCCACAGACGCGGCTGACCTTTCGAGCGCTGGCATCCGGAGCGGCCAGCCGACCGGGCTGCGGCGCATTGCCCGCCAGTTCAAGAATCCGGTCAGAATAGAGCTCGCTCAGCGACATAATCGAAAAATTCTGCTTCTTGTTCCCATAGTCCTACCCTTCTATATAGGGTGTCGCCAGCAGAGCGTCACTGCATTCAATCTGCTCGACAGGTCCAGATCGATCACGCCCCCGTATAACAAGGCTGATTGCAACGCCCCCAAGGAGCCAGCCAGATGGATGTCCGCGCCAAGCCAATTTCCGCTGCGCCCTTGAGCGCGACCGCTCTGCCCCGGCCAACCCGTGAGGAAGCCGAACAGGCTGTCCGCACGCTTATCGCCTGGGCTGGAGATGATCCGACGCGCGAAGGCCTGCTGGAGACCCCTGCCCGCGTGACCAAGGCCTATGGCGAGCTGTTCGGCGGCTATACGCAGGATGCCAAGGCCGTTCTGGCCAAGACATTCAAGGAAGTCGGCGGCTACGACGACATCGTCTTTGTGCGCGATATTCCGTTCTATGCCCATTGCGAGCACCACATGGTGCCGTTCTACGGCAAGGCCCATATCGCCTATCTGCCGCATGATGGCGTCGTGGGGCTGTCCAAGCTGGCGCGCCTCGTTGACGTCTTCGCGCGCCGCCTGCAGACGCAGGAGACCATGACGGCGCAGATCGTCGACGCCATCAACGAAAACCTCGGCCCGCGTGGCGCCGCAGTGATGCTCGAGGCCGAGCACATGTGCATGACCATGCGCGGCGTGAAGGCCCACGACGTGATGACAATCACCCACCGCTTTACCGGTGTGTTTGCAGAGGACCGCGTCGAGCAGGACCGGTTCTTCGCCATGGTCAATCGCCGCTAAGGAGTTTCAACCCCATCGTTTCCTGCTACGTTTGGAGCGGGGAACCTGGAAGATGAAATTGCGGACAACTATTGGTGCTGTCATCGCCCTAATGGCGATGACTCTTCCGGCGCCGGCGCAGTCCTCGATCAGCAGCGCCAGCGGAGCTGCTCATCTCGGCAGCTATACGGCTTATATTGGCGACCACGACCTCTACAACTCGGATGGCGCCCGACTTAACCAGCCTTGGCAGGTCATCCGACAGGACCGCGCCAATTATCATCGCTTCCGCATACGTGACCGTGCAGACGAGAGCGACGACTTTTTCTCCGACGCTTCAAATCGAGCCACCATGGAGCGCATGTTGCGCAACGGAACGATTGCAGGCTCAGCCGGTCGAGCGATTGTGCGCGGCGGGTTGCTGGTTCAGGTCGACATCTATCGGTCAGGGGGCAAAGATTGGATTGAGATCACAGTGCTCGATTAGCCTTCCAAGGACAAAGGCGATCAAGCGAGGCCCCTGGCGACATGGCAGAGCTGTATTGCCTGATGTGAGATTGCAGCATGTCCATTGTCGCCAAAATGCTCTGGGTCCTCGAAAGCCGCTCACGCGAGCCGCTTGGCCTGGATGAGCTGGCGGATGTGACCGGCCTCTCCAAAAGCTATCTCTCCCGCGTCTTTCCCCTCGTGACCGGATATTCGGTCACGGCCTATCTGAGGGCACGGCGACTGAGCGAGGCCGCACGCCAATTGGCCCAGGGCGCTCCCGATATTCTCTCGGTGGCGCTGGAGGCAGGCTATGGCTCGCATGAGGCATTCACCCGCGCCTTCCGCGATCAGTTCGGCATGACGCCGCAAGCTGTTCGCCAGAGACGCAATCTGGATGGCATTTCTCTCGTGGAGCCTCAGAGAATGGATCGACAAGCACAAGTCACACTCGAGCCGCCCCGGTTCGAAACTCGCCCCATCACGTATTTTGCCAGCATCTCCGAGCGGCACCGGATGGACAACCCCGCCGGCCTCCCCGGCCAATGGCAACGCTTCCAGCCCTATATCGGGCATATCGACGGCGCCATTCCCGGCGCCGCCTATGGCATTATCGGCGACATGTCCGATGACCACTTCGAATATGTGGTGGCCGTTGAAATGCGCGCCGGAGCGGAAACACCGGCGGATCTCGAACAGATCTCGGCTCCGGCGCTCAAATGGGCGCGCTTTGCCCATAAGGGGGATTTGTCCACCCTGCGCGCAACCATCGGCGCTGCGGAAGCGTGGCTGACACGCAATGGGTATGAAGCCAGCGAGGCGAACTATAGTTTCATCGAATATTACGGACCCGGCTTTGACGCCCGCACCGGCAGCGGGGACATAGAGATCTGGTTCGGCCTCAAGAGCTGAAGCACTGGCGTAAATCCATGATGCGCGCTAGAGCCTCGCTGCCAAGCCAGGGGTGCGCATCATGACAACAGCATTTGCAGATCCGAAATCGTTGACCCACGAGGAGCTCGAAGAAGGCACGGCCTTCGCCCCGCGCTTTGACGACAAGGGCCTGATCACGGTTGTGACCGTGGAAGCCGGCAGCAAGGATGTGCTGATGGTTGCCCATATGAACGCCGAGGCGCTGGCGCTGACGCTTGAGACTGGCATCGCCCACTACTGGTCACGGTCGCGAAATTCGCTCTGGAAGAAGGGCGAGACCTCCGGCGAACTGCAGGAAGTGGTGGAGATCACAACCGATTGCGATCAGGACTGCCTGGTGATGAGCGTGCGCCAGACCGGGCGCGGTGCGGCCTGCCACACCGGCCGAAAGAGCTGTTTTTATCGCCGCGTGACGCTGCAGGACGGCAAGGCCGGTCTCGAAGACACCGGCCTGCCCCATCTGTTCGACCCCAAGGCGGTCTACGGCGGCTGAGGCCGCCTGTCTACGGCGGCTGAGGCCGCCTAGCCCTGCGCCTGGGTGCGGGAGCGCCGCTCGAACAGGCCGACCATGAAGAAACCGGCGATAAAGCCGCCCAGATGCGCCTGCCAGGCAATGCCGAGGCTCGTGCCCATGAGCAGTGGCGCGAGCGGCACGGCGGCGTTGAGCACCAGCCAGATCAGGGTGAAGAATCGCGACCGCGAATCCGCGAAGACTTCGCGCACACTGGCGAGGCGTCGGCCGAGCACGATTCTCTCCCCGGTCTCGGGATGGCGCGTCCACAGCACCGGCTGGAAGATGAAGCGTACGGCCGCGCCGGTCAGCCCGGCGACGCCGCCCGATGCGCCGATGAGAAAAATCCCCTCGTAGAGCGAAGTCAGGGTGAAGGCGGCGGCACCGGCTGCGGCGGACAGGAGAAAGATCGCCAGCATGGGCCCTGCCCCGTAGCGACGCGCCACCGGCGTTGCGAAGATGACCAGCCAGGCGACATTGATCAGCAGATGGTCCCAGCCGCCGTGGATAAAAGCATGGGAAAACGGCGTCCAAAGCAGCGGAATGAGATAGCTCGGGTCCTGCTGTGCCAGAAGGATACGCAGGGGCTGATAGGCGAACCAGACATAGAAATCCGCCAGCCCCTGGGGGTTAAGCGCCATGGTTGACGCCAGGTGAACGGCCACCAGCACCCCAACCAGCGCGGTGATCGAACCGGGCAGCAGGAAGATCGGCTCACGCTCGGGAGAAGGCCGGTTCTCCGGGCCTTGACCTGGATCAGTCATGGGTTTGGTCCTTTCACGCCGGCACTGTACCGCGCTCTTTCGCCTTATCCACATTTGGGACACCGGCGTTAACCTTAATTAATGTTTAAGCGGGAAATCACCCCGCCATTTTGCCATTCTGGGATTCGCGGCGCAGCGTTCCAAGGGGGAGCGCAACAGCCGGCTATTCTTAGCGGGTCCTTACGATGCAGATGACGAGCACCACAACGCTCTACAATTACTGGAACTCGATTCGTGGGGCCCGGAGCGCTCCCGACCGCAAGGATATCGACCCTACCCGTATCCGCGAAGCGCTGGCGAACACTTTCATCCTCGAACTGGATGAGAGCGACAAGTTCTCGTTCCGCCTCGCCGGCTCGCACCTGTGCACGAGCTATTGCCGCGAGCTCAAGGGTCGCTCCTTCTCCGCGCTCTGGCACGATCGCGACAATGACGCGATGGAAACGCTCGTCCGCGCCGTGACCGAAGACCATGCCGTGGCGCTCGTCACCTTCCAGGGCTCGACGGCGCTGCACACCAAGGTGACCTTCGAAACCATCCTGATGCCGCTGCGCCACAATGGCTCGACCCACACCCGCATCCTCGGCGCCATGACGGCGGTCGACGAGCCCTACTGGCTCGGCGTGCAGCCGGTGGTCGAACAGCGCATCACCGGCCTCCGCCTCATCTGGCCCGACGACATGGCCGAAGAGCAGGATCACATCCGCGAAGCCGTCAGCAATGTGGTCAATGACGTGTCCTTTGCCCCGTCAGCGCCGAACAATGGCATGCCGACCACCGTCTTCGGTCGCACTGCACGCCGCTATGCGCATCTGGCGGTTATCGACGGCGGCCGCAACTGATCTGCGGGCCCGCCCGGGCTTATTGCGGGGCGGGCCGATACCATGCGTTAACCAAGACCGAATAGCCTGTCTTGCGGAACTTCCCCAAGACTGAAACCGGTTGCGCATGCTTAGTGACGATATTCCTTCATCGCAATTTGCGCCGACCGCTCGCCCGCGAGCGGCGGAGGGCCGCTTTCAGCGTGTGAAAGTGTCCATTCTGGGTCGCTATATGCTGGCGGACCGCCGCGAATTCCCCTGCCAGATCCTCGAGATGTCGCCAGGCGACGCTCTGGTGATCGCCCCGATCCCCGGGATCGTAGGGGAGCGCATCATCGCTTACCTCGACCATCTCGGCCGCATCGAGGGCACGATCCTCAGCCAGGTCGACGGTGGCTTCACCATGGATATCGCCGCCACCCCGCGCAAACGGGACAAGATGGCAGCGCAGCTGACCTGGCTGGCCAACAAGGATCTGCTCAACCTGCCCGAAGACCGGCGGCATGAGCGCGTTGTCCCCGACATCCGCCATTCGAGCGTCGTGCTCGACGATGGCCGTCGCTACAATTGCAAGATCATCGATATTTCGCTCTCCGGCGCCGCCATCGAACTCGATGTGCGCCCGGCCATGGGCACGCCGATCACCATCGGCCGCATGCGCGCCCGCGTCGTGCGCCATTTCCAGAACGGGGTCGCGGTCGAATTTGCCTCCGCCCAGGAAATGCTCAATGTGGTGCAGCAGAACCTGCGCATCCACTAAGCCAGGAATTCATCGCAGAAGCTTGAAGCTCCGGACGTCAGTGTCCGGGGCTTTTTTCATGCCCGGGCGGACGTGGTGAATCCAAGCTTACCAGACCGGATAAAACACGCATAAAAACTAAGCGGCAGTTTTTCTTCCGGGGCAAGTTGCCCCCAATAGCGTGGTCTCCATCAGGGAGACTACCCAATGGCATTCAATATCAAGGGCCTGCTGGCCACGGCGATCGCAGGACTGGGCCTCATGTCCAGCGCCCCTGCCGCACTGGCGATGGACTTCACCAATGTCGCCTATGTGCAGGTGGCGAGCGGCAACACCTCCATCCCCGTCGGTCATCTCGAATTCTGCCGGGCCCGTCCTGGCGAGTGCCAGAGCAATGACCAGATCGTGCCGGCGATGTCGCTGACAGACGCCAACTGGCAGCAGCTGGTTTCGGTCAACGCCCATTTCAACCAGACCATCGTTCCGGCAACAGACCGCGACCTCTACCAGGTCGAGGAATTCTGGACCTATCCGACGAGCGGCTATGGCGATTGCGAAGACTATGCGCTAGCCAAGCGTCGCGCCCTGATCGAGGCGGGCTGGCATCCGAGCACGCTGATGATCGCCGTGGTGCGCCAGCAGGACGGCAGCGGCCATGCCGTGCTGATCGCCCGCACCGATCGTGGTGACCTTGTGCTCGACAATCAGGAAAGCCTGATCCGCGTCTGGAACGAAACGCCCTACAAATTCCTCAAGCGTCAGTCGCAGGCCAATGCCGGCCAGTGGGTCGACATGCTCGACGACCGCATCGTGGCGGTCGCTGCGACGCAGTAAGAGTTTCCGGGCCCCGCCCTACTACCCTGATAGGGGCTTGAAGAACGAAGCCGTCAGCGCCCGCCAATGCGCTGTCGGCTTTGTTGTTTTCAGATTGTCGCGTTTCCGAACCGCAACGCAACGACCAGCTTTTCCGGAAATGCTCCTAGAACCGGAGGGCCAGATAGACGCTCATGATGAAGAGCCCGGTGACGAAGGCCCAGCCAAAGGCGACGACGGCCGAGATCAGCGCCGAGGTCATCGACAGTGTGCCGCCGCTTTCCTGTCGCCAGCCCATCTGCAGCATGATGTAGGGCCCGCAGACCACGCTCATCACCAGATGCCCGACCGCCCCGAGAACGGTGCGGCCATCCATGCGCAGCATCGCCTCCTGCCGCGACAGCCACTGATAGAGATGGGTTCCGGCGCCAGCCACGGACAAGCCTACGCACATGATGAAAGCGGCCAGCAAGAGTTCGCGCGTCATCCCTGTCATCCCCGCGTGAAGTCGACCCACCGACGGATCGCACACTTAACGATTTGGTAACCATATTGCCGCTCCTATGAACTGTCATCTCCCGGCAGCAAACTTGGTTAACGCACGGCCATGCCCGCATCGCCCCTGCCCGCAGCGCCCAATACCGGCGCCGGTCACATCGCCTATAATCTCGCGGGTATCTCGGTCATCGTGCTGATGATGGCGGTCGGGCTCGCCTATGTGGTGGATATGGCGGGGCGCAATGGAGCAGACGGTAAGGGCAACGGCGCGAGTGCCATCACCCAGACCATCGGTGGACGCGATCTGACGATTCCCGAAAACTGGTTCCGCTATGGCGAACAGATGCGCCCGGGCTTCGTCACCCAGATCGATCTCGATGTTGCCGTCACCCTGCCCGGCTTCGACCTGCCCGTGCCCGTCAACGTCACCATCCTGCCGCGCAGCCGCGCACGCGCCAGCAGCGTGCTGCTCGACGCGGTCTATCTGCATCAGTTTGACGACGGAATGGTGAGTGGCGTGCCCGGGCTCGTTGGCAAGCCGCTCAAACATGGCGCGGGCTATGTGGGGGAGACGGTGTGGTATGACGCGCTGTCGCCCAACCCGTTTGTTGCCAAATGCGCTGCGCCGATAGAGTCGGGAAAGCCTGCACGCTGTCTGCGCACGGTGCAATTATCATCCGGCCTTGCGGCTATCTATGGATTTGACGGTGCGGCGCTGGCGGGCTGGCGGGATTTTGACGCGGCCATGGCGCTTCGCCTCGAAACAATCGGGGCGCTTTAGGTAAGCCAGGGGCGGTGACGCATTTGCGCACACCGCCGGCAATGGCTCAGTCCAGATCTTCGAGGTCGATATCGAGGATGGACATCGAGAACATGTAGGACTTGTCGCCGTCCTCGTCGTCCGCATGAATCAGGCCGATCGACTCATCACCGATGAAGACCTCGACGGAGTCATTGAGCTTGGGGCGCGGGCGCACGTCGATGTTCTTGTTGTTGAATGTGCGCTGCAAAAAGGTCTGCAGCTTGATGATTTCGGGATGGTTCACGAGAGGGTCCTGACGTTGTTATTGGCCGGCAATCTAGTGGCTGGCCAAGCGCTGACAACCCCCGGCGCGGCCATTTTATCGGTAACAAACCCGGCGCGGCCCTTGCCTCGACCTCAACCGTTTGTGTCGTGGACGAGGACCATCTGGTCCATGATGAGCGCTGGCTGTGCACAACCGGCCTCACCGATCACCTTGGCCGGAACACCGGCGACAGTCGTGCGCGGCGGCACTTCCTTGAGCACCACGGAGCCTGCGCCGATGCGCGAGCAGTCGCCCACGACGATATTGCCCAGCACCTTGGCGCCGGCACCGATGAGCACGCCATTGCCGATCTTGGGGTGACGATCCTGATCAGACTTGCCCGTGCCGCCCAGCGTCACGTTCTGCAGCATGGAGACATTATCGCCAACGACTGCGGTCTCGCCGATCACGAGGCCCGTCCCGTGATCGAGCATGATGCCGCGGCCCATGGGGACCGCCGGATTGATATCGACCTGGAACACCTGGCTCGACCGGCTCTGGAGATAGAGCGCGAAGTCGCGGCGACCGGCGCGGAACATGGCGTGGGCAAAGCGATGCGTCTGGATCGCCTGATAGCCCTTGAAGAACAGCAGCGGCTCGACGGCGCGGTGACAGGCCGGATCGCGCTCCATCGTCGCGGCGAGGTCGGCACGCGCCGCTTCACCGATGACGGGGTTGTCCCGCAGCACCTCGACCAAGGTCTGGCGGATGATATCAGCTGAGACATCCTCATGGCCGAGACGGGTTGCCAGGCGATGCGCCAGCGCGTCTTCGAAGCTGTCGTAGTTGAGAATGGTGGAGAGAACGAGATTGGCCAGCGGCGGTTCTGCGTCCAGAATCTGCTGCGCGCCCGCGCGAACGGCTTCCCAAACGGGATCGACCGTCTGAATTTGCGAGGTCTTCTTCGCACTGCTGCTCATGGCGCCAGTCTCCACTTCATCGAGAAGTGACGATATAAGCCATTCTCTTGCCCAAGACAAAGCCCCGACGGTGGGTTTGGTTCACGTTCTTTACGCGGGAGAGAAATTTCTTCCGAGAAAAGCCAGCGCAGCTTCCTTGAACTTGGTGTCGCCGGTGGCGCGCATATGGTCCCTACGGGGAATCACAAAGGCTTCACCGGCGGGCAGGAGTTCCGCCAATTGCTCGGGTGGACCGGCCATCTCGTCGGCCTCGCCGACCGCGACCAGCACCGGCACCTCGATCCGGCGGACATCGGCACGGAACATGGGCTGGCGCGACGTCTCCATGCAGGCCGCAAGGGCTTCGCGATCCGAGCCGGTGTGATCGGCAAAGATTCGGAACTGGCGGGCCGTGGGGTGGGTCAGGCCGGCCAGCGCCGGTGCCCGCAGGCCGGCGATGATGTCATTGCCGTCGGTCAGCCCATTGATGAGGTTCATACCCATGCCGCCGAAGATCGCGGCGACGACGCGCTCGGGATGGTCGTAGGCGAGAAAGGCGGCGATCCGCGCGCCCATGGAATAGCCGAGCAGCGCCGCCCGTTCGATGCCCAGATGATCAAGCAGCGCCAGCGCGTCGTCTGCCATCATGTTGGGGTAATAGGCGTCCGGGTCATGCGGCTTTTCGGAGGCGCCATGGCCGCGATTGTCGAGCGTGATGGCGGTGTAGCCCGCATCGACAAGGGTCTGGACCCAGCCGGTATCGATCCAGTTGACCTTGCCGCTCGAGGCGAAGCCATGGATGCACAGCACCGGCGGGCCATTGCCGGCCGCTTCATAGGCAAGGGAGAGACCACTGGTTTGAAAGACGGGCATGGGAAGGTCCTTTCGCGGTGCCATGTTTAGCGGGCCGGACGGCGAAGGACCAGAGGGGCTGAGCAGGCAGCGGGCCGCGCCTCTGCATCAAAGACCCAGAGCGCCCCTTTTCATCCCGGCTCGGCTTGGCTATGGTCCGCGCAAAATCCCGACCTCACAGGTTTTGACCATGGCACACGGTTCCACGCCTCACTTCCACAATTCCACCGGCCTTGCCCGTATCGAGATCGGCTCGAAGGAATTCAAGTGCGTTGGCGCCCTGCCCCCGTTCGACCACCCGCACATCTACCTCGACATGGGCAAGGACGATGAGATCGTCTGCTCCTATTGCTCGACGCTCTATGTGTACAAGGCCGAACTCGGCGGCGGACATGCGAACCCGGCTTCCGCGGTGTTCACGGACGCTGCCGCCTGAGTTAGTCCCATGCCCGCCCTGGGCCGTAATTATATCATTGCGGGCGCCGGCATCACCGGCCTGACCCTGGCGCTGACGCTGGCCAAGTTCGGCGCCAATGTGACCGTGCTCGAGCGCGCCGAAGCCTTGCAGGAGTTCGGCGCCGGTATTCAGGTCAGTCCCAATGCCCGGCGCATCCTCGACCGGCTTGGCCTCAGCGAGGCATTGTCCCTGAGCAGCCTCGAACCGCTCGCCCTCGACACCTACGCCAGTGGCGCGACGAAACCCCTGGTCAGTCTTGAACTCGGACCGCTCATGCGCGAGCGGTTTGGGGCGCCCTATGCGGTGATGCACCGGGCCGATCTTGCCGAGGCGCTCTACAAGGCGACGCGGCGCTTTGCTAATATCGATGTGCTCTTTGGCGTGCGCCACTGGGATGCCCGTTCGGATGAGCGCGGCGTTGCAGTGGATATCGAGCGGGCCAGCGGCCAGACCCAGACCCTTCGGGCGCTCGCGCTGCTGGGGGCCGATGGGGTGCATTCTCAAACGAGGCAAGCAATCCTCGGCGGCCCGGCCGCAGCCTTTGGCGGACGCGTTGCCTGGCGTACGCTGGTGCCCTTCGAAGCCGTTGCCGGGCAGATCGCCATGGATCGGGTTTCGGTGTTTTTCAGCAGCGGCCATCATCTGGTCTGCTATCCCCTGCCGCACCGTAAGCAGGTCAATCTGGCGATATTTTTGCCCGGCTCGGCCGATAAGGCGCAGGCCTTTCCTTCCGTGCGGACACGTGGCGGGCCGATCGTTGCGCTGATGAATGCGGCGGGCGACAGCTGGACGCCCTGGCCCTTGCACACCGTGACCACGCCGATCTGGCACAGGGGCAATATCGGCATCATTGGCGATGCCGCCCATGCCATGGTGCCATTTCAGGCACAGGGGGCGGCAATGGGCATTGAAGATGCCGCCGTACTGGCGCCGCTGTTGGTGGAAAGCCAAGGCGCCGAAGCCGCTCTCGCGCGCTTTGCCAGCCTTCGACAGCCACGCGTGGCAAAGATTTCCGCACTCTCGGCCAGCAATGGCCGCATTTTCCATATGCCATGGCCGCTGTCGCTGGGTCGCAATATGATCATGCGGCTTCAGGGGCGCCGTGCGCATCTGCGCCGGCTGGGATGGATTTATGGGCACGATGTAGGCAATGGTCCTGCGCATTCGTGACTTTTCGGGGATTGCCTTGCGCCATGCGCCCGTGTCAATTGCGGCCAAGGCCACTGACGGAACGAAGGGATCGATAACCGCATGCAATCTGCGACGCGCTCCCGACTAACCCTCACGTGCATTCTCGTGACTATCCTGCTCGACATGATCGGCGTGGGCATCATTGTGCCCGTTCTGCCCGAACTGCTCGAGGAGTTGACCGGCGGCAGCGTGGCCCAGGCGGCCGTGATCGGCGGCTATCTCGTTTTCGCCTATGCCTTCATGCAGTTCGTGTTTTCGCCTGTGCTCGGCAATCTCTCGGACCGGTTCGGGCGGCGTCCAATCCTGCTGGCGTCGCTCCTGGGGCTGACTTTCGACTACCTGATGATGTCGATCGCCCCCTTCGTCTGGTATCTCTTCATCGGGCGCATCATTGCCGGTATCGCCGGCGCGGCCCTCGCCACGGCCACCGCCTATATGGCCGACATCACCCCGCCCCATAAGCGCACGCACCGCTTTGGCCTCATTGGCGCGGCCTTTGGGCTCGGGTTCATCATCGGCCCGGTGATCGGCGGCGAGCTCGGCGAATTTGGCCCGCGCGTGCCGTTCTACGCAGCGGCTGGTCTCGCCTTCGCGAACTTCCTCTTTGGTCTCTTCGTTTTACCGGAAAGCTTGCCAAAAGCCTCGCGCCGCAAGTTTGACATCCGCCGCGCCAATCCACTGGGCGCTGTGCTGGCGCTGCGGAAATATCCGTCCGTGCTGTGGCTGCTCGGTGTGCTCTTTTTCTTCCAGCTTTCGGCGCAGGCACTGCCGACTGTGTTCTCCTATTTCACCGTGGAAGTGTTCAATTTCAGCTCCTCGATGATCGGTCGCACGCTCGGCGGCTTTGGGCTGGGCTTCGCCATCAGCCAGGCGGTGATCGCCGGACCGCTCTCCAAGGGCATTGGCGAGCCGGCTGTGGCCATGATCGGGCTTCTGGCCGCCGTGGCTGCCTTTGCCGGCGTTGGGATGTCCGGCGAGGTCTATCAGCTCTACCTCTTCATTCTCGTGGGGACGGTCAGCGGGCTGGCGCCTCCGGCGATCAATGGCGTGCTGTCGCGCCAGGTGCCCGACAACAGCCAGGGCGAACTGCAGGGCGCGGTCAACGCCGCAAGCTCGCTGGCGACCATTATCGGCCCGCTCGCCGCCACGCAGATCTTTTCCTACTACACCACGACGCCCGAGACGCACGGCTACTTCCCCGGTGCGCCCTTCGTGGCCGCCAGCGTGAGCGTGGCCCTGGCGCTGATTCTCTTCGGCTTCACCGCCTGGCGCTTTGAGCTGGGTCGCCGCCCGAGCATCGCCGACCACCCGCACACACCCGAGATGGCTCCGCCGGGCCAGGTGCGCGTGCCACCGCTCGAAGACGATCCGGACACACGCTGACGGGGCAACACGCCCGCTCTCTGCTTCGTGACTGCCCAGCAGCGCCGAGCTGGCGCAGACTGCTCCCCGATGCATCCATGCAACGAGAGGAGGCAGTCATGGCCCTCAGTGGAATTGGCCGTCGCACCACCGTATTGGCGGGCGCCCTGATCGGCGCGACAACGCTCGCCGGCACCGCCCTCGCCCATCACGGCTGGAGCTGGGCGGAAGCCGGAATGATCGAACTCACCGGCACGATTTCGTCGATCACCATTGCCCCGCCCCATCCGATCATCGAGGTGGACGCCGATGGCGAAATCTGGACGGTGGAGCTGGGCAATCCCGGCCTGACCGAGCGCTCTGGCTTTGTCGAGGGTGTGGCTCAAGTGGGCGAGGAAATCATCGCGCTTGGCAATCGCGCCGAGGACGGCTCGACCCGCATGAAGGCGGTGCGCATCACCATCGGCGAGGACGTCTACGACATTTATCCCGACCGCATTCCCGCCGAATAGACGATGTGGGAGGCTCTGTCTCTGTGGCCGGGCGCCGTAGCGATGCGGCAGTCCTCGACGCTTTATATTTTCGTGAACGCCGGCCACATTCTTGCGATCGGGCTGATCCTCGGCCCGGTGCTGGCGCTCGACGCGCGGCTCCTGGGCCTTTTCAGGCAGGTACCGCTCAGCGTGATCGGGCCCTATCTCGCCAACACCGCCAGGCTCGGCGTCGCGCTAGCCCTTATGACCGGCGCGGCATTGTTTTCGGTACGGCCGGCCGATTACATCAACAATTTGGCCTTTCTCATAAAGCTCGGCATTGTGGCGCTGGCAATTGCGAACGCCGTGCTGATCAATCGTGGGCGGGGATGGCGGGATGCCACCGCCGGAAAAGACATCGCCGCCAGCCTGCAGATGCAGGCGGTGGCGAGTGGTGCATTGTGGATCGCGGCCCTGGTGGCGGGCCGCTGGATCGGGTTTCTCTAGCCCTAGGTCGGCGACTTAGTTCCCGAGCGTCGACGGCCAGGTGCCGTGCAGATCCTTGCCGCGACCGACGATCTCAAAGCCGTGGGCGCCGAAGAAATCGCGCTGGCCCTGCGTGAGATTGGCTGTGCCGAGCGCCTGGCGGTAGCTGTCGAAATAGCTCAGCGAGGCGGACAGGCAGATCATCGGGAATTCGCCAACGGCCGCGGCGGCCACAACCTTGCGCAGCGCCGGGTGGCTGTCCTTCATGATCTCGACGAAGTCGGGAACGACAAGCAGGTTGACCGCTTCGCCCTTGGCATAGGCCGAGCTCATCTGGTCGAGGAAGCGCGAGCGGATAATGCAACCGGCGCGCCAGATCTTAGCAATCGTGGCCAGCGGCAGCGACCAGCCGAATTCTTCCGAGGCCTTGGCGATGACGGCAAAGCCCTGGGCGTAGGACACGATCTTGCCGGCGAGGAGCGCCTTTTCAAGATCTTCCAGCGTCACATCTGTCTTGGCGCGGTTGGGCTTGCCATAGATAGCTTCGGCAGAAACGCGCTCATCCTTGCGGGAGGAGATGGAGCGGGCAGCGACGGCGCCCTCGATGGCGGTGGCAGGCACGCCCATCTGCTGGGCGACAACGGCGGACCACATGCCGGTGCCCTTCTGGCCGGCCTTGTCGAGGATGAGATCAACCAGCGGCTGGCCGGTTTCGCCGTCGACGGCGTCCAGCACGTGCCCGGTGATTTCGATCAGGTAGGAATTGAGCGGACCCTTGTTCCATTCCTTGAAGACTTCAGCGCAGGCCTTTGGCGTCATGCCCAGACCGTCACGCATCACGCCATAGATCTCGGCGATCATCTGCATGTCGCCATATTCGATCCCGTTATGGATCATCTTGACGAAATGGCCGGCGCCACCTTCGCCCAGATATGCGCAGCAGCTTTCGCCATTGAACTGCGCCGCAATGGCGGTGAGGACCGCCTCAGCATTGTGCCACTGCTCCTTGGAGCCGCCGACCATGATCGACGGGCCGTGGCGGGCACCCTCTTCACCGCCGGAAACGCCGACGCCGAGATAGCCGATATTCTTGGGCTTGAGGTAGTCGAAGCGGCGCTGCGTGTCGGTATAAAGCGAGTTGCCGCACTCGATGATGGCATCGCCCGGCTCGAGATGGGGCAGCAGCTGCTCGATCATGTCGTCGACCGGCTGGCCGGCCTTGACCATGATGATGATGGAGCGCGGTGCCTTCACCGTCTGCACGAAGTCGGCAAGGTCATATTTCGGGATGGTCTTGCCATCCAGGCCCTGCGCCTTGGCATCGGCCATGTGCTCATCGATGCGGCCGGCCGACCGGTTGTGGACGGCCACGGTGTAGCCCTTTTCGGCGATGTTGAGCGCCAGGTTGGAACCCATTACCGCCAGGCCAATCAGGCCGATATCCGCAGTCGACATACATACAGTCCTTCCGAAGACAAATTCTGTCCAGTCAAGCGCACAATGGGCGCGACACGTGCGGCAAATGACCACAATCTGACCGGAGATGAAAGGCCTTGGAATGCATTAATTGGCGAAAACCGCCATCTTGTATGGAAGATTTAACGCTTGGCTTGCATTCCGTTCGCCCCACTGGATAAGTGACGTCACACTTTACGTGGGGGGCCAATTGAATGCTGCTGTCTAACCCATTTGACCTTTCAGGACAACGTGCGCTGATCACCGGGTCGAGCCGCGGGCTGGGCTTTGCCATGGCGCGAGGACTTGCCCAGGCGGGGGCGAGCGTAGTGCTCAATGGTCGCGACAATGTCTCGCTGGGCAATGCCGCAGCCGATCTCGCAGCGGAAGGCGCCAATGTGACGGCGCTAGCCTTTGACGTGACCAGCCCAGACAGTGTCGAGGCGGCGATCGAGCACTGCGAGAGCGAAATCGGCCCGATCGACATTCTGGTCAACAACGCGGGCATACAGATTCGCGGGTCACTGGAGAATTTTCGCCACGACGATTTCGAGCGCATGCTGTCGGGCCATGTGGTCTCGGCCTTCAGCGTCAGCCAGATGGTCGCGCGGCACATGATTGGCCGCGGACGGGGCAAGATCATCAACATCTGCTCGGTGCTGACCAATGTGGCGCGCCCCACGGTTGCGCCCTATAGTGCGGCAAAGGCGGCAATCGCCAATCTGACACGCGGCATGGCGGCGGACTGGGCCCCCAAGGGGCTCCATATCAACGCCATTGCGCCCGGCTATTTCAAAACCGAACTCAACCAGGCGCTGATGGCCAATCCAGAATTCAATGCCTGGGTCGAGAACCGCACACCCATGGGGCGCTGGGGAGACGTCGCGGAACTGGGACCAGTGGCCGTGTTCCTCGCCTCCAAAGCCTCCAGCTATATCAATGGACACATTCTTTATGTCGATGGCGCCTTCACCGCAGTCGTTTGAGCCCGCCCGCATCATCATTGTGATGGGAGTCAGCTCTTCGGGCAAATCCACCGTGGGTGCAGCGCTCGGCCGGGCTCTGCACGCGCCTTTTCTCGATGGCGACAAATATCACCCTGCCGCCAATGTCGAGAAAATGCGGGCCGGCACGCCCCTCACCGACGAAGATCGCTGGCCCTGGCTCGAGGCTCTCAGCGCCGCGCTCAAGGAGGCCGCCGATGGCAAGAAGGGTGTTGCTGTGGGTGCCTGCTCCGCGCTCAAGCGCAGCTATCGCGACTTCATCACCGAAAAGGCCGGCGAGCCGGTGCTCTTCGTCTATCTGCAGGGCAACCGCGAAATCATCGGCGAGCGCATGGCCAAGCGCAGCCATGAGTATATGCCCACGAGCCTGCTCGACAGCCAGTTCGCGACACTGGAAGAGCCCGATCCGGCGCGTGAGAATGTGCAGATCGTGCCGGTCACCGATCCGGTCAACCGGATCGTGACGACCGTCACGGGCACGCTCACCCACCTCAAGAGTTTCAAGCGCTGGCAGTAGCTCAGTCGGCGGAGCGCGCCCGGGTCAGCCAGACGCGGCCGCGCGGCGACAGATCGTAGCCGATCACGAGGCTCTCGGTGAGGCCGAGTGCCTTCAGCCGGCGCACGCTGTTCTTGAACTTGACCTTTTCCATGCCGAGGGTTTCGGCCAGCTCATTCGCAGGCACACCGGGGCCCTCTTGGATGAGATCAAGGGCGCGGCGGGTCCACGGATTGCCGCCGTCCATGCGGGCCAGCGTCTGGGAGATTTCATCGAACTCGGCGTCCGACAGCGCGTCGCTTTCGCGCAGCGCCACGCGCGGGTCCTCACCGAGATAGTGAAGGCGGATGCGGTAAAGCGTGCCCTCGCGCTTGCCCAGCATTGCATTGAGTTCGTCGCGCCCTGCAAAACCGGCGCGCGCCAGATCTTCAGGATCGACCGTCTTGATGCCAACCACATCCACCGCGTCGATGGCCAGGATCCCGGCAGAGGTCACGAGGGTCCCGCCGGCCTTTACCGTCGGCTTCTCCCAGCGCCGAAACGCCGTGTCGACCTGTCCGGATACGATAGCCTCTAGGTCTTCGGCTGTGATCAGCATGGTCGTGTCTCCGTTCGAATCGTGGCCTGCACATCAGGCATGGTTGGCTGTCCCTTACGCCAAAGCCGCCGTATCGCCCACCTCTGGCAGCCCATTCTGTCTCGTGCCCTGTCAGATGGTCGCGGGGACGCCCGGATTGCGCGACAGGCTGGCATTGGCGTAGCGGTCGTCGTGGCTGACTTCACGGCCCGCCCAGTCGGGTAGTGCAATGTCCTGGGCGGCATCGGTCAGTTCGACTTCAGCCATGACGAGACCGGCATGGCTGCCCTCGAAGACATCGACCTCCCAGGTGAGGCCGCCAAAGGGCACTTCGTAACGGCGTTTTTCGACAACTTCGGGGCGCGCCATCTCGAGCAGCGCCCTGCCCTCTTCGAGCGGCACGTCATATTCGAACTCCGCCCGGCTGATGCCTCTCGTGGGGCCCTTCAGCGTCAGGACCGCGCGGGCGTCGTCGATGATGCGGATGCGGACCGTGGCCTTGGCATTGGTGGAGAGATAGCCTTGGCGCAGGGCCGAACTGCTGGTTGCCGCCCCGCGCCAGCCATCGCCGGTCACCAGGAACTTGCGCTCGATTTCAATGGCCATAGCTAAAATCCGAAATTCATCTGGCCCGGTGGCGCGCCGATGGTCACGCCCTCGAGGGCCAGCATTTTTTGCTTGGTTGCCGCCCCGCCAGGAGCTGAAAAGCCACCGGCCTTGCCATTGCTGGCCAGAACCCGGTGGCAGGGAATGACGAGCGGCATGGGATTGGCGCTCATGGCCTGCCCGACGGCGCGCGAGAGACCCACATCGCCCAGCGCGCGGGCCATCTCGCCATAAGTGGTCACCTGCCCCCACCCGTAACCGAGAAGGAGCTGGTAGGCGCGGCGATGGAACTCCGGCAGGCCGGAGAGATCGAGCGGCACCCCGCTGAAATCAACCGCGATGCCATCGGCGTAGTCTTCGATCCGACCCATGAGGGTTTCGACCCAGATCGGTGGATCACCCGCCTCGGCGCCGCCACGGCCGAGCCGTTCGCGCAGGGCTGCTTCGTCATCATCGGGCAGCAGCACGCGGGCAAGACCGGTGTCGGTCCAACCAAGGCCGAATATGCCCAGCGCGGTGGGAAAAGTCGTGGTCTCCATCGCTCCAGCATAGGCTTTTGAGGCGGGTCCCGCCAGCGGCGGAGCAGCATCACCGGCCGATGCTGACAGCTTCTGTCACCCGGCAAACGCTAAGAGACCGGGCAGAAGGGGAGAAAAAATGGCCAGGATTGTTGGATATATCGCCACGAGCCTCGATGGTTACATCGCCGATGGGCAGGAAAACCTCGACTGGTTGACCCAGCGCGCCGATCTCGATCTCGGCGAGCACCACTATGAGAATTTCATCAGGTCCATCCGCACCGTGGTGATGGGCCGCTCGACCTATGACTGGGTAGCCGAGCATGGCGGGCCCTGGGCCTATGCGGACCAGCGCGTACTGGTGGTCACGTCGCGGCCGATTGAAGAGCCGAAAGGCACCCTCGAAACCCGCGAGAACGTCGATGATCTTGTTCGCGAACTGCGCGGCCTGGATGATGGGGACGTCTGGATGGTCGGCGGGGGCCGCCTGCAGATGGCCTTCATGGAACGCGGGGCGCTCGATGAACTCGAAATCTATGTGATCTCGGAAATCCTGGGGGGCGGCATCCCCCTGTTTCCGCCAACTGGGCTACGGAGCAGTCCGAAGCTGATCTCGGCCAAAGCGCTCGGGAGCGGGTGCGCGCGGTTCCACTACAGCTTCTCATAAAAAAGGCCCCGACAGATGTCGGGGCCTCTCCTTGTTCAGCTTGGGGCCGATCAATCGTCGAGGGCTTTGCGGACCTCATTCTTCACATCGCCGACCTTCTGCTGAACCTTGCCCTCGGCCTTGTCCAGCTTGCCTTCGGCCTGGAGCTTCGCATCGCCGGTAAGGCCGCCAACAGCGTCCTTGACTGCGCCCTTGATCTGCTTGCCAGCGCCGTCTACCTGATCCTTGTTCATGAGAACCTCCTTGGTGTTGAAACTTGCAGGGATAACTTCTGTTAAGCCCTGTTCGTTCCCTCAACAGATTGTGCACACCGGTTGGCGGAACCATCCGCAGTCTGGTACAGCCATGCCCATGCCCGGACCCATGCCCACACTGGTCGACTATTTTCCCCCGACCGATCCCTATCTCAATGTCCTTCACGTCGATGACGACATCCTTGTCGTCGACAAGCAGTCTGGCCTGCTCAGCGTGCCCGGCAAGGATCCCTCGCTGTGGGACTGCATCGAGCACCGGGCGCGCCAGACTTGGCCGACGGCCGGCATGTGCCACCGCCTCGACAAGGATACGTCCGGCGTATTGGTGATGGCGCTCAACAAGCGTGCTCATGGCCGCATCGGCAGCCAGTTCGAGCATCGCAAGACCACCAAGAGCTATGTCGCCCGGGTCGCCGGGATCATCGCCGAGGACACGGGCCTTATCGATCTGCCGCTCGCGACCGACTGGGAAAACAAGCCGCGCCAGCGTGTCGACTATGAGAACGGGCGCTCGGCGCAGACCGAATGGCAGGTGCTGGAACGCGAGGACAATGTCACCCGCGTTCGCCTCGTGCCGCTGACGGGACGGACGCACCAGCTGCGCGTTCACATGAAGGCTTTGGGCCATGTGATTCTGGGCGATGCGTTTTATGCCGATGGTGATGTGCTGCGCGCGGCCGACCGGCTGCAACTGCACGCTGCCGAACTTGGCTTCACCCATCCGACGACGGAAGAGTTCATGACCTTCGTCGCACCGACGCCATTTTGAATTTTTTGGTGACCGGACGCTGACCGCGTAGTCGGCGCCCCTCGCCGCTTGCTGCCCTGCAACCGAATAGTCACCACCCGGCCTCTCCGGGTGGTCCATGCTCCCGCAAAGACGGATTGCCCGGACAAGCCGGGCAATGACGGTGCGGAGGGTGCGTTTTCTTTAGTCAGACGGTAACGGCTGAGGGACGCCCTACTCGGCGTCGCCGATATAGCCGACTTCGATCTTCTGGAAGACGCTGCCCTCTTTCATCGTGTCGAGCCAGCGGCGGAAATCAGCCACATCCTTGAAGCCGGCGCGTTGCGCCTCGGCCTCGGTGACATCATCGGGGCTCATGTCGGTGATCGCCTTGATGGCGAGGAGGCCGACCTTGGTCTTGAGCGTGCCCCCGGCCTTGACCGTCTGACGGTTCCAGCGCCGGAAGACCAGATCAACCTTGCCGGCCTTGATGTCCTCGAGCAGGTCGCGCTTGAGCAGCATCAGTCGAGAACCGCCGTTGCGGTCATTTCGATACGCAGGCCCTTGGCGAGCAGCTCCTTGACGACGACAGTGGCGCGGACCGGGAACGGCTGGGCGGTAAAGAACTCGCGATAGACCTTGTTCATGCCCGGCGCGTCGGCGCTGTCGATGAGGAAGATCTGGATCATAACGATGTTCGTCAGCGCACCGCCGGCCGCCTTCACGCCCATCTCCAGGTTCTGGATGCAGCGGCGCGCCTGCTCTTCGATGTCGCCGGTGAGGATTTCGCCGGTCACCGGATCTTCGGCGACGGCCACGAGCCAGACATGCTTGCCCGCACGCACCGCGTCATTGATGGGAGCCGAGGATGGCGCGACGCCGGTTGCAATAGGTTCAATCATGTCTGTCTCGTCAAAGTCTGGTGCGGGCGACGGGAATCGAACCCGTACGCCGAAGCGAGGGATTTTAAGTCCCTTGTGTCTACCAATTTCACCACGCCCGCATTGTCGGAAAGGTCAGTCGGTGCCGCCCGAAATCGGAGCGACATAGGCAACGTCGAGATCCCACGGGAAGAAGATCCAGGTATCCTGGCTCACTTCGGTGATGAAGGTATCGACCAGCTCGCGGCCCTTGGGCTTGGCATAGACGGTGGCAAAATGGGCGCCGGGAAGCATCTCGCGGACGACGCGGGCAGTGTTGCCGGTATCGACCAGATCGTCGACGATCAGAACCTTGCCGCCATTGGCAGCAAGCTCGAGCACCTGTGGGCTGATTTCCTTGAGCACCTTGATGCCGCTCTGGTTCTGATGGTCGTAGCTCTTGACCGAGACGGTTTCGACGGTGCGAATATTGAGTTCGCGCGCGACGATTGCTGCGGGCACGAGGCCACCGCGGGCAATGGCGACAACGGCGTCGAACGTACCCATGCCGGCCAGGCGCCAGGCCAGCGCGCGGCTGTCACGGTGGAACTGGTCCCAGGTGACGGGGAAGGACTTCTGGTTCGGATTGCTCAACGCATCTCTCCTTGGGCGGGGGTGGGCCAACGCCCTGAATCTGGATTTTTCGAGCCTGTCCTTAGCAAAGCTCGGGGCCGACGCCAATCATTGTGCGTCGGGCGGCGCGATTCCTGCTTTTGCATGTGCAGCGTCTACCATGGCGCGGACCTTCTCGGCGGCCTCGGCCAGCAGGGCTTCGTCGGCGCAGCGCAGCACGAGCTCGGTCATCACCCGGTCGCCACCCATCTGTGGATAGCTGCCCATCTTGACGTCCGGATACTGTTCCTGGAGCGCGGCCAATGGACCGCCGACCGTCCCCTCGCCCACCGCCGCCTTGACGGTGACCGACAGCACTTTCTTGCTGCCCTTGAGAGTGGGAGCCAGCGCTTCAAGCATGGCGCGCATGATGACTGGCACGCCGGCCATCACGTGGACATTGCCGATGCGGAAGCCAGGCGCGGCGCTGACGGAATTGACGATGAGATCGGCGCCCTCGGGAATACGCGCCATGCGCAGGCGTGCTTCATTCACCTCGGTTCCGGTCTGCTTCCAGCGCGCCTCGAGCATTTCGCGCGCCTGGGCATTGATCGGCAGGGCCACGCCGAAGGCCTTGGCGATGGCGTCGGCGGTGATGTCGTCGTGGGTGGGGCCAATGCCGCCCGTGGTGAAGACATAGGTATAGCGGGCGCGCAGGGCGTTGACCGCCTCGACAATGCTCTCTTCCACGTCGCTGACCACCCGAACTTCGGTCAGGTCGATCCCAAGATCGGTGCAGAAGTCGGCCACCGCGCCAATATTGACGTCCTTGGTGCGACCGGAGAGGATTTCGTCACCGATCACCAGAAGACCGGCAGTAACGCGGGATTGGCTCGACATTGGGCATTCCATCACTGTGGGCCCTGAGGAATGCTACCAGCGCAAGGTTGCGTCAAGCGGCTGGGGCCTTTTAATCCCGAAAGCAAATGACTAGGTTGGCCTTTGAATACCGGAGTTCTCTATGGTTACCTACGTCGAAGCGTCCACCCAGCCCCGCCGCACCCCAGGCATCATCCCGCTGCACGGCGAGGACGGTTTTGCCGGCATGCGCAAGGCCGGGCAGCTGACCGCCCAGGCGCTGGACATTTTGACCGAGTATGTCGAGCCGGGCGTGCCAACCGCCAAGCTCGACCAGATTGCCTATGAATTCGCGCGCGATAACGGCGCCCTGCCCGCCACCCTGTTCTACAAGGGGTTCCGGCATTCGCTCTGCACCTCGATCAATCACGTGGTGTGCCATGGCATTCCCGATGAACGCGGCCTGCGCGACGGCGACATCGTCAATATCGACCTCACCCTCATCGTCGACGGCTGGTATGGCGATTCGAGCCGGATGTACGCGGTGGGCGACATCAGCCGGAAGGCCGAGCGCCTGATCGAAGTCACCTATGCCAGCCTTGAAGCCGGCCTGGCCGCCGCGAAGCCGGGCAACACCACTGGCGACATCGGTGCTGCCATCCAGGCCGTGGCCGAGGGTCAGGACATGAGCGTGGTGCGCGACTTCGTCGGCCATGGCGTCGGCCGGCTGTTCCACGACGAGCCGAACATCCTCCATTTCGGCACCCCCGGAACAGGTGCGCCGCTCAAGCCCGGCATGATCTTCACCATCGAGCCGATGATCAATCTGGGCAAGCCGCACGTCAAAATCCTTTCCGATGGCTGGACCGCCGTGACCCGCGACCGGACCCTCTCGGCGCAGTGCGAGCACTCGATCGGCATCACCGAAACGGGCAATGAGATCTTCACGCTCTCCCCCGGAGGTCTCTTCAACCCGCTGGCGGCGCGGAGCAGCCAGTGAGCGAAGACAGGGCCAAATCGAAGGGCCTGTCTGAAGCGGTGGCCAAGCCGCACTATCTTGGCCACCGCGAAAGAGCGCGGGAGCGCTTCAATCTCCTCGGTGGCGCCGTCTCGCCGACTACGAACTTCTCGAGCTTGTGCTCCACATGGCGAACCCCCAGCGCGACACCAAGGCGCTGGCCAAGGACCTCCTCGCCCGCTTCGGCTCGATCTCGGAAGTGCTGGGTGCGCCCCCTGCCCGTCTCGCCGAAGTGAAGGGGCTCGGCGAAACCTCCATCACCATCTCAAGGTCATGCAGGCCGTGGCGCAGCGCTATGGCCGCGACAAGGTCGACAAGGAAAAGCCGATCCTCTCGTCATGGACGCAGCTGATCGACTACTGCCACAACGCCATGGCCTATGAGACGGTGGAGCAGTTCCGCATCCTCTTTCTCGACAAGAAGAACCGGCTGATCGCCGATGAGGTGCAGCAGGTTGGCACCGTGGACCACACGCCGGTCTATCCCCGCGAAGTTATCCGGCGCACGCTGGAGCTCTCGGCAACCGCGCTGATCCTTGTCCACAACCATCCCTCGGGCGACCCGGCGCCATCGGCTGCCGACGTGCGCATGGCCAAGGAAATCGCCGAGATCGCCAAGCCGATGGGAATTACCGTGCACGACCACATCATCATCGGTCGATCCGGACATGCTTCGCTCAAGGGGCTGAAATTATTCTGAAGCGGGACGGTTCGGGACCAGGCGGTCGGCAATCTGCCGGACATGGCGCAACCCATTCTTGATGGTCGGGTGGGCCTTGGCCCAGGCGCGCAGACGCTGAAAATTGCGGTGTAGCCCGACTGCAGCCTGACCCTTGCGGGTAATACCGACATAGTGCTGGCGCAGCGGCGTCTGCACATTGCACCAGTGGCGCTTTTCGTCGGTGAACCCCGAGCCCATGTCGAACATGGTAAAACCCGCGTCGAACACAGACTGCATGACCCGCAACAGACACTGCTTGCCGGGAGACCCGATCTGGATCTGCGGGTCGTCGCTCATCGAGGAGATGAGGCAGAACATGCGATCGCCATGGACGATGTTGTAGCGGACGGCGACGATTTCGCCATTGAGACGCAGCACGTGGAGGCGCACGTCCACCCCGGAGCCGGGCTGCATGGCGCGCAGGTAAAAGCCCACGAGATTGTCGCAGACGAAGATGTCGCGAATGCCCTGGGCGCGGAAGCGCGCAGACCGCTGGCGGAACATGACGCCGATGGCCTCGGTGCCCGCCAGTGGATCGGTAACCAGCTCAAAACCGATATCGCCAAGCGCGACGAGCCGGTCGCCCTGCTGCCGGTCATGCTTGCGGCGGGTCCGGCTGCGCTGCACCTGATCGCATTGCTCCCAGGAGGTGAACTCGGCCCGGTAGAGGGTCTCGACAGTGAGGGCTTCGCCCAGTTCGTCGAACAATCCCGTATAGCCGGCGATCTCGGTCGGAATGGAGCGGAGGTAGACAGCATCGGCGCCGTCGAGCTTGCCGATCATCTCCTGCCAGAGCGCGCGGCGCCCATCGGCGCCAAGACGCTCGAGAGCGGTGTAGTCTGAAATGGGTGCGTAGCAGCCGACATGGCTGCTGGGGAACCAGGTGTAGATGAAGAGCCCGTTCCGCCGACGCCGGTGGAGCGGCAGGAGCGCGATCGGGGCGCCGTCGAGGCGGGCCACAACATAGCGCTGATCGTCCTCGTCGATTTGTCGATCGGCGATCCAGAGGCGGATGAAGTCATAGCTCTGGCCCGGCGATTCGATGCGCTCGGCGGTGAGCGCGCGCCAGATGGCTTCGACATCTTCGATGCGGTTGGTGACGGAAACCGTCAGGGCGCCGCTAGATAGCGGCAAATCGCTGGCAGAAGCCGTTAATGCGCTCGGCGTCTCGTCGCCGAGACGCGCTATCGCCTCCTCACTTGCTCCGGCAGCCACCATCATTCTCGCCCTGTCCCTGCAGCAAGTGTGCCGCAGGCCGGTAAACCCGGACTGAACAATTTCAAATCAAAGCCAGCGCGCGCAAGAGATTAGGCGGACGGTTAAGCGCAGCTTACCGTCAGCCGAAAGTAGCCAGGACCGGGAATGTCTCGAGGAACCAGAAGGAAATGCGGGTGAAATTGCCGGTGAGGAACAAAACGCCAGTAACCACCAGCAGCCCGCCCATGATCTTCTCGACAGTGCGCAGGTGACGCTTGAAACTATCGAAGAAGGTGAGGAACGGCCCGATCGCCATGCCGGCGAGGAAGAAGGGAATGCCAAGTCCGAGCGAATACAGCCCAAGGAGGGATGCGCCTTCCCAGGCCGTCTCCTGGCTGGCCGCGACGGAGAGGATCGCCGCGAGCACCGGCCCGATGCACGGCGTCCAGCCGATGGCGAACGCGAGGCCGAGAAGAAACCCGCCCAGCGGCCCCGAGGCAACGCCGGGACCATTGTGGCGAATCTGCCGGTCCAGCAATCCGATGCGATAGACCCCCAGGAAATGGAGGCCCATGGCGATAATCACGACGCCCGCAACTGGCGTCAGGATCGGCAGGAGCTGACGGAACACCTGACCGAAGGCAGTCGCCGTGGCGCCAAGCGTGATGAAGACCACCGAAAAGCCGAGGATGAAGAACAGCGAGGTGATCGCCACCCGCAGCTGCAGCGGGCTGCCGGACTTGGACTCATCGCGGAACTGCTCAAAGCTCGCGCCGCTCATATAGGTAAGATAGGGCGGCACCAGCGGCAGTACGCAGGGGCTGAGAAAGCTCAGAACACCGGCCCCGATAATCAGAGGTAGGGAAAATTCCAAAATTGACGCTCCTGGTTGGGCCCCGGTGTAGCGGTATTGCCGCCCAATGCAATGAGCCCGTCTGCCGCATCGCATTAAATTGAGCGACCCTGACACCACCGCACCGGCCGCTAGTCCGCCCGGCGATGAGTACTGAAACAATGATTACAATGTTATTCAGTGTTTAGTCATACAGTCGAAGAACAGAATTTAGTCAGATCCAGACCCAGTGTTAGCGTATCCCCGCAACAGCTTGGACTGTTCCGATGAAAACGCAGTCGACGTCGAAGAACGATATACTGCTCTCGGGCCTGCTTTCCTCGGCGGCCGCGCTGATGACTTTTCTATTTCTTGCCATCGGCCACCACCTGCCGCCCGACCAGGGTGAGTTTGGTGTCGTTTTTCCGCCATGGACGAGCGAAGCTGAAGCTGTGTCGGCGATAATCGACGCTGGCGGCGCGCTCGCCGGCGGTACGCGCTTTTCAAATGTCATCGTTGCCGTCGCCTCTGACCCCGGATTTGCCCAGCGGGTCCGGGACAACGGCGCCTGGCTCACCACGGCCGCCCGCGGCCTTTGCGGACAAATCGAAGGAGAGCAAGCATGAGTCTCGAGCTGTTCAGAACGAGGGTTCTTCTCGCCCTGACCGGGCTGGTCGCCATTCTGGCCATCGCCGCCGTGGCAACGGAATTCATTCGCTTTGGACAACTCGGATCAGGTTCGGCACTCGCTCTCGGCCTCGCTGCGCTGACGGCCGTCGGGCTGATCCTGGTGCGGCTGCGTCCGGCCGGGCGGCACCTCGTGGTCGCCGTCTTGATGGGGGAAATCGCCGCCGTGCTGATCGCCATGCGCGGCCACCCCATGCAGATCGATATGCACATGGCCTTCTTCGCGGCCCTCGCCATGTGCTCCCTGCTCTATGATATCCGCTCCATTCTCATCGGCACAGCTCTCGTCGCAGTGCACCATCTGGCGCTGGGGCTGCTGCTCAGCGACCTCGTCTTTTACGGCGCCGGTGGTCTCGACCGGATTCTCCTTCATGCGGTCATTCTCGTCGCCGAAGCGGCGGCGCTGATCTGGATGACCATCAACACCAATGCAGCACTCAGCATCGCCGACGAGCGGACCGAGGACGCTGCCATGAGCGCAGAGGAAGCGCGCGAAAGCGCAAGGCGGGCCAGCGAGACCGCCGAGGCCAGCGCCCGACAGGTCACCCAGATGGCGCAGCTGCAAAGCGAGTTCGCCATGGTGGTGGAAGAAGGCCTCGTCGGCGATTTCTCGCGGCGCCTTTCCGGTGACTACGGACATGAAGCACTCAACGACCTGGCTGGCGCCCACCAACAGGCTGGTCGACGAAATCGGCCGCGGTCTCGGCGCTACACTGGACGTGCTGCAGTCGATCGCCCGGGCCGACGTGACGCGGCGTGTCGAGGGCGAATTCCACGGCGTCTTCGCCGATCTTCAGGGCCACACCAATGCCGTGGCCGAAACACTGGGGGAGATCGTCGACCAGCTCAAGACCGCCTCGGCCTCCCTCAAACACGCCACAGCCGACATCCTCTCGGGCGCCAACGATCTTTCGGGGCGCACATCCCGCCAGAGCGCCACCATCATGCACACCTCCGACACTATCTCTGAACTGGCCAAGACGGTGGAGGCGAATGCTGAACAGGCGCGCGAGGCCAACGCCATGGCGCTGGAAGTCAGCCGTGCCGCCGATGCAGGCGGCCAGGTGATGCATCAGGCCAATGAGGCCATGCAGCGCATGACGGAATCGTCCAAGAAAGTGGCCGATATCGTCAAGCTGATCGACGACATCTCCTTCCAGACCAATCTACTGGCCCTCAACGCATCGGTGGAGGCGGCGCGCGCCGGCGAGGCTGGCAAGGGCTTTGCGGTCGTTGCCGTGGAAGTGCGGCGCCTCGCGCAGAGCGCCGCAGAAGCATCGGGCGAAATCAAGACGCTGATCGAGCAGAGTGCGGCAGACATCATGGGCGGCACCAAACTGGTCGCCGATGCCGCCGGCCAGCTCTCGGTCATGGTCGGGACAGCGCGAAGCAACATGACCATTATGGAGGTCATTGCCGAACACTGCAGCGGACAGGCACAGTCCGTCCTCGAGGTCAGCCAGGCCGTGCGCGCTATCGACGAGATGACCCAGCACAACGCCGCACTCGTCGAGCAGATGAACGCCTCGATCTCTCAGTCGGAGGCCCAGGCCAACGAGCTTGACCAGATCGTGGACATTTTCAGTACCGAGCCCGAAACGGCATCTCGCAGGTCGGTGGCCTGAGGCGGGCGTCGCCCCTCGCTTTGTCCAACCATTGTATAGCGGGGTAAGCCTTGCCCACGGCGCATACCGGCCCTATAGCAGCCTCATCTCCCCTTTTCTGAGAGCTGCCTGCCATGGCCAACCGCCCCATTCGCATCGCCCCATCTATTCTGTCGGCCGATTTCTCTCGGCTGGGCGATGAAGTGGCGGCCATTGTCGCCGGCGGCGCTGACTATATCCATATCGACGTGATGGACGGCCACTTCGTGCCGAACATCTCCTTTGGCGCTCCGATCATGAAGTCCGTGCGCGGCGTGACCGACAAGGTCTTCGACTGCCATTTGATGATCGCACCGGCCGATGCCTATCTGGCTGACTTCGCCAAGGGCGGCGCCGATATCATCACGGTCCACGCCGAGGCCGGCCCGCATCTGCACCGTTCGCTGCAGGCCATCCGCGCCCTTGGCAAGAAGGCCGGCGTGGCTCTCAACCCGGCAACGCCGGTTTCGGCAATCCAGCATGTGATCGACGATGTCGACCTGGTGCTGGTGATGAGCGTCAACCCGGGCTTTGGCGGGCAGAGCTTTATTCCCGACAGCCTCAACAAGATCCGCCAGGCCAAGGCGCTGATCGGCGGGCGCGATATCGATCTCGAAGTCGACGGTGGCGTGACCGCTGCCAATGCCGGCGAAGTCGCCAAGGCGGGCGCCAATGTGCTCGTGGCGGGCTCGGCCGTTTATGCCGGCAATGAACCCACGACCTACGCAGCGCGCATCAAGGCCATCCGTGATGCAGCCACCGGCATCATTGCCTGACAAATGTCACAGAGGCGGCCGAGAAAGGCTGCCTCCACCTGAATCAAATTCTCACCAGCCGAGGCTAACCCCATGATTCCGCGTTACTCCCGTCCCGAAATGGTGGCAAACTGGTCGGCCGAGACCCGCTTCGCGATCTGGTTCGAAATCGAGGCGCATGCGACCTCCAAGCTGGCAGAGCTCGGTGTCGTGCCCAAGGAAAGCGCCGACAAGATCTGGGAAGTGATGAACGCCCGCAAGGCTGAGCTGGGTGACTATGGCTTTGACGTCGAGCGCATCGACGAGATCGAGCGCACCACCAAGCACGACGTCATCGCCTTCCTGACACACCTGTCGGAAATCGTCGGCCCAGACGCCCGGTTCGTGCACCAGGGCATGACCTCCTCGGATATCCTCGACACCACGCTCTCCGTGCAGATGAAGCGTGCCGCCGATATCCTCATCGCCGATGTCGATGCGCTGCTCGAAGCCCTCAAGCGTCGTGCCTATGAGCACAAGAACACCATCACCATCGGTCGCAGCCACGGCATCCACGCCGAGCCGACCACTTTTGGCGTCAAGCTGGCCGAAGCCTATGCCGAGTTCACCCGCAACCGTGCGCGCCTCGTCGCCGCCCGCGATGAAATCGCCACCGCAGCCATTTCCGGCGCTATCGGCACCTTCGCCAATATCGACCCGTCGGTGGAAGAATATGTGGCGGAAAAGCTCGGCCTTTCGATCGAGCCGGTTTCAACCCAGGTGATCCCGCGCGATCGACACGCCATGTTCTTTGCAACGCTGGGCGTCGTCGCCTCTTCCATCGAGCGCGTCGCAGTCGAAATCCGTCACCTGCAGCGCACCGAAGTGCTCGAAGCCGAGGAATATTTCTCCCCCGGCCAGAAGGGCTCGTCGGCCATGCCGCACAAGCGCAACCCGGTGCTGACCGAAAACCTCACCGGTCTTGCCCGCCTCGTGCGCGGCATGGTGACCCCGGCGCTCGAAAACGTCGCGCTGTGGCACGAACGCGATATCTCGCACTCCTCGGTCGAGCGCATGATCGGCCCCGACGCGACCGTCACCCTCGACTTCGCGCTGGCTCGCCTCACCGGCGTCATCGACAAGCTCGTCGTCTACCCGGAAAACATGCGCAAGAACCTCGACCTGCTCGGCGGCCTGCACAATTCGCAGCGCATGCTGCTCGCCCTCACCCAGGCCGGCTACAGCCGCGAAGACAGCTATGCGGCCGTCCAGCGCAACGCCATGAAGGTCTGGCAGCACAATGGCGACCGCGCCGGTCTCTTCGCAGCCAACCTCAAGGCTGACCCGGAAGTGACTCTGTCCGATGAACAAATCCACGCCATGTTCGACGACGCCTACCACCTCAAGCACGTCGACACGATCTTTGCCCGCGTGTTCGGAAAATGAAGCTCTCTGACGCCGACATCCTGATCATCCCCGGCCTGCACAATTCAGGACCGGGGCACTGGCAGCAGCGCTGGGCCGAGAAGATGCGCACCGCGTCCATCGTCGAGCAGGCTGATTTTGACGATCCGGATCCGGAGGATTGGGTCGACGCGATCGTCAAGGCCGTGGAGCTTGCTGAGCGGCCGGTGGTGATCGTCGCCCATTCGCTGGGCTGCATCGCAGTAGCAAAGGCCGCGGCGCAGCTCACAGACGGCAAGGTGAAGGGCGCGCTCCTCGTGTGCCCACCCGACGTCTATCGCGACAATGCACCCGAAGCCGTGCGGGATTTCGCACCGCTTCCGCGTGACCCCCTGCCCTTTCCGTCGCTGCTCGTGGCCTCCTCGACCGACTTCTATTGCGCGCTCGAAACGGCCGCCGACCTGGCAGGCGCCTGGGGCTCGGAATTTCACAATGCCGGTGAGGCGGGCCATATCAATCTCGACAGCGGCCATGGCCCCTGGCCCGAGGGCCTGATGATGTTCACCCGCCTCATGCAGCGGATATGACGGGCGGCTACACGATCATCCACCAGACGCCCGCAGTGGAGGACTATCTCCGGCTGCGGGTGGCTGCGGGGCTCAGCCCCAAGACCATCGAACAGGCCGAACTCGGGCTGCCCAAGAGCTGGTTCGCAGCCGGTGATGCTGGACGGTCGGGCCATCGGCATGGGCCGGATCATCGGCGATGGCGGCACCGCATTCCAGATCGTTGATATTGCGCTTGAACCCGAGCATCACGGCAAGGGATTGGGCAAGGCGATCATGTCGGCTCTCGCTGAACGCCTCCGCACCCACGCGCCAGAGGGCGCCTATGTGAGCCTGATCGCCGACGGCGATGCCCGACACCTCTACGCAAAATATGGCTTTGACCCGGTAATGCCCGCGTCCATCGGCATGGCCATGACCGCGCGAAAGTCGCCCTGAGACCGGCAAGCGTGGAGCTGCCCGAAAGCCGTCAAGATTTCTCCTAAGACCAAGCAAAATAAGGCGTTTTGACCACTTTTCGGATTAAGTATTCTTAACTTGAGAAGGCAGCTGGCCGGGCCTAGACCAATGACACGCTGGTTTGGAACCGCCGGCGAATGCCATGGCATTCGTGACGCGACGGGTTCAGAAAATCGGCGTGCTGGGCATCACGCCCGAAGAACGCATGGAGACCATCATGCGCAGATATATCGCCCCCATCCTCATCGCCCTTGTTGCAGCTGCACCCGGCGCCGCCTTTGCTGCTTCCGCGGTAACGCCCGCAGCCAAACCTGCGGTTACTGCACCGGCGGACCAGACCATATCGGGCATGGTGAAGGCCTTTGACCTCAAGGCGCACACGCTGACCCTGGCTGACGGCAAGACCTACCAGCTGCCAGCGACCTTCAAGGACCCGGGCCTCAAGACCGGAGAGAAGGTGACCGTGCACTGGAAGATGAACGGCACCGCCTATGAGGCGACCAGCGTCACCATCGGATAACAAAAAGGGAGCCGGCACCGCCGGCTCCCCTAAATCTTAACCGCCCGGCTCGATCAGCCCTCAGCGGCAATCTGTGCGTTGGCTTCAGCGGCCAGGGCTAGCATCTTCTGGCGAATCACATCGTCGCCAACCGAGACGCCCTTGGCCTTGAGGTCGCCGGAAACCTTGCGGAACACGTCCTCGTCGCCCGCTTCCTCGAAATCTGCAGCCACCACTTCAGCGGCATAGGCATTGGCTTCATCGCCCGAAAGGCTCATCAGTTCGGCCGCCCAGATCCCCAGCAGCTTGTTGCGGCGCGCTTCCGCCTTGAACTGCTTTTCAGCGTCGAAGGCGTACTTGGCTTCCTGGCCCTTCTTGCGCTCGTCAAAACCGCCCATTCCAGTCTCCCTACGGTTGCATGCACCGGCAATACCGGTTGTCACACCCTGAACGTAGGCAGGCGAGCCTGTCAATTCAACGGCCCGCCGGCCGCAGACGCTCCTCCCGGCCCGCCATGTTTGCACAGCAAACGCCCCTCACCCTCAAAAGGGCTTGCATTTTTGGTCCGTTCTGGCGCATGAAGCCGCCTTAACGCGATGCAGTTTCAGAGCAGCGGAATCCCCGATGAATCGTCGACGCAAAATCTACGAGGGCAAGGCCAAGATCCTTTTTGAAGGTCCTGAGCCCGGCACTCTGGTGCAGTATTTCAAGGATGATGCGACGGCTGGCAACGGCGCCAAGCACGAAGTCATCGACGGCAAGGGTGTGCTGAACAACCGGATCTCGGAGTTCATCTTCACCAAGCTCAACTCGATGGGCATCCCGACCCACTTCCTGCGCCGCATTAACATGCGCGAGCAGCTGATCAAGGAAGTCGAGATCATCCCGCTCGAGGTGATCGTGCGCAATTATGCCGCCGGTTCTCTCTGCAAGCGCCTCGGCCTCGAACCCGGCACGCAGCTGCCGCGCTCGATCATCGAGTTCTGCTACAAGGATGACGCTCTGGGCGACCCGATGGTCTCGGAAGAGCACATCACCGCGTTTGGCTGGGCCACGCCCGCCGAGCTCGATGACATCATGAGCCTCGCCATCCGTATCAACGACTTCCTGACCGGCCTGTTCATGGGCGTCGGCATCCAGCTCGTCGACTTCAAGATCGAGCTCGGCCGTCTCTATGAAGGCGATCTGATGCGCATTGTCCTGGCTGACGAAATCAGCCCAGACAATTGCCGTCTGTGGGACATCAAGACCCGCAACAAGATGGACAAGGACCGCTTCCGTGAAGGTCTCGGCGGTCTCGTCGAGAACTACCGCGAAGTCGCCCAGCGCCTGGGCATTCTGGTGGAAAACGACAACGCGCTGACCACTGGTCCGCGTCTGGTTCAATAGTATTCGGGGCAGTTTGATGAAAGCGCGCGTTACCGTCACGCTCAAGGCCGGCGTTCTTGATCCGCAGGGCCAGGCCATCGAAGGCTCCCTCGCCAGCCTCGGCTTTGCCGGGGTGACTGGCGTGCGTCAGGGCAAGGTCTTTGACCTTGCTCTCGAAGGCACCGATGCCGAAGCCGCCAAGGACCAGCTGGCACAGATGTGCGAAAAGCTTCTGGCCAATACGGTCATCGAAAACTACGCCATCGAAATTCTCGCTTAACGGTTTGTAGCGATACTCCCCGTCGCGCGCCGCGTAATGGCGCAGGATCAATTCAGCATGCGTAAGACTCTCGCCCTCTGTGTGATGTTTGTAGCCTCGCTCGGCCTGCTGTTCGCGGCCTACGCTTCGGTTCCGCTCTGAACTGAGCCGCTTAGCGGCTTGGTTACCAATCGCGCATTTGCGATTGCCCCTACCAACGCTCTTTAACGCACCGGTCTTTGCCATGCGCTAGTGTTCCCTGAGCTAGAGGGAGCTCAGAATGGCCAGGGATCAACTTCGCCACGATTGGGTGGACATGGCCAAGGGCCTGTCCATTTTTCTTGTCGTCATCATGTATTGCGCATCGAGCGTGGGCGAGGACACCGGCCAGACCGGGTTCCTGCACTGGACCATCGCGTTCGCCATGCCCTTCCGCATGCCCGAGTTCTTCCTGATTTCGGGGCTCTTCCTCAGTCAGGTGATCGACCGGCCCTGGCGCGCCTTCGCCGACCGTCGCGTCGTGCACTATTTCTATTTCTACGCCCTATGGGCCTTCATCCACATCGCCTTCAAAATCGCCCTCGTCGGCCGCGACCCCGGCGGGGCGCTCGGCGCCATGGCCATGGCGATTGTCGAGCCCTACGGCGTGCTGTGGTTCATCTACATGCTGGCCGTCATGGGCGCCGCCAGCAAGCTCTTCCATCAGTTCAAGATCCCGCATTGGGCCGTGCTGGTTGGCGCGGCGCTGCTGCAGATAGCTTCCGTCCAGACCGGCAGCTATCTCGTCGATCAGTTCGCCGCCTATTTTGTCTATTTCTACGCCGGCTATGTCTTTGCGCCGCACCTGTTCCGGATCGCCGCGTGGGCAGGAGACAATGTGGGCCCTGCCCTTGCGGTGCTGGGCGCCTGGGCCGCCGTCAACGCCATCCTCGTCTTCAGCCCCGGTTTTCGGCTCGACCCCGTGCACATCCAGATGGGCTGGGCGGCGATCCCCGGCATTCACCTCGTGACAGCCATGGCCGGTGCGGTCGCCATCGTGGTCGCCGCGGCGCTGCTGGTGCGCCTGCCGTGGATGAACTGGTTGCGCTGGTTGGGCACGAAATCGCTCGTGATCTATGTCGCCTTCGTCCTGCCCATGGGCATTGCCCGCATCCTGCTGCTGGCCGTCGGCATCAACGAGCCAAATATCGTCAGTCTGCTCACAATGGTGGCAGCCATCTGCGGCCCGCTTATCCTGTGGTGGATCACAGAGAAAATCGGCTTTGGCAAATTCCTCTTCGAGCGGCCGGACTGGGCCCATATTCCGGGCACGCGCCGGAACAAACCCGCGCCGGCTCCCGCAGAGTAGCCCTGTGCCCGCGGCCCCGGCGCGATGCTGCCAGGGCGCTTCCCCAAAGGTTTTACTGCCCCACTGGGCCGAGGGTCTTGCCTTTTAGCCAAAGACCAACCAAAAGGGCCTCGCGCATTCCCCAGACAGAGCGAGGATCCACCGATGAAGGCAGCTGTCATCGTGTTCCCGGGCCTTAACCGTGATCGCGACATGATCGCGGCACTGACCAAGATCGGGGGCCAGGCTCCGGCCATCGTCTGGCACCAGGACGCCGATATCCCGGACGTTGATCTGGTCGTCATTCCCGGCGGCTTTTCCTATGGCGACTATCTCCGCTGCGGCGCTATCGCCGCGCGCTCGCCCATCATGGACAAGCTGCGCGAACGTGCTGCCCGCGGCGTCAAGGTGCTCGGCGTCTGCAATGGCTTCCAGATTCTCATCGAAGCAGGCCTCCTGCCCGGCGCCCTGATGCGCAACACCTCGCTCAAGTTCGTCTGCCGCGAGGTCAAGCTCGAGGTTACCGACACGGACAATCCCTTCACGCGTGGTTACCATAAGGGCCAGATCATCCGCTGCCCGGTGGCCCATCACGACGGCAATTATTTTGCCGATGCCGAGACGCTGGCGCGCCTTGAAGGCAACGGCCGCGTGGCCTTCCGCTATGCCGAGGGCACCAATCCGAACGGCTCGATCAACAACATCGCCGGCATCATGAATGCCGAAAAGAACGTGCTGGGCCTGATGCCGCACCCCGAGAACCTCATCGAGGCAGCTCACGGTGGCGACGATGGCCGGGCTCTCTTCGCCGCACTCCTCGACCGGGCGGCCTGAGGATCATCCTGAGCGATCAGGCCGGCGAGCTGCGCATTTTTCGGAGGGCGCACCATGGCTGAACATGGTTTCTCCATTGCCATCGTCTTGTTTCCCGGCGTGGAAGAACTCGACTTCGTCGGGCCGTGGGAAGTGTTTTCCATGGCCAAGCTGCTTGGCGCGGGCCTCGACGTGTTCACGCTCGGCTGGCCGGAAAAGCGCATTGTCTGTGGCAAGGGCATGGTCGTCGAAGCGACGCACTCCTGGGCCGATCGCCCACCTGCCGACGCTGTGATCATTCCCGGTGGCAAGGGCACGCGCACCCTCGTCAAGGAAGACGAATTCCTGGCCGAACTGCGCGCCTATATGGCCGACGTCAACTGGCACATCTCGGTCTGCACGGGCGCCGCAATTCTGGGCAAGATCGGCTTTCTTGAAGGTCGCCGGGCCACGACCAACCGGTCCGGCATCGACTTCGTGCGCACCCACGCCCCCAACACCGAATTTCTCCAGGACGAACGCTATGTGCAGGACAGCGGCGTCGTCACCAGTGCCGGCGTATCGGCCGGCATAGACATGTCATTGTGGCTGCTGGGCCATCTGTTCGGACAGGACACTGCCCGCAACACCCAGCGCGCCATGGAATATTACCCCGAGCCTCCCTACGGAACGACCCGATGACCCTTCGCAACGACATCGCCATCACCCCGCAGCTGGTTGCGGATCACGGGCTCAAGCCGGATGAATATCAGAAGATCCTCGACCTGATCGGCCGCGAGCCGACCTATACCGAGCTCGGCATCTTCTCGGCGATGTGGAACGAGCACTGTTCCTACAAGAGTTCGAGAAAGTGGCTGCGCACCCTGCCGACCTCCGGCCCGCGCGTCATTCAGGGCCCGGGCGAAAACGCCGGCGTTGTCGATATCGGTGACGGCCAGGCCGTCGTCTTCAAGATGGAATCGCACAATCACCCCAGCTTCATCGAGCCCTACCAGGGCGCGGCGACCGGCGTGGGCGGCATTCTGCGCGACGTCTTCACCATGGGCGCACGCCCGGTAGCAGCGATGAACGCGCTGCGCTTCGGCGCGCCCGAGCATGAAAAGACCCGCCATCTCGTCAACGGCGTCGTTGCCGGTGTCGGTGGCTATGGCAATGCCTTCGGCGTGCCCACGGTCGGCGGCGAAGTCGAATTCGACGCCCGCTACAATGGCAACAACCTCGTCAACGCCTTTGCGGCGGGACTGGCTGATACCGACAAGATTTTCTACTCCAAGGCCGAGGGTGTCGGCTTGCCAGTGGTTTACCTCGGCGCCAAGACCGGCCGCGATGGCGTCGGCGGCGCCACCATGGCCTCAGCCGAATTCGGCGACGACATCGAGGAAAAGCGCCCGACCGTTCAGGTCGGCGACCCGTTCACCGAAAAGCGCCTGCTCGAGGCCTGCCTCGAGCTGATGGCGACCGGTGCTGTCATTGCCATCCAGGACATGGGCGCTGCGGGCCTCACCTGCTCGGCCGTCGAAATGGGCGCCAAGGGCGATCTCGGCATCGAGCTCGATCTCGATAAGGTGCCGGTGCGCGAAGAGCACATGACCGCCTACGAGATGATGCTCTCGGAAAGCCAGGAGCGCATGCTCATGGTGCTGCATCCGGAAAAGGAACCGGAAGCGCGCAAGGTTTTCGAAAAGTGGGAGCTCGACTTCGCCACCGTCGGCAAGACGACCGATGATCTGCGGTTCCGCGTGCTCTGGCAGGGCGAGGAAGTCGCAAATCTGCCGATCAAGGATCTCGGCGATGAGGCCCCTGAATATGATCGGCCGTGGACCGAGCCCGTCATCCCGGCGGCTCTCGCCAAGGACGACGTGCCGCAGATGGATATCGCCGAAGCCGTGATGGCGCTGATCGGTGGTCATCATTGCTCGTCGCGCCGCTGGGTCTACGAGCAGTACGACACCATGATCCAGGGCAACACCATGCAGCGCCCCGGCGGCGACGCCGGTGTGATCCGCGTCGATGGCGCCGAGACCAAGGGCCTCGCCTTCACCTCCGACGTCAACCCGCGCTATTGCGAAGCCAACCCCTACGAGGGTGGCAAGCAGGCCGTGGCCGAAGCCTGGCGTAACCTGACGGCGACCGGCGCGGAGCCGCTGGCGGCTACCGACAACCTCAACTTCGGTAACCCCGAGCGCCCGGAAATCATGGGCCAATTGGTCAAAGCCATCGAAGGTATCGGCGAAGCCTGCCGCGTCCTCGAATTCCCCATCGTTTCGGGCAATGTCTCGCTCTACAACGAAACCAATGGTCGCGGCATCCTGCCGACTCCGACCATTGGCGGCGTGGGCCTCCTGCCCGAGTGGGAGAAGTCAGTGCGCATCGGTTTTGTGGCTGACAACCAGCCAATCCTCTTGATCGGCGGTCCGGCAGAGCGCGGCACCCATCTCGGCCAGTCGATCTATCTGCGTGATCTCTTCGACCGTCGCGATGGCGACGCACCGCATGTCGATCTCGCCGCTGAAAAGAAGACCGGCGACTTCGTGCGCAAGCTGATCCGCTCCGGCGTCGTCACCGCCTGCCACGATCTTTCCGATGGCGGGCTTGGCGTCGCGCTGGCTGAAATGGCAATTGCCGGCGGCCGTGGCGCGCGCGTCGTCGACCTCGAAGGCAATGACCCGGTCCTGCAGTATTTTGCCGAGGATCAGGGCCGTTACCTCGTGACGCTCAATCTCGATCCGCAGGGCGAGGAAATCCTGGCGCTGTGGAACGAGGCCAAGGCTCTGGGTATCCAGGCTCCCTGGATCGGCACCACCGGCGGCAGCGAACTTATTCTTGGTACTGCGAAGCCGCTTTCGGTGGCAGCGATGCGGACCGCGCATGAAGCGTGGTTCCCCAACTATATGTCCGCCTGAGTATTCGAATCCGATCCAGTGCCATATGATCGCCGCTCTTGGGGGGCTTTGCTCACCTTGGGGCGGCGTAAAATGGTTGTGGAGAGTCGAATGAACCGGAACTGGGCAGTCGCGGCGCTGGCGGGCGTTTGCATGGGGCTTCTGCCGGCGGCCAGCATGGCCCAGAGCGTCAATATCACCCGGTCCATCCTCGCTGATCAGCCCTATACGCTGATCTATCCAGAGACCATGATCGCCACAGGCGGGGCCTCTGAAAGCCTCACCATCAATCATCCCAATGCCCCGCTGCAGTGCGAGCTCAGTGTTGTGCCGGTGGAAGACACAAGCTGGACGGCGGAAAGTGCCCTCGGCGCACTGGATCGCGACGCGGTCACCGCGGGCTGGATCGAGTCGCTCCCCGGCTTCGCGCTCGGCACGGCCAGCACCACTGCCTTCCAGGACGCCACCGCGCTGATTTACGAGGGCACCAGCACCGATTCTCCCATGGGCATGCCGCTGACCCTCGTGCACACCGAGACAGTGGCCCAAAGCCGTGGCTATGTGCTCGACTGCCTCTACGCTACCGAAGTGGCTGACCAGGCCCGCCCGATCGTCGACTTCATCCTTGCCAATTTTGCCACCCGCTCGGACGCCGAATGCTGCATCGGCGCGGACGTCGAGCCGGAAGCCGAAGCCGCGTCTGGGCAATAGCCCCCACCCGATATTGAAGCCGCGGGAGGCCCATGCCATATCAAGGGCGTGGGCCGAACTGTTCGGCTTTTGAATTACGGGGAGAGTGCACATGCCAATGGACGCCAGTGAGATCGAGCGCCGCATCAAGGCCGCCCTGCCCGATGCGGAAATCGAAATCCGCGATCTGGCCGGCGACGGTGACCATTATGCTGCGACGGTGATTTCCGAGCAGTTCCGCGGGAAATCCCGCGTTCAGCAACATCAGCTGGTTTATGCGGCCCTGCAGGGCGACATGGGGGGAGCCCTCCATGCCCTGGCACTGCAAACCAACGTGCCCGAGTAATGTCGGGCCTGCGCGCCTCTCTCGATCTGATCCGCATGGTCCGGCCCGAGGCCGGAACTGCGGCGATCGAGCATGAGATACTCGCGGAAAAGGCCAATTCACTGGGGGCGGCGGAACGGCGGGTCAAGAACGCCGTCGCTGCCCTCGATGCTGATCCGGCACCCAAGGCACTCCTTGCCGAAGCCCGCGATGCTGTTTGGTGCTACTTTGTGCAGCGGGAGCTTCTGGGTTTTGAAGATCACGACGAGGTCATTGCGGATCTCAAAATTCCCCGTTCTGTCCTCATTGGCCTCGGGGCCATGGACGAATGACGGAAGGCTGCCGGTTCTGTCTCGAAAACGAACTTATCTTCGATAGTCCGGTCGCTTCCACGGATCACTTCTACATTCTGCGCAATGTCGACACGCGCTTTGCGCACGGCGCGATTGTCATTCCCAAACGCCATACCGAAACGCCCTTTGAGATGAATAGCGACGAGTGGCAGGATTTTCCCGCTGCCCTCGCGAGCGCTCGCGCCCTTTTTGACCACGAAGATCCAGAGGGCTTTACCCTTGGCTGGAACGTTGGCGCCGTCGCCGGGCAGACAGTCTTTCACACCCATTTGCACGTGATTGCGCGCTTCTCAGGCGAGGCCCACGAAGGCAATGGCATTCGCCGCATTTTCAAGACCAACGACGAGGACTGAGTTTGGCCAGAGCGATTGTTTTCGACGTCGATGGCGTGCTCGTGCACGGCTATCACGCCCGCCCCGACCTCCGCGATCGCTGGGACGCCGCGCTGCAAAATATCGGTATCAATCCCGATCGCTTCCAGCGCGAGTTCATCTTCGACATTTTCATGAAGCGCGTGCTGATCGGCGAAATGCCGATGGTCGAGGCCCTCGACCGACGCCTCAAGGCCTTTGGCTACAGGGGCTCGACCATGGCCATGCTCGATCTCTGGCTGGGCTTCGATTTCAACCCCAATACCGAACTGGTTGAGATCGTTCGCCGTCTCAAGGCACATGAAGATGTGCGGCTCTATCTCGCCACCAACCAGGACCACAGCCGCGCGCAGTTCATCTGGCACAATGCCCAACTTAGCGGGCTGTTCGATGACATGTTCTATTCGGCCCGCTTCGGGCGGACCAAATACGACAAGAAATTCTTCGCCATGGCCGATGAGCGCATGATCACCTCCGATGAGCCGCCCCTCTTTTTCGACGATACCGAGAAGGTGCTCGATGTCGCCCGCAAGGCTGGTTGGGAGACTTCGCATTTCACCGGCAATGACGTGGTGACCGCCCACCCCTGGATCGCCGAGCGGCTGAAATCCTAGCGCCTAATTTCGTGATGCCCTCGACAGTGAACGGGCGCTATCCTATTTAAGAGCCAACATCAGCCGGCCCTTGAACCCGGACTTTGCGAAAGGCCTACTCCCATGACCGATATCAACGCTTTCATCGACGACAAGGTGAAGAACAACGACGTGTTCCTGTTCATGAAGGGCTCGCCGGATTTCCCGCAGTGCGGTTTCTCCGGTCAGGTCGTTCAGATCCTGGGCTACCTCGGCGTCGAGTACGGCAGCGCCAATGTGCTCGAAAGCGAAGAGCTTCGTGACGGCATCAAGGCCTACACCAACTGGCCGACCATTCCCCAGCTCTACGTCAAGGGCGAGTTCGTGGGTGGCGCCGATATCGTGCGCGAGATGTTCCAGGCCGGCGAGCTGCAGACGCACCTCGAACAGGCTGGTATCACGGTCAAGCAGAGCGCCTGATCTGCCTGAATCAGTTTCGAAGGGTCCCAACCTAAACCGTTGGGACCCTTCTTCTTTTTGATCTCCTCTAGCGTTCCAAAAGCTCACACCATCACCGGATTTGATAGCTGCCATTGCGCAATATTGCTTTGCGTGATGATGCGGCGGGCGTAGATTGCGCCCGCGTCTTTCGTTCCGGTGTTTGCCATGTCCAGCGCTGCCCCCTCCCGCCTCGCAATTCCATTGCCCGTCGTCATCATCGCTGGCTGCATCATTGCCGCCATCGGCTTCGGCACGCGCGGCGCCTTTGGGCTGTTCACCCTTCCGGTGACCGAGGATCTCGGCCTCAGCCGCGAGCAATGGGGCATGGCCATGGCCGTGCAGAACCTCGTGTGGGGGATCACCCAACCCTTCGCCGGCGGGCTTGCCGATCGCTATGGCAGCGGCCGGGTCCTGGCGCTTGGCGGCCTGATTTATGCCGCCGGCGTGCTCGGCATGGCTTTTTCGCCCGATACGCTCAGCCTGACCCTGACCGCGGGCATCATTACCGGCGTCGGCATTGCCGTGGCGTCCTTTGGCGTGGTGATGGCGGCTTTCGGGCGCGTCGTGCCAGCCGATAAGCGCAGCTTCATCTTTGGCGTCGCCACCGCGGCGTCCTCGGCCGGACAATTCATCTTCGCTCCCGTCGGTCAGGGCTTTATCAATGCCTTCGGCTGGCAGATGGCGCTCGTCTGGCTGGCGCTGCTGCTGCTGCTCATCATTCCGCTGGCCGGCGCCCTGCGCGGCCGCGCTGAGTCGGTTCCGGGCCAGGCAGACCTCAAGTTCATGGAAGCGCTGTCCAGCGCCTGGGGCCATGGGTCCTATCGCCTGCTGGTCATCGGCTTTTTCGTTTGCGGCTTCCACCTCGCCTTCATCAACGTCCACATGCCCGCCTACCTGGTGCAGTGCGGTCTCTCCCCGGAAGTGGGCAGCTGGACGATTGCGGTCATCGGCCTCTTCAATATCGTCGGCTCGCTGATGTCGGGATGGCTGGGAAGCCGGCTGCCCAAGCAGATGCTGCTGGCCAGCATCTATTTCCTGCGTGCCGTGACCATTGCGGCCTTCCTGATCCTGCCGGTCAGCGAGGTCACGGCCTATGCCTTTGCCGCCGCCATGGGCCTCCTGTGGCTCTCCACGGTGCCTTTGACCGCAGGCCTCGTGACCTTGTTCTTCGGCCCGCGCTACATGGGCATGCTCTACGGCGTCGCCTTCTTCAGCCACCAGCTTGGCTCGTTCATCGGCATCTGGCTTGGCGGATTTGTCTATGACCACACCGGCTCCTACAGCCTCGTCTGGTATCTCGGCATCCTGCTCGGCCTTGCCTCCGCGGTGATCCACATGCCCATAAATGAGCGCAGTGCCCCAAAATTCGGGCTCAAGCCGGCCTGATTTATCAAGCATCGCCCTTTGCCGATAAAGTCTTGCCAAGTGGGTCGGACGGGTTCATGGTCCGATCAACACTCTTCGCACCGCCCTCTTCCGGGCGAGCTTCCTATCGAGCTTTAGTATGTCGGATCACTTCACAAGGGTGCTCTCGCGCCCGCATTTCATTGCATTGATCGCCGCTATCATGACGATGAATGCCATCGCCGTGGACGTGATGCTGCCCGCCCTGCCCTACATGGGCGATGCCTATGGAATCACCACGGAAAACGAACGCCAGTTCGTCATCACCTTCTATTCTCTCGGCATGGGTATCGCGGTGCTGGCCTTCGGGCCGCTGAGCGACCGTTTTGGCCGCCGCGCGCCACTCTTTGCCGGGCTTGCGCTCTATGTCGTGGCGGCGATCGCCGCTGTCTTTGCCCCGGACTTCACCACGCTCCTCGCCCTGCGCTTTATCCAGGGCGTCGGCGCGGCCAGTGCGCGCGTTGTCACCACCGCCGTGGTCCGCGATAAATATTCCGGCCGTGAAATGGCCGAAGTCATGTCGCTGACCTTCATGGTGTTCATGGCTGTGCCCATCGTGGCGCCGGGAATCGGCCAGATCCTGCTGCTTACCGGTCCGTGGCAGGCGATCTTCGTGTTCATGGGCGTACTGGCTGCGGCGATTGCCTTCTGGGCGTTCCTCAAGCTGCCTGAAACCCTGCCAGTCGAACAGCGCCGCCCTATGAGCTTTGGCGGCATTGCCCTTGGCTTCAAGCTGGTATTCACCAACCGTACCGCCTTCTTCTACGGGCTTGCCGGGATGTTCCTGTTCGGCGCGCTGATGGGCTTCATCACTTCCGCCCAGCAGGTCTATGTGGAGGCCTATGACGTCGGCATGTGGTTCACCCCCGCCTTCGCCGCCATCGGCGCGCTGATGGCTGTGTCCTCCTTCACCAATTCCCGCGTCGTCCGCCGGCTTGGCATGCGCCGGCTCGCGCACAGCGCCATCATTGTCTACACGGTGACCGGCGCGGTCATGTTTGCGCTGGCCCTGACCCATCTCCTGCCGTTCCCGGCCTTTTACGGGCTTCTTGCCATCGTCATGTTCTGCTTTGGCTGGTCCACGTCGAACATGAATTCGCTGTCGATGGAGCCGCTCGGCAAGATTGCCGGCACTGCGGCGGCAACCTTCGCCTTTATCCAGACCGTGGGCGGCACGCTGATCGGCACCTATATCGGGCAGCACTACAACGGCACCGCCGCGAATATTGCCGGTGGCTATTTGAGCATGGGAATCATGGCTTTGATCTGCGTTCTCATCGCCGAGAAGGGCAAGCTTTTCGGGGTCGGCGAGCAGTATAACCAGCCCGCCGAACCCGCCGGACACTAACTTCCGACGGAGGGAGCCGGCCCCTGAAGCTGGCTCCGATCCTGGTAGACATGGTCTACCAGCCCCCATGCCTGGGCCTCTTCAGGCGCCATGTAGCGGTCTCGCTCCAGCGCCAGTTCGACCTCCTCATAGCTCCGGCCGCAGTGTTTTGCGTAGATTTCATTGGTCCGCCGCTTGAGCCTGAGGCTCTCCTCGGCATGGATCATGATGTCGGTTACCTGCCCCTGATAGCCACCAGAGGGTTGGTGCAACATGATGGAAACATTGGGCAAAACGGCGCGCATCTCGGCTTCGCCGGCGGCGAGGATCAGGGTCGCGGCCGAGGCCGCCATGCCCATGCAGAGGGTCCCGACCGGGGCCTTGATGAACTGCATGGTGTCGTACATGGCCAGAGCCGACGTCACCACGCCGCCCGGCGAATTTATGTAGAGATAGATGGGCTTAGCCGGGTTTTCGGATTCAAGAAATAACAGTTGGGCGCAGACCAGGGAGGACATGGTGTCCTCGATCTGGCCGTTGATGAAAACGATCCGCTCGCGCAAGAGTCGCGAGTAGATGTCGAAGGCGCGTTCGCCACGGCTGGACTGCTCGACCACCATAGGGACGAGTTGCATCATGTCGCGCATCGGCGACCTCCCTTATTTTTCAATGCGTTAAACTGGCTTGATTAGGCGGCGCGCACCATTGTCGTGCCAGGATCATTGCTGTTGGCAGCGGCCGGAATGCGGACGGGAACATGGGTCAGGCGGAAGGCAGTGCCGCCATCCTTGGTCGGATGGAGCTCGATTGTCACGAGGCTCTCTTCGTCCCTCTCAACCCAGCTAAATGTTAGCAGACTGTTAGCGTTGACAGCGACCAAGTGCAGTTTGACGTCATCAGGCTGCTGCAACCAGCGGTCGCGATATTCGGGGATTGTCAGGGCGCGCCAGACCTTCTCGGGTGGCGCATCGAGAACCGTCTCGAAGGTGAGCTCTTCTCTGCTGTCGATCACTGATCCATCTCCTTGAGCACATCCCTCAAATTGTCGATGCGGCTCGGCCAGAAATCCCGGTAGCGCGCCAACCATTGATGCAGCGGCGCGAACCCGTCCGGGGCGATCCGGTAATGGGCGTAACGGCCCTCGCGACGCTCGGCGACCAGCCCTGCCCCGCGCAACACCGCGAGGTGCTGCGACATGGCCGGCTGGGAGATGGCAAAGCCTTCCCTGAGATCGGTGGCGGTCATCTCGGCACCGGAGAGGCGCTCGAGAATGGCGCGCCGCGTTGGGTCGGCAAGGACTTTGAAGAGTTCCGCTTCGTTCATGACAACAGATAAGCACAGACTTATGAGTCGATGCAAGGGGCCCAAATCAGGCCGGCTTGGTCGCTATGCCGTCAAGCCACAACATGTTGCTCTCATCCCGATGCACACCGGATGTGCCGACATGCTTGATGTCGATTTCGGGGCCTTTCTTGATGACGTGAACCATGGCCATGCCATGACCGCGTCCCAACTCGTATTCGGTCTTGAGCCAGTCGAGAATTTCGCCCGCCTTGATCTTGGGATCGTCAAATCCCTTGGCGCGGGCGATGTCCAGCAGTTGGCGCGGCGTCTTGCCAGTCTTGGTTTCCACGGCGTCGAGATAGGCTTGGAACGACATGCCTTTTCCTCACGCATTCGTTGCCAGGACGACGAGCCATACGCCGGACATTCGACGCCCCGCTGGGTCAGATAGTAAAAATCTCGCGCTTGAGTTCGTCCCAGCTGTCCTTGTCGGGAGCGACGAGGAGGCCGCCTTCGATATCGCCGGGGCGATATTCGGAGCCGTCGAACTTGGCGACATGGGCCCCGCACTCGCGCATCATCAGTGCACCGGCGACATGATCCCAGGGCATGAGCTTGCCGTAGCCGAGGAAGTGGACATTGCCGCCCGCCGCGAAACGATATTCGTGACCGGCACAGCGATAATTGCCGAACATCTTCACCTTGGCCAGATTGCCCATCAGCACCCGGCGCTGTTCCAGCGGAAGATAGCCCGTGGAGGCCAGCCCACCCATTTCGGAGACAGGAACCGGATCGGCAAACTTCATGCGGATGCGACGACCATCGGGGAACACCTGCCAGGTGCCACAGCCCTTTTCAGCCATCAGGAAATCGTCGCCCATGGGATCATAGATGACACCGGCGACGGTCTCCCCGTTCTGCACCACCGCGGCCATGACGGCGAAGAGCGGCAGGCCACCGGCAAAATTGGCAGTTCCATCAACGGGATCGACGTAAATCGTGATTCGATCCTCGAGGCTGGCGGAAAGCAGAGCCGGGTTGGCCGCGACCGCTTCCTCGCCAATGACCTGCGTATTCGGTGAATGGTCGAGGATGGCTGCGGTTATGACCCGCTCGGCATTGGTGTCCGCCTCGGTGACGAGGTCGAACGCGCCGGTCTTGGTCTGGATCATCCCATCGTCGAGCCGCCGGAAGCGCGGCAGGATCTCCTGCTGTGCAGCCTGTTTGAGGATTGCGGCCAGACGATCGATATTCATGAGATTACGAGTCCTTGGGCTTGAGGGAGAGGCCTGCAAAATCGAACAGGCGGGGGTCGAGCATGTGGCTGGCATTGATATTGCCCAGCGCGCGGATCATCACGTCCTTGCGCCCGGGCATTGCCTTTTCCATGTCCGTCAGCATGGCCTTGGTGACATTGCGTTGCAAGCCATCCTGAGAGCCGCAGAGATCGCAGGGAATGATCGGAAACTGCATGGCATCCGAAAAGCGCTGCAGATCCTCTTCCGCACAGTAGATGAGCGGACGCAGCACTTCGAGATCGCCCTCGTCGTTGACCAGCTTGGGCGGCATGGCCGCCAGCTTGCCGCCATGGAAGAGGTTCATGAAGAAGGTTTCGAGGCTGTCGTCGCGATGGTGCCCGAGAACGAGCGCCGTGCAGCCCTCCTCGCGGGCAATGCGATAGAGATTGCCGCGGCGCAGGCGCGAGCAGAGCGAGCAATAGGTAGCGCCGGCCGGCAGCTTGTCGGTAACGATCGAATAGGTGTCCTTGTATTCGATGCGATGCTCGATGCCGAGGCCGGTGAGGAACTCCGGCAGAATGTGCTTCGGAAAGTTCGGCTGGCCCTGATCGAGATTGCAGGCAAGCAGTTCAACCGGCAGGAGGCCGCGCCATTTGAGGTCAAGCAGGATGGCAAGGAGGCCGTAGGAGTCCTTGCCGCCCGACAATGCGACCAGCCACTTCTCGCCCGGACGCACCATGGCGAACTTTTCGAGAGCCTCCCGGACATTGCGAATGAGGCGCTTGCGCAGCTTGTTGAATTCGACCGAACGCGGGGCCTTGGCGAAAATCGGATGGACGCCGGTGTCGGCGTCGTCTTCCGGCGTGGCGGGGGCTTCCATCACCGCGGTCATGGCGAAACTCTCAATTGAATGGTTGGCTAGCTGATATCGCCCCTTGGGGGGGATGGAAAGTCAAACCCGAGGTCCAACCTTACCAAAGCTTCACTTGGCGTCCTTGTTTAATCCTGATTGTCACAGTTAGATGACGCCATCTTCCCGGCACCCTGGAGTCTCTCGGTGTTTCGTTCATTTTTTCCGCAGCCGAAGCTATTTTTCACCTCCGCGCTCCTCTGGACCGCGTTCGCCATGCTGGTCTGGTTCACCATCGGACCAGCGCTTGCAAATGTGCTCAGCTTGGCACCGCTTATTGCTCAGGTCCCCACGGAGACGGACCCCAACCCGTTCCTGACCGCAGACAAGGTCTGGCTCTACCAATACGTGCTCATGGTGGGCTACCTCTTCTGCATCCCATGGTATTTCATCGGCAATAACCGCCGCTGGTACTGGTGGTCTGTCGTCGGCTCGGTGACGATCATCGAAGTCGTCTTCTTCGACGTGCAGATCGGCGCCTGGATGAACTCCTGGTACGGCGAATTCTACAACATGCTGCAGGCTGCCATGACGACACCTGGCAGCGTGACGCTTGACCAGATCTATGGCGACCTCTGGACAGTGCTCTACGTGCTGTTGCCGCGCATCGCCGTGCTCGTGCTCAACGCCTTCTTCATCGCCCACTATCTCTTCCGCTGGCGCCGGGCGATGACCTTCTTCTACATGAGCCACTGGCCAAAACTGCGCGGCGTGGAAGGCGCATCCCAGCGTATCCAGGAAGACACCCAGCGCTTCGCCAATATCGTGGAAGGTCTGGCCGTCGCCTTTGTCGGCTCGATCATGACGCTTCTGGTGTTCCTCCCCCTGCTCTGGGACCTATCCCAGCACATCACCGAAATTCCGGTGTTTGGTGCGGTCAACGGGAGCCTCGTCTGGGTGGCGCTGGTTTCGGCTGCAGCCGGCACGGTTCTGCTCGCGGCAGTGGGCGTCAAGCTCCCTGGGCTCGAGTTCCAGAACCAGCGGGTGGAAGCGGCCTTCCGCAAGGAGCTGGTCTATGGCGAAGACCACCTTGAGCGGGCGCGCCCGCTCGATACCAAGGAGTTCTTCCTTGGCGTGCAGCGCAATTACTTCCGCCTCTATGGCCACTATCTCTATTTCAACGTGGCCCGCTACATCTACCTGCAGGGTTCGAACTTCGTGCCGCTGATCGCCATGTCGCCGTCCATTGCGGCCGGTGCCCTGACCTTCGGTCTGTTCCAGCAGGTCAGCAACGCCTTCAACCAGGTTGAGGGATCGTTCCAGTTCCTGGCCAATTCGTGGACGACGATTATCTCGCTGATCTCGGTCTACAAGCGCCTGCGCCTGTTCGAGTCGCATATTCCTGCCGATGCCGTGTCGGGCGTCGACTATGACGACCCGCGCTATCTCGCGACTGAGGCCGATTTCGAAGCGCTCATCACCGATCTCGACGGGGGCAAGGAAGGCCTGCCGCAGGGGACCTGATCCCTGCACGGCTCAAAATCGGAAAGGCCGCTCCTCGGAGCGGCTTTTTTTAGGGGGGGCAGCTGGCGAGGCTCACGGTGCAGCCCTGCGAGCAAACTACCCGAACAGATCTGGGTTTTCGTAGTCACGCCCCCCGTAAAGCACCCGAACGATTTCGACATCGCCTCCGCTCAGGCGATAAACGATGGTAGCGCTCCGCTCAAAAGGAACCAATCGAATCCCAGGACCCAGTCTGGGTTTCAGAGGATAGCCCTGCGGCGCATCCCCGATTTTCGCGCATCTCTGTCTGATGCGGCCGAGATACCGCAGGCCTACCGCGACGTCTGCGCCGTTGTCGATGAGGAGGAAGAAGATGTCTTCCAGATCAGATAGCGCCTCTTCCGATAACCGAACAGACGCGTGACGCATCAGCGCGCCTTGAGGCGGTCGTCTATGCGTTTGTGGAGCCGGTCGAACGCTTCATCCACCGGAATGGAGGGACGCGGATCATCAAGTGATGCCTGGATCTTGGCCTTGACGCCTCGAAGCGTTTCCTCGTCACGCATCCACGAGGCCATGGCATCTTTCAGCATGTCGCTGCTCGAGGCGTAGCGTCCCGAGGCAACCTGTTCCCTGATCACCGCCACCATCTCCGCGGGGAGCGTGATGTTCAGCTTTTCATTCATGGCGAGAACCCGTCTTCGCGTATGCCCTGCCCTGAACGATAAGGTAGGAGCAATCGCACCAAAACAAAAGGGCCGCTCCGAGGAGCGGCCCTTTCGCAATTTCTGAAATTCGTGTCGCGATTAACGCGAGTAGAATTCGACGACCAGGTTCGGTTCCATCTGGACCGGGTACGGCACGTCCGACAGAGCAGGAACGCGGACATAGGTCGCGGTCTGCTTGTTGTGGTCGGCGTCGATGTAGTCCGGAACGTCACGCTCTGCGAGGGTGTTGGCTTCCAGAACGACGGTGAGCTGCTTGGAGCGCTCGCGCACTTCGATCTTGTCGCCGACCTTGACCTGGTAGGACGGGATGTTGACGCGCT
>JADGNE010000051.1 GCA_015234425.1 Devosia sp.
TGCCGCTTTAGCTCAGTTGGTAGAGCACATCATTCGTAATGATGGGGTCAGGTGTTCGAGTCACCTAAGCGGCACCATTTTCCTTCTGAAATCCTTGCTGTTTTCACCGCGCATTTTCGGCTGCGTTTCAGGTCGGCCATACAGACAGGATGCCGGAACGAAAGGTGTACACCCTGGCAGTACGTGCTATGGGTGTGCTCGCTTGTGAAGGATAGGTCATGCCGACGTTGTATTTTGTCCAGGGGTTCAGGCAGAAGGGCCGGAAGCTTGAGCCGGACCAGCCCCAGCAATTGAAGACCCCAGAGGCGGCCATTGCTTCGGCTGAACGCATTGCGCCGTCCCGGGCGGGCGTGTGGGCCTATTCGGCAGACGTCGATGTCGAAGCCGATACCTATGACGAGCCCAGGGTTCTGTTCAAGGCCGGAACTCTGCCGGCAGGCGTGGCGGACTGATCATTTTGCCCTCAGCGAAATGATCAAACGGCCCCAAAAACCTCTTCATCCCGCTTTTTCGAGTTCTTCCAGCCGCTGTGCCAGGCGCGCCGTTGGCGCGATCGCCGGTATGTTGGGCTGTCCGGTGCCGAACAGGGCCTGACGCTCTTCCGGCGTTGACATGAAGAACGGATAGCGGCGGGCCACCATGTCCCGGATCACCGGCACTTCCGCGGCATAGAGCTGCATGGGAAAGGCCAGATTGGCATAGGTCCGCTGGTCGCCGAGCGGCTTGGCGCCAAAGATGCGGCGATAGAAGGCCGTGTGCTCGGGCCGGACGGCGGACATGCAGTAGACCACCGGGAAATATTCGCAGGCCATGGCCGCCAGCCGCAACGTCAGATAGGGCAGCGCCGGATAGGCCAGCGAGGCATCGAAATCGGCGGTAAAGCGACCGGGATCGATGAAGCCGCGCCCCGCGTCGAGATGGGGCTGCAAGATGTCGGGCCAGACAGACATGCAGGGCGAATTGGGTGTCTCGGCCGTCACGTGATGGAAACGCAGCGAGCTCACCAGCCGGTCATCGATATAGACGCCGAAACAATGGCAGTTGGGCAGATCGTCGAATTCGTCCCGCGTGACCCCCTGGGAGTTGAACGGAATGAAATCCTCGCGCCGATAGGCCTCGTAACGCAGGCGATAGACCGGATCGAACTGGTCCTTGTCGGACACTTTCCGGTAGCGCACCCGATCGAGCAAATCGATCAAGGTCATCGCAAAACGCGATGATGCGCCACCTGTCTGTTCGGTTGCCTCACTCATTACACATCCCCCGAAAGCCATCCGGAGGTTAACCCTTTGTTGACTATAATCGCATGACAAAAATTCTGGCCGGCACGGGCGCTTGGCCTCGATCCAGAGAATTGTTGCAATAATTATAGGGTGTTAAACTGCGTTAACCACGTTTGTTATTTGTCGTGGGGGCGCAGCATTGAGCCGGCTGATCAGTTCGGCAATATCGGCGGCGGGCAGGGGGCGGCTGAACAGATAACCCTGGACCTGCTGGACGCTGGTATGGGCCAGCATGGTGTCGAACTGGAGCTGGGTTTCGACGCCTTCGGCGACGACGGTCAGGTCGAGATCCCGGCCGATCCGGGCGACGCCGGTCAGCAAGCTGAGGGCGCGTGCATCGCGGGCGATTTCGGTGACGAAGGATTTGTCGATCTTGAGCTTGGTCAGCGGCAGGGCGTTGAGATAGCTCAGCGAGGAATAGCCTGTGCCGAAATCATCGAGCGCGATGGACACGCCCCTTTCGGCGAGGGCCATCAGCACGGACTGGGCCAGCGCCTTTTCCTCGATAAGGGCGCTCTCGGTCACTTCAAGTTCCAGTCGATGCGCCTCGAGGCCCGAAGCGGCGAGGGCCCGGTCGACGAGGGCCGGCAGGTCGAGCCCGCGAAAATCCCGAGCCGAAATATTGATGGCGACGCCGATCCCGCCGCGCCAGTTCACGGCCTCCCGCGTGGCGCTCTCGATCATGAAGGCGGTGATATCGGAGATGAGGCCGATTTCCTCGGCCAGCGGGATAAAGGTGTTCGGGCCGATGTTGCCAAGTTCGGGGTGAACCCAGCGCGCCAGCGCCTCGCAACTGACCACGCGCCGCGTCTCGATATCAAAGAGCGGCTGGAAGGCCAGGGTCAGATCGCGCCGGGCGATGGCGGTGCGCAGATCGCTCTTGAGGCGCTGGCGGTAGTGATAGTCGATATCCATCTGGGCGTGGAACAGCTGTACATGACCCTTGCCGGCGCTCTTGGCGGCGTAAAGAGCGAGGTCGGCCTTGGTCATCAACTCTTCAAGCGAAATGTCGCTGGTCTCGGCGGTGGCGAGGCCGATGCTGATATTGACGTTGAGCGTCAGCTCTTCAAACAGGAACGGCGCCGTAAAGGCCCTTCGGATGGTCTCGGCAATGGTGACGACGCTGGCGTCGTCGCCTTCATGTCCGGTCAGCACCACGAATTCATCGCCGCCGAGCCGGGCGACGAGGGCATGGGGCGGCACGGTGCGGCGCAGGCGCAGTGCCACCTGGCGCAGAAGCGTATCGCCCACCACATGGCCATAGGTGTCATTGACGTGCTTGAACTCGTCGACGTCGACGACCATCAGTGCGCTGGCTTGGCCCGCCTTGGCGCGGGATTCGAGTTCGTCGGTGGCCAGCTGGTTGAAATGGCTGCGGTTGGGCAGGTCGGTCAGCGTGTCGTGATGGGCCATGAAGCTGATGCGCTCCTCGGCCGCCACGCGTTCACTGATATCTTCAAACAGCAGCACGCAGCGCTGCTTGCGGGCGCTGATCGTCACCTCGAAATAAATACCGGGCCCGAGGGCGAGGAGCACCTTGCCCGAAGCGGGGCGGGTGATCATGTCGCGCAGGCGGTCGATCGCGGTTCGCGGCACCTTGCCACTGGTCTCCAGTGCGGCGAGCACCGAAGTAAAGGGGCGGCCGGTCAGGTTGAAGATGCCGAGCCGGGCAAAGGTGCGATTGGCCTTGGAATTGGCCACGGTGATAATGCCGTTTTCGTCCAGCATGCAGAGGCCGTGGGCAAGCGTCGTTATAGCGATATCGAGCTCGGCGGCGAGGCGCGACACCTCGATCCTTCCATGCAGCGCCGAGATCAGGATCACCCGGATGTCGGCGGCAAGCTTGCGGAAGCTGATCAGCATCACCAGCAGCATGGCCGCGAGAAGCGCATGGTAGATATCGGCGCGCAGCAGCATGGCGACCCAGAGCGGCACGCTGAGCGCCACGGTCTGGATGGTGATCAGCCGGTCGAGGGCGAAATTGCGGGCCACCATGCCTACGGTCGAGGCGATGGAGAGCGTGCAGGCGGCCAGTTCTGCAAAGGGGTCCTGGACGAAGAGAATGGCGACGAGGCACCAGAGGCCGTGGGCGAGCGCTACCAGCGCGCCGCCCCACAGGGCCCGGTTTTCCCAGTGCTCGGCTGCGTTCGCGTCTTCATTGCCAATGGCGGCGTCCCAGAAGGCGCGCATGTTGACGAAGCGGGCAATACCGACAAGCAGGATGATCAGGGCGACGAGGTAGAGGGCCGGGGCATCTGCCTTGATCCCCGACATGGCTGCGACCCCGGCGCTGGCGCAGGCGCCGGCAAGCAGTGCCCGTCGGTCGCCATAGACCGAGCGGATAAGGGACACGTAGTCCAAGGCGGGCATGGTCTTGCGGGCTGAGATCAGCACGGTGTTCCCCCGTTTACCGCTGCATTGCGCGCGTCAGGCCTTAACAGCGCCTTGCCAGAATAGCTGGCCTGCTGAATTTGCTGCGGAAATTCAGGCGAAAGATGAATCAAGGGTTAAAGTGGCCGCTGCGGATCGATTTGTCGCAGCCGGCATTGATCCCTCGGACACGGAGGATTGGAACATGGTCGAAAAACTGGATGCAGCTGCCCTCACGGCGGGCCTCGCAGCGCTGGGAGACTGGCGCCACGACGAGAGTGAGAACGCCCTCGTGCGGACGTTTTCGTTCAAGGATTTTTCGGCCGCCTTTGGCTTCATGGCCCGGGTGGCGCTTGCCGCCGAAAAGGCCGGGCATCATCCGGACTGGTCCAACAGCTACAACAAGGTGCGCATCGCCCTTTCCACCCATGATGCAGGCGGCATCAGCCAGAAGGATTTTCAGCTTGCCGCCGCCATAGACAAGCTTTTGTAACCGGCTTTTAGGGCGGGCGTCCCAACGCCGAACGCATGTGGTTTTGGTAGGTAGCTTGTCACCTCAATGGAAATTGCGCCCGCCGGGCATGGCGGCATAGGCCCTTCGCCGGGCCATTTCCTGATCGCGCAGCACCTGGCGGTCGCGACTCTGGCTGCCGGGCGGGCCGGATTTGCCCTCGTCGGCCCGCGCCACGATCTTGTCACCAAAATCCTTGCCATGGGAGAGATCGAGCAATTGCGGGGTGAGATCGACCATGTTTTCAGCGATCACATGGATCACCACCCCCTCGCGCTGCACCTGGCCCGAAATGGCCAGCATGCGTGCGGAAAGCAGGGTTTTGCGCATCTCGTCGTTTTCGAAGAGCTTTGGCCAGACCACGATATTGGCCACCCCGGTCTCGTCCTCGAGCGTCACGAAGATCACCCCGCTTGCCGTGCCCGGCCGTTGCCGCACCAGCACCAACCCCGCCACTTCGACACGGTGACCGGGCGTCACTCTCATCAAATTTGCCGATCGCGTCGTGCCGCGCTCGTCGAGCATTGGCCGCAGGAACTGGACCGGGTGACCCTTCAATGACAGCGAGAGCGTGGCGTAGTCGTGGATCACTTCCTCGCCCGGCGCCATCAGCGGCAGGCCCGCCGGTTCCTCGCTGGGGCTGGCCGCGGCGGGGAGAGCGGCAAAGAGCGGCAGGGTATCGGCGCCATGGGTCCCGATCAGCCCCTTGACCGTCCACAGCGCCTCGCGCCGGCTGAGGCCAAAGCTGGAGAAGGCATCCGCCTGCGCCAGTTTTTCTAGGCTTGATATGGGGATGCGGGTGCGGATCCAGAGATCGCGCACCGAGCTGAAAAGCCCCTTATTCCGCTCGACGACGAGGCGCTCGATATCCTTTTTGGCGAGGCCCTCCACCTGCCGCAGCCCCAGGCGCAGCGCCTTGTGGCCCCAGATATGGTCCTTCATCACCTCGTGGCGCGGCCAGATGCGCAGCGCGGGATGGGTTTCGGTCTCTTCCAGCGTACTGTCATGGTCCGAGGCGTTGATATCGGGCGGGCGCACTTCCACCCCATGCTCGACCGCGTCGCGCACCAATTGGCTGGGCGCATAAAAGCCCATGGGCTGGGAGTTGAGCAGGGCGCAGGCGAACACATCGGGATAGTGGCATTTGAGCCAGCACGAGGCATAGACGAGCAGCGCAAAGCTCGCCGCATGGCTTTCGGGAAAGCCATATTCGGCAAAGCCCTGGATCTGGGCAAAGCTCTGCTTGGCAAATTCGGGCGTATAGCCATTGGCGATCATGCCGCCGATGAAATCGTCGTGGAACTGGGCGAGCTTTCCGGTGCGTTGCCAGGCCGCCATGGCGCGGCGCAGCTGGTCAGCCTTGCCGGCCGAAAAGCCCGCCCCGACAATGGCGATCTGCATCGCCTGCTCCTGAAACAGCGGAATGCCCAGCGTGCGATGCAGCACCGCCTTCAGCGCCGCGCTGGGATAATCCACCGGCTCCAGACCCTGGCGGCGGCGCAAATAGGGGTGGACCATATTGCCCTGGATCGGCCCCGGCCGAACGATCGCCACCTCAATGACAAGGTCATAGAATTCCCTGGGCTTGAGGCGCGGCAGCATGGTCATCTGCGCCCGGCTCTCGATCTGGAAGACCCCGATCGTGTCGGCGCGATGGGTCATTTCATAGACGGGCTTGGCCCCTTCGGGATCGCGATACTCCTCGTTCTGCAGCTGGTTCAGCGTGACCTTGTGGTCATAGTGCTCATCCATCAATTCAAAGGCCCGCCGCAGGCAGCTCAGCATGCCGAGCGCCAGAATATCGACCTTGAGGATTTTGAGCGCGTCGATGTCGTCCTTGTTCCATTCGATGATGGTGCGGCTGTCCATGGCCGATTTGCTGATCGGCACGAGGCTTTCAAGGGAATCGCGGGTGATGACAAAGCCGCCCACATGCTGGGAGAGGTGGCGCGGAAAGCCGCGCAGCACTTTTACGACTTCGAACATCTGGGCCAGCACCGGATCGTCGGGGTTGAGGCCGATATTGCCGACGCTTCTGAGATCCACGCCCGCGCCCCAGCCCCAGTGGAGCTGGTTGAAAGCACTGATCACATCGTCGGAAACGCCGAACACCTTGCCGGTTTCGCGGATGGCGCTTTTCGAGCGATAGGAGATGACATTGGCGGTCAGCCCGGTGCGGCGCCCACCATATTTTTTGTAGATATATTGCATCACCTCCTCGCGCCGCTCATGCTCGAAATCGACATCGATATCGGGCGGTTCGTCGCGTTCGGTGGAGATGAAGCGGCCAAAGACGAGATTGGCCTTACGTGGGTCGACCTCGGTGATGTCGAGGCAATAGCAGACGGTCGAATTGGCCGCCGAGCCGCGCCCCTGGCAGAGAATGCCGCGCTCATGACGGGCAAATTGCACGATGTCGTGCACGGTCAGGAAGTAAGCGGCATAGCCCTTGTAGCCGATGAGGCAGAGCTCGGACCAGATCGAGCGCTTGATCTCGTCGCTGATCCCTTCGGGAAAACGCTTGGCCGCACCCAGCCAGGTCAGCCGCTCGAGCGTTTCCTGAGCGGTTTCGCCGTCGCCGACCGTCTCATCGGGATAATTATATTCGAGCTGGCTGAGGCAGAAGCCGATCCGGCCCATAAAAATTTGCGTCTGGGCGATGGCATCGGGATAGGCTGAAAACAGCCGGTTCATTTCCCGCGCGGTCTTGAGATGCCGCTCGGCATTGGCCGAGAGCAGAAAGCCGGCTTCATCGAGGGTGACATGCTCGCGGATGGCGGTCACCACATCGAGCACCATGCGCCGGTCGGGCTCGTGATAGGCCACGTCATTGCTGGCGATCATGGCCGCCCCATGCCGGCGCGCCAGAGTATCGACGCGATTGAGCCGGGCCCGGTCCTGCCCATCGAATTTTGCAACTCCGGCGACCCAGACTCTGTCGCGTGCACCCTCTACCAGCCGGGCCAGCACCTTTTCGGTAGAACCCCAATCGGCTTCATCGGGGACGAGGATAAAAAGCTGCCCAACGGCAAAGTTTTCCGTTGGCCCATGCTCGGTTTCCGACACGGGATCGCTGCGCCCAAAAAGGTCTTCAAAGCGCAGATCGGGACTGCCCTTTTCGCCGCGCTTATTGCCCAGAGTAAGGAGCTTGCAGAGCCGCCCATAGGCGGCCCGGTCGGTGGGATAGGCGATGATGTCGGGCGTGCCGTCGGAAAAGACCAGCCGCACCCCGACGAGATAGCGAAAGGACGGAAAATTCTCTTTGTTGTCTCGCGCCGTCACATAGGCGCGCACCACGCCGGCAAAGCTGTTGCGGTCGCACAGCCCCAGACCTGCCAGCCCCATCTGCATGGCCGCGGCGACCAGCTCCTCGGGGTGCGAACCGCTGCGCAAAAAGGAAAAATTGCTGGTGGTGATCAGCTCGGTATAGGGCGGGATCGGGCTTTTGGGCACCAGCCGGCTGGGACGCTGGCCGACAAGCGGAACGATCTGGCTCATGGAAAGAACCCGTGCAGATACCAGCGTGGGGGCGTCGGCCCGCCATAAAAGCCGAGGCGGAACACCCAGAAGCGGCGGCCTTCCTCGTCCTCGACCACGTAATAATCCCGCGTCTTCGCCTCAGGATCGAAGGGTTCGAGCTCGGGCTCATAGGGGGCAGGGCGCGGGGTTTCGCCCGGCTCGACCGGCTTAGGGCGTGGGGGCGGGACCAGTTTGAGGCGTTCGCCACTGCGCCACCATTCGGCGCCAAGCCGCTCGGGCCCGGCGCCCTTCACCAGCCGATAGGTTTCGCGCCGCCAGATCATCGAGGCGGGCAGGCCATCGGGCACTTCGGCATTGATGGCGACGGGCTCGGGTGCCGGCAAGAGGCGCAGCGGTCTTTGGCGCCTCGGCAAACCGGGCGGCAATTGGCTTTGCGCCGGGGTCGCCATGGCCGACACGAGGCGCGCTGCCCGCTCGGGAATATGGCTCGCCAGCATTTCGCTGCGCAGCACGGCGTCCACGCCCAGCCGGCTGCCGATCCGGTCGAGCAGGCGGCTCACATCCTCCTCGCCGCTGGCGGTCGCGAAAGCGCCCATCTGCACCGCATCCATGCGGTCGATGGAGCTAGCGGCCAGCCGCACCATGTCGATGCCGAAGCCGGCATCATATTCGGCCTCGAGCCTCTGGGCGTGGTGGCGGAAGAGATCGGTGATGTGGCTGGGGTCGCGCGTCAGTCGTGCCGAATTGAGCGACAGGGTCATCACCTTGTGGTCGACCCGGTAGAGAAAGAGGTGAAAGCTCTGGGCGCCCAGATTTTCCTGTTCCAGCGTACAGCCCAGTTGCACCGCCAGATCATGGGCCGTGGCCAGCACATCGTCCATCAGCGCGATCGGGTCGGCAAAGCGCCGCTCGACGATATAGTCGGCCTGGGGCAGGCGCGGGGTCATCCGCTCCTCGATCTCGCCAAAGGCCTGATCGAGCCGGATGAGCAGGCTTTGCCCAAACCGGGCCTGCAGCGATTTTCGCGATCGCTCGCGCAGACTCCCAATCGTGGTCAGCCCCATCTGGGCGAGGGTGGCAATCTGGTTCTGATTGAGCCGCAGCGCCCTGACCGGCAGGCTGTCGAGCAGGGGCACAAGAGTGTCGTTGGCGACGATCTGGCTGCGGGCAAAATGGCTCACCGCCCAGGCCGCGCCGATCGTGGGGGCAATGGCCCCGGCTACGGTATAGCCCAGCGCGCGCAGCCGCGTGAGTAGGGTGCGCAGCATTTTGGCTTCCCCGCCAAAGAGGTGATCGACCCCGGTAATGTCGAGCACGAGATCGCCATAGGGGCTGGCGTCAGGCATCACCGCCACCATGGGGCTGGCATTGGAGTGCCAGTCGGCAAAATCCTCGAAGGCGGCAGTCAGCATCGGCCGGTCGAGCTCTTCGACCGTCAGGCTGGGCAGGATGGCGCGGGCATCGGCCAGATTCTGCCCCAGCCGCAGGCCCTCGCGCATGGCTTCGGTGTCGAGCGCGGCAAGGCGCAGCCCGCCCTTGATCCGCTCGAACAGCGCCATCGGGCCCTTGAGCGCCGGATTACGCCGTTTGAGATAATCCGTTGGCCAATGCGGCAGGAACAGTACCAGGAAGCGCCGGTTGCGGCGTGCGTCGAGGCGCGCCATGGGGCCCGGCAGAAAAGGTTGCAAAGCCATTTGTCGTCCACTCCAGGAACCAGGCGCCGGGGCGCTTAATCGTCGTGCCGCGCTCGAGCGTCAGGCACCAGCGGGCAGGGCCCGGCGCGCCGGGGTCAAAATCCTGCCGACCCGAGCGTTGCGGGGCGAGGTGCCAGCGCAGATGGGCGGCGCTGGCCTCGCGGGCGGTGCCGTAGCGCAGAAGGAAAAGCGAAGTGCCGTTCTCGGCAGCCCGCATGGCCAGTCGCCGGCTGGCAGTGAAATCGAGCAGTTTGGGGGCCCCGCCAATATCGGCCAAAATCCCGGCGACGGCCCTGCAGCTCAGCGCCTCCTCGGCCACCCAGAGCATTTCGGCCATGGTGCGCGGCCGCACCATGATCAGGCAGGCGGGGTCGAAGTCCCGCCCGAAAAGGCCCGGCCCATAGGGCAGGCCAAAGAACTGGCTGTCAGACAGGAGCTGCAGATAGACGATCACCGGGCGGCGCGGGGTGAGGAGGGTTTTCGATTGCCCCAGGGCAAAGCCGAGGCTGGCCCCGCCATTGCGAGCCGAATCGGTAAAAACCTCCTGGAAAAGGCCCGGCGACAGCTCTGGAAAACTGTCCTTTTCAGCCGTGATCACGCTCTGGCGTGCGTCGGCCAGCGCCGGCTTGCGCTCGATATCGGCAATGATGTCGCGCAGCGCGGTGAGGCGCTGTTGGCGATCGGGGGCCTGCATGACGGGACCAGCTGTGTGAACAAAACAGGAACATTTAGACTCCGAATCTGCGAAGAGTCGAGTCTCTTTCCGCTTGTTCACAGTGTGGCCGAGACGCATCAACTCCGTCGCAACGTCTCTCAACACAGCGTGAGAGCGGGGCAGGGCCATTGAGCAAATCGGCGCAATAACTCAGTATCCAGAACGCCTGCCACCGGCGCGCATCACACAGATCATCTTCTTTTCCACCCCGATTAAAGGCGGCCAGCCATGTTCGAGGCCCTGACCCGTTTGTTTGCCAAGCAAGACCAGCCGGCAGACCGGAACGACCCAAAACTCTCCGTGGCTGCGCTTCTGGTGCATCTGGCTGCCGTTGACGGCTCGATGAAGGAAGAGGAAACCCGCACCATTCGCGACGCGCTGATGGATCATTACGATCTTGACGCGACGGCGGTGGACAAGCTGATCAAGCAGGCGGCCCAGCGCGATGCCGAGGCGGTGGATTTTTACCGCTTCACCTCGGGCATCACCCAATTGCCGATGGAAGACCGCGTCGAGATCATCCGCATGATGTGGACCGTGGTGTTCGCCGATCGCGATAATCACGAGCTCGAGGACAATATGGTCTGGCGCATTGCCGAGCTCATCGGCGTATCAAGCCGCGACCGCACCATTCTGCGCAACCAGGTGCGCGGCGAGACCAATGCGGCCGAGGATCAATAGGCGCCAAAGGCGCCGATGATCTCGGCTTCGTCGCTGGCGCAGTCGAAATCGCCGGCAGCGTCGGCGGCCTGCCGCGCCAGTTCATTGGCGTTCTTATTGGCGCGCGCATCGATATGGGCGATGTGGCAGGAATTGCCGTTGGCGATCTGGGTGACGACCAGGATCTGCCCCTCATCGCTTTCGTCGTCCATGCCATCGGTGAAATAGCGCATGATGGTGGCAACGGGCATCCAGCGGCCCGAGGCATTGGACAGCCGCCACTCGACCTTGCCTGCAATATAATTGAACGGCGGCAGGGTCTGGAAGCCCACGACATTGGCGTCGGGATTGAACCCGAACGCCACTGCAAAGCGCAGATCTCCTTCCCGCACCAGCATGGGAAACCCCTTGTAGCCGGGGCAGGCCCATTCGGCGCCGAAATCATCGGCTTCCAGCACCAGGCATTCATCGAGGTTGAAATCGGTATAGGCACTGGTAAAGCCCGACTGGGCCAGGGCTGGGGCGGCCATCAGCGCCAGCGCCATCATCCCTGTCGCCATGCAAATCGTCTTGCGCATCCGGTCCCTCCTCCAGCGATGTGATCCAGATCACATTTCATGTGATCCAGATCAATTGCCCTTAAGCATGAACGGGTTATTGTGAGCAAAGCAAGGAGGCTCACAATGTTCAAATCTCTTCTTATTGCCACGGACGGTTCGGAACTGGGCGACAAGGCAGTGGATGCCGGTCTCGATCTCGCCAGGACTTATGGCGCCAGCGTCACCATCATCACCGCGACTGATCCCGTCGCCACCGGCATTGGCAGCGGCGGCTTCGGCACCATGGATGCAGGCCCGATCATCGCCCGGCTTGAAGAAACCTACAGGGCCGAAGCCGACAAGCTTCTCGCTGCGGCCAAGGCCAAGGCCGATGCTGCCGGGATCGCGGCAAAGACCGTCCATGCTGCCCGTTCGCGCCCGGCCGATGCCATTCTCGAGGCTGCGAAAGCCGAAAACGCCGACACCATCATCATGGGTTCGCATGGCCGCCGCGGCCTCAAGCGCCTGCTGCTCGGCAGCCAGGCTTCCGAGGTTCTGTCCCACGCCGGCGTGCCGGTTCTCATCGTCAAGTAGAGGCTGCGGCGGATTTCCGGCTTGCCTTCGGGCCGGGATGGCGGCAGAACGCCCCCGTTCCGCTCCCCCTTGATGAACCCGGACCTGAAAACCCATGAACATCGACGCGATCCCCACCGGCAAGAACCCGCCCGACGAGCTCAATGTCATCATTGAAGTGCCGCTGGGCGGCGAGCCGATCAAATATGAGATCGACAAGGACAGCGGCGCCCTGTTCGTCGACCGCTTCCTCTATACGCCCATGCGCTACCCGGGCAATTACGGCTTCGTGCCCCACACGCTGTGCGGCGATGGCGACCCGCTCGACGTCATCGTCATGAATTCCCGTCCGCTCGTGCCCGGCGCCGTCGTGCGCTCGCGCCCGGTCGGCGTGCTGTTCATGGAAGATGATGGCGGCCAGGATGAAAAGATCATCGCCGTGCCCGTCTCCAAGCTGACCCGCATGTACGATCATATCCTCGATATCGGCGATATGCCGGAAATCCAGGTCGAGCGCGTCAAGCACTTCTTCACACACTACAAGGATCTCGAGCCCGGCAAGTGGGCCAAGATCGACCGCGTCGGCGGCCTCGATGATGCGCGCCGCGTCATCCTCGAGTCCATCGAGATGGCCAAGAACGCCAAGTAATTTTCTGAGGAGGCGGGGATTTTCTCCGCCTTCTTCTTTTGCGGGACGACGCCGGGACTGTTTGGAAAAGCCAGCAATGACCAGACCTTTCCCCGACGATGGCACGGCAAAGCTTTTCCAGATCGGCACCCGCCCGCTCGATCCCGATGATTGGCTCGCTCCTGATGGCAGTCTCGCTTCCCAGCTGGCTGAAAAGGCGCGGCTGCGTATTTCCCATCCCGCCGAAACTTTTGCCGAACTGAGTGGCAGCCGCCCGGCCCAGTCCGAGCTCCTGTCCCTGCTTGCAGATTATCTGCCCCGGCGGTTTCCCGATCTCTGGCGCCATGACGGCGACGCCATCACCATCCTGCCTGTTGGCGCGACCCTTGCGCTCACCAGCGCCGAGGCCCCGCTCGCCATTGCCGCGCAATTGGTGCAGGACGATTTTTTGCTGCTGGAGCGGGACACAGAAAGCTGGCGGCTGACTGCGGCCAGCCTCAGCTTCCCCTCCTCATGGACCCTTGCCGACAAGATCGGGCAGGGGCTCGACGTCATTCATGACCCGGTGCCAGGCTTTGGCCCCGGCACGCGACCGGCCCAGATCATGGCGCGCATGTTCGACGCCATGCGCCCCGAAACTCCGATGATCCGCTGGAACTGGTCGCTCTATGGCGATGACAGGCTCTTCCACCCGGACGTGTCCGGCGCCGACCAGCCCCGTTTCGGCGCCGGCCCGCGTGCGGAAAATGTCTATCTGCGGGTCGAGCGGCAGGTGTTGCGAAAACTGCCGGAAACCGGCGCCATCGCCTTTGCCATCCGCATATCGCTCCATGGGCTCGACGATCTTGCCGCCCATCCCGAAGCGACCGCCGTCGCCGCGCACCTCCACAGCGAAGTGTCGGCCCTGACGCCGGACCAGCTCGACTACAAAGGCCTCACCCACGAGCGCGATCGCGTGCTCGCCCGCCTCGATGAGATGATGTTCAAACGCGTTTAGCGGCGAACCCAACACCCCACCCATCCGCATCGTCATTGCCGGGCCTGTCCCGGCAATCCAGTTTTTGGGAGGCATGGACCAGCGGGACACGCCCGGTGGTGACGATGGCCGTCGACGCTGCAAACCAGACCTACCCCCCGATCCGCATCCTGCCGATCAGATTGTCCCGCCGCACCAGCTGGTGATAGAGCGCGGCCAGAATATGGCCTGCTGCCAGCACCAGCAGCAGGCGTCCCATCAGGCCATGGACGAGGGCAGGGGGCGCTTGAGAAAATTCCGGCAGCGGACCCGCCGAAAAGATCTGCGGCATGGCCCCGGTCAGCACTACCATGCCGATGCCAGAGCTCACCATGATTATTATGGCGCCATAGAGCCCCAGATGCACCAGCCGTGCAGCCCACTTCTGGGCCTGGCCCATATCTGCCGGTGCGTGGGGCTGCTTGTCGAAGGCGAGCCACCAGACGATGCGCACCAGGGTCAGCACGGCGACAGAGATGCCGAGCGGCACATGGAACCGCAGCAAGCTCCGAACCTGCTCGGGGTCCTCGGCGCCGTCGAGCATCAGCCCGCTCGTCAGCATCAGGATAATGGCAAGGGCGGAGGCCCAGTGAATGCTGGCTGCTATGGCGCCATAGCGGTCTGGTCTGCTCTTGAGCATGGTGAAAAATCCCCCTTGGTTCCACCGGGTGCAACAGATATCCTTAGCACACTATATATTTTAATGAGCATACTAAGTAAATGACCCTGATCCGGGAAAATTCGGCCGGCTACATGACCAATTGGGCGGCGCGCCTGTTCTATCGTGAGCTGGAACGGCAACTGGCTCCGCTCGGGATCAACCCGGCCTATATGCCGATCCTCTTCGCGCTGAGCGATGGGTCGAGCCTGACCCAGAAGGAGCTGGCGGATCGCGCGGCGGTGGAGCAGCCGACCATGACGGCGACGCTTTCGCGTATGGAACGCGACGGTTTCATTACGCGCAAGCCCAATCCCGAGGACGGCCGCAGCGTCATCGTCAGCCTCTCCAGCCAGGGGTCGGAGCGGGTTCCGCAGGTGCAGAATGTGGTCGAAACGATCAACGGCCTGGCCCTCAAAACGCTCTCCGAGGACGAGCGTCGCAGCTTTTTTATCCTGATGGGCAAGATTATCGCGACCCTCCAAAACCCGTCTTCGGCCTAGTTTTTCTGGGGTTTTTCGCCTTTTTGCCTCTTGACCCGCCGCTCACGCAGGTCCCCCCTGCACGTGGGGCGCTTGTGAAAGCCAGCTTTTTTCTGTAATAGCCGGCCCGAAAAGCGCCAGTCTGCCCGGATGCAGCTGGCGTTTCCTGTTTCTTTGCATGTTTTGGCTGTTTGCCCTCCCGCTGCCGCTGGACCATGCCCCAACGCCCCGGTGCCCATGTCCCTGCGCAATATTGCCATCATCGCCCACGTCGATCACGGAAAGACCACTCTGATCGACGTCCTGCTCAAGCAGTCCGGCGTCTTCCGTGAAAACGAACGCGTTGAAGAGCGCGCTATGGACAGCAATGATATCGAGCGTGAGCGCGGTATCACCATCCTGGCCAAGGTCACCTCGCTGATGTGGAACGATACCCGCATCAACATCGTCGACACCCCCGGCCACGCCGACTTTGGCGGCGAAGTCGAGCGCATCCTGTCCATGGTGGACGGCGTGGTTCTGCTGGTCGACGCGGCCGAAGGCCCGATGCCCCAGACCAAGTTCGTGCTTGGCAAGGCGCTGGCCCAGGGCCTCAAGCCCATCGTGGCCATCAACAAGATCGACAAGTCCGACGAGCGTCATCTGGAAGTGCTCGAAGAGGTGTTCGATCTCTTCATCGCGCTCGATGCCACGCCCGAACAGCTCGATTTCCCGGTTCTCTACGGCGCTGCCAAGCAGGGCTGGATGATGAACGAGCCCGATGGCCCGCGTGAAAGCCTGGCGCCGCTGCTCGACAAGGTCATCGAACATGTGCCCGAGCCCAAGGTGGAAGAGGGCCCGTTCCGCATGCTCGTCACCACCATCGAGCGCAATCCCTTCCTCGGCCGCATCCTGACCGGCCGCGTGTTCTCCGGTACGGTCAAGGCCGGCGAGCCGATCCACGCGCTCAGCCGCGATGGCAAGATCGTTGAAAAGGGCCGCGTCTCCAAGGTTCTGGCTTTCCGTGGCCTTGAGCGTAACCCGATCGATGAAGGCATCACCGGCGACATTATCGCCATTGCCGGTCTCGAAACCGCAACTGTGGCCGATACCATCTCGGTGCCGCAGAACATGACGCCGATCCCCTCCAAGCCGATCGATCCCCCGACCCTGTCGGTGACCTTCCGCATCAACGACGGCCCGCTGGCCGGTCGCGAAGGCGACAAGGTGCAGTCCCGCGTCATCCGTGAACGCCTGATGCGCGAAGCCGAAGGTAACGTCGCGATCCGCGTTACCCCGGGCGATGATAACGACAGCTTTGACGTTGCCGGTCGTGGCGAATTGCAGCTCGCCGTTCTCATCGAAAACATGCGCCGCGAAGGCTTCGAGCTGACCATCGGTCGCCCGAAGGTCCTCTTCAAGGAAGAGAACGGCCAGAAGCTCGAGCCCGTCGAAGAAGTCATCATCGACGTCGATGACGAGCACACCGGCGCGGTCGTGCAGAAGCTGACCGAGCGCAAGGGCGAGCTCACCGACATGCGTCCGTCCGGCGTTGGCCGTACCCGCATCAAGCTCCTCGTCCCCACCCGCTCGCTGATCGGCTACCAGGCTGAACTGCTGTCCGACACGCGCGGCACGGCAATCTTCAACCGCCTGTTCCACTCCTTCGTGCCGTTCAAGGGCGAGCTTCCGGGCCGTCGCACCGGCGTGCTGATCTCCAACGGCACCGGCCAGTCCGTGGCCTTTGCGCTGTGGAACCTCGAAGATCGCGGCCCGATCATGATCGACGCTGGCGTCGACATCTATGAAGGCATGATCATCGGCGAGCAC
>JADGNE010000052.1:0-14946 GCA_015234425.1 Devosia sp.
CCCATTGAACCTGAACCAGGTCATGCTGGCGGAGGAAGTTCGAGATGGCAAGGGCGCCGTTTCGCGTCCTCACCATTGACACACCCTTCTCACATGACCGCAAACGTTGAAGGGATGATCGCATGATCAAATCCACCTCCATGGCGCTTGCGGTCCTTTTCGGACTGTCCGCGGCACCCATCCTCGCCCAGGATGTGCCCACGCTCACCATCTATACCTATGACGGCTTCGCCTCCGAGTGGGGCCCGGGGGCCAAGCTCTCGGAGGGTTTTGAGGCCATCTGCGGCGGCTGCAAGGTCAACTGGATCGCGGCCGACAGCTCGATCGGCACACTGCGCCGCGTTCAGCTCGAAGGCGACACGACAGAAGCCGATCTGATCGTCGGGCTCGATACGGCCATTGCCGGTGAAGCGCGGGCGACGGGGCTTTTCGCCGATCACGGAATTGATCTCTCGGGCCTCGACCTTCCGGGCGAGTGGACCGACGCACAGTTCGTGCCGTTCGACTATTCGCACTTTGCCTTCGTCTATGACGCGGATGTCGTGGCCAATCCGCCCCGTTCCTTCGAGGAGCTGATCGCCCTGCCCGAGGACTTCAAGATCGTGGTGCAGGACCCGCGCTCGGCGACGCCCGGCCTTGGGCTCGTGCTCTGGATAAAGGCCGCCTATGGCGACCGTGCGGCGGAAATCTGGGCCGGTCTCAAGCCGCACATCCTGACGGTGACGCGGGACTGGAGCGACTCTTATTCGCTATTCCTCGATGGCGAGGCGGACATGGCGCTCTCCTACACCACGTCGCCGGCTTATCACCGGATCGACGAGAACGATGACAGCATCCACGCTGCTTTATTCGACGAGGGCCACTACCCGCAGATCGAAGTGGCAGGCATTCTGAAATCCTCGGACCAGCAGGAACTTGCCAAGCAATTCCTCGCCTGGTTTGCATCGGCCGAGGGCCAGAAGATCATCCCGACAACCAACTGGATGTTCCCAGTGGTGGACCTCGGCGATGATCTCGATCCGGCCTTTGCCACCCTGCCCCAGCCGGAAAAGACGCTGACGCTGAGCGACGAAGACATAATCGCCAACAGCTCCGCCTGGATCGACGAGATGCTGGCGGCGGTGCAGTAGCGGCGATTGTCGAGGCTCACCCCCTCCTAGCCTCCCCCTGAGAAGGGGGAGGGACTTTCGAGTTTGTCACATGGTCTGCGAGCCACCAGCGTACTCCTCCCCCTTTCTTAGGGGGAGGTCGGGTGGGGGTATACGCAAACAGCGCTCCTGATGAGGGGAACCCGCGATGGCATCAAAAATGTTGACCCTTCTGCCGCCTCGTCCGCTGCGCATCGCTGCAGCGTGGGTGCTTGCGTTGGCCATCACCGCGCTCATCGTGGCTGTCCTGTGGGCAATCCTTGCAGCAGCCGGTGATGGTGCTGGCAATTCGCGCGTCGACATTGCCCATCTCGTGCGCATGACCACGATCCAGGCCGGATTGACCACTGTCCTGTCTCTGGGCGTGGGCATGGCGCTGGCCTGGGCACTCAACCGGCTCCGCTTTCCCGGGCGCGACCTCATCGTGGGGCTGTTTGCCGCCGCGATCGTCACCCCGGGCATGGTGGTCGCCTTTGGCCTTCTGTCGATCTGGGGCCGCAATGGCTGGATCAACGAAGCCAGCCGGGCGCTGTTCGGCTTTTCGCTGGGCAATCCGGCCTTCGGACTTTCCGGCATCCTGCTGGCGCACGTTATTCTCGACGGCGCCTTTGCCGCCCGCATCCTGCTTGCCCGGCTTGACGCCATCCCTGAACCCAGGCTCAAGGTTGGCCAATCGCTGGGGCTGTCGGCGTGGAAGCGGTTCGGCCTCATCGACTGGCCGGCGATGCGGGGAAGCCTGCCGGGACTGGGCGCCATCATCTTCCTCCTTGCCTTCACCAGTTTCCCCATCGTGCTGCTGCTGGGAGGCGGGCCCGCCAACCAGACGCTGGAAGTGGCGATCTATTCGGCGGTGCGGCAGGATTTTGACCTTGTCGGTGCGGTGCGGCTGGCGGTGACACAGATTGCCGTCTGTTCGCTGGTCATTCTGCTCGCCTCTGCGGTCCCGCCCGTGCCCACGGCGCTGGGGCGTTCGGCCCAGCCGCGCTGGCAGGACGGGGCAATGGCGCGCAGCCTGCAATGGCTGGTGCTTGTCATCGCCTGCATCGGCTTTGCGCTGCCGCTGGTGTCCGTGCTCATCGATGGGTTGGGGTCAGGTCTCCTCCGCGTCCTCGGCCAGGCCACATTCTGGAACGCAGCGCTCACCAGCCTCATTATCGGGGTCAGTTCGGCTGTCCTGACGCTCATCCTGGCACTGACCCTGTCGCTGGGGCGCGCGGCCATTCCCGGTCGCGGCGCGCGGACGATTTTGGGCGCACCGACCTTTGCCTACCTCGCCGTTCCCGCTGTGGTGCTCTCCCTGGGGTTTTTCCTGCTGGTGCGGCAGATGGGTTTTGCCCCAGGACAGGCAGCCCCCATTGTCGTCGTCATCGCCAACGCCCTGCTCGCCCTGCCCTTTGCGGTGGCCACACTGGGACCGCCCCTCGATGCCGTGGCCCGCACCCGCGGAAAGCTCATTCGCTCGCTCGGCCTCTCGGGCTGGCAACAATTCCGGCGCGTGGAGTTTCCCCTGCTCGGCAAGGATATCGGCCTGATGCTGGCCTTGGCCTTCTGCTTCTCCCTGGGAGATCTCGGGGTCATCGCCCTCTTCGGCACGCAGGATTTTCAAACCCTGCCACTGATGATGTTCCGCGCGCTCGGGGCCTATCGCAGCAATGACGCCGCCGCCATTGCCGCCTTGCTGCTCGTCGGCACAATCATCGCCTTTGTCGGCTTGCCACGAATTTTTGAAAGAATAGCCCATGCTGCGCGCTGATGACTTGAGCTTTGCCCATCCCGGGCAGTCCCTGCCCTATCAGTTCAGCTTCGAAGCCCAGCCGGGCGAAGTCACGGCGATTTCCGGGGCCAGCGGGTCGGGCAAGTCGACGCTGCTTGATCTCATCGCCGGGTTTCTCGCGCCACGCAGCGGTACCCTCAGCCTTGATGGCATCGATCTCCTGCCGCTGGCTCCGGAGCAAAGACCCGTCTCGCTCCTCCTGCAGTCGGACAATCTCTTCGAGCATTTGAGCGCGCGGGAAAATGTCGAGCTCGGGCTACCGCGGGGCACCGCGAAGTCGACCGGGCGGGCGGAGGCGGAGAAGGCACTCGCCGGCGTGGGTCTAGCCGATTTCGCCGACAAGTCGGCCTCGACCCTGTCGGGCGGGCAGAAGCAGCGCGTTGCCCTTGCCCGCACGCTGTTGCGGGACCGGCCCATCCTCCTCCTCGACGAGCCGTTTTCGGCGCTCGATGACGAGACGCGAGTGACGATAAGGGATCTCGTCGGGACGCTGACGCGGGAGCAGAACTGGCACACGATCCTCGTCAGCCACCATGCCGACGATGTCGATGCCCTCGCCAGCCGGCGCTATCGCCTGATCGATGGGCGCCTGCAGGGCGGCGCAGCCCAATGAAAAAAGCCGCCCCTTGTTTCCAAGGAGCGGCCCTAACTTATTCTGCCCAGCGGGCAAAAACCTTTTCGAAGAGGGCCTGGGCCTCCTCATCCTTCTCAAGCGTCAGGATGGCGTTGCGACCCGTGCCATAGATAACGGCGAGATCGACCCAGCGACGGCTCTCGAGGAGGCCGACATTGGTCGCGGCATCTTCCGGCGACGCGCTCAGCGCGAAGAGGAAGGAATTCCCGACGATGCGGGCCGAGGCACCGACCAGCGGCGTGCCGGGAACCAGCTCTTCATCCTTGAGCAACACACCCGGAAGGCTCGAAATCGAGCCACCGATGAAGGTATCGGGGATGTTGAAGGCCACTTCCATCAAATGGGAAGCGGGCAGGCTCGGATCGGCATTCTTGCGAATGGTCACGCCGACGCTTAGATTGCGCGCCGGAATGCTGGCCTGGGCGACAAGCGTGGGCAGGCCCACCTCATCGACACCCTCTTCCCAATCCACCGTACCCGAGAAGGGCACAGCACCGGTGCGGCCGTCGGCCGAAGCTTCGAGCAGCAGTGACTGGCTGCCGGCCAGCACGGCCGGATCGACGGAAGCCGCGGGATCATTGGCCGCGATGGTGGTGTCGTCGCCCGAGAGCCGTTCCTCGGTCTTTTCCGCGCCGTTAAGCGAAGGAAGAGCGGTTTCGGCGCCTGTCGGGGTGACAGGTTCGGGCGTGGGCTCAAGGCGGTCATCTGCCTCGAGGCCTTCGAGCGCAGTCGTCGGCTCTCCCGGCGTATTTGTCGCGGTATTGCCCGGACCGGTTCCGGTTTCGCTGTTTACGCCCGTCTCAACGGCAGGCTGTGGGCCATCAAGCGATGGTGTCGGCGCAACAATCGGGACGTCGACGTTCTGGGTCACAGGGGCCTGGGCCGTGCCGAACATCTGATCGAGATCGACATAGCCTTCGCGCCAGGCCCAGAAGCCCGCCCCGCCGACACCGGCCAAAAGGAGTGCGAAGACAACGAGGAAAATGGTGAGGCCGGCCGAGGAGCGGCGCTCGGTTTCCGCTTCGGCCACTGCAAAGCCGCTGTCGTCTACGGCCAGCGCATCGCCGAGGGCGTCGCGCTTTTGCTCCTGGGTGTCGGTGCCCGAAGTGGCCTCGCCGCGGGCTTCGCGGTCCAGCGTCTCAATGGCGCGTTCGATGGCGCCTTCGGCCTCGCGGGCTTCGTCAGCCTCGACCTCGACTTCACGCACGCTGGACAGCGCGGCTTCAACCGGCGCGTCCTCGGCGAGAACGGGTTCGAAATTGGTCTGGCGCGCCAGCGCGGCATTGCCGGAGATGACGGGTTCTACCCGCGCGATCGCCGGCGACATGGCCGCCGAATTGCCAAGGCCCTTCAAGCTTCCATCGCGCGGGGACGAAGGCCCTGCGGTCTTGAGCGGAATGGGCTGTCGCGTGGACGCGGGGAAGACGACCGGAGGCGCGACCGGCTCGTCGGATTTTTTGTCTTCGGATTTCTTACCGTCGAGGGCCGTGGGCTCTGGCGCTAAATCCGGCGTGGCCTTGAGTTCGGGCTCGGGAGCGGCATTTACCGCGCCGGATGCGTTGATCGTCTCGACCTTTGCGCCGGTGACGCTGGCCGCCTCGCCGATAATGGCTTCGATCGAGAGTATATCGCTTTCGGGCGATTGCGGCTTGGTCTCTGGTGACGGTGCGGCCTCAACCTTCGGGGCCGGCGGTTCGGGCTTGGCCACCTTTGCAATCGGCTCGGGCGCCTGACGCGGCTTTTCGACCGGAGGCGTCACGACCGGCTTTGGCGCGGAGGCGACGACCGGTGGAGGCTCGGGCACGACGGGATCGGGCGCGGCCGGAGCTTGCGCGACCTGGGGTGCAGGAGCAGTAGGCTTGGCCGCGAGCATAGCTTCGCGACCAAGAGAAATGACGGCCTCGCTGGCCTCTTGCTCAACCTGACGGATACAGTCTTCGAGCTGCAGTCGATGTTGCGTGATTTCGCGGGCCGGCAGAGGGGGCTGGATAGCCCGCAGCTGCCCGACCAGAGCCGAACGCGCCTTCTCGTAGACCGCGCGCCGCGCGGCCCCATTGTTTTCCGGCAGCGCCGAAATAGCGCGGCGCAACAGCTCCTTATAATCCGCCATTGGCTAGTTGGTACTCACAATTGCAGCAAGGGTCTTGTATCAAAGTTTATCAATCTTGGAATGGGTCAACCACAAGGATCGTGTCGGCGCGTTCCGGGCTGGTGGAGAGCAGTGCGACAGGTGCGCCGATCAGCTCTTCAATGTAGCGGACGTATTTGACCGCCTGTGCCGGCAATTCGGCCCAGCTGCGTGCGCCGGCTGTGGTCTCGGACCAACCCTCCAAGGTTTCGTAGATCGGCTTAACGCGGGCTTGTGCCCCCATTGAGGCGGGCAGATAATCGATACGTGATCCGTCCAGCTCGTAACCAACGCAGACCTTGATCTCTTTCAGGCCATCAAGAACGTCGAGCTTTGTCAGGGCGATACCGGTGATGCCGGAGGTCTTGACGGTCTGGCGCACCAGCACGGCATCGAACCAGCCGCAGCGACGCGCGCGACCGGTGTTGACGCCGACCTCGCGACCGACGGTGGCCAGATGACGGCCGATCTCGTCATCGAGTTCGCAGGGGAACGGGCCTTCGCCGACGCGCGTCGTATAGGCCTTGGTGATGCCCAGCACATAGCCTATGGCCGTGGGGCCAAGGCCCGAGCCGGCAGCAGCCTGACCGGCGACCGTGTTGGACGAGGTCACAAACGGATAGGTGCCGTGGTCGTTGTCGAGCAGAGCGCCCTGGGCGCCTTCGAAGAGGATGCGGGCGCCATCGCGACGCTTCTCTTCCAGCACGCGCCAGACCTGGTCCATGAACGGCAGGATCTCGCCGGCGATCGAGGTCAGTTCCTCGTAGATCACATCGGCGGAAATCTCGTTGAGGCCCATGCCACGACGCAGCGCGTTGTGGTGGGTCAGGAGGCGTTCGATCTTGGGCATGAGCGTTTCGGGCTCGCTCAGATCGATAAGGCGGATAGCGCGACGGCCAACCTTGTCTTCATAGGCTGGGCCGATGCCGCGACGGGTTGTGCCGATCTTGAGACCGGAATTGCCGTCTTCGCGGATCGCATCGAGTTCGCGGTGGAGCGAGAGAATCAGCGGGGCATTGTCAGCAATGCGCAGGATCTCAGGGGTGATCGTCACGCCCTGGCCACGCAGCTTCGCCATTTCGGCTACGAAATGGTGCGGATCGACGACCACGCCATTGCCGATGACCGAGAGCTTGCCCTGGACAAGACCAGACGGCAGCAGGGCCAGCTTGTAGCTTACCCCATCGATAACCAAGGTATGGCCGGCATTGTGGCCCCCGTGGAAACGCACAACAACATCGGCACGTTCGCTGAGCCAATCAACGATCTTGCCCTTGCCCTCGTCACCCCATTGCGAGCCGACGACAACCACATTCGCCATAATCTAGTCTTTCCCAAGAGAACGCGAAAAAGTCGGGTTTGGCCTCGTGCCAACCCTTCCTCAAAATTTGGACGTCTGTCCCCCCGGCCACTTTGTCGGGTTTGATTGTGGCCGAATAACTGCTAAGTCCGATTGTCCTTACATCACTGGCGCCACGATGACAAAGCCGCATCGAGACGAAAATCGCGGCATATCCGCGCCTTTACTCGACCAGCCCTACTTATTGCTGGTCCTGGCCCCGCTATTCTGGGGTGGAAATGTGGTCGCGGCCAAGCTGGTCGTCGGGGAAATCGACCCATTCATGTTGCTGGCGAGCCGATGCGTTCTGGCGACGCTGTTCATTTTCCCCTTCGCGTGGAAGCACTTGCAGCGCGACTGGGCCGTCGTCCGGGCACACTGGCCGATCCTCATGGCCTATGGCGCTATCGGTTATGCGCTGTTCAATGGGCTCCTCTATGTGGGGCTGCAAAGCACAAGCGGGGTCAATTCGGCGATCGTGCAGGCCTCTTTGCCCCTGATGATTCTGGGCTGTAATTTCATCGTGTTCCGGGTGCGGGCGCGCTGGCTGCAGATCGTGGGCGTGCTGCTGGCCATTTCCGGGGTATTGCTGACCGCCACCCATGGCGACGCCTCGCGAATCCTAACGCTCGACTTCAACATCGGCGACATTTTCGTCATCCTCGCCTGCTTTGCCTACACCGGCTACACGCTGGCCCTGCGCTTCCGCCCGAAAATGAATGTCATGAGCTTCATGGCCGTGTCGTTTTCCGGCGCCGCGGCTACGGCCGTCGTCATGCTGTTTGCCTTCCGGGACGGTTTTGCCGAGGTGGCAGGCCTGGGCAGCGCCTCGCTCACCGTGTGGGCGGTCATCGCTTATGTCGCGATCTTCCCCTCCATGTTCAGCCAGGTCGCCTATGCCCGCGGCGTGGAGCTGGTGGGGGCCAATCGCGCCGCGCCGAGCCACAATCTCATCCCGGTCTTCGGCACTCTGGGGTCGGTGATCATCCTCGGCGAAAGCCTTGAGGGCTACCACTTCCTCGCCGCCGCGATCATCATCGCAGGCATCGTCCTAGCCGAATATTCGGCGCGGCGGAAAGTCAGTTCACCGGCATAAAAAAGGCCGGCGTCGCGGCGCCGGCCTTTCAGTATGTGGAAGCAAAAAGCCTCAGAACTTGAGGGCTTTAGCCTGCTTAACGCCATCCAGCGCAGCAATCTCGCCGAGCTGCTGCTCGGTCAAGGTACCATCGATGGACACGAGCGCGATGGCGTCGCCACCGACTTCGGCACGGCCAAGGTTGAAGTTGGCGATATTGATGCCAAGCGTGCCGAGCAGCGTGCCGAGACGGCCGATATGGCCCGGCTTGTCCTCATTGGTGACATAGAGCATGGACGGGGTGAGCTCCGCTTCCATGTTGATGTCCTTGACCTGAATGATGCGCGGCTTGCCATTGACAAAGAGCGTACCGGCAAGGGCGCGCACCTGGCGCTCGGTGGTCACGGTCAGACGTATGTAGCCTTCATAGGCGCCCTGCTGATCGCGGGTGGTGGTTTCCACCACAATGCCGCGATCCTTGGCGATCTGCGGGGCCGAGACCATGTTGATGTCGCCAAGCGATGGCTTGAGGACGCCATTGATGGCGGCGGCGACCATGGGGCGGATGTTGAGACCGGCCGGGGTGCCTTCGAATTCGATCTTGATGCCCGAGATCGAGGTCTCGGTCAGCTGGCCGGCAAAGGAGCCAATGGCCTCGGCAAGCTTCACCCACGGGGTGATCAGCGGCGCTTCTTCAGCCGAAATCGACGGGAAATTCAACGCGTTAGTGATCTCGCCGGTCATCAGGTAAGCCGAGATCTGCTCGGCCACCTGGAGCGCCACGTTCTCCTGGGCTTCGGTGGTCGAAGCGCCGAGGTGGGGGGTGCAGATGACGTTGGGGAGTTCGAACAGCGGGTTGTTCTCGGCCGGCTCGACGAGGAAGACGTCGAGGGCGGCGCCGGCCACGTGACCGGACTTAAGTGCTTGATAAAGCGCGTCTTCGTCGATCAGACCACCGCGGGCGCAGTTGATGATCCGGACGCCTTTTTTGGTCTTGGCGAGGTTTTCGGCGTTGAGGATGTTGCGCGTGGCGTCGATCAGCGGAGTGTGCAGAGTAATAAAATCTGCGCGCGCAAGAAGATCGTCAAGCTCAACCTTTTCAACACCGAGCGCCTGCGCGCGTTCCGGGGTCAGGAACGGATCGAATGCAATAACCTTCATACGAAGACCAATAGCACGATCAGCAACGATCGAGCCAATATTGCCAGCACCGATCAGGCCGAGAGTTTTATTGGTGACTTCGACGCCCATGAAGCGGTTCTTCTCCCACTTGCTGGCGCGGGTGGAAGCATCTGCTTCGGGAAGCTGGCGGGCCAGGGCCATCATCATGGCAATGGCGTGCTCGGCAGTCGTGATCGAGTTACCGAAGGGCGTGTTCATCACAATGATGCCCTTCTTGGTCGCAGCCGGAATATCGACGTTGTCGACACCAATACCGGCGCGCCCAACGACCTTCAGATTGGTCGCAGCAGCAATGATCTTCTCGGTTACTTTTGTCGCCGAGCGAATAGCGAGGCCATCATACTGACCAATAACTTCGAGAAGCTTCTCTTTGTCCTTGCCCAGATCGGGGAGATAGTCGACCTCGACACCGTTGTCCTTGAAGATCTGGACGGCGGTTGGGCTCAGTTTGTCCGAAACGAGAACTTTTGGCATGGGTGAAAGCCTTTTTGGGTGTCACGCCAGGCGTGACCGCAGAGGGGAATTGGTTAGCAGACTGTTAGCGCTGACAGCGCCGAAGTGAGAATTCGGAGGCCAAGAAGACCCCCACCTGGCCTCCCCCTGAAGGAGGGGGAGGTTGGGTGGGGGTGTTCAGAACTCAGGCAGCAACCTTGAGGGCGGCCTTTTCTTCGGCGAAGGCCCAGTCGAGCCATGGGGTCAGCGCGGCAAGGTCGGACGCTTCGATGGTCGAGCCGGCCCAGATGCGGAGGCCCGCGGGGGCATCCTTGTAGGAGCCGAAATCATAGCCGACGCCGAGCTTGTCGAGACGGGCCACGATGGCCTTGGCAAAGGCGGCCTGGCCATCGGCGTCGAGCGCGGTGATGGCGGGGTCGACGATGGAGAGGCAGACCGAAGTGTTCGAGCGGGTGGCCGGATCCTTGGCGAGGAAATCGACCCAGTCGGTCTTGGCGACCCAGTCAGCCAGCACCTTGAAGTTGGCGTCGGCGCGAGCCTGCAGGACCGCGAGACCGCCGACGTCCTTGCCCCAGTTCATGGCGTCGATAGCGTCTTCAATGCAGATCATCGAGACGGTGTTGATCGTTTCGGCCTTGAAGATGCCTTCGATCAGCTTGCCGCCCTTGGTCATGCGGAAAATCTTGGGCAGCGGACGGTCGGGCTTGAAGGTCTCAAGGCGTTCGACAGCGCGCGGCGAGAGAATGAGAATGCCGTGAGCAGCTTCACCGCCGAGGGCCTTCTGCCAGGAGAAGGTGACAACGTCGAGTTTTGCGAAATCGAGCTTCTGGGCGAAGGCTGCCGAGGTGGCGTCGCAGATGGTGAGGCCAGCGCGGTCGGCCGGGATCCAGTCAGCATTCGGGACGCGGACGCCCGAGGTGGTGCCGTTCCAGGTAAAGACCACGTCGCGGTTGAAATCGACCTGGGTGAGATCGGGCAGATCCCCGTAGGCGGCTTCGATGACGCGGACGTCGTCGAGCTTGAGTTGCTTCTGAACGTCGGTGACCCAGCCGGCACCAAAGGATTCCCAGGCGAGCATGTCGACGCCCCGAGCGCCCAGAGCGCTCCAGAGGAACATTTCGACGGCGCCGGTATCGGAAGCGGGGACAATGCCGATGCGGTAATCGGCGGGAACTTCGAGGAGTTCGCGGGTCAGGTCGATTGCCTGCTGGATGCGAGCCTTGGCGGGCTTGGCGCGGTGCGAGCGACCGGTGAGCGCATTGGCGAGCGCTTCAACCGTCCAGCCTGGACGCTTGGCACATGGGCCCGACGAAAAATTGGGGTTTGCCGGTTTAACCGTCGGCGCGGCAAAAGGCGTATCAGCCATATTCAGCGACCCTCCCAGGTCTATGCGCCTCTCGTTAGGGAGAGGTGTCCTGAGGCCGCAGATACTCCCACTGAGGGACGCTCGTCAATGAGTCTTTTTCGGCCGGCAGGGATTCAATCCGAAGGAGCGGCGACAGCCGGGCTGACCGCGGCGCGACCGAGTTCGGTGAGGGCATAGATGCCGCGGCTTTCGCGAATAAACCAGCCGTAGACATTGCTGCGCAGAATGGTCGGGGCGCGTTCGACGATGGATTTCAATTGCTTGGGACTTTGCGGCCCGGCCAGCAGGGCCGTGGCGCAAAGAATGGCGTCCTGCCGGTAGGCGGTCATGATCGGCTTGCCGCGCCCGCCGCCGATCTGCGGATCGCCGCGCCGACGCTTGTGCTCGTCGAGCAGGCGCGAGCGGCGCTTGCTGTCTTTGCGCGGGGTGGGCGCAAAGGGCGCGAGGATCACTTCCACATGGCCGGTGGCGGAGACGGTGAGCAACCCAAAACCGAGACGCCGGCAGAGATTGCGGAAGCGCGCATCGTGCTCGCGCCCCCTGCCCGTCTTCGCGGCGCGGGCGGCGAGCCAGACCTCATCGCAAAAGGCAGCGCGCTTGACGCCCTGCATGACCAGCTCAAGATTGAACGCCAGCTTCATTTCGCAGACGATCACAACCGGCGGATCGCCCTCCAGCACGCCGACAAGGTCACAATCATTGATCTCGCCTTTGACGGCATACCCCGCGCTTTCCATGAAGGATTTTAGAGGGAGATAAAGATCCGTCTCAGCCATTGCGCTCGGGTTTTTGGGTTTTTGGGTTCTTGGGGCGGTGTAGCTGAGTCTTGGGGGATGAGGGAGCGATTGGGGGACGGCGAGATGGGGGTGGAATGCGGAATGGCAGCTTTGGTAAATAACCTTTGGTAAGCTGACGCTAGTCAGTCATCTACGCGATCGATCGGCACAAACAGTCGCGCCAGGGTGATGCAACATTTTCTGGTCGGGTCTTCGATCACGCAGCTGATTGCACGATCGAAGAAGCCGGTAAAGGACCGGGTCGGCTGAAGAGGTATCCCTGCACGGTGTCGCATCCTAGGTCGGCGAAAAAGGCAAACTCGGCTTCGCTCTCGACGCCCTCGACAACGATGGAAAGACCCAGCTTAGTGCCGAGCTCGGTGATGGTCGTCGCCATCTGCGCACCACGTGCGGTGGTGATCTGCCGGACAAACGACATGTCGATCTTCAGTTTATCCACCGGGAGCGACGCCAAATGGCTCAGCGACGAGTGGCCGGTGCCGAAATCGTCGATGGCGATTGATACGCCGAGTTCCCGAAGTGCGGCCAGGGCGTCGATGATGGAGCCCTCACCCCCTGCAATGGAGCTCTCGGTCACCTCGATATCGAGCATGTGCGCAGGAAATCCGGTTTCCACTAGTGCAGACTGCACCATGGCGACGATATCCGAACCCTCGAATTGCGCAGGCGCTACATTGACGGACAGCCGCCCATCCCAACCAATGGCCATAGCCCGCCGGCACGATTCGTGTAGCACCCAATTGCCTAGCCGAATGATCGTGCCATTGTCTTCGGCGAGCGGAATGAAGTCGGCTGGCGAGACACGCCCTAGCTCGGCGCTGTTCCAGCGCAACAGCGCCTCGGCCCCTGTCGTCTGGCGCGTCCGGGTGTCCACCTGAAGCTGGAAGGCGATGTCGAGCTCTTCCTTCTCAATAGCGCTGCGCAGGGCGATGTCGAGGGCGCGACGGTGCTGCATTTCAGCGTCGAACGCGGGCTGGTAAGCGCAGCCGTCGAGATCGCGGCCCACGGCCATGGCCAGCGCGGTCCGTGCGTCCTGCAGCGTTGCTTCCGCCGTCCGTCCGGCCCTTGCTCCGCTCAAACCATAGCGTACGGGCAGCACGACCAGGTGCCCGCCGACGTCGAAAGGCGCTTCGAGCTGGCTAAGATGGCCCCGCAGTTGATCCTCTACGACCGTCTCCGGGACAGCGATGGCAAATACGTAGCTTTCGATCCGCCCAATGGGCAAATCCGTTGCCGCCAGGAGACGGCGATAGAACAGGCTGACCACTTGGTCGGTCACTGCAAATCCGAGGCTGGCGCCTGTCGCCTCGACCTGCTCGAGACGCAGCAGCAAGGCCTTCATCTGCATGCCCGTTTTTGTAACCTCGGCGCACCAGGCGGACGGAGAAAGGGCGCCGGTCTGCTCGTCGTGATGGGCGAGATATTCGAGGCGCTGATGATATTGCCGAAGCTGCTGCCGGCGCACCGCGCGGTCCTCTAGGAGGCGGATAACCAGGATTCCTGCCACCAGGGCATGGAATAGGCTCGTGTCTATCTGAAGAGCATGCCGAGCAAAGAGCGTACCGGTCACCGCCTCGAGCGCGATCGAAGCGGCCACTGATACGCCCACCGCCCAACCAAGGTTCAGTCGGGGCAGCAAAAGACTACCGGACACAAAGAGGACAGCAAGTCCGGCTGCGGGCCAGAAACCAAGATCAACCAAGGCTCGATCCTGTCGCACGGTCTCGGCAGCTGCAATATGAACGATCGGCCCAGGAACGACGCCGAACCGCGGCACCAACAAAAGATCATGCAATTCGATGGCGCTGGCACCAATCACGACCTGGCGGTTGACGATCAGCCGTGGGTCCACCGAACCATCCAGCACCGCACTGGCCGGAACGCGAACGACGCGCGTGAGGTCGATCGAATAGTCGATATGGAGGCTCTCCGGAACGGTCTTGCCAAAGCTAAAATGTGCCGCAATTGATTTGAGGTCCTGTGATGCGTTTTGCCCAGGCAGGGACCAGACCATGCCGGCTTCCAAGCCATCGACATTGACCAGCGCGGCTTGAGTAAATTGGGCAAAAAGCGCGAGAGGGCGGCTCCAGACTTCGACGCCAGCCGCGCTCACCTGGCGAAAGGCGGCCAGATAGGCGTAGCCGCCCGCCCGCTCGAGACTGGCCGCAAAAGCAGCATCTTCGGTTGGGCTGCTTGTCGTACTGAAGTCGATGTCGAAGGCGACCTCATAGGCGCCCATGGCCATGAGTTGATCGAGAAGCCTGGCATGCAGCGAGCGCGGCCAAGGCCATATGCCAACTTCGGCGAGGCTCGCAGAATCGATATCAACGAAGATGACCTCGCCGCTGGGCAGCCGGTTAGCAGCCCCGAAGCGTAGCTCCCAGAGCTTGGCATCTGCTGGGATCCACGCCCCCAAAAAAGCTGAGGCCAGAAACAGAACCAGCAGACCAGTCGAAGCGAGCGCTCGCGAAACGGGATTTTGCAACACTGATCTCTCCCCTCATCCAGTTCGGCCGTGCGCGCCTACTTGTTTCCCCCACCGTTGCCACCGCCACCGTTGCCACCGCCGCCGCTGTTGCCGCCGCTGTTGCCGCCGTTGTTGCCGCCACCGTTTCCACCACCATTGCCGCCGCTGTTTCCACCGCCATTGCCGCCGTCGTTGCCGCCGCCGTTGCCGCCGCTGTTTCCACCGCCATTGCCGCCGCTGTTGCCACCGCTGTTGCCACCGCTGTTTCCATCGCCATTGCCACCGCCGTTGCCGCCACCGTTGCCGCCGCCGTTGCCGCCGTTGTTGCCGCCACCGTTGCCGCCACCGTTGCCACCGCTGTTGCCACCGCTGTTTCCATCGCCATTGCCGCCGTTGTTGCCGCCACCGTTGCCACCGCCGTTGCCGCCGTTGTTGCCGCCACCGTTGCCGCCGCCGTTGCCGCCGTTGTTGCCGCCACCGTTGCCGCCACCGTTGCCACCGCTGTTGCCACCGCTGTTTCCATCGCCATTGCCGCCGTTGTTGCCGCCACCGTTGCCACCGCCGTTGCCGCCGTTGTTGCCGC
>JADGNE010000052.1:15046-16354 GCA_015234425.1 Devosia sp.
TTGCCGCCGTTGTTGCCGCCACCGTTGCCACCGCCGTTGCCGCCGTTGTTGCCGCCACCGTTGCCACCGCTGTTGCCATCGCCATTGCCGCCGTTGTTGCCGCCACCGTTGCCACCGCCGTTGCCGCCACCGTTGCCGCCGTTGTTGCCGCCACCGTTGCCACCGCCGTTGCCGCCGCTGTTGCCGCTTGCTTCTCGTCCGCTTTGCTCGGTCCTGTTGCTGCCGCCAAAGAGCGTACCTTGCGGCTGCACTGTCCCGTCCTGCGGGTGCGAACCGTTGCCGCCTCGTTCAACAACCGGCTCTCCCGCCGGCGTCACCGGCACGCCCGCCGTCGTGAAAACCTGGATCGGACCATTGCCGTCAACCTTGAGTGGCGCATCTTCGGTGACGCTTGCCTCCTGGCCCGGGCGCACGTCGACCACGAGGGAATTGGAACTGTCCTGAACCTGCACGACGCCGCGATCCACCTCGACATGCGAACCGGTCCGTTCGGCGACGACAGTAAATTTCGTACCCTTGACCACAGCCGCGAGAAATGGCGTCTGCACGGAGAAGTGCTGCACATTGCGCCGCTCGACATCGACGTCAACAACGCCCGCAGACTGCACGATCGAGGTCATCAACTCCGCGCCAGCATCGCGGATCTGCACTACGGTATTGGCGCCCAGCGTAAAATGATCGTTGCCGCGCACAACGTCGACGCGGCCGCTGCCGCCGGTCTGCACCCGAGCGCCGTCGCCGATCTCGAGGCCCACTTGAATTTGCTGCCACCCATTGCCTGCATTGATCGAGGCCTCTCCACGAACGCGTTCGACGGTCCAGCCCGCGGCCATGGCGGCTGTGGACAAAGAGAAAAGCAGAGCTGTGGTGATAATGCGAAACATGATGTCCCCCTTTGATGGGAGACAGTGCCCGAAAGGCATTTGCAAGCAGTAACTTATGTTGTTCTGCAGGGTCACACCTGTAGGCGTAGTGAACCAATGGTTGCGACAGGTGATGGCTTTCTCAGGAGTCAGAACCGTTTTATTCAACGCTCTTCGTGTTTTGGCTTCCCGAGATGAGCCACGTAGCCTACGCCCTGTCGTTAGGCATTCAGCGAGGGAGGTCATCCGGTGGATATTGTGTGGATCGCCATCCTTGTCGACATGACGATCCATGGATTGCTCGGCTTCTCCATCGTCAAAATCTGGGGCAAACGTCTGCCTGCTTCCTGGAAACGGAAGTCTTTTGTCATCCCAGTTGTATTGGTGCTTGGTAAGCGCGAAGGCTATCCCGTCTGACCTGAAGGGGTCGACTGGGGTATTGGCA
>JADGNE010000053.1 GCA_015234425.1 Devosia sp.
CCGCAAGCTCGCCGCATAACATCAACCCAAAGACGAGGCCGATACTCCGCTAATCGCGACACCCATCTGCGCCAACGCATCTGACGACGGACAATCTAGCGCGGTTTCCCGTTCGCCGGTGACCTCATGCGCATGACGCACTATCCCGATGTGATTCTCGTCCGGGTCCCACGTGGGGTTGATGTCCATAGCATAGTCGCGGGGCGGAAGGTCGAGGCGGGCAAGGAGAGTGCCGTTCCCAGTCTCCCATATCAGCAGCGAGGGCTTGTTGTGGGATGCATCAAGCAGGACAACATAGGCACCCGAGGGGGAAACCGAGAGTGCGTTCAGGTACGCAAAAGCTCGCCGCGGACGTGGGTCATCGTACAGCAGCGCAATTAGCAGCCCCTCATCACCTTTGAGCCAGACATCGCCATTCGCATCGATGAACACGATACGTTGTCCATCAGCGGCAAATCTCGCGGCTTCCGTCAGAGCGACGCTGGGTTGAGGCTCCCCGGGGAAGCGTAGAGGATCGTTGTCGGTAACCGGGGTGTCTAGCGGCTCGGCTGGCCCGGTCTCATCAACGGAAATTATCGCTCGCTTCCAGCCATTGGGGCTGCACGGCTCCGTGCCGAAACAAGTGACTGCCGCGCGCTTTCCATCCTCTGAGAACGCCATATGCCAGCGATTGCCATTGAGATACGGGATCAACTCGCGGCCGATCTCTTCTCCGGTGCGGATGTGGAAGCGAATCCGCACGGCGGACGATCCTTTATCTGCGCTGTTGTCTGCCCAGCCGTAGATAGTCGCGACGCCCTCGCCATCAGGCGGGAAACGGCTTGCCCGTCGATGGAACGGAAGTCAGAAAAGATGATGGTCGACTGCGGGCATGCGATGTTCGCGAACAGGTGCGCAAACGGCCCGCAGGGTTGGTTAAGCCAGTAAACGGCGGAAGCCATGGCGATCAACATCGCTGCGGCAGCCGGTGCGATGAAGTGGCGGTTTCTCATCATATCCTTCTAAGGCACGAGGCGGGTGGGCAGGCAAGAGGCTCCGTCGCAGGTTCCGCCGTTTGAATCAGCCAATTGGACGCTGCTGCCGAACGGGAGCTTGGCGGAAAGGTTTGGCGATGACCGTGATTGTGCGACCGCAATCGGGCAGGCAGTGTGCGTACAAGCTCGGAACCCTAGGCGACACCCCGCGGCTCTGCCCAGTCGCAACAGGGCGCGATCTTTCACCAATTGTTGCCGCAGGACAAACGTCCAAGAGCTAGTGAGGGCTGCACGAGCATGGCCTGTTGAAACCACCTATGGAGGATATCGTGACTGGATCGGTGAACAGGATCGCATTGCTCATCGTACGGCTTATTCTTGCGTCAATGCTGCTGGCTCCGGGCCTTGCTGCCGCCGCTGACGAACGCGTCGCGCGCATCCTTAAGCATGATGGCAACGTTGCCGCTTTTGATCGCCTGCGCGAAGACTTCTTGCCGATTACCACCACGGAGTTCGGCTTTACGCCCGAGGCGGTCGAATTTTGGCGGAGCGCGGTGAACCAAGCCTTCGATGCGGATATCCTGCAACAGGAATACACAGAGCTGCTCACAAAGAGCCTACCTCTTGAAGCTATCGATACGATCCTGGATTTCAACGACTCTGACCTGCGTCAGCACCGCGACCGTATCAGCGATCAGCTATTAGCCATGCAATTGGACGATCCTGAACAGCGGGCGGCGCTACAAGCAGAGGTGGCAAGCCTGCCAGCAGAGCTTGTCGACACCGCCATGGGCCTGTTTGAACAATACGGCACGCCGGATGTCGCCGAAGCGTTGGTGGAGGGTTACCTGCAGGCCATGTATTTGGCTGCCGAACCCTATGTCGGTGCTGATAACGCCAATGCGTGGATGGAAGAGCATAGGCAGATCGGCCTTTCCGAAACCTATGGGGAAAATACGTTCCTGATCTTTGCAGCAATCCTCGGTCAGTTCCCCCCACACTCACGCGGTGCCTATATCGCGGCGATCTCCACACCCGAATACATCGCCTACGAACAGGCGGCTGCTCTGGCGATGAAGACCACCTACAATGCCGCCATTGAGCGGCTGCAACTGGGCCTTCAGCTTCTTCAATGATCCGCTGGTTCTGCTTTCGGGCAGACGATGGAGTGGATTGAACGCGGAAATGGGTCGGTAGCTCACCTCCCGGCTGTGATCTTGCGGGACTCGCATACGACACCTAGCGTGTACCCAAGGCACCTCAGCTATTCCGCCGTGACCCCGGCTTCCAGGGGAATGCCGTGCCCCTTTAGCCAGCGGACGACGTCCCGGCGTGCCGCCAAGCCACGCTCACTGAGGATGGCGGTGTTGTAGCCGAAATAAAAGCCTTGGAAGGTCCCGCCCGTTGTCGTCCTGGCGTGAGGAGAGGCACCAGCCTCCAGGAGGATCAGGATGGCCCGGCCATTGTTGACGCGGGCAGCGGTGATCAGCGGTGTGTCGCCATTCGGACCCGTGGCGTTCGGGTCCGCACCGGCCGCCAACAACATTTCGAGCTTCTCCACAGGATAATACCGCGACAGCAGGGCGTCGTCAATCAGGGTCGACACGGTCAGGTCGAGTACATTGGGATCAGCGCCGTGCGCAATCATGATCTCGAGCAGCTTCAGATTGTCGGCAAAAGCGGCGCGGTGGACGGCCGTCTTGCCGCTGGGGTCTATCCAATGCGGATCCGCGCCGGCAGCCAGCAAAGCCTCAACTTCCGCCAAGTTTTCCCGGAGGACGGCCTTGGGCAATTCGGCGTCGAGACCCTCCTGCGTCGCAGGCAATGGAGCACTGGTGGCGGGCGCCGGGGGCAACATCTCGAATACCAGTCCTACAAGAAAGCACAGGAGGATTATTGAGATGAGTGCCCTGAGACCTTTCAAGCGGAACCAGCCAGCCATTCTTGCTCTCCTAGCAGCATCAGAATGCCACCGCCCGGCAGTCGGTCTGGCTTAGCCCGAGGTCCTCAGGCGTGACGTTCAGCAAGGGCGTGGGGCGGAAGGCGCTCGCCAGCTCTTCCGGGTCGCCGGTTTCGAGCGCCGCGACGCGGGCGGCGTGTACTTCAGCAATGGCATCGAGCTGGTGCAGGAACTCTCTCCATAGCGCTGCGTCCGGTTTAGCTGCCGTATCGATGGTCATGAAGGCTTCAGCCGTTTGCTGCCACTCGGCGTGCAGAGCTTTTGCCGCGGCCAGCAAGGGCGCGCGATCACCATCGACTTCGCTGCGGGCGAGCACACCTCGCATGATGATCGTGGCGTCATACGAGTAACGCGCGGCACGGCGATCAACGATCTGCGCGCAGACCCGCGCCGCAGCGTTGATGAACTCGGCCCGAGCAGGCGGCACCCCGGGGCTCGAGAAGACCAGCTCGCAATCCCGGCCCAAGAAGCCTAGAGCGAAAAGGGCCTGCTCCAGTACCTGGGGGTCCGTTGCTGCATCGCGCTTGAGCCGGTGGGGCTCGAAGCGCCCCGAGGTGAGTGCCTCTATACGCCTATCAAGCAAATCGATCTCGCCGGCACCTATGCCGAGAAACAGGTGCCACTCCGCAGCCAGTTCCGGCTCCTGCGCAGACCGTTCCGCCATGCCTGCATGGGTCATCACCAGATCGTTCCGCTGACGCTGAAGGACATCGATGAGCTGAGGCCTCTCAGCCGCTTCGGGCAGGCTCTCGGACCGCACTACAGCGCTGATGATTGCTACAGCGGCCTTCTGGCCCTCCTCAAACAGCGCATGGTCGCGTTGCTCGATGAGACTACGGCACAGGGCATTGGTGCTGCCCTCCCACTCCGATGCGGCCACCAAACCGCTCGCGCCGGTCAGATTGGCCGCCCAGAAGCAAACTGCAAGGAAAGTCCTGATCTTCATAAGTTCTGGCTCCAGGATTGGCGGCAATGTCGTTGTGGGCGAGGCCTAGTTGCGGGCTGTTACATAGGAGACGAACGGCACGGCACTATTCTTGGTGCAGCAGGGAGCCCGATGCCGATCTTGAACCCAAAGTGTGCAAAAGCGGAGGCGGAGGAAGGCTCTCCTTGCGAGGGACGACGATGTAGGTTTGCATGCTGGTCACTTCCGTTATGATGTCGCCGATGTGAACAGAATTTTCGAGTGACCAGTGAGGTTACCTTGCTAAAGGAAGCGGCGGCAGCTGACGGCCCGGATGTCGATGAATTAGTGGTCCGGTCGCAGCGCGGTGACCAGCAGGCGTTCAACCGACTTATCGCTTCGCAATACCATTTCATCTTCCGAGTCGCCTTCCGCGTGCTGGGTCACAAGAGCGATGCCGAGGACGTTACGCAGACCGTGTGCCTGCGGCTCGCCACGAGCCTCTCCAGTTTCGATCACCGCGCGAGCTTCACTAGCTGGCTATACCGGGTCACCATGAACGTGGCTCGCGATTTCCTGCGCGCGCAGGGGCGCCGCAAGAGGCTGGTCGATGGCGCAGCCATCCTGGCGTCCGAACATGTGAATGCCGAGCAAGATGCGCAGCGACCGGTCGAGGACATCTGGTCGGTTGTGCGCTCCCTCCCCGAAAAGCAGCGCGACGCCGTTATCCTGGTGCACGGGGAAGAGCTCAGCCAGGAAGAGGCTGCTCGCATCATGTCATGCAAGAAGGTGACTGTGGCCTGGCACCTGCACAATGCGCGCAAGACACTGAGGGATCTGCTATGAACCGGCCCGTGTCACACGATCCGCTCAGCCGACTTCCCCCCGATCGCATTCCGGAGCCCTCGCCCGGCCGCGTAAAGGAAACCATAGCTGCGGCGCAGCAGCTTTTTGCCCGCCAACCCGTGCGGATGCCCGGCAACCATAGGCCGGGGCGGCGCGTCTTTTTTGGGCGCACCTGGATGGAGGCGATTCTTGGAGCCGGACTCGTTTCCACCGCTTGTGTTTTGGCCCTCGTGCTCTCGCCGGCCTTCCTGATGACGCCCCCGGCTCCTGAGCCCGAACCGGTACAGGCTGGACCGATTCGCACCGAGATGATGGTCCCGCCCCAAGGCGTGCAGCCGCTCGATCTCGACATGATCGTTGACCTTGAGCCTTACACGAACGGCGAGTTGCGGCTGGGCGTGCGCAATGCCGATGACCGCTTTGCGCTCTACCATGTCGATGAGCAGGGACTCGAACAGCAATTGCTGGGAGGGCGCAAAGGGGCCGCCGAAACAGTCAGCATCTCCGATGCCGTGTTGGCGGAGTGGGATGGCGAGCAGGTGCTGGCGGTACGCTCCGGCTTTGGGGATTTGCAGCGTTGGGATGCCTTCGTCGATACGAGGTTCGGATTTGAACTGTCGGCCGCACTCAGCCGTCAAATATGGGACGCAGCCGATGCCGCGGAGGTCGAGCGGCGCCTCGCAGCAGCGGTTTCTGGCGGCTAGACAGGCTAATCGATCAGGCGATCGCGATTTCCGTTCCGGCGGCACGTGGCAATGAACTCTGCCGCGGAGGCCGGATCGTCACGAAAGCGCGTGAATTCGTCCGGATCGATGCGAAAGTACGCTTCGTATTCGGCGAGGTGGTGCTGCCCGTCCTTGGTGATGGGCGTCGACAAGTAGTGAGCGCCGGTCTTGTTGTCGAAACCAAGGGTGAATTGTTGGATTCGATACACCACAACATCGGAGAAGCGCTGATCTGGTGACGCGCCCTTGCGCAGGGCGGCGTTCAAAGCAGCCGCCAAGGCCTCGGCATCCTCATTGTCCAGCGGCCCGATGAGCCGTCCGCCCAGGCGCACATAGGACTTGCGGCTCCTGATCGTTGCGTAGCCGCCGCTAGAATTTCCATTCACACCATAATTCTTGTGGGTGCGATGATGCACCTCGGCTGCCGGACCGCCCTTCTTGTCTCGGGCAAGCTCGAACGAAACGGGCAGCGGGGTCGCGAACCTGACGCTGATGATACCCGGCAGAATGGTGATCCGCCGCGGCAGCGCATTCGACATCTCCCGCAGAGCTGCGACGAACAGGACCGCGAAGCCACAGCCCACGATCGCGACGCCGATCCAGAATTCTGCAGGAGGAACCGAGCCAGATGCTTGCTGCCCCCAGAGCATGACCCCAATTCCGAGCAAGGCAATGCACGTGGCGGCGAGGCACACGCAGACCAGCAGTGCTTGCCGCCCGATCGTACCGGGGGTGAGCTCAGGGCACTGGATGATTTCGGTGCGGTTACCGTGCTCGGTCACCACCACTGCCATGACGCACCTCCATAACCATGTTCCAGCGTTTGTTTGCGATGCCGGATGCTCCCGTCCCGCGGCGTCACTCCTCCTCGCGCTCCCAATAGACCTGACCGCGGATCAGCAATTCTTCGGGCGATGCGGGATCGCCGCCGTCGATCATCGCGAAGAAGTGCCGCTCCTGCCCGTCCGGACCGTCGATGATCATGGTGAAGTTCTCGAACCGGTAGGTCAGGCGCTGAGGCGCTTCGTCGCCGGGCACCACGGTAATGAAGGAACCGGCGAAATTGCCTGCAATGAAACCGCCGCGCGTATAGGTAACGGTGCCATCTGCGCTGAACACATATTCGCGGTCGCTACGCGCGCCGCCACTGGCTATTTGCAGATAGTAGAAGGCGCCCTCCAGCCGCTGATCAGCGGGCATCGGCACCAGGCGTTGTGCTTCCGACAGATCGATCTCCTCGCCTTGGTCGAGGCCGCCGGACCGGACCAGCATGACCTTGCCCCAGTGATCGGACCAGGTGAACCAGCGCTCCGGTTCACGCTGCCGCGAGAGGCCTACGTTCAGGTCCGTGAAGGCAAAATCCCACTCGTGGCGGTAGGCCGTTCCATCCCGCAGCAGCACATAGATGTCCTCCTGGCGGTCGATATAGCCGTTACCGAACCCGTCGATGCGGTTCGCGAAGTCGGCCGCGTAGAGCACGCGATCGACTTGGTTCATGGCCAGCCCGGCATTGGGACTGGCGAAAGCCTCAGTGAACTCCAGCGGGCGGAGCATGAGGCCGGCACTGTCGTCAATGGCAGGGGCCCCATTGGTGGGCTTGGCGTTGGAAACACGGCAATCGCCGAGATTGATGACGCCACCCACACGTTGTTCCAGTACCCAGCGGGGTGATCCGGTGATCACCACATCGGTGCCGAGGCCCGCAGCGAATAGATTTTTGTCACGTTCCGTGGCGAAGTCGCTGCAGCTCGCCTCAAGGCTCGACTGCCAGTCACCGCGCCACTCCCGCAACTCGTCGTCCGAGACAATGCGACCGCGCAGATGCAGTTGGCCCTGAGCTTCCAGCCATTGGAGAAGATACTCTTCGCGCGCTTCCCTGAGATGACGGTTGTCCTCGGCACTGGCCTTGGTGCCGATGGCTTCCATCACTGCGAGGGAGCGTGTCCATAGGGTCGCGAGCGGCATGACGCCAAGCTCGTGGGCTTCAAAGGCGGGCGCAGGAGCTTCGGCAATCTCGATGCCAAAGTCCTCGGCGTTGCGGGAGAGGCTGCGGATTGAGCTGGCGAGGTCCAACATTTCCTCATTCAGTTCCTGCGCCAGGTCGTGGCACGGCGAAGCATCTGCTTCGATCGCGGTAGCGACTTCTTCCCGGGCGCTCATCGCGTAGGCGTCGAGCTCTGTCCCGAGGCCATCGTAAGCGGCGATGGCGGCGGCCAGGACCTGATCATAGGTTGGCAGGTCTACCACATGCGCCCAGCCCGCCATGAAGTCGCTTCGCGCTATTCTGCTGTCGGGGAAGCGCTCGTCGCAGACATCCACAATAGCGCGAGCCTTGGTGACGGATGTTACGGTATTCCCCATCAATTCGGCATATTCCGTGGCCTCATCCGCCTGTGCCGGCCCGAGCACGAAGAGCATGGCGAGCGCAGCGCCGGCAATGCGGATCGCAGGCTTCCGCTGGTGCCGCACCGATGCCGCCGAGCAGCAGGCGAAAGTTTTAAATTCGGACAATGTGCATCCCTCCCGCTGTTCTTCGATCTGCGTCCTCAGCCGCTCAGACCCACCCCGAGTCTTCATCGATTTCTCCGGGTCGGGCCAGACAAGCATAGGACGCTACTCTTCCCCCTGCTCTTGGGCCTGAAAGTGAAAAGATATAGCGGCCTCCTGGCCAATACTGACCCGAGCCAACCCGTCTTACCTGCATCGGAACTTTCAGGGATTTGCGCCATGACACGTCACCTTTGCACCTTTTTCGCGGCGGCCTGCTGCCTCCTCACCGCCCCGGCGGCCCTGGCGGACGGCTTCGCTTCCGCCCAGACTGGCGGCTTTAGCGAACTGAAGGTCGGAAAAACCAACATCCTTTGTTACCAGGAGCCTTGCCCCTGGAACGGGGTCTTACCCGCCGATGAACCCCTTGCTCCGCATGAGACGCTCTGGAGCGGCGACATGCCCCCTCCCCTGAGTGGCGCGAGCGAGGATCGTGTCCATATTCGCGAAAATTATCGCGAGCATTGCACGCTGATCAGCGGGCGCTTCCGGCAGGGTGTTCTCGAAGTGGCCGAGATCCTTGGGCCCTGCTGAGCTCGGGTTTCCACCAACTTACTGTTCCGGGAACACGGAACCGAACGGGGCTGCGCCGGAGGGATCCTGGAGGCAGGGCGTGCTGAAATAGCCGACAATGTAGCGGTGAGGATCGCGTTTGAAGCCGGAGTCGAGGCTATGGCTTTCCCCGCTTGAGGGATCCAGGGCCGCGATGTTGACGCCGCCATTGTCCAGCACGCGGTCCCGAAATATCTCCCAGCCACGCTCTCGCCAGTCAGCCACCGCCGCGGTGAGAACAGCCCCTGCATCACCGTTTTCGGCCGTGAGGCGGACGCCAACCCACACGGCATAGATATCGTCGCGCATCTCGCCTCGCGCACCCTGGCAGCGATTGATCCGGACCTCGAAGCGCTCGCGTTCGACCGGCAGGTCAGCAATAAGTGCTTCCACCTTTTCTGCGAAAACGCCAGCAGCATCATGGCTTTCTCGCAGCTCCAGCTCTGTCTGGGCAGAAGTGGGAATCATGGGCAAACAAAGGACCATGGCGAGACCGGCGATCCCGGCTCGAATGGTTGGCCAACCGAAGTAGTATGATCTGAACATGCTGGTCCTGTCCTTGCACGCCCGGGAAAGTGGTACGCTACCTATTAGACGACTGCGTCTGGTCAATGCTTGGCCCTGGGCACCCAATAATGCTGTTCAGCGACCAATCATGAACTCTGGCGATCGTCTTATGATCAGGCAACATCAAAAAGGGAGCAGCGGCGATGCGGAAGACAGTGCTGACCATAGTGGCCGCGGCAGCCGTAGGGCTCTTTGGTGCGGGGTTCTATGGCTTGGTTCTGCGCGAGGAGCCTGTCGCCACGGGCGAACTTGTGGAGTCGCTGCTTGAGGAAGCCGACGAGAACAAGCTCACCGAGGTCTTTGCGGGATACGTGCCGATCGAGGCCGGTTTAGAGCAGCAGGCCGCCGTGCTGATCGCCAATGGATTTCGCTGTGGCGTTCGCCCGTCCAATGTGGAGGGCAGCAGATACCTGACTTGCGACCGGCCCAACGAGGGCACGGGCTATTGTCGCGGCTTCCAATTCTTTAGCTACCAAACCAAGGCCGGCGAGATCATCGAGGTCCTTGGTTCCGCCTTCGATGGCGAACGCCACCGGAATATACTTGGCCGATGCGAGAACTTCCGCCAGAACTTCTTCGAACTGGCGGATGATCTCGATAAGTTGGAACTGGCCGCCGAACCTTAGCGGGTCAGTTCCAGATAGCCGTCGCGCAGGATGGTCATCATGTCCATCTGCTGGTGAATGTCATCCACCATTTCGCCCATGGAAAAGCTCGTCATGCGCGCAGAGCAGTCTTCAGGCGCCGGATTCGGCCGGCGCACTTGTTCGGCATTGGCAAGGATTTCCGCCTGTTGCTCCTGGGGCAGCACGGCAAACAATTGCTTTATGTCGTCATAATCGACCCGATAGCGGCCGTCGTGACAGACATCGGCATAGGCCATGTGCCGATGCGCCAGGTCGAGCGTTGACCGGCCGCGGGCCCGAAGGTCACGCGCCACACCTTCCACGTCGCCGCGTTCTACGATGTTCGCAACCAGGTTGCGGTTGGCCTCGCTGAGGCCTGAATAGGTCAGCGGTGGCAGATCCGGATCGGGGTTAAACCACGCCGCCGGCCGGACCAGATCAAGGGACGCTGCCAATTGTAGCAGGCAGACCAGTGCGGCAAGGCCGGCAACACCCTTGCTCACCAATGCCTTGTGGCCGCGCGACAGCAAGGTCCGCGCCGCAAGGCCGAGGCCGACAAGCGCCAAAATAGCGCCAACGAAGTTGAACTGCTCATCCCGGACCACCGCCCCATTGATGGTGACGGTCTGCGAACTGCCGACAAACAGGAAAAAGGGAATGACCCCGAGTGCGAGTGCAATAATCGGGGTCTTGAGGCCGGAAACACGGAAGGCTGAAGTCATGGAGAGATACTCACCGCAGGAAAGGACAGGTTCGCCAATGCGTCGATCGCCTCGCTACGCATGGCGCCGAGGCCGCTCATGAAACTCGTGGCGCCATCCTGGCCATAGCCGCGGCGGCTGATCCCGACGAGCGCAACCCCTTCTCCATCCCCAAGGGTCTGATAACGATATGCATTCCATTCCACGATCACCGGATCGGCCTCAAGGTCGCTGACCAGGAAATCGAGCAGTATCTCTCCAGTCGTGTCGTTTCGCATTAGGTCGTAGTTGAGCACCGGGTCCACACCCTTTCGGGCTTCCAGAGACTGGACCTGCGATGCGGCTGCATCCATCGGCGTAAGAGCGCCGAAAACGGCCTCGACCAGGATCATGTCCTGGTAGGTCTCGACCTGCTGGCCTGCCGGTACATATTCCTGCTTGAAGTAGTTTTCCGAAGGTTGCGAGGTCCAGGCCAGAGCGTACTCCTCGCCCTGGAATGGGATCGGGCCGGGCACACCGAGCAGGTCCGACTGCGCAGAGCTGGGCATCAACATCAAGGCGGCAATAGCCGCAACACCGGTCGTTGTGAGGATTGGTCGCAAGATGGCCTCCAAACTGGTTTTGTGAGTAAGACGCAATCTGGCCCCATAGTATTGGCCAAGGCCAAGTCTTTTTTTCCAGCAGGACCAATAGAGGGGTTCGCCATTGCGTCTCAATATGGACGCTCCCCAGGAGACGAGGCCATGTCCGCACTGCGTTCCGAAGTCTTGCCAGCTATCCAATTGCCTCATCCGATAAAAAGGACGAGGGTGGCCGCGGCAACTATGTTGGCGAGCGCAGTCTTTGCCAGTGGGTCTGTTGCCGACACCCTGCCCTCTGGAATGGATGGGCTCGTCGTGGTCGAGCTGACGCGGCTGCCCCCGGCTCCGCAGCCGGTCGAGCCAGCATTGTGCGATCATCTGCTGGTGGAGCCCCGTACCGCTGGCGGAGCGAAGGCGAAGGCGCTCGGCTGGGCCGTCACCGGCGAGGTGTCGCTGAAGGGGTTTGACGTGGTGAGCTTCGTTGGCGGGGTTGAGCCCGGCACCAGCGGTTCATGCCAAACGAGCGATGGCAATGTAGCGCTTTTCGATGGCGAGCAGTTGCACTGGCTGGTTTATGGCGAAAAAGGCGCGGGCGCTCGCATCGGGAGCGTTCAATCATTCGAAAACGCGGCTATTCGGATCTGGGACGGCGAATTTCTTCCGCAGCCGATTGCAGACCTGCATGTCGATAAAGGCGGCGCAATATCCCTGGTGGCGCTGGCCGATGTGGAGCAGTTTTGCGATGGCCAAGCGGCAGTGCCCAACATCTATGGCATGCCGATCGCGTCGGCGCGCGAGGAACTGGCTTCGGCCGGTTGGGGGCCGATTTTAGGCATCCACCCCGGCGAGCCGGCCGATACGCGCGCCGAGGCACTGAAGGCCAGCGGCATATACGAAGTGCAGTCGTGCTCCCCGACGGGCTTCGGCTCTTGCAGCTTCCGCTATAGCGGGCAATTTGCGGAATTGTCGGTGGTGACGGTGGGAGAAGGGGCCGGATTGTCCACCCCGGCAGTAGCCCGCTACGACGTAGCATGCGCTATTCCGGGGGTAGGCTGATCAAGCGGAGGCAATCACTACTCCGGGCAGCGACCCCAGACCTCGATCTCGGCCGCGGTTCTGATGACCATGACATCCGCCCCCGGGAGCCAGATCTCCTGACCGCCCTGGAGCGCGGCTTTCATTTCGGCCAGTGCTTTCTGTTGCTGATCCTGGGGCGCATCTTCCAGTCCATAAATGGAGAGGATGTAGTCGTCCTCAAGAACGGTGCTGAACATGCGTCCACCGTCCACGGCTACAAGGTCGAACGAACCATGGTCCACGCCCGTTGGTGAGCGCTGATCAATATGGATTCGATCAGGGTCGGTCACGGAATAGGTGGCGATGTTCTCCCAGTCGTCGGCGCACAGCCGATCAATGCTCCGCGCCAGGCTTTCGCGGGACGCCCGGTCTTCCAGCTCCCAATCCCGGATGGTGTTGTTCAGCGTGAACCAGCGGCCAGCAAGACCTGCGACGATTTCGGATGCGGGCTCTGGGCCGCCCAATTGCTGCACCTCTCCGGTTGCAACAAGCGGAGCGATCCTGTCGATCTGCTCGGCAATAAGTTCGGTGGCAGCGACCTCCGAGACGGACACCAGCACCAAAGCGGCAGCGGCGACGCGCAGCGGGTTCATCTTAGATTCTCCTTGGAATGCGAAGGCGGACGGGCGGGCGCTCTCAGGCCCCGAAGGGATCGAGTACCATCAGTATGTAGCTCATGGTGCCGATAAAGGCTGCTAGGCAGAGCCAGATGAGGGAGTGGAACAGGTTCACCAATGGCCATTTCATCCAGGCGCTCAGCCCCTGCAGCGTGACGAGGGCAAGATAGGCTGACGGATAAAGGATGAGCGCGGAGAGGCCGAGGCTGAAGATAGCTTCATCCGCTGTGCCGGCAAAAGCCGATGCGCCCATGATCCACATCAGCAGCAACGGCATCGCCGCCATTGCCGTCAGCAGTGGTGGCAGGACTAACAGCGTCTGGACCAGCCGGGACTGGCCATGCCCGCCCGCCGCTCGAGACGCTCGGCTGGGCCGCAGGAACGCGCCGCCCGTGGTCACGACGCCCTGCCGATCTGCACGACTGTGAAGTCACGCCGAAGATAGGCATCAAACATGGCCTGGAAGATTGGATTGGCCGAGCCAGCGGCACTGGTGCCGGTCACCTTCAGGGTTGCTGCGCAGAGGCTGTCCGGCGTTTCTACGTGGGCGGTTTCCAGGGCGCCTTGCGCCGCCTCCGGCATGGTATCGGTCCAGCGCTGCGCCATCTGTTCGGCGGCGCTTTCTGCAATGGCGCAGTCGCTATAGCCCAGGGAGATTAGAACAGCGGGCTGCTCGCCCTGCACATCGGCGATCAAGCCGCCGAAATAGGCTGGGATGCCCTCCGTTCCGGCTTCCAGCTTGGCCTCGAGTTGCTCGCGCGCCCTGTCCAAGTCCAGGTCAATGGTGAGCAGCGCATCGAGATCAAGCCCCCCGAGCCCGAAGACCGGCGAGATTAGCATGGCTTGCACCAGCAGCCCGTCTCCGAGTGTCTCTTTTAGCCCCTCAAGGGCCGCGCTGACAACTGCGCTTTCGGCCATGTTAGGCCCCTGCCCGAGCAGCACCGGCAACGGGGTCGGCACGGGTGCCTGAATAACCGCATCGCCCTTTGCCGCAGCGAATGGGGCTGCCCCGACCCGGCAGCGCCAGGGATCGGCAATATTCATCTTGGTGGGATCGATGGCTAGCGGCTCGCCATTGCCGATCACGCCATCCGGGTCGACAGGATCGAAGTCGGCGGCATCGAGCGCCGCGATCAGGGACGCAGCAGCGTCCTCGTCTTTGAGCCCCCAGATGGTAACGGTCTTGGGAGCGTCGCCGAAGCCTGCGAGGTAACGAAGGTCCTTGAGGTCAACAAATGACTTTTCGTTCCAGGCGTCGGGGCCGTGCGTCTGCAGCGTATTGTAGGGCGGCAGCATGCCGCCGACCATCGCACGCGCCAGCACTGTCCTGTTGAGCCCCTCGGCGCCGGCCAAGTCATGGAACGCCGCCATGTCCACGAAGCTGAACTGGATCGCAGTGGAGGTGTTCAGCACTGTGTCGGGCAATTTCGCTAGAGAATTCCGTAGCGGCTCGACACCTTGAGCAAGGACGGGAACACTGGCCATCAGCAAGATGGCAGCGGCGGCAGAAAGGCGCATGGTTCTACTCCCTTGAGTTATCTTTGAAGGTGAGACGCGCGATTGAGGGCTGATATTGGTAGAGAGACGAGTTTCTGTGTCCTGGAATCTGCGCCGACCGATAACGATCCCCCGCCTGCGTCCAAGGGATGGCGGTCGATCGCATAGAACAGGCGGCGTGCCTTAGCGCAAAGCGCCGTCGTGATTGCCTGCCAGAGCATCAATCAACCGGTGCGGCACGGTCAGCTCCCACCAAAGGGCATCCGCATCCTCCGCCATGTCGGGTAGCGGCTTGATAAGGCTGGTCCCGGCAAAGACCAGATGGGGAATCGGCAAGCGCAGGCTGAACCAGCCATGTTCGAAGCGTGCTGTCAGAGATGTTTGCGGATGGCGCGCAGCCAGGGCCAGCATGGCGCAACGAAAATCTGGCGTCAGCAAGGTGTTGATGGAGGCATTCTGGCTGGCAATGGTGTCGAAGACAGCATCAAACTCGGGATCGATCTGCTGCCTTTGCTCCGAACTGCCAGTCACCTGCCGAAGCAGATTGTCCACCTTGCCGGCAAAGCCTGACTGCGGCATCAACTGCAAATATCCAGAAAATGATCGTGGGACTGCGATCTCCACCTGCATGACATGGATGATACGCTGTCCGGACTGGCCCCGCCGCCAGATCGTGGACTCGGTCAGGCGATATTCGATCTCGCGATAACGGCCATAACTCTGCCAGGCCACGACACGCATGCCTTCGTCGCTGAACAGGTTGCCTAGCCACTTCTCGATCTCGACCGCGCCCCAGCCGCTGGCAAAGCCGACCTGCCCCCAGCGTTCGCCGATGGCCGGTGCCAGTACGGCAATCGCAAGATCGCGCCACAACCTTTGGGCCAGCTGCCAGACGCCCCAAGCGCCGAGCGCCGCAACTACTGGCGCCAAAAGAAAAGCCTGCAGCTGTCCGGCCAAGACAAGGAAAGAGCCTCCCGCCAGATTAAGGCTGGCGGACAGGGCCTGCATGCGACGCGGCTCCGCCGCGCGCAGAATGGCCTCGACCTCATCGCGCCGCAGCCCACTTGCCGGCGTTCCCTCTGCGCGCCGGGTCGTCTGGTCCAATCTTTCGGTTCCTGCACCTGGTTGCGACATCAAACACCCTGGTCCCCATCGGCCAACACGATCTGCAGCCATTCTAGCCGCTCGCGGGTTAGTTCCAGCCAGCAGTCAGAATGTACCACAGACCCAAAGCTACCGTCGCCCCACAGCATCGCTTCGGTGTCACAGCTCGATCGCCGATAGGCCTGCCAATCATGCTGTGCCGCCTCCACGGCGCTTGCCTGTTCAGGCGTCAGCTGCGAGCGGTGTTGGCCGAGCATGGCATCCAATTCCGCTTGCACGCGATCAATGGCCGTGCCGATGCAGTCCAGCATGGCGGCTGTGACGCCGCCGCTTGCTGCCATGCAGGAGCCGTGCTCGTTGTCGGCGGCACTCAGGGAGGAGCCAAGGCCAGCAAGGAACAGGATGATCACGGCGGCAGCGAAGAGTTTCATGCGATATCCCTAAGGCAGCCTCGGTGCTCGGAGCCTCCGACACTGGTAGGACGCAAGGCGCTGCTGCATTCTTGGTGCAAAGTAGATTTCGCCGCAATCCCATGGATTTGCCGCGCTCTGCTGGAGATGCAAACCCTCTGTTTCAGGTGCCGAGCTTGGCTAAGCCGGAACCAACCGGCAGAGGCAGAGCAATTCGACAAGCAGTTCACCGTCATCAATGACCGCTTCAGAGAAGTGCCGACAACTCGGCGAACGGCCACAATGGGGTCGTGAGCGGCCCTACCCTGCCCTTCTGCTGTGCGCCCCATGCACTAACCCGCTTCGCGGGAGGGGCAGCGCGACAAACAGGGTGAGATTCAGCGACAATCAGGATGAGACGGAGCGGTT
>JADGNE010000054.1 GCA_015234425.1 Devosia sp.
CCTCATCCGTGAGCATAGGCGACCCTGATACCTGCGGTCCTCACCGGATGCTTACCTTCGTTAGCACACTGTCAGCGTTGAGACGCTCAAAGTGAGAAAAAAGGGGCCCGAGGGCCCCTTTCTGTTTGTTACCAGACGATGGGATGGGTCTCGCCGGTACTGACATTGACGAAGCCGTCCGGAGCCAGAGGGGAGGGGGCCACCAGCACCCAGCGCCAGGGAGAACAGGTGAGCGTCGCAAACGCCAGCCGCTCCGGGAAACCCGGCCACCAGCGGGGTGAGAAGGTGGGCTCATACATCCATTCAATGGTTTCGCCCTGGCGATAGAGCTCAACCATCTCCGCATCGAGCTCTGGCGCCGGCCGGCAGGTCATGAGCCCACCGATCTCGTAGCGGACCGTGGCGAGGACCTTGCCGCCGCTCACGAGGGCCCAGCCACCCTGGATCTCGTTGAGCGTGTTGACGGCCAGGGCCATCGCCTCGTCTGAAGACCCGACCACCCAGATATTGTGCTTGTCGTGGCCCATCGAGCAGGCCAGCGCCGTGTTTGGCGTCTTCGGTCCGGTACCCAGCCAGAACATCTTTGCGATTTTTGCCTCGCCCGAGAAGCGATCGATAATGGCGAATTTGGTGATGTTGCGATCGCTGTCCCGCTGAACCAAGCCATCGACGACCGGCAGTTCGCTGGTGATGAATTCGTCGTGCCAATGGAAGGGACGGAGGAGAGCCGCATTGACGCTCTGTCGTTCCGTTGGCGCGGCAATGGCGAAATCCTGGGCGGTTACGGTGCGCTGGATATTGACCGAGCGACGCGCCCATTCCGGCCAGTCGATTTTTGGGACTTCGGCGACATAGGCCTTGCCGTCTGAGACTTGACGGCCATCGGCCCAGACTTCGGTGATGGAGAGTGTCTTTTCATCGTCGAGCAGCACGAGGTCGGCGAAGCGACCGGGGGCAATGGCGCCGACCCAGGGGGTGACGCGCATGTGGCGGGCCGGATTGATGGTGACCATCTGCACGGCGATCTCGAGCGGCAGACCGGCCTCCATGGCGAGGCGGACATTATGGTCGGTCGCGCCGAGCTTCATCGTATCCGAGGCGCTGCGATCATCGGTGCAGAGCGCAAAGTTGGACCAGTCCTGTTGTCCAGCCGCGAGGAGGCCCTTGACCATGTCCTGCAGGGAATGGGGGCGCAGTTCCATGAAGAGGCCGCGGCGCAGTTTGTCGGCGACTTCCTCTGTGGTCCAGGCCTCGTGATCCGACGCCATGCCGGCGCCGGCAAAGGCGTTGATATCGTTGATGTCGCGCATGCCGGCGGCATGGCCTTCGACCACGCCGCGCTGGGCGAAGGTTGCCTCGATCATGCCCCAGAGGCGCTCATGGGACGGGTTCTCTGGGTTCCACACTGCGGGCCAGTCCATGACCTCGTCGAGGCCGGCTACCGAGAGTTCGTCGCGCAGAAAGCCCTGCTGCTCGTCAAAGCCGAAATGTCCGCCGCCCCATTCATAGGCCGTCGGTGGCACGGCCGAGCCGGGCAGAGGGAAGATTTTTGCGGGCGAGCCGGCCTTGCGGGCGGTCAGCCAGAATTCGAGGTTTTTCGGGCCCTTGACGTTGGAGAATTCGTGGCTGGCTTCGCAGGTCCAGGTGCAGCCATGCGGGAGCACCAGCGCGGCCTCCCATTCGGGGGTCAGGTGACTGGATTCAATATGCTTGTGCACCTCGCCAAAGCCGGGGACGGCGCTGAGGTGGCTGCGGTCGATCCGTTCCTTGACCGCGCCGGGATAGGCGCCCGTGGGGCCCACCCAGGCGATGCGGCGGCCGGAGATGACGACTTCCTGGTCTTCGTGCCAGTTACGGCCGTAGACGTCGAGAAGGCGTCCGATGCGCACGGCGCGATCGGCGGGGCGCTTGCCGAGGGCGACCAGCGCCAGATGCTTGCGGATGGCCACTTCATCTCTGGCATTGATGATGAGGTCGTCGGGGAGCGTATCGGTCACGGGCTGGTCCAGAAGGCAAAGGGAGATTGGTACTCGTTCTGTGCCATGGCGAGCGGCCGCGCGGCAATCGCCCGCGACCATTTGGCTCGCCTGGGGCTGACAGGCGGCGCAGGCTCGTTTATTGGCAGGGGCTGGTTCAAGGGCCGGGCGACCCGTCTAATTCGCCACTCCACTCCAATTATCGAAGGCCGCCGCGAAGTGGCCCGACTGGGACAATATAATGGCACGCAAACTTATCCTGGATACCGACGGCGGCGTTGATGACGCCCAGGCGCTTCTCATGATGATCGCCAACGATCGGACGCCAGACTATATCACCACGGTTTTTGGCAATGTCGGGCTCGACGCTGCTACGCGCAACATCCTCACCGTGCTGGCTGTTGCCGGCAAGGGCGACGTTCCAGTGCACAAGGGCGCCGAGCGGCCGCTGACCCAGCCGGTTATCGACGCGAAATATATCCATGGCGACGACGGCCTTGGTGGTGCGCCGCGCCCGGCAGTGCTGCCCGAGATTGCCGGCACTGACGCCATCGGTTTTCTGGTCTCGACCTTCCGTGCTGCGGCTGCAGCGGGCGACAAGGTTGATATCCTGATGATCGGTCCTCTGACCAATCTCGCGCTGGCGCTGCGTATTGCGCCCGATATCGTCGCAGGCATCGGCCAGCTCACCATCATGGGCGCGACCGTTTATGGGCGCGGCAACACCACGCCGGCGGCAGAGTTCAATATCTATGCCGATCCCGAGGCCGCCGCGATCGTCTTCGGTGCCGAGATCGAGATGCTGGTCGCTCCCTGGGAACCCTGCGTCACCCATTTCATGACCGGCGCAGAAGTCGAGGCCATGCTGGCGGAAATTCCGGACAGCCCGGAAAAGCAGTTTTCGACCGCCCTTGTCGAGCACGCCCGACGGACCACTGTCGGCTATGGTGGCGAGGATCATTTCCGCTTTGTCGATCCACTGGCCATTGCCGCTGTCATCGAGCCTGAGCTGGTGACCAAGACCATTCGCGCCTCTATCGGCGTGTCGCTGGCGCCGGGGATCACCCGCGGCATGACGGTTGTGGATCCGTCGGGGCGGCTGGGCACGCCGATGGTGACGATCATCGAGGAAGCCAAGGTGGATCGGCTGGTGGCGCTCTATCGCGCCTCGGTCGCCTATCGGGCGAAGGTCAACTGAAAATAGAAAGGGCGGCCTCCGGGCCGCCCTTTTCAATTCCAGTGTCTTATTCTGCAGCGCCGCGCTCGTCAGCGAGCACATCGGGACCGGCCGGATCGCCCGGCGTAGTCTCGGCGCCGAGGTCGGGGAAGGCGGCGATGCGCAGGCCGCGGAAGTCGGTGCGGATGACGATGAGGCCGCGCTCTTCGAACCAAGTCAGCAGACGCCGGGCACGGCTTGCCGAATGGGTGCCATAGAGGCGGGCGATGGTTGCATCAGACGGGCAGGGCTGGCCGGTAAGGGCTGCCTGCGCCACGACGAGGAACACGCCCTGAACGTCGTCCGTCAGGGTTTCAGACAGCGACAGCGCCTGCTGCCATCCGTCCGAAGCGGCAACTTCGTCATCCGGCGCGACACGCGCAATGGCGAGAAGGCGCTTGAAAGCGGGCAGGGCTGGCGGCTCGCCGGGGACGCGACGAATGCGGCAGCGCACCAGAAAGTCCTGATAGAGCTGGGCCGTCGTGCGGAAGCCGGCGTCGGGATCGCTCATCAGCTCGATCATCACGGCCTTGATCATGGCCTCGCGTTCGGCTTCGTCGATTTCCGGGAACAGCGACGCGGGAGCTTCCGGCTCGCGTTCGGCGCGGGCGCGGGCCACTTGGGCGAGAAGGTCATTGGTAGAGGGCGGCGGCGGGGGCGGCGGACGCCGCACGATGGGACGCGCGAGTTCTTCTGGATCCATCGTGAAGATGAGATCGGCCGCATCTTCGGGCGCTTCTGGAAGCGGCGTCAGCTTGGGGCTGGTGGAGCGCGGCGCGGTTTCCACCGCTCCGATCACCACCGGCAGCGGACGCCGGGAGATCGCCGGCCCGAGGGCGACGAAATGACCACGGGCCAGATCGCGGAATTGCTCGGCCTGGCGGCGGTCCATGCCGAGGAGATCGGCGGCGCGGGCCATGTCGATATCAAGGAAGGTACGGCCCATGAGGAAATTGGAGGCCTCGGCCGCCACGTTTTTGGCGAGCTTGGCGAGTCGCTGCGTGGCGATGACGCCGGCAAGGCCGCGCTTTCGGCCACGGCACATCAGGTTGGTCATGGCGCCCAGCGAGGCTTTTCGCGCTTCGTCGGAGACTTCGCCGCCGACAGCGGGCGCGAAGAGCTGGGCTTCGTCAACCACCACGAGCACGGGATACCAATAGTCGCGGTCGGCGTCGAACATGCCGCCAAGGAAGGCTGCGGCAGCGCGCATCTGCTGCTCGGCGTCGAGACCTTCCAGATTGACCACCACCGATACCCGGTGCTGGCGCACGCGCGCGGCAATCCGGGTCAACTCGGCTTCCGTCCGCGTGGCATCGACCACCAGATGACCGAACTTGTCGGCGAGGGTGACGAAGTCCCCTTCCGGATCAATAACGCATTGCTGCACCCAGGGTGCGGACTGCTCCAGCAACCGGCGCAGCAAGTGTGACTTGCCCGAACCGGAATTGCCCTGCACCAAGAGGCGGGTCGCCAACAATTCTTCGAGGTCCATATGGGCGGCGCCGGCCCCCCGGCTCTCGCCCATGTCGATCGCTACCTGCATCACAACTCCTGCCGCACAAGGCCAGAAAAGGGCACAAAATCCCCGCGCGGCTTAACTGATGGAGCTGTCCTAGCACACACTGGGACCGATTCGGAAAACCCTCTCGTGCTTGTGGGGCAAAGCGTCCTGACCGGCCTAGCTGCCGCGCTTGCGGGCAATGACGAAATGAGCCGCCATGCGTTTGGGCCGCCACTGGTGCTCAATGGAAAATCCGGCGCGCTCGAAAGCGTCAATGAGCTGGGAGGTGCGCATGACATCGATATGGGGCAGGAAGCCCAGACGCTTGCCGAGCGGCGCGATGAGGCCAAAGAGGGGGATCATTTCGGCCACGCAGGCTGTGCTCGAAACGAAATAGCCGCCGGGCTTGAGCACCCGGTGCACGGTGCTTATGGCCTTGGCCTTGTCTTCGAGAAGGTGCAGGACCGACATCGCCATTACCATGTCGAAACTGTCGCTCTCGAGGGCGATGTCCTCAATGGCCCCCTGCTCGAAACTGACATTTCTTATTCCGGCGGCTTCGGCCTTGCCCTTGGCGATTTCGATCATCCGGCTTGAGAAATCGACGGCGCGGATATGCTGGACATGGGGTGCGTGGACTAGGGCGGTCGAGCCGGTGCCGCAGCCGAACTCGAGCACATTCATGTCGCTGCGCATGCGCCGACGCGTCTCGGCCAGTTTGACCTGATAGCTCGCCTCGTCGGCGATCGGCGTGGCCGCGTATTTGTCAGCGGTCCTATCCCAGAAACTACTCGCGGCCATGGCCTGGCTCCTCATCACATTGGCCGCAAATCTACTCCGCCCGGATCATCAACAAAATTGCAGATTTAGGCACAATCGATATACACATATGCATGGAAAAGGGCGGCGACTTCGATTGGAACCAGGTTCGGGCCCTGCTGGCGACGGTAGAGGCAGGGTCATTGTCCGCCGCTGCCCGCCAATTGGGTCTTACCCAGCCAACGCTCGGACGGCAGGTTGCGGCCCTCGAAGCGGCGCTTGGCGTCACCCTGTTCGAGCGGCTCGGCCGGAAACTGGTGCTGACCCAGGCCGGGCGAGAGTTCGTTGCCCCGCTTCAAGCCATGGGCGAAGCCGCCAATCGCATTTCGCTGATTGCCTCCCGGCAGTGTCATGCGATCGAAGGCGTGGTGCGTGTCACCACAAGCGATGTTTACGCTGTTCACGTGCTGCCGCCTTTTCTCACCCGGGTGCGCGAGCTGGCGCCAAATCTCGTCATCGACGTGCTCGCCTCCAATGAGGTCGAGGATCTGATGCGCCGCCGCGCCGATATCGCCATTCGGCATGTTCGGCCGGAACAGGATGAGCTGATCGCCCGGCGCTGTCCCGATGCCTCGGCGCGGATTTACGGCAGCCGCAGCTATCTCGACCGCGTGGGACGACCGGCAAGCGTCGAGGATCTCTCGCGGCTGGATTTTGTCGGCGTCAGTGAGCGCAACGATCTCATGATCGCCGAACTGGCGCGCCGGGGCATAGCGGTGACCGACCGGAATTTCCCGCTGACCACGGGCAGCGCCCTCGTGGGGTGGAGCTGGGTGCGGCAGGGGCTCGGCCTTGGGGTGATGATGGAGGCTGTGGGCAGCCGGACCGAGGATGTGGAGGATGCTTTTCCCGCGTTTCCTGGCGTCCCAGTGCCCACCTGGCTGGCCACGCATCGCGAACTGCGGACCAGCCGCCGCATCAGATTGGTGTTCGATCTCCTCGCCGATCACTTCAAGTCTTCGTCGCCCTTCCCGTCACTGCTTGATTGACAGGCTGGGCGGGATCGTCAATCTTGTATGGTAGATGCAACCGGCCGGATCGGCCATAGTTCGAAGACGACAGCCCCAAAGATGAAATATGCAATCGTCGGGACCGGCGGGCGGCACCAGATGTTCCGCAATGCCGTGACTGAAACTCATGCCGAAACCGCCGAACTTGTGGCACTGTGTGACGTCAACCAGAGCCGGCTTGCGCTCTCTGCCAGCAAGGTGCCGAACCGTGGTGGCAATGGCATTGCCACCTATCTGGCCGAAGATTTCGACCGCATGCTCACCGAGCAGGACCCGGACACGGTGATCGTCACCACGCCGGACTATCTGCACGATGAGTATATCGTCCGCTCGCTGCGGGCCGGTCGCAATGTGATGACCGAAAAGCCGATGACCACCGATCTGGCTCGGCTCAAGAGGATCATGGATGCGCAGCGCGAAACCGGCAAGAAGGTCACGGTGACCTTCAACTACCGCTATTCGCCGGCGCGCACCCAGCTCAAGGAAATCCTGATGAGCGGGACCATTGGCGAGATTACCGCCATCGATTTCCGCTGGTATCTCGACCGGGTCCATGGCGCCGACTACTTCCGCCGCTGGCACCGCTATAAGGACAAGTCGGGCGGGCTTCTGGTGCACAAGTCCACGCACCATTTCGACTTGCTGAACTGGTGGGCGGCTTCCACCCCGGTGTCCGTGTCTGCCACTGGCAAGCGGGATTTCTATACGCCCGAAATGGCGATCAAGCTTGGTCTAGAAGGACACGGTCCCCGCTGCCACACCTGCCCGGTCGCCCACAAATGCGCTTTTCGTATGGATCTTGAAGCCGACGAGCCACTAAAGCAGCTCTACCTCGATACCGAAAAGGACGACGGCTACTGGCGCGACAAGTGCGTTTTTGCCGACGACATCACCATTGAGGATACGATGCAGGTGCAGGCGCGCTATGCCTCGGGCACCTCGCTCAACTATACGCTGGTCGCCTATTCCCCCTGGGAGGGGCTGGAGGTCAAATTCCACGGCACCAAGGGTGAGCTGACGCATAAGCACATCGAGGTCCATGGCGTCTTTGCCGGGGGCCATCGGGAACGCGGCGGCGACGAGGAAGTCGAGGCCATGACCACCGAACTGCATCTCGCCGGTGGTCTGCCCCAGAAGCTCGACGTCTGGACGGGCAAGGGGAGCCACGGCGGCGCTGATCCGATCATGCTCGGCTATCTGTTCAATCCGGACGGGATGCCGGAAGACCAATATGGCCGCGCCTCCGATCAGGTGGCCGGCGCCTGGTCGATCCTCACCGGAATTGCGGCGAACAAGTCGATTGCAGAGAACGGCGCGCGCGTCGAAATTGCCCAGATGCTCGCCGAGGCCGGGATTACGCTCTGATCAATTTCAGAGACAAAAGTGCCGAAAATCCTGTGGATGGCGGCAGTGCACTAGAGCCATGGACCCTCCGGGGGCCCATGGTTGCCGGGAAGGAGATGCGACGATGAGCGTGACCGCGCCCGAAACCAGCGAACAAACCATGGCGATGCGCGTCGTCGCGGCTCTTCGCGACGACATTGTCACCATGGCCCTTCGGCCCGGCGACATCATCTCGGAAAGCGATATCGCCGGCCGCTATGGCGTGTCGCGCCAGCCCGTGCGCGAAGCCTTCATTCGCCTCGCCCAGCAGGGCCTGCTGCTGATCCGGCCCAAGCGCGCGACCGTGGTCAAGAAAATCTCCCCCGATGGCGTTCGTCAGTCGCGTTTTATCCGCGAGAGCATCGAAGTTGAGATCATCCGCCGCCTCGCAGCCCAGCCCAGTGCGGACGCGGCCGAAATCCTGACAGGCCTGATCGATGACCAGGACAAGGCATCTTCATCCGGCGACAGTCGGCGCTTCCATCTGCTTGACGAGCTCTTTCACCGCACACTCGCGCGGCTGGCCGGGGTGGAATACGCCTGGCAGCTCATCGACGATCACAAGATGCAGCTCGACCGGGTGCGCTATCTGACACTCGGCGCGTCCTCGAGCCAGCGTGCCATCGCCGAACACCGCGCCATTGCCGAGGCAATCAAGAAGGCAGATCCTGCAGCAGCAGAAGCAGCCATGCGCGATCATCTGGCCCGGGCAGAAGTCCTCCTGACCCAGACCATTTCCGACTTTCCCGACTATTTTGAATAGTTTGCGGTGAGGGCCCCGCCGACGAGGCAGGGCCCCCTTCGCGTTAGATCAGCTTGCTGACTGCGAGCATGCCGCTGCGCTGTTCATTGGCCGCGTTTATCGCCGCCTCCCCACCCAGAACCACGACATGACCCTGGGCCGCGACTGCATCGATCGCATCGGCAAGCGCGAGGAAGTCGGCACGGCTGGTGTTGAGGATTTCGTCACGCCGCTGCTGCCGGACCGCGTCTGTGGTCCCCGTCAGAATGCGCCACATCGCCGAATATCCCTTGGAATCGACGAACTCCGGCCGGTCGAGATCGCCCACCACGCCAATGACGGAACGGGTGAGATCGGTCTCGCCGATCGCCGCGCGCAGTGCGCTTGCCGCCCCGTCATAGACGTCGAGCGTCCGCAGAAGGTTCGGGTCTCGATAGGAGAGGAAGGAGAAATTGCCCGAGGACAGGTCGAAACGGCTCGATCCCCCGTAGGCGCCGCCCTGAACGCGCACCTTGTCCCACATATAGGTGGTGTTGAGATAGCGCAGCACGACGCTGGAGGCGGCGCTGACCTGATGGCCTAGGCTCTTGAGATTGGCGCCCTTGCCCACATAGTTCACCTGAGCCGGAATGGTCAGCCCTTCCCAGCGGGGCTGGAGCGACACACCCCAGTCGACATCAGCGCGATCTGCGCCCGGCAGGCCGGACACAAAGGCCTCGAGGCTGGGCCGGACTTCGGTCCACAGCGCTTCGTCGGCCGTCACATTGACCACCATGCGCTTTTTGTTGACGAGCACGTCGCGGATCGTGCGCAACGCGGTTTCAACCGTGTCCCAGTCGCTGTCGATCTGCTTGACCAGCGCACGAAGGAATTCGAGATAGCTGATGCCGCCCATCTGTTCGGCAACCCAGCCAGCCTCGGTCAGACCCGACTTGATGCGGGTGTCGACAAGCGAATTGCCCGAAGGGATCGCCCGGGCTTCGAACCCGGCCTTTTCCTCAAGCGCCATCTGGCGGAACCGTTCGCGGTTGTCGAGGCGGGCGTCGAGCAGCACATCGCCCATGATATCGAGCATTTCCGCGACCTTGCCGGGCACAGCCTTGCCCGAAAGGAAGAACCAGGCTGCGGTGCCGCTGCCGTCGAGCTTGGTCGAGAGCGAGCGATGCTGCCCGATGCCGCCGGTCGAGCGGCCGATGCGCTGGGTCAGGCTGACGAAATCTTCCTTTGACGTGCCGGTCTGCAAGAGGGCGCGCCCGAACAGCGGCAGATAGGGCAGGAGCGCCTTGTCGAGGACATGGAGGTCAAACCCGAGGTCGAGATAGACAATCCCGAGCGTGGGCAGGTCGTGGTACATCAACCGTGCACCAGCGATCGTGCCATCCTCGGTAGGGATGATGCGGATTTCGCGATCGAGATCGGCGAGCGTCAGGGTGGGGATTTTCGCCAGGTCTTCGGGGGCATCCACCTCTTCCTGCAGCGCTTTGAGCCGTTCGGTATGGGCAATCGTGTCGTTGAGCGCAGCCTCATCCATCTCGGCGCGCACAGCGGACAGTTTGTCCGCTTCGGCCTTGGCCTCGCGCTCTCCCTGGTCAGGATCCGCCTCGATCCTGGTGGTGATGCGGTGGGTATTTTCGAGGAACAACCGGCGGATTTCGGCCTCGAAGTGACCTTCGGCGGCCTTGTTCTTGAGCTCGGCCAGCGCGTCTTCAAAGGACAGTGGGCCCAGGGGATCGCCGCCATGCAGCCATTGGCCCAGTGCGGTGAACATATAGCTCATGCCGCGCGGCTGGCTGCCGGTGTTGTGCTCGCGCAGATGAAACTCGAATGTGTTGATCGCGGCTTCCCGCTGCTCGGCCGAAAACCCGGTTTCGGCCAGCTCTGCCAGCGTGTCGAGCACCAGTTTCTCGACCTTTTCGGCGTCAGCCGGATCGATCCCCTTAAGGCCAAAGCTCGCAGAAGGCTGGCGCAGCCAGGTGGAAACGCCGCCACCGATCATGCCTTCGCCAAGACCGGATTCAGTCAGTTTCTTGCGCAGCGGCGCAGCCGAATTGCCGGCCAGAAGATAGCTCAGGAGCCCGTGGCTCAGGGTTTCTTCGCGGCCCGACGGGGGATCGAGCATCCAGTTGACGCTGACCATGCCGTCGCGGCGCTTGTCCGGATCGATCGTGCCGGCATAGGTGCCCGAGACCTGGCGCGGCGCATTCCAGCGCGGCTGCAGGGCGATGTCGGCGTCAACCGGAGCGGCGTCGAACTGGCTGAAGACTTCGTCGAGGATTTCCAGGCGCTTGGCGGCGTCGTCGTCGCCGGCAAAGACGACGCGGGCGTTCGACGGGTGGTAGTATTTGGTGTGGAAGGCCCTGAACTGCTCATAGGTCAGGTCCGGAATGTTCTTCGGGTCGCCGCCCGAGGAATTGCCATAGGTGGTGTCCGGATAGAGCGAGCGCTGCACCAGGGTCTGCATGACCGAGTCCGGGTTGGAGAAGACGCCCTTCATCTCGTTGAACACGACGCCCTTGTAAACCAATGGCGCGTCGGGGTTTTCCAGCTCGTAATGCCAGCCTTCCTGGGCGAAAGTGTCTTCGGTGAGCAGCGGAAAAAACACCGCGTCGAGATAGACGTCGACGAGATTGTAGAAGTCCTTGAGGTTGGCGCTAGCCACCGGATAGGCGGTCTTGTCCGGGAAGGTCATGGCGTTGAGGAAGGTGTGCATCGACCCCTTCAGCAATTCCACAAAAGGCTTCTTTACCGGGTACTTACGGCTGCCGCAGAGGACGGAGTGCTCGAGGATATGGGCGATCCCAGTGGAATCCTCGGGTGGGGTCTTGAAGGTGATGCCAAAAACCTTGTTCTCGTCTTCATTGACGAGGCTGAGCACTTCCGCCCCAGTCTTGATGTGCCGGAAAAGCTGGGCTTGCGAATTGATCTCATTGATCTTTTCGTCGCGCACGAGCTCGAAGGCGGGGTGGAGTGTCATGAAATTTCCGCTCGTCTTGTTGTCATTGTCCGGGGGTAGGTAGGCGCTGCCATCCGACACTTCCAGTGGCCCGCGCTCAAGCCGACGTCATCGCATTGGCGGTGAGTTGGTTAGCAGACTGTTAGCATCGAGCGCTGCACTGGCGGGAATTGGTTGTCAGACCGCGCCGCGGATCTCCGGCTTGACCTTGTCCTCGTACCATTCACCCAATTGCTTCATCAGCGCCGGGAAGAGGGCCTTGCGTTCGGTGGCCGCGACATTGTCGGCGATCTGCTCGGGTTTGGAAACGCCGGCGATGACGGTCGAGACCTGCGGGTGGTCGAGAATCCAGCGAAGGGCAAACTGGCTGAGCGGCACACCCTCGGGCGCAAGGCCGCGCAGTTCGGCGACGAGCTCGACGCCGCGCTCGAAGCGGATGCCCGAAAAGGTTTCGCCGACCGAGAAGGCCTGGCCGTCGCGATTATAGGTGCGGTGGTCCGAGGGATCGAAATTGGTGTTCTTGTCATATTTGCCGCTGAGGAGGCCCGAGGCCAGCGGCAGGCGCACGATGATGCCGACATCCTTCTCGGCCGCCTTGGGCAGGAGCTTTGCCGCCGCGTCCTGGCGGAAGATGTTGAAGATGATCTGGAGCGTGGCGCAGCCGGGCTGATCGAGGCAGATCATGCCTTCCTCGATGGTTTCGACGCTGGCGCCCCAATGGCGCACGAGGCCCTCGGCCTTGAGCTCGTCCATCCAGCCAAAGATCGCGCCATCGCGCAGCACTTCGGTGGGCACGCAATGGAGCTGGGCAAGGTCGAGCGTTTCGACGCCGAGGCGACGGGCCGAGCCAAGGAGGCTCTCGCGCACGCCCTCGCGGGTATATTTATTGGGAAAGAGCGTGCCGGAGCGGCCAAGCTTGGTCGCAATTTTGACGGCCGGTCCCTTGGAATGGCTGCCGATCCGGCTTTCGCTGAGCCCGCCGCCATAGACGTCTGCCGTATCCCAGAAAGTGATGCCGGCTGCATTGGCGGCGTCAAGAATGGCGGCTGCCTCCTCATCGCCCACCGGACCGAAATCGCCGCCCAGCTGCCAGCAGCCGAGACCGATCTCACTGACTTCATAGCCGGTCTTGCCCAAACGCCGCGTCTTCATAGTCGTCCTCCGGTGTATTCTCTATTGGCCTAGCGGCTCAGCGCTTCTGCAAGATAGGGCAGGCTGAGATCCATGCGGTAGTCTACCCCGGAATGGTTGTCGGGGAACTCCTCGTAGCGGTGGGCAATGCCCTTGGCTTCCAGCGTGCGGTGGATACGCCGGGTGCCATAGAGGATGTCGTACTGATCCTCGGTGCCGCATTCGAGATAGAAGGCTTTCAGTTTTCCGATGGCGTCGAAGTGCTTTTCGACCATCAGCGCCGGGTCCCATTTGAGCCAGTTCTCCCAGCGCTCAGGGATGAGCTCGCAAGTGTCATGAGTGACGGGCAGGCGGAGGCCAAGGAAGGTCTCTGGATCGGGATCGGGATCAAAGCTGGCCGCCTGGGCGAGGAACATGAGCGTCATCGTGTCCTTGCCGTCGAGTTTTGGCTTGGCTTCGAAGGCGCTCATCCAGGCTTCGATGGAGTGATCGTGCTTGGCCAGCGCGCGCAGCACATCCGGGAAGCCGGCCTGATAAAGAAGGTCAAAGCCCGCATCGCCCGAGTGGCTGGCGGCGGCCGACCAGACATCGGGATGGCGCATGGCGTGGACCAGCGCGCCGAAGCCCCCCGAGGATTTGCCGAAGACGCCGCGCTTGCCTGTGCCGCCGCAGTTGAACTGGCTTTCGACAGCCGGCAGCATTTCAGAAATGAGAAACTGCTCCCAATTTCCCATCACCGGGCTGTCGACATATTGGTTGCCGCCGAGACGGGTGAAGCAATCGGGAAAGGCGACGACGACGGGGGGCATCGCGCCATCGCCGATCAACCGGTCGAGCCGCTCGGGAACATTCTCGCCAAAATTTTTCCAGGCAGTGTGGGCGGGGCCGCCTGCCGTGTAGCCGACGAGATCGACCAGCAGCGGCAGGCCCGAACCATCATGTCCATGGGGAACATAGACATCGACAATGCGATTTGTCGGATCCCCAAGGCGATTGGACTTGAGGACCGCGCTGTCGACCATGATGCGGTGGACTGTTCCGGCTGGATGGCTGGTGCGGCGCATGAACGGCTCCCGTTTCTTTTCTGTTTTGTCTGGTGTGGCCGAGACTGCCCGGCAAGGCAAGGGCAGGGGGCGGACGGCTCAGATCATTTCGAGCGGGATCTTGCGGCGCGGTGGCGGAAAGGCCCGGTCAATGTCGGCCAGATCCTCGGAGGTGAGTTCGATGTCGAGGGCACCGAGATTTTCGGCGACCCGATCCGGTTGAGACGTCTTGGGGATGGCGATGACACCCTCGTGGCGAAGCACGAAGGCCAGCGCGATCTGGGCGGTGGTGGCATTGTGGCGCTGGGCGATGGCGTCCATCGCCGTGTGGCCGGCGAGACGCCCCTGTTCGATGGGGGAATAGGCCATGATCGCCATGTGCTTTTCCTGCGCATCGGGAAGGAGATCGAACTCGATGCCGCGGCGGGTGCAATTATAGAGCACCTGATTGGCCTGGCACTGATCGGAAATGCCGGCAAGCTCGTCCATATCCTCGATGTCGAAATTGGAGACGCCCCAGCGCGCGATCTTGCCCTGGGCCTTGAGCGTTTCGAAGGCTTCCACCGTTTCCGCGAGCGGATAGCGGCCGCGCCAGTGGAGGAGATAGAGGTCGAGCCGGTCGGTGCCGAGGTGTTCCAGGCTTCTCTCGCAGGCGCGGATCGTGCCCTCGCGGCTGGCATTGTGCGGCAGGACTTTTGAAACGAGGAACAGCCCGTCGCGCTTTCCGGCAATGGCCTCGCCCACCATGCGCTCGGAGCCCCCATCGCCATACATTTCGGCGGTGTCGATGAGGGTGATGCCCTGATCAAGCCCGGCGCGAATGGTGTCGACCTCCTGACGGAGCCTGTCAGCGCGCTCGCCCATCATCCAGGTGCCGAGGCCAAAGACCGGCATGGGCGTGCCATCGGGCAATGTGGTGGTGGGGATCGTCATGAGGCGTTCCTTCCTGTCATGCTGTTGGAGCAACTCTAAAGCCGGCAAAACCGTTGCTGGGTGTCAGGGCGAGGTGATTATGGCTGTTCTCAATCGCGATCTCTATATCCCCTCCATCGATGCCTGGGTCGATCCATCCGTGCCCAAACCGCGCGCGATTATCACACATGGCCATGCCGACCACGCCCGCTCGGGGCATGGCTCGGTGCTCGCGACGCCCGATACAGTCGCCATCATGAAGGTGCGCTATGGGGAAGATTGCGCCGGTCAGTTCCAGTCGCTCGATTTTAATACGCCGCTGGCCATGGATGACACCACGATCACCTTTTTTCCGGCCGGGCATATTCTGGGCTCGGCGCAGATGCTGATCGAGGCGGAGGGGCAGCGCGTGGTGGTAACGGGCGACTACAAGCGCCGCCCGGACCGGACCGCCCAGCCTTATGAGCCGGTGGCCTGCGATCTGCTCATTACCGAGGCGACGTTCGGGCTGCCGGTGTTTCAGCACCCGGACCCCAAGGATGAAATCGCACGGCTGCTCAAGTCGGTTGCCGCCCAGCCTGAGCGGGCCCATCTCGTCGGCTGCTATGCGCTGGGAAAAGCGCAGCGGGTGATCGCGCTTTTGCGCGATGCCGGCTGGGACCAGCCGATTTATCTCCATGGCGCCATGATCCGGCTCTGCGAACTCTATCAGGAGCTGGGCGTGGACCTCGGCGAGCTGATCCCCGCAACCGGCATGCCCAAGGCGGCGATGGCCGGACAGATCGTCATCGCGCCGCCCTCGGCCATTCGCGACCGCTGGAGCCGGCGCTTTCCCGATCCCGTCGTCTGCCAGGCCTCGGGCTGGATGAGCGTCAAGCAGCGCGCACGACAGGCGCTGGTGGAATTGCCGCTGGTGATTTCGGACCATTGCGACTGGGGCGAGCTTAACGAGTCGATCCTCGAAAGCGGCGCGCAAACCGTGTGGGTGACCCATGGCCGGGAGGATGCGCTGGTCTATTGGTGCAGGAAACAGGGGCTGGAGGCGGAGCCCCTGGCGCTGCCCGGGCTCGATGATGATGGCGGGGAGGGCGGCGAATGAAACGCTTCGCGGAACTGCTCGAAGTGCTGGCCCTGACGCCCTCGCGCACGCGAAAACTCGAGGCGCTCAAACGCTATTTTGCTGAAGTGCCGGACCCGGACCGGGGCATTGCGCTGGCCGTGCTGACCGGGGAGATGGACATCCGCAACGTCAAGCCGGCGCTGCTGCGAGAAATCGTGCTGGCGGAAGTCGACGAGACGCTTTTTGCGCTCTCCTATGACTATGTCGGCGACCTCGGGGAAACCATCGCGCTGATCTGGCCCCATCACGGTCCCGCCGATCTGCCGGGACTGGCCGAGCTGGTCGATCAGCTCAACCAGACGGCCAAATCGGTATTGCCAAGGCTGATCGCGGACCTGCTGACGCGGGCGGCGATCCATGAGCGGTGGGCTCTCGTGAAGCTGGCCACAGGGGCGCTGCGCATCGGGGTGTCGGCGCGTCTGGCCAAAACCGCGCTGGCCGATATGAGCGGGATCGAGCTGCAGGCGATTGAAGAAGTCTGGCACGGCTTGAAAGTGCCCTATACCGATCTCTTCGCCTGGCTGGAGGGCAGGGCGGAAAAGCCCGAGATCGATCATGCGGCGCGGTTTCATCCGCTGATGCTGTCCAATCCGATCGAGGACAGGGATTTTGAAAAGCTCGATCCCAGAGACTTCGCGGTGGAGTGGAAATGGGACGGGATCCGCGTGCAGCTGGTGATGGGGCCGGGCGGCGCATCGCTGTTTTCGCGCACCGGCGATGATATCGGCGGCTCGTTCCCCGATATTGTCGAGAATGTCAGTGGCAGCGCCGTGCTCGATGGCGAGCTGCTGGTGGGGCATGATTTTGACGCCAAAAGCTTCAATGATCTGCAGCAGCGGCTGAACCGCAAGGTGGCGTCGGGCAAGCAGATGCAGGAGCTGCCGGCCTTTGTGCGGGTGTACGATATTTTGTTTGAGGGCGATGAGGACGTGCGCCCACTGCCGTGGAGCGAGCGGCGGCAACGGCTGGAGGCGTGGTTTCAGGACAATCCTCAGACGCGGCTGGACCTCTCCGAAGTGCTGGATTTTCGCGACTGGGAGCATCTGGGCGAAATGCGGCGGCAGGGCGCCGATGAGCACGGCCATGAAGGGGTGATGATCAAGCTCAGGAGCGCCCCCTATGTGCCGGGGCGGCCCAAGGGCAATTGGTATAAATGGAAGCGCGACCCCAATGTGGTCGATGCGGTGCTGATGTATGCCCAGCGCGGGCATGGCAAGCGCAGTTCCTATTATTCGGACTACACATTTGGCGTCTGGAAGGGCAATGAGATCGTGCCGATCGGCAAGGCTTATTTCGGCTTTACCGATGAGGAATTAAAGCAACTCGACCGCTGGATCCGCGCCAATACCACCGCCGCCTTCGGGCCGGTGCGCGAGGTGAAAAAGGAGCTGGTGTTCGAAGTGGCGTTCGATAGTGCGCAGGAAAGCCCGCGGCATAAATCGGGCGTGGCGCTGCGCTTTCCGCGCATCAACCGCATCCGCTGGGACAAGCCGGCCCAGGAAGCGGCAACGCTCGACGACATGGCCGTCTTCATCGGCGCGACTTAGGGGAGACTTGAGAATGTCAGCCAGAACCAATCACGAGCGACTGGTGGCGCTCGAAAAGCAGATGGAAGACGCCGCCGAAGCGATGGATTTTGAAAAAGCCGCGGCGCTCCGCAACGAGATTTTGCGCGTGAAGGGGGAAGGGCAGGGCGAGGATGGCGAACCCCTCGTCGGCCAGCCCCCGCCGGGGGCGATGGGGCTGGGAACGCAAATCCCAGTCCGTCAGCCGCCCAAGGGCTGGGTGAAGCCCAAGAAGCCGGATTTTCTGACGGGGCGGAAGCCCAAGGGATAAATCTCACGGCTTCATTGTCCCTCTGGGAGAGGGGCACCAGCCGTGCGGTCGCTCCCTAAGCCACGGCCCGCCGTAGCCCGGCGGTGGGGAATTTGCGGCCGGCTTTGATGAGTTTGCCGTCGAGGCTCAGGGCGCGGTCCCAGAGGGCGACTAGCAGGGGATTGGGCGCGGCATTGGTGCAGGCGCGGAAAATGGTCTGGCCGGCTTTGTCTACGGAAAGCGAGCGGGCGAGAATGCCCAGCGCCACGGCGGCGGCGCGGGTGCTGCCCTGCAGGCAATGGATCATCAGCCGCGCATCCCTGGGCAGGGCGTCGACGAAGGCGATGATGGCCTCGATGTCGGCAAGGGTCGGCGCGCCGGGCGTCGTCGGGTCGAGCGTGTCCTCGAAACGGGCATGAAGCTGCCGGGACTGGTCGAAGTCGGGCAGGCCGAGATAGCGGCTTTGGGGGCCATAGATGGAAATGATGTGCGTGGGCGCCCATTCAGCGCCATTGCGCCGGGCTTCGGTCTGGCTGCACACCAGCATGGCGCCGGGCCATTTATGGGGGTGGTTGGACCCATCGGTCAGCGCGGCAAACAGCTCGGGCATGAACCTACTCTTAACTCCCGACTCGTTCGATCGCCAGTTTGCGGATTTCCTTGAGCTCGGCAATCGTGGTCTGCAGGTCAGACAGCTGTTGTTCGAGGATTTCGAGCCGTTCGTCGACCTTTTCGGCGAGCATGGTGACCTGCTGGTTGCGGTCAGCATCGTAAAGTCCGAGATAGTCGGAAATCTCTCTTAAACTAAACCCGAGGCGCTTGCCGCGCAGTATGAGGATCAAACGCGCGCGGTCGCGGCGGCGGAAGATACGGGTAGCGCCGAGCCGCTCGGGGGAGAGCAGTCCCTTGGATTCGTAGAAGCGGATGGCCCGGGTCGAGATATCGAATTCCCGGGCGAGGTCGGCGATCGAATAGAGATCGGGGCTATCGGCGTCTATACGGTTCACTTCTTGCCGGCTTTCTGGTGCGCATATTCCTCCCGAAGCTCCTTCTTGGACAGCTTTCCGATCAGGGTCTTGGGCAGGGCATCCTTGAAGATGATTTCCTTGGGCATTTCAATCTTGTTGAGCTTGTCGACGAGGAAGTGCTTGAGGTCGGCCTCGCTGACGCTCTTGCCCTCGCGCAGCTTGACGTAGGCGACAGGGGCCTCGCCGCGATACTCGTCGTCGACGCCGATGACATTGGTCTCCTCGACCGCCTCATGGGTCATCAGCGCTTCCTCGATGACGCGCGGATAGACGTTGAACCCCGAGCAGATAATGAGGTCCTTGATACGGTCGACGAGGAAGACATAGCCGTCTTCATCGATGTGGCCGACGTCGCCAGTGCGCAGCCAGCCGTCCATGAAGGCTTCTTCGCTGGCCTGGGGGTTATCGTAATAGCCCTTCATGACCTGCGGCCCCTTGACCTGCAGTTCGCCATTCTCGTCGATGCCGACCACCTTGCCGGTATCGACATTGACAAAGCGGATGTCGGTGCCGGGCAGCGGCAGGCCGATGGACATCGGCTTGGAGGCGACGCGCAGGGCGGCGCAGCAGACCACCGGAGACGCCTCGGTCAGCCCATAGCCTTCCGCCAGCAGCGCCTTGGACTTCTTGGCAAAGGCGTTGCGGACCTCATCGGGCAGGGCCGCACCGCCGGAAATGGCCACTTCCAGGCTCGAGAGCTGTTCAGCCGTAGCGCTGGAGCGGGCGATGGCGTTGAGCAGGGTCGGCACGGCGGGGAGCACATTGGCGCGGGTGCGCGTCAACAGGGCGAGCAGCGCCTTGAGCTCGAAACGCGGCAGCATCACCACCTGTGTGCCGTTGCACAGCGGCACGTTCATGCAGACCGTCATGGCAAAGATGTGGAAGAAGGGCAGAACGGCCACGACCTTGGATGGCGTGTAGAAGAGCTTGCTCCCCCATGCATCGATCTGGCTCATATTGGCCGCGATATTGGCATGGGTGAGCAGCGCCCCCTTGGGAATGCCGGTGGTGCCGCCGGTATATTGCTGGACCGCGATATCCTTGTGCGTGTCGATGACCACCGCGCTGGGGGTCTGACGGGCCTCGATCAGGTCGTTGAAATGCGCAAGCTTGGCAGCGTGCGGTGACTTGCCCGGCTTGGCGAGGTCCTTTCGCTTGAACAGCGAGAACAGAACCTTCTTGGCCAGCGGCAGCGCGTCCGGGAAATGGCAGACGATCAGCGATTTGACATGGCCGGCCTCGAGCAGGGCCTCGCCCTTTTCAAAGATCTGCTGGAGATCGAGCGTCACCATGACATCGGCGCCGGCATTGGCGGTGATGTGGCTGAGCTCGGAAACGGTATAGAGCGGATTGCAGTTGACCACCGTCCCGCCCGCCCGCAGCACGCCGTAATAGGCGATCGGGTAGAAGGGCGTATTGGGCAGCATGATGGCGACGCGCGTGCCCTTGGTGACGCCATATTTGCTCTGCAGCGCGCCGGCAAAGGCGGTGATGGCCTTGGCCAGCTCGCCGAAGCTCGTAGTGCCGCCGAGAAAATCCAGCGCCACGGCCGAGGGGGTCTTGGCGCAGGCGGCCAGAACCTGCTCATGCACGGGCGTCACATCGATCTCGCTCGTCCAGGAAATGCCCTCGGGATAGGTTCTGATCCAGGGGCGCAGGTTTTCCTGTGCGGTGTCGGTGATGTCCATGCTGGTCCTCCTCCAGGCCCCGCGTCGCGGTGGCTACCTCGCCCTGCCGTTCCGCCCTTTGGGTTCGGACGGGGAAAGACCCCCGGCAGCAGTAAGAATTATTCCATGCCTTTACGTTAGCGTCAAACAGTTGCCGGGCGCATTCACCATGCAACGATTGGTCGGGCCGACTGGTTTGCATGTCGAAGGGGAGGTTCTTCGACAGTTATGCAAAATGAACGCATAGGGAGCTTGGTTGACGTTTACGTAAAGTACGCTAAATAGGGAACAACGGCCCTGGCGGGGTGCTTTCTGGCGTCGTCACGAGGGGGCAAGCGGGCGCGCCGATGGGGCGCCGGTCAAATTGACAGCGTGGACGAAGCCGTTTGGGGCAGTCTCGTCCGAGGAGGACATTGCAGTGACACTGATACTTGTCGTGATCAGTCTGGTGGTTTTCGCATTCCTAGCAGTGCGGGAGGCCCCGCTCTGGCAATGGGGCCTTGCGGCGGTGGTCATCGGCCTCCTCGCGGGGATCGATTTTACCCCCACGGGCGCCGCCTATGGCCTTGGCTTCGGTAGCTGGCTGCTGCTGGTATTCGGCGCCATACTCCTGCTTTTGGCCATTGCGCCGCTGCGCAAGGCTGTGCTCACCACCCCCGTCTATGGCGCGGTGAAAACCATCCTGCCAAAGGTCAGCCGCACCGAGCAGGAAGCGCTCGACGCCGGCACGGTCGGCTGGGACGCCGAACTCTTTTCCGGTCGCCCGGACTGGGACAAGCTCACCACAATCCGCCCGCTGACGCTGACCGCCGAAGAACAGGCCTTTCTCGATGGCCCCACTGCGGTGGCCTGCCAGATGCTCGACGACTGGGACATTCGTCACAACCGCGCCGATCTCAGCCCGGAAATCTGGCAGTTCTTCAAGGACAATGGCTTCCTCGGTATGCTGATTGCCAAGGAACATGGCGGTCTGGGCTTTTCGGCCCAGGCGCAGTCGATGATCGTTTCCAAGATCGCCAGCCGCTCGGTGGCCGCAGGCATCACCGTCATGGTGCCCAATTCGCTCGGACCGGGTGAACTGCTCGAAAAATATGGCACTCCGGCGCAAAAGGACAAATATCTCCATCGCCTCGCCAATGGCCAGGAAGTGCCGTGCTTCGCGCTCACCGGCGTCCATTCCGGCTCCGATGCCGGCGGCATGCGCGACTACGGCACCGTCACCAAGGGCCTGTATAATGGCCAGGAAGTGCTGGGCGTGCGCCTCTCCTTCGACAAGCGCTACATCACGCTCGCGCCGGTTGCGACGCTGGTCGGCCTTGCCTTCATCCTCAAGGACCCGGACAATCATCTGGGCCGTGGCGACACCATCGGCATCACGCTCGCGCTTGTGCCGCATGACCATCCCGGCATGGATATCGGCCGCCGCCACTTCCCGTCTCGCCAGGCCTTCATGAACGGCCCCGTGCGGGGGCGGGATGTGTTCATCCCGATGGAATTCCTCATCGGCGGTACAGATTATGCCGGCCAGGGCTGGCGCATGCTGATGGAGTGTCTCTCGACCGGCCGCGCCATCTCGCTGCCCGCCATTGGCACCACCTCGCTCAAGCAGACGCTGCGCACCACCTCGGCCTATGCACGGGTGCGCCGCCAGTTCGGCATTCCGGTCGGGCTGATGGAAGGGGTGGCCGAACCGCTCGGCGAAATGGTCAAGCGCGCCTATTCCTTTGAGGCCGCACGCCGCCTCACTGCGTCCATGGTCGACGAAGGCCAGCGCCCGGCGGTGATCGCGGGCCTGCTGAAATACACCACCACCGAGGCCATGCGCGACAGCATGGACGACGCCTTCGACATTCAGGGTGGCCGCGCCATTCAGGATGGGCCGGGCAATTATCTCTTCGGCGGCTATATGGCGATCCCGGTGGCGATCACCGTGGAAGGGGCGAATATTCTCACCCGCACGCTGATGACCTTTGCCCAGGGCGTGCTGCGCGCCCATCCCTATCTGCTCAAGGAAGTGCAGGCGGCCCAGAACCCGGATCGCAAGGCCGGGCTCGACGCCTTCGACACTGCCTTTGGTGGCCACACCAAGTTCATGCTGCGCAATATCGTGGCGAGCTTCCTCCACGGGCTGACCAATGGCGCCTTCGCCTCTGCCCCCAATGACGGCCCGATGGCCGGCTGGTATCGCAAGCTCCACCGCTATTCGCAGGCCTATGCGCTGGTGGCCGACTGGACCACGGTGGTTCTCGGCGGTGCGCTCAAGAGCAAGCAGAAGATCTCGGGCCGCATGGCCGACCTTCTGGGCGATCTCTACCTCATGTCGGCGACGCTCAAGCGTTTCGACGAGGAAGGCCGCATCGCAGAGGACAAGGAAGTGGTCGAGGCCATCATGCAGGATCGCATCGCCTCGATGGAAAAGATCTTTGGCGAAATCTTCGACAATTTCCCCAATCCGGTCTTTGCCGGGGCCATGCGCATTCTCTGCTTCCCGCTCGGGCGTCACGCCAAGCGGGCCTCGGACAGCATTAATTATCGCTTCGTGCGGGCCGTTCTGAAGCCCGGTGCCTTCCGCGATCGCCTGACCACCGGCGTCTATGTCACCAATGACCCCAATGATGTTACCGGTGTGCTCGAGGATGCCCTGATCAAGGTGACGGAAGCGGAGGAAATCGAGACAAGGTTCATCCGCGCCGCGCGCAAGGGCATTATCGAACGTCGTCTCGACCGGGACCCCTTCGTCGATGCGGTGGAAGCCGGAGTTCTGAACGACAACGAGGCCGGGATCATGCGGGCCGCCGACGAGGCGACGGAACGAGTGGTCATGGTCGACGATTTCGACAAGGATGTGCTTAAGCAGACGCCGCCGCGCGTTGCGGCGGAGTAGAGGTAACAATTATAGCGCTGCAAGTGTTCGCTGGCGCCTCCCGCCCCATCAAGGGGAGGGAGGAGGCCGGTGCACTTGAATAAAATGGCGACAAGCCAAGCCAATTCCGAGGAGCCAAGATGATCGCCCCACAGGCAACAGACACGAAGAACTGGAGCTTCCACACCGATCTCGAAAAGATCGGCTGGCTGACCATCAACTCGCCCGGGCCGGTCAATACGCTGAGCCGCGAAGCGATCATGGAGCTCGAAACGCTGGTGGCGCGCTTCGAGGATCTCGGCCGCTCAGGTGAGCTGGTGGGCGTGGTCCTGCTCTCGGGCAAGGATTCCGGCTTCATCGCCGGGGCCGATGTCTCCGAATTTGACGCGATGAGCGATTTCTCGGTGCTGCCCGAAGCGCTGCGCCGGACCCATGCGCTGTTCGCCCGCATCGAGAATATGAAGATCCCGGTGGTCGCGGGTATTCACGGCTTCTGCCTTGGCGGTGGGCTCGAGCTGGCGCTCGCCTGCCACTACCGCATTGCCGTCAATGACGACAAAACCCGCATCGGTTTCCCCGAAGTGAACCTCGGCATTTTCCCCGGCTTTGGCGGCACCGGCCGCTCGATCCGTCAGGCCGGGCCGGTCGATGCCATGCAGATCATGCTGACCGGCCGCATGCTGCGGGCGGGGGCAGCGCGGGGCATGAACCTCGTCGACAAGCTCGTCCGGCATCGCGACATGCTGCGCTGGGAGGGCCGCAAGGCCGTGCTCGCGCACAAGAAGTCGTCGCCCGCGCCCTTCGCCAAGGCGATCATGGGCAAGCCGCTCTTACGCGACTATGTCGCCAACAAGATGCGCGCCGAGGTCGGCAAGAAGGTCAAGCGCCAGCACTATCCGGCGCCCTATGCGCTGATCGAACTGTTCGAAAAGCACGGCGACGACTGGCAGGCGATGATCCGGGGCGAGATCGACGCCTTTGTGCCGCTGATGGGCTCGCCCACCGCCACCAATCTCCGGCGCGTGTTCTTCCTCTCCGAAAGCCTCAAGAAGCAGGGCAAGAAGGGCAACAAATTCTCGCGCGTCCATGTCATCGGCGCCGGCGTCATGGGCGGCGATATCGCGGCCTGGTGCGCCTATCGCGGCATGAGCGTAACCCTCCAGGATCTCGACATGGCGCGCATCCAGCCGGCGCTCGATCGGGCCAAGAAGCTGTTCCAGAAGCGCTACAAGAAAAAGCGCGAAGTCGACACCGCCATGCTGCGCCTCACCGCCGACCCGCAGGGGCATGGCGTGGCCCGCGCCGATGTGATCATCGAGGCGGTGGTCGAAAAGCTCGAGGTCAAACAGTCGATCTTCAAGGGCGTCGAAGGCAAGATGAAGCCCGGAGCGATCATGGCGACCAATACCTCGTCCATCGAGCTTGAACGCATCGCCGAGGCGCTGCAGGAGCCGGGCCGTCTCATCGGGCTGCATTTCTTCAATCCCGTGGCGCAACTGCCGCTGGTGGAAGTGATCCGCTCGACCTTCAATTCCGACGACGCCATTGCCCAGGGCGCGAGCTTTGCCCTGGCCATCGGCAAGTCGCCGGTGGTGGTGAAGTCGGCGCCGGGGTTCCTCGTCAACCGCGTGCTCATGCCCTACATGCTGGGCGCGGTGGAGCGGGTGGAGCGCGGCGAAAGCAAGGAATTGCTCGATGCCGCCGCCGTGGCATTCGGCATGCCCATGGGGCCGATTGAGCTGATGGATACCGTCGGGCTCGATGTCGGAAAATCCGTGGCCACCGAGCTGGGCCATGCCGTGCCCGAGGGCAGCAAGTTTGCCCGGCTGATCGAGGCGGGAAAACTCGGCCGCAAGACCGGCGAAGGTTTTTACAAATGGGAAAAGGGCAAGGCGATCAAGGGCGATCCGCCGGAACACGCTGATCTCGCCGCGCTGGGCAAGGAGCTGGTCAAGCCTCTGGTCGACATGACCGAGATCGTTGTTGCCGAGGGCGTGGTGGCCAATGCCGACCTCGCCGATGTGGGGGTGATCATGGGCACGGGCTTTGCGCCCTTCACCGGTGGTCCGATGCGCGCCCGCGCTGATGGCCGGGCATAAGGGGGAATTTTCGATGACTGAACTCAAGCGCGTTGCCATTGTTGGCTCGGCCCGTATTCCCTTTGCCCGCGGCAACACCGCCTATGCCGATGAAACCAATCTCTCCATGCTGGCCACCACGCTTGGCGGGCTGGCCGACAAGTTCGGCCTCAAGGGTGAGAAGGTGGATGAGGTCATCGCCGGGGCGGTGATCAACCATTCCCGCGATTTCAATCTCGCCCGCGAGGCGCTGCTGGACGCGGGTCTCTCGCCCCGCACGCCCGGCACGACCATGCAGCTCGCCTGCGGCACCAGCCTGCAGGCGGCGCTGGTGCTGGCCGGCAAGATTGCCTCGGGCCAGATCGACAGCGGTATCGCCGCCGGGTCCGACACGGTTTCCGACAGCCCGATTGTCTTTGGCCCGAAATTCCAGCATCGCCTGCTGGCGGCCAATCAGGCCAAGACCACGGGGCAAAAGCTCAAGACCTTTTTCAAGGGTTTTTCCTTCGGCGAGCTGACGCCGGTGGCGCCTTCGGTTAACGAGCCGCGCACCGGCCTTTCCATGGGCCAGCACGCCGAGTTGATGGCGCGCGAATGGGGCATTACCCGCGCCGATCAGGATGCGCTGGCCGCTGCCAGCCATCGCAATGCGGCAAAGGCCTATGAAGAAGGCTTCCACGACGATCTGCTCGTGCCCTGCGCGGGGCTGGTGCGTGACAACAATGTGCGCGCCGACTCCACCATCGAAAAGCTTTCGACCCTAAAGCCTTCCTTCGACAAGAAGAGCGGGCTGGGGACGCTGACCGCCGGCAATTCGACGCCGCTGACCGATGGCGCGGCCGGCGTGCTGCTCGCGAGCGAAGACTGGGCCAAGGCGCGCGGCCTGCCGATCCAGGCCTATCTGACGCTGGGGCGCGTTGCCGGCAATGACTTTGCCCATGGCGAGGGCCTGCTCATGGCGCCAACCATTGCCGTCTCCGAAATGCTGGAGCGGGCCGGGCTTGGCTTCGCAGACATCGACTACTTTGAACTGCACGAGGCTTTTGCCGCGCAGGTTCTCTGCACGCTGAAGGCCTGGAACGACCCGGCCTATTGCAAGGATGTGCTTGGCCGCGACAGCGTGATGGGCACGATCGACCCCGAAAAGATCAATGTGAAGGGCTCGAGCCTTGCCTATGGCCACCCCTTTGCGGCGACCGGCGCGCGTATCCTCGGGCTGACGGCAAAACTGCTCGATGGCGAGGTCAACAAGCGCGCGCTGATTTCCGTGTGCACGGCGGGTGGCATGGGCGTCGCAGCGCTGGTAGAAAGCGCGCTATGAGCGAAAACGTCATCAAATTCCGCCGCCCCGAAAAGAAGCCCGAGCCCGAGCAGAAGAAGCCGCGCCCACCCATGCCCGGCTGGGCGCCGATGGCCGGGCTCGTGGTCATCGCCGTGCTGATCTATCTCGGCCAGCAGTCTGGTGTTTTTGGGTAACTTGGCCGCCGTGTTCGAAACGGCATTCTCCCCATCGTCACCACCGGGCTTGTCCCGGTGGTCCACGCGGCAGAATGGATTGCCGGGACAAGCCCGGCGATGACGACAGAATATAGATAAATTCCTAGGATGACCGGGAAGCGTTCGCGCCGCTTCGTGAACTGCCCTGTCGGCTGACGGGGCGGGCGAGGACGTTGCGGATCGAAAAGCTCGAATGAATGCGCGAGACGCCGGGCAGGGCGGAGAGGATGTTCTTGTGAATGTGCTCGAACTCCCCGGCGGTCTCCACCTCCACCCGCAAGTGATAATCTGAGCCACCGGTCATCAGGAAACATTCCTTGATTTCCGGATGCCGGCGCACGGCGCTTTCGAACCGGTCAAACACTTCTTCGGTCTGCTTTTCGAGAGTGATGTTGATCATCACGGCGATGGGTGAGGCCAGCTTTGCCGTGTCGATGAGCGCGGTATAGCCGCGAATGACCCCGCTGGTTTCCAAAAGCTTGATGCGGCGTAGGCAGGCCGAGGGCGAAAGGCCGACCTCCTGGGCGATATCGGCATTGCTCATGCGCGCATTGAGCCGCAGGAGCCGCAGGATATTGGTGTCGATGGCATCAAGAGCGGGCATGGCATATCCTGCGAAAAGGCAGCAGAAAATGCTCTTTCCGTCATTTCTGTGATGCAATCAATCAGCAATTGATAGGAAATGTGCTCACTCTTTCATTAAGCTCAGTCAATGTCTGAGGGGACATCCATGCTTGATGATAATTCCGGAGCCGCGGGCGCCGATGCCATTCCCGCGCCGGGCGTGCTGACTGTCGATCTTGGTGCGATCCGCGCCAATTACACCCGTCTGCGCGAGATTGCCGGCAGCCCCGTGGGCGCGGTGGTCAAGGCCAATGCCTATGGGCTCGGGGCCGAGCAGGTTGCAAAGGCTCTCTTTGATGAAGGCTGCCGCAATTTCTTCGTGGCCCATCTCGGCGAGGCGCTGATCCTGCGCCCGCATTTGGCAGAAGATGCCACTCTCTATGTGCTCAATGGCCTGCTGCCGGGTGGCGAAGGCGTTTGCGCAGAAGCCGGCATTGTCCCCGTGCTCAATTCGTTCGAGCAGATCGACGCCTGGGCCGAGACGGCCAAGGGACTTGGTCGCAATCTGCCCGCCGCGCTGCAATTCGATACCGGCATGTCGCGCCTTGGCATTGCGCCGGAGGAGCGCGCCCTTGCAGTCGAGCGTCTCCGCAATGCCCCGATCGACATTGCCTTCGTCATGAGCCATCTGGCCTCTGCCGACGAGCCCAGTGACGCCCAGAACGCCAGCCAGGCTGCCGAAATGGTTCAGGCCGCCGCCGCGTTCGGCACGGACAAAATCTGTTTTGCCAATTCGGGCGGGATTTTCCTTGGCGCCAATTTCCGCGGCGCACTCGCCCGCACCGGCATCGCCCTTTATGGCGGGGCGACGCAGAACGGCGTCGAAAGCCCCCTGCGCCACGCGGTGGCGCTGACCCTCGCCGTTATCCAGACCCGCACTGTCGAAACGGGCGCCCGCATTGGTTATGGCGGCACCCATGTCGCCGCGCGCCCGATGCGGCTCGCCACCCTGGCCGCCGGCTATGCCGATGGGCTGCCGCGCAGCCTTTCGGACCGGGGCGCCGTCTATTGCGACGGCATTCGCCTGCCGATTGTCGGGCGCGTTTCCATGGACAGCATGGTGGTCGATATCTCGGCCCTGCCCGAAGGCCGGCTGGCGCTGGGGAGCCATGTCGAAATGCTGGGGCCGCATCAGAGCATGGATGATCTGGCGCGCGACGCCGGCACCATATCTTACGAAATCCTGACCGGCCTGGGCTCGCGCTTCGCCCGGCTCTATCGGTAAGCAGGCGCGCTTTTTCTGAGGGGAAAATGAAAGTCATCGTCCTGGGTGCCGGCATTATCGGCACGACCTCCGCCTATCAGCTGGCCAAGGCCGGCCATGAGGTCGTGGTCATCGACCGCCAGCCCGGCCCGGCGCTGGAAACCAGTTTTGCCAATGCCGGCGAAGTTTCGTTCGGCTATTGCTCGCCCTGGGCTGCGCCCGGCATTCCGCGCAAGGCGGTCAAATGGCTCTTAATGAACCATCCGCCGCTGGTGCTGCGTCCCAAGGTGGACGGCGCCATGATCGCCTGGCTCCTGCAGATGCTGGCCAATTGCAATTACAAGAGCTACGCCATCAACAAGAGCCGCATGCTGCGGCTGGCCGATTACAGCCGTATTTGCCTGGCTGAACTGCGCGCGGAAACCGCCATCTCCTATGATGAGCGCATGAAGGGGACCGTCCAGCTCTTCCGCACCCAGCAGCAGCTCGACGCCTCGGCCAAGGACGTAACTGCGTTGGCGGCCGATGGCATTCCCTATGAAGTGCTCGACCGCGACGGCTGCATCCGCCAGGAACCCGCGCTCGCCCATGCCCGCGACAAGATCGTTGGCGGCCTTCTTACGCCGCTCGACGAGACCGGGGATTGTTTCAAATTCACCAATGCGCTGGCCGAAAAGGCCGCCGCGCTCGGCGTTACTTTCCGCTATGGCACCGAAGTGACGGGGCTCGACGTCGAAGGCGGGCAGGTCAAGGGCGTCATCACCAAAACCGGCCGAGAAGCCGCGGACAAGGTCGTGGTGGCGATGGGCTCCTACACCCCGCTGCTCTTGCGCAAGCACGGGATTTCCCTGCCGGTCTATCCGGTCAAGGGCTATTCCATGACCATCCCGATCACCGACGAGAGCCGCGCCCCGGTCTCGACCGTGCTCGACGAAAGCTACAAGATCGCCATCACCCGCCTCGGCGACCGCATCCGCGTTGGCGGCATGGCCGAGATTTCCGGCTACACCAATGACCTCGGCCTCGCCCGCCGCCGCACGCTGGAGCATTCGGTCAACGACCTTTTCCCCGGCGGCGACAGCGCCACCGGCAGGTTCTGGTCGGGCCTGCGTCCCATGACGCCCGATGGCACCCCGGTGATTGGCCCCACCAAAATTGACGGTCTCTATCTCAACACCGGCCACGGCACGCTCGGCTGGACCATGAGCACGGGGTCGGCCCGGGTCATCGCCGATCTCGTCAGCGGCAAACAGCCCGAGATCGACGCCACGGGTCTGGCGATCTCGCGGTACTAGGGAATTTCCCGAGATCGCGTCACCCCCTCCCAGCCTCCCCCTTCAAGGGGGAGGTGCCGAGCGGTGCTTAGGGTTGGTGCGGTGGTTGGTATGCGGGTGAAGGGGGATTGGTTGGTGTGCTTCTGTGCTTTGCTGAAGGAGAATGTTGTCGCTTATGATTGTTTAATAGTATTGAGCGGCCGGAATATTACTGGTTAGATTTGCGATGTGGCTTTCTGGGTGATTGTTTGCCTGGCCTTTGGTGGAATCGATAGTATTCCTATCGGTCTCTATCTCTCGTCTGCCTAAGTCTCGATTTTTATGGGGGAGTGCAATGGCGGAGGGGGCCCGTGATCTGAAAGAGGTAGATGCAGATCTGGCGATCGCCCAGAGAGTGTCGAATTTTCTGAGGGATGCTGCTCCTCATTTGAAAGAAGCGCAGTCTTTCTCTACTTATCTTCCTGCGTCTTCTCAGCTCAGGGTGCTTCTAGATAAACTGGCGCCTGCCTTGGTAAATAACCGAACGCACGCGGACGGTGCGGCTGACATCTGGCAGATTATTGGCCTCGGTCGAGATGAAGTCCGCACCGGCCGCATCCTGACCTGGCTTCTCGACCCACGCGGCTCTCACGGTCTCGGGACTGCATTTCTGTCGTCCCTTTGGCGACACTTGCCTGAGCAACATCGACCGTTTGACATTGCCACTGCTCGACGCGCCAGGCGAGAAACCGTACCGCTGAGCGATAAAGTCAGCCGCATAGATATCGAGATCGAAGGGGCGGAGTTCCTTCTCTTCATTGAACTCAAGATTTCTGCTGCGGTCGGTAAGGGGCAGCTTCAGAAGTACGATAAGCTTGGCCAGGATAAGGCGCATCTCACTGGAAATAGGCGCCGCGCTTTAATGCTCATATCGCCCGAAAATCCCCAAGATTTGCCTGAGAACTGTTTCCATTTGAGCTGGACTCATGTCGCAACGGCAATTGAAGCTGTGGTGCGAGAGCGACGGGGCGCGAACAATATCTCGATCGGATTAGCGGCCAGTTTTGCTGAACACCTGAGGAGGTTGAAAGGTCGTGGACGGAAAAAACGAGTTGGACCAATTAGTCGCGCTTAATATTGCCGATCTAGATGCGGTGGCGACGAGAATAGATGCGATAGGCAACCGGATGGAAGGATGTGTCTGACCTAGCCTCGCGCTGGGCAGAGAACAAAGCTTGGAGTGGTGAGTTCACCAGAGAGGAGATCTGGTTGGCGCCTGAAACATGGCGTCGAGACGGCGAAAATTGGTCTGGTTGGTTCTACTTCTCTCACGGTCCGGGGGATACGGAAACCTTTGCCCCGGGAGAACCATATTTCTGGCTTTCACGGTACCTAGGCGAAGGTGGGGGGGAATTCTGCCTTTGGCTCAAACAGGATGTGATCAAACCGAGCGTTTGGAAACCTTTGGCTCGCACATTCGCTCCTGAGTTGACGGAACACGGCACACTAATGAGCGACGCCTGCAACTTCTATTGGCGATGTTCCTTGGATCGTGAAAGCGTGGCTAAAGGCCTGTACGAGGGAGACCTTTCTGATGCGCTCCAACCGGTCGAGGCTGCACTCGAGGGGGCCTTTGCGGCACACCTTCGTATTCAGAACTTGCTGGTGAAAGGAGTTGCCCCCTCTTAGCTGATCTCGTCGAACGGGCATTGGCGGACGACGCGAGACAGAGGGGGGGGGGGCGACCTTGGATGGGTTTGATGCGGTGGTATCGAGGCACCGGGGTGGCTGACATGGCCCGGAACTCTCCACACCCACCGGCAGACACCCTCCCCCTTGAGGGGAGGGTTGGGGGCTTGCTGGGACACGGAGCGCAAGTTGAAGCCCCTTAACCGCCTCCCAGCGTCGCCAAGGCCAACCGTGTAAAAAGACAAAGCTCCGTGCCCGGCCTTGCGCCTTGCCCTTGCCCTCTACATATTTGCCCTATGGCAGAGAAAACTCCGACGACACGGTCAGATAGCGCTCTTGGCGCCCCCGCGGGGGTGGGCTCGGACGTGGCTGCGTTCCTGACGAAATCGCGCATCTTGGCGCGGCCCAATGAAAGCGCAGATGGGCGGCTGCTCTTTGCCATGGATGCCACGATGAGCCGGCAGCCTACCTGGGACATGGCAGTGACCCTGCAGGCCGGCATGTTCACCGCCATTCCCAAGGACGCGGCGCTGCAGGTGCAGTTGCTCTATTTCCGGGGCTTGGGCGAATGCCGGGCCTCAAAATGGGTCATCGACGCCGAGGCGCTGGCCCGGCTGATGGGCAAGATTGCCTGCCAGGGCGGCAATACCCAGATCGGCAAGGTGTTTTCCCACGCGCGCAGCGAACACCAGAAGCGCCGGATCAACGCCATGGTCTATGTCGGCGACGCCATCGAGGAAAATGTCGATGCGCTGGCCGCCCAGGCGGGTGAGCTGGGGCTTCTCGGCCTGCCGCTTTTCCTGTTTCAGGAAGGCCATGACCGAAACGTCGAGGCGGCGTTTCGCGAATTTGCCCGGCTGACCAAGGGCGCCTATGCGCGCTTTGACAGCTCGGCCCCCCAACATCTGGCTGAACTGCTCAAGGCCGTTGCCGCCTTTGCCAGCGGCGGACAGAAGAACCTGCGGCTTCAATCCAGCGCCGCTGCACGCGGCCTGCTGGCACAGATCGAGAAAAAATGAGCTGGATTATCCTCGCCGCACTCGGGCTTCTTGCCGCCTTCTGGCTCTTCAATGCCATGCGCAAGATGGACCGGGGTCTGCTGATGCGCGGCCTGCGCTGGGGCGTAGGGGGCCTGTTGGCCCTGATCGCGCTGCTCGGCCTCGTGTTCCGCCGCATTGATATTGCCACCATTGTCGGCGCGCTCGCCGCCTCCGTACTGCTGCGCGGCAGGATCGGCCAGTTTTCCTTCGACAGTCTCGCCCAGTCGAGCAGCGGCAATACCTCGAAAGTGCGCAGCCGTTACCTCGCCATGGAGCTCGATCACGACACCGGGGCGCTCACCGGCCGCGTTGTCGATGGTGCGTTTGCCGGCTGGGATCTCATGGATCTGGGGCCCGAGGAAACCCGAAAGCTCCTCGATGAGGTGACGGGCGACGCCGACAGCATCAATCTCCTTGAGAACTGGCTCGATGCCAATCGTGTCGGCTGGCGCGAGTATTTCGCCGGTGAAGGCGCCGAGACGGGGCACGAGAGCGCCGGCAATTCCGGGCGCAGTCCGGTCGAGGAAGCCTATGCTGTTCTGGGCCTCAAACCCGGCGCCAGTAACGAGGATATCCGCGCAGCCCACCGCGAACTGATGAAGGGTGTGCACCCCGATCGCGGCGGATCGGAATATCTCGCCGCCCGGATCAATGAGGCACGGGATCTGCTTCTGGGGCGGTGACCGCCTGGCGGCCAGCGGCGGAGAGGGCCAGCTCGGCCTCGAACACCACGCCATTGTCATTGTGATAGCTGTATTCGCCGCCCATCTGCCCGACGACGCCGCGGATCAGCCGCATGCCCATGCTGTTGGAACCTTCCTGCGGCTCCATGCCCGCGCCGTCGTCCCGCACGGTGAGGATCGCCCGGCCATCGCCGCGCTGGCGCAGCGTCACCGATAGCGTGCCCGCCTGGTCGTCGGCATAGGCATATTTGAAGGCATTGGTTGCGAGCTCGCTGAGCAATAGCGCCAGCGGCGTGGCGTGGTCGCGGTCAACCATGACGTGGTCGAGATCGTAGATGAGCCGCGTGTCCGTGCCATAGGCCATCTTCACCTGATCGACCACGGGCGGGATGAAGTCGTGGGCGTCGATGTCCTCATAGCGGTCGTGCTGGTAGATATGTTCATGCATGGCGGCCATGGCCGCGAACCGGCTCTGCAGGTCCCGCTTTGCGGTGTCGGGAATATTCTGCATCCGCACCAGCGCCTGCACCGAGGCGAGATTGTTCTTCACCCGGTGGTGGATTTCCCGGAACAGCATGGTGTTGAGCTCGACCGAAGCCTCGAGCTCCTTGGCCCGGTCGGCATCCCGCACCAGGAGCCGCAGGATCCACCAAGAAATGAGCATCAGCCCGAAGAGCACGGGAGACACCACCACGAGCAGGGTGGAGAGCATTTCGAGCAGCATCCCCCAGACCTGGGAGGTCGCGACGGCGGCCACCGCAATAATGCGGCTGTCCTCGACCCGGCGATAGCTCACCACGCGGGGGACGCCGTCGATCAACGAGTCCGCAGAGTCGAAGGTGCCGATGCCGCTTTGCTTGAGATGGTGCGTAAACAGCGGTCGATCGCTGAAGTCCACATTTCCTGTCGTGGGCGGATAGCGGGCCATCAGCTGCCCGTCGTCGCGGATCAGGCTGAGGGTGGAGCCCGGCTCGAGCTCCAGCGTCCGGAAAAATTCGCCCAGCAGCGCGCCCGAGAACGACACCATGATGGCTCCGGCAAATTCGCCATTGCGCACCACCCGCTTGCTGAACACGAAGATAATGTCGTCGGTGATCCGGCTGACCAGTAGCGGAGAGGTGTAAAACGGCGCCCCATCGCGCACCGCGGTGTAATATTCCCGGTCCCCGATATCGACACCGGTGGCGCCCGGCACTGTCGAGAACACCGTATTGGCCTGGTTGTCGATGACATAGACTTCCGTCGCGCTGGGCAGGCCCTGCAGAACCGCCTCGATGTCCGCGGCGCTGCCCGAAAGCGTGGGGCCGGTGGCGGTATCGACCCGGCGCAGGGTCTGGTTGGCCACCTCGGAAATCCAGTAGGCATTAGTGGCCAGAACCTGTGAGGCCGCGCTTGATTGCTCTCGCAGGCGATCATTGGTTCGCTGCACGCCGTCGGTGACGAAATAGGCCAGAATTCCAAGGAACAGCACAAGGACAAAGACCATAAGGCCGACGGCCAGCCGGACGGCCGAGATCTCTCTCCAGCTACGCTTCAACGCCACGCTCGCCTCCCCTGCCGCGGCCACTGGCGCACAGCCCCTCAATGATAATGGGCGTGCACGATCCGACAAGGGCCGAAATGTCACCCAAGCTGGGAGCAAGCCCAGAGGAACGCCGAGACGGCGCAGCACGTTGAGGGTCCAACAGGGACATCACATGGCCGACGCGCAGCAAGGCACGCTCACAAATCTGATCGACAAGGTGGACGAACATGCCCGGGCCGGGGATGGGATCTCCATCGGCCTCATCCAGGAGATCGTCGGACCGCGGGCCGCCGGGCCCCTGCTGCTCATTCCCGCGCTCATCGTTATCTCGCCGCTCAGCATTATTCCGGGCATCCCAACCCTCACCGGTATTCATACGGTGCTGGTGGCCGGCCAGATTGCGCTCGGCCGCAAGACAATGTGGCTGCCCAAATGGCTCACGGAGAGGAGTATTCCCGGCCGGCACGTGGAAAAGCTGCTCAAATTCCTTAAGCCGGTGGGCCGGGTGGCGGACACGATCATCAAGCCGCGCGCCCGGGTGCTGGTGGCGCCGCCTCTGCGGCGGGCAGGGGCCGTCATCTGCGTCCTCGTCGGGATGATCATGCCGCTCCTCGAATTCGTGCCCTTCACCTCGACCTGGGCGGCAGCGGTGATTGCGGTCTATGCCATGGCGATCACGGCCAAGGATGGGTTCCTCGCGCTGGCATGGGTGGGACTGGTCGCGGCGGCCCTTTCTATCCTCCTGATGCTTCTCGTTTAATTATTCTAAAATTTGAAGGAGAGGCGAAGTCGACGGCATTCCCGGTGTCGTTGGTTGTTTGCTGCCGCAGGCTCCAGGGCGAGTTCAGGCCCGGGGCGTGCTGTCGCGATTGTGACCGGAGGAGGCCATCGCGCAGTTGCCGCAGCCATGAACTTGGTCTTTTTAGGGCAAAATATTCACAGGGACGGCGGTCTTGACGTTTAGGTCAATCTTTTGCTTGTCAGTGGACGCTTTGCCGCGATACCGTCCACCAATCTCGGACCAGCGGGTTTAACCGCTGGCCAGACAAATAATCCGCATTCCAAAAGCGGATGGCAACAACACTGTTGAAGACCACATGGAGATGGGACGAGAATGAAGTTCACCACAGCCTTTAAGGCGGTAGCGACCGCGGGCGCCATGGCGCTGATGATGAGCACCTCCGCTTCGGCGGTGACGCTGCAGTTGCACAATGGTGGCGACCCCGGCACCCTCGACCCCCACAAAGCTTCCGGCGACTGGGAAAACCGCGTCATCGGCGACTATATCGAAGGTCTGCTGACCGAGAGCCCGTCTGCCGAAGCCATCCCGGGCCAGGCCGAAAGCTGGGAAATTTCCGAGGACGGCACCGTCTACACGTTCAAGCTGCGCGATGGCATTCAGTGGTCCGACGGTACTCCGGTGACTGCTGGCGACTTCGTCTATGCCTTCCAGCGCCTGTTCAACCCGACCACCGCAGCTGACTACGCTTACCTGCAGTTCCCGATCAAGAACGCTGAAGCGATCAACTCGGGCACGATCACCGATCTCAACGAACTCGGCGTCAAGGCCATCGACGACAAGACGCTCGAGATCACTCTCGAGGCCTCGACCCCCTTCTTCCTCGAAGCCTTGACCCACTACACCGCCTATCCGGTGCCAAAGCATCTCGTTGAAGAGCTTGGCGATGACTGGACCAAGGTCGACAACATCATCGGCAACGGCCCATACCTCGTGAAGGAATGGCTGCCGGGCTCCTATGTCCGTTCGGAAAAGAACGCCGACTATTACGATGCTGCCAATGTGCAGATCGATGAAGTCTACTACCACGTTCTCGAAGATCAGGCCGCAGCCCTCAACCGCTACCGCGCCGGTGAATTCGACATCCTGACCGACTTCCCGTCCGACCAGTACCAGTGGCTGCAGGACAACCTTCCCGGTGAAGCACACGTCACCCCGTTCCTGGGCATCTACTACTACGTGATGAACCAGGAAGAGGGCCAGGTCCTCTCCGACGTCCGCATTCGCGAAGCGCTTTCGACCACCGTCGTGCGTGACGTGATCGGCCCCGATATCCTGGGCACCGGCGAACTTCCGGCCTATGGCTGGGTCCCGCCCGGTACGTCGAACTATGTCGAAAATGCCTATCATCCGGCATGGGCCGACACGCCCTATGAAGAGCGCGTCGAAAAGGCCAAGGCGCTGATGACCGAAGCCGGTTACGGCCCGGACAATCCGCTGACCCTGCAGCTGCGTTACAACACCAACGACAACCACCAGCGTATCGCTGTGGCGCTTGCCGCCATGTGGGAGCCGCTTGGCATCAAGATCGAGCTGTTCAACGCTGAAACCGCTGTTCACTACGACGCCCTGCGCGCCGGTGACTTCCAGATCGGCCGTGCCGGCTGGCTGCTCGACTACAACGATCCGTCCAACACGCTCGACCTCCTCAAGAAGGGCGTCGATCAGGCCGGCACGATGAACTGGGGCAATAACTATGGCCGCTATGCGAACGAAGAGTTCAATGCGCTCATGACCCAGGCGTCGACCGAGCTCGATCTCGAAGCACGCGGCAAGCTGCTTGCCGACGCTGAAAAGATCGCCATGGACGAATTCGCTGCCATCCCGATCTACTGGTACGTGTCCAAGGACGTCGTATCGCCCAAGATCTCGGGCTTCGAAGCGAACCCGAAAAACATCTTCCGCACCCGCTGGCTCTCGAAGTCGGAATAAGCGGATCATAAAAACCAGATCGTGGGGGCCAGATTGGCCCCCACGGTTCTTTTGTCCGAGCGTGACCGGCCCCTCCCTCCATCCCGGCGCCCCGGCCAAGGAGTTCTCACCAAATGCTATCCTACGCCTTCCGGCGCGTGCTTTCGGCGATCCCGATCGCGCTGATCGCCGTGACAGTCTGTTTTTTCATCCTGCGTCTGGCGCCGGGTGGACCGTTTGACGGTGAACGTGCCCTGCCGCCGACCGTGCTGGCCAATCTGCGCGCCCACTACAATCTCGACCAGCCGCTGGTCGTTCAGTATTTCATCTATATCGGACGGCTTCTGCAGGGCGACCTCGGCCCGTCCATGGTGATCGACGGCTTCAACGTCTCCGACCTCATCCGCATCGGCTTCCCCTTCACCCTGACCATGGCGCTGAGCGCCTTTGTGATCGCGACCACCATCGGCATCATCGCCGGCATGGTTGCGGCGGTGAACCAGAACAAATGGCCCGACTATGTGCTCGTGCTGGCCGTGATGCTGGGCGTGGTGGTGCCGAACTTCCTCATGGCCGCACTGCTGCAGCTCTGGTTTGGCGTTTATCTGCGCTGGCTGCCGGCCGGTGGCTGGGTCAATGGCTCGATCTGGCATCTGGTGTTGCCCGTCACTGTTCTCGCCTGGCCCCATGCCGCGCGCATCAGCCGGCTCATGCGCGGCTCGATGATCGAAGTGCTCGGCACCAATTATGTGCGGACCGCCCGTTCCAAGGGCTTGGGCGAACGTCTCGTCATGGCGCGCCACGCCATCAAGCCGGCGCTGTTGCCGGTGGTCTCCTATCTCGGGCCAGGCCTGTCCTATCTGCTCACCGGCTCGCTCGCCGTCGAACAGATTTTCGGCCTCCCCGGCATCGGCAAATATTTCGTCCAGGCCGCGCTCAACCGCGACTATGGCATCGTTCTGGGAACGACCATCCTCTACATGTTCATCATTCTTGCGCTTAATCTGATCGTCGACCTCGTCTATGCCTGGCTCGATCCCAAGGTGAGGTATCACTGATGGCTGGGATCACCGGAAAAGACCAGGTTCTGACGGCCTACGCCAAGAAGCTGGAAACGCTCGATCCGCCCAAGGGCCGCTCGCTGACCCAGGATGCCGTGCGACGCCTCGTGCGCAACAAGGCAGCCGTGGTCTCGATCGGGCTTGTCGTGCTGATCGTGCTGATCGCCTTCATCGGCCCCTATTTCGTGCCTTGGGGCTATTCCCAGGTCGACTGGTCCAATATCCGCAAGCCGCCTGATTTCGATGCCGGCCACTTCTTCGGCACCGACCAGAACGGCCGCGACATGCTGGCGCGTGTGCTCCAGGGCACGCAGATGAGCCTCACCGTGGCGCTCGTCGCCACAGTGGTTTCGGTCAGCATCGGCGTCGTCTATGGCGCCGTGGCAGGCTATTTCGGCGGCCGGGTCGACGCCATCATGATGCGCATCGTCGACGTCATGTATGCGCTGCCCTACATTCTCTTCGTCATCATCCTGATGGTGATGTTCGGCCGCAATCCCGTGCTGCTCTTCGTCGGCATCGGCTGTATCGAATGGCTGACCATGGCGCGTATCGTGCGCGGGCAGACCCTCTCGATCAAGGAGAAGGAATTCGTCGAGGCTGCCAAGGCCGGCGGCGCAAAACCCTTCACCATCATCATGCGCCATATCGTGCCCAATCTGACGGGTCCGGTGGTGATCTATGCAACGCTGACCATTCCCGAGATCATCATCGCCGAGAGCTTCCTCTCCTATCTCGGCCTTGGTGTGCAGGAGCCGCAGACCTCGCTCGGCACGCTGATCTCCGCCGGTGCGCCGGTGGCAGAGGTTCTGCCCTGGATGCTCCTGGCGCCGGCAGGCGTGCTGATCACCCTGCTGCTCTGTCTCACCTATATCGGGGACGGCCTGCGCGACGCGCTCGACCCCAAGGATCGCTGATGACCAAAGTTCTTGACGTTCAGGACCTCGGCGTCACCTTCGCCCTCCACGAGAGCGAGGTGCACGCGGTCAACAATCTCAACTTCTCCCTCGAGGCTGGCGAAACCCTCGCTGTCGTCGGGGAATCGGGGTCTGGCAAGAGCCAGGCCTTCCTCTCCATCATGGGCCTTCTGGCCAAGAATGGCCGCACCAGCGGCAAGGCCATGCTCGGCGACGTCAACCTCGTCGGCATGGAGAAGGCCAAGCTCGACAAGATCCGTGGCAAGGACATTGCCATGATCTTCCAGGACCCGATGACCTCGCTCAATCCGAGCCTCAAGGTCAAAACCCAGCTGGCCGAGGTTCTGGTCAAGCACCGCGGCTTCGACAAGTCCAAGGCGGTCACCACCGCCGTGGAAATGCTCGAACGCGTCGGCATCCCCGAACCCGCCAAGCGCGCCAATGCCTACCCGCACGAAATGAGTGGCGGCATGCGCCAGCGCGTGATGATCGCCATGGCGCTGCTGTGCCAGCCAAAAATCCTCATCGCCGACGAGCCGACCACGGCGCTCGACGTGACGGTGCAGGCCCAGATGCTGGATCTTTTCAAGACCCTCACCGACGACTTCGGGACTTCGCTCGTGATCATCACCCATGATCTGGGTGTGGTGGCGGGCGTGGCTGACCGCATGATGGTGATGTATGGCGGCCGCGCGGTGGAAAAGGGGACGGTCGACGATCTCTTCTATGATCCGCGCCACCCCTATACGTTGGGCCTTCTGCATTCGACCCCGCATATCGCCAAGCGCGCCGAGCGGCTCGACCCGATCCAGGGCCTGCCACCCAGCCTTGAAAACCTGCCAAAAGGCTGCTCGTTCAACCCGCGCTGCGCCTTCTGCTTTGACCGGTGCCTTGAAGAACGTCCGCCCCTGGCCCCGACCGCCGACGGTCGCGAGAAGGCGTGCTTCTATGAAGGCCCGCTGAAATACGGAGAGGTGGCGTAATGACCCCGGCACCCGATACGCTCATCGAGATCAAGGATCTCAAGAAAACCTTCTCGATCGCTACCGGCCTTTTTTCCAAAAAACTCCGGCTGACCGCGCTCGAAAACATCAATTTCTCGGTCAAGAAGGGCGAAACGCTCGGGATCGTGGGAGAAAGCGGCTGTGGCAAGTCCACCCTTGGTCGCTGTATCCTGCAGCTGATCGCGCCCGATGAAGGCCAGGTGCTCTGGCTCGGGCAGGACCTCACCAAGGTTCCGGCCGAGGAAATGCGCAAGCGCCGGGCAGATCTGCAGATCATCTTCCAGGATCCGCTGGCCTCGCTCAATCCGCGCATGACCGTGGGCGAGATCATCGAAGATCCCCTGCGCACGCTCAAGCCCGAGCTCAAGAAGGAAGAGCGACGCGCCCGCGTCTTCAAGATCATGGAGGCCGTCGGCCTTCTGCCCGAGATGATCAACCGCTATCCGCACGAGTTTTCGGGCGGCCAGGCCCAGCGTATCGGCATTGCCCGCGCGCTGATCACCGAGCCAAAACTCATTGTTTGCGACGAGCCGGTTTCGGCGCTCGACGTGTCGATCCAGGCGCAGATCCTCAATCTCTTGTCCGAACTCAAGGATGAGTTCGGCCTGACGCTGATCTTCATCTCGCACAATCTTTCGGTCGTGCGGCACGTCTCCGACCGCATCCTCGTGCTCTATCTGGGGCGCATCGTGGAACTCGCGACGGGCGATGAGATCTATGAGGATCCAAAGCACCCCTATACCCGTGCGCTGCTCACCGCCGTGCCGATCCCGGATCCAAAACTGGCAAGGCTGCGCAATATCGATGCCTTGAAGGGCGAAATTCCCTCGCCCATCAATCCGCCCTCGGGCTGCACTTTCCGCACGCGCTGCCGCTTCGCCCAGCCCCGCTGCGCCGAAATTCGCCCCCCGCTCGAAACGCTGGAAGGCGGGCGCCTCGTCGCCTGCATTCGCTGGCAGGAAATCGAAGCCCCCAAGGAAGCCGTCCTCGGCGCCTGAGGCTCTGCTCTGACAGAACCGGCAGCGGGCACCACGCGTGCCCGCTGCTTTTTTTGGCCCGCTGGCACGCGTTGTTTCGGAAATCTTTGAGCAGCCAGAGATTTGCAGTTGGACAACGGCCGCTCGGGCGGTAAGGGACCAAGGCACGGTCGCCCCTGGGCGCACGGTGCCCGCATCATCCCGGGGTCGAGCGCATGTCAAAAATCCTCTCGCGCCGCCTGATGACACTCATCCTGAGCTATCAGCTCCGTCGGTCGCTGGGACGATTGGGCGTGCCGCTATCACCGCGCCTTGCGCCCCATCCGGTCGCGACAGATTTCCTGCGCGACATCGCCATCCACCGCAAGAATGGGCGCATTCAGTTCGGCTTGCCTGCCGACCCGTTTGAGCTGGTGTTCTGTCGCCGCGCCAGCGTAACTGCCTATCTCTACCTGCTCAGCCATTGTCCGGCCGAGGTCGAACTGTTCACCGGCGCTTGTGATGATGGCGACTATCCGAGCGGCGCCCGGTTCACACCGTCCTCGCGTAGCGCGCGCGCCATAGCAATTCCCGACCGATATTTCATTCTGCGCGACGGGTTTCGGCCGAGCGCCGCCTCGTCGAGGCCGATCCGATACCGTGGACTTCACGCCGGGACACACTTGTCTGGCGTGGCGGCATCAATGGCCATGGCATTCATCCGCAAAGTGAAGACGACGCCTACAATCCGCGTGTCATCCCGCGGGCGCGAATGTGCATGCAGCTCAGATCGGTGCCCGGTGTCGATGCCCTGATCAGCGATGCGCTGGATCCGCATGTGCCGCTCCACACACTTGCCGGGCTCGGCATTACCGGCGCCAACCGGGCCGAACCCGAATGGCGCGGCGACAAATTTGCCATCGATATCGACGGCTGGACCAATAGCTGGTCGAACCTGATCATCCGCATGCATTTCGGCTGCTGTGTGCTCAAGGTCGCCAGCGCCGATGGCTATCGGCAGTGGTGGTATGACTGGCTGGTGCCTTGGGAGCACTTTGTACCCGTGGCCAGCGATATGAGCGACTTCGCCGAAAAGATCGACTGGGTGCGCAGCCATGACCGGGAAGCCGCCGAAATCGCCCGTCGCGGCCAGGCGCTGGTGCGCACCATGACCCTGGCATCCGAAACCCGGATCGGCGCCGAACTCATCACCGCGAACTGGAAGCTTGCATGATCTCTATTCCCGACTTTGCCGGCAGGCATATCGCCGTGGCCGGTGGGGCAGGCTTTATCGGCCGGCACATGTGCAATCGCCTTCTCGATGGTGGCGCAACAGTGCTCTGCATCGACAATTTCCTGACCAGCGCGCGCGAAGACCTTGCGCCGCTTCTGGCACGTCCGGGTTTTTCGCTGCTTGAAGCCGATATCGTCGCGCCACTCGATTTTGTCGCCGATGGCATCATCAATCTGGCCTGCCCGGCCTCACCCGTCGCCTATCAGCGTGATGCCGTCGAGACCATGCGCATCAATGTCATCGGCACGGACAGGCTGCTCGCCATGGCGCGAAAGCTGGGCGTTCGGTTTCTTCAGGCCTCCACCAGCGAGGTCTATGGCGACCCCGAAGTTCACCCGCAGCCCGAAACCTATCTCGGCCACGTCAATCCGATCGGCCCGCGCTCCTGCTATGACGAAGGCAAGCGGGCGGCCGAAACATTGTGTACCGATTATGCCCGCCAATATGGCGTCGATGTGCGGATTGCCCGTATTTTCAATACCTACGGCCCGGGCATGGCCGCCGACGACGGTCGCATCATCTCCAATTTCGTCACCCAGGCCCTGCGCGATCTTCCCCTCAGCATCTATGGAGACGGCACGCAGACGCGGTCCCTCTGCTATGTCGCCGATACGGTCGAAGGGCTCTTGAGGCTGTTCTTTTTGCCCGACATCGACGTGCTGCCGATCAATATCGGCTCCACCGATGAGTTGAGCGTGACCGAAATCGCCCTGTCCATCCTCGACGCGACGGGATCACGATCCCCGCTGTCCTATCACCCCCTGCCGGTCGATGATCCTCGACAGCGCCGTCCGGATACCGGCAGGGCGGCAAAAGTTCTGGGCTGGAGACCGCAGACCAGCCTCAGGGCAGGTCTCGCGCACACCATTGCCCATTTCGCCGAGAGGCTGGATGCGCGCGCATCGCATCCGGAACCGGCACAGTGATCGGCCACAGCATCTGACATTCAAAAAAGCCCCCGCATCGCTGCGGGGGCTTTTTGTATTTGCAGAAGCTTTACGCCCGCGGCTTGGGGGCGTTGCGAGGCGGAATATCGTTCGAATAGATATTGTGCAGCCCGATATTGTGCACATCGCGCTCGCCGCAGAGGGCCATGGTGGTGTCGAGTTCCTTGCGGATGATCTCGAGCACGCGGCTGACCCCTTCTTCCCCGCCAGCGCCGAGGCCGTAGAGCATGGCGCGGCCGATAAAGGCGGCCTTGGCGCCATAGGCCAGCGCCCGCACCACGTCCTGGCCAGAGCGGACGCCGCTGTCGATATAGACCTCGGTCTTGTGGCCGACGCGATCGACGATTTCGGGCAGAACGCGAATGGTGGAAGGCGCGCCATCGAGCTGGCGGCCACCATGATTGGAAACGATGACCGCATCGGCGCCATTGTCGATCGCCGCCTGGGCGTCATCGGCGTCGAGCACGCCCTTGACGATCACCGGACCGCCAAAGCGCTCCTTGATCCATCGTACGTCACCCCAGTTCAAGGTCGGGTCGAACTGGCTGGCGGTCCAGGAGGAGAGCGAAGCGAGGTCGTGATCACCGCTTACATGGCCGACGATATTGCGGAAGGTATGGCGCTTGGTGCCCAGCATGCGCGCACACCAGAGCGGGTGCTGCATCATCTGCCAGATCGAATAGGGCGTGAACTTTGGCGGGGTGGAAAGCCCGTTCTTGATGTCCTTGTGGCGCTGGCCGAGGATCTGCAGGTCCATGGTCAGGATCAGCGCAGAGCAGTTCGCCGCCTTGGCGCGGTCGATCAGCCGATAGATGAACTCGCGGTCGCGCATCACATAGAGCTGGAACCAGAAGGGCGCGGTGGTGTTCTCGGCAATGTCCTCGATCGAGCACACGCTCATGGTCGAGAGCGAGAAGGGGATGCCGAATTTCTCCGCCGCCCGGGCCGCTTTGATCTCGCCGTCCGCAGTCTGCATGCCGCCGGTTGCCGCCGGGGCAATGGCGACGGGCATGGTGATTTCCTTGCCCAGCATCGTGGTCTTGAGGTTGCGCCCCTCAAGGTTCACCGCCACCTTCTGGTTGAGCTTGATCTTGGCGAAATCGCTCTCGTTGTCGTGATAGGTGCTCTCCGTATAGGAGCCGCTATCGGCATATTCGAAGAACATCTTTGGCACGCGCCGACGCGCCACCCTCATCATTTCCTCAACGGTCAGGATCTTGTCGATGGCGGGCATGGAAGGCTCCAGATGGGCGGTGAGCTTGCCTAACAACTAACATGTTAGCAGTCAACGTCGCGCCGACCGGAACGGGCAAATCGCTCCGGTGGAGCGATTTGAGGTGCGAAGACCCTGAGAGCTACGCTCGAATGGCCGGCCCTACGCACTATGCTTCGGTTGTTCTAACTGAGCGGCCCCATGGACTTGCGATTGATCATGAGCGTTGAAAAGATGACGGCGAAGGCAAAGATCACCATGCCCCCCGCCAGTACATGCGCCTTGTCCCATTCGAGGCGCTCTACGGAATCGTAGATGGCGATGGAGAGCACTTTGGTCTGCCCCGGTATATTGCCGCCGATCATCAGCACCACGCCAAATTCGCCGATCGTATGAGCAAAGGCCATGATGCCGCCGACAAGATAGCCGGGCCGCGCCAACGGCAGGAGCACGCGGAAGAACAGCGCACCGCGCCGCGCCCCCAGCGTCTCCGCCGCTTCGATCACTTCTGTTTCGATGGCGGCAAAAGCGTTGCGCAGCGGCTGAACCATGAAGGGCAGGGAGGCGATCACCGAGCCGATGACGAGGCCGGGAAATGAAAAGGCGAGGGTTCGCGCGCCCCAGAGCCCGGCCAATGCGCCACCGGGGCCGAATGGCCCTAGCGCCAGCAACAGATAAAATCCCAAGACCGTGGGCGGCAGCACCAGCGGCAGCGTCACCAGCGCGCCAATGATTGTCGTGCCCGCGTTTCTGCTCCGCGCCAGCCACAGGGCAATCGGCGTGCCGATGACAAGCAGGATGGCCGTCACCGTCGCGGCCAGGGCGAGGGTCAGGGCAATCGGGGCAAGGAGCGGTTCAACATCCATCCCCTAGCCATCACCCGCGCGGACACTTCCTGCAAGGGGCGTTTTTGAACAGCCTCCTGTCTCTCGGCCCCATCGCCTCCCTCCCCCTTGTGGGGAGGGAATGAGGGTGGGGGGCGACTGGAGCGGACGCTGGAAAGTGCCCCCACCCAGCGGCGCTAGGGCCATGCGGCCCAAGCTCTGCTACCCTCCCCACAAGGGGGAGGGAACGCAGTTGCCGATTGGCCTACGCCATTCAAGGCACTGAATACCCCGCCGCCTCGATCACCGCCACGGCATCATCGCTCTGCAAAAACTCCAGAAAAGCGATGGCCGCCGGATTGCTCTCGCCATGTTTCAGCAGCACCGCCCCCTGGGCAATCGGCGCGTGAAACGCCTCCGGAACCAGCCAAATGTTGGCCTTTCCGATCACCTGGCTTGCGGCGACAAAGCCGAACTCGGCATTGCCGGTTTCAACGAACTGCAGCGTCTGCGAAATGGTCTCGCCCCAGACGATTTTGGGTTCTATGGCGTCATAAAACCCAAGCGCCTCAAGCGTTTCAACCGCGGCCTTGCCATAGGGCGCTGCCTGCGGATCGGCAAGGGCAATCCGGCTGAACGCACTCGTCAAAGCTTCGGCGCCCGCACTTAAATCCCGCCCCGGCCCATAAAGCGCAAGCCGTCCCTCGGCGTAGATGAAGAAGCTGTCCGGCGCCGCATGGCCGTCTTCGATGGCCCGGCGCGGTCGGTCCGTATCGGCCGCCAAAAACACATCAAACGGCGCCGCCTGGCTGATCCGCCCATAAAGCGCCCCGGTCGCCCCAAAACTGAGCCGCACTTCATGCCCGGTCTCGGCCGTGAACCGCCCGGCCAACACCTCGGCAACAGCCGTAAAATTGGCCGCCACCGCAATCGTCGCCGTCTCCGCCCGCGCTGGCAGCGCCGTCAGCAACATGGCGATGAGGCAGGCAGTAAGGCGCAGCATCAGGAGCACTCCAAGCGTGAGCTGATCGATGCGCTATCCGGATTTTTGAGGCAAGGGCTGAAAGATCACAGTGTCTTGGTCGCCGCATTGGGATCGCGGAAGGGCAGGGGCGGATAGTGCAAGCCGCGCTGCCCCGAAAGGCCTCGATTGGGTTTCGGGCCGGCATAGGTGGCCTTGCATCCGATCCACTCGTCGCCCCGCACATAGTCGAGATCCCCGCCATAGAGCGCGTCGCGCAAAACGCCCTGCAGCCGGGCGAGCACCGCGGCATAATCCGACGACGCCACCAGATTTTGCCGCTCCTCGGGATCGGTCTCGAGGTCGAACAGCTGGAAATGATTTCCGGCGGGATACCAGATCAGCTTGTGGCGGCCATCATGGATCATGCGGCTGGCGTCGAGCCCTTCCGAGCACTCGCCATAAAAATAGTCCCGCCGCGCGTCGCCGATCATCGATCGTCCGGTCATCGTGTCGGGCGGGGTTATCCCGGCCAGATCGAGAAGCGTGGGCATCACATCCTGCAGGCCGACCAGTCGGTCATCGATCGAACCGGGCTGGATGCGGTCCGCGTCCGAGGCCGCGCCCAGCACGATCATCGGCACATTGGCGGAAGCCTCATAGGCCAGCCGCTTGGCATAAAGCCCGTGGTCGCCCAGCATGTCGCCATGGTCGGCGGTAAAGACGATGATGGTGTCGTCCAGAATGCCTTCTTCGCGCAGCGTGCCGATGATCAGTCGCAACTGGTGATCGACATGGGTGCAGAGCGCATAATAGGCCCGCCGCATGTCGTCGCGCTGGGCTGGCGGCAGATCGGTCCAATAATCGCGCACGGCTTGAAGCGCGGGCGGCAGGTCTGCGTCCGGAGCGGACCAATCGGCGGTGATCGGCTGGGGCATGTCGCGGCGTGCATAGCGCTCAATGTAGCTCGCGGGCGGCACCAGCGGCGGATGCGGCGCGGTGTAGGACACGTACCAGAGGCCCGGGCGCGTGGGATCGCGCCTCTTGATCGTCCGGCACGCCTGGAAGGTGATCCAGTTGGTGACATGCAGATGCTCGGGCAGATGCCAGCTGCGCCAGCCATATTCATTATTGCCCATGCCGTGGAAGAAGTGCTGCCCGGCAAAGCCATTGTCGGCGAGGAACACCTCATAGTCGTCGACACAGCCATTGAGCTGGCGGCCTTCCTCGGCGAGGATCACATCGTCAAAGCCGATCCGGTCGCGCTGCGGATAGACATGCAGCTTGCCGATCGCCGTCGCCTGATAGCCGGCGTTCCGAAAAGTCTCTGCCAGCGTCGGCAAGTCCGGCATGCCCAGCGTGCCCTGCGCCACGCGGTCGCCATGCGTGCGCGGATCGGTGCCGGTCATCAGCGTGCGGCGGGCGGGCACGCAGATCGGTGTTTCCGAATAGGCATTGGTAAAGCGCCGACCGGCCTTGGCCAGCATGTCGAGTGTGGGCGTTTCGACCACGGGGTGCCCGGCGCAGCCGAGCACCTTGGCGGCCCATTCATCGACCGTGACCAGAAGAACGTTTTTTTGGGTCATGCGCTTGCCTTCCATTCCCGCCAAGGCCACCCGACAAAAGCCGGATGGCCCAGAGTATCATGCGATCAGCTGCGGGCCAGAATGGCTTCAGCTTCAGACAGCAGCGAAGAGGCGCCGTCCTCGGGCGAGGCGGCTTCAAAACCGACTTCCTGACTGATGCGCTGCAGCACGGTCGTGACTTCGCCAGCGCCGGGCGGTGCGAGTGGCGGCAGGGCGCCGACATACTGGTTGATGCTGGCGACATAATCGACCGAGGCGCTTTCCGCCGGGCTGATCAGCGGCGCGATGGCTTCCTGAATTTTCGGGTCCACCGGAATGCCGCGCTCCGCGCCGAGGATCTTTGCCGCCTCGATATCCTGGGTGAAGTAGGCGAGGAAATCGACCGCCAGCTCAGGATCGGGCGTGGTCGCCGAAATGCTGACGCGGGTTGCGGGGCGCAGATAGTGGCCCGGCGCTGCATCGGCCGAGATCAGCGGATAGGCGATGAGACCAACGCTGTCCTGCATGGCATTGCGCGTCGGACCAATGGCATTGGCGAGCCCGAACGCCAGCGCGGCGCGCTGCTGCACCAGCATGCTGGTTTCAACGGTGTTGAGATCGGTCGCCTGCACATCTGCCGGCACGCAGGCACCGGATTTGCGCATATCCTGCCAGAGGGCAAACCAGTCGCGCGCGTCCGTGGTGTCAAAGGCAATCTCGCCATCGGCAGTATAGAGCGCCTTGCCGCGCTGGCGCAGGAAGTTTTCGAAGGGCACTTCGACGCCGCTGGCATCGGCAAGCCCGAACATGCCGCTGCGCTTGGTCGCCGCCTTGAAGGCCAGCGCGCGTTCGGCGAGTTCTTCATAGGTAATGCCCGATTTTGGGGCTTCGACGCCGGCCTCTTCCCAGGCGGTTTCGTTGACATGGCAGGCCGCCACATTGACGCCGAAGCTGATGCCGTAGAGCTTGCCATCGGCGCCGCGATTGGCATCGACCTGATCGGCGGGAATGGCGCTGAGATCAAGCTTGTTGCCGAGATATCCGTCGAGCGGCAGCAGGGCGCCGCGCGAGGCATATTCGGAGAGATAGCGGAAATCCATCTGGATGATGTCGGGCGCCGCATCGCCGACAATCTGGGTGGCGAGGCGCGGCCAGAAGTCGGCAAAGGACGCCGTCTCTCCCATGACCGTCACACCTGGATTGGCGGCCTGATAGAGGTCGATGACCTTTTCGGTGCGTTCGAGCCGATCGGTATTGCCCCACCAGAACATGCGCAGGGTTTTCTCCTGTGCGCTGGCGCGGCCGAGGCCAAAGGCCGATGCGAGGCCAAGCACGCTGGTGGCGGCCATAAATTGACGACGATTAAGAATGCTCATGAAAATCCTCCCGATTATCAAATAAGTTGGCCGGACTTTTCTTGTATGGAAGCCTTCCGTCAAGCCCGCCAGCGCAGAATTTCGTCTGCGCGAATGCGACATTCGGATGGTTTCGGCCAGCGGACCGAAGCAGGCGGCAAACAAAAAGGCGAGCACCCAAGGGGCACCCGCCTGATGTTCGGAAAGAGGATGTGAGCGAGGTCAGCCGCGCAGCGCGCTGGCTTCCCTGGCGAGGGCTTCGATGCGGGCGAAGTCGCCGCTTTCGATTGCGTCATTGGGCATGATCCACGAGCCGCCGACGCAGATGACATTGGGCAGCGCCAGATAGGTCTTGGCCTTGATCACGTCGATGCCGCCGGTGGGGCAGAAGGTGATGTCGGGCAGGGGCGAGGCAAAGGCCTTCAGCACCGGCGCGCCGCCCAGCGCTTCGGCTGGGAAGAACTTGAGGAACGAATACCCCCGCTCGGCAGCGGCCATGGCTTCGGTCGGGGTGCCGATGCCCGGCAGCAGCGGGATCGATACATCGTCGGCTGCATCGAGCAGGCGCGGCGAGGCGCCCGGCGACACCATGAAGCGGCAGCCCACATCGACCGAGGCGCGCATATGGACTTCATTGCGAACCGTCCCGGAGCCGACGATGGCGCCGGTCACCTTGGCCATTTCTTCCATGACCTTGAGCGCATTGGGCGTGCGCAGCGTCACTTCGAGAATGGGCAATCCGCCTGCCACCAGCGCCTCGGCCAGCGGCCGCGCCTTGGAAACGTCATCGAGGATGATGACCGGGACCACGGGGGCCAGCGTCAGGATGGAGCGGATGGCATTGGCGTCTTGCGGCATGGACGATCCTCGTCTGGCTCAGAAAACTCAGCGCAAGGGTTAGGACTTGCCCACAAAAGCTGCAAGAGCGTTCATTGAAAAGAAAGACGAAAATACCTAGGTTCCGGCACACTTAGGCGGAGGATGGCCCCATGGTTCACACGATCAACGCAATTACTCCGCTCAGCGAAGCGCGCGAGATCCTCGCCCAGCACTTCGACCTGAAGTTCTCCAAGGCCATCGAGCGTGCGACCGACAAGATTTTCGAGCGGGTCCGCCACCAGATCCCCGAGATCGAGTGGAGCTATTATGCGCCGCTGATCTTCCAGATCAACAAGCTCAAGGCCGAGAAGGACGCGGTTATCCTGGCGCATAATTACCAGACGCCGCAGATCTATCACGGCGTTGCCGACGTGGTGGGCGACAGCCTGCAGCTGGCCATTGAGGCCACCAAGGTGCGCCAGCAGGTGATCGTCCAGTGCGGCGTGCACTTCATGGCCGAGACCTCAAAGCTTCTCAATCCGACCAAGACGGTGCTCATCCCCGATAGCCGCGCCGGCTGTTCGCTGTCGGAATCGATCACCGCCGAGGATGTGATGGCCATGCGCGCCCGCTATCCCGGCGTCCCGGTGGTGACCTATGTGAACACCTCTGCGGCCGTGAAGGCGGTGACCGATGTCTGCTGCACCTCGTCCAACGCGCTCGACATCGTCAATCGCGTCGAGGGTGACAGTGTCATCATGATCCCGGACCAGTACCTGGCCCAGAACACCGCCAAGAAGACGCACAAAAAGATCATCACCTGGGCCGGCGCCTGCGAGGTCCACGAGACCTTTACCGCCGAGGACATTTCCGAGCTGCGCCACGCCTATCCCACGGCCAAGATCATCGCCCACCCCGAATGCCCTCCCGAGGTGATCGATGCGGTGGACTTTGCAGGCTCGACCGCCGCCATGATCGACTGGGTGAAATCCACCAGGCCGGCCCGCGTCGTCATGGTCACCGAATGCTCCATGTCCGATAACGTAGCCAGCGAAACCACGGGGGTCGATTTCCTGCGCGGCTGCAACATCTGCCCGCACATGAAGCGCATCAATCTCGAAAACGTGCTGTGGAGCCTCCACACCATGACCGAGGAAGTCATCGTCCCCGAAGACCTCATCGCCCCCGCCCGCGCCGCAGTGGAGCGCATGATCGAATTGAGCCGGAAGGGGGATTAAGGCCCCCACCTAACCTCCCCCGGAAGACGGGGGAGGGACGGATCGCGTTTGCGGCGATCTCGGTGAGCCACCGGCTGGTCCCTCCCCCTACCAGGGGGAGGCTAGGAGGGGGTCAATCACCGCCCCGCCAAAAGCCGCCGATAAAGCTCCAGATACGCCCCGGCCATGTCCTCGGCGCGGAACATGTTTTCAAACCGCGCCCGGGCGCCATGGCCAAATGCCACAGCCCGGTCCGGAGAAGCGGCCAGCGTCCGCATCGCCGCCCCGAGTGCGGAAACATCTTCCGGCGGCACCACCAGCCCGGTCTCGCCGGCAAGGTTCACGAAACTCGTGCCCGTGCCGATCTCGCAGGAGATCATCGCCCTGCCGGCCCGCGCAGCTTCCGCCAGCGCTACGCCGAAAGCTTCAGAGCGCAAATGCGAGGGGAACACGAAGGCCCGGCTCAATTCCAGCAGCGCGATCTTGTCTTCATCCGACACGGAGCCGACAAAGCGCACGCTCGGGCCCCCCATTTCGGCCCATTCGGCCGTGTCGCCGCCGCCAGCGACCACCACGGGCAGGCCAGTTTCCCGCGCCGCCGCCATCAAAAACTGCAGGCCCTTGTAGTAGCGCAGCGCGCCGACGAAGAGGAAAAATCCGCTCCCCACTTTTTCCCGCCAGCTCTCGACGAGGGCTGCCGCCGGCGGCAGCACATCAGGGATTCCGATCGGAACAACGCTGGTCTTGCCCGGAAATTTCGCCAGCACCGCGCTGGTGCGCACATAATTGGGCGAGGTCGCGACGATGGCGTCCACCGACCGCAGGAATGCGTTCTGCACCGGCGCATAGAGTTTGAGCAAATTCTTCTGCCGCACGATGTCGGAATGATAGGTGACAACGCTGGGCGCCTTCGGGCGGCCGAGGAGGTGGAGCAGGTCGGCCATAGGCCAGGGGAAGTGGTAATTGACGATGTCGGCGTCGGCCGCGAGCCGTCGAAACAGCCCAAAACCCGACACCGATAGCCCTGCCGAGGCGATATTGATGTCCTGCCGCGCAAGATGGACGGTGTGATTGTCGACCGTCCGGACGCTGCCGCCACGGTCCTTGCTGAGCGCGAGGACCTGGCTCTCGACCCCATGCGGCACCATGCCTTCAGCGAGGGCATGGATCACGCGCGGCACGCCGGTGAAGTCATCCGGCAGATAGGTCTTGTAGACGTGCAGAACCCGCAAAACCGTCTCCTTGCGTCGTTTTTATGACCAAATGCGCCCGATTTTTCGCGCATGGCCGGGTTGCGATAGGCCCTCAGCGGTGGCAATGCGCTGCTGCCTGCGTTATGTGCTTTGCTCAATATCGCCAAGCAGCGCAAGGACAAGCTCGTGTCATCCATCGTTCCTGTTATTCTCGCTGGGGGTCAGGGAACCCGCCTGTGGCCGAAATCGCGTTCGGCGCGGCCCAAGCAGTTCATCGATCTCATCGGGGGCGATAGTCTGTTCCAGCGCAGCCTTGACCGTGTTGGCGACGCCGGCCGCTATAGCCCCGCCATTGTCATTACCAATGCCGAATACCGCTTCCTCGTTGCCGAGCAGGCTCTGTCCGCCGGTATCGAGGTCGGCGCCATCCTGCTCGAGCCTGTGGCACGCAACACAGCCGCCGCCATCGCGGCCGCGGCCCATCTGGCGCTCGCCAGCGACGAAGACGCGGTTCTCCACGTCCTTGCGTCCGATCACCTGATCGACGCCAGCCCCGAATATTTTGCCGCCGTCGATGCTGCCGCCGCTGCAGCGCGCGACGGGCACCTCGTCACCTTCGGCATTACCCCCGATCGCCCGGAAACCGGCTATGGCTATATCGCCATGGGCGAGGCCCTTGGCCTCGGCGCCCACAAGGTCGCCGCCTTTGTCGAAAAGCCCAATCTGGAGCGGGCGGAGGAGATGCTGGCCAAGGGCGGCTTTGTCTGGAATTCGGGCATGTTCATGCTGCCCGCCCGCCAGTTCCTTGCCGAATGCGAAAAGCTGGCGCCCGAGATCTTTGCCGCCTCGCGCGATGCCGTCGCCGGTGCGCACCGGGATCTCGACTTTATCCGCCTCGAAGAAACATCTTTCGCGTCCTCGCCCAACATCTCGGTCGATTTCGCCATTTTCGAGCGCACCGACAAGGCCGCAGTGCTGCCGGTGAGCTTTGATTGGTCCGATCTGGGTGCATGGGATGCGGTCTGGAAGGGCCAGGAGCGCGATGCCCAGGGCAATGCCATCTCTGGCCCGGCAATGGTGTCCAATTCCACCAATTCGCTCATCGTCTCCGATCACGCCCATGTGGTGGTCGACGGGCTCGACGATGTCGCTGTCATCGCCACCGAAGATGCGGTTTTCGTTGGCCGTCTCAGCCAGGCCCAGAATGTCGGTGCGCTGGCAAAGCTGCTCAAGGCCGACGACTCCACCCGTGCTTTGACCGAAACCCACAAGACCTCTTACCGGCCCTGGGGCGGTTATTCGTCCATTCTCATGGGCGAGCGCTTCCAGGTGAAGAAGCTTTTCGTCAAGCCGGGCAAGAAGCTCAGCCTGCAAAAGCATCACCACCGCTCCGAACATTGGGTCGTTGTCCGCGGCACCGCTGAGGTGACGGTCGATGGCAAGGTGTCGATGCTGTCTGAAAACCAGTCGATCTACCTGCCGCTCGGCTGCACTCATCGCCTTGCCAATCCGGGCAAGATCGAGCTCGAGCTCATCGAAGTCCAGACCGGCTCCTATCTCGGCGAAGACGACATCATCCGCATCGAAGACGAATTCGGCCGCAGCTGAGTTCTTTCGGGAGCGCCAGAAACGAAAATCCCCGCGCGAGCGGGGATTTTTTTGTTTTCAGGTGCAGCCCGTCAGTTGGCGGCGGCGAAATTCTAGAAGTGGAAGTTGAGGCCCACTTTGCCGACATGGGCGCCGGCGGTCACGTCATAGGCCTGGGCTCCGAGCGAGCCCGCTGGCGCCGTACCGGTCAGGCGGTTGTAGCTATATTCCGCCTTGACGCTGATGGCGTCGTTGAGAGCGAGTTCCATGCCGGCGCCGATGGTATAGCCAATCCCGGTGCCCGAATAAGAACCGGTCGCGCCCGCGAAGACCGCGGAGGTGTTGGCATTGACGCCGCCCACGGCAAGACCGCCGGTGGCAAACAACAGCACATTGTCAAAGGCCATGCCGGCGCGGCCACGCAGCGTGCCCAGCCAGTTGATGTCACCCGAGCAGGTCACACCCACGACGCCGGCACAGGCGGTTGAGACATTGATGCCCGACCAGGCCACATCGCCCTCGAGGCCAAGCACAAAATTGTCGAACTGGGCGTTGACGCCGGCATTGACGCCAAGCAGACCGCCGCTCCAGTTGATCGTGTCGGTCAGGCCATTGAGCGCGCCCACGGACTCGGCGGTGCCGCTGCCGTATCCGGCATTGATACCGGCATAAAAGCCGGACCAGTCAAACCCAGCCGATGTATAACCACCCTGATCCATGGGGAGATAAAGATCAGCCGCTACTGCGTTTGACGCAAGACCGGCAAGTGCTGCCAAGGCGATTAGTGTGCGTTTCAAAGTCGTTCCCCCAAATTGACTGAAAGTGATTCTGTTAATCATAATCGTCTTGGTGGCGATTGTTATCAACACGCAATTTTTGCCGGGTAATTGTCGTGCAGGGCGGCGATGATTTTCCATGCGCCGGCTTATCCCTGCCGTCATTGCCCGGCCTGTCCGGGCCATGGAGAATATCGGGGCCGCTAAAACCCCCACCCAACCTCCCCCTGTCCAGGGGGAGGAGCCGGTCCGTGCCTCACTTAACGCATGGCAAACGCGATGCGTCCCTCCCCCTTCTTCAGGGAGAGGCTAGGAGGGGGGCGTAAGAACAAAAATATCAGCAGGCCACGACATTCACCGCCAGCCCGGCCTGGCTGGTTTCCTTGTACTTCTCGCTCATGTCGCGGCCGGTCTGGCGCATGGTTTCCACGCACACATCGAGCGGCACGGCGTGGACGCCGTCGCCCTTGAGGGCGAGCGAAGCGGCGGTGACGGCTTTGACCGCGCCAAAGGCATTGCGCTCGATGCAGGGAATCTGCACCAGCCCGCCGACCGGGTCACAGGTCATGCCCAGATGGTGCTCAAGCGCGATTTCGGCGGCGTTCTCCACCTGTTCGGGCGTTCCGCCCATTAGCGCGCAAAGCCCCGCCGCAGCCATCGCCGAGGCCGAGCCCACCTCGCCCTGGCAGCCCACTTCTGCTCCCGAGATGGAGGCATTGTGCTTGATGATGCCGCCAATGGCCGCGGCGGTGAGCAGGAAATCGTGCACGCTCGCCCGGCCTGCTCCGGCATGGAATTTCTGCGCATAGCTCAGAACCGCCGGAATGACCCCGGCCGCGCCATTGGTCGGCGCGGTCACCACGCGCCCGCCTGCCGCGTTCTCCTCATTGACCGCCATGGCAAAGAGGCTCAGCCAGTCATTGGCCATCAGCGGGTCGATCTCGTTGCGCTGCCATTTTTCTTCGAGCTGCAGGTGAATACCCTTGGCGCGGCGGCGCACCTTGAGCCCGCCCGGCAATTGTCCGTCTTGCGCCAGCCCGCGCGCCACACAGCTCGACATCACCGACCAGATTTCGTCGAGCCCGGCATCGAGTTTTGTCCGGCTGGTCCGCGCCTCTTCATTGGCGCGCTTCATCGCCGCAATGGAAAGGCCGGAGGCTTTCGCCATGTCGAGCATTTCCGCTGCATTGGCGAAGGGCCAGGGCACGTCCTGGCGCGCATCCGGCGCTGACTTGAGCGTTGCCAACTCGTCGGCGCTGACCACAAAGCCCCCGCCGATGGAAAAATAAATGCGCCGCAGCAGCAATTGCCCGTCGCCGTCGAAGGCGGAAAACTGCATGCCATTGGGATGGCCGGGCAGAGGCGTGCGCTTGTCGAGCACGAGGTCGACAGCCGGGCGAAACCGATAGGCTGGGTGGCCGTCCGGGCTCACATGCCCGCTCGCGGTCACCGCCGCGATGATCCCGTCCATCGCGTCGGGATCAATGCTGCGCGGATCGTGGCCGGCAAGGCCGAGGATGACTGCGCGGTCGCTGCCATGGCCAATGCCGGTATAGGCGAGCGAGCCGTGAAGGCTCGCCGTCAGAGCCGCCGGCACTGCCTGCCGGGCGCGGGGCCAATTGCCGTCCTTGAGTTCATCGAGAAAGCGCCGGGCCGCCGACATCGGTCCCATTGTGTGGGAACTCGAGGGGCCAATGCCGATCTTGAAGACGTCAAAGACTGATAAGAACATATGCTCATCATACCCCAATGGTCCCGCCCGGCAATCGCACCCACGTCCCGGTGATTGTTTCCAAATCCGCGACAGAGCGTGACCCGATCAGCCGATTGCCGCCCGCCGCGTTCGCCCGATATGGATAGGCAACACAGGAGACCCGTAAAATGTCCGCTTACCAGTTTCGTGCAGCCGAAGGCGCCACCCCCGATGCCCCGCTGATTTTCCTTTTCCACGGCACCGGTGGCGACGAGAACCAGTTCTTTGATCTGGCCGCCCAGCTTGTCCCCGGCGCAACCCGGCTCGCCCCGCGTGGCGATGTCAATGAGCATGGCGCCCTGCGCTATTTCCGCCGCGCCGCCGAAGGCGTCTACGACATGGACGATCTGGCCCGCGCCACCAGCGCCATGGCCGGTTTCATTGCCGAACAGGTCGCTGCAAGAAAGCCGTCGCGGGTGCTTGGCCTCGGCTATTCCAACGGCGCCAATATCCTGGCCGCCGTGCAGTTCGCCCATCCCGAGCTTTTCGACGCCACGGTGCTGATGCACCCGCTGATCCCATTTGCGCCCCCGACTGCCGATTTTGGCGGCCGCAAGGTTTTGATCACCGCCGGTCGCCACGACCCCATAGCGCCCGCCGGTGCTACCCAGGCCCTTGCCGATTATTTTGCCGCCAATGGCGCTGCCATTCAGCAGATCTGGCACGAAGGCGGGCATGAACTGCGCAATGAGGAACTGCTTGGCAGCCGGGACTTTCTGGCCGGTTAGCGACAGCCCACGGGCAATTCCCATCCGGGGATTAACGAAGTCTAAACACTGATTTCGTCACTATGCGGCGTTGGCGCGAGAATGTGCCAACGCGGGGGACTATGCGATCACTTCTCAGCGCCGCCAGATCGCGGAAAGCCTGCGCCCGCGGGTTTTGCTGCTTGTATTGCTCGGCTTTGCGGCCGTAGCCGTCCCGTCGTTTTTTGCCTTCCAGTTCATCGTCAATTCCACCGTGGCCCAGCTGGGCACGCTGTTTGCCGAAAAACAGGTGCTCTATGACCGCCACCGTGGCCTTGGATCGCTGATCCGCGAGGTCTCGCTCGCCGAGACCCTTTCGGGCAGCCAGGCCATTCGCGATTGGGCGCATGATGAGGACGATCCTGTCCTCCGTCGCCGCGGGATTGGCGAACTGGAGCACTATCGCCGCCACTTTGCCGACGGCTCCTATTTCTTCGTCGTCGGCACGTCCGGAAACTACTATTTCAACGACGCGTCCAACGCCTATGCCGGCGACCAGTATCGCTACACGCTGGACCCCGCCAAGCACGATGACGCCTGGTACTACTCCACCCTGGCGCTGGCCGAGGGCTGCCATCTCAACGTCAATAACGACGCCAATCTGCGGGTCACAAAAGTCTGGATGAACTGCGTCATCCGCGAGGGCAAGAATGTTCTCGGCGTGCTCGGCACCGGCATCGACCTCTCGTCCTTCATCCAGGAAGTGGTCAATATCCCGCAAAAGGGCGTCACCTCCATGTTCGTCGACCGCCAGGGCATGATCCAGGCGCACCGCGACGAACAGCTGGTGAGCCTTGCCAATTTCGAGGATGATCCCGACAGCAAGCGGTCCCTCTTCTCGCTGGTCTCCGGCCCCGGGGACACCGAAACCCTCAAACGGCTGATGGATGACGTCACTGCCGAAAGCGTTCTGGCCGACAGCGCCTTTGTGACCCTCGATGGCAAGGAGACGCTGGTCGGCGTCGGCTATCTCGACAAGCTCGGCTGGTACAACGTCACCTTCATGGATATCGACACCATCATCGACAGGCGGATGTTCGCGCCCATTGGGCTGCTGATCGCTGCGATGATGGGGCTCATCGCCATTGTCTTTGTGCTGGTGTTCAAGCGCCAGGTGCTCGATCGCCTCGCCGCCCTCGAAAACGTGGTCCACCATGCGCGTCGCGGCAATTACGGCCCGGCGCTCGCCATGGGCGATAGCCGCCAGGATGAAATCGGCCGATTGTCCGCCGCGCTCACCGAAATGGCCGTCAGCGTCGACGACAATACCCGCCAGCTTGAGGCCCGCGTGCGCGAACGAACCGTCGAGCTCGAGCGCCTCGCCTTCAAGGATGGCCAGACCGGCCTTCTCAACCGGCGTGGCCTTGCTGCCGCCCATGCCCGCTCCGCTGGCGGAGGCCCGTTCGGCGTGGTGCTGTTCGACATCGACCGCTTCAAGCAGATCAATGACAGCCACGGCCATGCCGCCGGCGATGCGGTGATCCTGGCCATGGCCCGGCGTCTCGAAGCCGTCACCGGCGCCGATGGGGCCTGCGCCCGCTGGGGCGGCGACGAGTTCATCATTTTTGTGCCGCACTGCACTGCAGAGGGCCTGCGTGATCTCACCAAGGCCGTGATGTCAGCGCTGATCGACGAAGCCATCGTTCTGCCCGATGGTGGCCTTCTGCCGGCCTCGGTTAGCATCGGCGCCTGCCTCGCCGACACCGGCGACAAGCTCGATGTTGCCGCAGCCATGGCCGACGCCGCGCTTTACTCCGCCAAACAAGCGGGCCGCGGCCGCACCGTCATTTTCGATCGGGACATGGCGCGCACCGGCCAGCACGTTGCCTGATTGCCCACTTGACGGCCGGGCCCCGCTATTCCCAAATCGCCACCTGGTTCATTGAGGAGACTTTTCATGCCGTCACGCCTGATTTTTCTGGCCGCCGCCCTGGGTCCCCACACGGCCATCGCCGTCGCGCCGACTGCGGCCGCGAGCTTTGATTGCGCCAAGGCCGCGACCCCGTTCGAAAAGGCCATCTGCGACAATCCCGATCTCTCCGCTGCCGATGACCGGCTGGCCAAAACCTATCAGACCGCGATTGGCGGGCTCGGCGAAACCGCGCTTGCCGCCATGCGCACCGACCAGCGCGCCTGGCTCGATCATGCCCGCCGCGCCTGCACCACCAACGCCCAGCCGCTGACCACGGGCAGCTATGATGAGCGCGGCGTCTCATGCCTCGAAACCCTTTTTTCCAGCCGCTCCGACCTGCTCGAGCAAAGCCGCATCATCAAGGGCACGCGCTTTTATCCGCAGGCCCGCTACGAGGCGATGCCCGACCCCAATGAGGCGGACAATCCGGATAGCTATTTCCCCGTCGCCCTGCACGAGCTGGCCTATGTTCAGATCGACGACACGACGCCGGAGGCCGAGGCCTTCAACGCGCTTGTCCGCACAGCCGCCGATGAACAGGCCGGGTTTGGCGGCGACACGACCGAATATGACATGGTCGACACCAGCGACACGACCAATACGATTTTCTTCAAGGAACGCGCCGGCACGGGCCGCATCACCCTAGAATCCAACACCTATTGGTTTGGTCACGGCGCCGCCCACGGCAATTGGGCCGTCACCTATCTGCATTATCTCAACTCTGAATCGCGCTGGCTCGAGGCTGGCGATCTCTTTGCCGGAAAGGGCTGGCAGAAGGCCCTTCTGCGCCTTGCCGCCGACGCCCTCAGGGCCGAACACGGCGACAATCTCTATCTCGATGATGACAACGACATCGCCGACGCGGTGATCGATCCCACCCGCTGGGATCTGTCCGATCCCTATGGTCTCGTCATCCAGTTCCAGCCCTATGAGGTCGCGCCCTATGTCTATGGCGCCCCCACCGCCCGGGTCTCCTGGGAGGACCTGTCAGCCTATCTCGCCGACGGCGCCGACAGCGTCCGCTACGGCTACTAAAGGATTTTGTCGTGAACCTGCCGATCCATCATCTGGTCAATTCCGGCCCGCGCCCCGTCGCGCCCTTCAGCCACGCGGTCGAGGCCGATGGCTGGGTGTTCGTTACCGGCCAGATGCCCACCGACCCCGCCGCGCCCGACGCGCCCTTGCCAGAAGGCATTGAGGCACAGACCCGCCGCGTCATGGCCAATCTCGCCATTGTCCTCGAAGGTGTCGGGCTCACCTTCGAGCACGTCACCATGGCGCGCATCTACCTCACCCAGTTCGAGCGCGACTACGCCGCCCTCAATGCCCTCTGGCCAAGCTTCTTCACCCCCGGAAAACTCCCGGCCCGCACCACCATAGGCGTCACCGCCCTCGCCGTCGGCGCGCTGGTGGAAATCGATCTTGTGGCAAATCGGCCCTAGGCGGCCAGATCCGTCCTAAGAAGCGCGGAGGGCGTCCAGCACGCCCTTCAGCGTGTCATTAATGGCGATTTGCGGTTCCCAGCCGAAGCGCTCGCGGGCCTTCTCCGGATTGCCGGAGGCCACGGGCACCGCATTGGGGGCATAGCGCGCCGGATCGGTCTCGACACTGATCTTCACCCGCGCCTCGGAGAGGAGGCCCTCCAGCAGGTCACCGATCCGCACCGGCTTGCCGGTCGCCACATTATAGGCCTCGCCGCCGATCCGGCCCTCGGCCAGAAGTGCCGCGATATAGAGCGCCACCACATCCACGACATCGAGAAAGTCGCGCAGCGCGTCGAGGTTACCGACCTTGAGCACCGGCTCCTGCTCGCCGTTTTCAATGGCGGCGATCTGGGCGGCAAAAGCAGGCACGACATAATCCGCCGCCTGGCCCGGGCCGGTATGATTGAAGGGGCGGAGAATCGCCGTGTCGAGTGCGCCGCTGCGCCCCAATTGTCCCAGCGCAATGTCTGCCGCCGCCTTGGTCGCGCCATAGACATTGGCCGGTTCAAGCGCCGCGGTTTCCGCGAGGGGCAGGGGGCCGCGGTTAAAGCTCGCGCCATAGGCTTCGGAACTGCCCGACCACACCAGCCGCGCTTCGGGCCGATGTTTCATCAGCGCCTGCGCCAGATGGAGCGTGCCGGAGAAATTGACAGCCCAGGCCCGGCTCGCATCCGCCTGCGCCTGCCGGGGCGCAGCGATTGCCGCCAGATGCAGCACGCGGTCCGGGCGCGCGGCCGCAATGGCGCGGTCGACAGCATCGGCGTCGGCAATGTCAGGGGAAGCGCCGGTCTCGTCGATGAACTCGACCAGCTCCAATGCGGGATTGCGCCGCGCGGCCTCGGTCACCTTGCGGCCCACAAAGCCATTTGCCCCGGTGATCATCAGCCTCAGGGAGGTCATCGGCTCATTCCCGCTTGTCGGTAGAAAGAAAAGGGCCCGGGATCACCGGGCCCACCAGGCTCAGGCCTTCTTGTGGCGCGCGATATCGGCGTCGACCATCTCGCTGATCATTTCTTCGAGCGAGGTCTTGGCTTCCCAGCCGAGCTTTTCCTTGGCCTTGGCCGGATCGCCGAGCAGGATTTCCACTTCCGCCGGGCGGAACAGCTTTTCGTCAATCACGAGGTGATCATCGACATTGAGCCCGACATGCTGGAAGGCGATTTCGCACATCATGCGCACTGTGGAAGTGCGGCCGGTGGCCACGACATAGTCGTCGGCCTTGTCCTGCTGCAGCATCAGCCACATGGCCTGGACATAGTCACGGGCGTGGCCCCAGTCGCGCTTGGCTTCGATATTGCCAAGGCGCAGTTCCTTGTCGAGGCCGAGCTTGATGCGGGCGACGGCGTCGGTCACCTTGCGGGTGACGAACTCGATGCCGCGCAGCGGGCTTTCATGGTTGAAGAGAATGCCGCTCGAAGCGTGGATGCCGAAGCTTTCGCGATAGTTGACGGTGATCCAGTGGCCGTAAAGCTTGGCCACGGCATAGGGCGAACGCGGATAGAACGGGGTCTTTTCCGACTGGATCGGGTGCTGCACGAGGCCGTACATTTCCGAGGACGACGCCTGGTAGAAACGGGCATCAGGCTTGGCGATGCGCAGCGCTTCTAGCACATTGGTCACGCCCAGCGCAGTCACTTCACCGGTCAGGATCGGCTGCTGCCAGGAGGAGAACACAAAGCTCTGTGCGGCGAGGTTATAGACCTCGTCCGGCTTGATGTCCGAAACCGTGCGGATCAGGCCCGACAGATCGAGCAGATTGCCGTCTACAATGCGCACGTCGCGCTCGATCCCAAGCCATTTGAGGCGGGTCGTGTTGACATCGGCCGTGCTCGACCGGCGCGCCATGCCGTGGACTTCATAGCCCTTGGACAGCAGAAACTGGGCCAGATAGGCGCCATCCTGGCCGGTTATGCCGGTGATCAGGGCTTTCTTGGACACATCGTGCTCCTTAATAGGGCCAGCGAGGCCAACCCCCAGGGCCGCCCTCGCCAATCAAAATCATCTCGTGCAATGCCTCTAACGGCTCGATTGTGGCTATTCAAGCGCTGAGGGCGAAGCTTCTTCGTTGGAAGGGCGAAGGCACAAAAGCACGCCGGCTTCTTCTGCGCATTCCATGGACCTGAGAAAGTGATCCGCCTCAATTGTATCAGGGATGGTGACGACCAGCACGTCTTCAAGGTTGCTGGCGGGCTGAACCATATTGCAGTCACGGGTGTGGACTCGGGCAGTGTGTGCGTCATCCGACAGCACACCTTTACGTGCGACCACTGCGAGCATCTCAATGGCGGCGTTCTGGATCGCTCCGCTCGGCAGACAATTGATTGGAGGCGAAAAATGCACGCGTTCGACACGTGAGAGAAGTGTCTCAACGACAGGTTTTGGCTGGGATTGCCACCCGTCCCGCATGCCCCTGAATAATTGTCCACCGTCGGCCCATTGTATGGCGGCCACTGCGCAGGCCAGAACAACCGCGGCCACCGGCCATCGAATCTGCACGCGCTTCAGGGCCAATGCGAGCCCGACAAACACGGCGATATAGCCAAGTGGCCAACCAAATCGGCCACTTGCTCTGAACGTAGAGAAGGGGAAAATCTCAACTGGCAAAGAGGGGTGGAAAAGAATGCGGCCGCCAAAGGATATCGCGTTGGTAATGGCGAACAGTGTCATCCCCGCCACGACCAGAACCAGGACCGCGTGGGATTTGAGGGCAATGAGGTCGTCGCGGCGTATGCTGAACAATCCAAGCACGACGGCGATGATGCCGCCGGCTCCAAGATAATTGTAGCCTTCAAAAGCACTCTGCGCATCGAAGATCACGGGTGTCGGCAGTAAGGCTGAACCATGCGGCCACACATAGGCCAGTAAGTCCATGCGGAAGGATCCATATCCGACGGCATTTATGTTTCCGGCCGTGCCATAGCCACCCACGACAGCCAGCGCAGCCGACACCGCCATGACACACAAAAATGCTGCCGCCGCTTTCGATGAGGAGGTCTTGCCCGTAAGCCTTGCGTCGCCGAGGGCCGCTGAGAACAGGGCTGCGCACATTACGAAGATATAAGCGTGGGTCCAGATGGCTACGCCCAGAAGGAGCGCCCATACGGCAATTGATTTCGCGGTTAGCCCGGTCCGAACTGTCGAGAAATAGAGGCCTATTGAGAACAGCACCAGAAAATGCGAGCCGAGCGCCAGGTGAAAGTGCCGGTTGAGGTAGGCTGGAAATGCGAGCGCTATTATTGCACCGCAAAAATAGGTGATTTTGCTTCGCGCTCCGAGTTGAGAGATGAGATAGGCGCCAGCTGCTGCCTGGCCAATCCAACCGATGGCAAACCACATGCCCAGATAATTGAAGCGTATCCCGGTCGCCGAATTGATCAGTTTGGCGATGAGGCCTGCTGCAGGGGCGCTGTCTGTGAAGATGATATTGACGCCATCCGGGGCGTTTATCCGGTTGGTATGAAAGATCGGAAAGGACCAATTGCCATCAAGATAGGCAAAGGCACCAGCCACATGCTGGGCCAGATCTCCGGCTGGCCACTGATAGGTTGCCGCCAACCCCGACGCGCGTTCGATCCCGAACAGGAATAGAAACGAGATGATGCCTGTCACGATCCCGATAGTCAGGGAGCCCGAGCTGTAGCGTTGCCCACGATTGGCAATAGACATGAACTCTCCTGATCTTGGCGGTAGCAGCGGCGCCTGAGTGATAGTGGTGCTGGGACGCCTTTGCCAATACCGATCGTCGCTGATCCCTTAATTGCTTCAGCTGGCGTGGCGAACGTGCTAGAGCGCCGCTTGAAAACAAGTGCTCTTTGGAAAGCTTCATGGCCCCCAGGATTTCGATCGTCGTTCCATGTCACAATGAAGAGGCAAATCTGGCCGCTCTTCTGGAACGTCTTGATCTGGTTCTCTCTGCCGTAGCGTCCAACGCATTCGAGGTGATCCTGATCGACGACGGCAGTAAGGATCGCACTGTTTCCGCCGCGATCGATCTCACCCGACGTTACACCTATTTGTCGCTGATCGAATTGTCCCGGAATTTCGGCAAGGAAGCTGCCCTGCTGGCCGGCATGGACCACGCGACAGGCGATTGCGTGATCATCATGGACGCGGATCTTCAACACCCTCCCGAGGCGATACCCCAGATGCTGTCCGTCTGGGAAGAGGGCGCTGACGTCGTCGCCTGTCGGCGATTGGACAGAAACACCGATGGCGCACTCCGGGCCTTTCTGAGCCGTTCGTTCTATGCCCTGTTGTCCAGGGGGTCGTCTGTGGAAATACCTCGCAATGTGGGGGATTTCCGGCTCATGGACCGGCGTGTCATCATGGCCCTTCGCGAGTTGCGCGAGACCCAGCGCTTTACCAAGGGTATTTACGCCTGGGCCGGTTTCAGGACGCGCATCATCGATTTTCAGGTCGCTGAGCGTCACGCCGGAGTGAGCAGCTTCAATCTTCGGAAGCTCTGGCATTTCGCTTGGGACGGGATCACCAGTTTCAGCACTGTACCACTCCGCTTCTTTTCCTATCTTGGCGTTGTGGCTGCGTTGATGTCATTTGCTTACGGCATATACATCGTTGGCCATGCCGTCCTTGCTGGACGCGAAGTTCCAGGCTACCCGTCCATCATGGTCGCACTGACCTTTCTTGGCGGCGTGCAGCTGATGGGTATTGGCATCCTGGGAGAGTACATTGGCCGCATGTTCATCGAAACAAAGAAGCGGCCTGTCTATCTCGTCCGAGAACGATATCCTGATCAGGGCGCGGGGCGATGAAGCTTGGCCGCTCTGATATTGTGCCATTTCTCAAGTTTGGCACCATTGGAGCGCTGAATACATTTCTTCACTCTGGGGTGGTCATCGTCCTGCACGGAAAATTGGGGTTGCCGGTCCTCCCGGCACACACCGTCGCGTTCCTGCTGGTGAACCTGTTTTCCTATCTGCTGAACAGTTTTCTGGTTTTTCGTGCCGCTCCGACCCTGGCGCAATACGTGCGTTTTTTCGGGGTGTCGCTTTTTAGCCTTGTCGCTACCCTGGTCATTGCAGGCATTTGTGAATTGCTAGGGCTGGATTACAGGATCGGTCTCGTTGCCGTGATCCTCATCACGCCCCCGGTGACCTACGCGCTGCAGAAGGCTTTTACCTTTCGCATGCGGTAAAGATCTCTTGCTGCCAGGATTCGGATCTCAATGAAATCACGCAATATCGCCTATATCCCGGAGCTCGATCACCTGCGGCTGTTGGCGGCCTTGCTCGTTTTTGCCTATCACTTCTTTCATTTCTACCGTGGCGAGTGGCGCTCCTATCCGGATCTGCCCTTTCTCGGTTTAATTGTCGAAGGGCATACCGGCGTGGGGCTCTTCTTTGTCCTCTCCGGCTTCATTTTCATGACGATTGCTCTTGCCAACAGCGAGATCGATTACCGCTCCTTCATGCGCAATCGGTTGTTGCGGATTGCGCCACTATTTCTCGTCGTCTTTGTGGTGGCGATTTCAATCGGTCGTGACCGGTTCGTTGCGACGGACCTGCTCTACCTGTTTGTGACCAATCTCGGCGGCGCCCCGACATCCTGGCACTTTGCCACCGGTCCTGCCTGGAGCATCTCCGTTGAGTTCACTTTCTACCTGGTGTTTCCGTTTCTGGCGGCCGCGACGCTGAAGCGTGGCCCGCTGTACCTGGTGAAATGGCTCGCACTGCTTCTGATCATCAAGCTTGCCGCCTATCACGCGACGGATAACAGCCGCCATATGCTGTACTCCACCCTCGTGGGGAGATTTGACCAATTCCTGATCGGCATGTTGGCCGCCATCGCTTATGCGCGCTTTCAGACGACAATCCAGCGCTGGGGCCGGCCTCTTCTTTTGCTGGCAGCGGTTGTGGTCCTGATTGGTGTGGGAATTCAGGCGCGCTGGTTGAGCTTCCTGGCTCCCGAGCCCAAACAACCTCTTTGGGTCATCTGGGGTACAATTGAGGCTGGTTTCTGGGCGGTCCTCGTCGTGGCCTATCTGGGAGCAAGAGTGCCGTGGCCTGACTTCCTCCATCGTGCGTTCTGTCGCGGTGGCGAATGGAGCTTCTCATTCTATATGTGGCACGCGCTCATCATTTTCGCAGTGCATCAGTCTCTTGGATCAATCGGCGGAACAGGGGCGCTCGCCTTGGGCATGAACGGCGTCATGGTGTTGAGCGTGACCCTGGTCTTCGCATGGCTCTCCTACAACCTCATAGAGGCGCCCTTCCTTGACATGCGCAGCCGATATGGACGCCCAACGGCGAAGGATGGATTGTGATAAATCCGTATGGACGTGAGATTTTCGCCACAGTAAACGTGGCGAAAGATAAAAAGAACTGATCCCTGCGGACAATAGCAGCTCAGCTGCATTGCGTCGCATTTGGGCTTGGTTTACCAGTGTAGTCCAATATTGTGACTTGCGCGCCGAGTAGGTGTGAGTCTGACAACGAGCGGCTGTATCCATGCGAATTCTCGCCTTTCCCGGACGCTTCAATGCCAGGACGAAAGCTCCTGTCCGTGATTGGTCGACGCAGGAAATTGCCGATTTTTACAGGGCTCACCGCCTGCTCGCCGAAAATGGTGCCGGCATCGGCATTGACCGCGGCGTCAGCGACGAGGGCGAGCCGTGGATGGTGTTCTTCGACACTGTCAGCCAGGATGTTTTCCTGCACATCGCCCGCATCGATGACGTCTGCTACCTCGTCTGCGAATCGTTCGACATGCGGCTTGAGGCAGCTGACATCACCGCGCTGATTGCCCAGTTTGAGCATGCCGTCCGCGACCAGCTCGCCATTCGCTCCGATCGTGCCAAGAATGTGGTGGTTCATCCCGCTGCGCGCATCATCATGTCCATTTCCGTCGTCTTCCTGCTGTTCAAGCTGGAAAACGGCGAAGCCCATGCCAAGGGCCTGTCTGACAAGACCGCGGCCCTGGGCGCCGATGCCCGTGCTACGGAAAAATCGGTCAGCGCGCTGGCCCGCGCCCAGTCCGCTTTCGCCCGCGCTTTCGACGCCGTCGATGCGCCGGTCAATGCGGCGCTTCTCGCCGGGCTGATCCTTGCCGGCGAGCTCGTGCTCAAGCCGCTCCATGCCAACCATGATGCCGAGATCGAAAAGCTGGTGGCGCTTGCGCTGGCTGCCGATCATGAGCCGGTTCTGGTCAATGCTGAAGGCGCTGCTATCGAGGCGGCCGTGGCCGATGCCATCCATCATGTGCCCCAGCCTGTCGCGGTGGACGTGCCGGAAGTCGTTGCGCTGAACATTCCGGTCGCCGAGCTTCCCGACGCGCCCATGCTGGTGCAGTTCACCCCGGCGGAAAATGTCGTCAAGCTCGTCAATCCCGGCCCGGTTGCCGATTTCCGCGTCGCGCAAATTGTTCCTCTCGCCGTCGAGGCGCCCGCCAAGGAAGTGAGCGACACGCTCGTTGTCAGTCAGGCTGAGATCGATGCGGCGAAAATGCTGGAGCTTCTGTTTTCCGGTATCAAGCTGGCGCCGGGGCAGCTCGTCGAGTCCGATTTGAAAAAACCGATCCGGATCGGTGAGATCTCGATCGACAATTTCGAGGGGCTCAAGGATTTGCGCGGCGAATTCGGCTTTGCACAGGACCTTCAGCTCGATTTTGCCCCGCTCTACAAGCTGGTCAATTATTTCAAGGAGCAGATGGACGGCTACAGCTTCCAGTACCGCACCGACGGCCGCATTCTGATCGAACAGAAGGGTCTTGGCGGCATGGATGTGGCCGATCTGGGCCTGATCACCAATTCGACCCCGTCCGGCGGCAGCTACACCATCGTTGGTCGTGTCGATATCATCGACGATGTGCTGGATTTCTTTGCCTGAGGCGTCGTCTCGTTCCCTTTTCTCGGGAATGAGCGAGATACAAAAAGGCCCCGATGATCAATTGATCTCGGGGCCTTTGCTTATTCGCGTGGTACCTGGTGCGTCTTATTCCGGCAGGCGTGCTTCGAGGCGGCGCAGGCGAGCCTCGAGATCGACGACGCCAGTGTGTGCTGCCGGCTGTTCGGTTCCAAAAATAAGGCTATAGGTGTGCGGGTCGTTGTGGCGCAACATGGTCATTGCGAACTCACGCGCGTCGACCTTGACCGCCTTGGCGTAGGCTTCAAACCGTTCCGCCGGCACTTTTCCGCGCCCGGCTTCGATCTGGGATATGAAGGTGTAATACTCAAAGCCTACGGCCCCGGCCAGTTCGCGCTGGCTTAGTCCCGCCGAGTCGCGCTTTTGGCGCAGCCAGAGGCCGGCCTGCTTGCGCAGCTCAGCAAGCTCATGGGTTTCCCTGTTCCGAACCGTATTGCTCGCCATGTCGCCACTCCCGAAAGGCCACACCTTACGGGCGTAAAGTATGTTATTTACTGTACCTCTAAATGGGCGGCTTTAGCGTGTCCAGCAAAAACTTTACACACAGCATCCTCGCGATGGGAATAAGTGGCTTATATCATGAGGTTAGGGTGTTCATCGTAGCCCGCCAAGCCGCTCGCGTGGCCATACAGCGTGGCTGCATTGGCCATAACGAGTCACTCTTTCGCTGTACAGTACAGTAAGCGCTTGACTGCATACAGGAGAAGCTATAGCTCTTCGGCGACCGACTAAGAAGGTCGCGACCCATTTCGAGAGGAAATTTCCAATGGCAACCATTCAAGGCGTTTATGTCGCCCTGTTCGGCCGTCCCGCTGACCCAGCCGGTCTGGCATACTTCAATGGCGTAACCAACAACGGTGCCGATCTGGCAGCCATCGCCAACCTCGCTGGCCAGGCTGAATACACCACGCGCTTCGAAAACATGAACAATGCGCAGATCGTCAACTCGATCTACCGTTCGCTGTTCAACCGCGATGCTGAAGCCGCTGGCCTCAACTTCTTCGTTGAAGCGCTGAACAACGGCACTCTGAGCATCAACAACATCGCAATCGCGATTCTTGATGGCGCCCAGGGCGACGACAAGGCAATTGTTGAGAACAAGCTCAAGGCAGCTGACGCCTTCACCAAGGCCATCGACACTCCGGTCGAAATCGCAAGCTACAGCGGCGCTGCCGCCGTCACCGCAGGTCAGGACATCCTGGCTGGCGTCACCAAAGACGCTGCCACCATCCCGTCCGCAGCCGATATCAATGCTGCGATTGAGAAGTTGGTGACCGACTCTGACAAGGGCAATGAAATCGTCCTGGCTACCGGCGCTTCTGTCGTTTCCAACGACGCCACTACCCTTGCCAATGCAGATAAGGTGACGACGGACAAGAACGACACCATCACAGCTGCTGCTGGTGACTGGACTGCTGCCGACAAGATCGACGGCGGTTACGGCACCGACACCCTTGAAGCGACCGTCGCTGCAGACGTCACTGTTGCTGAAGACTTCGTCAAGAGCATCGAGAAGTTCAACATCACGGCGACTGGCGTTGCTGTTGTGAACCTCAAGGAAGCCGTTGGCGTGACCCACGTGACGAACGCTGGTTCGTCGGCGGACCTGACACTCGAAGGCCTCGCTCTCTCCACCGTCACCACTGTCAAGGGTGGAACCGCTGGCGTTGCTACCTTCGGCTTTGAAGGTGTTGACGGTACTGCAGACGCCAAGACAATCTTCGCAGATGCCGCCACTGCTACAGGCCTTAACGTTGCCGGTATCGAAGCTCTGACCATTTCGTCGACCGGTGGTTCCACCCTCGGCGCCCTCACCGCTGCTGACGCAACGTCCATCACCCTGACTGGTTCGGACGCTCTGTCGCTGACCGTCGTCGCTGCTAAGGCGACTTCTGTCACCAATACCTCGACCGGCAAGGTGACCATCGATCTGGACGCTGCGGCCAAACTGACCTCCTACACCGGTTCGGCTGCCGTTGACGTGGTTTCCGTCGATACCAATGGTCTCACCGCCAATGTTGCGATCAACACTGGTGCCGGCAACGACACCATCAATGCTGATCTCGCCACAGCCCACTCGGCGTTCTCGTTGACCCTGACCGGCGGTGAAGGTTCCGACCTGTTCAACATCGGTGTTCTGAAGAACGTCAACTCGGCTGCTACTGCAGCTGACTTCGAGAAGTCGCTGGTGACTATCGCCGACTTCAACGCTGCGCAGGACGTGATCGACGCGACCCTCACCGGCGACAAGACTGTCCTGAACAACGTTCAGCTGACGAACCTCGCCGAAGCTGAGACTCTCCTGGCAGCGGTGACTGTGGTCGAGGCTGCAGGTGTTGCTGCTGCTGACCACGCCATCTTCGTCTGGAAGGGCGACACCTACCTGTTCCAGAACGACGGCACTGCCGGCGTCGGCGCTGCTGACGGCCTCGTCAAGATCACGGGCCTCTCCAACGTCGATCTGCTGACCGCCGCCAACTTCATCTAATCCTTCTGGATCTAGACGAAACAAGAACCCCCGGCTTCGGCCGGGGGTTTTTCTTTATTGCGGCTCTCGTCGGTCGCGAGTTCCGTTTCTCACTCCGCGGCCACAAACGCTAACAGTCTGCTAACCAATCGGCCCTTGGCGTGACCTTTTCGCAGCGTTTGGAGGAGTGGCTTTTCCGCCCGGCGGCAAAAACTTGCGCCCCTTGGCGGCACAGGCTAGAGCCTTCGGATGCCCATATTCCCCGGGAATAGCACGCCATGAAGAACCTTGCCGACGAGACCAGCATCGATGCCATCCTGGCGCGGGTGCGTGCCGAAACGGCCAAGGATATCAAGGCCATCGTCAGCGAGCCCGGACGCCGCAAGGGCCTTTCCACTATTCCGCTGGTCCCCGTACCGCAGGCTGCAGATGCCATCGCGCCCGGTCGCCAGCGCTATACTATCGAGGAATTCGCCGCCCTCGACGACGAAGATTTCCTCCGCAATGCCTACCGTGTTATTCTGGGCCGCGAGATCGACGGCGTTGGCTTGGGCACGCGCCTGCCGGCGCTGCGCAATGGTCAGACCACAGTCGTCCGCATTCTCTTTTCGCTGACCCGTTCGGCAGAGGGACGTGCACGCGGCATTAAGATCCGGGGCCTGTTGCCGGCAGCCGTCATCGATCGCGCCTCGACGCTGCCGGTTATTGGTCGGATTGTAGAGCCTTTCCAGCGGCTTATCGTTCGCTCTACCACTCAGCAGCGCCTGGCGAACCTGTCGGTACGGCAGGGCGACACGATTGAAGGCATCAATCATGCGCTCACCGCTATCCGCAAGAATCAGCTGGCCCTCGATCAGCGGATTGCGCTGGCCGAGCAGGCCGCCGAGGCTACCCGCCTCCGCGCCGAGGAAGTGGCTGATATTTCACACAATTCTCTCTCCGAGATCCGCGCCACCCGCAACGAGATTGCCAACCAGCGCGCCGCCATGAGCCAACTCATCGCCGCTGCCCGCGAAAATCTGCCAGCACCGGTTCAGGCCAAGGTCGACGAGATCGAGGATGCCAGCCTCGATGCGCTCTATGTCGCCTTCGAAAACCGCTTCCGCGGCTCGACCGACGAGATCGCCCGCCGCCAGGAGCGCTACCTGCCGATCTTCCGCGCCACCCCGCCGGTGGTCGCCGGCGGCACCGTTCTCGACATCGGCTGCGGGCGTGGTGAGTTCCTCAGCCTTTTGAAAAAGCACAACTTTGTGCCCAAGGGCCTCGACCTCAACGCCGCCATGGTGGCCGAGGCGCGGGCCCGTGGACACGATGTGGTGGAGGGCGATGCCGTTGCCTGGCTCGAGGCTCAGCCCGAAGGCAGCCTGGCCGCAATCACCGGCTTTCATATCGTCGAGCACATCCCCTTCAAGTCGCTGGTCCGCCTTGTGGACGCCGCCCGCCGCGCCCTTTCGCCCGGTGGCATTATTCTTTTCGAGACACCCAATCCGGAAAACCTCGTCGTCGGCGCCTGCACCTTCCACTACGACCCAACCCATCTTCGGCCGCTGCCGCCCGACTATTTGAAATTCATCGCGGAAGCCCGCGGCTTTGGCGATGCGCGCGTCATCCGCACGGACGAAGATTGCAATCTCGACCAGCCCGAGAGCGGCTTTGCGCCGGCTGAGATCAACGACTGGTTCCGCCAGCCGCCCGACTATGCGGTCTATGCCCGCAAGCCCTTGGAAAACGGGGCCATTTGATGCGGGTCGGCATCGCCACGGTCTTTACCCCCGGCATTCATGGCGGGGCCGAGTTTCTGGCCGATGGCCTCGTCGCCGCGGTGCGGGAGGCCGGCCATCAGGTCCACCGCATCTCGGTGCCCTTCCATTATGACGCCCCGGCCTCGGCGGGCCGGGCCATGGATCAGTGCCTCTCGACCGACTTCATGCGTTATGATGGCGGTCTGATCGACCGGCTGATCTGTCTCAAATTCCCAGCCTATGCCATGCCGCATCCGGACAAGCGCGTCTGGCTGCTGCATCAGCACCGTGTCGCCTATGACCTCTTCGGTTCAGCCCATGGCTGGCCGGACACCCCCGAAACGCAGGACCTGCGCCGTCGTATTGCCGAGGTGGACAAGATTTCCCTCGGCGGCGAAGGGGAGGGGAGCGCCAAGGCAGTCTACACGATCGCCGAGCGCGTCTCGTCGCGGCTCCGCCACTACAGCGGCATCGAGAGCAAGGCGCTCTACCACCCGCCTGCGGACGCCGAAAAGTTCCGCTGCGCCAATGCCTTGCCCTATATCTTCGTGCCGAGCCGCCTCGAGGCGCTCAAGCGTCAGGACCTGTTCCTGCGCGCACTGGCGAAGACACCGAGCCCTATCGGCGCCGTCATCGCCGGCGACGGGGGGCTGCGGACACAGCTACAGGCGTTGAGCGAGGAACTTGGTCTTGCCGACCGGGTTCGTTTCGTCGGGTCCATCACCCGCGCTGAAATGCTGGAGTTTTACGCCCAAGCCTTGGCCGTGTTTTTCGGGCCGCTGGATGAGGACTATGGCTATATCACGCTCGAAGCCATGCTGTCGGGCAAGCCTGTTGTCACCTGCCGGGATAGTGGCGGGCCGCTGGAGTTCGTCGTCGATGGCGAGACCGGCTATGTCACTGATCCCCAGCCCGATGCCATTGCCGAGGCTCTGTCACGGCTGATGGCCCACCCGGCTCTGGCCAAACGCCTTGGAGCCAATGGCCGGGCGCGCTACGAGGCCATGAACATCACCTGGTCCCATGTGGTAGAGACGCTGCTGGCCGACCTTCCGGAGACCAGCGCATGAAGATCGCACTTGTCACTCCGCTGGCTTCGCCCCTGGCGCTGGGCGGCGCCGAGAACCTCTGGTGGGGGCTCCAGAACCATTTCAATACCCAGACCGAGCACCAGTGCGACATCGTCTCGGTTCCCTCGCCTGAGGGCAATTTCTGGGATTTGATCGGCTCTTACGAGACCTTTTCCCAGCTCGACCTGTCGGCCTATGATTGCGTGATCTCCGGCAAATATCCGGGTTGGATGGTCAATCATCCCAACCACATCTGCTACATGCTGCACCGGCTGCGTGGCCTCTATGACACCTATACCGGAGCGCCGCTCGATATCGCCGCCCAACCTGAAAAACTCCGCGCGCTGCTGAGCTGGATGGAAGACGCCGGTGCGGAGCCTGGCGCCGACGCGATCCCTTTGCTGTTCGAGCGGCTGAAAGCGCTGCGCGGAGACGCGGAAAGTGAAGCCGCGCTAGGGTTTCCGGGGCCAGTATCGCGCGCCATCATCCATTTTCTCGACAATGCTGCCCTCTCGGGCGGACGGGTTCGGCGGCACGCCGCCATCGCCGGGACCGTTGCGCGCCGAAAGGATTATTTCCCCGCTGATGCAAGCGTGGATGTGCTTTATCCGCCGCCGCATCGCGACGATTATTTCTGCGGTAGCCAGGACTATTTCTTCACCTCCAGCCGCCTCGACCGGCCCAAGCGGGTTGATCTGATCATTGAGGCCTACCGGCAGGTGGAGACCGATCTGCCCCTGCTGATCGCAGGATCGGGGCCGGACGAAGTGCGCCTCAAGGCACTCGCCGGTGAGAACGAGCGGATCCGCTTCCTTGGCTTTGTTGCCGACGACGCCATGGCCGGACTTTATGCCAATGCGCTCGCCGTGCCCTTCGTCCCCTACGATGAGGACTATGGCCTTATAACCATCGAAGCCATGCGCTCGGGCAAGCCGGTGATTACGGTCAATGATGCGGGCGGTCCAACCGAATTCGTGACCGATGGCGTGACGGGCCTCGTCACCGCACCAGATCCACAGGATTTGGCAAAAGCGCTGGCGGCGCTGGCGAACGATCCGGTGCGCGCGGCGGAGATGGGTCGGGAAGCGCGCAAAAACGTCGACCCCATTACCTGGGCCAAGGTCGCCGAGGGCCTCATTGCCGCGCCGACGCCCCGCGTTATCCGGCCCAAGCTGACCGTGGCCACGACCTTCAAGGTCTTTCCGCCGATGAATGGCGGGCAGGCCCGCGTCTATCATCTCTACCGGAACCTCGCCCGTCATTATGACATCGACATTGTCTCGCTGGGTGGTCCCGCCGATGCGCGCAGCGAGATGGAGATTGCCCCCGGTCTCCTCGAGATCACCATTCCGCGCAGCCAGGACCATGGCGATGCCGAATACTTCGTCTCGCGCCAGGTGGGCGAGCGGCCGGTTGGCGACATCACGACCAATGCGCTCTTTGGCCTGACGCCTGACTATGTCGAGGCGCTGGAGCTCTCGGCGATCACCAGCGAAGCGGTCATCGCCTGCCACCCCTTCATGATCGATGCAATCGCGGAAGCTGCACCGGACAAGCTCCTCTGGTACGAGGCGCAGGACGTCGAACTAACCCTGAAGTCGGCTGTGTTTTCCGCCGTGCCTGAGGCCGAACCGCTGATGGCCGAAGTCACGCGGGCCGAGCGGGCCGCCTGGACACGTGCGGAACGGGTCTTTGCCTGCGCCAATCGCGATCTCCATGAACTTGAGCGCGTCTACGGCCCAACGCGCGCGCGCTTGTCCGAAGTGCCAAACGGCGTCTCTCTGGACGATATCCGTTTCGTCGATTTGGCTGAGCGCCGCCGATTAAAAGCTGCCGGCGGGCTTTCCGGGCAAGTCGCCATGTTCCTCGGCAGCTGGCATGGCCCCAATCTCGAGGCCGTAGAGGACATTCTCGCGCAGGCGCCCCGGAGCCCGGATACGCGCTTCTTCATCATCGGTAGTGTCTGTCTGCCCTTCAAGGATCGTGTGCTGCCAGCCAATGTGGAGCTGATGGGCGCGGTCGATATGGAGACACGCGATCTCATGCTCTCGATCGCGGACGTTGCGCTCAACCCGATGCGCTCGGGCACTGGCACGAACCTCAAAATGCTCGATTACATGGCAGCCGGCGTACCGGTCATTTCATCTGCCTTTGGCGCCCGGGGACTCGCGATCGACCCTGACGTCCATTACGTCCAGGGCGAGAATGAGAGCATGGCACAATCGCTCGCACGTCTGGCAAATACCAGTGACGATGCGCTTCAGGCCATGATCACCGCCGCCCGCGCCCGCGCCGAAAGCGAATATTCCTGGCGCGTCATCGCGGAGCGGTTCATCGAGGAATTGGCGCGGGATTAGCGCGAGACTGTCCGCCTCAGATCGATCCGTTCTTTTCGACGCTAAAGTGGGATGGCAGGTACAGCTTGCCGTCAAACACCTGCTTGCTCAGGTTTGCGACTGAGAACACAAGGGCAAGGTCGCGCCATTCATAATTGTCATTGAGGTGATTTTCGCCACCTGTGAGGGCGAGGGTAAGCGAGTAAGAGCCTTCACCAAAGTTGGCTTCGAACGCGACGGTAAAGCTGTACCGGTCGCCGGGTTGCACGTTTTCGATGACCTGGTCGCTGTAATACGTGTTCGTCCCGTGCATGGTTTGGCCCACACGGTCCTTGATTGAAAATCCCAAGACAAGCGTGTCCACGGCAGAGTTCGCTAGGACGTCGACCCTAAACCGGGCTTTTTGGCCAACCGATAGCGTGTCGACGGCCTGGCCGGCCTCATCCAGGAGGCTCACCGCTTCGATGGTGACCCTTTTGTTGCCAGACGTCGTCTGGACACGGCCATCGCTGAGCTCGCGCGTCTCGATCGAGGTGTCGCTCGCGTCGCTGAGGAGCGCGTTGTAATAGTCCAGCACCGCTTCCGGGTCGCCGTCCTTGGCCACGGCGCCATTGTGGAGAAGGATCGCGCGGTCGCAGAGGCTGAGGAGTGCCATGCGGTCGTGGGACACGAGAATGAGGGTCGTGCCCTCCTTCTGGAATTCCTTGATGCGATCAAAACTCTTGTGCTGGAAATAGGCATCGCCCACCGACAGCGCCTCGTCCACGATGAGGATATCGGGCCGGAAGGCGGTTGCGACCGAAAAGGCCAGCCGCATATGCATGCCGCTGGAATAGACCCGCAGAGGCTGGTCGAAATAGCTGCCGAGCTCCGAAAACCCTGCAATGCCGTCCAGCGCATCGACGATCTCGGCATGCTGGTAGCCCATCAGGCCCAGCGCGTGAAAGACGTTCTGGCGGCCCGTATAGTCTGGGTTGAAACCCATCCCCAATTCGAGAATGGCCGCAATCTTCCCGTTGATCGTGACGCCGCCCGTGGAGGGCCGCATCGTGCCGGTGATCAGTTTCAGCAGCGTGCTCTTGCCCGCGCCATTGCGTCCAACAATGCCCAGAGCCTGTCCGGATTGCACGTCGAAGGAAATATCCTTGAGCACCCAGCGCTCTTCGGCGATCGGGGCATTGACGCCGAACCAGCGCAGCACCCGATAGAGCTCGTGGCTGTAGCGTCGGAACACCTTGCCCAGCCCGGAGACGTTCATGACGATGTGGCTCATAGCGCGTCCACCATTTCGGGGCTCGCCTTGCGGAAAAGCCAGAAGGCCAGCCCGAGAATGGCCAGCGAAAGCGCGAAAATGAACATGAGCGGGCCGTTGAGCGGAGCCTCGTTGAACACCATGACGCGGTGATAGCCGTCGATGATCCAGAACATGGGATTGAGCATCACGATCTTCTGGAAGGCGTCGGGCAGGATGGTGATCGTGTAGACGATCGGCGTAAACCAGAACAGGAATTGCATCAGGATCGGCGTCAGCTGGCCGATATCGCGGATGAAGACATTGAGAACGCCTGCGACAAGGCCGATGCCGGAGGCGAACGCGATGTTGATGATCATCATCACCGGCAGCCACAGGAGGTTCCAGCCGAGCGGGAAACCAAGCAGCGCAAAGATGACGAGCACCAGCGCGAGAAAAATGAGATTGGTGATCAGCGACGTCGCGATGACCACGATGGGCAGGATCGTGCGCGGGAAGGAGATCTTCTTGAGCACATTGCCATTGTCGATGAAGACGGTGATCGACCTTGTGATGATCTCGCTGAACAGCAGCCAGGCCTGGAACCCCGACATCAGATAGATCGCATAGGAGAAGGAGTTGTCGATCCCCGGTAGGCGCTGGGACATCAGCGACGAGAGAACAAAGGTATAGATCAGCACCTGCGACAGTGGCGCGAGGATGATCCAGAGAAAGCCAAGGCGACTGCGGAGGACCCGGTTCCGGAAATCGGCCATGATCGAGGTGGCCAGGAAATACCGGTAGCTCCAGAGCGCGCGCAACAGATTGAGGACCATTCTAGCTTCTCCTCAACGCGCTATGGTCGCGCGATAGGCCGTAAGTGTGTCGGCTGCGCATTTTTCCCAGCTGAATTTCTGCGCCTGGGCAAACCCGCCTGCTATGGCGGCCTCGCGCCAGGCTGCATCCGTCAGGGCGCGCTTGAGCGCATGGCTGATGCCTGTAACATCTTCCGGCTCGACAAACAGCGCCGCATCGCCGCCGACCTCGGGCAGGGAAGAGCGGTTTGACGTGACCACGGGTACCCCGGAGGCCATGGCCTCAAGGACGGGCAGGCCGAAGCCCTCGTAGAGCGAGGGGAAGGCGAAGAGATAGGCGCCCGAGAAGAGGATCGGCAGATCCTCTTCCGGCACAAAGCCGAGATAGGTCAGCCAACCCTGGCGCTGCGCCCGCTCGATCCGCTCCATGATGGCTTCGTTCTGCCAGCCACGATGGCCGGAGAGAACGAGCGGCTTCTGCGCCCGCAGGGGGGAGGGGAGCCTTTCGTAGGCGTCGATCAGGTTGACGAGGTTTTTCCGCGGCTCGATCGTGCCGGTGTAAAGCGTGTAGCCGCCGTGGGTCAGTCCATAGCGCGCCAGCGTCGGGGCGGTTTCGGAGATATCCCGCGCGTGAAAGATTTCGCTGCTGGCCAGCGGCGCCACGAACACATCGCTTGCGGCCACACCAAAGCGCTGGATCACCTCATGCTTGATCGCTTCGCAATCGGTGATGATGGTATTGGTGCGCTGCAGCGAAATCTCGATTTCCTTGCCGAGATAGAGCACCCGCTCGGGCGGATGAAACTGCGGCATGGTCAAAACGGAGAGATCATGGATGGTGACCGTCCGCGGACCCGGGAAGTCGGGAACGTAGAAATTTGGCCCATGAAACAATTGCCCCTCGTGGCCGGCGAAGGGGTTTGACCGGCGCAGCGATTTGAGCGCGCGATAGGTCTCGAGCACCAACTTGCTGCGCGCCAGCTGCCGCTTGACGGCGAGCAGGCCGCTCGCCGCAGCGCTTGGCGCCGTTTCCATCGCATCCCGCTCGGGCAGGGCCGGAACGAAGCGGTCGCCGTTGAAATAATCCAGCTGCTCGACTTCGGGGTTGGCGGCCAATTGCTTGGCCAGCTCAAGCGTATACCGACCGATACCCGTCAGCGGGTATTTGAGGGATTGAATGGAAAGAACAATTTTCATGCTGCTATGGGGTCGCCTCAGTCAGTCTGGCTGCCGCACGTCAAGCACAGCGCTGCGCGTGAGAAAAGACCATTTCTGAAGCAATGGCCTATAATCCCATTTGGCGGTTTGGGGTAGCGGCAAGAAACCGGGGCAGGTGTCCAGGCGACAAACCGGCGGTGCCGCCTGGGATTTGGCTTACTGCTCGCGCATGCCCTTGTTGAACATGTCGGTCATCGGACGCACGAAATATTCGAACATGGTGCGTTCGCCGGTCGAGACGATCACGTCCACGGGCATGCCCGGGAGCAGGCGCTCGCGGATATCCTGTGGCACGTCGGTGTCGGCAACCTCGATGCGGGCGCTGTAATAGGGCGCCTGGTTCGGGTTTTCCGGCTGCACGACGTCCTGCGATACCACCGAAATTCGCCCGAAGATGACCGGCGTGGTCTTGGCCGAGAATGCCGGGAAACGCACTTCGGCTTCTTGGCCGATGGAGACGCTGTCGATGTCGATGGGCCGGATCTGGGCCGCGATGATGAGATCGTCGTCGAGCGGAATGATATCCATCACCGGCTCGGCGGGGCGAATGACGCCGCCGATCGTATGCACGCGGATATTCTGCAGCATGCCGCGGACCGGCGCCTTGACGGTGGTCCGTTCCAGCACGTCGCGGGCGACGTGGAGGCGCTCGGTAGTCTCGTTGAGCTGTTCGCGGACGTCGCGCAGCTCGCTGCCGGCGCGTTCGACGAACTCCTGATTGACCTGGATGATCTGCAGCTCGGTTTCCGAGATGGTCTGGCGCAGCTTTGCCACTTCCGAGGTGATCGCACCAAGCTCGCCCTGCAGTTCAAGGCGCGCACGCGTCATGGACGAGAGCTGGTTGGTGGCAATGACGCCGGTTTCCTGGCCGCGGGTCAGCCGGGTCACTTCATCGTTCAGCGAGGTCATCTGCTGTTCGATGGCGTCCTTTTGCAGGGACAGGCCATTGATGGCTTCGTTGAGCTGATCGATACGCGAGGTGAAGATGGCGACCTGGCCATCCTTGCTCGCCTTGCGATCGTTGAACAATGTCTGCTGCAGGGCGATGACGCGCTGAACGGCAGGATCATCGGAGGTGAACAGTTCGTCCGGGAAGATGACTGCCGCGCCGTTGACGCTTTCGGCGTTAAGGCGCGCTTCCTGGGCCAGCAGCATGTGCTGGCGGCTGTTGAGATAGGCCACATTGCCCTGGGCCTGGGTCGGATCAAGAGTCAGCACGACAGTGCCCGCCTCGACAATATCGCCTTCGCTGGCATTGATCCCCGAGACGATGCCGCCTTCGAGGTGCTGGACGATCTTGCGGCTCGATTCCACCGAGATCACGCCGCCGGCGACAACGCCGCTGGCGAGAGGAGCCGTCGCGGCCCAGACGCCAAACACGCCAAAGGTCAGGGCAAGGGTGACATAACCGGCCATGATATAGGGCTGCGGCGAGAAGTCTTTCTTGGGCTTGCCGGAGGTCGCAAGCGGCTCATCGCCGGAATAGGGAACGACTGACATTAGGTTTCCTTAGGCAATGCTGCGGTTCTGCGGCGCTTCGGGCGGCTGCACCGGCTTGAGCGCGGGCTTGATCTTGAGCAGCTCCTGCGTCGGTCCGAATGAGCGCATGCGCCCGTCGGCCAGGATCAGCGACTTTTCGGCGAGGCTGACGAGGCTCATCTTGTGGCTGACGAAGAGGATCGTCTTGCCGCGGCCCTTGAGCTCCTGGATGATCTGGAACAGGGCTTCTTCACCCTCGCTATCCAGATTGGCATTGGGCTCGTCGAGGATGATGAGTGCCGGGTCGCCGTAGAGCGCACGGGCGAGACCAATGCGCTGGCGCTGGCCGCCCGAGAGCGAACGACCGCCCACACCGATCTGCGTGTCGTAGCCATCCGGAAGGTTCTGGATCATCTGGTGGACGCGCGCCTGCTGGGCAGCGGCGAGAACGTCCTCGTCCTTGGCACCCACCTGGAAGCGCGAGATGTTCTCGGAAACGCTGCCGTTGAAGAGCTCGACCGACTGGGGCAGATAGCCCAGATGCTTGCCGAGCATGTCCGGATCCCAATGCTGCAGTTCTGCACCATCAAGACGGATGCTGCCGGCTGCAGCGGGCCAGATGCCGACCAATGCGCGCATCAGGCTCGACTTGCCGGCGCCACTCGGGCCGACGAGAGCCACGGCCTCACCGGGCACGGCTTCAAAGCTCACGCCCTGCAACAGCGGGGTGCGGGCCGTCGGCGGCACTACGGCCAGATTGCTGACCGAGAGATTGCCGGTCGGTGCAGGCAGCTGGGTCTTGTCTTCTTCGCCCGGCACCTGGGTAAAGATCTGCGACAGGCGCGAATAGGCCTGGCGGGCGCCAACGAACTGCTTCCACTGGCCCACGACCTGGTCGACCGGCTGCAAGGCGCGGCCCATCAGGATCGAACAGGCGATCATCGAGCCGGGCGAGATTTCGCCTTCGAGCACCAGATAGGCGCCGACGCCGAGGATGAGGGTCTGCAGGCCCATGCGGACGAATTTGGAAACCGACTGGATGGCGCCGGCGCTGTCGCTGGCCTCGGCCTGCTTTTCCAGCATGCCGCGGTGCATGTCGTGCCAGCGGCTGCGCAGGCTGCTTTCCATGCCTAGGGCGCGGATGGCTTCAATATTCTGCAGCGTGGTTGTCGCAAAATGCTGGGCCGACTGGCCAAGGCCGGACGCTTCGTTGAGCGTCTTCTTGGTCATGAACTCATTGGCGATGGCGAGGGCGAAAACGATGATCGCACCGGCCAGAGCCACATAGCCCACCATCGGGTGGAACATGAAACAAACGAAAATAAAGATCGGCACCCACGGCACGTCGCAGATGGCGATGAGGCCTGAGCCGGTCAGGAACTCGCGGAGGCGATCGACGTCGCCGAGGACGAACTCGGACTTGCCGTTCGGCTGGCGAATGGTGGTGGTCACGACGCGGTTGAACAGCGCCTTGGCGATCATCTCGTCAAATCGCAGGCCGGCGCGAACCAGGACGCGAGAGCGGACCCATTCGAGCAGCGCGTAAATCGCAAGACCGGCGAGCGCGATCACGGTGATCATCACCAGCGTCGTCTCGCTGCGGCTCTGCAGCACGCGGTCATAAACCTGCAGCATGTAGATCGGCGAGATGAACATCAGCAGATTGATGGCGATGCTGAAGATAACCGTCGCCAACAGAATGGTCCGGTAGGTTTTCAGCGCCGCTTTGAACGGATTTATTGTCGACATATTTGTGCTTTCAGTCTCACGCTGATCGCCGGACCTCGGTTGGGCAGCGCCCGATCAAACGCCCCGGCTCGGAGCGAATGAGGCGACGCCCTAGGGTCCCAATACAGCAATTTTGTGCCCTTATAGCAGTGAGCATCGGAATTGGCATCACAAAGCGGCGAATTGATCGCTGCGTTGTGAGAATATTTGGCGTGAGTATTTGCCAAGACGAGGTCCAGGCCCGCCCGGCCTTGCAGCTCTATAGGCGTGTCTGGAAAAGTCAGTGCCGACCGATTGCCCCCATCGTGCGCAGGGTCACACCGTCCCTGCACATATTTTACTGTACATTATTCACATTAAATTTGCGTTGTCGGCCTCGCTCGGAGCGCGCGCGGCGATTTGCAATCCCTTCTGGCGCTTGATAGGCAGGACAGACTGTTTTGTTCTCTTCTTCGCAAAGCCTGGTCATGACCGAGACAATCTCCCCTATCCGCGCCGCCACTCATTCCGACCGTTCCTGGCGGCCAAGTTCGGGCTATGGCTTTGCGGCTAGCTCGATCATTGCCCCGATCGCTGGCGAAGAACTGGCCCATGCCGCCACCCAGTTCGCACTGGCGTTTCTGGAAGGCGAAAAGCCCGCTCTGGTCACCCTGCTTGGCCTGCGGCCGCAGCAGAACCTTTATGTCGGCCCTGAAGGGCAGTGGCTTGGCCAATATGTCCCGGCCGTGCTGCGCGGCTATCCCTTCAAGCTGATGCCGGCTGAGAACAACCAGTTCGCTCTTGGCTATGACGAAGGCAGCGGCCTTTTGGCAGGCGCGGGTGAAGCCGAAGCCTTCTTTGATGATGAAGGCAAGCCGACTGAGCGCATCCAGCAGATTCTTCAGTTCCTGATCGGCGTCCACAAGGGCGTGGAGGCCATCGGCCGTGCCGGCGCCAAGCTTGCCGCCCATGATCTGCTCGAGCCCTGGCCGCTCAAGGTTCGCGACGGCGATACTGAAATTCCGGTCAATGGCCTCCTGCGTGTCAACGAAGCCAAGCTCGGCAGTCTCGATGACGCGGCCTTCCTTGAGCTGCGCAGCGGCGGTGTGCTGGCCGTGGCCTATGCCCAGCTTCTGTCGATGACCAATATGGCCAATCTGGGCAAGCTGGCGCAGCTGCACGCGCAGCACGCCGCCGTGTCGGCCAAGCGTGAAGCCGAAATCGAATCGATGTTCCAGCCGATCCAGGCCGAGGACGAGATCGATTGGGACGCCATGCTCAACGACACCAAGGACTGACTTTTATCCGGGCCCGGAGCGCGCTGCAGATATGACCGACACCACTCAGCCAGCTCCCGCTGCGGGGCAAGTCTCGCTTGGCTACAGCGCCCGCGAGGATCGATTGGTTCTCTGGCTTGGCACAGGCGAGGAGGCGAAAATGCTCTTCGTCACCCGCCGGCTGTGCGCCCTCTTAATCAACGGACTGGTGGGCGTGCTCGCGCGCTCCAGCCCGACGGCGGCCCATGCGCCGGCCGAATTGCGCAATGATGTGGTGCTGATGGAGCATCAGGGCGCCATGGCCGCGTCCAGCGTTGGCCCGGCTGATGCCGACACGCTACCGCCGATTTCCGGCGATGCGCCGCCACCCATGCTGGTGGAGACGGTCAATATCACGACAACGCCCAGCGACTTCCGCCTGGTGTTCCGGCCTTCGCCGCAGGGCGATGGTCCGGCGATCACCCTGTCGCGGTCAGACCTGCACATGGTGCTCGAAATGCTCAAGCGCCAGTCGGAACTGGCGCAGTGGAGCCTGCCGGTAGATTCGGGTTGGCTCGCCGCCTCGGGGCAGGTGACGGTAAACTAGCGCTCGGTGGCGTCCGGGCCGTCCGGCGGGTCGCCGCGCTGGTCGGGCGTGCCGATGTCGATGGTCCGGCGCCGGCGGTCAGGGCCGGCATAATCTGGCGCGATCACAAAATCCCGCGGCTTCAGGTCCAGGCTGGCAATGCGCGCCTGCAGGTCCGCCGCCGAAAATGGCTTGCGCAGGAACTCGTTGACCCCGGCGTCGCGCGCCTCGCTGATCGAGCGGACATCCGGCGCTGCCGAAATCATGATGATGGGCGTAAAGCGATTGGGGTGGGTTGCATCACTGCGCAGCTTGCGCACCGTCTCCAGCGGGCCTTTGGCGCCCATGGTCTCGTCGATCACGATCAACGCATAGCTGCGACGGAGGAGGGCGGCGTTGAACGCGCGAGCTTCTGAGGCCTCGGTCACCATCTGGTGTCCGAAGCCGCGCAGCATCGCCGCGATCAGGGCGCCCATGTTCTGTGTCGGGTCGGCGATCAGTACGCCATGCTTGACGATTGTGGACTGCGCCATTTCCATTCCCCCTTGCCCGCATTCCATGTTAGGGGACAAGCCTGACCCCGGGGTTAATCCACCGGATCTGCCCAAGTGGAAAAGGGTGAAATCTATTGTGCTGCACGCGTTGACAGGGCAGGCCGTTTTCCATATGAAGGGCGCAGTTTCCGGGCGCCTTGGCGCCCCTTTTGTTTGACTGAGGAACTGACGATGAAGATCACCAACTCGCTGAAGGCGTTGATGACGCGCCACCGCGCGAACAAGCTCGTCCGCCGTCGCGGTCGTGTGTATATCATCAACAAGGTCGACAAGCGCTTCAAGGCCCGCCAGGGCTAAGCGACCTGTCACCAGGACTTTGAAAGGCCCGCACATGTTGCGGGCCTTTTCTTTTTAGGCTGTCGTTTTCTCCCAGGCGCAGCGACGCTGCCCAAAAGAAAACTCCCGGACCTTTCGAGCCGGGAGTTTTCGTCATTCAGGATGGTGCAGGTTGGCTCAGCTCGAGCCGGCGCCGTCCTGGCGCACAAAGGCGATGCGCAGCATATTGGTGGCGCCTGGAGTGCCCAGCGGCACGCCAGCGGTGATGGCGATGCGGTCGCCGGGGCGGGCAAAGCCTTCCTGGTAGGCGATGACGCAGGCGCGATCGACCATGTCTTCAAGGTTCACCGCGTCTTCGGTCTGCACGCAATGGATGCCCCACACCACCGACAGGCGGCGGATGGTACGCAGATTGGGCGAGAGCGCGATGATCGGCTTGCTCGGCCGCTCGCGGGCGGCGCGGATACCGGTGGAGCCGGATGCCGTGTAGGTGACGATGGCAGCCAGATCGAGCGTCTCGGCGACCTGGCGGGTCGCCGCCGAAATGGCGTCAGCGGCCGTGGCCTCGGGCTCGGTCTGGGCGGCACGGATAATGCCGCGGTAATTGGCGTCGTTCTCGACCGCCACGGCCACCTTGTTCATGGTGGCGACGGCTTCGACCGGGAACTGGCCCGAAGCGCTCTCGGCCGACAGCATGACGGCGTCTGCGCCTTCAAAGACGGCGATGGAGACGTCCGACACTTCGGCGCGGGTCGGCACCGGAGCGGTGATCATCGATTCCAGCATCTGGGTGGCGACGACCACCGGCTTGCCGTAGCGACGGCACATGCGGATCATGCGCTTCTGCAGGCCCGGCACGGTTTCGAGCGGCAGCTCGACGCCCAGATCGCCACGCGCCACCATGATGGCGTCGGAGAGCTTTACGATCTCCTCGAGACGATCGATCGCCTGCGGCTTTTCGATCTTGGCCATGACGCCGGCGCGACCCTGAACGATCTTGCGCACGTCGATAATGTCTTCGGGGCGCTGCACGAAGCTCAGAGCGATCCAGTCCGCTTCAGCGGCAAGGCCGGCGAGCAGGTCGGCGTGATCCTTTTCCGTCAGCGCGCCCGTCGGCAGCAGCGTATCGGGAAGGGAGACGCCCTTCTTGTCGGAAAGCTTGCCGCCATAGACCACTTCGGTCTCGATGGCGCCATTGCCGACCTTGGTCGCGCGCAGGTGCAGCTTGCCGTCGTCGAGCAGCAGGCGATCGCCGACCGACACGCTCTCGATGATTTCGGGATGGGGCAGGTAGACGCGTTCGGCATTGCCGTTGTCGTCATTATTGCTGTCGAGGGTGAATTTCTGCCCGGCAACGAGATTGACCGCGCCCTCGGCGAACTTCCACACCCGGAGCTTGGGACCCTGAAGGTCGACCAGGATCCCGAGCGGGTGGTTCAGCCGCGCCTCGACAGCGCGGATGCGCTCGACGGTCTGGCGCATGAGGTCATGGCTGGCATGGCTCATGTTGATGCGGAACACGTCTGCACCAGCCCTTGCCAGTTCCTCAATCATCTTCTCGTCGTGGCTGGCAGGCCCGAGGGTGGCGAGGATCTTTGCGCGTCTGATCCGTCTCATTGCGTTTCCGTATCTTGAGTTCTTGGAGGCGGGGGCGGGGGTAACGGAACCGTCTGGTCGACATCCTCATCGGTGTCGATCAGAAAGGCCGGCTCTTCGAGATCTTCTCCGCCCTCCGGCCCAACAATACTTGGTGCTCCCGCACTTTCGGTGAGCTGCAAAGTCCAGTCGGTACGGTTTTGGGTATCGATTTCAAAGAACCCAGTGCGCTCATAGCCCCGCGCGAGGCAATCCTCAACCCCGAATATTGTGAAGGTTTCGTCACGGGTGCACATGAACACCTGGCCGTCCCAGGCGCCGCCGCCAATATCATCCACAGCATAGAGATAGTAAAAGCGCTTCTGCAGGTCCCCCTGATAGAGAACTCGACAGTCGCCGGGTGGCGTTTGCCACCAGCCCTCGCTCATCCAGCCGCGTTCGGCGCGGTATCCCAGCGCAACGGAAACCAGATTGGCGGTCTCGTTACAGATGCGCAATTCGGCATGGGCTGGAGTGGAAAATGCCAGGAAGCCGCCAAGCGTGGCGGTCATCAGGGCAAGGCTTGGGCGCAGAGAAAGCACGAGCGAGCCGCATTTCATTGGAAGATTGCCTTTCGTTTGAAACGAAGCGGAAGACAAGGTCAATGGCTAAGGGGCCGATTTGACGGAATTGCGAACGGCAGGGCAGCGATGCGCCGGGGATATGGGGGATAGAACCACAAGACACTTGAACGGGCGCGCTGCATAGGGTTGAAACGGGGCCAGAACAAAAGAGGTATACAATGGCCGTCGAAGACAGCGTCGCCCAGGACCAGCTCCGGGCCTTCATCGAACGTATCGAACGCATGGAAGAAGAGAAGGCAGCGATCGCCGCCGATATCAAGGAAATCTACGCCGAAGCCAAGGGCAACGGTTTTGACACCAAGATCCTGCGCAAGATCGTGACCATCCGCAAGCAGGATGCCAATGAGCGCATGGAGCAGGAAGCCCTGCTCGAGCTCTACATGTCCGCCCTCGGCATGGTCGAAGGCTGATCGCTAGATCCAGCAAATATTGCTCTTGATCCCGGGAGGGGCGGCGGCGCCCCTTCCCAGGCGCTGAACCGGCTCAGCGCTGGGATTCAAGGATGACGATGGGAAGCATGGAAACATCGGCTCCGCGCCCATATCCTGCAAGCTCCCAGGAAATCCCCGCATCCTGCAATTGACGCCGATCGAGCCCCCTGGGTAGCCGCGGTTTGCGCCGAATGCCCAATATGGTTCGGACGTGATGCACGATCGCCCAAGGGGCGCGTGCGGGCTGTGTGATGGCTATGCTCATGATCCGGTCCTTCTCCACGGGCCAGATGCATTGTTCGCACCCTCCCATCAGGCGCAGGCGGAAGTTTTTGCGTGCATGCCTCGCTGAGCCGGAACTTTTTGCGCCTAAATCGCGCGGGAAACTGCTCCTGATAAAAACACCCGGCGGGCCCCAGATGGCGCCGGCCGGGCGGAAGTTGAGTCAGTCAGGGACCCACCCCGCCAATAAAAGCCGAGGTCAGTCGCAGTCTTTAGATCAGGCTCGGGCCCGCCTGTGTTGGAAACATCTGCGTATATCAGGCCGCCATGGCATCGGCGGCGACCATCTGTCGGGCGACCTGCCAGACGAGATTATGGCCGGACATGGATTTGGCCAGGAAATAATCAGCGATCTGCCAAAGCTCGGGCGCGATCTCGACGTTCCGGCCGCCCTTCTCGTGCAGTGTCACCATGCCCATGGCTTGCAGATCAGTGAGCAGGTTCCTGACATGCGTGCGGGACGTGTAGGTCCGCTCGGCGACGCTCTGGTAAGAGAGGGAAGCGCGCTGGCGATCGCCGCTCTCATCTGCGCTCAGCATATAGAAGAACACGATCTTCATCGCATCCTGACGCAGCAGCACAGCCATGATCGGGTCGGTTGGCATCATGACCTCATACGCCCCGCCATAGTTTTGCGTGGAAATGATGCGCTGCGCGGATTGGTGCGCCCGGTCATGGCTGAGGGCGGGCAGATAATCGTCCCGCTCGGGGAAAGCACTGCCAGCGGCGACATGTGGTCGGCCAGCCAGATCAGATCTTCATGGATCATCTTTTCGGTCGGGATGACGAGGCGCCGCCTGCGATCGTCCGGGGCAGGAACAATTTCGATCAGCCCGATGATCTGCATGCGCGCCAGGGTGTCATCGAAGCTGCGCGGGCTCGACAGCCCGAAGGGCATAAAGACGTCGCGCAAACTGCCCACACTGGGCCAGGTCGACGGGTCGTCAGCATCCTTGCGGGCGTCCTGCCCGAGGATGATGTTGAACAGCACATTGCGGCCGATTTCATGCATCATGTGCCGCAGGGCGGTGTCGGCTTTGTAGGAGTCGATCATAACGCGCATGTAGTGATTGCGGGCTATGGCGAAGCGCGGATGCGCAAGAATCTCCTCGGTCGTCGCATAGGCCGGTATGCCCGCCGGAGCATCCGAGAGTAGTCGAGGCAGGTCGTCGGCAGACTTGCTCATGTGTCTCTCCCCCCAGAGAGACGTAATCCAAGCATCTTTTAAAAGAGGCGGACAAGTCTTTTGTGCCCGCCAGACATCTCGGCCCGCCAGCCGGTCACCCGATGAACGGCTGCAGCTGGACGGCCTGGATGCGGCGATAGCATTCACAGCCAAAGCTCGCGAGCCTCTCGCGATCCATCACTGTCAGGCGGCCACGGGAATAGGCAATTGCCCCGGCATGCATCAGGTCCGAGCAGACCTGGCTGACAGTAGCGCGCCGAAGCCCCAGCATCTGGGCAATGGCGTCTTGCGTCACGCGAAATTCCGGCGCCCCCGTGCGGTCATCGGCGACCAGCAGCCAGCGCGCGACGCGTTGTTCCGCGGTATGCAGGCTATTGCAGGCCACGGTTTCCATCAGCTGCACGATCAGCCCCTGCGCATAGGCCAGCATCGCTTCGCGCACGCAGATAAACCGCTGCATCGCCTCATTGAGTGCATCGAGCGGCAGCCAGCTGGCATAGCCGTCCACTGTCACCACAACATCGCTGAGCGATGGGCCGCCGCCCATCAAGTATGTGAAGCCGACAAAGCCCTCGGCGCCGATGGATGCTTTCTCCACCACCCGCTGTGGGCCAATCTGGGCCATGTATGACAGGATGCCGTCATGCGGCAATATGGCATGTGTTACTTCCTGCCCGCTTGCGTAGATTGTATCTCCAGACACGAGGGGGCGGATTTCTGAGTGATCGGTCAGGAATTGCTGTGCCTGGGGGCGTGTGGCCAGCAAGACCCGGTTCCGGATCCGTGGTTCGTCTTGCGTTGTGTTCATGACGCTTGCTCTTGGTTTTGAGCGATATTTCAGTTCGACCATTTTGCCGATTTGTAGTTAAGTCGCCGTTAACCAGTTTTTATGTACGGTATCGTACTTACCGTGACCGGCGTGATGTGCCGTGGATGCTGGTTCCGGCTCTTCTTCTGACTGCAGGTTATCTTTTTTCTCATGGGCCGTCTCGGATCCGTGAAGGGGGGAGACTTGCGTCTGTCTGCGGCAGAGGGGCGGTGGGTCGCCCCAAAGGGATCTCGTGGGGGAACATTGGCATGAGCGTAGTGGACGACGACTCATCTAGATTGGGCTTTATCGAACTGAATGCGGACGAGGGCGCGTTATTCGCGCCCATCCGGCCCAACATCGAGAGACATCTCGATCTGGCCCTCGATCGGTTTTACGCCCGCATCGGCAAAAGCCCGCAGGCGGGCGAACATTTCTCCGACAGCGCGCAGATCGCCAGGGCGCGAGGACGCCAGCGCGATCACTGGGGCGCAATGGCCGCCGGCCAGTTCGACGCAAGCTATTTCAATCGCAGCCGCATCATCGGCCAGGTCCATGCGCGCATCGGCCTCAAGCCACGATGGTACATGGGTGGCTATGCCCTGATCGCCGAAACGCTGATCAGCGGCATCCTGAACGATTTTGCCGATAGTGGCGCCCGGATCCGGCTGCGTCCGTCGCGAACGCCAAATGTCGGCCCGGCCGTTGCGGCCCTGGTCAAGGCAATCGTGCTCGATACGGAAATTGCCGTCAGCACCTATTTTGACCAGATCTATAGCGAGGCCGCCGCCCTCAACCAGGCTCTCGCCGCGGTTGTTCTGCCCGCGAGCCGGGGTGATCTCAGCCACCGGGTCGAGGCGAAATTCTCCAACGCCGATCTCAATGCCCTGGCCAACCAGGTCAATAACCTGCTCGAGATCATGGGTGATCGCCTTGGCGCCAGCGGCGCGGTCCTCTCGGCGCTCGCCAATGCGGACCTCACCCAGCGCGTCACCGGCAATGCCGAGGGTGCCTTCGCCGACCTGCGCGACGACACCAATGCGGTGGCGGAGTCGATGTCGGCCATTATGGTGCGGCTGCGCCAGTCCTCGCTCATGCTCAAGCGCACCACCGGTGAAATGGTCAGTGGTGCCGATGAATTGTCCGAGCGGACCAACCGCCAGGCTGCCGCCATCGAAGAAATCGCCGCGTCGATGGGGGAGGTGGTGTCCACTGTGTCGGAAAATGTCGATCTCTCCGGCAAGGCCGAGACTGCGGTGGGCCGGGTTGCCACCCAGCTCGCCGATGCTGTCGGCGTCATGGAGACGGCGACCGGCGCCATGGGCGATATCAAGGGCGCCTCGAACCAGATCGCGGCCATTGTCGGGGTCATCGACAATATCGCATTCCAGACCAATCTCCTCGCGCTCAACGCCTCCGTCGAAGCGGCGCGCGCCGGAGAGGCGGGCAAGGGCTTTGCCGTGGTCGCCATCGAGGTGCGGCGCCTCGCGCAGAATGCCGCTCACGCCTCGTCTGAAATCAAGGCCCTCATCGAGCGCACCCTGGCAACGGTTGATCGCGGCTCCAGCCTTGTCGATACGGCGGCGGCCCATCTCGAGGCGGTGTCCGGCGCCGTCACCGACACCAGCGGCCACGCGATTGCCATGGCTGCCGCCAACAGGGCGGTGCTCTCCGCGCTCAGCGAGATCAACCAGGCCGTGCGCCAGATCGATGAAATGACTCAGCACAACGCCAGCCTCATCGAAGAAACCAACGCCGCCATAGCCCAGACCGAAGCCCAGGCCAGCGAGCTCGACAAGATCGTCGACATATTTCGCTTGGGCCCCATGCCAGCCCAAAAACCCGCCAACGACCTCGCCCGCGGCGACATCGTTTGGGCTTAACCTCAAGCCGCTTTGTCCATGGCCTCGCCAAGGGCAAAGCGCACCGCCGCGTCGGCGTGGATTGCCGTGGAATCGTACCCAGGCAGGGGCAGGCTATCGGGGTCGACGAGCAGCGAGATTTCGGTGCAGCCGAGGATCACGGAGTCGACGCCTTGGGCGCGGGATTTTTCGATGATGTCGAGATAGCGTTCGCGCGATGCATCCTCGACAAGTCCTTGGCAAAGCTCATCAAAAATAATGTCATGCACGGTCCCCCGTGCGTCGCAGTCCGGCACGATGACCTCGATCCCATGTCGCGCCATGCGCTCGGCATAGAACCCGTGTTCCATCGTATAGCGCGTCGCCAGCAGCAGCGGTTTTGTCCGCCCATCCGCCTTCAGCGCCGCCGCGGTTTCATCAATAATATCAATCAACTGCACCCCGCTCAGCCGCGCCACCGGCTCGGACACCAGATGCATCGTATTGGTGCAGATCAACACGCACTCGGCCCCAGCCCGCGCCAGACCCGCGCCAGCCTCGCCCAACAGCGTCCCGGCGTCATCCCAGCGCCCCGCCTTCTGCAGTTCGACCACTCGGTTAAAGTCCAGAGAACGCAGCGCAATTTCCGCTGAATGCAGTCCGCCACGCACCTTCCGCACGCTCTCATTTATCCGCCGATAATAGACCGCCGTCGACTCCCAGCTCATGCCGCCAATCAGACCAATCGTTTTCATCGTTATCCCCGTGCTTCAGACCTGGTTCAGTATGAGCCGAGCCGGGAACAACGGGTTTGCAGATTTTCTTGCTCGTTACACTGCTGGTGCAGTTCTTGCGCGCAGAGTAAGCTCTCGACGCCAGAAAACTGCATCAGCGGGAGAAAAGACGTGCTGGATGAGCGTGATCGCAAGATCCTGAGCCTGCTGCAAGCCGACGCCGATACGCCGGTTACCGACATCGCCGATGCGGTCTCGCTTTCCGCCTCAGCCTGCTCCCGCCGCATCGCCCGCCTCCGCGAAGACGGCTATATCGCCCGCACCACGGCCGAGCTCGACCGGCGGCTAATGGGCCTGCCGACTACGGTATTCGTGATTATACGGACCGGCAGCCATGCAGCGGACTGGCTCGAAAAGTTCCACGCCGCCGTCGCCACCATCCCCGAAATCGTGGAGGTGCACCGGCTTACCGGCAATTTTGACTATATCCTGAAAATGGTGCTGCCCAATGTCGAGCACTACGACGTGGTCTATAAGCAGCTCGTCGGGCGGATCGAACTCTTTGATATGTCAGCCTATATTTCCATGGAGACGGTAAAGCTCTCCAGGGGCGTGCCGACCCATTATGCATAAAAGGGGAGGCGCGAGCCTCCCCTCATGATTGAGTTAAGCGCCTGTAAGAGCAGCCTCTTTGGCCGCTTCGTCATAACCCAGCGCCCCGAGAACCGTCGAGACAATGCCGTCCCGGTCAAGGCCAGCGGCCTTGTACATGTCGTTCTGGCTCGAGTGCTCGTCGAACCGGTCGGGGATCATCAGCGGCCGGAAGCGCAGCTTGCCATCGAGCAGACCATTGGTGGCGAGGAAGCTCGCGACATGGCTGCCAAAGCCGCCAATCCCGCCTTCCTCCGTGGTCACGAGCACATCATGGCTTTCGGCGAGGCGCGCAATCAACTCCTCGTCGAGCGGCTTCATGAAGCGCGCATCGGCGATGGTCGGGTTGAACCCAAGAGCGGACAAATGATCAGCCGCAGCAAGCACTTCGCCGAGCCGCGTGCCATAGGAGAGCAGGGCAATCGTGCTGCCCTGGCGGACGATGCGGCCCTTGCCGATCGGCAGCACCTGGCCGCGCGCCGGCATATCTACGCCCATGCCGTCACCGCGCGGATAGCGGAAGGCGATCGGGCCGCGGTCATAGGCAGTGGCCGTTGCCACCATATGGCGCAGCTCTGCCTCGTCGGCAGCGGCCATCAGCACCATGCCCGGAATGGCCCCGAGATAGGCATTGTCATAATTGCCCGCATGGGTCGGTCCGTCGGCGCCGACAAAACCGGCCCGGTCGATGGCAAAGCGCACCGGAAGGCCCTGGATAGCCACGTCGTGGATCACCTGGTCATAGGCGCGCTGAAGGAAGGTCGAGTAAATGGCGCAGAACGGGCGCATGCCTTCGCTGGCAAGCCCGGCCGCAAAGGTCACCGCGTGCTGCTCGGCAATGCCGACGTCAAAGATGCGATCGGGGAAAATCTCGGCGAATTTGTCGAGGCCCGTGCCGGATGGCATGGCGGCGGTGACCGCCACGACGCGCGGATCGTTTTCGGCTTCCTGAAGCAGCGACTGGGCAAACACCGAGGTATAGGACGGTGCGTTCGATGGCGCCTTGGCCTGGGCGCCGGTGATCACGTTGAACTTTGACACGCCATGATATTTGTCGGCGGAGCTTTCCGCCGGGCCATAGCCCTTGCCCTTTTTGGTCACGACATGGATCAGGACCGGTCCGCTGTCCATCTCGCGCACATTGTCGAGCACCGGCAGCAGATGGTCGAGATTATGCCCGTCGATCGGGCCGATGTAATAAAAGCCCAGCTCTTCGAACAGCGTGCCGCCGGCCAGCATGGCGCGCGCGAATTCCTCGGTCTTGCGGGCAGGCTCGTGCAGGAATTGCGGCAGCTTGTGAACCACTGACTTCGCCGCCTCGCGGGTGCCGCGATAGGCCGGGCTTGACACGAGCCGCGCCAGATAGGCGCGCAGGGCGCCGGTCGGCGGGGCGATCGACATGTCATTGTCGTTGAGGATCACCACCAGACGTGCATCCATGGCGCCGGCATTGTTCATCGCCTCATAGGCCATGCCGGCCGACATGGCGCCGTCCCCGATCACCGCCACAACATTGCGCGGCGTCTCGAGGTGCTGGCTCGCCACGGCCATGCCAAGGCCCGCCGAGATGGAGGTAGAGGAGTGGCCGGCGCCAAAGGGGTCGTATTCGCTCTCGGCGCGGCGGGTAAAGCCGGAAAGGCCGTCCTTCTGGCGCAGCGTTCGCATGCGGTCGCGGCGACCGGTCAGGATCTTGTGCGGATAGGCCTGGTGTCCGACGTCCCAGATGATCCGGTCATGCGGCGTGTCGAACACCGCATGCAGCGCCACGGTCAGTTCGACCACCCCAAGGCCTGCGCCCAGATGTCCGCCCGTCACGGAAACGGCGTCGACCATCTCCGTCCGAACCTCATCGGCAAGCTTGCGCAATTGTTCGCGGGGCAGGGCTCGCAGGTCAGCCGGGTTCTGGATGGTATCGAGCAGGGGGGTGTGCGGCTTCTCGGCCAAGCGAGGCTCCTTGGTTGAGGTCTAGCCCAGACTCTTAGGCTGCAGTCAGTGGCTTGGCAATAAGTCGCCAGAAAAGTGACGGTTCACCCCGGGCTTTGGGCCGGAGTGAACTTTCTTGATCGTTATACGCGCGCTGTAAGGAACTAGTTTTGTGCGATCTTCGCAGAAAAACTATTGGGGCTCAGCGTCTCGGCGACATGGCCGACGCCCATGACGGTCACGAAGCGTCCCATTTCCGGCGTCGGGTCAAAGTCGGCTTCGTCATGGTCGAAAATGACGGCAAACTTTTCCGACTGCAGGCTGTGCGGCGTCATGAAGATGTCGGTGACGTGCTCGAGGTCTGGGGCGACGAGATCCGGCTTGCGCATTTCTGCCGACGGAGTGCGCGGGGCGACATGACCCTGAAGGGCAGCCGCCAGAGTGTCGGTCTGTGCGCCCGAAGCGGCGGCAAAGGTCTGGTCGAAGAGGCTCGACAGATCGGCCTTTGCGGCCGGGGCGATCGAGGCGGTTTCGATCCGGTCTGGCACTTCTTCGCTCGTCAGCACGGGCAGGCGTGCCGGACGCGGCGCAGCCAGCGCGGCGTTGGCCACGGGCCCGGGAATGACAGCGCGGGAGATGATGTCCTGTAGCGACTGTTGAGCCGAAGGCGTCGCCGGCGCGCTGGGCAGATAGGCGGTCAGCGTTTCGCTCGGCTGCGGATCGGTCATCAGCACGCGCGGGCGTGGCACGGGCGCCTCGGTGAGCGCGGCCAGGGCCGTCACTGCGTCGCCGGCCGGCAGGGTCGAGGCCGTTGCAACACGCAGCGTCTCCGACTTCATCACCGGAAGCGGCGCAATAGCGGCCGAGCGCAGTTCTTCAGGGGCGAGCGGTGCGCTGCCAACGGTCGAGAACGGGATATAGTCCTGTGTCACCGCCGCCACTTCGACAGGGGCGGGAGCAGTCGCTGCGGCCGGAGCCGTTGCTGCTGCGAAAAGGCTTGCCGGACGCATGGCGGGCATGGGGGCTGCGACTGCAGCGATCGGCGTCTGGGCCGGTGCAACGGCCGCAACCTGAACCGGAGCCGGAGCGGGCGCTGCCGCGGGGGCGGCCTGCTTGTTGCCGCCAAAGAGCATGTCCATCAGCGTGCCACCACCGCCACCGCCGCCACTATTGGAGGCGACGCGGGTGCCGCTGTTGGAATCGCCGCAGGGCACGGCGTGGCAACGCTTCCATTCAGCCATGGCGAGCTGATAGCCCTGCTGGGAGATCGGCTTGCCGTCGTTGGGCACGTGCAGCGTCTTGCCGTCAGGGAACAGGTCCTTGAGCTGGGCTCGCGTCATGCGCGGCCAGGCGCGCACGGATCCGGTGTCCAGATGCACGAAGGGGCTGCCCGAATTGGGATAATAGCCGACACCGCCGACCTGCTTGCGCATGGCTGCGGCACGCAGTTTCGTCAGGGGAACGCCGGGGATATAGAAATCCATCGCGGTTCCCTTCATGTGCTGGCTGTTCTCAGCCACACCGGAAGACGTCTGCCGCAGCATCGCGTTGGTCTTGGGCGAGCGATAGGCCGAAACGACAGTGATCGGCTGGCTCGCGCCGACGTCCTGGTACACTTCCCAGACAAGGTCGAACAGGCGCGGGTCCATATTGGCCGGCTCGTTGCGGCGCCAGTCCCTGAGGAAGACGTTGAGCTCCCGCAGACCCGACTGCACATATTGACCGTTGCGCTTGAAGACGATGCGCGCGGTCTCTTTGGTGTGGGTGTAGTGGATGTAGAGCGCACGCTCTGTGGCGGCAAACGTCGGAGACACGGTCAGGCCGAGGGCCAGACCAAATCCTGCCAATACGATCGCTGCCCGCTGAAGCAAATTCTTACGCTGCAAAAAGCTATTCCCCGTCACGCCAAACTCTGCCCGGTTCAATGCCAGTATGGTTGGACGTTAGCGCAGAAATCGCACGATTTTCTTAACGCTAACGAGGTGTGAACCGTATCAGGCGGCCCCCTCACGCCTTCGTTATAGCTCCCTAAAGGGGGCACAAGAATGGCTGAAAAGTAAAGAGAAAATTAAGCCGCGCCCATCAGGGCGCGAGCTCGTCCGGGATCGGCCCGGCCTGGGCGATGATGGCCGGCGCGGCCGTCGTCGCAAGACCCATGGCGGCAATGAGCTTTTCATTATGGCCATAGACGTCGCCATAGGACTTGATGGAGCCGTCGGCATCCACGCGCAGGGTGAAGTAAGCCAGATGCACAGGGATCTGGGTCTGCGGGTTCACCCAACGCTCGGAGGGGCCGAACATGGATTCCAGCGAGGCGCGGCTGATATTGGGCTCGTTGGCCATCAGCGCATCGGCAAAGGCCATCGGGTCCTGCACACGCACGCAGCCGTGGCTGAAGGCGCGGGAGGAACGAGAAAACAAGCCTTTGGACGGTGTGTCGTGCAGATAGACGTCGTGCTTGTTGGGGAACAGGAACTTGATCTGACCCAGCGAATTGCCCGGGCCGGGGCGCTGGCGCACGCGGAACGGGAAATTGGTGGCCGAGACCTGGCTCCAGTCGACCTGCCAGGGGCTCACGGGCGTGCCGTTATAGAGCAGGTCCATATTCTGGTTGTCGGTATAGGCTGGATTGCGCAGCACGGCCGGTGCGATCTCGCCCTTGAGGATCGAGTTCGGCACGTTCCAATAGGGGTTCACCACCACGTGGCGGATATTGTCCGAGAAGATCGGGGTCTGGTTCTTGGTCGTGCCGACGACGACGCGCGTGGTGAACTCCTCATGGCCATCCCGTTGGATGGCAAGGCGGAATTCCGGGATGTTGACGAAGACATTGAAACCGCCGAGGTCCGACGGCATCCAGCGCCAGCGTTCCATATTGGCGATAATGTCTTCCCGGCGTGTGGCATTGCCACCATTGAGCGCGGCGATGGTTGCCGGCCCGATAACGCCGTCGACCTCGAGGCCCAGGCTGCCCTGGAACGCCTTCACGGCATCGACCAGACTATTGTCATAGACCGTATCTGTTGAAGTCGGGAGCGCGAGGCGGGCGCGGATGGCCGGGACGCGGGCGTCGGTATTGCCGGCCTTGAGGACCGGACCTGCCCCGATCGGCGTCGGGCGCTCGGTCGGGGTCTGGTCGAAACTGGCGAGGGCGGCCTTGAGGGCCAGAAATTCTGCGTGCTTGGGCCCGAGCGCGGCCAGGATCGGCGCTGGATCGGCGCTTTTCGTCAGATCTTCCAAGAGCTTGGGGCCGTCGATCGGCTTGTGCTTGATGTCGAAATTGGCCGAGATCGACTGCGGCTTGATGCGGCCATTATGGAGATGGTCGGCATAGCGGAGGACGGCGGCCGAGAAGGCGGTTTCAAGCCCGGCGAGAGCGGCGGGATCGCTGCTGTTGGCGCGAGAAAGATCAATGTCTGCAGTGAGATAGTCCTGCGGGCGGAGGCCTTCGCTGGCGGCGTTTTCGAAGAGGGTAATGATCTTCTGGGCGGCCGGGGAGAAGGTGATTGCCCCGTCGGAGCCCTGGCCCAACCAGATCGGCTCGAAATAGCGCTCGCCATAAAGGAAATAAAGGCTCTGGCCTTCGGCATAGGCGACGGTGTCGCGCTGGGCGCCATAGTAGGCCGAGGAGAGGCCGGCCTTGATCGTCTGGGCCAGCGGAGTCTTGGCGGGCGCAATAACGACCGGAGAAATTTCAAGGCTGGCAATGTCTTGCGCCTGTGTCGCTCCGAGGCCCGAGAGGGCAAAGAGGGCCACCAGACTGATCGCAACCTTGTTCATATCGGCTCCTGCTCACGCGATACTTCCGCGAATCCATGGCGGACTCGCGAAGAACTAAACGCAAATTTTATTACTCATGAAATGTTAACGGGAGCAATCACTCGCAGAAGTGTGAAGGCTCAGTGTGGCAACGCTACAACGACGCGTGGTGCCCATTTGCGGCGAGTTGGTTAGCAGACTGTTAGCTTTGAGAGACGCGACCTGTGAAAAACGGCGCCTCAATCGAGCAACTGGTTTAGCCGGGTGATGACGCGGTCGGGAACGGCCTCTGCGTCCTTTGGCAGCTCGAGCCCGAACCGGTTGCACCAGACCCCGGCCATGCCGAGGCGTTTGGGGGCAAGAACGTCCCAGACAAGATCATCGCCGATCATCATGGCGTCGGCGGGATCGACATTGAGCGCGGCGAGACTTTCGACATAGGCACGGCCATCGGGCTTGCCGAAACCGGCTTCCTCCTCGACCTGAAAATGATCGAAGCGGTGGCGGAGGTCGAAGTGGTCGATCTTCCAGTTCTGAACCTCGGTCGCGCCATTGGTGACGAGGCCCAGCTTGAGGCCCCGGGCGCGAAACGCGTCGATGACCGCTAGCGCGTCGGGATAGAGATACATGTTCTCTTCGCGATAGGCGGCGTAGCGGTCGCCTATTTCCTGGGCGAGTTCCCCCAGGTGTGGAAAGCCCGCTTCGATCATCGCATTGCGGACTACGGCGCGACGGGTGGCGACGGCCTCGAGCCGCCAGCGGCGCCGGTTTTCATCATCGCTGAGAAAGACCGCCGTGCTGTCGGCTAGGGCGTTGGCGACGGCGTCGAGCGGCGCATCGCCGAGATGGGCGGAAAACTCCTCCGCCACCGCGCGCCAAGCGGGAGCGGGATTGGCATAGGCAAAGATCAGCGTGTCATCGAGGTCGAAGAGAACCGCGCCGATCATGTAGTCGCCTGCTGATAGCGGTGGGTGACGGCGGCAATGGCGGCGCCGGTGTCGGCGGGATGGCCAAGCGCGGTGAGGACACCGCCCAGCGCTGCGATATTGGCGACAACCGCTTCATAGCGCGCCGACCGTCCCGTGTGCTGGACCCGGAGGACCCGATCGCCTGGAACGCCAACGCTAGCGGAGATGAAGGTCGCAAAGGGCGCGAGGGCCGCCAGCGCCGCTGCGGCGCTGATGGCCTCGGGTAGAACGATGGCGGTGGCGAGGTTCGACGCTGTGGCCGGCGGCGTGAACTCGGCAAGGCCAAGCGCGAGGAGGCCAGCGCGGGTGGCCTCGGCGGCAAGCTCATGGCGGGCGATGACGGCGGACATGCCTTCGGCCTCGATGCGGGAAAGAGCGGCGTCGAGGGCATGGAGTTCAAGGCTCGAAGGCATGCCGGGCAAACCACCACGTCCCTTGTCGAGCCAGTTGCGCTTGAGATCGAGCAGGGAGAGCGAGGAAATCTCGGTCGCGCCGGATTTTTCGATCTGCGCCCAGGCGGCGGGGCTGACCGAGAGGGCAGAAAGACCGGCCGAGCCGGCCAACGCCTTTTGCGGGCCGATGACGGCGATGTCGATGCCGAGGACATCTACGGCAACCGGGTGACCGCCAATGGAGGCGACAGCATCGACCACCACAAGGGCCCCGTGGCTTTTGGCGAGAGCGGCAATTTCTGGGAGCGGATTGAGAATGCCGCTGGCCGACTCGGCGTGGACAAGGGCGACGAGGTCAAAGCTCTGGGCGGCGAACGCCGCTTCCACGGCATCGATGGTGATGGGCAGGCCGTCCTGCGCGGAAAGATTGGTGACGCTGCTGCCGCCACGCTCGAGCCAGGTGCCGAACCAGGCACCATAGGGGCTGGTGACAATATTGAGGGCGCGAAGGCCGGGCCGGGCAAGGCTGGTGGCGGCCGCTTCGAGAGCGAGGATCGCCTCGCCCTGCACGATCACGACGTCATTGCCGGTATTGAGAAGGGCTGCGAGGCGATCCGCCAGCCCGGTCACGCGCTGGGGCGGGAAGGGCGGCAGGTCAAGCAGCGCATTGGCGGGAAGGGCAGAGCTCATAGTGTCCTCGACAGGTTGAGGCGGGGGACGGCCGCGATCAGCGCCCGGGCCATTTCGGATTGGGGGGCATTGATGAGGGCAGGAGTGGGGCCGATTTCGACGATGCGGCCGGCCTCCATGACGGCGGTGCGGTGGGCCGTGGCCTTCACCACGGCCAGGTCGTGGGAGACGAAGAGATAACTCAGCTTTTCAGCCCGCTGCAGATCGATCAGGAGATCGATGATGCGGGCGCGCAGCGAGACGTCGAGCGCCGAGACGGCCTCGTCGAGCACGATGAGGCGCGGCTGGCAGGCAAGAGCCCGGGCGAGAGCGACACGCTGGCGCTGCCCGCCCGAGATTTCATGCACCGCGCGGTCAAGCAGGCTTGCCGGGAGCTGCACCTTGTCGAGAAGGTGGATGACGGCGCGACGAAACTCGCGGCGCGGCACGAGCCGGTGAATGCGCAGGGGATCGGCGATGGCGGAGAACACGGTTGCGCGCGGATTGACCGCTTCGAGCGGATCCTGGAACACCATCTGCATCCTGGGGCGCTCGCGCCGGAGCGCGGCGGCGGGCAGCGCCAGCCAGTCGGTGCCGGCAAAACGGACTGAACCTGCATCCGCAGAAACGAGGCGGGTGATGACGCGCGAGAGGGTGGATTTGCCGCTGCCCGAGGGGCCGACCACGGCGAGGGTTTCCCCTTCGGCAATGGAAAAGGAGACATTATCGAGCGCCTGCACCACGCGGCCGTGGCTCGAATAGCGCTTGGTGAGACCTGTCACTTCAAGCAGGGCACTCATGGCTGTCCCCCGGAAATGCGGGGCGCGTCGGCGAGGTCGATATAGGTATCGAGCAGGTGCTGGGCATAAGTGCTGGCGGGCGCGGAAAGGAGGTCTTCGGCCGCCGCGATTTCGACCAGCTGGCCCTGATGCATGACGGCGATGCGGTCGGCGAGTTGGGCGGCCAGCGCAATGTCGTGGGTAATGAAGAGGAGGGCCATGTTCTCGCTTTTGACCAGCGACTGGATCAGCCGGACGATCTCGGCCTGCACCAGCGTATCGAGCGCACTTGTGGCCTCATCGGCAATCAGCAGCCGCGGATTGGCGGAGATGGCGGCAGCAATGGCAATGCGCTGGCGCTGGCCACCAGAGAACTGGTGGGGATAGGCGCGCAGGGCCGCCTCGGGCTGGGGGATCTGGACCTTGGTGAGAAGATCAAGGGCGAGTGCATCAGCTTCTTTCCGGCTGAGGCCAAGATGGTGCTGGGCGGCCTCGCCAATCTGCTCGCCGATGCGCAGCACCGGATTGAGATTGGAGCCGGGGTCCTGAAACACCATGCCGTAGTCGACGCCGGGTTTTGCCGGCCGGTCGAGGGCAGGCCAGGAAATGGTGCCGCGGGTTCTGGTGCCCCGGGGCAGAAGATTGGCGACGGCGCGGGCGAGCGTGCTCTTGCCCGAACCGCTTTCCCCAATGATCGCGAGCTTTTCACCGGGGGCGAGCGAAAGGGAAATATCGGAGAGAGCCGGGGTAAGCTGGCGCGGATAGGTGAGGGAGACCGCCTTGAGGTCGAGCAGGGCACTCATGCGTTGTGCTCCCGGCGCGAAAGCATGGCGGAAAGTCCTTCGCCCAGGAGATAGGTGCCGATGACGGTGGCGATGAGCGCGAGGCCGGGCACGATGGAAAGATAGGGCGCCGAGCGGAGCACCGCGCGCCCCTCGGCGATCATCGAGCCCCAGGTGACAATATTCGGGTCGCCGAGGCCAAGGAAGGAGAGGGCCGCTTCGGTTAGGACCGCGCCGGCGACAATGACGGCGCTGAGCGCGAGGACCGGCGGCAAGGCATTGGGCAAAACTTCGCGCAGGGCGATCTCGAGCGGATGCATGCCGATGATGCGGGCGGAGGCGACATAGTCGCGCTCGCGGATGGACAAGACCTCGGCGCGGGCAAGACGGGCCGGGCCCGTCCAGGCGCCCAGGGCGATGGCAAGAATGACGATGGGCAGGCTTGGCTGAAGCACGCTGACAAAGGCGAGCGCGAGCAGGAACCCCGGCACGATCTGGAAGGCATCGACCACACGCATCAGCGCTTCATCGATAAGGCCACCGGCAAAGCCGGCGAGCGTGCCGACAATCGAGCCGATCAGCACGGCGACCAGAGCCGCAGCAATACCGACGATGAGGGAGGCGCGAGCTCCGTGGACGAGTCCGGCCAGCACATCGCGCCCCAGCCGGTCCGTGCCGAGCGGCAGGGCGGGATCGGTGAACGGGGCAAGCAGCGGTGTGCCGGCAATGCGCAGGGGATCGCCGGGAAAAAGAAGTGGCGCCAGCGCCGCGAGCACGGCGAGGGCCGTAAGGATGAGAAGGCCGGCAAGGCCTTCGGGCGAACGGGAGAAACGGGCGAGGGCGTTCATCGACTGGCCTCCGAAGCGCCGACGCGCGGATCGAGGAAGGCGTAGACGAGATCGACCAGCATATTCACCAAGATAACGAGGAGCGCACTGACGACGATAATGCCCATCAGCAGCGGCGCATCGCGCAGGGCCACGGCCTCCTGGGCAAGCCGACCGAAGCCGGGAATGGCAAAGACGCTTTCGATGACGACGCTGCCGCCAAGGATGGAGGCGGCCTGCAGCCCCAGCATGGTGACAACCGGCAGGAGGGCATTGCGGGCCACATGGCGCAGGACGATGCGGGAGCGGGAAATGCCCTTGGCGCTGGCAGCGCGGACAAAATCCTGTCGCCAGATCTCGGCCATGCCGGCGCGCATGACGCGGAGGAACAGCGCAAGGTAAATCATGGCGAGCGCAGAGACGGGCAGGACGAGGTGCCGGGCAATGTCGAGGACGCGATCAAGACCTTCCTTGCCCGAGGCGATGGTTTCGATGCCCGAAGTGGGGAACCAGCGCAATTGCACGGCAAAGACGACGGAGAGCACGAGGCCCAGCCAGAAGCTGGGGACCGCATAGAGCGCCAGCGAGCCAATGGAGAGGAGGCGATCGCGCAGCGAGCCGATGCGGGCGCCCGAGACAATACCGAGCGCCGTGCCGAGGACGAAGGACAGCGCGGTGGCGCTGCCCATGAGGTAAAAGGTGTTGGGCAGGCGCTCGAGGATCAGCTCGGAGATGGGGCGGTTAAAGCCCACTGACCAGCCGAGATCAAAGCGCAGGAGCGCCGTCACATAGAGCCAGAGGCGGCTGAGCGGGGATTGATCGAGCCCATATTGGGCGCGCAATTGCTCGGTGAGGGCGGCATCGCCCCCGCCGATGGAGACGAGATAGGCATCCACGGCATCGCCGGGCGCGAGTTCAAGCAGAAAGAACGTGCCAATGACCACGATCAGCAGCACGGGAATGCTGCTGATCGCGCGGCGTCCTATCAGCCGTAAGGCACTGTTCACGGTCGGGACTTGGCCTATTGCTGGAGGGCGACGTCGGCCCAGTTGGAAACGGCCCAGCGCGGATTGTTGCCGACATTGATGACGGTGTCGCGGGCGACAGTAATAAAACCCCATTCGGCGACGTTGATCAGCGGCAGGTCTTCGGCGACGCGGACCTGCAGCTCATTGTAGAGCTGGGTGCGTTCCTCGGTGTCCACCGTTTCGGCGGCCTGATCGATCAGTGCGTCGAGCTCGGCATTGGCATAGCCGCCCTGGTTGGAGAAGCTGGTGCCTTCAGGCGCGCCCGAGCGCACGAGGATGGTGGTCGAGATCGCCGGATCATTGCGGAACACCGGAGGGGCGATGGCGAGGTCGAAATCGTGGTCGGTGTAGACGGCCTTCTGGTGGGCCGCAGAGTCATTATTGACCAGCTGGGCGTCGATGCCGATTTCGGCCAGGGCCTGGCGGAGATAATCACCGAACTGGCGGGTTTCGTTGAAATAGGGCGCCGGCAGGAGTTTGAGCGAGAAGCGCACGCCGTTTTCGCCGCGCGGATAGCCGGCCGCGTCGAGCAGCTCATTGGCCTTGGCCACGTCGAAATCATATTGCGGGACTTCCGGATTGAAGAATTCCGGCGCGTTCTGCGGGAAGAGGCCGGCGGCGGCGGTGGCGTAGCCGAGGAAGATGGTGTCGACGACATATTGCTTGTCGATGGCATGGGCGATGGCGCGGCGCACATCGACATTGCTCAGCTCTTCGCGGCGGTGGTTGATTTCCACCACGAGCTGGTAGGTGAGGCCCTCATAACCCTCAGAGATCACCTTGATGCCGGGAACCTGCGCGATGCGCGCAAGGTCGGCCAGCGGCACGGCCGAGAAGGCTGCGAGGTGGATTTCCTCGGCTTCCAGCGCGCTGGCGGCAGCGGCACGGTCCGGCAGGACGCGGTAGATGATTTCATCGAGGTGCGGCTGGCCTTCGCCCCAATAGGCCTCGTTGCGCACGAGGCGATAATATTCGCCGGGCTTGTATTCAGCGAACTTGAACGGGCCGGTGCCGACGAGTTCGGCATTGTGCGGGTTCGCGTTGATGTCGGTGCCTTCATAGAGGTGCTTGGGCAGCACGCTCGTCACCACCGGCAAGGCATTGCGGATCAGCTGGAACGGGGTGGGCTTGGAGAAGCGGAAGATCGCGGTCAGCTCGTTGGGCGTCTCGACGGCCTCAAGATTGGCGAGGACAATGCGGCCAAGGTTCTGCAGCGGCTTCCAGACTTCCAGCGCCGAGAAGGCGACGTCGGCGGAGGTGAAAGGCGTGCCATCGTGCCAGGTGACGCCTTCGCGCAGGCGGAACGTAGCCGACAGCCCGTCGCTCGAACCTTCCCAGGCGACGGCGAGGCGCGGCGCGAGCCCATCTTCAGCGGATGCGTCGGCTTCGGCCAGCGGCTCGATGACCTTGCTGGCAACGAAGAACACGCCATTGGAGGCAACCATGGCCGGGTTGAGATTGCGCGGCTCGGAATCGGCGGCGACCACGAGGCGTCCGCCCTGCGGCAGATCCTGCGCAAAGGCGAAAGACGGCAGTGCGGTCGAGGCGAGCAGCAGGCCAATGCCCTGAAGCAGGGAGCGGCGCGAGATCAGGGTCATGTGGTCCTCCGGGACGTCAACTCAGAATTTGCGCTGAGATTGGAGCAAAATTTTGCGCCAAGCCAGATATGGGAGTTTCGCCCAGAGGCATTCGAGAACAAAGTCTACTCATGTCTACCCCGCCGGTAGAGTTGAATTCCCTTTTCCCCGTTATGGCCCTCAGGCGGGGATGCGCGGCAGGGCTTCGACGAGCGCGCGGGTATAGGGGTGCTGCGGGGTTTCGAGTACCACATCGGGGACGCCGCTTTCGACGATTGCGCCATTGTTCATCACCAGCACGCGGTCGCTCACGTGCTGGATGACGCCGAGATCATGCGAGACAAAGAGCATGGTGAGCCCCAGATCGCGCTTGAGGCCCGCGAGGAGATCGAGCACCTGCGCCTGCGTTGAAACGTCGAGGGCCGAGACCGGTTCGTCGCAGACCAGAATGGCGGGTTTTGTCGCGAGAGCCCGGGCGATGGCGACGCGCTGACGCTGGCCGCCCGAGAGTTCGCGCGGACGGCGGAGAAGATGGGTTTCGTCGAGGCCGACCGACTGGAGAAGGCGCAAGACTTCGCCCCGGCGGTCGCTTGTCGGCACGCCGATAATTTCCAGTGCCTCACCGACAATGTCGAGCACGCGGTGGCGCGGATCAAAGGACCCGAGCGGGTCCTGGGCGACAAGCTGAACCTCGGGACGCAGCGGACGGCGCTGGCTTTCCGGCAGATTGGTCCAGGGATGGCCGTTTATCTCGATCGTGCCGGCATTGGGCTTTTCGAGCGCGAGAACAATGCGGGCGAGCGTGGTCTTGCCACTGCCGGACGCGCCGACGAGACCGAGGGTTTCGCCCTTGCGGATCTCGAAGGAGACATCATCGACGACGCGGCGCTTGCCGAAGGATTTGAAAAGGTTTTTGGCGACGAGGACCGGTGCCCCCAATTGGGCCGGGGCCGGGGTTGCGTCGGAATATTCGCCCGAAAGGGACTGCCCGCGCGTGCGGCCGGAGGGAATGGCGGCGAGGAGGGCCTTGGTGTAGTCGGCCTTGGGCGTCTTGAAGACGGCTTCGGGCGGGCCTTCCTCGACCACTTCACCCCGGCGCAGCACGATGATGTGGTCGGCAAGGCGCGAGACCACGGCCAGATCGTGCGAGATGAGGATGAGGCCGCGCCCCTCTGCCTTGAGGTCAGCCAGCAGCTTGAGGATCTGGGCCTGCACGATGACGTCGAGCGCGGTGGTGGGCTCGTCGGCGATGATGATTTTAGGTTCCCCCGCAATGGCCGAAGCGATCAGCGCGCGCTGGCGCAATCCGCCCGAGAGCTGATGGGCATATTGGTCAAAACGCTGGGCCGGATCGTCAATGCCGACCGAGGCGAGGAGGTCGAGCACGCGGGCCTTGATCCCCGAGCGGGGCACGAGGCGGTGTTCGCGCAGCGTTTCGCCCACTTCGGCGCCGATGGTGCGCAGCGGATCGAGCGAGACCAAAGCGTCCTGCAGCACAAAGCCGATCTGGCGGCCGCGAATGGCGCGCCAATCGCGGGGGGCGAGGGTCTGGAGATCGGTGTCGCCCAGCCGCATGGCATCGGCTTCGACCAGCGCATTTGGGCCGGTGAGGCCAACCAGAGCGCGCGCGGTGGCCGATTTGCCCGAGCCGGATTCCCCGACGATGGCGACGCATTGCCCGGCCTCGAGCGAAAAGGAGAGGCCGCGCACGGCGTGAACGTCCTCGGCGGCGCTCCGCCCGGCAAAGCGGAGGGAGAGGTTCTTTATGTCGAGGAGAGCCATCAGACACGGCCCTCGCTATAGGCCTTGATATAGCGGCCAATGACCGTGGTGGAGACGATGGCGAGCGTGGCAAAGACGCCGGGGAAAACGCCGATCCACCAGGCTGCGCGCAGATGGCCCTGGCCCTCGGACAGCATCAGCCCCCATTCGGGCGTCGGCGGCTTGGGGCCAAGGCCGAGATAGCTGAGGGACGCCGAGTGAAGGATGGCGCTGCCAATGCCGAGCGTCGAAAGCACGACGAGCGGGCCAATGGTGTTGGGCAGGATGTGGCGGACGAGGGTGACAAAGGGGTTCTGTCCGAGAATGCGCGCGGCTTCGACAAAGCCGGAATTGCGGATGACCAGAACCTGGCTGCGCACGATGCGCGCATATCCGGGAATGGCGGCAATGGCGATGGCAAGAAGGATATTGGTGATGCCGGTGCCCAGAAACGCCACGACGGCCATGCTCATCAAGAGGCTCGGGAAGGCGAGGAGAATGTCGACGACGCGCATGAAAGCCATATCCACCCAGCCGCCCATGACGCCGGAGACAAGGCCGATGGCAATGCCCACAGCGACGGCAATCAGCGTCGCGCCAATGCCGACATAGAGCGAATAGCTCGCGCCATGGACGACGCGGGAAAAGATATCGCGGCCCAACTGGTCGGTGCCGAAGATATGGGCCCAGCTTGGGGGCTTGAGCGACTGCAGGAGGTCGAGGCCATAGGGGTCATAGGGCGCGATGGCCTGAGGAACGAGCGCGCAGATGACGAGGAAGACAAGCACCAGCGCTGCGAGGACGACGCCGGGGCGAATGCGGCCTTTACGCAGGCTGCGCATCTGGTCGGGCTCGGGCGCAGCGGCGTGCTGGAGGGAAAGATCGGTCATGCGGCAGTACTGCGCAGGCGCGGATCGATCAGCCGGTACAGCAGATCGACAGCGATATTGGTGATGACGAAGACCGTGGCCACAAAGAGCACGACGCCCACGACCACGGGAATATCCTGATTGGTGACGGCCTGGAGCGTGATGCGGCCAAGGCCCGGGCGGCCAAAGACGCGTTCGGTGATGATGGCGCCGGCCAGAAGCGCGCCGAACATTTCAGCCGAAATGGTAAGGCCCGGGATGAGGGCGTGGCGCAGGGCATGGCGCCAGCGCACCGACCATTCCGAGAGGCCCCGCGTGCGGGCGGTGAGGGCAAAGGGCTGCTCCAGCGCAATATCCATTTCGGCGCGCATCACCTGGCTCAGCGTGCCGAAAATGGCGAGGCCCAGCGTGGTGACCGGCAGCACCAGCGAGCGCCAGCTGTCATCGCCCATGACCGGGAAAATCGGCCATTGGAAGGAAAGGAAGGTGAGGAGCAAGAGCCCGATCCAGAAGGCGGGCGTGGAAATGGCCAGAAGCTCGAAGGCAGATACGATGCTGCGGGCGCGGCTCTGTTTTCCGGCGGTGGTGACCGAAGCAATGGTGGCCAGCGTCAGTGCAAAGATGGTGGCGAGGACGGCCAGGGTGATGGTGGAGCCCAGCTCGCTGGTGATGATCGAGACGACGCTGCGGCGTTGCTGATAGGAGGTGCCGAGATCGCCCTGGAGAATGCGGCCGACAAACTGGCCATATTGCTCCCAGATGGGCCGATCGAGCCCGTATTCTGTGCGGATGCGATCCCGCATCTCCTGGGTGACGGTGCTGTCAGCGCCATAGATGACCTGCACAGGATCGCTGGGCAGCATCTGCAGCACGACAAACGCGAGGGAAGCAGCGGCCCAGAGGACCGCTGCTCCCGCAAGGATGCGGACGAAAAGCTCGCGAGCTGTCGTCAAACCGGACCTACTGTTCCAGCCAGACGTCGTAGAACGAGCCGATCTGGCCCGAGCTCGAGAACACGGTGCCCTTGACCTTGGTGCTGGCTCCCAGGATCACCTGCGGATTGGCAATCGGGATCAGATAGGCCCCGTCGTTGATGATCTTCTGGGCGATGCGGACCTGTTCGTTCTGAACGTCCGGATCGGCAGAGGCCACGGCGGTGTTGAGCGCCTCATCGAGCGCCGGATCGTTGACGAAGCCCCAATTGGTGTTGGCCGGCCAGAGCGAGGTCGACTGGAACGCACCATAGAGCAGGGTCGCGCCATCGCCGGACGACTGGGAGGTGTCAACGAGGTCGTATTCATTGGCCTTCATGCGCGCATCGACCGTGGCGAAATCGAGCACTTCGCGGCTGTATTCAATGCCGATGGCCTGCAGACCCGCCTGAATACCCTGGGCGAAGAGTTCGCGCTGCTGATTGTTCCAATTGGTGGCGGTGACAGCCTTGAGGCTGAGGCGCTCGCCATCTTTGACGCGAATGCCGTCAGCGCCGATTTCGGACCAGCCGGCTTCGTCGAGCAGGGCTTTTGCGGCCTCGGCGTCGAAGGACCAGCGGCCCTCCTGTCCGGCATCGTATGCAGCCGGGATACCCGGCGTGATGGCCGAATAGGCCGGGCTGGAGGTGCCGAGGAACACGGCATTGACGAGGGACGGATAGTCGACGCCGATGCGGATGGCTTCGCGCACGCGCTGGTCGGCGAGGGCAGGGTTCGACTGATTGACCCACATCGACCACGGAATGCCCGGCTGTTCGGCGCGGATCAGCTGGAGATTGCTGTTGCCTTCGATGGCGGCAACGGAAATTGCGGGAATGCCGGCGGCAATATCGGCCTGACCGGATTCAACAGCGCCAACGCGCACGGAATCTTCGGTGAGGAAGCGCATTTCGATGCGCTCGAGATAGGCCGGGCCCTCATGCTGGGCGGCGCCCGACGGCCAGTTATAGTCCTCGAAACGCTCGAGGATCAGATCCTGGCCTTGGGTGCGGCCGACGACCTTGAACGGGCCCGAGCCGATGGTGATGTCGGGGCCGCCGGCGCAGCGCTCTTCCTTGGAGAAAGCTTCGATCGAGGAGGGCGCGACAATGCCCTGGACCGGCTCGGAGAGATCGTGCAGCAGCGGGCCATGGGGCTCGGAGAGCGTGATGGTGACCACATTGCCTTCGGCGGTGACGGCGGTGACCGGCACGCCATTGGCGCTGCGATCATCGACCCAGCGCTGGAGATTGATGCGGACGGCCTCGGCATCGAGCGTCGTGCCGTCATGGAAGACGACGCCATCGCGGATGGTGAAGCTGTAGGTGAGGCCATCCTCGGAGACGGACCATTCGCTGGCCAGCCACGGAAAGTATTCGCCTTCCTGGCTCTTGTAGATCAGGCGATCATAGACGTCCTGCAGCGCCGTCTGGGTATTGCGCGAGGAGCCTTCGTTCTGGTCGAGGCAGAGCGGCTCATAGGTGGCAATGCGCAGAACGCCGCCGGACTGCTGGGCAAAGGCCTGTCCGCCAAGGGCAAAAACCGAGGCTGACAGCGCAAGGCCCAGCGTGCGGATAACCGAATGTCATGATCTCTCCCTCAAATGACTGGCCAAAACAGGATGGCCCCTCTGGGTGGCCGTAACTCTATTTTTTCTGTCGCGTTTTGGCAGCCTGCCTTCTAGGCAAATTTTTCAATAGAGACAGTATTAGGAGAATATGTGTCTACCCCACAAGTGGGCTTGAGGGGGCTCAACTTTGTAGGCGCTGCTCGCATTTTCTCCCCGGTGCTGGTGCGGCGGTGGATCTCTCGGTCGAAGGACCCGCTGGCCCCAGGCTGCTTCCCCTCTTGTTTGCCGCTGCTTCCCTGCATTGGACCGCGCATCCCCGCTGTTATTGCCATGTCGGAGTTTGTGTGAAAGTCTAAATGTATTACAAGTTACGGCAGGGGGCGTTATGAAGCTGTTCCGCGCGCAGTTGGTGATTGATGGCACTGGGGGTGTCATCGAGCACGGTGCGGTTCTTGTCGAGGGCGAGCGGATCATCGCCGTCGGCCGTTCTGCCGATATCGGCGCACCGGAAGGCGCCGAGATCATCGAGACGACCGGCACGCTCATGCCGGGCATGTTCGACGCCCATGTGCATCTGCGTTCCCCGGGCACGCCCGACGAATCCGGCATGCACAAATGGGAAATGGCGAGCATGTCCTATGCAGAGATTTCCCTGCGTGCCGCCTATTATGCCCAGCAGACGCTGCGCTCGGGCTTTACCTCGGTGCGCGATCTGGCAGCACCGGGTGGCACGATCATCGATCTGCGCAAGGCGATCGACGCCGGCTATATCACCGGCCCGCGCATCAAGGCCTGTGGCATGGGGCTGACGGTCACGGGTGGTCACATGGACGAGGGCGGCTGGGCCGACCATGTCAGCTTCCAGAACATGACGGCGCCCTGCAATGGGCCGGACGGCTTCCGGCAAGGCGTTCGCGAGCAGCTCAAGCGCGGCGCTGACTTCATCAAGCTCAACACCTGGGTGTCCTATCACAACAGCCCGACGCGCTTCTGGCGCCAGGAAATGACCGAGGACGAAATTCGGGCGGCCTGCGATGAGGCCCATGCCCAGGGCGTGCTTGTGGCGGCCCATACCTATGGCCCGGACGGCGTTGCCGCCTCGGTGCGCAATGGCGTCGACACAATCGAGCACGGCCACTGGATCGACGAGCCGACCATCGAGCTCATGGTCAAGCACAACACGATTTTCGTGCCGACGCTGACGATCAATGACGTCCACGCCAGCTACGCGGTCGACAATCCGGACCTGGCCGAGAAGTACAAGCGCTGGCATCGGGAATCGAGCGCGGCCAAGTGGAAGACGCTCGAGCTCGTGCGCAAGGCCGGCATTCGCGTCTGCACCGGCACCGATAGCGGCTTCCAGCTCGAGAACGGCAAATGGGGCGCCTATGAGCTGATCCTGATGGTCAAGGGCGGGTATACCCCGATGGAAGCGATCATCGCGGCCACCTCGACGAGCGCCGACATGATGGAGATCGAGGCCGGACGGATCCAGGCTGGCAAATATGCCGACATTGTCCTGGTCGACGGTAACCCGCTCGAGGACATCACCATCCTTCACGACATCAGCCAGCTTCGCGTCTTCAAGGGCGGCGTCGCGGTGCACTAGGCCGACGAGGCGGAGCGGGGCAGGGGTCCTCTCCGCTGCCAGGTCGACCACACAAGGGACAGGGGACAAGACGATCCGATGAGACAGATATTTCTTGCCGATCAGGTGATCGACAGCACGGGCGCGGCGCCCATCGAAAAGGGTGCCGTACTCGTTGAAAAGGGCCGCATCCTTGCGGTGGGCCGACAGGCCGATTTCGGCACGCCAGAAGGCGCGACGGTCATCGCGGCCAAGCCGGGCGCGACCCTGATGCCGGGGCTGATCGACAGCCACGTGCACATTACCTATAGCGGCTCGGAAAACAGCGCCGTGCTGCGCGCCGAGAAGATGGATGCATCCTATCCCGCCATGGCGCTGCGTGCGGCTTCCCACGCCCAGCTGTCGCTGACCTATGGGTTTACCGCCCTGCGCGACATGCATGCGCCCGGCGGTGTCGCCATCGATCTGCGCGACGCGATTGCGCGCGGCGATGTGGTGGGACCGCGCCTCAGCGCCTGCGGGCGCGGGCTGACGGTGACGGGCGGCCATATGGACCTGCCCGATTTCGCCGAGCACGTTTCGCTCGACGGCTTTGCCCATCCCTGCGTTGGCCCGGACGAATTTCTCAAGGGGGTGCGCACGGAAGCGCGGCGGGGGGCTGACTTCATCAAGGTCAATACAGCTGTGGGCTCGCGCAAGGTCCCCGGGGTCTATTGGCGCCCGGAAATGAACCCGGCCGAAATCCGCGCCGCCTGCGATGAGGCGCATGCCCAGGGGCTTTATGTTGCCTCGCACACTTCGGGCGGCCCGCCGCTGACGGCGACCGTGGCCAATGGCGTGGATTGCGTCGAGCACGCCCATTGGATCGATGACGACTGCATCGAACTGATGGCCGAGCGCGGTACCTTCCTCGTGCCGACGCTTTTGGTCAATGAGCGCAATTTCGAAGTTCCCCTGGCGCCGGGAGAGACCCTCTCGGATTGGGCCCTTGCCTCGCGCGAGGCCAAATGGGTTTCGCTCGAAAAGGCGCGCAAGGCAGGCATAAAGATCGGCTCGGGCACCGATGCCGGTTTCATGGTGCCCCATGGCTCCATGCACTGGCGGGAACTGGCGCTGCTGGTGCAGGGCGGCTTGACCGAGATGGAAGCCATTATCGCGGCCACGCGAATCAACGCCGAACTGATGTCCCTGCCTGTCGGCGTGCTGGCCGAGGGCAAGCTTGCCGACATGCTGATCGTTGATGGCGATCCGCTCGCCGATATTTCCATCCTCGGAGATGCCAACCGGCTGACCGTCTTCAAGGACGGCTATAAGGTCGCCGAAGCCGGCAAACTGATTTCTTCCTTTCCTGGCGAGGTGTTCGCATGAAACTGATCCGAGCTGACAAGCTTATCGATGGGACGGGTGCGCCAGCTCTCGAAGGAGCGGCGATCCTGATCGAGGGCGAGCGCATCAAGGCAGTGGGTCGTGCGGCCGATCTGGGGGAGCCCGAGGGCGCCGAAATCATAGATGCTCCGGCAGGGACAACGATCATACCCGGGCTCATCGATACCCATGTGCACATGGCCTATAGCGGAGCGGTGGATCTCAACGCCTTTCGCTCCGAGACGACCGTGATCCACTATCCGGCAATGGCCCTTCGGGCAGCGCGCTATGCCCGTGAGACGCTCGAATATGGGATCACTGCGGTACGCGACATGCACGCGCCGGGCGGCACCATTATCGATCTGCGCCGGGCCATTGATGCCGGCCAGATCGAAGGGCCGCGCATCAAGGCGTGCGGTCTGGGACTGACGGTAACCGGCGGTCACATGGACCAGCCCGGATTTGGCGATCACGTCATGTTCCGGGACATGAATGCCAATTGCGAAGGGCCGGACGGGTTCCGCCGCGGCGTGCGGGAGCAGATCAAGCGCGGCGCCGATTTCATCAAGCTCAATCCCTGCGTCGGCTCGCGCCGCGACGAGCGTTATTTTCGCTTCGAGATGACGCTGGCTGAAATCACGGCTGCCTGCGAGGAAGCTCATGAGCAGGGCCTGATGGTTGGCGCGCATACCTCGGGCGGTCCGCCGCTGTCCGCCGCAATTCGCGCCGGATGCGACACGGTCGAGCACGCGCACTGGATCGACGACGAAACGCTCGACTACATGGCAAGGCACGGCACTTATCTCGTGCCGACGCTGGCGGTGAATGAGGCCTCGTCGGCCTACATCATCGAGCATGGTGCCTCCGAGCGCACCCTTCGCTGGGCCAGGGAGTCCGAGACCGCAAAATGGGATCGGCTCACCCGCGCCAAAGCGGCTGGGGTCAAGGTTGCCATGGGCTCGGATGCCGGGTTTTTCCTGCCGCACGGCACGGGCAATCTGCGTGAGATCGAGCTTCTGGTAGAGGGCGGCTTTTCCGAAATCGAAGCGATCCACTGCGCGACGGCGGTCGGTGCTGACCTGATGCAGATCGACGCCGGACGGCTCGTCGCGGGCAAGCTGGCCGACCTTGTGCTCGTAGCAGGGGACCCGACAACGGAAATCTCGATCTTGCGCGATCGGACCCGACTGACCGTCTTCAAGGGCGGGCAGCCGATCTCCCGGCGCCTGCAGGACGCCGCCTGAGCCGTCGTCAGCAACAAGCAAAAATCTCTTTTTTAAAGCGGAGGCATAAGAGCATGAGAGTGATGAAACACCTGATCACGGCGAGCGCGATTGCGCTGCTCGCGCCCGTGATCCCGGCACTGGCGCAGCCCAGCGCCAACACGATCGTTGTCGGCCTGTCCAACGATGCGCCGACTTTCGATCCAGCCCAGATCGCGGCCCGCGACAGCTCCAATATCGCGCGCCATATTTTCCGTACGCTCTATGAGCCGCTGCCAAGCGGCGAGATCGTGCCGGATCTGGCGTCGTCCTATTCGGTGTCTGAAGATGGTTTGGAATATACCTACACCATTCCAGAAGGCCTGACCTGTGAGGATGGCGAGGCGCTGACGGCAGAGGACGTGGCCTACTCGTTCACCCGCCCGGCCGATCCCCAGTATGGGTTCACCGGCAACACCCCGGGCTACATCTACTCCTCGATCGGCTTCCAGGGCGCCGAGGCTATCAGCGACACCGAGGTGAAGATCACCATCGGCCGCAAGAACCCGATCGCCTTCACGCTGATGAGCGAAGTGATGATCCACTGCAAGGACAGCTACGAGGCCATGAGCCTTGATGAAGCGGCCGAGCGTCCGATCGGATCGGGCTCCTACAAGCTCGTCCGTTGGGATCGCGCGTCAGAGATCGTGTTGGAAAAATATCGCGACCCCGGCACTTTCGACAAACTGGTCTATCGCATCATTCCCGAAGCCTCGACCCGGGCCGCTGAGTTGATCGCGGGCAATGTCGACATCATCACCAATGTCTCGCCCGACCAGCTTGAGCCCATCAACGCGTCGGGTACTGCCACAGTGCAGGCCGTGCAGGGCACACGCCGCATGTATGTCGGCTTCAACCTGCGCGAAGATTTTGCCGAGGCCAGCGAGGGCGGTGCCGCGATCCAGAACAGCGCCGTTCGCGTTGCCCTGCAGTATGCACTGGACGTGCCAGCGATCTGTACGCAGTTGCTCAATTTCGACTGCGAGCGTGCGACCGGCCTCGTCAATCCGCCTAACGACAACCCGAATATCGAGCCATATGCCTATGATCCGGAAATGGCCGAAAAGCTTCTCGATGAAGCCGGCTATCCCCGCGGCGAAAACGGCGTCCGTTTCACCATCAAGCTGCAGGGTCCGCGCGGTCGCTACCTCAACGATGCCAATGTGCTGCAGGCCATCGGCCAGTATCTGACCGATATCGGTGTCGAGACGGAAGTCGAGCTGATGGAGTTTGCCTCCGTCTATGTGCCGCTGATCTCGGCCCATGATGCCGGCCCGCTGTTCTTCCTCGGTTCGGGCGGCAACCTCTCCGAGCCGCTGATCGACATGACCGATCTGGCGACCGTCGAATCCGGCACGAACTACACCTCCTGGAGCAATCCGGAATGGTTCGACGGCTGGGCCGAAATCGCCGAGACAGCGACCGCTGAGGAGCAGCGCCCGATCATCAACCGCATGCTCGAGGTGTTTTATAACGATCCGCCGTGGCTGATGCTCTACTTCCAGCCGGACTTCTATGGCGTGTCCAACCGGATCAACTGGGAAGCCCGCCGCGACGAGCGCGTCTATCTCTGGGACGCCGCGCTGGCGAACTGATCCGGCCTCAAGACCATAAAGAATGGGACCGCGCCTGAAACGGGGCGGCCCCAGCTTTTTTGGGGTATGAGGCGTCTGGTCTGGCGACACCAAACAAATGGGGCCCGGAGTTCTCAGTGAGAACCCCGGGCCCCTGAATTTGAGGCGCAGTGGATATCAAGCCACCGGCCTTGGCTGCATGGGACCGCTTTGGAAGCGGATTAGAACTTGTAGTTGACGCCGGCGCGGATGACGCTGAAGCGCTGGGTCACTTCGACATTGCCGACGGGCAGGCCGTTGTAGGACTGCTTGCCGAGGTCGACGTAGAGATATTCGGCCTTGAACGAGAGGTTCGGCGTGGCCTGGGCTTCGAGACCGACACCAGCGGTCCAGCCGATGTGGTTGGCCGACTGGGAGGTCACGACGTTCTGGTTGTTGGTGAGGGTGGCAGTGCCGCGACCGAAGGCGGCGCCGAGCGTGGCGTAGGGCATGACCTGGCCGAAGGCGGCACCAGCGCGGATACGGGCCGTACCGAAGACATCGGTAGAGGCCTTGAAGTCGCCGAACACGCCGGCGGGCGCGCCATAGGCGATATTGGCCCACTGCAGATCGGCTTCACCGCCGATCACGAAGCCACCCATGTCGTAATTGTAGCCGAGCTGACCGCCCAGGGTCCAACCGCTCGAATTATTGTCGACCGCGCCCATGATGGCGGGGTTGGTGCTGGTCGTGCCCCAGGTGTAGCCGCCGTTGATACCGGCGTAGAAGCCACCCCAGCCCGAAGCGGGCGTGGCCGAATAAATGGGGGAGGCGGCGGGTGCGCTCGACCAGCCCAGATCCGCCGCATGAGCGGAGGCGGACAGCGCCAGAATTGCAGACAGCGCGATGGCGGAACGTTTCATGGTGACCTCGTCGACGGACCGAAGGTTTAAGATTGCGTGTAAAAAACGACGCAATCTCTTAACGATGCGGTAAGCAACAAGGTTAACGGCGCCGCTTTGTGGAGCGGCGCCGGCTTTTTGGCAGACCCCTGTGGCAAAGCTGCACCGGGTCGGTCGTTTTTCGCCTCAGGCGGCGTCGTTGATCAGCCCTTCGGCGAGGCCATATTCATGCAGCTTGCGATAAAGCGTCGAGCGCCCGATGCCGAGGGCCCGCGCGACGCGCGACATGCGGCCGCCGTGATAGTCGATGGCAAAGGCGATGGCTTCGCGCTCGATGGCGGCAAGGGTCTGCAGTTCGCCGGTTTCGGTGAGGAAGCGGTCGCGGGCGGGCTCGGGCGATGCGGCGATGCGCTCGCGCGGCGGGGCGCTGTCGATATGGATGGGCGAGGCCAGCACCGGGCGGGCCTCGACGCTGCGCAGCACATCGTCGCGGCCGTTCTGCTGGGCGAGGATCTGCGGGAAATCGGGCACTTCGAGGAAGGCGCCATCGGTGAGCACCACGGCGCGATAGACCGCGTTTTCGAGCTGCCGCACATTGCCCGGCCAGTCATAGCTGCTGAGCAGGTCGAGCGCCGGCGGGGTAATCCCGAGAACGCGCTTGCCGGCTTCGGCAGCAAAGCGGGCGATGAAATGATTGACCAGCGCCGAGAGGTCTTCCATGCGCTCGCGCAGCGGGGGCATGTAGATGGGGAAGACGTTGAGCCGGTAGAACAGGTCCTCGCGAAACTCGCCGGACTTGGCGAGGTTGAGGAGGCGCCTGTTGGTGGCCGAGATGACCCGGACATTGACCCGCTCGGGGCGCGTTGCGCCGACCGGCTCGATCTCGCCTTCCTGGAGGGCGCGGAGCAGTTTCACCTGGGTGTCGAGCGGCAGTTCGCCGACTTCGTCGAGGAACAGCGTCCCGCCATGGGCCTCGGCAAATTTGCCGGGTTGGTCGGCATAGGCGCCGGTAAAGGCACCCTTCTTGTGGCCGAAGAGGACGGACTCAACCAGGTTTGGCGGGATGGCGCCGCAGTTGACGGTGACGAAGGGTTTTCCGGCTCGTTCGCCCGTGCCCTGGATGATGCGGGCGACAAGCTCCTTGCCGACGCCGGTCTCGCCCTCGATGAGGACGGGGATCGGGCTCTTGGCCGCCTTGGCGCAGAGCGTCAGGACGCGCGCCATGGAGGGGGCCGAGGCGATCATGTCGGAGCGGGTGAAGGTGCCCGATTTGCGCGCCTGCTCGGCGCGGATGGCGGCCTCGAGCGTTTCGAGCTTCATCGTGTTGCGCAGCGAGATGACCAGCCGCTCGGGGGACACTGGCTTGACGAAATAGTCCGCCGCGCCCTGGCGCATGGCCGAGATGACGGTGTCGAGCGAGGCAGTGGAGGTCTGGATGATGACCGGAGTGGTCAGCCCCTCCTGGCGCATGGCGGCCATCACGCCCATGCCGTCGAGATCGGGCATGACCAGATCGAGGATCATCACCCCGATATTGCGGTCGTCGCGAAGAATGGAGAGGGCCTGTTCGCCCCCCGTGGCGGTGATCGGCTTGAAGCCGGCGCGATTGGCCACTTCCGCCGTGAGGCGCAACTGAACGGGATCGTCATCGACTACGAGAACGCGCGTCATCCAAACTCCAGGTCTCGGGGGCACGAATCGGCTTGTGCCGTTTTGGGAAGAGAGTGGCGCGGTGTTCTTAAGAGGATGTTAAGCCTAATGAATTTTTAACGGCGGCGAGTATTGGGCAAACAAAAAGGGCCCCGGAAAACCGCGACCCCAGATCCTAATCGATTAAAACAAGATCGTTTGGACTAATGCGTCTCAGCGCTCTGCATGCGGCTGAGTTGATCCTTAACTTCCAATTTCTTTCGTTTGAGTGTGTTGACCATCAGGTCGTCATATTGGCGGTTCTGCATTTCTGCCTGAATCTGCCGGTCCAGTTCCTGATGGCGCCGTTCCAGCGCCGCGATGTGGCCTTCAGTCGTCATAAACAACTCCTTTCAGCGTCTTGGACAGGGGGATCGTCACAAATAATTCATGCTTTGTCGATGGCTCACGGACCCCTCCGCGAAATCAGATGCAAAACCTTCCGTGATCAGTTAACCAAGGGTATGTCTGGCGCTCGAAATACCGGATTCAGATGCTCTCGCTTTCCAAGGAACAGGAAGCCCAATACGGGCTTGAATTGGCTACGAAGCGGCAGGAGCATGCCGATCTTGACGCGGCCATCGCCACGCTGACCCACTCGGCTTTTGCCGATCGCATGCTGGTGCAGCGTCTCAAGAAGCGCAAACTCGCCCTCAAGGACCGGATCGTGCAGCTGGAGAATATTCTCCTGCCCGACATCATCGCCTGAACTGGTCGTAGCGCCTTGAGTTGTCGCTGATTCTGGGCTAGATGCGCGCTTTGCGGAGCGGCAGGGGAGAAACCGCCATGCTCAAGCCACAGGTCGCCATCGTCATGGGCAGTCAGTCGGACTGGCCCACAATGAAACTGGCTGCTGAAACCCTCGAAACCCTCGAAGTCGAATATGAGGCGCGCATCGTTTCGGCGCATCGCACGCCCGAGCGCATGGTGGATTTTGCTACCACGGCCCGCGAAGAAGGGTTCAAGATCATCATCGCCGGGGCCGGCGGGGCTGCCCATCTGCCGGGCATGATCGCCGCGCTGACGCCGCTGCCGGTGTTCGGCGTGCCGGTGCGCTCCAAGGCGCTCAATGGGGTGGACAGCCTCCATTCCATCGTGCAGATGCCCGGCGGCATTCCGGTGGGCACGCTGGCCATCGGCGAACCCGGCGCGATCAATGCGGCGCTGCTCGCGGCCGCCGTCCTCGCTCTCAATGACGACGATCTGGCCGACCGGCTCGACGCCTTCCGCGCCCGCCAGACCCAGGCCGTCCCGCAGTTTCCAACCGATCTCGAGTAGTCCCTTGTCCCAGTCCCTCGCTCCGCTTCCTCCCGGTTCCACCATTGGCATTCTGGGCGGGGGGCAGCTTGGGCGCATGCTGGCCCTAGCCGGGGCAAAACTGGGGCTCAAGAGCCACATCTATTGCCCGGATCCCAATAGCCCGGCCTTCGATGTGACCCCGCTCAAGACCGTCGCCGCCTATGACGACGAAGCCGCCCTGCGCGCCTTTGCCGAGAGCGTCGATGTCATCACCTATGAATTCGAAAATGTCCCGGCGGCCACGGCAGAGATCCTGGCCGGCCTGAAGCCCCTGCGGCCCGGCGCCAATGCGCTGGCCATCTCGCAGGATCGGCTGGCCGAAAAGAGCTTTCTCGCCTCCAAGAATGTCCCGGTCGCGCCCTATCGCGCTGTCCATTCGCTCGATGAGCTCAAGGCCGCCATCGGCGAACTCGGCCTGCCCGCCGTGCTGAAAACCACGCGCCTCGGTTATGACGGCAAGGGCCAGCGCGTTCTGCGTGCGCCCGAAGACGCCGAAGCTGCCTTTGCCGAACTGGCGCCGCATCCGCTGGTGCTCGAAGGCTTCGTCGACTTCGAAAAGGAAATTTCCGTGGTGGTGGCGCGTGGCGCCGATGGCACGGTTCGCGCCTTTGATCCGGCGGAAAACGTTCATCGGCACCATATTTTGCACACCAGCACCGTTCCGGCGGTTATCGCGCCGGGCGTGGCCAAGCATGCCGCCATGCTGGCCAAGGTGATTGTCGTGGCGCTCGATTATGTCGGCGTACTCGGGGTGGAATTCTTCGTCATCGGCGGCGAGCGCCCGACGCTGATGGTCAATGAGATTGCCCCGCGCGTGCACAATTCCGGTCACTGGACCGAGGCGGTGTGCCTCACCGACCAGTTCGAGCAGCATATGCGCGCCGTCGCCGGCTGGCCACTCGGCGATCCTACCCGCTATGCCGATGTGGTGATGCAGAACCTTATCGGCGATGAGGTCGACATGATCCCCAATGGCCTCGACGGCCAGACCCAGCCCCATCTCTACGGCAAGGCCGAGGCGCGTCCGGGGCGGAAGATGGGCCATATCAACCGCATCATCCGCCCTGAACTGCTTTAGCGGGCGAGCAGCGTTCTGAGCGCTGCCGCCACCGGTTCCGGATTTTCCATCGGCGGCAGATGTCCGCTGTCGGGGAAATGGGTGAGATTGGCTCCGGGGATGGCCTCGGCCATTTCCGCCGCCAGCTCGGGCGGGGTGAGTTTGTCGAGCGCGCCGACCCCGACCAGCGCCGGTATTGTGATGCCTCCGAGATCGGGGCGGGAGTCCGCGCGGTTCATGATGGCGGTCTGCTGGCGGATATAAACATCCCTGCCGAGCCGCTCGGCCATGGCCTGAACCTCTTCGGCGAGTGGGGTGCCCAGGTTCTGCGGGGTGAGGAGGCTTGGCAGCAGCCCGCGCGAGACGCCGATGAATTTGCCCGTCTGGACATTGGCGATACCGGCGCTTCTGGCCGCCTTGCGCTCCGGCGTGTCCGGCCGCGCCGACGTATCGAACAGCGCCAGATGGGTGACACGCTCGGGCGCCTGGCGCAGGATTTCAAACGCCACATATCCGCCCATCGAGAGACCGGCGAGGGCAAAGCGCGGTGGCGCGGCAGCCAGAGTGCGCGCGGCCATGTCGGCGATATCATCATCAAGGGTCAGGTCAGCCACCATCGGGGAGATGGCGTCACGCAGGGGCAAGACCACGTCCCGCCACAGGCGAGCATCGCAGAGGAGGCCGGGAAGCAACACGAGGGGCGTGATCATGGGGTCATTCTCCCTGTTCTGGACGGGCAACAGACTAGACTGGTGAGGCGTCCTGGAAACCCGCTTGACGCCCATTTCGGTGAGTCTTTTAGTGGACAAATGTCGCCGACTTCGCTATAGACCCCGCCACGATGACCGGCGGTGCTGGTCGGCGCAGACGTCTCTGCGACTTCTGTGCTTCCATTCAATTGATTTGCATGTGCTTTGAAGGGGCAGTTACCTTTGCAAGTAGTCGTTCGCGATAACAATGTTGATCAGGCGCTGCGCGCCCTCAAGAAGAAGCTGCAGCGTGAAGGCGTCTTCCGCGAGATGAAGCTTCGGAACTACTACGAGAAGCCCTCCGAGAAGAAAGCCCGCCAGAAAGCAGAGGCCGTTCGTCGCGCCCGCAAGCTGGCTCGCAAGCGCGCACAGCGGGAAGGCCTGATCGCTGCGCCGCCGGCGCGCCACTAGGCTTCGACTGCTTGAAGAGTTTTAACGCCGTCCCTTTGGGCGGCGTTTTTGTTTGTGTCGGCCCGCTTATGCAGGTGTTCGTCTGGACCGGTGGCGATCGAACCAGGTCAGGCCGATGGCGATGATGGCCGAGAGCGGCATCATGACCATCAATGCCGTGCGGGCATCGGGGAACAATGTTCCTGCGGCCAGCGATCCGACGAACCCGCCGCCCACCTGGAAAAATCCGGTCAGCGCGCCGGCTGCGCCCGCCATGCTGCCGAAGCCGGCCATGGCCGTGGCCGTAGCGCTCGGGCCGATAAAGGCGAGGCCCACCATCCAGATGCCGACCGGCACCATCAGCGCCATCACCGACAGCGGGAACAGCAGCGGCAGGACAATAAAGCCGAGCCCGCCAAGGGCCAGGAGCACCAGGGCGAGCGTGATGATCCTCTGCCCGCTCATGCGTGCGGCAAGCCTGCCGGCGATAAGATTGCCGGAGATGAAAGAGGCCGTCTGTACCAGCATGGCCATGGCGAACTGGAAGGGGGTGAGCCCCATGTCGTCGATGAGGATGAAGGGCAGGAGCGCCGTAAAGCTGTGAAAGCCGCTGAAGGCCAGCGAGAGCAGCAGGGCCGGAAAGACGAAGTCCGGCGCGGTCATCAGGGCGCGATAATTGGAAAAGATCACCCGGGCGTTGAACGGGATGCGCTGCTCGACCGGCAGGGTTTCGCGCGCGCTGGTGCCCAGCATGGCGAGGATGGCAAGGCCGAACCCGGCCATGACCACGAAGAGATAATGCCATGAGCCGAACAGCAGCATGACGCTGCCCAGCGTCGGCGCGACGGCGGGGGTGACGGTCAGGATGAGGTTGACCATGGTGAGGATGCGGATCGCCTCGGCGCCCACGAACTGGTCGCGCACCATGGCGCGGGACAGGGCCACGCCGGCGGAGACGCCAAAGCCCTGGATGAAGCGGCCGAGAAACAGCACTTCGAGGCTCGGCGCGAAGGCGGCGACAAGACTGCCGAGCACATAAATGGCGAAAAAAGCGATGCCGACGCTGCGGCGACCGTACCGGTCGGAGAGCGGACCGCAGATCAGCTGGCCCAGGGCGAAGGCGGCGAAATAGACCGTCAGCGTCAGCTTGCCGGCTGCATCGGTGGTGTTGAGATCGTCAACGATGGTCGGCAGGGCGGGGGCATAAAGGGTGAGACTGAGCGGGCCAGTCGCCACCATGAGACCGCCGATAATGGCGGTTCGGCGGGCTGACATGCCCGCCGGAATAGCCTTGGTCACGGAATAAGGGCTTTCTCGAAAAAGGGCTTGGCCTGGCCCCAGATCCCGGCGGCCCAAAGGTCGGAGTGATCGGCGTCGGGGACGATCCAGAGTTCGGAAGGATTGGGGGCAAGGGCATAGAGACGCTCGCCATTGGAGACGCCAATCGTGGCGTCCGCCGTGCCATGGGCGATCAAGAGCGGCTCGCTCACATCGCGGATCCACTCATTGGAGGGGAATTTGTCCATCATGACGAGGCCGACGGGCAGGATCGGATAGCGATCGGCCGCGACCGTGACAGCCGAGAGATAGGGGGTTTCGAGCAGCAGGGCCTCGGCATCGCGATTGGCGGCAACATAGGTGGCGGGGCCGGTGCCGATCGAGCGGCCCCAGATCATGATCGGGGCGCCCTTGGCGGCGACCCAGTCGAATACGGCGAGGGAATCCTCGAGCATGTTGTCCTGCGAGATTTCCCCCGGCGAGGTGGGAAAGCCGCGATAGTCAAAGGCGGCAAAGCCGAAGCCGTCGGCGACGAACTGCTCGTAGCGCTGGTGTTCCTCGGTGAAGCTGCCGGTATTGCCCTTGTAGAAAATGATCACCGGCCGGCCGGGAGGCGGGGCCTTGTACCAGGCGGTGACGCTGGCATTGCTGGATGGAATTTTGACCTCTTCGGCATCCGTGAGCGTCGTTGCGCTAAGCGGGATGATCTCGCCCGCGGGACTGTACTGGAGAGCCCGCTGGTTGAAATACATGTAGGCGATGGCCCCCGCGTAAGCGAGAGCCACAAGAATGACGAGGGCATAGAGCCCGCGGCGCAGCAGTGTCATGACCCACCCCCGGAGCGATTTGCTGCACTATATCGCAAAGAGGGGGAAATCAGAGTTCAGAAAGCGTTTTTTGCAGCGCCTGATCGAACACTTCATCGGGCTGGGCGCCGGAGAGCGCATATTTCTCGCCAAAGACGAAGAAAGGCACGCCGCGAATGCCCTGCTGGGCGGCGTCCTTGGCGATCTGCTCGGTGGCCTTGAGCAGGTCCGGATCGTTCATGGCGTCGAGCGCATCGCCGCGATCCCAGCCGAACTGGGCGGCGATATCGGCCAGGACATTGTCGTCATTGATCTGGCGGTGCTCGAGGAAATAGGCCTCGGCAATGGCATTGGCCAGCTCGTGCTGATTGCCATTGGGCTTTGACAGCCGCGTGATCGTGTGGGCCTTCGCCGTGTTGAACATGCGCGGCTGCTGCGACAGATCGAGATCAATGCCGGCCTTTTTCGCTTCGCTCTCCACCCGCTCCCACATTTCCTTGGGGTCCCGGCCATATTTGGTGCGCAGCATCTCCCCGACGTCGACACCCTCGGGCGGAACGGTCGGGTCGAGATAAAAGGGGTGGTTTTCGATGACGACTTCAACGTCGTCGCCGAGCCGGGCTACAGCCTGGTCGAGACGTTCGGAGCCCACGAGGCACCAGGGGCACACCACATCGGTGAAGACATCGATCTTGAGCAGTTTGGTCATGGGAACTCCTTGTGCCTGCCCCTTCCAATTGGGGCCGATCCGCGCCGACGGCAAGAGGGCACCTGGGAGTAACTATAGGCGCCGTTACAGGGCCGGGGGTGGCGTCTGCTGGTTGACCTGCATCAGGGCGAAGGGCGGTGTCCATGCTGCGGCGATGGTGAGGCCGAGGGCTGCGCCGACGCCAAGCCACAAAAGTGTAGGGACCATGAGGAGGCCGCCGAGCACCGAGTTGCGGTAGATACGATTTGTCGTCGCGCCACAGAGCAGCAACAGTGCGACGACGTAGAGCGCGAGCTGCAGGCTGTCGAGCCATGGGGCAAGAAACGGGAAGACGATCATGCCGATGGTGAGGGCCGCGACCCAGCCGATCACGCCGCGCCCGCCGTTCTGCACGGCAAGACCAGCGGCCGCGCCGATCAGGAACATCAGCGAGAGGTGAATGCCGGCGCCGAGCCAACCGGGAATGCCATAGGGGGAAAAGAACAGCGGCAGGATGCCCACGCTTTCGCCGGCCAGATTGGCGAGCCCGAAGAGGCCGAGCGGCAGTCCACCGGCAATGGCAACGCCGAAAAGCGCGCGTGCGCCGGAAAAAGCACTATGGCCTGTGGGGCTCGTGACGGTGGTGACTGCGGTGGTGGCCATGGCTTGGCTTCCCTTGCGATTGCAGGGGATCAATGGCGCGGCCCGCACTTGGGTTCCGTATACGTAAACTTGTTCGCGGTTGCGGCGGCGACGCCAGCGCTGTTACGGCAGAGGCTGAGACGGCTTGTGCAAGCGCGCCCGGCCCCCTATGCCGGGGAGCTATCATATTTAGGATGGGCGCCATGGCCAATTCCGACACTAGCGAGCGGATCGACGCGCTCGAAACGCGCATCGCCTATCAGGATCAGGCGATCGAGGACCTCAACACGGCCCTCACCGAGCAATGGAAAACCATTGATCTGCTGACGCGCAAGCTCGTCATGCTCGAAGAGCAGGTTCGCACCGGCTCCTATATCGCCGATCCGGCGACGGAAAAGCCGCCGCCGCACTATTGAGGCGAGGCGGCCTGGGTCCGCTCGAGGCCCACGGCCTCGCGGAAGGCGTCGATATGGGCGGCGGGCGGATCGCCCTCTGCGGCCGTATCGGTCCAGTAGAGGTTGTGGGTGAAGATGCGCCAGCCCAGCCGCCCCCAGACGATGGGCACATCCACATCGCGCACGCCCGGGCCAAAGCGCTCGGCTCCGGCGACCGGGCCCGAAATGGCGTCGCCGAGGAAGAACATCCAGGAATCAAAGCGATCAAAGAGATTGGTCCAGCGCACGGTGGAAAATAACGCCGCGTGATGGGCGACCTTGCCCTTTTCGCCATCGGGATAGAGCGCGCCATGTGTCTCGTCATAGGGTTGGCTCGGGGCCGTGGGGAGGACGCGCTCGGCCTTCATGCGGGTAAAATCGGCCCGCCCATCCGTTATGAGGAATTCGGCGCTGGAGAACGGCGTGCCAAGAGTTATGAGGTCGGAAACCTTCCAGCCTGATCCGACCCCGCCGACCGTGCCTTTTTGTCGGCTCAGCGCCTCGAAGGCTGCCCATTGCAGGGCCTGATACTGCGCCACCAGCTCCGGGGACCATGGGTCCGCCGGCGCTTTGGCGACAAACGCGTCAACCGCGGCCACCGCGGCCTCTGCCTCGGCGCAGGGCGGATTGTCCTTGGTCGGCCCGACCTCGCGCCAGAGAATGTGCAGGAGGTCATAGGCCAGAACCGAGCCCAGCGAATGGGCTATGACGATGACCCGATCATATTCGGGGTCTTCATGCAGCGCCTTGAGAAGCGCGAGGCCCCGGTTCCTGACCCCCTGACGGCTCTGGACGGTTTCGGTCTGGGCCGAGAGATAGCTTGCCGCATCGCCGAAATAGGGCAGCAGCAGATTGTCGGCGAGATAGGCCAGCCACCCCAACACCATCAGATTGACCACATGGCCGTTCCAGCCAAAGCTGTCGAGCACGCCCACGGCAATGATGAAGACGAGGAGCTGGGTGGGGATGCGCTTGAGGACAGCGAGCCAGCGGGCAAATTTCGGCGCGAGGATCAGGCCCAGCGCCGTCAGCGAGATGATGTGCCCGCGCGCGGCGTCGGGCGAGGTGAAGTGGTCGTACCAATCCATGGACAGCAGTTTGGGCAGCGCGAGGAGCGCGCCCAGCGCCGAGATGATGCTGACCACGGTGATGATCCAGAACACCGCCCAAGGCCAGCGCATGTGGCGCGGCACATAGCCGGGATCGACCCAGAGAAGGCGCTTGATCCAGCGCCAGAGATTGCGCAGCGGCGTGGCGTTGAGGAGATCGGCGTAATAGAGCTCGAAGAAATCGGTCCGCCGACCATTGTGCTCGGGCGTGGTGATGCGCTGGAGTTCGTAGAGCCCGCTCTTGTCGTCCGGAACGATCCAGATCGGGCGCGGGCGCGGATGGGTTTCCCCGGGCGTATCGAGTTCAGGGTTTTCCTGCCAGAGCACTTCGACGAAGTCGCGGATCGTGCCCATGGGGCGCTGCTCGCCCTGGCCGTGGACGATGACCACGGCCTGACGCTTGATCTCTTTGGACCTGTTGGCCCCCTCTTGCGGTGCGCGCGCCATGATGCCTCCCTGACGGAAGATTAGGACAGCGGCAGAGGGCTGGAAACCGGAAAAGAAAAAGCCCCGCTGGAGCGGGGCTCTGGTGATCAGACACTGCGGTCGGTCAGTGGCCTAGCGACTTGACAATGTCCTCCGTGACCTTCTTGGCGTCGCCGAACAGCATCATGGTGTTGTCGCGGAAGAACAATTCGTTCTGCACCCCTGCGTAACCTGCCGCCATGCCGCGCTTGATGAACAGCACCGTGCCCGCATCCTCGACGTTGAGAACCGGCATGCCGTAGATCGGCGAGGTCTTGTCAGTCTTGGCGGCGGGGTTGGTGACGTCATTGGCGCCGATGACGAAGGCGACGTCGGCCTGGGCAAATTCGGAATTGATGTCTTCGAGCTCAAAAACCTCGTCATAGGGCACATTGGCTTCGGCCAAGAGCACGTTCATATGCCCCGGCATGCGGCCGGCCACCGGATGGATGGCGTATTTCACTTCGACGCCGGCGGCTTTCAACTGATCGGCCATTTCCCGGAGGGCGTGCTGGGCCTGGGCAACGGCCATGCCATAGCCGGGCACGATGATGACTTTTCCGGCGTTTTTCATCAGGAACGCCGCGTCTTCAGCCGCGCCCTGTTTTACGGGGCGATCCTCTTCCGCACCTGAGCCGGCAGCAGCGGCGTCGCCACCAAAACCGCCAAGGATGACGGAAATGAAGCTGCGGTTCATCGCCTTGCACATGATGTAGGAGAGGATGGCGCCCGAGGAGCCGACGAGGGCGCCGGTGATGATCAGCGCGGTATTGCCCAGGGTGAAGCCGATTCCGGCGGCCGCCCAGCCCGAATAGGAATTGAGCATGGAGACGACGACCGGCATGTCGGCGCCGCCAATGGGGATGATCATCAGTCCGCCCAGCACGAGGGCGAGAATGGTGATCAGCCAGAAGAGCCAGGGATTGCCGGTGACGGCAAAGGCCCAGACCAGCGCCACCAGCACAATGCCGATGACGATATGAATGAGATGGCGGGCCGGCAGGATGATCGGCTTGCCGGACATGTTGCCGTTGAGCTTGGCAAAGGCGATGACCGAGCCGGTAAAGGTGAAGGCGCCAATGGCGGTGCCGATCGACATTTCGATGAGCGCCTGGGCATGGATATGCCCCGAAGGATCGACAATGCCGAAGGCGACGGGCGCATAGAGCGCTGCGGCGGCGACGAAGATGGCGGCAAGTCCGACCAGAGAGTGGAAGGCCGCGACCAGCTGGGGCATATCGGTCATCTTCACCGAGCGGGCGATATAGGCCCCGATCCCACCGCCGATGCCGATGCCACCGATGATCAGCAACCAGCTGGCCCAGTCATTGGGCGCAGCCACGAGCAGTGTGGTGACAATGGCGATGGCCATGCCGACCATGCCGTAGAGATTGCCCTGCCGGGCCGAGGAGGGGCTGGAAAGGCTCCGTAGCGCGAGGATGAAGAGGATACCGGCGGCGAGATAGAGAAGGGCGGCGATATTGGCGTCGATCACGGCTCAACCCTTCTTCTTGTACATGGCCAGCATGCGCTGGGTGACCAGAAATCCGCCAAAGATGTTCACGCTGGCAAAGACGAGAGCAATGAAGCCGAAGAGCTTTGAAACCCAGCTGGCGTCAGTTGCCAGTTGCACGCCGACGGCGAGCAGGGCGCCGACGACAATCACCGAGGAAATGGCATTGGTGACGCTCATCAGCGGGGTGTGAAGGGCCGGGGTGACGCTCCAGACCACGAAATAGCCGACGAAAATGGAGAGGACGAAAATCGCCAGCCGGAACGTGAAGGGGTCAATCGCTCCCCCCAGCGCGCCATGGGCAATCGCCGCGGCCAGATCGGCGGTGGGTTCAACGGTCGTGCTGTCCATCATGCGTCTCCCTTTGGCGCGTCAGCGACTTTTCTCGGGGGCGGTTCGAGCGGAACGTTTTTCGGCGGCAGCGTCGCCGTGCTGGTGAAATTGGGGTGAACGATGGCGCCGTCGCGGGTGAGCACCGTGGCCTTGACCAGCTCGTCATCCCAGGTGATGGCGAGGCTCTTGCTCGCCGTGTCCACGAGCGTCTCGATGAAGGCGAGGAGGTTTCGCGCGTAAAGCTGGCTGGCGGTGGTGGGTATGCGGCTGGCCATATTGGTGTAGCCGACGATTTTTACCCCATTGTGCTCGACGATCTCGTCGGCCCGGGTCAGCTCCACATTGCCGCCGCGCTCGGCCGCGAGGTCGACGACGATGGCGCCCGGGGTCATGGCCTCGATCATGGCCGCAGTGACCAGCTTTGGCGCCGGTCGCCCGGGAATGAGCGCCGTGGTGATGACAATGTCCTGCTTGGCGATGTGGCCGGCGACGAGCTCGGCCTGGGCCGCCTGCTCGGTCAAGGTCAACTCGCGCGCATAGCCGCCCGTGCCCGAGGCATCCTTGAGAGCGTCGGTCATGACGAACTTGGCGCCCAGCGATTCCACCTGCTCGCCGGCAGCGGCGCGCACGTCGGTTGCCGACACCACGGCACCCAGGCGCCGCGCGGTGGCGATGGCCTGGAGCCCGGCAACCCCGGCACCCATGACGAAAACTTTTGCCGGGCGGACGGTGCCGGCGGCGGTCATCATCATCGGCATGGCGCGTTCAAACAGCGCCGCCGCCTCGATGACGGCCTGATAGCCGGAAAGATTGGCCTGGGAGGAGAGAATGTCCATCACCTGCGCGCGGGTGATGCGCGGCATGAATTCCATGGAAATGGCCGTCAGCCCCGATGCGGCGAACGCGGCAATCTCGGCTTCATGGCCGAAGGCGTCGAGCGCACCGATGAGGAGGGCGCCGGATCTGGCCCCGGCAAGGCTGGCCGCGCTGGGGCGGCGGACGCAGAGAATGATGTCTGCGTTGTCGATGGCTTCGACGCGGGAGCCAAGGCTGGCGCCGGCTGCGGCGAAGTTCTGATCGCTGATGCGGGAGCCCAGTCCCGCACCGGCTTCTATTGCAATCTCTGCACCCAGCCCGATGAGCTTGGCGACAGTTTCCGGAGTGGCAGCGACGCGGCTTTCGCCGGTCGATGCCTCGCGGAGCACGGCAATCTTCATAAAAACTCTCCTACCCGCCTGCCGCGGGCAGGCTCGTTTTCATGGGCCTGCGTCGTCTGATTATTTTAGGGCTGGATCACGAAGTAGAGGAGAACCATCGAGATCGCGGTGCCGTAGATTGTCCACTTCACCCCGGTAATGAAGCCATTATAGGTGCGTTCGTGCTCCCGGTAGTCATTTGCGGATTCACGCACGGTGGGCGGATGCTGATGGTTGGCCATATGGTCCTCTACAATCGTCGTCTACTTGTTCGGGCGCCCAAGCCCTCAGGGCGAGGTCGCCTCAAGCTCATCGATCAGCCCCTCGATCATCGACAGGCCAAGCGACCAGAAGTTGGGGTCTTTGGCGTCCAGTCCAAACGGCGCGAGCAGTTCGGAATGGTGCTTGCTGCCCCCTGCCTTGAGAAGCTCGAAATAGCGCTCTGCAAAGCCTTCGTTGGACTTCTCATACTGCGCATAGAGCGAGTTCACAAGGCAGTCACCGAAGGCATAGGCATAGACATAGAAGGGCGAATGGATGAAGTGCGGGATATAGGTCCAGAAGCTCTCGTAGCCGTCATTGGAAATGACGCCGTCGCCGAGCGATTCTGCCTGCACTTCCAGCCAGATGGCGTTGATTTCCTCGGTCCGCAGCTCACCCTGCCGGCGGGCCGTATGGACGCGGCGCTCGAAGGTATAGAAGGCGATTTGCCGCACGACCGTGTTGAGCATGTCCTCGACCTTGGAGGAGAGGAGCGCAAAGCGCTGCGTGGGGTCGGTGGTCTTTTCGAGCAGCGAGCGGAAGGTCAGCATCTCGCCGAACACGGAGGCGGTTTCGGCCAGGGTCAGCGGGGTATTGGCGAGGATTGGCCCCTGCGCGGCAGCGAGACTCTGGTGCACGCCATGGCCGAGCTCATGGGCGAGCGTCATGATATCGCGGGTGCGCCCGAGATAGTTGAGCATGAGATACGGATGAGCGCTGGGCACGGTGGGATGGGCAAAGGCGCCCGAGCGCTTGCCATTGCCGGCCGGGGCGTCGATCCAGCCGGAATTGAAGAAGGGTTTTGCGACCTCGGCCAGCTCGGGCGAGAACTTGCCATAGGCCTCAAGCACGGTGGAGACGGCGCTGTCCCAGTCCCAGATGCGATCATCGCTGGTGGGGAGCGGCGCATTGCGGTCCCAGGCATTGAGCTTGTCCTTGCCGAACCACTTGGCCT
>JADGNE010000055.1 GCA_015234425.1 Devosia sp.
AGTCTTGAATCACGGCAAACCCGATTTGGGAATCCAGTTTGTCAACAGGACCTAGATCGCCCAAGCGACCGTGAATGGCTGGGCAGGCAGGCCCGGGCTGTCGATCTTTGTCCAGTCGGCGTCGTTCTCACTGACGGAGAGGTTGCCGTCCGCCCAATGCACGACCCAGCGGCCATCGGCCTTATAGGCTGCGCGCGGCCGGGTCGCGGCTCCCTTATAGGGATTGTCCGCCGGCGCCGACCAAGCGGCCCCATCTGTCGCCGTCAGCCATGTCTCAGAACCGCCCGCAAAGAGCCGCCCTGGCACTCCAGCAAGCAGGTCCACATAAGCTCCTGCGGGCAAGCTGCGTGGTGTGAAATTGGCGAGCCCATTGGCCGTGGCCAGACGTGCGCCGCCGGCAATGACAAACAGGGTCCCAACGCAGAGCGCGGCAGAATTGTCGCCGTGCCAAAAGTAGAAGTCCGAACCGTCCACGTTCCTTTTGGATCGGCCGCGGAGAGGGCGATGCCAGCTGGCCAGTGCAAGGACCGCATTGAGCAACGGGAAGAACCGCGTGCGGTGCCCGCCATTGATCATGTCATCGCTGCTGGTGCCGGAGATCTCGGCGGCGCCTGCAGTAGGGAAATCGGGAAGCGCCATCAGCGCAGCTCCTTTACTTCGAAGGCCATGGAATTGGTTTGCCAGGCCACCTGCTCCAGCGGATTGAGCTGGCGCAGACGGCCAATGAAGCACGTCACCGCACCGAACTCGGCGTCTGTCGGATCGAGAATGATGAGAACTTCACGCCAGATGCCGGCGCGTCGGGTCAGTTCCAGTGCCTGGGTAAAGGCCTCGTAGTGGCTGAGATGGGCGAGCTGGAAGCGGGCCACGCGGAGCGGCTCGCGCGGGTCAAAATATTCTGCCCCCGACAGCGCGGTCTGCACCGTCGTCGCATCCTCATAGCCGAGCGATCCGCCATAGCTGTAGTTGATGTGCGGATTGACGAACACGTCGCCAATGAAGACGCGACCGATATCGATGAAGCCCGCTGGGTTGGCTGGGTCAATGATGTCGACGCGCCAATAGCGGGCCTGAACCGCGTCGGGCAGCACGCGCTGGGAAATCGGTGTCTGACCCTCGGCATCTTCCTGGCTATAGGAGCCGAGCCAGTAATTGTCGTTTTCCCACTCCAGCTGGTCGATGTTCCAATCGGCGCTGGCCGAGGGCCAAGCATCGCGTGTCTCGTCATATTTGACTACGGAAAAGTCCGCAGCGTCGGAGGCGCGGATGCGGATACGACCGCCGGTCGTGATGTTGTGCGCGATGATGGCAATGGCGCGGATGGTGCGCTGCCGATCGAAGGTGACGACAAACCAGGTCGAGAGTGCCGTAAGGTCAATGGTCCGCGCCACCCGGGCAAAGGCGCGGTCCTGCATATTGGGCAGCGGCAGGCTCTCCACCCAGGCACCGCCAGACAACTCGGCGCCGTCGATCCGGTTGGGATGGCAGATAATGACGTTGTAGGCCGGCATCATTTTACCCCCAGAGGTCCAAAGTGGTGTTGCCGCTGGCAAAGTTTTCGACGATGCCGATGACGACGAAATCCTTGCCGGCGCTGAGGCCGAAGCGGCCGAGCTGCAGGCGCACGACATTGCCGAGCTCGACCCGATCCACGTAAAAGCTCGGTACCTTCACCTGAAAGCGCTCCCGCGGCGCGGCGTGCAGGGCCAGCAGCCGTTCTGCTTCCGCCTGCGCATCCGCCTCACCGGTGAGATAGGTCTCGAAGGTCAGATCGCTGGCCAGCCTATGCACGGCCTTGACGGCAGTGGCCTCGGCAACAGCGCTGCGCCATTCACTGGTGGCGAAGGCCTTGAACGCTTCCGCGGTCGCGACATCGAGATTGTCCCGCGCCATCGGATACCAGTTGCGGGCGTATTGCACGGTGACGCGCCATGCTGGCACGCCCCTGCCCTCGTCTCCCGTGGCCAGTAGATTGATGCTGCCCTCGAGGATCTCGGCAGTGGTCAGTATCACGGTCGGATAGCCAGAGGGCTCGCCGAACCGCATCATCCGAAAGACACCGAGCCGATCCGGCACGATGCTGGCGCCGATCGAGCCCAACACCCGCTGGACGGCAATCAGCGTCGTTTGATCCTCCGGCGGCATCCAGTAGCCGATCGACGCCGGATTGAGAGCATCGAGGTCGGCAATGTCCGAGGCAATGAAGTGCTGACCCGCGACGAAGCCCTTTCGCAATAGCATCCGTCGCGCGATCTGCGCCGCCGTGCGGTCTGATGCAGACGCTTTTTCTACTGGCCGCGCAGTCAATTGCCCCACGGGCTTGCTGCCGGTGCGGATCAGCCCGAGCGCCTTGGCTGTGGCATAGCGCCCGCCCGGAATGCTGGCACTCCGCAAGGCTACAATCGTCGAATAATCCATGCCGGTCGCGGTGAGCGCCACGCCCCGGTCGCTTACTTCCTCGACGGCGTCGAAACCGTCAGTCCCGAGCCCAAAGATATTGTCGAACGGATTGGCCTCCACGGCCGGCACCATGAGCGGCGCGCCATAGGCCAGTTCCTTGCCCTTGCCCTTGAGATCGTCTGGCGTGCCCTCGGCTTCATTCATGCCACCAGAAATCGTGGTGCCGGCATAGAGAAGATCCTGATGCTCGACATCGAGTTCTGCCAGCCGGTCGCGAATGCGCACCGTCACCTTGTCCCAGCCCATTTCGAGTTGCTCGACCGTGCCGGCGAAGATGGTCACAGCATCGGCATATCTGGGCCGCAGGCGTGGAATGGTCTTGATCCTCAGCGCGTAGCCGTCAAAGGCATAGCGAGCGCGCAGATCATCGAGCGCCCCGTCATTGCCGACGATCTCGATATAGCCGGCGCCGACGCTGATCTGGCCATAGAGAGCGAGACGGCAAGCGTAACGATTTTCGATCAGGAAGCCCTTCGCTCCGCCCTATCCGCCATCGGAGCCCCCTCAGAGGGGGAGGCCTATTACTGGGTTGCAGAGCGTCCCAATTGCATCATGCACCCAAAGCTATTCCGATCAGAGGCGCAGGCCAACAATTGGGCCGCCTCCATCACGGTCAGGCCGCCAGCTACGGTTCGCCCCCTATACGCCCACCCCACCCCACAGGAGGCCCCAAGCGAGGTGACGGAGGATGCCGTCTTCCTGGCAATGACGAAGGCCGACGACCTCGATATTGCTCTGTGCGATGACGACGCCCGCGAGATCCTCACCGCTGCACTCAATGGAGGGAAGTGATGCAAGAGAGCCAGCGCGCAAACGGTGCGCTGCTGCATCCGCCGAGGTTCATGACTGACGAAGAACTGCGCCTGCACTTCGGCCTGAGCGAGCGCGCGCTCAATCGGTTGCGGTGCACGGCTCGTTTCCCGCGGCGAGACAGCTTGATCAATAAAACCGACCGCCGCGCCGTGGAGCATTTCTTTGACCGCCGCGCAGGCATATCCTCCCCCGTAGGCGCCGCCATGGGGGCGGTTGTCGACGATGGAGAGGAAAACTTCAATTGACCGCACGACGTAAAGACCGACCCGGCTATCAAAGCCGGAAGCGGGCTGACGGCACTGTGGCGCATTACTGGAACCCCGCCAGAGCCTCAAGCAAGGCCCCCAAGGGCCTTCCAATGCGACCGATAGACCAAGCCCTATCAGACGACGAAATCGCCGCCCAATGCCGCGCCTGGACGGATGAGCTTCTTGCCGATCTCGAAGGCAGGAGCGCCGCTCCGACTTATGACGGCACGATCAACTCGCTGATCGTCCTGTATCGCACCGACGAGAACTCGCCGTATCAGGCCCTTAAGCATGCCACGAAGATACGGGACTACGATCCGTCGCTTCGGCTGATCAGCAAGACTGTTGGTGCACGGCAAATCCCGGCCCTGAGGGGCGAGGACTTCCGTCGCTGGTATCGTGAATGGGGAAAAGGTGGGCTGACCCGGCGCGCTCATGGCGCGATCCGCAAGTTGCGGTCGGTGCTGTCCTATGGTGTCGAGCAGAAGCTGCGCGGCTCCTCGCAGGCGAGGGAAATTCTCTCGCTGATCCGGTTCGCCACGCCAGAGCCGCGGCGCGTGAAGATGGAATACGCCCACGCCAGGTCCATCTGCCTGAAAGCGCTCGAGCTGGGCCGCCCGTCGATTGCGGTAACTCAGGCTATCCAGTGGGACACGGCGCTAAGGCGTATCCACATCATCGGCGAATGGCTGCCCATTGAGGAAGGCGATACTGGCGGGATCATCCGCGGAAAAACGAAGTGGCGCGGGCTCACAGCGTCTGACGTCTCCGTCGACAAAGTGTTGACAGTGCTAGTGACGAGCAAAGGCAAAGCCGCAACTCGTCACGACCTGACAGCCTGCCCGCTTGTCATGGAGGTGCTAAAGGCTTCACCGCTGCCCAGCGTCGGGCCCTTGATCGTCTCAGAGAGGACCGGCCTGCCCTACCGCGAGAATTATTATTCTCAGGAATGGCGGGAGATCGCTGAGGCCGCCGGCGTGCCGGTAGACGTGTGGTCGATGGATGCTCGAGCTGGAGCCATCTCGGAGGCAGAAGAAGCTACTGGCGACCTTGATGCGGCGCGCAAAATGGCTGGGCACACCACGTCAAAAACGACGCTGGTCTATGTCCGTAATGATGACCTGGCGAACAATCGCCGAGTCGCCGAAGCACGCGCCAAATTGCGCTCTTGAAACGGCATTGAAACGGAATGAAACGGATCCACGGGCTCAATCGTAAATCAGCAGCTATCTCAAGGAGATAGATGGAGCGGGTAACGGGAATCGAACCCGTGTATTCAGCTTGGAAGGCTGCTGCTCTACCATTGAGCTATACCCGCCCGGAGCGCCGAGGCGTACGATGGCTTAGCGTAGACGGGGCGTGAAATGCAAGACCGGGCCTGTGGATGAGATGGGTTTTTTCATCCGTTGCGCGATTTCTTTTGGGTAGACGCTTCAAGGGTGTTGACACTCTTGCGACGGGCAACCATAAACCGCCCAACGAAACGCAAATGCGCTTCGGGTCCTACCCGGAAATGTGGAGGGGTGGGAGAGTGGTTAAATCCATCAGACTGTAAATCTGACCGCTTAGCGTACACTGGTTCGAATCCAGTCCCCTCCACCACCGGCCTCCCTCTGGGAGGCTTTTTTCTTTTCCACAACAGCGCTTCCAGTGCCCGCAGCGCGCTGAGATATTCGACCGTGTTGTGGAACCAGTCTCAAAACAGAAAAAACGTTTCCGACTAACCCATGTTGTCGATGGATCGGGATGGCCCCGGTATCGTTAGGGCTCAAGCGGTGACTGAAGGTCCGCCGGCCGGATCAGCCACCATTCCTGACGAGCAATGACAATTGGGACGGACATGGATTTCCGAGGCAAACGCATTCTGGTCGTTGAGGACGACTATTTTCTCGCCAACGAAGTTTGTGAGTACTTTCGGCGGCACGACGCGACGATTCTGGGGCCGGCGCCGACTCCCTTTTATGCAGCGAATCTATTGAGCCGCAGAGTGGATGGTGCGGTTCTCGACGTGCGGCTGCATTCGGAGACGGTGTTTGACCTGGCGGACCTGCTGCTGGAACGCGGCACGCCGCTGATTTTCGCCACTGCCATGGGCAGCGAGCACATCCCCGAACGATTCCGCGGCATGCCCTATGTGCAAAAACCCTATCTGTGCGACGAACTGGTCACGGAGATGGACCGGCTGGTCTCATCCCCGCGACATCTCGACAGGCCAATCGTCGTGGATGCGGCTGCCAGAGAGCCGAACGACGGCCAAGACCGCCTGTCGCGTCTGCTCCTCAAGATGATGCGGATGCGACTGGCAAAGCTGGCAGATCAAGGTACGACGATTTGAAGCCACCGATTTCGGCCAATTTGGCCGTATCGAGGACGCGCAGATAACGCCCTTGAGTCTCGATCAGATTCTCTCGACGGAGCGCCTGCAGGGTGCGGTTGACGTGGACGCTCGAGAGGCAGAGATAGTCGGCCAAGCGTGTCTGGCTCAGAGGAAACTCGATCAGCCCGTCCGCGCCTCCCCGAGGGCCGGAGAAGCGCTGTTGCAGCTCGCAGATGAGGTGAGCCATCCGCGCCAGGGCGTTTCGAGAGCCGATGGAAATCAAATGTTCGTCGGAGACTGCCCTCTCGCGTGCCAGCCCAGCCATAACGGCTGCGATGACCTCGGCGTGCTTTTCTCCTAACGCTAAAAAGTCAGCTGCCGGCAGGCTCCACACCGTCGCAGGCGTCAGGGCCATCAGCACAGTATCGGTGGGCTCGCTCAGCAGGACCCCATAGCCGCAGATTTCTCCGGGGAGAAACAGCGCCAGAAGTTGGTCTCGCCCCATAACAGAACTGCGGTGGCGTCCGATCCACCCGGCGCCGATGATCGCCAAGCGGTTTTGCAACACAATCGGTGCTCGGTTTGCCAGATCCTGCCGCGTCCACGGCAGTGCTGCAATCGCCTCGCCCGATATCCCACCCAAGGTCCCGCGTTCGGAAAGCCTGGCGAGGAAATCGCCGCCTCGGTCGTTCCGGTATAATTTCATGTCTACTCCCAGTGGCATTTCCCAGCTGCCAGTGTGAACAGAACGCAAGAGCAGGCTTTCGGTCTCACCTGCTGATCGAGATGAGCGAAGATCAGAAATCGCAACCGCGTCCGGGATTTAGCTGAAAAGCCGAATGAATTGAGCATTCCCGGGCACTTTTAGACTGAGGCTCTACGGAAATCCCCACAAAAGCTGGGCCTAAATTTGGGAGAAAGAATGCCCGGCTTCGGAATGGCTTTAACCCAGGTTAGGAATTGCCGTTGAAAGTCTGAGACCCACGGTGAGCGGCGGCTGTTCTTCCGGATTGTGCCCGTCCCCAACCACGATCCGCCGTGGTATTTTTCCACCTCACTGGACGCCGCCCAGGCGCAATTGGCTGCCTGCACCAGCCGGACTTGCTGGAACTTCCACGCATTTTCTGTGTTGAAGAAGTGCAAAACTGCGGAGGCTCCCATACAGAAATCGGAAAAAGAGCAGACATCACCCACGACGACTGAACGCACCGAACAGCGCCCGCTGGCCGGACCTCATGCGCGCAAGGAGGTGACCGACACGGACAAAACTCCGGGAACCGGTTCGTTACCAGAAGGCAGCCAGGTTGAGAGCGATGTGGGCCCCGACTAGCGTGAACGCGCCGCAAATCCGCCGCACAGGGGGATTGAATCGCCGTGCAGTGCACTTAGTATGGGTGATGAAACCTGCCCAATGTATCGATCACGGGGAGGCTCGGGATGAAAGAGCTTAGCGGGCGGCGAATTCTCGTCGCAGAGGACGAATATCTGATCGCCATGGACCTGGTAGAGGCTCTCGAAAGCCTCGGCGCAGAAGTCATTGGTCCGGTGGGTACCGTGTCCCAGGGCAGCAAGATGATCGCTGACAAACAGATTCATGCCGCCGTGCTGGACGTCAATCTGCAGGGGGAACTGGTGTTTCCACTGGCGGATGAACTTGCCCATCAGTCTATCCCGTTCGTCTTTGCGACCGGTTACAACGACGGTTCCATTCCCGAGCGTTTCGATCATATCGAGCGGTTCGGCAAGCCATGTTCGCGGAATGAAATGCAACGGCTGGTCGAGGTGATTACGCAGTCGGGCGGCGTGGTGTAAATCTAGCCGCCTCCGCGTGCGACCAAAAAAAGCGGCCCGCTCGAGGCGGGCCTTTTATCTAGTGGTGATGCTCGGGCATCTCCATGAGCTGATCCTTGGTCCAGCTGGTTACGGCGTGGACCGCGCCATGCTCATCACGCATGAAATCCAGATCGCTGAGCGGCACCGCGACGGGCTTGGCGCCAGTCCCGAGAAAACCACCGACATCAATGATGGCAGTGCTCGAGGCTCCTACACCATGGACGTGGTCGACCTTGCCGATCTTATGGTCGTCTGCGCCGTAGATAGTCGCGTTTGTCAGGACATCCGGCGTGAGTTCAGCAGCGCCGAGGCGCACGTGGTTGCTGTGATCCATTGTAACGATCCCTTTGTTGGTGGTGTCAGAAGGGACAATCCAGACGGGATGACAGCGTTCCCCTCTTCACGGGGTGGTGTACTGGACAGGGCGCACGCGCCCTGCCCGGTATTTCTGTATCAGGCGAAGAGCGTTTCCGCTCCCGAGCCCACGAGGCGGATATGATCGAACTGCATCGCGCTGGCTTCGCCAGAGGCGGCAAAGCCCAGAGCGATCTCGGTACGATCGACGCCAGCGTCGATCTGTCCGAGCCAGAAGCTGGCGCCGTCATCGTCGCGAGCGCGATTGAACATCTGCAGGTAGAGCATGTCGATGAAATCGGTGTTGGACAGCGCTCCGCCGACGGCATCAAATTCACCGCTGGCGACAAATGAGCGGGCGATAGCCCCGACCCCGGCGCCCTCCTCCGCCTGCGCCACCCAATAGGCGAGCCCATTGAAGTCTGCTGCACGACCGAGGATGAAGTCATAGAGCTTGGCCACCTCGGCCTGCACCGCATTGGCGGCGAGCACCAGAATGTCGCTCGCGCCTTGACCGAACTCGACGAACTCAACACCGGTCGCCAGCACGAGGTCATTGCCGTCCCGGTGCGTCAGGGAGACAGCACCTGCGTTGGAGACGATTTGATATTGATCTAACGCGTCTGCCAGCATCAGACGATCGAAGCCGCGGCCGCCGTCAATTTCGCCAGCGGTGGCCTGCGCCGTATCATTGCCGCGCCCCAGGATGGCAGTGCCGCCGGTGCTGGTGAGCGTAACGAGGTCGGCACCGTCGCCAGTGAAGATGGTCCCGATATTTGTGCCGGCAGTGATGGTCATATCAGTGCCGACGATGTTGGCCTTTCCAGTCCCCAGATTGACTGTGACGGCATCGGTAACCGCGGCGAGATTGAGCGTGTGCGTACCGGTAGAATTGGTCAGCGTCGTGCGGGATGGATCGTCCGCTGCAACCAAGGCGAAGTCGTTGGTATAGATGTAGGTCTGATCGACGCTGTCTTCCGCCCCGTAAGCGCGCAAGGCCAGATTGTGGACAACGCCGGTGTTGCCCAGCTTTTGGTCCGCGATTCGGAGCGTCCATGTTCCAGTGCTCGACTCGCCAAAGAAGTCGTTGCTGGTAAGCGTGTGGATGACCTGCGTGTTGTCGAACGTTCCCCCCTTGGATTCATAGACAGCGCGGGTCAGCTCCGTGGCACGGCCATCCGTAATACGGTACAACAGCATCGAGCTCGTCCCCTCGGGGGATATTAGCTCAATGACCAGATCGCCCATCTCAGCATGGGTGATGTCGAAATCCAGCTCGACGGTTTCAACGCTAACGCCGCCGGACAGCTGGAACTGGTATTCTATGACACCGCCATCCACGATCTGCGTTTCGGTGCTGTCGCTGTCGGAGACCACCTTCTCATTGGCGTAAGTGCTCTGCTTGTGCCAGGTCTCCGCCAGGCGAACCGCAGCTGTGGCGTCGACCATGCCGAAGCCATAGTTGTCGTTGGTCAGCAGGCCTCCACCATTGTGATTGCTGGCGCCATTGACCATCCAGGACGGGTCGTCCTGGTCGTTGAGACGGGCAGAATAGGCCAGGATTTCCTTGACGTCGCGATAGCCCAGCAGGGGGTTCGCCTCGAGCATCAGCGCGACCACACCGCTGACAACAGGCGCTGCAAAAGACGTGCCAGAGTTCTTAACGGCAAGGTCGGTGCCGTAGCCATGAGGGCCCGTCACGTTTGTCGAAAAAACGCCGGTTCCAGGTGCCGATATCAGCACGGGAGCGCCGGGCGTGCTGTAACCCAGCGCGTCTTCACCGTCGGCATAAGTGCCGTCCCGATCGAGCGCCGCTACAGTGATCGAGAACCGCGAGTTCTGATAGCTTGAACCATTGGCATCCGCCAACGAGTACTCACCCGACCACGTATAGCCAATGTCTTCGAGCAGCTTGGCAAAGCTATAGGCGTTGCCGGCGGCGAAAACGATGTTGAGCCCTAAGCCATCCCGCCCGTGCTCCACAGCATGGGTCATGCTCGCCTCGCCAAGAGGGTCACTGTGGAAAATGGACAGGAACGGCAGGTCCGCACCCCAACTGTTATTCATGACATCGAAGCCTTCATCCGCGGCACGAGCGAAGGCCGTCTTGGAGAGCGGTCCATTGAAGTCCGCATAGGCACTGAACTTGGACCCAAAGGCGACGCCGAGCAGTCCCACTTCCGCGCCGTCCGCCGCAATCAGGCCGGAAACGAACGTTCCGTGCCAATGAGGGGCCTTCTGATCGAGATAGTTGGCGCCAGGGCTATTAGTCGAAAAGTTATATGCGTAGTCCGGCAGGAAGTTACCGACCAGATCGGGATGGCGCGCATCAATGCCTGTGTCGAAAACGACGACCTTCACGCCCTCGCCCGTATAATCCTCCCACACGGGCAAGACATTGATATCTATGCCGGGATTTCCGTTTTCGCCTTGGTTGTGAAGATGCCACAGCGCGGGCCTGAGGTAAAAGTCCGTCGGCAGTTTGCTCATTTCGCTCTCTCACTCCCCAAAAAAATGTCACGCTACCAGAGGCTTGCGCAGGCGATCCGAGGGTATTTGCCTGCTGGTAAACAGATTCTGAAGCCGGTAATTCAAGACCAAACAGTCTGAGCGTTCGAGAGGCGCACCAGAGAAATCCCTATCCGGGCGCACTAGCCGGGGAAAACGTCGATCCCTCTTGCGCCGGCGAATTTTTGCGATTAGACACAGCCTCGCCTGAAGGGGTTTAGCTCAGTTGGTAGAGCATCGGTCTCCAAAACCGAGGGTCGTGGGTTCGAGTCCCCCAGCCCCTGCCAGGCAATAATCAGACATCGTTGTGGTTGCGCACCGCGGGGCATTGCCGCCGTGCGCAAAAGGCGCTACGCGCTTTGCATGAGCCGCAACAAATTTCCGCCCAAGCCCAAATACGACCCCGACGAGGGTCCCGTTTATCTTTATGGCCTGCACACTGTGCGGGCGGCGCTGGACAATCCAGGCCGCACCAAAAAGGAGCTGCTGGCCACGCCCAATGGTCTGAACCGCCTCAAGGAGAGCGGGGAGATTGGCCGCGTCAGCGTGCGCGAGACCACGCCAAAGGACCTTGATCGCCTGCTAGGCGGAGAGGCCGTGCACCAGGGCGTCGCCCTGGAAGTGGACCCCGTCAGCCGTTTTGGCCTCGATGACATCCATGCCCTCAAGCTGGTTGTCGTCCTTGACCAGGTGACTGATCCCCATAATGTCGGCGCGATCCTGCGTACCGCCTGCGCGTTTGGCGCCGATGCCGTCATTACCACTGCCCGCCACTCACCGCGCGAAACCGGCGTAATGGCCAAGTCCGCCTCGGGTGCGCTCGACCTCGTGCCAATGATCGAAGTGCGCAATCTGGCCGACGCTCTGGAAAAACTCAAAGACCGCGGCATGACCGTCCTCGGTTTTGATTCGGAAGCCCCTGGCCCGCTCAAGCCGCGCACCGACGCCACACCGCTGGCCGTAGTGCTCGGCGCCGAAGGCAAGGGCCTGCGCCAGCGCACACGCGAACTGTGCGACGAGATGGTGCGGCTGGACATGCCAGGGCCGATCAAATCGCTCAACGTGTCGAACGCTGCGGCGATTGCCCTGTTTGCCGCGACGGCCGGGAGGAGCTGATGAGCGATTTTGAACCCTTCGCCATGGCCCTTCGCCTGTCCGGGGTCACGCTGGAGCTGGAGGCGCTGGAAACGGCCCTCAAGCAGCTGACCTCACGCTATGAGGCAGAAGACGCCGACGGCAGCTTCTATGCGCAGGTAGACGTGGCTGTGGACCAGCCGGTGCGGGCGATTCTCGAACTGGCCGAACGGTCCGGGCCGACGATCGCCGCTATGCTGGAAGATCGCCGCCTTGGCCGCGCCGTTCTCGACATGGCCTTCGACTATCCGCCACATGGCGAGGCCATGTCGGCGCGGCTGCCCGCCCATGCTGTCGCTGCGATTGCGGGCTTCGGCATCGATATCGAATTTTCGGTCTATCTGACCGATGTCGAGGAAGATGAGGACTAGGCTGTTCCTGCCGTTCCGAAAAAGAATAAGGCGCCCGGTGGGCGCCTTTTTTCTTGGTCAGAGCTGCTCGGCATTCCCCTGGGCCATACCCGCCGTGATGAGATCACGGCCGAAGATATTGCCGTTGCGCGGGACGAGCCGCACGACAGTGTAGCCCTTCCTGGCCAGCTGATCGAGAAAGGCAGGGAGCATGTCCACGGTGCGCTGATGGATGTCGTGGAAGAGGATAATGCCACTGCCACGGGCATCGAGACGCGAAATGGTGCGCTGGGCGACCACGGCGGCGCTGTCGCGATAATAATCCTTGCTGTCGATGTCGACGTCGAGCACGACCGCGCCGCTCTGCAGCAGATTGGTCCGCAGGAAACCGGTCTGGCTGAGATAGGGGAATCGGAAGAAGGGGGCAGCCGCCTTTCCCGAGCCCGCAAGCGCTGCCGCGACGGCTTCTTCACCCTTAACGATCTCGTTGATCGCTTCCTGGCGCGTGAGCTTGGACAGGTCGACGTGGCCATAGGTATGGCTGCCGACGGTGTGTCCGCCCTCGGCAACCTTGCGAGCAAGGCGCGGATTGGCTTCCGCCGCCGAGCCGAGCATCAGGAATGTAGCCTTCACACCGTAATCCTCGAGCGTATCGAGAATGGCGGGCGTCTTGCCGGGGCGCGGCCCATCATCAAATGTCAGGACGACTTCACCGGGCTTGAGGACGATGTCGCTGGTGGTGGCGACAGCAAGCGTGCGGCCCGAGATATTGCGGGGCGTGAAAATTTCCACTGGCAAGGGCTGCTCCATACGGGCAACTGCGGGGCTGACATAGGCCGAGGTGGTGATCGGATCCGGCCGGGCGGTATCGGTGAGGCGCGGTTCCGGACTGATCGGCTTTGCACATCCACCCAACAAGGCGCCGGCAACCACAAGAGATAAAACAAGACGTGAAACCGACACGGCGCAAACCCGGATGAAGCAAACTTGAGCCCCAGAATTTGCGATTATGGTTAATTTTCCACTCGCGAAAGATTAATAAAGTCTTGTTTTGGCGGGCTTTTTGGCATTCAGCAGGCAGATTGGCGACGCTGTCACCGCCGAGCTTTCCAAGCGACCAGCCTGTCTCTAGCCTGACGTCCGCATATTCGGGGGAATCGGGATGAACGAGAGCGCAGCGACTGTGACGGCGGCAAGACGCGATCTGCTCCAGCCGATCTTGGCGGGAGGCCTCGCCGCCATTGTTGGCTACGCCAGCACGTTCACCCTGGTTCTTGCCGCACTGACGGCGGCAGGCGCGTCACCGCAGCAGGCCGGGTCTGGCCTTTTCTCGGTTTGCATCGCCATCGGCATTCTCAACATCGTCGTCGCAGCACGGGTGAAGACACCGATCAGCTTTGCCTGGTCCACGCCGGGCGTTGCGTTCCTTCTGACAGTCGGAGAACCGGTGGGCTCCTTCCCCGCCGCTGCAGGTGCATTCCTCGTCGCGGCTTTGCTTATCGTCGTTACGGGGCTGGTGAAGCCCCTTGGACGCGCCATCGCCGCGATTCCGTCGGCATTAGCCAACGCCATGCTCGCCGGAATGCTGCTGACACTGTGCCTCGCGCCGATCACTGCAGTGGCTGAAATACCGATGCTCGCCCTGCCGATACTCCTCGCCTGGATGATCGCGTTGAAATTCGCGCGGCGTTATGCGGTGCCGGTGGCAGTCGTGGTGACCGGCATCATCCTCGCCACGACCACGAATTTGCCCGCAGGCGCAATGGACAGGGCCTGGCCGGCGCTGGTGCCGGTGATGCCGGTATTCACCTGGGACGCCATCGTGCGGATCGGCCTGCCCCTTTATGTGGTGACGATGGCTTCGCAGAACCTTCCGGGGATCGCGGTGATGAAAGCCAATGGTTTCGATATCCGCCCGGCCCCATTGTTCGTGCTGACCGGGGCTGCAAGTGCGGTCACCGCCTTCTTTGGCGGACACACCAGCAATCTCGCCGCCATTACCGCTGCGATCTGTGCCGGCCCGGAGGCGCATCCAAATCGGGATCGGCGCTGGCCGGCCCCGGTTGCGGCGGGCGTGGTCTATCTGATCCTTGGCCCAGCCGCGAGCGTTGCAGCAGCCTTTATTGCGGCGTCGCCGCCCGTGCTGATCCAGGCGGTGGCTGGACTTGCCCTGCTGTCCAGCCTGGCCGCGGCGCTGTCCGGCGCGTTGGCAGAAGAAAACATGCGACTGCCGGCAATCCTGACCTTTGTCGCGACAGCGTCCGGTGTCACAATCCTCGGGGTCGGAGCCCCCTTCTGGGGCCTCGTGGGAGGCATTGTCCTGCTGCTCATGCTGCGCACAAAGAAACCAGCGTGACCATCCACGCCGTCATCCTTGCCGGCGGGCTCGGCTCACGGCTGGGACATGTGCGCAAGGCCGACCTCCTGATCGGAGGGCAACGCCTCATCAATCGCGTGGCGGATCGCCTCGAGGCGGTCAACGGTGCGCTGCTGGTGTCGACGGGCAGCCATCGGGGCACGCAGCTTCCCAAGAGCGCTGTCGGTGTTCCGGATAGGGAAATGGAATCGCAGGGACCACTGGCAGGAATCGCCGCTGCGGCAGACTATCTCCGAGAGGTGGGCTCGGCGCATGACAGTCTTGTCAGTGTCGCAGTGGACTCGCCATTTCTTCCTGACGACTATTTCGCTCGCATGACCGCGGGCCTCGAACGGGCCGCCTATGCAGCCTTCGGCGCGGATTTTTATCCAACGAATGCCCACTGGCCACTTGGGGCACTTTGGGACGCGCTCGGAAAGCACGAGCCAGATGCGGGCCCGAGAGCCATCTTGTCGGCGCTCGACGCAAGGCGCGTCGACTGGAGCCCGATGCTCTCGGAGAATCCATTTGCAAGCCTCAACAGCTTGTCTGACCTCATAGGCCTGCAAATGAGAGCCCGACAGGCCTGACAATGCGGGTCCCACTACCAAGGCTGCATGTGAGAGAAATCGAGCAAGGCACCGGGAGCATTGACGTTTCTGAATTTTATTCACAGACAGATGCAAAGGGGACTTGGCAAACCAAATCAGCCGGGGTACATGGACCACGCCTTCAGCGCGAAGGCAAACCGAAAGGCCCCAACCAAAGGCCTTACCGAAAAGTGTTCCGCGATAGCTCAGTTGGTAGAGCGTTCGACTGTTAATCGAATG
>JADGNE010000056.1 GCA_015234425.1 Devosia sp.
ATCGCCCGACAGGAACCGGCATTCCAACAGTGATGTCCACGGTTGCTTGTCCGGGTGATCCTATTTGGGGCGAGGTGGATTGCCCGGACACGCCGGGCAATGACGATGGAGGGGATGGGCTGGTGCGCTTCTAAGGCTCAATCAGCCTGGGGCAAAAAAACCTTAGCCCTTGATCAGCTTTTGCAGCTTGCCGATGGCGGTCTGGGTGTCCTCGCGATAGGCGATGGTGCCTTCGAATTCGCCGTCGCGATTGAGCAGGAACACCGAGGCCGTGTGGTCCATGGTGTAGTCGCCGTTTTCGAGCGGGACCTTTTCGGAAAAGGCGGCCCAGGCCTTGGTGGCCTTGGCGATCTCCTCGGGCGAGCCCGACAGGCCGGTGACGAAATTGGTCCAGGCCACATATTCGCCGATCACCTCAGGCGTGTCGCGCTCGGGATCAACGGTGATGAGATAGGCCTTGAGGTCCTTGCCCTCATCGCCGAGGGCGGCCTTCCAGGCGGTCATTTCCGCCAGCGTGGTGGGGCAGACATCGGGGCAATGGGTGAAGCCGAAGAACAGCGCCGAGGGATTGCCGTTGAAATCTTCGCGGGTGAAATCCTTGCCGTCGGCGGTGGTCAGCACATAGTCGCCATGGCCGATGCCGGCGGCTTCGGTCGGGCGGGTGGCGCCGAAGAAATAAAGCCCCGTAGCGGTGGCCGCAAAGGCGGCGACCACGATCCAGAGCACAAGGCGAATGCGGGAGAGTGAGCTGGCCATGGCTTAGTGACCCATCGTCTTGGCCGCAGCAGCTGCGGCGGCGCCGATCGCGAGTTCGACCGTGACACTGCCGGCCTTTTCAAAGGTCAGGGTGACCGGCACGGTTTCGCCTTCGACCAGCGACCTGTTGAGGCCCATGAACATGATGTGGAGGCCGCCGGGCGCGAGGGTGATGGTTTCACCGGCGGGGATCTCGATGCCATCGGCGAGCTGGCGCATCTTCATGACATCGCCTTCCATCGCCATCTCGTGGATCTGGGTATCCTTGGCAATGGCCGCCTCTGCGGAAACGAGGCGATCGGCCTCGGCGCCAGTGTTGGCAATGGTAAGGAAGCCGCCGCCGACCGGGGTGTTGGGCAAGGTGGCGCGGGTGAAGGCGCCGGAGATTTCGAGAGTGCCGAGAGTCACGGCGGGACCGGCAGGCGCATCGGCCTGGGCGCCATGGGCGGGCTTGGCGCCGGCTTCATGGGCCGAAACGGCGAGCGGGGAAAGGGCGAGGGTCGACACCACGAGGGCGCGTGCGAAAAGACGGATCATGTTTGATCTCCAGAATTGGGTCGGTCGGGTCTGGCGTTCAGCCAGGGACAAAACTCAGACCGGGACTGGAGGGGCCCGTGATTGCCCGAAATGGTCGGGACGGCGCAGGGAGCGGCTGTCGCCTGCCTCGGCATAGGTGAGGATATCGGAAAGCCCGGGTGCCTCGATGAGCAAGACGGGCGGCACGGGGCCGGCAAGCGCGGTCTTGCCGAGACTGGCGGCCGGGCATTTCACATTTTGGGCGGCGAGCGGATCGCCGTTCGCGTCGGCAGCGAGGCTTTCGCAGACCGACCAGCTGGCGACGGTTTCAAAGCCGAAGCCGGAGAGATCGCGCTGGAGGCCGGCGGCCTGATGGAGCGGGGTCAGCAGGACGAGCACATAAAGCGCCAGCAGCGCAAACAGCGTGCCGATCTCCTTCATGGTGATGTCAGCCCGATTGGCCATGCTGGGTATGTCTCCTTGAAGTGGCTTAGCCCAGAGCAGAGGCGGCCTCAAGCCCACGGCGTGTCGCAGGGAGGGGCTCGCGACAAGTTTGAATGGCAAATCTCGGCCGTGGGCGGCTGGCGGGGAGCTTCGCGCAGGCCGCCGAACGCTTTCGGGCGCTGCCGACTTGACCCGGGCCCCGCTTTGCGCAAAGACCCATGGCAAAGCGAGGTCCCTATCCATGGAAAAATTCACCACTTTGACGGGTGTCGCGGCGCCGTTGCCGATCATCAACATCGACACCGACATGATCATCCCCAAGCAGTACCTCAAGACCATCAAGCGCACCGGCCTGGGCACCGCCCTGTTCTCGGAAATGCGCTACAATGAGGACGGCTCGGAAAACCCAGAGTTCGTGCTCAACAAGCCGGCTTATCGCAACGCCAAGATCGTCATCGCTGGCGACAATTTTGGCTGCGGTTCGAGCCGCGAGCATGCTCCCTGGGCCCTGCTCGATTTTGGCGTGCGCTGCGTGATCTCCACCAGCTTTGCCGACATTTTCTACAACAACTGCTTCAAGAACGGCATTCTGCCGCTCGTGGTCTCGCCTGAGCAGCTGAAGCTTCTGCTCGACGATGCCGAGCGCGGCTCCAACGCCACGCTGACCATCGACCTCGAAGCCCAGACCATCCAGGGTCCGGACGGCGGCACGCTCAGCTTTGACATCGACCCGTCCCGCAAGCAGATCCTGCTCGAAGGTCTCGACGATATCGCCGGCACGCTGAAGTCCGATCCGGCCATCTCCTCCTTCGAGGGCAAGATGGCATCCGAGCGTCCCTGGCTCTAAATGGCAAGGATCGTTCTGGAAGAAGGCTCCAGCCAGCAGTCCCACGACGTCATCCTCAACGGTCTTGCCCAGTACAATGAAATCCAGACGGAGGGGCGGTTCACCGCCTCTTCGTCGCTCGTTCTGGCCGTCAAGAATGATGCGGGCCAGACCGAAGGCGGCCTGGCCGCCCGCATCACCTGCGGCTGGATGCATATCGATATGCTCCACATTCCCGAGAGTTTGCGCGGCACCGGCATTGGCGCATCGCTGATGGCCAGTGCGGAAGAGCTGGCGCGGGAAAAGGCCTGTGTCGGCCTGCGTCTCGACACCACCTCGTTCCAGGCGCCCGGCTTTTATGAAAAGCTCGGCTACACCGAATTTGGCCGGCTCGAAAACAGCCCGCCTGGCCACACCCGCTATTTTTTCATGAAACGACTGGATTGATCCATGGTGCAGCGCATCTCCACCGGTTCGCCTTTTGAAGCTACCTTCGGCTACTCGCGCGCTGTGCGCCATGAAGACACGGTCTATGTGTCGGGCACGACGGGCTATGACTATGCCAGCATGACCATGCCTGAGAGCGTCGGCGAGCAGGCCAGGAACGCCCTCGTAACCATCGACAAGGCGCTCAAGGAAGCCGGCTCGTCCATCCAGGATACCGTGCGGGTGGTCTATTATGTGGGTGATCGCGCGCTGGTCGACGAAGTCGTCGCGGCCGTCGGCCCGGTATTCAAGGATATCCGGCCCGCCGCCTCCATGCTGATCGTGCAGATGATCGAGGAAGGCATGAAGATCGAGATCGAAGTCACCGCCCGCATCGGCGCTGCAAACTCCTGATTTCTCGGCCCAGAGCCGGAAATGAAAAAGGGCGCCCCGCGGGGCGCCCTTTGTTTTTGTGGTTACAGCCGGCAATCGCTGTCGGCGCCGATCTGTTCCATCAGCAATTCCAGCGCCGCTTCGAGCTGCGGGTCGGTATTGATGCCCACCGTATTCGGATCGAACGGGACATAGAGATCTGGCTCGATGACGTGGTTCTCGTAATAGCTGCCATCCATGCGGCGATTGGGCAGAACCGGCAGACCATAAACGAGCCCGGGCACCACGGCGCTCTCGACATAGTCCACAGCCGTGCCGGTATTGAGCACGATGTCACCCACGAGCGGGCCGATGGCATTGTCCTGATAGGCCTGGGGGAAGACAGAGCCGTCTGAATAGCCAAAGCTGTCGACAAGGACTGCGCTGGGCCAGACCCAGCGATTATTAGGCTCGACATCGGTGGGCCCATCATCGCGTCCGACGCTGGAATAGACCTCGCCAGTCAGCAGGGTGATGAGCTCACGGGTCAGATTGCCGCCGCCATTGGAGCGCACGTCAATCAAAGTGGCGCGTGCCACACCGCGCTGGGCGCTCAAAGTGCCCAGAAGCCCGAGATAATTCCGCTCGTACATGTCGGAGAGATATTCATAGGCCACGCAGCTGTTGGTCAGACGAGCCACCATTTCGCGCCGCGCATCGATGAGACGGGTCCTGGCCAAGGTCATTTCAGCCGAGGGGTCAATCGGCTTGACCGTGTAGAAGCGCTCCTCGTCAGTCTCGACATCCCTGACGCCTACAAGCGCCGGGCGGCCCACATTGAGGTCGAGCAGGCGATCAAGCCCGCCCGCCTCGGGCACATCACGGCCATTGATCGAGACGATGACATCGCCCGGCGCGATGTCGATGCTGCGCCGGTCAAGCGGACCACCGGGCAGGATGGCGGCGACGCGTCGGCCGGGGCCATCATAGCCGTGATCGATATAGACCCCGAGCGCGTCGTTATTGTTGCCCATGTCGCGTCGTGCCGCTTCCATCCCCCGATATCCGGTGAACATGTGTGAGGCCGACAGCTCGCCGTACATTGCCGAGATCAACTCGCGCAGTTCGCGATCGCTGGCGATGGAGGACAGATAAGCGCGATATTTGGCGCCGATCGCATCCCAGTCCCGCCCTTCGTGCTCGGGATCGTAATAGCGATAATTCGCATCGGCCCAGGCCTGCTCGAAGGCGGCAATGCGGGCGCTGTCGGCGTCGCGGGCGTAGAACAGGCGCGAGCTGATCATGGCGATTTGGTCAGGCGCGGCCAGTGGCACGCGCAGAATGGCGCCATCGATGCGTGCGTCCAGGACGCCCTGCTCGCTCACAAAGGAGAGGGCTTGAAGCCCGGGCGCCTCGAAACTGCCAATCAGGGTCACACTGCCATCGGCAAGGCTGATGGTTTCGAGCACAAAACTGTCTCCACCGGCCGCGCTCACCCCGAGCAGATTCTGCAGGTCCGGCAGCGGCCAGGTGGCCATAAAGCCAGCCTGACCTTCGGTTAGGCGCCCTTCAAGCCGTGCGGCGCGATACTGGTCCATGTCGTAACGGCGCGCGATTGATGTTCCGTCCTCGGCCACATCGAGCTCCGCAGGGGCACCAGAAGCAGTTTCGAGAAAGTCCTGCCTGGCCTCTTCGGAGACGAAGACGCGATAGAGATCGCTACCATAAGAATGGAGCTGGGAATTGCGCAGTCCATAGAGCGTGGTGGCGCCGAAGATCTGGGTGCCATCGAGGCTCCACTGGGCGCCAAAGAGATTTGGCACAGAACCAATGGGCTGAGCCCGCCGGCTGCCATCGGCCGGAACGATCGCCACCCGGTGCGATTCGGAGCCATCCATGGCCCGCCAGGGCACGAGAAGATCCTGCGAGTTGGGCGACCAGGCAAAATTCATCACCCCATCGCGATATTGCGAGAAGTAATCGCCTTCGCCGTAGAGCTTGGTGACGTCGCCACTGGCGAGGTCAAGCACCTGGATTTCACGCCGGTCGGCGACGAAGGCCAGCTTGGTCCCGTCCGGCGAGAAGCGCGGCACATATGCATTGCCCTCTTGGGGGACATAAAGCGGGATTTCTTCATAGGACGGCGCGAGCCCGGACTGGTCGTCCTCGCCCTTGAGTGCGACCGCATAAATGCCCCATTGATGATCGCGCAGCGCCGCATAGGCCAGCATGGCGCCATCGGGCGAAAAGACGATGTCGCGCTCCTGGCCCGGCGTCGCCGTCACCTGCCGGAAATTGCCGGCGCTGTCCTGCACAAAGACATCGGCATTGGCCACGAGAGAAAACAGCTCGCCGTCGGGCGATGAGGCGAAGTCCTGTGTTGTCCCGGCATAAAGATTGTCGCGACGGCTGGCACGCTGCTCAAGAGTGAGCACTTCGATGGCCTTGGCTTCGGTCGAACCGGGCTTCTGGACATAGATGCGGCCGCGATTGGAGAAGGCCAGCGTGCCGTCATCGGCCACCGAGAGGTCGCGGACCGGGTCGCCTTCGAACTGCGTCAGCTGGGTTTCCGTGCCTGCGGCCACATCGAGCGACCACACATTTAGCCAGCCGCTTTTCTCGGACAGATAATAAATCGTCTGCCCGTCCACGCTCCAATTTGGGTTGTGCCGGTCGACCCCGTCGACGTCAAAAACCGGCTCATGCGCGCCAGTGACCTTGTCATAGGTCCAGATCTGGCGGGCATTGGGCGCGACGCGGTGCTGGCGATCATCGGGGTCGCCGGAGGGGTTGTAGGTATAGACGAGCTTTGTCTGCTCGCGGTTCCACTGCGCCTGCTGGGCCAGATTGGGCAGAACGAGGCTCTCCCGACCGGTTTGCGTGTCGACGGCATAAAGCTGCGGCTTTTCCGACAGCGGGCCCTGAACGCTCTGCTCGGCATCGCCGAGACGCAATGCGGTATAAAGGAGCGATTGCCCGTCCGGCGAAAAACTGGTGGGCACTTCATTGGTTGAGGACCAGGTCAGGCGCTCCAATGTCCCGGAAAAATCGGTGACATAGACATCATCATCGCCATTGAGATCGGAAGCGAAGGCAAGCTTTTCGGAATCCGCCGACCAGATCGCACCATAGCTATAGGTGCCATTTGCCGTCAGGGGCACAGCAAGGCCGCCTTCTGCATCCACCACGAAAATGCGCCCACGATAGGTGAAGCTGAGCGTTTCGCCATCCGGCGCAATGGCCGGGTAGCGGACCCAGATCGGCTTTTCGCCCATCGAAGAAGGACCTGTCTCGTCCTGCGCCAGGGCGGGCGTCATGGCCAGCATGAGCGCCGTCACCGAGGCGGCAATTTGCCGAGCGATCATTTTTTTAGTCCTCCTAAATAGTTAGCTCGGCGGATGACGTACTGGCGCCCGTAAAAATTCTCTAAACGGCGGCGAGAAAATCTGTCTTTGAATGTCGCGAAGCGACCGGCCTGCCTTGCGTCCGGGACGAAAATGACGCTATCTGCGGTCAACAGGCGTAACCACCAGTACGGCGAGAACCGACATGGCCACAAATTCCCTTTTCCTTCTGCCCGGCGACGGCATCGGCACCGAGATCATGGTCGAGGTCGAAAAGATCATCGACTGGTCCAATGCCGAAGGGCTGACCGATTTCGCAACCGAGAGTGGCCTGGCCGGTGGTTGCGCCTATGACGCGCATGGCGAAGCCATTTCCGAAGACGACATGGCCAAGGCCATGAAGGCTGACGCGGTGATCTTTGGCGCTGTCGGCGGTCCGAAGTGGGACAATGTTCCCTATGACAAGCGCCCCGAAGCTGCCCTGCTGCGCCTGCGCAAGGACCTCGGCCTCTTCGCCAACCTGCGCCCGGCGATCTGCTACCCGGCGCTGGCCGATGCTTCCGCGCTCAAGCGCGAGCTGGTTGAAGGCCTCGATATCCTCATCGTGCGCGAGCTGACCGGCGGCGTCTATTTCGGCGAGCCCAAGGAAATCACCGACCTGCCCAACGGTGAAAAGCGCGGCGTCGATACCCAGGTGTACGAGACCTATGAAATCGACCGCATCGCCCGCGTCGCTTTCGATCTCGCCCGCACCCGCGGCAAGAAGATCCATTCGGCCGACAAGAAGAACGTGATGAAGACCGGCGTGCTGTGGGACGAAGTCGTCCGCACCGTCGCCAAGGATTACTCGGACGTGGCCTTCAACCACATCCTGGCCGACAACTGCGCCATGCAGCTCGTGCGCAATCCCAAGCAGTTTGACGTCATCGTCACCGATAACCTCTTCGGCGACATTCTCTCCGACGTCGCCGCCATGCTGACCGGCTCGCTCGGCATGCTGCCGTCCGCTGCGCTGGGTGCGCCCGATCCCGTGACCGGCAAGCGCAAGGCCATGTATGAGCCCGTGCACGGCTCGGCTCCGGATATTGCCGGCAAGGGCATTGCCAATCCGATCGCCATGATCGCCTCCTATGCCATGGCGCTGCGCTATTCCTTCGGCATGACCGAAATGGCCGACAAGGTCGAAGGCGCGATTGCCGCCGTGCTGGCCGATGGCCTGCGCTGCGCCGACATTGCCCAGGATAACCGCAAGACCGTCGGCACCGAAGAAATGGGCGCCGCCATTCTCGCCAAGCTCAAGGCTTGATGCGGGCTGGCTCATAAAAATGAAAAAAACCCGGTGGCGACACCGGGGTTTTTGCTTTGCGAAGAGGCCGGCCTCAATAGGTGGCGCGGCCGCCCGAGAGGTCAAAGACCGAGGCAGTTGTGAAACTGTTTTCGGCCGAGACCAGCCAGGCCACCATATTGGCGGCTTCCTCGACCTCGAGGAACCGGCCGCGGGGAATGCGGCTGAGCATATAGTCGATGAATTCGGGCTTGAGCTCGTCGAGGATGCGCGTCTTTGCGGTGGCCGGGGTGATCGCATTGATGGCGATGTCATATTTGGCGCATTCCTTGCCGACCGCCTTGGTCATGCCGATGACGCCGGCCTTGGCCGCCGCATAGGCCGCGGCATTGGGATTGCCCTCCTTGGCGGCGATCGAGGCGATATTGACGATGCGCCCGTAATTGCGCTCCTTCATCCCGGGCAGCACGGCGCGATTGACGTAGAACGTGCCATTGAGGTCGATGTCGATGACCCGGTGCCATTCGGCGATCTCATATTCATCGAGAGGGGCGTTCTTGCCCGCGATCCCGGCCGAATTGACGAGGATGTCGAGGCTGCCATGCCTGGCCTCTACAGCGGCCACGGCGGCGGCGATCGCCTCGTAATCGGTGACATTGACGACGATGGTATCGGCGCCTTCGCCCAGCTCGGCCGCCGCCTCTTCAAGCAGCGCGGCATTCATGTCCCAGAGGCTGACCTTCGCCCCTGAGGCCAGAAGCCTCCGCGCAATGGCAAAGCCGATGCCCTGCGCCCCGCCGGTGATCACCGCGACACGGCCGGCCAGATCGATCTGGTTCATAGTCTTCTCCCCCACCGGCTCAAAATGGGCCGGTCCCTTGGTGTTTTTCCGCGGGCAAAGCCTGGTGCAGGCGAACCCGCGGTTACGCAGGAGGGTTGCCGCCTGGGACGGCGCGCGTCAATTGGCTCAAAGGCTATTTTGCGCGTCGCGCTTGGCTCGCTGCACCAGGGCGTCAAAATGCTGGAGGAAGTTGGAGCGGTCCTTTGCCGAAAAGGCGGCGTTGAAGCCGCGGCTTTCCCCCGTCTCGCGCAGATGCTGGTTCAATTCGCGCATGGCGAGCGCCATGCCGATGCTCTCGCGGGTAAAGAGCTTGCCGGTCGGGCCGATGGCGGCAGCGCCCTTTTCGAGCACGCGGCTGGCAAGGGGAATGTCGGCAGTGACGACGAGATCGCCAGCCGCCGCGTTTTCAACGATCCAGTCGTCGGCAGCGTCGGCCCCCTGGGGCACCATCACCGTGCGCACCATAGAATCGCGTGACGGACGGAGGCCAAAATTGGCCACATAGGTGATGACGAGCCCGTGTCGCTCGGCCACGCGCAGGGCCTCATCCTTGACCGGACAGGCGTCAGCATCGATAAAAATGGCAACCATGGGCAGTTTTCCGGTGGCGATCTGGCCCTTTATCTAGCCGTCTCTGCCCCAGATAGAAAGAATCTTGGCCTTCAGAGGCCCGGAACGCAACCATTTTTGCAAAGGCGGGTTGGCGAGAGACGGCTCTGCTGATAACGAAGTGCCACGATCAGAGGATCGGCTCCGTCTGCCGCAAGGTGAGGCGGCCAAAAAACGTTAGGAAAGTTCTTGCAGGTTCAAGTTCGCGACAACAATGTCGAGCAGGCCCTCCGCGTGCTCAAGAAGCGTCTCCAGCGCGAAGGCGTGTTCCGGGAGATGAAGCTCCGTAAGTATTTTGAGAAGCCCTCCGAGGCTCGCGTGCGCGAAAAGGCTGAAGCCGTTCGTCGCGCTCGTAAGGCTGCACGCAAGCAGGCAATCCGTGAAGGCCTGATCGCTGCACCCAAGGCTCCGGCCCGCGCTCCGCGCCCCGGCTCTTCGCCGCGCCCGGCTCAATAAGCCTACCGCCAAGCGATTGTACTGGCCGATCCCTGGCAACAGGGCGCGGCCTGAACGCTTTGTACCGCCCCCATGCGCCGAGCCTTTGCCCAGCAAAGAACTCGCCATGTGGGGCCGGGACGGCCGCTTCAGCGGCTCAAACGGGCGCGGGGCCCCTCACCGCCCGTTCTGGACGACAAGGGACCCCGCAATTTTCATCTTAGTCTTGTGGACTAACGGCTCAGCTGCCGATGCAGCGAGCGGATTTCGGACGGGCCGAGTGTACGGCCGCCGATCTTGAGCATGGCGCCGCGCAGGCTTACCGGCGCGGCATGTTCCATCGCAAAGCGCACGGCTTTATCGGCGCTGCGAAAATGACGCGAGCCCTGCGCAATTGCGGTGGCGGCGTCGCTGCCGAGGAAAAGTTCACCCGGCGAATGAAGCATTTGAGTGTTCATTATTCAGTCTTTCTGCCGGCTTGAGCCGGTCTTGATTCAGCGCCTTTGGCGCTGGTGGTTGATGGTGCCTGGGCACCCTTGCGGCTTCCACTCCTCGTAAGCGTCTTTCTTGACAGGCTCGTGACGAGGGGGGCCGTTTGATCCGCCCGCCTGCGATTGGAGCGCATGAGTGGGGCGGAAAAACTGGTCCGGCTGCGAAAGGCAGCCGTGACAGGCTATTTCTTGGAAACGGCGATATCGAAAACGCGTTCCGTTTCGCTGGAAATTGTCTTGCGGCTATCGCTGGGGGACAGGTCGACTTCCTCGACCACCCGCTCGATGCGCTCATTCCAGGACTTGACCCGATAGAGCACCGGGCCAGTCTCATGTGGGAGGCAATTGATCACTTCGCAAGTCCCGGCTGGCCGGTTGCTGTGCCGTGGGGCAGAGCGAAGTTCCAGGATCTGGCCGACTTTATAGCGATGCAACACAAAATGCTCCCGTTTGGGGGCGGGGACCGAGGGTCCCCGCGAAGAGACGAATTAGGCTGCCTGCAGATTGATCGCGGACTCGCGACCATCGCGACCCTTTTCAAGGTCATAGGTAACCTTCTGGCCATCGGCCAGATCCGAAATCCCGCCGCGCTCAAGCGCCGACACATGCACGAATGCATCCTTGCCGCCGTCGTCGGGGGAGATAAAGCCAAAGCCCTTGGTGGAATTGTAGAACTTGACGGTGCCGTTGATCATTTTAGCTTCTCAGCGTTTCGCTCGATTGAATGCAAACGAGCAGTTTCTCCGCCGCACATGCGACTGGAGCCTAAAACGTTCGCAAATCGGGAGGAAAGCTAAGTAACCGACAAACTCGGTCAGATCAGGTCGCCAACAGGGGCAGAAAACGTATATCGCTATACTCTACCTCAAATGAGGCCAAGTCAAGGCTCGCCTGTTTTTACGGCCGAAAGCCCGGTTTTACGGGCTTTCCCAGTGGTAGTTCAGCAGATTTACGCGGTCTGCCGGGCCACGGCGCGGCCGCTCACCAGCTTCGCGAGGAAGAGCGCGGCCAGAATGCCGAGGCACGAGGCGAAGAGAAACACCCAGCCCGAGAGCGAGCCGGCATGAATGCCCGAAAGCAGCACGCCGACGGTGCAGCCGAGCGCGGTCATCGAACCCCAGCCGAGCAGCAGGCCGCCCGAGAGGCCGCGTACCACGTCGAGCCCGGTAAGACGGCGCGGCTTAAACTGGCCGGCGATGAGCGAGGTGATGAAGGACGCCCCGATCAGCCCGATGACGAAGAGGCCGTTATTGGACAGCAGCGCTTCCTTGATGATCGTGGCGCAGCCGCGCAGTCCGTCGAGGCCGAACAGCGTCCCTGGCACGATGTCCCGGGCGGTGCCGGCGGTGCGCACGATCGAGCCGAGCTCGGCGGTAACGCCCAGCGGCGCGACGCGAAAATAGGCGAGTGTGGAAATGATGCCCACGAGGGTGCCGCCGAGCACGGCCGGCCAGCGGCGGAAAAACACCCGCTCGATGGCGTCGCCAAGGGTCAGCGCAGCGGCAGGCTCCGAAGGGGCAGGGCGTGCCCACCACAGCGCGGCGACGGCGAGGGCGGCGAGCGCTGCAAGCGTGATCGCCAGCGCACCGGCATAATCAAAAATATTGGGCAGCCAGAGGATGAAGGCGTTCGAGGTTATGGCAAGGAACAGCGGGTTCCAGGTGAGGAACCCAAGCCCAAAGCCAAGGCCGGCCCCGATGATGGCGAAGGGCGAAATCACCGAACCTTCGGCCAGCCGATAAAAATGGGCGGACAGGCAGGAGCCGGAAATGGCCATGCCGATGCCAAAGACGAAGGCAGCGATGACCAGCGTCAGGCTGACCGGCCCGATATGGGCAGTTGGGGGCAGGCGGCCTGGGGCCGGGGTCGGCAGCCAGGCGCCGAAGATGGCGGTGTAGCCAATGGCGCCGACGCCGAGAGCCACAAGGATGGCGATCACGCCCGCCGCCTCGCGCTTTTCAATGAGATCGCGAAAATTGCAGTAAAAGCAGAAGCGGCTGCGCTGCAGGACGACGCCGAAGGCAGCGCCGATGGCGAGCGAAAAGGCCAGCGGACGCCCTTCCGGGCCCTGGCCATTGAGCACGAAAAAGCCCCAGGCAAGGCCGATGGCGATGAGAAGCGGAAGGCCGAAGCGGATGGCTGGCGTGGTCATGTCTGCCCCATGAGAAAGACGGGCGCTGGTGGCGCCCGTCTGGAACTATCAGTTTGCTCGAAACGGAAGAGGCTCAGATCTTGCCCCAGACCGTGCCCGACGGATTGGTGATCGGCACGCCGACAGCATTACCATATTCGGTCCAGGAACCGTCGTAATTACGCACCTCGTAGCCCAGGATCCGCGACAGCACGAACCAGGTGTGGCTGGAGCGTTCGCCAATGCGGCAATAGGTGATGATCGGCTTGGAGCCGTCGATGCCGATGGCGGCAAAGGCGGCCTTGAGGTCCTCGGCCGACTTGAAGCGGCCATCTTCCTGCACGGCGCCGCCCCAGGGGAAGTTCACGGCGCCCGGGATATGGCCGGCGCGGACGGAGAGTTCCTGCACGCCTTCGGGGGCAAAGATCTCGCCCGAATATTCCTTGGGGCCGCGGATATCGACCAGCGACACATCGGCGCCGCCTTCAACCACTTCCAGCACGTCGACGAGGCGGGCGCGCAGCGGCGCCGGCTCGGACGGCAGGTCGATGGTGGAGGCTGCATATTCCGGGGTCGCGGTGTCAAAGGGCAGGCCCTGGCCTTCCCAATATTTGCGGCCGCCATCGAGCAGCTTTACGTCGCCGAGCCCGTGGATATCGAACACCCAGGCGCCCCAGGCGGCGAACCAGTTATTGTTGTCGCCATAAAGGACAATGGTAGTGTCCTCGGTGACGCCAGCCTGTTGCAGCAGGTCTTCCAGCCCATCGCTCGAGACGATGTCACGGCGCACGGTGTCAACGAGGTCGGTGTGCCAGTTTAGATTGATGGCGCCCGGAATGTGGCCGCGGGCGTAGACGCCGGTGTCGACGCTGACCTCGAAAACGCGAACATTTGGATTGCTGAGATTTTCCTGCAGCCAGTCGGCGGTGACCAGCGGGCCATCCACGGCCAGCGCCACGCTCGGAACGGCTGCCATTGCCACGACACCGGCGAAGGCGGCCAGGCGCTTGGTTATGCTTGTCATTGCTTTGCCCTACTATCGTCGCGGCCGATGTGCCGCTTTGGCCAAATAATGGCCAAAACGCGGCAGCTGGGCAAAGCACAGAGACCTAAATCCCGATCGAGAAGAGGAATTTCGCCCTGCCGCGGTCGACGCGCGCGCAAAAATAACGCGGGCCATGGCGCAGCGGAGATTCTTGCCTCGGTCCGAGCTTAGCGGTCGGTACGCGCGAGGGTCCATTGATCGCCCCCGCAATTGGGGCAGGTGCCGCGATGGGCCGGCTGTGCCAGGTATCCGCAATGGAGGCAGGCGATCGGTCCGTCGGGAGAAGCGTCCGCTGCCACCGGCTGGGGGTGTTCGATCTCCCATGGCGGCACGATCGGCAAGCCGGGGCGGGCGTGCGGCGCGCTCTTGAACACGGTGAGCACGCCGTCGGTTTCGACATAGGCGTGTTCGACCTGTCCGAGATGCTCGATGCCCTTCTGGCGCAGCTGCTGGGCCAGTTCATTGGTGGTCAGCGCCTTGTCCTTGAGAAAGCTGGCCAGGATTACCCCCCGCCGGACCGCTTCCTTGGGTGCTCCGTCGAGGGCTCTCTCAAAGGCGCGATTGCGCGCCATGGCCATGTCCAGGCCCTTATTGGCAAGGACGACCAGCGTGACCACCGCCATGGCGTGGAGGAGCGGAACGTCGGGATAGAACATGGCGTCGCCGACGGCCGAGCCGAGGGCGATGACGAGCAGGAACTCCACCGTCGACAATTGCCCGATGGCGCGCCCGCCCAGCCAGCGCAACAGCGCCAGCGTATAGCCATAGATAATGAGGGTGCGGATGACGATCTCGACAAAGACGATCACCGAATCGTCCCCGATCAGCATGCGCTGCCAGTCGAGCTCGCTTACAGCCTGTTCCATTTCTCCAAACCTGTCACCAGCGACCCACAGCTACCGTCGGCGGAAATTCTTCTCCGCGGCTCAGGTGATGACGGACTGGGTCGGGGGTGGATTGGCTTCGATCCGTTCGAGCGCAGCACCGACGCGCTGGGCGACGTCGAGGTCGAAATCCTGGTCCGGGCCGGTGCGCTCATAATCACGCAATTGCTCAACGGTGACACCGGCTTCGGCGGCCAGCGCCTCCGGCTCAAGTCCAAGCGCCAGGCGACGATTATGATCGCCCTTGGGCTGTCGCTGCGCGGGATCTGCGGGAAAAGTCATGGCAAAACTCCTTGCTCTCCCCATTCAATCCGAACTAGGGCTCAAAGGTTTCACCGGGCCGAATGTGAACGGTTACGCCCTGCGTCAAAACCCCGGCGCAAAAGCAGGAGCGGTCCGAAAAAAGGAGAATTGGAAGAATGGCGGAGAGAGAGGGATTCGAACCCTCGAGACGGTTCCCCGCCTACACACTTTCCAGGCGTGCGCCTTCGACCACTCGGCCATCTCTCCGCATCGC
>JADGNE010000057.1 GCA_015234425.1 Devosia sp.
CATCGAAGGCGAAGTCAAGAACAAGACCGAATTCGGCCTGTTCATTGGCCTCGAAGGCGATGTGGACGGCATGGTTCACCTCTCCGACCTCGACTGGCAGAAGTCCGGTGAAGTCGCTCTCGACGACTACAACCGTGGCGACATCGTCAAGGCCAAGGTTCTCGACGTTGACGTCGAGAAGGAGCGTATCTCGCTCGGCATCAAGCAGCTCGCTGCTGATGATCTGGCCGAATCGAGTGCAGTTGCAGGCGGCGAGACCGGCGGCATCCGCAAAAACGCGGTCGTGACCACCGAAGTCATCGAAGTCAACGAAGGCGGCATCGAAGTGCGCATCGCTGACAGCGAAGTCACTGCCTTCATCCGTCGTGCTGACCTCTCCCGCGATCGTAACGATCAGCGTCCTGAGCGTTTCAGCAAGGGCGAAAAGGTCGACGCACGCGTCACCCAGTACGACCGCAAGACCGGCCGCATCCAGCTCTCGATCAAGGCGCTCGAAATCGCCGAAGAGCGTGAAGCAGTGGCCAACTTCGGTTCGTCCGATTCGGGCGCTTCGCTCGGCGACATCCTGGGCGCAGCCCTCAAGGGTCGCGACGAGAAGTAAGTCTCTCTGAAGACTGAATATTTCGGCCCGCGCCTTTTGGTGCGGGCCGTTTTGCTTGAAAGGACTTGTCATGCTGCACAGGGACATCGCCTGGCGCGCCATGAGTGGATATGACCTCGATGCGGTGTTCGACATCGCCAACAAGGTCCATCCCGATTTCTTCGAGGCCCGCGAGGTTCTCGCCGAGCGCCACGAGCTCTATCGCAATGGCTGCTATCTGCTCGAAGTCTCCGAAAAACCTGCCGGTTACGTGCTGAGCCATCCGTGGCGTCTGGGCAGCCTGCCCGAGCTCAACGTTCCGCTCGGCGCCCTGCCCGAAGATGCCGACACCTATTATATTCACGACATCGCTCTCTTGCCGCTGACCCGCGGCCTGGGCGCCGCCGGGCAGATCATCGAGGCCCTGACCAAGCACGCCAGGGTGATGGGTTTTGCTACCATGAGCCTTGTTGCGGTGAACGGATCGCTGGCATTCTGGGAGCGTCAGGGCTTCCGCACCAGCGATCGGCCCGAGCTCGCCGACAAGCTGGCGAGCTACGAGGATGCTGCCCGCTACATGATCAAGGACCTCCATCAAACACGCGCGTGACCTCTTGCGGAAAATGTCTGGGGCGCTTAGTTCGGATGACAAGCGACCCGGAGACCCTGCGTGACCGATCCTGCCTCCAAAATCCATTCGCCCGCTCATGAAGCCCTGGCGGCGGACCGCTATCGCCGCTCACGCGGGTTCTGGCGCTGGCTGGCCTTCCTGGCCGCTGCCATTGCCATCTTTGCGCTCGTCGGGCGGTTCGTCCTGCCCGGGGAAGCGGGCGGCGAGCGCATAGCTCGGGTGACCATCTCGGGCACGATCGGCACGGATGCGCAGCGCGTGGCGATGCTCGACGAGCTGGCCGAGGATGACGGCGTCAAGGCGGTGATTGTCGCCATCAACTCGCCGGGCGGCACCACTGCGGGCGGGGAAGAGCTCTATGAGGATCTGCGACGGCTCTCGGAAGCCAAGCCGACCGTTGCGGTGATCCGCGAACTCGGCGCTTCGGCCGCCTATATGACGGCACTGGGCACCGACCAGATCTTTGCCCGGCGCCTTTCCATCGTCGGCTCGATCGGCGTGCTGTTCCAGCACGTCAATGCCGGCAAGCTGCTCGACACCATCGGAATTGATCTCGACAAGGTCGCCTCCGGACCGCTCAAGGCGGAGCCTGATGTCAACGAGCCGATCAGCCCAGAGGTGCGCGCTTCGATCGCAGCGCTGGTCGGCGATAGTTTTGACTGGTTCGTCGACATAGTCGCCGAGCGCCGCAACATGGACGAGGCGCGCGCCCGTTCGCTGGCGGACGGTCGCATCGTCACCGGGCGGGTCGGGGTCGAGACCGGGCTGATCGACGCCATTGGCGGGGAGCGCGAAGCCCTTGTCTGGCTCGAAAGCGAACACGGCATCGACAAGGATTTGAACATTGTCCAGGCTTGGCCCCTGCCCCGTGGAAACTACGGATGGGTGGCGGATTTTGTCTCCGGATCGGCCCGCAGTATCCTTGGCCTCGAGGGGCAAGGCCCCGTAATGCTTGACGGTTTGATTTCGCTTTGGCAGGTTGAGCCCATTCCCTGATCGGGGCGGCGTGGAAACCGGAGTTTTTCATGATCAAGTCGGAACTTGTCGAGAAGCTCGCTGCGGAAAATCCGCATCTCTTCCAGCGGGATATCGAGAATATCGTCAACGCCATCCTGGATGAGATCGGCGATGCCATGGCGCGCGGCGACCGCGTGGAACTGCGCGGTTTCGGAGCCTTTTCGGTCAAGAACCGGCCGGCCCGTGTCGGACGCAACCCGCGCACCGGCGAGCAGGTCGATGTCGGCGAAAAATATGTGCCCCAGTTCAAGGCGGGCAAGGAGATTCGCGAGCGTCTCAACCGCTCCTGAGGGGCGGCGGACGGCGAATTTTAGGAAAATAGATGCTCAATAAGATCGTCGGCTGGTTGGTCCTGGTGCCGCTCTGTTTGGGCCTGGTCGCCTTTGCCTTGGCCAATCGCCAGCTCGTGCCGGTCTATTTCAATCCCTTTGCGACGCCCGCACCACTGGACCCAGGTTCAGCGGGCATTCCGCTTTTCATCATTCTTTATGTCGTACTGCTGGTCGGCGTCCTGCTCGGCGGAATCGCCACCTGGTTCGCACAGGGCCACCACCGCCGCCGCGAAAAGCACTGGCGGCGCGAAGCGCAGCACCTGGGCCAGGAGCTTGAGGCGCAACGTCGCAAGCAGGGTCTGGCAGGTTCCAATTCGGTTTCCGAGGTCGATGACCTGCTGGAATTGCGGTAATGTCCGCGCTCAACCGCCTTATTTTCATCTTCCTGATCCCTTGAGTCCGACCACAAAATGGCCGATCCCCTGATCGTCAAAATCTGCGGCATCAAAACCCTCGACCTGCTGGACGCCACGATCGATGCGGGAGCCGACATGGTCGGCTTCGTGCATTTCGTGCGCTCCCCCCGCCACGTCTCCATCGATCTGCTCGCCGATCTGATATCGGCGGCACGCGGACGGGTGGAAACCTGTGTGCTGCTGGTCAACCCCGACAACAGCAGCGTGGCGGAAGTGGCTGCGCTCGGGCCGGACTGGATCCAGCTCCACGGCCCCGAATCGCCGAACCGCGTCGACGCCATCCGCGCTGAGGCGGGCGTCGAGATCATGAAGGCGCTGCCGATCGGCTCGGCCGACGATGTCGCCCAGGTGACCAATTTTGTCGATGTGGCCGATCGCATCCTGCTCGATGCCAAGCCACCAAAGGGCGCCGACCGGCCCGGTGGATTGGGCGATACCTTTGACTGGAAGCTGCTCGAAGCGCTTGACCCTTCCGTCCCCTTCATGCTTTCGGGAGGGCTGACGCCAGAGAACGTCGCCGAGGCGATCCGCACGGTGCGTCCGCCCTTTGGGGTGGATGTATCTTCGGGGGTGGAAAGCGCGCCTGGCGTCAAGGACAAGCGGCTGATCGAGGCGTTCATCCGAAACGCCCGCGCTGCAGTATAAGGCTGTGCGACCCCCTGCCCCTTTTCGGGCCGGGACACGCTGAAATTCAAGTCTCCAGCGCCAATCGGGCAATGGGGGCGGCGAACAAGTTAGGACTTCCGCCAATGGATGGCACCAATTCCCTGCGCAACGGCCCGGACGAGCATGGCCGTTTCGGCATTTTTGGCGGGCGGTTCGTCGCGGAAACGCTGATGCCGCTGGTCCTCGACCTTGAGGCAGCCTATCGCGCCGCCAAGACCGACCCGGCCTATCAGGCCGAGTACAAGGACCTGCAGACCCACTATATTGGGCGCCCGAGCCCGATCTATCACGCCAAGCGCATCAGCGAGCATCTCGGTGGTGCGCAGGTGTGGTTTAAGCGCGAAGAGCTCAACCATACCGGCTCGCACAAGATCAACAATTGCATCGGCCAGATCCTTCTGGCCAAGCGCATGGGCAAGACCCGGATCATCGCCGAAACCGGCGCGGGTCAGCACGGCGTGGCCACGGCCACCGTCTGCGCCAAGTTCGACATTCCCTGCACGATCTTCATGGGCGCCACCGACGTGGAGCGGCAGATGCCGAACGTGCTGCGCATGAAGATGCTCGGCGCGGAAGTGCGTGCGGTCACCGCCGGCGCCGGGACCCTCAAGGACGCGATGAATGAAGCCATCCGCGACTGGGTCACCAATGTCGAAAACACCTATTATCTGATCGGCACCGCCGCCGGCATGGCGCCCTATCCGGAAATGGTGCGCGATTTCCAGTCGATCATCGGCCGGGAAATCAAGCAGCAGTTCCAGGACCTGCATGGCAAGAACCCCGATGCGGTCGTCGCCTGTGTGGGTGGTGGCTCCAATGCCATCGGCTCCTTCCACGCCTTCCTCGATGACAAAGACGTTGCCCTTTATGGCGCAGAGGCCGGTGGCCACGGCATTGATGTCGAAAATGGTCACGCCGCGTCCATGACCGGCGGCCGCCCGGGGGTTCTCCACGGCAACCGCACCTATCTCCTCCAGGACGACGACGGCCAGATCCTTGAAGGCCACTCGATCTCGGCTGGCCTCGACTATCCCGGCGTTGGCCCGGAACATTCCTGGTTGCACGACATCAAGCGCGTCACCTATCAGCCGATCACCGATAATGAGGCGCTGGATGCCTTCCAGCTCTGCACGCGTCTTGAAGGCATCATTCCGGCACTCGAATCCGCACATGGCCTGGCACAGGTCATGAAGATCGCGCCGACCATGGGCGCAGATAAGAACATCGTTCTCTGCCTCTCGGGCCGCGGCGATAAGGACGTCGAATCTGTCGGCAAGCATCTGGGGCTGCTCTAATCATGTCGCGTATCGAACAGCGCTTTGCCGCGCTCAAGGCTGAAAACCGCCCCGCGCTCGTCACCTTCATTATGGCGGGCGACCCGGACCTTGCGACCGGACAGGCGATTCTGAACGCCCTGCCCCAGGCCGGCGCCGACATTATCGAACTGGGCATGCCCTTTTCCGATCCGATGGCCGATGGCCTTGCGATCCAGCTGGGCGGCCAGCGCGCGCTTGCCGCGGGTCAGACGCTGATCGGCGTTCTCGGCATGGTCGAAGACTTCCGCCGCAAGGATGAAAACACCCCAATCGTGCTGATGGGCTATTACAACCCCATCTATTCCTTCGGCGTCGAAAAATTCCTGGTTCAGGCCAAGGAAGCGGGCGTCGATGGGCTCATCGTGGTGGACCTGCCGCCGGAAGAGGATGACGAGCTGTGCCTTCCCGCGCTTAAGGCCGGGATCAACTTCATCCGTCTCACCACCCCGACGACCGACGACAAGCGCCTGCCGGCGGTTCTCAAGAACACATCCGGCTTTGTCTATTATGTATCGATGACCGGCGTGACCGGCGCGGCAATCAAGTCGCGCGGCGCAGTGGGCGAGGCCGTGGACCGCATCAAGGGCCATACCGACCTGCCGGTCGCCGTGGGCTTTGGCATCAAGACCGCCGAAGACGCAGCCGAAATCGGGCGCCATGCCGATGGCATCGTTGTCGGATCGGTGCTCGTCGAGGCCGTTCGCACCTCGCTGGTTGACGGCAAGGCGACGGACAAGACCGTTGACGCGGTCCGGAACATTGTCGCTGACCTATCCAGCGGCGTGAAACGCGCGCGTTCTTAACCAAAACGAGCATTGAGGGCTTGTGGATTGGCCAGGCGGGCTTTGCCCTGGCCCCTCCGCCCTGATAAGATTTGCCACAATTGACGAGTAGGTGATCCCGAGCGTTTCGGAGAGACGCTCTCGAGATCACCGCGAAAGGCCGCGCCATGAACTGGATCGACAATTTCGTCCGCCCAAAAATCCGTTCCTTCCTGTCCAACAAGCGGGACACGCCCGAAAATCTCTGGGTGAAGGATCCGGAATCCGGCGAGATGGTCTTTTATCGGGACCTTGAGGCCAATCAGTGGGTTGTGCCCAATTCGGGCTACCACATGAAGATCAAGCCGGTGGACCGGCTGAAGACATTCCTCGATGACGGCGCCTATGATCTGATCCCGGTCGCCTCGGTGCCGGTCGATCCGCTCAAATTCCGCGACCAGAAGCGCTATACCGACCGCCTCAAGGAAAACCGCGCCAAGACCGGCTTTGAGGACAGCGTCATCGTTGCTGTCGGCAAGCTCTATGAACGCGCCGTCACCGTCGCCATCCAGGATTTCGATTTCATGGGCGGTTCGCTTGGCATGGCTGCCGGGCAGGGGATCATCACCGGTCTCGAGACCGCCGTCGAGCGCAAGACACCCTTCGTGCTGTTCGTCTCCTCCGGCGGCGCCCGCATGCAGGAAGGCGTTCTCAGCCTGATGCAGATGCCCCGCACGACCGTCGCCGTTCTGCGCCTGCGCGAAGCGGGCCTGCCCTTCTTTGTCGTGCTGACCAATCCGACCACGGGCGGCGTCACCGCGTCCTACGCCATGCTCGGTGACGTGCATCTGGCCGAACCGGGCGCACTGATCGGCTTTGCCGGCCAGCGCGTGATCGAGCAGACGATCCGCGAAAAGCTGCCAAAGGGCTTTCAGCGTTCAGAATATCTTTACGAACACGGCATGGTGGACATGGTGGTGCACCGCCACAACCTGCGTTCGACCATCGGCTCGCTCGCCAGCATCCTTACGCGCGGACCGGAGCACCCCGAGCTTGCCGGGACCTCGGAACGCGCCCAGGCCGCCCAGGCCAGCATGCGCGAAGTTGCCGTCGCTGCCGAGGGCGACGACGATATCGTTCCGCCTGCAGCACACGCCGAATAGATTTGATCTCTCGGCCAGGGGCAGGCGCCCTGGCCACACTGGACAAGACCGGGCCACCCCGGTCTTATCCGGCCATGGAAAAGCCTGACCGATTCCCCGATGTAATGTTGCTTGCTGCCGGCCTCGGCACGCGCATGCGGCCGCTGACTGAAACCATGCCCAAACCGCTGGTGCCGGTGGCCGGGGTGCCGCTGATCGAGCGGGTCATGGCCAATGCCCGGGCCGAGGGTGCCAAGCGCTTTGCCGCCAATGCTCACTACCGCGCCGACCAGGTTCTGGCCCATTTTGGCGGGCTCTTGAAGGTCAACCGCGAAGACGAACTGCTCGGTACGGGCGGTGGCGTCAAAGCGGCGCTGCCCATGCTTGCGACCGACCCGTTTTTCGTGATGAACACCGATGCCTTCTGGCCGACGGGCAGCGATACGCCGCTGGCGCGGATGCGGGCGCGCTATCGGGGGGAGGAGGACATTGTGCTCCTCTGCATCCAGCCGTCGCGGGCAACGGGCTTTGGCCGCAGCCATGATTTCTGTCTCGATCCCTCGGGGCGGGTCACGCGGGACTATGGCGCGCCCGTCATTTATGGCGGCGTCGCGCTGATGGGGAAGGCGCTCTTCCGCGATGCGCCGGATGGTGCCTTTTCGATCACCGATCTCTTCGACGCGGCGCTGGAGCGCGAGACGCTTTACGGCGTGGTGCTGGATGCGCCCTGGTATCATGTGGGTGACCCGCAGGCGCTGGCCGCCACAGAGGCGCTGCTGACACCATGAGCCTTTTTTCCATCCCGCCACACGCGCCTTTCCTGCCAACGCTGGCGGCGGCGGTGATGGATGGGCGCCTGCTCGGCGACTGGTCACGCACCGGACCGTTCTGGCTCAGCGACGTCACCATTGTGCTGCCAACGCAGCGCGCCAAGCGCGTGCTGGCGCAGGCTTTTCTCGAGCATCCCGACTTCAGCGGGCTCTTGCCCGACATTCGCACCTTCGGTGGCGAGGTGGAGGACGAAGAACCCTTCCTGCCGCCATTCGAAGCGGCGGCATTGCCTCGGCCCGCGTCCGTGCTGCACCGGCGACTGGTGCTGTCGCGCCTCGTCGCGGCATGGGCTCGCACACCCGCGGGAAGCGAGGCCTTCTCGACACCCCCGACGGCCGCGGAAATTTTCTCCATGGCCGATTCGCTCGGGCTGGTGTTTGATGATCTGGCCATCGAGGAGCGGGACGCCAGTGCGCTCAAGATCATCGCCGAGCAACTCTCGCCGACGCTGGGCGCCTATTGGCAGCAGACGCTGACCTTTCTCGATATTGCCCTCACCGTCTGGCCGCATGTGCTGGCAGACATGGGCCTCGCAGACCCCGCATTCCTCCGCGGGGCGCGGCTCGATCGCCAAGCCGACGCCGCTCCTCTGGTCTATGGCGAAAAGCCAGTGATCGCGGCAGGGTCGACCGGCTCGATTCCGGCGACGGCCCGCCTGCTGCGCGCCATTTCCCGGCTGCCGCGCGGCGCGCTGGTGCTGCCGGGGCTCGATACTGCGATGAGTGCCGATACCCATGCCGCGCTGCTCGATCCGCTCAAGAGCCCGCATGGCCATCCGCAATATAATCTGGCGCGCCTGCTGCGGACGCTGGGGGCCGGACCGGGGCAGGTGGTAGACCTCGTCGCGGAACGGCATCCACGCACCCATCTCGTCAGCAAGGCGCTGGCGCTGACCGAGGAAACGGCCGGCTGGTATGAGGCCCGGCTTGACGGCGATCAGCTGGAGACGGCGCTCAAGGGCATGGCGGTAATCGCCGCACGCCACGAGGACGAAGAGGCGCGGGCCATCGCCTTGGCGGCGCGAGCGGCGCTGGCCGAGGAAAAGACCGTCGGCATCATCACCCCGGACCGCAATCTGGCGCGGCGGATTGCGGCTGAACTGGCGCGTTTTGACATTTATGTCGACGACGCTGCCGGTGCGCCGCTGTTCCATGCCCCGGTCGGGCGGCTGGCCCGACAGATCCTCAATCTGGCGGTATCGCGCTGTGGCGCGGTCGATCTTGTTGCCCTGCTGCGCAGCCGCTGGGCGCTGTTCGGATACACCCGCGCCGAGCTGGGCGCGCTGACCGATGCCATCGAGCTCGGTCTACTGCGCGGGCAGCGCATTGCGCCCGGACTTGCAGGTCTCCGCGCCGCACTTGCTGCCCATGTTGCCGAGCCGCCAAAACATGCGGCACGCAAGCTTTCGAGCGAGGATGGCGAGGCCATATCGGCGCTGCTGGATCGGGTAGAAGCGGCGATTGCGCCGCTGGTGGCCCTCGTCGACGGCCAGAGCATGGATGCAGCTGACCTCGCACAGGCACTGCGGCTGGCGCTGGTGGCCACCGCCGACGGCGCGTCCCTGCGCGGCCGCGACGAGTTTGAGGGCTGGGCCGATCAGATGATCGGGCACCGCGGGGAGGGGCACCCGTTCCCGCCCATCGCGCTTGACCGTGTGCTGTCCGCACTGATGACGGGCTTTCAGGTGCGCAACCATGCCGAGCGGCGCACGGACATCGCCATCTGGGGGCAGCTCGAAGCCCGGCTCATGTCGCCGGACCTGGTCATTCTCGGTGCGGTCAATGAAGACAAATGGCCCGAACCGGCCGATCCCGGTCCCTGGCTCAGCCGCGGCATGCGGCTGGCGGCGGGGCTCGAGCCACCTGAGCGGCTGCAGGGGCTTGCCGCTCATGACTTCGCCCAGGCCATCGGCAACAGCGATGTCATCGTCGCCTATGCCCGAAGGATTGGCGCAAGCCCGGCCAGCCCATCGCGTTTTCTGCAGCGGCTGGATGCCTTTATCGGAGCCGAGGCGGCGGACGGGCTTCGCGACAAGGGCGCGATCTGGCTCGATCAGGCCCGGGCACTGGATGCCGTTCCGGAGACCCGGGCGGCTGTGCGACCGCTGCCCAATCCGCCGGTCCATCTGCGGCCACGGCGTCTCTCGGTAACCGAGATCGAGACGCTGATGCGCTCGCCCTATGACCTTTATGCGCGCCATGTCCTTGGGCTGCGGCGGCTCGATCCGCTCGGCGATGTTCCGGATGCGCGCGAGCGCGGCACCATCATTCATGATGCGCTGGGGCGGTTTGTCATGGAGGGGCATGATCCCAATGCCCCGGACGCCTTCGAGACGCTCATGACTATCGCCGCCGACTTGTTTTCGGGCCTGGAAGCCATTGGGGAGCGGCGGGATATCTGGCTGCGCCGGTTCGAGACGGCGGCGCGGCAATTCCTTGATTTTGAACGGCTTAGAAGCCCGCGCGTGCGAAAACGCCACGCCGAAATCCGCGGCGAGATGACCTTTCCCATGGTCGAGCCCTTCCTCATCACCGGCCAGGCGGACCGCGTCGATGTGATGATGGACGGCAGTGTCGAAATCCTTGATTTCAAAACAGGAACGCCGCCAACCAAGGGCATGATGAAGGCATTCGGGGCGCCGCAATTGCTGGTCGAAGCGCTGATGGCCGAGGCCGGGGCGATGAAGGATATTCCGCCGGCAAAGACCGGGGCGCTGATCTACGTCAAGATCGGGCTGGGACCTGAGGCTTTTGTGCCGAGCGATTTTGCGCCGGCCGAGGGAATGGACCTTATGGAGGCGGCCGAGGAGATCGGACGGCGGATGCAGGGGCACATCGATTTTTTCCTCTATAATCAACACCCTATGCCGGCCCGCCTGTTGCCCTTGCTAAGCCAGCGGTTTGCCGGCGCCTATGATCATCTGTCGCGACTGGCTGAATGGACGGCGGTCGATGGCGGGGAGGACAGCGAATGAGCCGGGAACGGGGCGAGCTTTCCATCCCTTTTGACACCACGCGGGCGCAGGGCGAAGCGACCGATCCCAGTCGCTCGATCTGGGTGGAAGCCAATGCAGGATCAGGGAAAACTTTCGTTCTGACCCGGCGGGTGCTGCGGCTTTTGCTGGCCGGGGTGTTTCCGGAATCGATCCTCTGCCTGACCTATACCAAGGCGGCGGCGGCGGAGATGCGAGGGCGCGTTTCGGCCGAACTGGCGGCCTGGGCAGTGATGCCGCAGGATAGATTATATAAGGAATTGCAGAGACTTACCGGGGCCCCGGTGAAAGATGTCATCGCCGGCCGGGCGCGAACCCTGTTTGCGCGGGCGCTGGAAACGCCGGGTGGGCTGAGGATATTGACCATCCACGCCTTCTGCGAGGCCGTCCTGCACCGGTTTCCGATCGAAGCGGGGGTGCCATTCGACTTCTCGGTGATCGAAGAAGACCAGCAAAATCAAATGATTATGGCTGCCCGCGAGTCGGTTCTGGCCGATGGTTTGCGGGGTGGGGAGAACCGGGCGGCGGTCGAGACCCTGTTCGGGCTGATGAGCGACTATGCCATTGGCGAAGCTATCAATTCCGGCCTCTCACTGGGGGCGCGGCTCGATGGCGTGCTGGCCGATCCAGAGGCCGCCAAGGCAAGGCTGCGGCGCATTGTGGGCTATTCCGGCGCGTCAGCAGAGAGCCTCGAAACGTCACTTGTTGCTAACACACTGTTAGCATCGAGCGCGCTCAAACTGCTGATTGGTGACGGATCTGACAATCCGGATGCGGCGACGCTGCGCAGCCTCGTTTTGACCAAGGATGGAAGCCCGCGCGCGCGGCTGGTGACCAAGGCGCAGGAGAAGGCGCTGCCCGGCATCGGCGAGATGATGGCGGAAGAGCAGTCGCGCATTCTCCAGATCGACCAGAAGATGATCGCCGCGCGGCTGATCGAGCGCAGCGAGGCGGTGCTCGATGTGCTGGTGGCCATTGCCCGGCGCTATGAGCGCGACAAGCGGCGCCATTCGCTGCTCGACTTCGACGATCTGGTCGAAAAACTCGGCGACCTCTTTGCCAATCCGGCGATCGGGCCATGGGTGCAGTATAAGCTCGATGCCGGGATCGACCATATTCTGGTCGATGAGAGCCAGGACACCAATGAGCGGCAATGGAGGGTGGTGAAGGCCATCGCCGAAGAATTCTTTGCCGGTTCTGGCGCCGTGGAGCGGCCACGCTCGGTGTTTGCCGTGGGTGACCAGAAACAGTCGATCTATTCCTTCCAGGGGGCGCAACCGGCGCTGTTCGGGCTGACCGGGGGCGAATTTCATCGCAAGGCCCAGGCGGCGGAAAAGCAGTTCGCGCGGCTGCCGCTGCACACCAGTTTCCGGACACTCGCCGGCATCTTGAATGCCGTCGACCTCGTCTGCGCGCGGCCCGATATCCAGGCGGCGCTGCTCGCCGAGGAAAAGGTGGGCCACAATGCGGCCCGCACCCAGCCGGGCGGCACGGTGACCCTGTGGCCGCCCCTGCGCACCGGCGAGGCCGAAGCAGGCGACGGCGAATGGCCGCGCGAGCCGGTGGAAGCCGAGCAAAGCGGGCCACGACAGGTGGCCATGCGCATTGCCGCCGAGATCAGGGGCTGGGTCGACAACCACCGGCCGCTGGGCCATCGGGGCAGGGCGGTGACCGCCGACGACGTGCTGATCCTCGTCCAGTCACGAAACGTGCTGTTCCAGGAGATCATCCGGGCCCTGCGGCTGCAGCACCTGCCGACGCCGGGGGCTGACCGGCTCGGGGTGACCGGCCATATCGCCGTGCTGGACCTGCTGGCGCTGATCGACGTGCTGCTCAACCCTGCCGATGATCTGCAACTGGCGGCGCTGCTGCGCTCGCCGCTGTTCGACGTCAGCGAGGACGATCTCTTTCAGCTGGCCAGTCCCCGCAGCGGCGGGCAAAGGCTGTGGTCAGCGCTTTTGGCGACGACGATTCCCAATGCACGCGAGGCGGCAGACCGGCTGACGCGCTGGCGGGCCGAGCTCGATTTCGAGCGGCCCTATGAGTTTCTCGCGCGCGTGCTCTATGCCGAAGGCGGGCTCAAACGGTTCCACGCGCGGCTGGGGACGGAAGTCGACGAGGTGCTGTCCGAGTTCCTTGAACTCGCCATTGCCCACGAGCAGACCGAGCAACCCTCGCTACAGGGCTTTGCCGCGGACATGCGGCGGCGCAATGTGTCGATCAAGCGCGAGCTGGCCGAAGGCGGCAGCGGCGTGCGGGTGATGACCGTGCACGGCGCCAAGGGGCTGGAGGCGCCGGTGGTGATTCTCGCCGACGCGACCGCCAAACCCAGTGGCAGCCAGACCAGCACGCCGGTTTATCTCGATGAGCGGCCAGAAGGTCCGATCTTCTTTCACGCCGGCAGCAAGGGCCAGCGGACGACGGAAATCGAGGAGATCAAGGACCGGATCGATGAAGTTCGGCTCGAGGAATATTGGCGCAAACTCTATGTGGGCATGACCCGCGCCGAGGACGAGCTCTATGTGACCGGCGCCCTCACCGTAAAAGGCAAGCTCGACGGCACCTGGTACGAGGCCATCGAGGGGGCGCTGCGGCCGCAAGGGCAGCGCTTCGACGATGTGAACGGGCAGGAAGCAGCCCTGGTCTACCCCGCGGACCGGCCAGTCATCGCGCCGCTGAGCGTGCCGGTGCCAGGCGCCCGTGCGGGCTTTTCGCCGCTGGTGCTGGCGCCGCTGCCCGAGTTTGTGGCCGTGCCGATTCTCTCGCCTTCGGCAGAGGGCGAGAACGCTCCAATCCTTCAGAGCAATGCCGAGAAGGTGCGCGACGCCGAACTGGCGCGCAAAAGCGGGCTGGCGCTGCATGCGCTGCTGCAACATATGACCGGCATCGCGCGCAGCGACTGGGACAAGGTGATGCCACGCGCCATGGAAGCGCTGCTGCCTGACCATGGCGAGGCGCACGACATGGTGATGAACCGGGCCCGGAGCATTCTCGAGCGGACTGACCTCGCTCCTCTTTTCGGACCGCAGAGCCGCGCCGAAGTGCCGTTCCTGGTCAAGGCAGAGCGCGGAGGCGAGGCCGTTCAACTCTCCGGGCGCATCGACCGGCTGGTGGTTGACGACGAGGGTGTGTTGGTGGTCGACTACAAGTCCGATGCGCATGTGCCGGACCGAACCGAGGCGATACCCGGCCGCTATCTGACCCAGCTTGGGCTATATGCGCTGGTTGCAGGTCAGCTTTTCCCCGGCCGGATCGTGCGCGCCGCCATTTTGTGGACCGAGTTGGAATCATTGATGAATTTACCTTCTGACCTGCTCGACACAGCACGGGCAGATTTCACCCTGCGGTGAACACCACTTGCGTTGGCGCTGGACTCTCACCAGCTTTGAGGGCAATTAGGCCACCGCTTTACGAACCAAAGCAAACCCAGAGGCAAACTCCATGACTCACCAAGTTTCCGACGCCAATTTCGGCGAGGAAGTGCTCAACTCCAACGTGCCGGTCCTGGTGGATTTCTGGGCGGAATGGTGCGGACCGTGCCTGGCGATCGCGCCGGTTCTCGATGAATTGTCCACCGAGCTCGAAGGCAAGGTGAAGATCGTCAAGCTCAACGTCGATCAGAACCCCTCGACCACCGCCCAGTATGGCGTGCGCTCGATCCCGACCATGATCCTGTTCAAGAACGGCGAAGCCGCCGACATGAAGATCGGCGCCGGTACCCCCAAGGCAGGTCTCGCCAAATGGCTTGAAGGCCACTCCGCTTAAGGCATCGCGCCTTCAGCGCAATTTCGAGACGCCGCCGGCTGTTCCGGCGGCGTCTTTTTTTTGTAGGTGGGCTAGGCTGACAATCGGGCGCAGGCGAAGCTGAGGCGGGATAGTGGCTGTTCGCTTGCCCACCAGCGCTTCTCACTGGCCCCAGAGAATTTTCAGTGCTGCCACAGGCTTGGCACAATTTTCCTTGTGTTTCGGCGTCGATAAGTCACACAAATGTGTGATTGCCTGAACCGGGCCGCAGCATGGCCCTACCTGTTGATGCCTTCTCTATTTTTGTGGAGCCTTTTCCTTGGCCGCACTGGATTTAACCGCCGCCCCGTTTCAACTCGATGACGAGGCCATTGCCTGGGTACACGCTACCCGCGATGGACTGACGCCGCGGGACAAGCTTGCCCAGCTGTTCGTGCTCCTGGCGCGCGGTTCGGCCGATGATGCGCGCGAAATGCTGCGCAGTTTTCGCCCCGGGGGCGTGACGCGCATTTATACGCCCGACCTTGAGGCGGAAATCGCGCTGGCCCGCGACTATGACAATTTTGGTCCCGCGCCGCTTCTGGTGAGCGCAGACCTTGAAGGCAGCCGGATGAGCCTGCCCTTTGGCACCTCCGTGCCCAACCCGCTGGCGCTGGCCGCCGTGGATGATGTGGAGGCGACTACCGCGATCTCGACCATCATGGCCGCGGAAGCGCGTGCCGTGGGGCTCAACTGGAGTTTTACGCCCGTCATCGACATCAATGCGGCCTGGCGCAGCGCCATTGTCGGCACGCGCTCCTATGGCGACAATGTCGAGCGGATCGAACGGCACGCGCTGGCCCAAATCGCGGCATTCCAGGCCAAGGGCGTGGCAGCGACCGTAAAGCACTGGCCCGGTGAAGGATATGATGATCGCGACCAGCATCTGGTGACGACGGTCAATCCGCTGACGCTGGAAGAGTGGGAACAGAAATTCGGGCGGCTTTATCGCGCGGCGATCAAGGCCGGGGTGATGAGCGTGATGTCCGCCCATATCGCCTTCCCCGCCTTTGTGCGTTCGCTCGACCCCGAGGCCAAGGGCGAAGCCTTCCGGCCGGCCTCGCTGAGCCGGGTGCTGAACGAAACGCTCTTGCGCGAAAAGCTGGGCTTTAACGGGCTGATCGTTTCGGACGCGACGCCGATGGCGGGCCTTGGCGATTGGGGACATCGGGACGAGACCCTGCCGGAGCTGGTGATTGCCGGCTGTGACGTCATTCTCTTTTCCGATGATGCCAATGCCGATCTGATGCGGCTGGTGAAGGCGGTTGCCGATGGGCGGCTGACCCAGGAGCGGGTCGACGAGGCTGTCACCCGTATCCTCGCGCTGAAGGCCGCTCTGGGCCTCCACAAGGCGCGACCGGAGCTGACATTTGAGAGCGCCAAGAGCGCCGTGGCTACGGACGCCAGCCGGGCGCTGGCGCGGGAAGTGACCGAGCGGGCGATCACGCTGGTCAAGGATGTGCCGGGCCTGCTGCCGATCTCCAAGGAAAAGCACAAGCGCGTGCTGATCTATTCGACAGGGTCGGTGCAGCCCTTTGCGCCCGAGCCCATTGCGCTAACGCTGCCGGCCATGCTGGAGGCGGAAGGGTTTGTGGTGACTGTGTTTACGCCCGAGCTCACTGTGAACGCAGCGGACTATGACCTCGTGCTTTATCTGCTGGCCGAGGAAACGCTGCTCACACGCGGCCGGATTTTCCTTGATTGGAAGCGGCTGACCGGGACGGTTTATGGCGCCATGCGCCGGCATTGGCACGATGTGCCGACGCTGATGGTGTCGCTGGGCTTTCCCTATTACCTCCACGACGCGCCGCGCGTGGGCACCTATGTCAACGCCTATGGCTCAAGCGATGAGTTTCAGGCGGCTGTGCTGGAAACGCTGCTGGGGCGGAAGCCGTTTGTGGGCAAGAGCCCGGTTGATCCGTTCTGCGGGAGCGAGCAGGGAAGGTATTGAGGGGATTGGGGAATTTAGAAGGGGGCACTTCTTCTCCCTCCCCCTTGTGGGGAGGGCAGCAGAGCTCGGCCGGGAGGCCGTAGCGGCGCTGGGTGGGGTGTTGCAAAGGCATCGGGGCTCTCCGCCCCCCACCCTCAATCCAGCCATTCGCGCATAGCGCTCATGGCCTTCTTCGCTCAAATCGCTCCACTGGAGCGATTTGCCTGACGGACGCTTAGAAGCCCCACAGGGGCGAGGGGGCGATAGAGCCGTTGGATCGGCTCGGAATCAGTCCGGCGGGGTGTTGTTTTTCGCCAGGACATCGCCCGCGAGGTAGAGGGAGCCGCAGATGAGGACGCGGGCGTTGGGCGTCTTGGCGGCCTCGGCCAGGGCGGCTTCGATGGAAGCCATGGGCTGGGCGGCAAGGCCGAGGGTTTTGGCGCGGGCGGCGATGTGAGCGGCGGGGTGAGCGTTTTCCTCGCCGGGGATAGCAAGGGTCATCACCTCTGGCGCGAAATCGGTGAAGGCGGCGAGGAACTCGGCGGGGTCGCGATTGCTCATCATTCCCATGATCATGATCAGCGGGCGCTTTGTGTGGGCGTCGAGCTCGGCGATGGTGCGGGCGAGGGCGGCGGCGCCGTGGGGATTGTGGCCGCCATCGAGCCAGAGCTCGTGGCCGGGGGAGAGGAGGTCGCGCAGATCGCCGTGGCGGAGGGGCTGCATGCGGGCGGGCCAGGTGACGCGGCGCAGGCCCTCGGCAATGGCTTTGTCATCGACCGGCAGGCCGAAATGGCGCGTTGCGGCGATGGCGAGCGCGGCATTGTCGTATTGGTGCGGGCCGAGGAGGGCTGAGGGCGGCAGATCGAGGAGCCCCTGCTCGTCGGAATAGACGAGGCGCCCGTCTTGCGCGGTGCCGTGGAAATCCTCGCCCTGCCAGATGGGCGTGATCCCCAGGCGATGGGCGGCGCGGTCGAGCACTTTTCGGGCTTCAGGGCGCTGGAGGCCCATGACCGAGAGGGCACCGCGCTTCAGAATGCCGGCCTTGTTGTCGGCGATCTCGGCAAGGGTATTTCCCAGAAAACCCTGATGGTCGAAATCGATCGGGGTGATGATGGTGCCGAGGGGTTGCTTGACCACATTGGTGGTGTCAAAGCGGCCGCCCATGCCGGTTTCGAGGAGGAGATAATCGGCCGGGGTTTCGGCAAAGAGCTTGAAGGCGGTGACCGTGGTCACCTCGAAAAAGGTGATGCCTTCGCCGGCGTTTATAGCCTCCACCTCTTCGAGCGCGGCATTGAGGCGGTCGGTTTCGACGAGGGTGCCGGCGAGGCGGATACGCTCGTTGAAGCGGACGAGGTGGGGGGAATTATAGACATGCACCGACTTGCCCGCGGCCTCGAGAAAGGCGCGGAGATGGGCGATGGTGGAGCCCTTGCCATTGGTGCCGGCGACATGGATCACCGGCGGCAGATGGTCCTGCGGATTGCCCAGCTTTTCCAGCAGCGGCAGCATGCGATCGAGGCTGAGGTCGATCAGTCTTGGATGGAGCTGGCTGAGGCGCTTGAGGATGGCGTCAGTGCGGGACATTTTTGGGCTCCGAAATCCGGCGGCATGATCGTGCACGCCTGAATACCCCCTCCCAGCCTCCCCCTGGAAGGGGGAGGAGCGATAGGGGGCGGGCAGATAGTTGCGGCACACACCGGCCTGACACCTCCCCCTCGAAGGGGGAGGGTGGGTGGGGGTGTGCTGCTAGAAATCCCCTCACCCGTCTCGCGCTTCGCGCGATCCACCCTCTCCCTCAAGGGGAGAGGGAAGAGGAGGGAGGTGCTGGGGCAAGACTTACTTGCGCAGTTCGCCGCCGGTGGCCTTGGTGACGGCGGCGACGATGGCGGCGGAGACTTTCTCGATGTCTTCGTCGGTCAGCGTCTTGTCGCGCGGCTGCAGGGTCACTTCGATGGCGACGGACTTCCTGCCTTCGCCCACATGTGCGCCCTCAAAGATGTCAAAAATGGTGACGTCCTTGATCAGCGTCTTTTCGGCGCCCTTGGCGGCCTTGAGGATGGTGGCGGCGGTGACCGCGCGGTCCATCACGAAGGCAAAGTCGCGGCTCAAAGGCTGGAACTGGCTGAGAGTCAGCGCCGGCTTGGTCTTGGTGGCCTTCTTGCGCGGCTCGGGGATGGCGTCGAGGTCGATTTCGAAGGCGGCAATGGGGCCTTCGATGTCGAGTTCGGCGGCGAGCGCCGGGTGGAGTTCACCGAACCAGCCGAGCGTGACCTTGGGGCCGAGTGCGATGCGGCCGCCGCGACCCGGATGGCTCCAAGCGGCAGGCTCGGGCAGGATCTGGACCTTTTCGATGTCGACGCCAAGGGAATCGAGCACGGCGGAGAGATCGGCCTTGGCATCCCAGACGGAAACGGCCTGCGGCTTGCCGGACCAGTGGCGGCCGGAACCGTTGAGCGTGGACGTGCCGGTGCGGACGCCCGAGGCATAGGTGTGCTGGCCTTCGGGCTTGTCGGAGAGGAAGACCTGGCCAACTTCGAACAGGGCCACATCGGCAAAGCCGCGATTGGCGTTGCGACGCGCGCCGGCAATGAGGCCGGGGAGCAGGGACGGGCGCATGTCGGTCATGTCAGCAGCAATGGCATTGGCCAGCTGCCGGTCCTCGGTGCCGCCGCCGAAGCGGGTGGCATCGGCGTTGGAGATGAAGCTCCAGGTGACGACCTCATCGAGACCGCGCGTCGCCAGCGCCCGGCGGGCGATGCGGCGGCGGTTCTGAATGGTGGTGAGGATTCGCGGGGCAACGTGGTTGAGGCGCGGCAGCGGCTCGACCGGGACATTGTCAACGCCGACCATGCGCATGACTTCCTCGACGAGGTCGGCCTTCTGCGTCACGTCCGGGCGCCAGGACGGCACCTTTACCTGACGGGTGTCGCCCGAGCCTTCGACGGCAAAGCCGAGGCGGGTGAGGATGGCCTCAACCTCTTCCGGAGCGGAGGTGATGCCGGTGAGGCGCTTCACTTCGGAGAGCGGGAATTCAACGACTGTGTTCGGGAACACGTCTTCGCCCGAAATCGCCGGTTCCTTGGCCTCGCCGCCGCAGAGCTCGAGGACGAGGCGGGTGGCGAGCTCGAGACCGGGTTCGGTCAGGGCCGGGTCGACATTGCGTTCGAGGCGATAACGGGCATCCGAGACAATGCCGGTCTTGCGGCCGGACTGGGCGATGAGATCGGGATCCCAGGACGCGCATTCCATCAGGACATTGACGGTCTCTTCGGTGACGCCCGAGCGGATGCCGCCCATGATGCCGCCGAGGCAGAGCGGGCCCTTGTCGTCGGCGATGACAGTCATGGTCTCGTCGAGCGTATAGATCTTGTTGTCGAGCGCGTCGAACTCTTCGCCCCGCGCATTGCGCAGCACCATGGTGCCTTCGACCTTGTCGGCATCATAAGCGTGGAGCGGGCGGCCCCAGCCGAGCGAGACGAGATTGGTGATGTCGACAATGGTGTTGATGGGACGCAGGCCCACGGCACGCAGGCGCGCCTGCAGCCACTCGGGCGATGGGCCGTTTTTCACATTGGCGATGTAGCGGCCGGCGAACTTGCGGATCGCCTTGGGCGCGCCCTCGGCAAACTGGTGCGGCAGGGCCGGGATCGGGCTCGGGCCGGTGGAAGGCACGGGCGAAAAATCGGTCTTTTTCAGCGTGCCGAGGCCGAAGGCGGCGAGATCGCGCGCCACGCCATAGACGCCGGTCGCATCACCCCGGTTCGGCGTGATGGAGATGTCGAAGACGACGCCGTTGATGCCGGCGTAGTCGACATATTTGGCGCCGATCGGGGCGTCTTCGGGAAGCTCGATGATGCCGTCGTGATCGTTGGAAAGTTCGAGCTCGGCGGCCGAGCAGAGCATGCCATTGGACGGGGCGCCACGAATGACAACGCCACCCTTCAACTCAAAATCCTTGCCGGGGATATAGGTGCCGGGGAAGGCGAAGACCGACTTGAGGCCAGTGCGGGCATTGGGCGCGCCGCAGACCACGTCGATCAATTCACCGGTGCCGGCATCGACCTTGCAGATATTGAGGTGGTCGGAATTGGGATGGGGCGTGGCCGAGACCACATGAGCCACCACAAACTTCTCGAGCGCCTTGCCCTGGCTTTCAATGCCTTCCACTTCAAGGCCGATCATGGTCAGCGCCTTGCCGATTTCCTCGGGCGAAGCCTGGGTATCGAGATGCTCATGGAGCCAATCAAGCGTGAATTTCATGTTTCTGGACCTTAACGGAAGTCACTTTTGCTGCCGGTAACAGGCGGCAGCGCGGACGAAAGTTGAAAGAGTTCAACCAGGACATTGGCGAAGCCGCGGGCATCGTCGATGGCTCGGTGGGTATGGGGGATATGGCCATAGAACTCGGCTGGCAGCTTGCTCATGCCCCAATCGAGATAGGGCGCGCCGCGCAGGGTTCCGGCCATGGTGTAAAGGCAGACGCCGCCACCGCGAAAAATCTGCCGGCTCTTGAAGGGGCCGGAGAGGACGCGGGTGCCGGCATATTCATCGAGATAATGGTCCATCCAGAGACCATCAAAGATCATCGGGGCGGCCGCGAAGACTTTTGGGCCGGGCAGGCTTTCGACCCAGTCGGCAAAGCGCGGCATGACGACAGCCGGGTCTTCGGCGCCTTCGGTGGCCGCCTTCCAGGCGTCGGGCTGGGTGGCCCACCAGGCCATGGTGGTTTCATTGGTGGTGCGATCCGGCCGCGGTTTCAGGACCGCCTCGAACTCGCCATGGCGCGTGCCATCGGCGGTGATCGCCACCGAGGCAAAGCTCAGCATGGAATTATGCAGCGGGGTGGGGCCGTCCGATTCGATATCGGTGACGATGAAGATCGGGGTGGCGACGCGGTTATAGATTTCGCGCCCGGCCGGGAGAACGGAGACGAGCCTGAAGGTTTCGCAGACAATGTCCATGTCGGGCGAGAAGCCGCCATTGCGGGCGAAATAGGCTTCGTGGCCGGCGCGCCATTCGGCATAGGGGCCTTCGCCTTCAAGATCGGTGAAGGCGGGAGAAATCTGGCTGAATGTGCGGGTTTCGACCGAGACGGTCTCGATGATGCAGGCCTCTTCGCCGGCGCCATTGAGGACGATGTCCTGTCGACCGATCTGGGGCAGGGGCTCCTTGCCCGGACCGAAATCGCGAAGCGCGCCGCAGGTGGCGGTCTTCTTGCCGGCAAGGACGAGCGCGAGCAGGCGATCGGCGAGCTCGGGAGAGTCACCGAAGGAGAAGCGGACTTTTGTGTCTGACGATGCCGTCATTGGGCGACACTCTCTTCACGAACACTGCACGGCCCCCCTCCCCCTTGTGGGGAGGGATTGAGGGTGGGGGTGAGCCCCACGGATAGAGTCTGCGGAGCCAGACCCCCACCCTTGGCGCTGCGCGCCGTCCCTCCCCACAAGGGGGAGGGAGACGCAGGAGCCGATGGGTTTGGGGGCGCGGACAGCATTGTTAGCTCGACAGGCCGCCGAAGAGGGTGGGGAGGTCGAGGGGGCGGAAGCCGTAGTGCTCGATCCAGCGCTGGTCGGCGTCGAAGAAGGCGCGCAGGTCCGGCATGCCGTATTTGAGCATGGCGAGGCGGTCGATGCCGGCGCCGAAGGCAAAGCCCTGGTAGACGTCGGGGTCGAGCCCGGCTTCGCGCAGGACATTGGGGTGAACCATGCCGCAGCCCAGGATTTCGAGCCAGTCATTGCCTTCGCCGATCTTCACTTCCGAGCCGGAGCGGTCGCACTGGACGTCAACTTCCATGGAGGGCTCGGTGAAGGGGAAGAAGCTGGGGCGGAAGCGCAGGGTGACGTTGGGGACCTCGAAGAAGGCCTTGAGGAATTCTTCGAGAACCCAGCGCAGCTGGCCGATGTGGCTGGACTTGTCGATGACAAGACCTTCCACCTGATGGAACATCGGGGTGTGGGTCTGATCGCTGTCATTGCGATAGGTGCGGCCGGGCACGACGACGCGGATCGGCGGATCCTGCGGCGGGGTGAGGTAGGAGGCGGCCGGCTTTTCGTTGGTCTGCTTCATGACGCGGACCTGCACCGGGGAGGTGTGGGTGCGCAGGACCTTTTTCACCCCGTCCGGGCCGGGCTTCATGAAGAAGGTGTCATGCATTTCGCGCGCGGGGTGACCTTCGGGGAAGTTGAGCGCGGTGAAATTGTAATAGTCGGTCTCGATATCGGGCCCTTCGGAGATGGAAAAGCCCATGTCCGAGAAGATGGCGGTGATTTCGTCGATGGTCTGGGAAATCGGGTGAATGCGGCCGCGCGCGGTGGGCGCAGGCTGCAGCGGCAGGGTGATATCGACGGTCTCGGCCTTGAGGCGCGCTTGAAGCGCTGCGGCCTTGAGATCGGCGCTGCGCGCTTCGATCAGCCCGGCGATCTCGACCTTGAGGCCGTTGATGGCGGGACCGGCCGATTTGCGCTCTTCGGGAGCCATGGTGCCGAGCGTGCCCAGCAATGCCGAGACGGAGCCCTTCTTGCCCAGGGCGGCGACGCGGACGCTATCCAGCGCGGCTTCGTTTTCGGCGGCGGCAATGGCAGCCGACAAGTCGGTGCGCAGGGTGTCGATCTGGGTATCCAAAGACATCGTAATTCTCAACTCGGACGGGCTGGCGCGGTTAGAGCAAACAAAAACGCCCCGCACCAGCCCTGACGGGCGGCGCAAGGCGCAATTTTGACCTCAACAAAGCAGAGGAGTGGTCCACCAGGCGCCCCTTGCGGGGCACCGGCAGGCTTTAGGCAGTGACGCGGGCGTGGGTCGTGGTCTCGATGGACTCGAGATAAGCCAGCGATGCCTTGGCCTTGGCGACCAGAGCGCCGAACGCTTCGGGCTGGGTGATCGCGAGATCGCTCAGCACCTTACGGTCGACTGCAACCTCGGCCTTGATGAGGCCGTCAATAAAGCGACCATAGGTCAGACCGTATTCACGGACGGCAGCGTTGATACGCTGGATCCACAGAGCGCGGAAATTGCGCTTCTTGTTACGACGGTCGCGATACGCATACTGATTGGCCTTTTCGACGGCCTGCTTAGCAATACGGATCGTAGACTTACGACGGCCATAATAGCCCTCGGCGGCCTTCAAGACCTTCTTGTGACGGGCGTGGGCGGTAACGCCTCTTTTTACGCGTGCCATTTATTCGTGTCCTTCCAGCTTAACGGTTGTACGGCATGTACCACTTCACCAGACCCTCGTCGCCCTTGGACAGGATCTTGGTGCCGCGGTTGGTGCGGATGTACTTTGCGTTGTGGCTGATAAGGCGGTGGCGCTTGCCGGCAACGCCGGCCTTCACCTTGCCGGTTGCGGTGAAGCTGAAGCGCTTCTTTGCACCGGACTTGGTCTTCATCTTTGGCATTTTGCGGGTCCTTATTGGTCTGAACAGGTTCTTGCGAACCCATCGCTTTCAAAGACCGCCACGGCATGCCTTTTGGCCGGGCGATCCGGAGAAGTGGGCTCTATAGGACCAATTGGGCAAGGTGGCAAGGGGCGTGAGCGCGGCCCGGGCCAGAGGACAAACTTCGCGCGTTACGCAGCGCCGGGATTATCGGTTTTCGATGATCTGCTCAAAAATGAGTGTTCCAGATTTCCGAACGTTAATGAAACTTTGTACGGCCTCCAAGCGTCTTTCCTCCATGCCTGACGATGTCGGGCCAACAAATTCACGCCCCTCATCACATCCCTCACGGAGTAATAAAAATGCGCTTTGCCAAGACTTTTGCTATCGCCGCCATCGTTGCCGCCTCTGCTGCCGGCGTTGCCCAGGCCAGCCCCTACAATGCCAATGTGTCGTTCGACGCGCTCAACGACGCCTATTTCGCCACCGTTCTGAAGGTCAATCCGGCCGAGGCTCGCTCGCTGTCGGTTGATGTCGATGTGTCCTCGCTGCAGAACCAGATCAAGAACAACCCGTTCCTTGCTCGTACCATCGTCGACCAGGGCTTTACGCTTGATCAGATCGTCGGGATCGACAGCGACACCAATGGCGCCGCTGTCACGCTCTACGCGCTATAAGAGCAACAGACACGAACAACAGGGTGGCCTTCGGGTCGCCCTTTTTTATTGCGGGCGGGCGGCTGCCAGCATGGGCTCGATATGGTCCTCAAAAAGGAGGCCCGGCTGCGCGGCGAGGGCGGCGCCATAGAGGGCCTCGGCCTCAAGAGAAATCCTGAGAAAACCGGCGAGGCCGTCGACGTCCTCGGCGCCGAGCCCGTAGTGGCCGGCCTCAAGGCGGGCCAGGATCTCGTGCTTGGAGGCGATCATGCCGGAGGTGACGTCGGTCTTGTTGCTCATCGAGCCCTCGCGCTTGATGTAGTCATGGAGCGGCGCGCCCAGATGCAGCGAGGCGGGGGCGGTGCGGTAAAGCTGGAGCAGGAATTCGAGGTCGGTCATGTTGCTCATGGTGGCATCAAACCGGCCGTCGCAGCGACGGCGATCCCAGACCACCTGCGCATCCATGGAAAGGTTCACCCATTTGTGCTCGCCCGGGGTGAGGATGCGATCGGGCCCGTCGCCGACATGGCGGAGATGGACAAAATCGGTGGTCATGACATCGAGCGCGCTCGAAACGATGGCATGGTCGGCCAGACCCGCCAGCGCCAGGGCGAGCTTTTGCGGCTTCATCCGGTCGTCGGCGTCGAGGATGGCGGCATATGGCGTGTCGAGCGCTTCGAGGGCGACATTGCGGGTGACAGAGGCGCCGCGACCAACGCCGCCGCTGGTCATGAAGCGCTGACGGGGATCAGCGAGGCCCGCGTCAGCGAGAAATTTTTCATAGTCGTCGCCGTCGTCGGCAATGATCCAGTGCTGCCAGTCTGTGTGGGTCTGGGCAAGCACGCTCGCGACCGTCGCCGGAAGCGTATCCTTCGCCTTGTAGGCCGGGGTGACGATGGCGATTGTGGTGCTCATGGGCGGCAAATCCATTGTGGGGCAAAAGGTTCGGATGACTTGAACCAGACGGTGGGCTGTCCCATATCTGTGGCAGGTCACCGGTGCCACTGCAATCGGGTCGGTGACTGCGGACGTTGCTTGGATAGACAAGGACGGCTTTATGTCGCGAATATCGGTGTTTTCGGCACCTTTCCTGCTCGGGTTTGACAGCTTCGAAGAGCGGATCGACCGGTTGGCCCGGTCCGCGGATGGCTATCCGCCCTATAATATCGAGCGCAGTCCGGGTGCGGATGGCGCAGAGCAGTTCCTGATCTCCATTGCCGTAGCCGGATTTGCCCAGGCAGAGCTCGAAATTGTCCATGAGGACAACCAGATCACCGTCCGGGGAAAGCAGAAGGATGAGCCGGGACGCCAGTTCCTGCACCGTGGCATTGCAGCCCGACAATTCCAGCGCAGTTTTCTGCTGGCCGATGGAATGATCGTGAAGGATGCAACTTTAGGCCATGGGATGCTCGTTATTACCCTTGAGCGCCCCCAAGCGCCCAAGACCGCCCGCCGCATAGAGATACGCTCGCTTTAGTTTCGATTTTGCCGGTGGCCCCGGCGGCGAGCCCAACAACAAATTCAGGAAAGGGCCAAGACGATGATGGATAGACGCAGTTCCGACAACACAGCTGAGAATGTGCATCCGCTCAAGCTTCTGACCCCGGCCCAGTTCGCGGCCCTTGGCGGCAGCGCCGTCGCTTATGTCAAGCCGGTCTCGGGCCTGGTTCTCTCGACCATGATCAGCGACGCCGAGTTCAACGATACCGAGGAATACCAGCTGGTCATGTCCGCCGACGGCACGCCGCTGATGGTGGCCGACACCGCCGATGCCGTCAGCGAATGGCTCGGCGACAAGAGCCTCGGGCTGGCAACGCTGCACTGAACACGAGCCGGCAGGATTGCCGAGCGCCAGAAACACGAAAGCCCCGGGGCATGGCCGCGGGGCTTTTTCACGTTTCTGGGGCCATCGCAGGATCAGGCGGCGTAATTGCCTTCGAGCGGCTGGGAGAGAATGGCGTAAAGCCGTTCTGCTTCCGTCTCGTGGCGCAGCTGATCGATGATGTCCTCGGTGCGCAGCATGCGCGCAACGCTGGAAAGGGCCTTGAGATGGTCTGCACCGGCGCCGACCGGCGCCAGCAGCATCATCACCAGATCGACTGCCTGATCGTCGACAGCGTCGAAATCGATCGGGTGGTCCAGTCGGGCAAATACGGCAACGACACCCTTGAGGCCAGCGAGCTTGCCATGGGGGATAGCAATACCGTTGCCCAGACCAGTCGAGCCAAGTTCCTCGCGGCCAACGATGGCCGCAAGGATGTCTGCCCGATCAAGACCGGTCAATTCTGCCGCCTTGTCAGCAAGCAGTTCGAAGAGCTGGCGCTTTGAAGTCATGCCCGTGCAAGTCAGCACGGCGTGCTTTGCCAGGATATCGGACAATTCCATTAATCTTGCCTTGATCTCTATTGATCTAGAGTGCGGCGACCGGATCGCTCAATTGGCGCCGAGGGCGGGGTCAATCCAGCCAATATTGCCGTCGGAGCGGCGGTAGACCACATTCAGCCCGCCATGTCCAGCGTGACGGAAGATCACAACCTGGCTACCGGTCAGATCGAGCTCCATGACTGCCTCCTCAACGCTTAGGGAACGCAGGTTTTTCGTGGTCTCGGCGATGACCGGCGGGGCGTAGTCCTCGTCGAGTTCGTCGAGGTCATCACTCGAGCCGAAAACGGTATATTGGGCCGGAATGCCGTCGCCATTGCCATTGGCGCCGCGTGGGTGCTGCTTGAGCCGGCGGTTGTAGCGGCGCAGGCGTTTCTCGATGTTGACCGCCATGACTTCATAGGCGCTGGTGGCGTCGCCGCCCAGCGCACTGGCCTGAAGGGTGGTGCCAGAATCGAGATGGACAACACAATCGGCCCGGAAACCGATCCCATCAGGGGAGAGGGTCAGATGCCCGTCATAGCCACCGGAAAAATACTTTCCGACAACACCATCGAGGTGGTCCTGCGCTTTCCCACGCAGGGCATCACCGACATCCATATTCTTTCCCGAAACGCGCAACGTCATGGCTTGTTCTTCCTTTCGGTCGTTTGGCGACGCGATTGGGTCCCGAAAGCCGTTCCCGGTGTTTCGGGATCACGCCTGCCAGCTCCATACATATGTGGAACCGGTAGAGGTGATGCTAGCCCCACCCCGCTCCGGGGGCAATGCGCAAAGGGACAGGGTGTCCCCCGGCGCAGGTCGCGTCGGAAAGGCAACGCCGGACGTGCGCGGTGGTTTCCGCAGGGAGCGTGAAAAATCGTTTCCTGAAAAGGGCTTGCCAAGCTCAGGCGAGGGCTTCGAGGCTCTTTTTCTGGCGCCGCCGAATGACCGATGAGGGGATATTCATGCCCTCACGGTATTTTGCCACGGTGCGGCGCGCGACATCGATGCCCTGCTCCTTGCGCAGGATCTCGGCAATGGTGTCATCGGAGAGGATGTCCTTGATCGATTCGGCGTCGATCAGCTGCTTGATGCGATGGCGCACCGCCTCAGCCGAATGATCGCCACCGCCGTCGCTCGAGGAGATGGCCGTGGTGAAGAAATACTTCATTTCGTAGAGCCCGCGCGGCGTGGCCATGTATTTATTGGCGGTGACGCGGCTGACGGTGGATTCGTGCATCTCGATCTCTTCGGCCACCATTTTGAGCGTCATCGGCTTCAAATGAGCGACGCCATGGGTGAGGAAACCATCCTGCTGGCGCACAATCTCGGCGGCGACCTTGGTGATGGTCTGGGCACGCTGGTCGAGGCTCTTGGTCAGCCAATTGGCGGTGGCAAGACAATCGGAAAGGAAAGTCTTCTCCGCGCCACGGGTCTTCTTGCTGACCGTGGCGTAATAGCTGCGATTGACCAGAACGCGCGGCAGGACATCTGAATTGAGCTCGATCTGCCAGCTGCCATCGGGCCCGGTGCGCACGAAAACATCGGGGACGATGGTTTCAACGGGATCGCTCTCGAAGGCGAGGCCGGGACGGGGATCGAGCCGCCGCAGTTCGGCCAGCATGTCCATCAGGTCTTCGCGGTCGCAGCCGACGGCCTTGAGCAGGCCGGCCATGTTGTGGGCGGCCAGAAGGTCGAGATTGTCGAGCAGGCGCTGCATCATCGGATCGAGCCGGTCGCGCTCGGCCAGCTGCATGCCGAGGCATTCGGAAACAGTGCGGGCAAAGACGCCGACGGGATCGCACCCCCGCAGGGCGCCGAGAACGGCTTCCACATCGGCCAGCTCGGCGCCGAGCAGTTCGGCAATATCGGTGAGTTCGACGGCGAGATAGCCGGCCTCGTTGAGGCCATTGATCAGATGCAGCGCGATCAGGCGATCTGACTGGGTGCGCAGGATCATCTGAGCCTGGGTTTCGAGATGATCGGAGAGGCGCGGACGGCTGGCAATAAATTGATCGAGATCGGGCGCTTCACTGCCCTCGAAACTGCCATTTCGATCCGGAACGGACGATTGGCCGAGGTCCTGGCGGCTTTCATCCGGGAAGACATTTTCCACCGCGGTATCGAGCCCACCGGCAATCTCGCCGGCGTCCGGGATCTGCTCGCTGCCCTGGGCGACGATGCCGTCATAGGCATCGCCGATTTCAGCGGTTTCAACGACAGGGGCTGGTTCGGCGGCTTCGCTGCCTCCATCCTCGCGTTCGAGCAGGGGATTGCGGAGCAATTCTTCGTCGATGAACGTGCTGAGTTCGAGATGGCTCAATTGCAGCAGTTTTATTGACTGCATCAATTGCGGCGTCAGGGTGAGGCTCTGCGCCTGGCGGAATTCGAGCCGCGGCGAAAGCGCCATGTTTTTCAACCCCTTGCATCAGACAGACTGCCGAAGATTTCGGCAATTTCGCGCGCAAGATGGCGCAATTCGGCGCAGAGGGCAAGGGTTGGAGCAAGTATCGTGCCAGTTGGGGAAAGATGGGTTTTGTGGGAGCGGCAGGATCTTAGGGAGGGAGCACTCTAAGGTCGGTGGCTCTCGCCCCCCACCCAGCGCCACTAGGGCCTAACGGCCTAGCTCTGCCACCCTCCCCACGAGGGGGAGGGAGGGGCCGGTGGGTGAGGCACACACCTAAATGCTAAAATTCGAAATTCTCGCCGAGGTAGACGCGGCGGGCGTCGGGGTCGTTGGAAATGGTTTCGGGCTTGCCCTGAATCATCACCTTGCCGCCGTGGATGACATAGGCGCGGTCGACGAGGCCGAGGGTTTCGCGGACGGCGTGGTCGGTGATGAGGACACCAATGCCGCGCTGAGTGAGCTGGCGGACGAGGCCTTTCACTTCGGCGACGGCGATGGGGTCGACACCGGCAAAGGGTTCGTCGAGCAGCATGAAAAGAGGATCAGCGGCCAAAGCCCGGGCAATCTCGACGCGGCGGCGCTCGCCACCGGAGAGGGCGAGGGCGTTGGATTTGGCCAGATGGGAGATGGAGAATTCTTCGAGCAGGGATTTCAGACGCTGCTTGCGCTCGGCCTTGTTGCGTACCGTGTTCTCGAGGATGGCGAGAATATTGTCGGAGACACTCATGCCGCGGAAAATCGACGGTTCCTGGGGCAGATAGCCGATGCCGAGCTGGCCGCGCTGGAAGAGGGGCAGGCGCGTGATGTCATTGCCATCGAGCTGGATCTGGCCGGCGTCGGGGCGGACCAGACCCATGATCATGGTGAAGACGGTCGTCTTGCCCGCGCCATTGGGACCAAGCAGGCCTACCGCCTCGCCACGGCGGACCGCGAGGGAAACTTCGCGCACCACTTCGCGCTTGCCAAAGCGTTTGGCGAGGCCATGGGCGACGAGCCAGCCGCGTGGATCAAGACGCGGGCGGGAAGTGGTCTCTTCGGTCATTGCGCGGTGAATACCCCGGTGACCCGGCCGCCAGAGGCCGCGGTGAAGGTGGAGACCCCGGTGCCCAGATTGACCACCAGCTCGCCCGCCTTGATGCGGCCGCTGGTGTTGACCACCTCGACATTGCCGGTGAGACGCAGGGTCTGGGAGCCCGGGGTAAAGACGGCGCGTTCGCCGGTCGCTTCCTGGTCCGAGGTTTTCAGGCGTACGGCGCCGGTGGCTTCAAAGGAGCGGATATCGCTGGTGCCGCCCTCGCCATAGGTGGCGACGACTTTTGGCGCCCAGACGGTGACGCTGGGATGGGTGACGACGACCGAGCCGGTGAAGACCGCCTCGCGGCTATCCTCGGCGACGGTGAAGAGATCGGCGGAGATTTCCACCTGCTGCTGGGCGAAGGCGGGCGCGGCGCAGGCGAGCAGGGCAAGAGCGAGCAGAACAGTCCGCATCATGGCATTTCCTCTCCAGGGGTGGCGGGCAGGGTGACAATCGCGCGGGCGAATGTCCAGATGCGGGCATCGGCATCAAAGACCAGGGTTTCGGCACGGATGGCGGTGCCATCGGCATAGTCGATGACGACCGGGCCAGAGGTGGTGAGGGTCTGGCTGGGCCAATCGAACTCGGCGTTTTCGAGGGTACCGGTGGTGCCGGTCGAGTCGGCGATCTCGGTGATGCCGGCGGCGATGACTTTTTCGCGCAAGGCATCGAGTTCGGCGCTTGTGGCGCTGGCCTGCATCTGCACGCCATCGGGACGATTGAGCACGATGCTGGCGTTGCCGAGGCCAATGAGGTCGGTATTGGTCGTGGCGGCGCGGGCGAGATCGGCGGTGACCCGATAGGACGAGCCATCCTCGAGCACGCCGGCATATTCGGGCGCTTCGACGGTGATGGCGTCCGGGGTCACCACGATCTGGCCGATGCCATAGCGATTGCCGAGGCTGGAAAGATAGATCTGGGCGAGAAGACCCACGAGGGTCGCCGCGCCCAGGAGGGGCACACCGAGCCGCAGGGCCGCCACCAGCCGATTGCGGCGGCGGAGACGGCCATAGAGCGAGTCGCGGTCATAAGTGCCGGTTGCTGTCATCGCAGGGTTCAGCTGTGGGCGAAGATGTCGGTTTCGTCCCAGCCCAAAAGATCGAGTGCGCAGCGCGTCTTGAGGAATTCAAAGCAGGACTGGGCGATTTCCATCCGATCCTCGCGCTTGAGCATGCGATCGAGATGGCGCTTGAGGTCGTGCAGATAGAGAACGTCGGACGCGGCATAGTCGAGCTGGGCGTCGGTGAGTTTTTCAGCGCCCCAGTCCGAGCTCTGCTGCTGCTTGGACAGATCGACATTGAGCAGTTCGCGCACAAGATCCTTCAGACCGTGGCGATCGGTATAGGTGCGCACGAGGCGCGAGGCGATCTTGGTGCAGTAGATCGGGCCGGTGACGACGCCGAAACGGTTCTGCAGCGCGGCCACGTCAAAGCGCGCGTAGTGGAAAATCTTGGTGACGCCCGGATCGGACAGAAGCTTGACCAGATTGGGGGCTTCGTTGACGTCCTTGGGAATCTGGACGATGTCGGCGCTGCCATCGCCGGGCGAGAGCTGGACGACGCACAGCCGGTCGCGATGGGGATCGAGTCCCATGGTTTCGGTATCGATCGCGACCTCGCGGCTATAATTGCTGAGGTTTGGCAGATCACCACGATGCAGTCTGATGGCCATAATTACTCCCGGTCTCGGCTCGCAAACTTCCTTCGCACAGCAAAGGGGCGATGGGAAGGCGGCGTATCCGGGCAAGAATTGCTCAGCCTTGCGCGCAGATCATATCAAGCTTTCTTTATATCCTCCTTGACCCAAGACCCCGTGAGTGCGACAAACCCCCATTATGAGGCCGTTTTAGGCCATTTTTGACAGTCTGAGGAATTCTGGCGTGGCGCGCTCTTCCTATCTCTTTACGTCCGAATCTGTTTCCGAAGGCCATCCGGACAAGGTCTGCGACCGGATTTCGGATGAGATCGTCGACCTGATTTTCCGCGAGGCCAAGAAGGTCGGCATGGACCCGGCGCAGGTGCGTATCGCCTGCGAAACCCTGGCCACGACCAATCGCGTCATCATCGCCGGTGAAGTGCGGGTGCCCGAGACGCTGCTCAAGCGCGGCAAGGACGGCCAGATCGTGACCGACGCCGCCGGCGCGCCGGTGGTCAACCCCTCCAAGTTCAAGTCGGCGGCCCGCAAGGCGATCCGCGCCATTGGCTATGAGCAGTCGGGCTTTCACTGGAAGAGCTGCAAGATCGACGTGCTGCTGCACGGCCAGTCGGCCGATATCGCGCAGGGTGTCGATGAAGCGGGCAACAAGGATGTGGGCGCTGGCGACCAGGGCATCATGTTCGGCTATGCCAGCCGGGAAACCCCCGAATTGCTGCCCGCTCCGATCTATTACGCACACAAGATTCTCGAGACGCTGACCGAGGCCCGCAAGGCCAATAATGGTCCGGCTGGCCAGCTCGGCCCCGATGCCAAGAGCCAGGTGACGGTGCGCTACGAACAGGGCAAGCCGGTCGGCGTGACCCAGATCGTGCTCTCGACCCAGCATCTGGATGAAAACCTGACCTCGGCCGACGTCCGCGAAATCGTCGAGCCCTATGTGCGCCAGGCCCTGCCGGAAGGCTGGATCACTGACGAGACCGTCTGGCACGTCAATCCAACCGGCAAGTTTGTCGTCGGCGGGCCGGATGGCGACGCAGGCCTCACCGGCCGCAAGATCATCGTGGACACTTATGGTGGCGCGGCTCCGCATGGCGGCGGCGCGTTCTCGGGCAAGGATCCGACCAAGGTCGACCGTTCGGCGGCCTATGCGGCGCGCTATCTCGCCAAGAATGTGGTGGCGGCAGGTCTGGCCGATCGCGCCACGATCCAGCTGAGCTATGCCATCGGCGTTGCCGAGCCGCTGTCGATCTATGTCGACCTGCACGGCACCGGCAAGGTGGACGAGGCCAAGCTCGAAAAGGCGCTCGGCGAAGTGATGGATCTCACCCCGCGCGGCATTCGCAGCCATCTCGATCTCAACAAGCCGATCTACGCAAAAACCTCGGCCTATGGCCATTTTGGCCGCAAGCCCGGCCGGGACGGCTCCTTCTCCTGGGAGAAGATCGACCTCGTCAAGGCCCTCAAGGCCGCCGTCGCCTGACCCTTCTCCGGCATTGACCCGGGGCCTCTTTTCCGCAAAAGGCGGGATGGAGGCCCCTTTTTTGTTTCGCAGCGAGCGAGAATGACCGAACACGAACTGCCAAAAACCCGCTCGGGCGAACCGCGCGCCTTCTTCGGACGCCGTTCCGGCAAGAAGCTGCATGACGGCCAGCAGGCCATTGTCGACACCACGCTGCCGGAAGTGGAGGTCAAGCTTGAGGGCAAGCTTGACCCGAAAAGCGTGTTTCCCGGCGCACAGCGCATCGTGGTCGAAATCGGCTATGGCGGCGGCGAGCATCTGGCGCGCAAGGCGGCAGAAGAGCCGGACACCGGCTTTATCGGCTGCGAAGTCTATACCGGCGGCATCGGCAAGATGGTGCAGGCCATCGACGCGCGTGGGCTGACCAATGTGCGGCTCTTTACCGACGACGCGCTCAAGCTCCTGATGGCGTTGCCGGATGCGAGCCTTGATGCGGTCTATCTGCTCTATCCGGATCCGTGGCCGAAGACGCGCCACCACAAGCGGCGCTTTGTGTCGCCGACGACGCTGGCCGAGCTGGCACGGGTGATCCGTCCGGGTGGCACCTTCTATTTTGCGACCGATATCGAAGATTATGCGGACTGGACGCTGGCACACATTGTGCGGGCGCCCGAATTTGCCTTCGAGCCGGAGGCTCCAGGCAGCTGGCATCAGCCTTATCCGGGCTGGCACCCGACGCGCTATGAGCAGAAGGCCCGCCGCGAGGGTCGGATGATCAGCTTTTACTTCGGCTTCAGGCGCCGCTAAACTCGGGCGGCGGGCCAGCCTGACACGGGCGGCCCGCTTTCATGAGGCTCCAGGCCTTTATCTCGTCGCCGGCCGCCCCATATCGGGAAGCACTGTCCATTTATTGGAGTGAAGCCTGTGCCCGTCTCGACGCTTCCCGCCGACCATCATCGCAATGACATGCTGGCCGTGCGGCCGGGAAAGTGGACGCTGGTGGTGATCGCCGAATTGCGGGACGGGACCTTGCGGTTCAGCGAGCTGCGCCGGGCGATGGGCGGCGTCTCGCAAAAATCCCTGACAACGACGCTGCGCGATCTCGAACGGGACGGCTTCATATCGCGCCGGGCCTATCCCACCATTCCGCCGCGCGTCGACTATATGCTGACCGAGCTGGGGCTCGAACTGCTCGCGCTGGCCGATGGCTGGCGCCAGTTTGCCACGCAGAACCGCAAGGCGGTGGAAACGGCACGGCAGCGCTTCGACAGCCACAACGGCCAGTTCACCTTCGACACCGACAACGACGAATAGGGCATTTCTGGTGCTGAACGGTCAGCTCCAGAAATACCCTATGATCCGTGGCAGGCAGGATCGGACGCCGCCGGGAGGAACGGCGGCGCCGAAACAGCTACACATTAGAGGCTGACAGGGGTCAGCGTGTCATTGCTGAAAAACTGCATCGTCTTGGTGCCGTCTTCCAGGGTGACATAGGCGCGGACCAGATCGCCCCATTCTTCGACAGCCGAGGCCTTCACGCCCTGGTCATTGAGACGGGAGATGATGGTGTTGTTGTCAAAGGACGAGTCACTGGTCAGCGACTGGGCGGCGAATGCGGGAGAAGCAGCGCCGACGAGAGTAGCGGCAGTGACAAGGGCGATGATTGTGTTCTTGACCATTTGAGTGTTCCTTTCGTTTTGAACACTCTGCAAATGAGAACGCCGGGGAAATTCAACAAGTGCGGTTTATCGAACAATCCGTTCTTGAAATCGGCATGTTGAAACCTAAAGTTTCATAAATGTAATCAAGGACTTATGAGATGACTCAGTTTCCTTTTGGAGACTGAGGAACCCCCACGTGACCGGCCTGAAACCTGACGTCTACAGCATGGCTGAGGAGCAATGAAACTAGCTGCGCAACCAGTCGAGAATGGCTGTCGCCGTCTCTGCCGGCTTCTCGAGCGGCACGAGATGACCGGCGCCCTCAATGAGTGTCAGCCTGGCGCCTGGAACGGCTTCGGCAATCTGGCGCGCCCCATCCGCGCCTGTCACCTGGTCGGCGCTGCCCACGATGACAGCGGTGGGAATGGCGAGCGTGGGGAGTAGCGGACGCGAATCGGTGCGGGAGAGGATGGCCCGCTGCTGGGCGATATAGGTCTGGGCGCCCGTGTCGCGCGCCATGGTCAAATGGGCAGACCGCAACGCCACATCGTCAACATTGTCCGGATGGACGGTATTGGGAAAATTCGCGCCGGCGACACTGTCGAACTTTCCGCCTGCCGCCAGGGCCATCATACGGCGCCGGTTATCAGCCTGTTCGGCTGTGTCGGGTCGGGCCATCGTGGCAAGGCAGCAGAGCCGGCTCACCCGCGCGGGCGCCTGGCGCAGGATTTCAAAGGCGATATAGCCGCCCATGGAAAACCCCAGCAGGGCAAAGCGGGGCGGCGCTTCGGCCAGGATGGCGGCGGCGATATCGGCCATGGTGTCACCGCGCCGATGATTGACCAGCGTCACCGTGGTTTGCTCCCAAAGGGACGGCAGGAGCGGAACGAAGGCGCGTTCGGTACAATTAAGCCCGGGGATGAGCAGCAGCGGATCGGGGTGAGGCAAGGCGAAAAGGTCCGGTCTGGCGGAAGAAAGACTGCCGAGGAGCAGCCGACTTGCGATTTGGCGTCATTGGCGCTATATGTCCATCAACATCTCTAGCATTCTTGCTGAGTGGGAGCCGACCGGCCCCGCTCTTTTTTGTTTATCCGGGACCCTGCTTTGGCTTTCGACCTTACCGAAAAGCGCTATATCAAGGAAACCGGGCTCGAGGCGCGCGTTTCTCGCATCGTCGAGCCGGTGGCCAATGACCTTGGCTATTCCCTTGTGCGCATCAAGATCACGCCGGAGAACGGCTGTACGCTGCAGATCATGGCTGAAGACGCCAATGGGCGCTTCAACATCACCGACTGCGAGAAGCTCTCGCATGATCTGTCGCCCGTGCTCGACGTGGAAGATCCGATCGACCGCGAATATCACCTCGAAGTGTCTTCGCCCGGCATCGACCGCCCGCTGGTGCGCCGTCGTGACTATGAGCGCTTTATTGGCCACGAGGCCAAGATCGAGCTCTCCGACATGATCAATGGCCGCAAGCGTTTCCGCGGCGATATCAAGTCGACCGACGCGGACAGCGTGACCATCACCCTGCCGGACGCGCCGGGTGGCACCGATCCCGATCATCGCCTGCTGTTCGTCAATATTGCCGAAGCCAAGCTGGTGATGACCGACAAGCTTATGGATGCAGCCCGGGCCGACCAGGAACTGCACCCGATCGACGACGACGAGACCGAGACGGTCGAATATGCCGACGCCGATAATGACGACGACGACAATCTCTCCGAGGAGACGAAATAATGGCCGTTAGCGCGAACCGACTCGAGCTGTTGCAGATCGCAGACGCCGTGGCCCGCGAGAAGTCGATCGACCGCATGGTCGTGATCGAGGCCATGCAGGATGCCATGGAAAAGGCCGCCAAGGGCCGCTATGGCGCCGAGACCGAAATCAAGGTTGAGATCAACCCGCGCACCGGCGAAACCCGCATGTGGCGCCTGCTCGAGATCGTCGAGACCGTCGAGGAAGTCAGCCGCCAGGTCGACCTCAAGCTCGCGCAGACGAAGTCGCCGCAGGCCAAGATCGGTGACTTCCTCACCGAGCCGCTGCCGCCGATGGAATTCGGCCGTATCGCCGCCCAGTCGGCCAAGCAGGTCATCGTGCAGAAGGTGCGCGATGCCGAGCGCGACCGCATGTTCGAAGAATATTTCGGCCGCATCGGCGAAATCGTCAACGGCACGGTCAAGCGCGTCGAATATGGCAATGTGATCGTCGATCTGGGCCGTGGCGAAGCCATCATGCGCCGCGACGAGCTGATCCCGCGCGAAATGTTCCGCTACGGCGACCGCGTGCGTGCCTATATCTATGACGTGCGTCGCGAACAGCGCGGTCCGCAGATTTTCCTCTCGCGCACCCATCCGCAGTTCATGGCCAAGCTCTTCATGCAGGAAGTGCCCGAGATCTACGATGGTGTCATCACCATCCGCTCGATCGCCCGTGACCCGGGTTCGCGCGCCAAGATCGCCGTTACCTCCTCGGATTCTTCGATCGACCCGGTAGGCGCCTGCGTGGGTATGCGCGGTAGCCGTGTGCAGGCCGTCGTGGCCGAGCTGCAGGGCGAAAAGATCGACATCATTCCGTGGACCGACACCATTGCCGACCTCGTGGTTTCGGCGCTGCAGCCGGCCGATGTTGCCAAGGTGGTTCTCGACGAGCAGGCCGAACGCATCGAAGTCGTGGTTCCCGATGAGCAGCTGTCGCTGGCCATCGGTCGTCGCGGCCAGAACGTGCGCCTCGCCTCGCAGCTGATCGGCTGGGATATCGATATCCTGACCGAGCAGGAAGAAAGCGAACGCCGCCACAAGGAATTCACCGAACGCTCGACCCTGTTCATGCAGGCTCTCGACGTCGACGAGATGGTTGCCCAGCTCCTGGCTTCCGAAGGCTTCTCCTCGGTCGAGGAACTGGCCTATATCGAGGCGAACGAAATCGCCACGATCGAAGGCTTCGACGAGGAAACAGCCGGCGAAATCCAGAACCGCGCCAGCGAATATCTGGCCGAGATCGAGCGCAAGTTCGACGAAGAGCGCATCGCGCTGGGCGTCGAGGAAGACCTTTACGAAATTCCGGGCCTCAACGCTGCCATGCTGGCAGCCCTGGGCAAGGACGATATCAAGTCGGTGGAAGATTTCGCCGGCTGTGCCGCTGACGATCTCGTTGGCTGGACCGAACGCAAGGATGGTGAGACCAAGCGCTATGAGGGGACCTTCAAGGACTTCCCCGTGAGCCGTGAAGACGCCGAGGACATGATCATGCACGCCCGCATCAAGGCCGGGTGGATCACTGCCGAGGAAGAACCGGCGGAAGTCGAAGGCGACGACGACGGGCAAACCGAGGAGGAGGCGGTCTGAGGACCGCCTACCTGGAGCCTGCCGTGACCCGGCGCGCTGAAATCACCAGGATGTGTGCACTCACCCGGCAGGAATTGCCGAGTGAGGATCTCATCCGCTTTGTCCTCGGGCCCGATGGAAGCATCGTGCCGGATACGGACGCACGCGCCGAAGGGCGCGGCGTCTGGATCACGCTCAGCCATGCGAGCGTCGCCGAAGCGGTCAAGAAGAAGGCGTTCGCACGCAGCCTCAAGGAACAGGTCGAGGTCCCCGCCGACCTCGCCGATCTCACCCAATTGCGTCTCGAGCAGAGGCTGGCGTCTGCGCTGGGCATGGCCCGCAAGGCCGGACAGTTCACCACGGGCGCCACCAAGGTGCGCTCCTGCATCGAAGCAAACCAGATCCTGGCGCTGCTCACCGCCACGGACGCGGCCGAAGACGGCCGCAACAAAATGCTGGGGGCTCTGCGCGCCCTCAATTATGCCCGGAAAGACGGCGACGTCGCCGGACCGCAGGTGCCCCATTTCGAATTGCTCTCAAGCACGCAATTGGGTTTGGCACTTGGACTAGAAAATGTGATACATGCTGCCCTCATGAACGGGGCGGCAGCCCAATCGGCGGTGCAAAAGGCCAGACGACTGGCCCGATACATCGCCCCTCCGCAGGACCAAGACGCCGACCGCACAGCGGTAAATGGCGTGCTTTTGTCCGTGGATCAGGACGAAAGACGATAGGAAGTATGGCTGATAACGACGACAAGCGTTCCGACGATTCCGGCGCCAAGAAGACCCTGAGCCTCAAGGGCGGCCCGGGCCTGGGCAATCGCCCCGGCACGTCGCGCGGTCCGTCGCGCTCGACAGTGGTGGTTGAAAAGCGCACTCGCGTAGTGCCCAAGCCGAATGCTCCGAGCGGGGCAGGCGGACGTCCGGGTACACCTGGCGGCCCGAGCGGCCGTCCGGGCCAGGGCCGTCCGGCCCAGAACCAGCAGCGCGCTCCGCTTGGCCTGTCGGCTGCGGAAGCCGAGGCCCGCCGTCAGGCGCTGGCCATGGCCGGCGCTCGCATGGCCGAAGACAAGGAGCGGTTTGCTGCCGACGAGGCACGCCGCATCGAAGAAGATAACCGCCGCCGGCAGATCCGTGAGGAAGCCGCGCGTCAGGAAGAAGAACGCCGCCAGGCCGAGGAAGCCCGCCGGGCTGCCGAGAACACTGTATCCGAAGCCCCGGCAAGCGCCCCGGCTGAAGAAGCCCGTCCGGCTGCCAGCCAGACGCGCGAAGACGCTGTTCCGGCCAGCCAGCGCAATCCCGGTCCGCGCGACGTACGCGTGGTTGCCGGCCGTCCTGGCCAGCAGAACCGCCCGCAGCGCGCCGAGCGCCCGAGCAATACACGTCCGCCCGATGGCGAACGCCCCGCTGGCGGCCGTCCCGCCAACACCCGCCCGGCCGGTTCGACCGGCACGCGGCCTGCCGGCACCGGCAACACCCGCCCCACGGGCGAGCGTCGTCCGGTTGGTGCAGGCATGGCGCCGATCGGCAATGTGCCGCCGGCTCCACCGAGCGAGGCCGATGGCCGTCGCGTTCGTACCGGTGCACCCCAGGTGCGTCCGACCAGCGAAGCGGAACTGGAAAATGCCCGTCGCGCAAGCCGCGCCCAGCCCGAACGGCCGACACGTCGCGCCGATAACGGTGCTTCGCGCGGTCGCCTGACGGTTTCGACCGCCACCACCGAGAACGATCGCGATCGCGGTCCGTCGCTGGCGGCCATGAAGCGTCGTCGCGACAAGAAGATGGGCCGCAACCAGCAGGACGCGCCCAAGTTGAGCCGCGAAGTGATCATTCCGGAAATCATCACGGTCGGCGAACTCGCCAACCGTATGGCCGAACGGTCCGTCACCGTGATCAAGATGCTCATGCAGCAGGGCCAGATGGTCAAGATCACCGACGCGATCGATGCCGACACCGCCGAGCTGATCGCGACCGAACTCGGTCACACGGTGAAGCGCGTTTCGGATGCGGACGTGGAAGAAGGCCTGTTCGATATCGCTTCGGACGACAAGGCCGAGGATCTGACCGATCGTGCGCCTGTCGTGACCATCATGGGTCACGTCGACCACGGCAAGACCTCGCTGCTCGATGCGCTCCGCAATGCCAATGTCGTTTCGGGCGAAGCCGGTGGCATCACCCAGCATATCGGCGCCTATCAGGTCGAAAAGAACGGTGCCAAGATCACCTTCCTCGACACGCCAGGCCACGAAGCCTTTACGGCTATGCGTGCCCGCGGTGCCCAGGCAACCGACATCGCCATCCTCGTGGTGGCGTCGGACGACAGCGTGATGCCGCAGACGATCGAATCCATCAAGCACGCCAAGGCGGCTAATGTTCCGATCATCGTGGCCATCACCAAGATGGACAAGCCGGCCGCTGACCCGATGAAGGTTCGCACCGAGCTTCTGCAGCACGAAGTGTTTGTGGAATCCATGGGCGGTGACGTGCTGGACGTCGAACTCTCGGCCAAGACCGGTCAGGGCCTCGACAAGCTGCTCGAAACCATCCTGCTGCAGGCCGAAGTTCTCGAGCTCAAGGTTGCTCGTGACGGTCGCGCCGAAGGTCAGGTCATTGAAGCCAAGCTCGATCGCGGTCGCGGTCCGGTGGCAACGGTGCTGGTCCAGCGCGGTACGCTCAAGGTTGGCGACATCGTCGTCGCCGGTACCGAGTTTGCCCGTGTTCGCGCCCTCATCAACGACAAGGGTGATCAGGTCAAGGAAGCCGGCCCGTCCGTGCCGGTGGAAGTCCTCGGCTTCAACGGCGTGCCGAGTGCAGGCGATCGCTTCTCGGTCGTCGAGACCGATGCGCGTGCCCGTGAAGTCACCGAATACCGTCAGCGCGCCATCCGCGAGAAGACGGCCGGCGGCGGTGCGACCAGCCTCGAGCAGATGATGAACCAGCTCAAGATCGCCGGGATCTCGAAGTTCCCGCTGATCATCAAGGGCGACGTGCAGGGCTCGGTCGAAGCCATCGTGGCTTCGCTCAACAAGCTCTCCACCGACGAAGTGTCGGCACAGATCCTCTACTCGGGCGTTGGTGGTATCACCGAGTCCGACGTGACCCTGGCCGCGGCTTCCAATGCGATTGTCATGGGCTTCAACGTCCGTGCCAACAAGCAGGCCCAGGAACTGGCGAGCCGTGACGGCATCGAAATCCGCTACTACAACATCATTTACAACCTCATCGAGGATGTGAAGGGTGCCATGAGCGGCCTTCTGGCGCCGGAACGTCGCGAAACCTTCATCGGCTACGCTTCGATCAAGGAAGTCTTCCAGATCACCAAGGTCGGCAAGGTTGCTGGCTGTCAGGTCACCGAAGGCCTCGTCGAACGCGGTGCCGGCGTGCGCCTGCTGCGCGACAACGTCGTTATCCACGAAGGCAAGCTCAAGACGCTCAAGCGCTTCAAGGATGAAGTCAAGGAAGTTCAGGTCGGCCAGGAATGCGGCATGGCCTTCGAGAACTACGAAGACATCCGCGCTGGCGACGTCATCGAATGTTTCCGCGTGGAGACAGTGCAGCGTACGCTCTAAGCGGACCGCACATCACAAATCGGAAAGGGGCGTGGCGCGAGCCGCGCCCTTTTTGTTTGCATCCACACTGCCGCCAGGCGGCCCGAGAACGGCGTTTCTCGGCAATCACAGGGGTGGGAGACCAGAGCCGGACACCGGGCGCTGGCGAACGCCAGGCAGGCGCAGAGGCCAAAACGGTCCGGTCGATGATCCGACGACCGAGCCGCCCCATTGCGTTTTCAGGACTGAAAATCGGCCATAGAAAAAGGCCTGCCCCTTTCGGAAGCAGGCCTTTTGATGCCGGTGGCGGGTGACTACGGTAAAAAACCGACGCCGCCGGCAATTCCGGAATTTCGATCAGGCGTTGATCACCGTGACGCGGGCACCGACGGGCACGCGGGCATAGAGATCGATGATGTCCTGGTTCATCAGGCGAATGCAGCCAGAGGACACATTGGTGCCGATCGTATAGGGCTCAGTGGTGCCATGGATGCGGAACAGGGTATCGGCGCCGTTGCGGTAGAGATAGAGCGCGCGCGGACCGAGCGGATTGGTCGGGCCTGGCTCCATGCCGCCGGCATAGGGGCCGTAGCGCTCAGGCTCACGGGCGATCATCGACTTGGTCGGGGTCCAGCGCGGCCAGGCAGCCTTGCGGCCGATAGTGGCATTGCCACGGAACACCAGCGCTTCATCCTTGCCTACACCGATGCCATAGCGCAGGGCGCGACCGCCCTCCATGACGAGGTAGAGGTAATGCGCGGGGGTGTCGACCACGAGCGTACCGGGACGCTCATCGGTGAAATAGGGCACTTCCTGGCGCCACCACTGCGGATCAACGCGGCGCAGATCCATGGCGGCGATAGGATGGGGCTCCCCCAGAACCGGCCCATACATGCGCAGGTAATAGGGATCGATCGTGGGCTCCTGCACGACAGGCTGGCGAGTTGAGGAGCAGGCGGCCAGAGCGACGGCGGGCAGGCCTATCATGAACAGACGGCGGGAGATCAAGTCAGTCCTCGGGGGGTGCGTTGCGCGAATGAAGGAGTTGGTCCGTGGGTAAGATCTGCCACAGCCCTTGTCGAGTGCAGGAAAGCCTCACTCGGTTAACGAGGCGACAATGGGGCGGTTCCTCGCGCGGAATTGATGTGTGGGGGCCCGTGGCATTTTCGCAACAGAGTTGGAACCGCTGCTGCACTGTCGATCCGCGGTAACCACTCTAAAGCACCCATGTGCCTCATTATTGCCGGACAATATCGTGCGCTGCTGCCGGGGAGGGTACAGCGCGACGCAAATGGCTGGGGGAGGCCAGTAACAAGCATGGATACCGACGTCCTACTCTATGTGCGACTGATCTCGGGAACGCTGCTGGGCCTGACGCTGGGGCGACTGCTCAATGGGGTCGCAAAGTTCGTGCAGCAGCCCAAATCGCACAGGATCAACCTGCTGCATGGGCTGTGGTCCTTCTTCCTCTTTGCCTCGGTGACGCTTTTCTGGTGGGACGAGGCGCATAGTTTTGCCAAGGTCGAATGGACCTTTGCGACCTATCTCTTCCAGATCGCCTATTGCGGCAGCTTTCTGTTCCTCGCGGCCGTGCTGCTGCCTGACAATGTCGATGAGTTCGGCGACCATTTTTCCTATTTCATCGCGCGGCGCCACTGGTTCTACAGCGTGCTGATCATCAGCTTCCTGCTCGGCATCGTCGACAGCGTGGTCAAGGAGGGTTGGTCGGAGAGCATTGTTTCGCCCGAGGGGATCATCTTCGACCTCATCATGGTCTGCGTGCTGGGAGCAGGGATGGTGGTCAACAGCTACCGCGTGCACCTGACGACGGCGGTCGTGATGGTCGCCCTGACGCTGGCGTCGGCGATCCTCGTCTAGGCGGGCGGGATTGCAGCCAAAGAAAAGGCCCGGATTTCTCCGGGCCTTCTGCATTTCTGTTGGATGAAGGCGCCTTATTCGGCGGCTTCGTCCTTGGTGATTTCCTTGCCGGTTGCCTGATCGACAACCTTCATGGACAGGCGAACCTTGCCGCGCTCGTCAAAGCCGAGCAGCTTGACCCAGACCTTGTCGCCTTCCTTGACCACGTCGGTGGTCTTGGCAACGCGGGCTTCGGCCAGCTGGGAGATGTGCACGAGGCCATCCTTGGCGCCGAAGAAGTTCACGAAGGCGCCGAAATCGGCGGTCTTGACGACGGTGCCCTGGTAGATGGCGCCCACTTCGGCTTCGTCGGTGATGGAGCGGATCCACTTGATGGCGGCGTCGATCTGCGAACCATCGGAGGACGAGACCTTCACGGTGCCGTCGTCTTCGATGTTGATCTTGGCGCCGGTCTTCTCGACGATCTCGCGGATGACCTTGCCGCCGGTGCCGATCACTTCACGGATCTTGTCGGTCGGGATCTTGAGCGTTTCGATGCGGGGAGCGAACTCGCCCACTTCGCCACGCGAGGCCGACAGGGCCTTGCTCATTTCACCCAGGATATGGATGCGGCCGTCCTTGGCCTGAGCCAGGGCGATCTTCATGATCTCTTCGGTGATGCCGGCGATCTTGATATCCATCTGGAGCGAGGTGATACCCTCGTCCGTACCGGCCACCTTGAAGTCCATGTCGCCGAGGTGATCTTCGTCACCGAGGATATCGGACAGCACGGCGAACTTTTCGCCTTCGAGGATCAGGCCCATGGCGATACCGGCCACCGGGCGCTTCATCGGCACGCCGGCATCCATCAGCGCCAGAGAGGTACCGCAAACGGTCGCCATGGAGGACGAGCCGTTGGATTCGGTGATCTCGGACACGATACGGATCGTGTAGGGGAATTCTTCGACCGACGGACGGATCGGGTTGATGGCGCGCCATGCGAGCTTGCCGTGACCGATTTCGCGACGACCGGGCGAACCCATGCGACCAGCTTCACCCACGGAGTATGGAGGGAAGTTGTAGTGCAGCAGGAAGTTTTCCTTGCGGGTGCCTTCGAGGCTGTCGATGAACTGCTCATCTTCGCCGGTGCCCAGCGTGGCAACGACCAGCGCCTGGGTTTCGCCACGGGTGAAGATGGCCGAACCATGGGTGCGCGGCAGGACGCCGACTTCCGAGACGATCGGACGCACGGTCTTGGTGTCACGGCCGTCAATGCGGCTGCCGGTGTCGAGAATGTTCCAGCGGACGATCTTGGCCTGGAGGTTGTGCACCACCTCGCCGAGAGCTTCCTTGGTGATTTCGCCAGCTTCGATCTTGGCAGCGAAAGCGGCCTTGACCTTGGTGTTGGCGGCATCGACGGCGGCGTAGCGCTGGGCCTTTTCGGTGATCTGGTAGGCAGCACGCAGATCAGCTTCGGCAATAGCCAGAACTTCGGTTTCGAGAGCCGAGAAATCGGGCGGAGTGAACTCGCGCGGCTCCTTGGCAGCCAGCTCGGCCAGCTTGATGATGGCCTGGATGACCTTGGCGCTTTCGGCATGGCCGAACATCACGGCGCCGAGCATGACTTCCTCGGAAAGCTCCTGAGCTTCCGATTCCACCATCAGGACAGCGTCCTGGGTGCCGGCCATGACGAGGTCGAGCTTGCTGTCAGCGCGACGGTCGACGGGCAGGTTCAGCACATATTCGCCGTTGACGTAGCCAACGCGGGCAGCGCCGATCGGGCCCATGAAGGGAACACCCGAGATGGTCAGGGCAGCGGAAGCTGCGACCATGGACAGCACGTCCGGGTTGTTTTCCATGTCATGCTGCAGAACGGTGATGACCACCTGGGTCTCGTTCTTGTAGCCATCGGGGAAGAGCGGGCGGATCGGACGGTCGATCAGGCGCGACACCAGGGTCTCGTTCTCGGACGGACGGCCTTCGCGCTTGAAATAGCCACCCGGGATCTTGCCGGCGGCGAAGTATTTTTCCTGGTAGTTGACGGTCAGGGGGAAGAAGTCCTGGCCCGGCTTGGCGGTCTTTGCCGAAACGACGGTGGCCAGAACCACGGTCTCGCCCAGGGTGGCGAGCACGGCGCCATCAGCCTGACGGGCAATCTTGCCGGTCTCGAGGGTCAGCGGCTGGCCGCCCCAGTTGAGCTCAACCTTGTGATGATCGAAATTGATCGTCATGGAACTTTGTCTTTCCATTCTGCCGGCGGAGCGGGAACGCGGGGACGGCCAATCCCTACGAACTCTGCCGGTGTGCCCGCACCAAGCGTCGCACCCCATGTGCGCGCCGGCTCAAAATCAGGCACGGTTTCCAGTTTGGCGGGACAGAACATGGACAAGACAATGAGCGCCTCCGCAGCGGAAGGGGCTGATAATCCTGCCATGCTCCGGCACCGCCGGCCATGGCGACCTGCGGCAGATGGGCGCCAGAGGTCGGATATGATGCCCCCAAAAGGGCGCCGGCGCGGAAACCTGGGGTTCCCGCGCCGGAATTTATTGCGCTTAGCGGCGCAGGCCGAGCTTTTCGATCAGCGTCTTGTAGCGGTTCTCGTCGATCTTCTTGACATAGTCGAGAAGGCTACGACGGGTCGAAACCAGCTTGAGCAGACCACGACGGGAATGGTTATCCTTGTTGTGGCCCTTGAAGTGCTCGGTCAGGTTTGCGATGCGCTCGGACAGGATCGCGACCTGGACTTCCGGCGAGCCGGTGTCGTTTGGAGTGGTCGCGTATTCCTTGATGAGTTCGCTCTTGCGTTCAGCGGTAATCGACATCGTATGATCCCTTTACTGTGAGGATTTGGAAGATGCCCCGGCCGGGATGTCGTCCAGGCGGGGCCGGTTACGCCGGGCACGAGGCCACAGCTGGCGTTCTCATAGTTGAAAGCGGCGCGAATTGCCAGAATATTCGCCGTTCAGAGGTCGCGCTCGTCCGGCCTTGTGGCGGAAAAAGACGGATCCAGGGCCGAAAGCGGAATCTGGAATGACCATTCAACGCCATTGGGGTGTTCAACGTGCTCGACGACGGCTCCGAGTGCCCCGCCGACCATGGTGCGCAGGACCGTGGTGCCAAACCCCTTGTGCTCGCTGGAGACGAGGGGACGTGACAGCGTTTCGCGCCAGGTGAGGCGCAGCGACGCGCCCTGACGCTCGAATTTGATGCCGAGCTCGCCGTCGTCGTCGGCCAGGGCGCCGAAGCGCATGGCGTTGACGGCCATTTCATGAAGCGCCATGCCCAGGATCTGCGCGCCTTGGGGATTTATGCGGATATCGTCGCCGGTGATGGACACACGCCGGTCATCGGGCGGCCGGAAGGGGGCGAGCTGGAGATCGACGAGCTCGCTGAGCGAGACGCCGGCGCGGCCATGGGCGAGCAGGAGATCGGTCGAGCGAGCCAGCCCCATGATGCGCCGCTCGAAGGCGGCGACATAATCGGCGATGTCGGTGGCGCCGCGGGCGGTCTGCTTGGCCATGGCGGAGATGACCGCCATCTGGTTCTTGGAGCGATGGGCCAGCTCGCGCATGAGAAAATGCACGTCGCGTTCGGCGGCCTGTCGCTGGCGGGAGGCCAGACTGAGTGCGCCCGAGACCTCATCGATTTCAGTGACGGGGTAGAAGCGCTCATAGACCACCTCTCCACGCCCAAGGCGCTGGGCGTCGCGCCGCAGGCCACTGACCGACTGGCCCAGCTTCTGGGCGATGACGACGGCAATGGCCGAAGCGGCAATAGCGATAATGGCGCCCCATGCGGCCAGTTGCACGAGGGATTCCCCCAGGGGCTGGCGCACGGTGGACGCCGAGGCCCAGGCGACAATGCGCCAGCCGGTGAGGCCGGAGCGCCATTCGGAGGTGATCACAGTCTCGTTGTTCAGCTGCTCTTCGACCCAGCTTTCCTGCGAGTTGGCGCCGCGGCGGAGCGGCAGGACATCGCCAATGCCAAGACCCGTGTCGGGGGTCGCTGAAATGACGCCATTGCTGCCGTCGACCAGGGCGGCATGCCAGCCGTCCGGCAGTTCGCGCGACTGCATGACCGGAACGAGATCGCGGGCATTTTGTGTCAGGGACAGGAGTTTTATGGCGCCGGCATCGACTGGCAGCCAGACATTGAAGACCCAGGTCTGGGCGATATTGCCAAAGAACAGGTCGGACACTGTCGCCATGCGCCTGTCGAAAGCGCGGCGGGCCGTCGCTGCATTGGCGGTAATGGAGAGGGGCTCGCCGAAGGAGACGCGTGTATTGAGGATTTGCTGCATCTGGTCGTCGACAGCGAGCAGATAAGATCCCGACCCGGCCAGGGCGATCAGCGAGCGCTGGTGGAAGCGGGCGTAGTCGCCATCGAGCAGCGCCTGATCGGAAGAGAGCACCCGCAAGGTGGTGATCATGCCCGAGATTTCGCGCTCCACCGCCTGGCCCATGGCCTGGACGGTTGCCGAAGTGAGCGCCTGAACAACTGACTCCTGGGCATCATTGGTGCGCTTGATGAGAACCAGCGTCACGACAAGCGCTGGGATGATGATGACGAGGACGAGGGCGACGAGATAAAGCGCCACGGGGCGGGCGCGACGGTTGATCCGGCGGGAAGTCGTGAGCTCATCACGAACAGCGGGGGTTTCACCCTTTGCCTGGATCTCGCTCATGTCAGGAGATATCCACGACATTGGCACAGGCGGCTCGTGGCCGTGGTTCGGTTACGAGCATGGTCTATCCCTGTGCCTCTTCACCTAAAATAGCAGAGAAAGTCAGCCAAGCCCCCGCCGGAGATCCCTGTGCTGCGAACGAGTCGCAGAGCATATACAACACGCAAAGACGCATGGGGTTGCAAGGCATGGAAACCGCGGCGCGGCTCTGGTAAACACCCCCCATGACCGACACGCAGTTCGCCCCCAAAAAGCTGTTCATCAAGACCTATGGTTGCCAGATGAACGTCTATGACAGTGATCGCATGGCCGATGCACTGGCCCCCCACGGCTATCATCCGACGCAGGATATGGCCGAGGCCGACCTCATTTTGCTAAATACCTGCCATATTCGGGAAAAAGCCAGCGAAAAGGTTTTCTCCGAGCTGGGGCGGCTGAAGGAACTGCAGACCGACAGGCGTGCATCAGGCGGAGACCTGATGATCGGCGTTGCCGGCTGCGTGGCCCAGGCCGAGGGCGAGGAAATCGCCCGGCGTGCCCCCATGGTGGACATGGTGTTCGGCCCGCAGGCCTACCACCGCCTGCCCGAAATGCTGGCCAAGGCGGAAAGCCAGCGTCACATGCACCCGAGCCTCAAGCGGGCCGTCGTCGATACGGATTTTCCCGAGGAAGACAAGTTCGCTCATCTCCCGGCGGCTCGCAAAGAAGTGACCATCAGCCGGGGTCTCACAGCGTTCCTCACCGTGCAGGAAGGCTGCGACAAGTTCTGTTCGTTCTGCGTCGTGCCCTATACCCGCGGCTCCGAAGTCAGCCGGCCGGTGGCCCAGGTGCTAGACGAAGCGCGCCGCCTCGCCGAGGCCGGGGTGAAGGAAATCACGCTGCTCGGCCAGAACGTCAACGCCTATCACGGCGAAGATAGCGGACGAGCCGTGGGCCTCGGTGAACTGGCCTATCGCCTCGCCGAAATTCCGGGGCTGGAGCGCCTGCGCTATACCACCAGCCATCCGCGCGACATGGATGACGCGCTGATCGCGGCGCATCGCGACCTCGATTTCCTGATGCCTTATCTGCACCTGCCGGTGCAGTCGGGTTCGGACACGATCTTGAAGGCGATGAACCGCAAGCACACGGCGGCCGAATATCTGGCGCTGATCGACAAGATCAAGACCGCACGCCCTGACATGGCGCTCTCGGGCGACTTCATCGTCGGCTTCCCGGGTGAAACCGACCAGGATTTCAAGGACACCCTCTCGATCATCCGCGCCGTTGGCTACGCCTCGGCCTATTCGTTCAAATATTCGACGCGGCCGGGCACGCCGGGCGCCAACATGGGCAACCAGGTGGCAGAAGAGGTGAAGGTCGAGCGTCTCGCGCGGCTGCAGGAGCTGGTGACCAGCCAGACCAACCAGTTCCACGCCTCGATGGTCGGACGCACATTGCCAGTGCTGATCGAGCGGGTCGGACGCATGCCGGGGCAGGTGGGCGGACGTTCGCCCTATCTGCAGGCGGTCCATCTCGAGGGCAGCACCGATCTCATCGGGGCCATCCACCAGGTGGAAATCACCGGCGTGATGACCAATTCGCTGACCGGTCGCCTCGCTCAGGCCGCGGCCGCCTAGGACGGAAAGAAATGGCGCGGGGCCCTGTCGCACTCACCAGAGCCCAGGCCCGCGCCATCTGGATGCGGGCCCAGCGCCTTGATGAGACCGCGCCGTTTGGCGACGGGCCGCAGGCGACCGCCAAAGCCATATCGCAACTTGGCTATTTGCAGATCGACACGATCAATGTGATCGAGCGCTGCCACCATCACATTCTCTATTCGCGCATTCCCCACTATCGGCGGAGCGATCTGGCGCATCTGCAATCGACGGTAAAGTCGATCTTTGAATATTGGACCCATGCGCTGAGCTATGTGCCGGCGGAGGATTTTGCGTTTTTCGTGCCGCTGATGCAGCACTATCGGGCCAATCCCAGCCGCTGGTTCGGCTCGGTGACGACCGACGAGGTCCGCGCCATGGTGCGCCGGCTCAAGACCGAGGGGCCGCTGTCGATCCGCGATATCGACGATGACGAGCTGGTGGAAAAGAACCACGCCTGGGCGAGCCGCAAACCATCCAAGCGCGTGTTGCAGCTGATGTTTTTTCAGGGGCTGGTGGTCATTTCCCGGCGCGAGGGGATGGTCAAAACCTATGACCTCGCCGAGCGGCATTTTGGCTGGGCGAAAAGTCCGCGGGCGGCGACCGAGCGACAGGGGACAGCCTATCTTCTCGACCGCGCCTTGCGCAGCCAGGGGGTGGTCAGCCTCGACTCCATCTGCCATCTCAATGCGCCCGCGAAAAAGGCCGTGCTCGAGCTGATCGAGGCGCGAGTGAAGCGGCGGCAACTGGTGGAAGTGGTCATCGAAGGGGCAGAAAAAATCCGGCACTGGGCGGCTCTGGAGGCGCTGGAGCAGGGGGGCCTTGCTGCGGCGGGGCGGGTTCATATCCTGTCGCCGTTCGATCCGCTGATCATTCAGCGAAAGCGCCTGAAATTGTTCTTTGGCTATGAGCATGTATTCGAAGCCTATGTCCCGGCGGCAAAACGGAAATATGGCTATTTCGCCCTGCCGGTGCTGATCGATGATCGGGTGGTGGCGGCGATCGATCTCAAGACCGACCGCCGCGCCGGCAAGCTTGTCGTGCAGAACTGGACCTGGCTCGAAGAGATTGGCGCGGATGAGCAGGCTGCGATCACGGACGAACTCGACCGCTTCGAGCGGTTTCAACTCGGCGCGCAATAGGGGCAGGATTGCCGTCCCTCCCACATCCATCCGCAAACCGTTGCCCGGCTTGTCCGGGCAATCCCGAGCGCGTCTCAAGGTGGATCACCGGGATAAACCCGGTGATGACGACGGGGGAGAGTTTTGGGCCGGGCCCTGCGGGCAGCCCTATTCGGCGGGCTTGGTCGTCTTCGCTTTGGGCGTGAGGCCGTGGAGGAAGAGCTGCTCGAGATAGCGGGCGGCGTCCTCGAAACGTCCATCGCCACCGCGGCCCTTGCCGAGAATCGCACGCACCTGAACGTCAAAATCGGCATAGTGCTGGGTGGTCGCCCAGATCGAAAAGATCAGGTGGTAGGGGTCGGCGCGGGCGATCTTGCCCTCGTCCATCCAGCCGAGCAGGATTTTGGCCTTTTCGTCGACGAGGTTTTTGAGATCGACCTCGATCATGTCGATGATGTGGGGAGCGCCGCGCAGCATCTCATTGGCGAAGAGCCGGCTTTCGCGCGGAAAATCGCGCGCCATCTCGAGCTTGCGGCGGATATAGGAGCGGATTTCCGAGAAGGGATCGCCATCGGCGCGCATCTCCTCGAGCGGGGCCAGCCAGGTGACGAGCAGCTCGCTCATCAGGCGGCGATGGATCTCTTCCTTCTTGGGAAAATAATAGAGCAAATTGGGTTTGCTCATCCCCGCCACTTCAGCGATCTGATCGATGGTGGCGCCCCGAAAGCCGTGCATGGAAAATACTTCCAGCGCCGCCTCAAGGATAGCGTCCTGTTTTTCTTTCTGGATACGCGTAGCCGGACGGCTCTTGGCCGCCTTGGCGTCAGCTTTATGGACCCGCTTGGCGGGCGCTTTGGGGGGCTCGACCGATTTCAGCTTTCTGGGTGCCATTTTCGTCTTGCGGGAAAGAACAGGAGTGCTAACATTTTTCCAACTGGTCAAAAATCTGGGGTTCGACTTCAACTGTCAAGCGCCCGCGAATAATGGCCGGATAAAGGGCAGTCAAATAGGGAGCGAACTGTCGTGTCCACCAATAATGCCGTCGTGCCGAACGATCTCAGCGCGTTCTGGATGCCGTTTACGGCCAACCGGCAGTTCAAGAAATCGCCGCGCATGTTCGTGGCGGCCAAGGACATGCACTACACAACCAGCGATGGCCGCCAGGTGCTCGATGGCACCGCTGGTCTCTGGTGCGTCAATGCCGGCCATGCCCGTCCGAAAATCGTGGAGGCGATTTCCAAGCAGGCCGCCGAGCTCGACTATGCGCCCGCCTTTCAGATGGGCCACCCCAAGGCGTTCGAGCTGGCCAATCGGCTGGTGGATCTGACGCCCGATGGGCTCGACCATGTGCTGTTCACCAATTCGGGTTCGGAATCGGTCGAGACCGCGCTCAAGGTGGCGCTGGCCTATCAGAAGGTGATCGGGCAGGGCGCACGCAGCCGGCTGATCGGGCGCGAACGCGGCTATCACGGGGTCAATTTCGGCGGCATTTCGGTGGGTGGCATTGTCACCAACCGCAAAATGTTCGGCACACTTCTTACCGGCGTCGATCATCTGCCGCATACGCATAACCTCGCCAAGAACGCCTTCTCCAAGGGTCTGCCCGAGCATGGCGTTGACCTCGCCGACGAGCTTGAACGCATCGTCACGCTTCATGACGCCTCGACCATCGCGGCGGTGATCGTTGAGCCGGTGGCGGGATCGACCGGCGTGCTCATTCCGCCCCCGGGCTATCTGCAACGCCTGCGCGACATCACCAAGAAACACGGCATTTTGCTGATTTTTGACGAGGTGATCACGGGCTATGGCCGCCTTGGGACGCCGTTCGGCGCCGATTATTTTGGCGTGACGCCGGATATTCTGGTGACGGCCAAGGGCCTGACCAATGGGGTCATTCCGATGGGTGCGGTGATGGTCTCCAAGGAGATCCACGACGCTTTCATGCAGGGGCCGGAACATCTCATCGAGTTCTTCCACGGCTATACCTATTCGGGCAATCCGATCGCCTCGGCGGCGGGCCTCGCCACGCTCGAGACCTATAAGGACGAGGGCCTGCTCACCCGTGGCGCCGACCTCGCAAAAGTCTGGGAAGACGGGCTGCACAGCCTCAAGGGCCTGCCCCACGTCATCGACATCCGCAATATCGGCCTTGTCGGCGCGGTCGAACTGGAACCCATCGCCGGACACCCAACCAAGCGGGCCTTCGCGGCCTTTCTCGCCGCCTTCGAGCAGGGCCTACTTATTCGCACCACCGGCGACATCATCGCGCTCAGCCCGCCGCTGATCGTTACGGAAAGCCAGATCGACCAGATCATCACGACCCTGGCCGGCATCCTCAAGACGCTTGAGTAAAATGGAACAAACATTCTATAAGCGAAACAATAGAATTTTTGTTCCTGCAAGGAAGAGGATCGACTGATGCAGATCATCGAGAACGCCGTGGCCGGCAAGCGCTATGTGTCGAGCTCGACGCGGCGCGTGCCCGTGTTCAATCCGGCCACTGGCGAGCAGAGCGCAGAACTGCCCCTGTCGACCATGGACGAGCTTAACGAAGCCGTTGCCTCGGCCGTCAAGGCGCAGGTCGCCTGGGGCAATACCCCGCCGATGAAGCGCGCCCGCGTCATGTTCAAGTTCAAGGCGCTACTCGATCAATATGCCGACGATATCGCCCGCGAGATTTCCAGGGAACACGGCAAGGTGCATGACGATGCCTTGGGCGAAGTGGCCCGCGGGATCGACTGCGTCGACTTTGCCTGTGGTATTCCGCACCTCCTGAAGGGCGAATATTCCCGCAATGTCGGCCCGAGCATCGACACCTATTCGGATCGCCAGCCACTGGGCGTGGTGGCCGGGGTGACCCCGTTCAACTTCCCGGCCATGGTGCCGATGTGGATGTATCCGGCGGCCATCGCCTGCGGCAATGCCTTCATTTTAAAGCCGTCAGAGCGCGACCCATCTGCGCCGATGCTGGCCTGGAACCTCTTCATGGAGGCCGGCCTGCCCGAAGGCATTTTGCAGGTGATCCACGGCGACAAGGAGATGGTCGACGGGATCTTGGATCATCCGGACATCAAGGCGGTGAGCTTTGTCGGCTCGACGCCCATCGCCGAATATGTCTACCAGCGCGGCACCAAGGCCGGTAAGCGCGTGCAGGCGCTGGGCGGCGCCAAGAACCACATGATCATCATGCCGGACGCCGATCTCGACCAGGCCGCTGACGCGCTGATGGGCGCAGGCTATGGCTCGGCCGGCGAGCGCTGCATGGCCATTTCCGTCGCGGTGCCGGTGGGCAAGGGTACGGCTGATGCGTTGATCGAAAAGCTCAAGCCGCGCGTGGAAAGCCTCAAGATCGGTCCTTCGACCGACAAGGACGCCGAAATGGGGCCCGTCGTCACCAAGATGCACCGCGACAAGATTCTTGGGTACATCGACGCCGGCGAGAAGGAAGGGGCAAAGCTTGTTGTCGATGGCCGCGGCTTCAAGCTCCAGGGCTATGAGAACGGCTATTATGTTGGCGGCACGCTGTTCGACAATGTCGAGCCGCATATGTCGATCTACAAGGACGAGATCTTCGGGCCGGTGCTGTCGGTGGTGCGCCGCAACAGTTTCCAGGATGCTGTCGATCTGATCCACGGGCATGAATATGCCAATGGCACGGCGATTTTCACCCGCGATGGTGATGCGGCACGTGAATTTGCCGAGAAGATCGAAGTGGGCATGGTGGGCATCAATGTGCCGATCCCGGTGCCGGTGGCCTACCACTCCTTCGGCGGCTGGAAGCGCTCGCTGTTCGGCGACCATTCCATCTATGGGCCCGAAGGCATCCACTTCTATACGCGGCTCAAGACCGTCACCACCCGCTGGCCCGCAGGGATCAAGGGCGGCGCGGAGTTTTCGTTCCCGAGCGTGAAGTAGGGTCAGATGGTCAGCGTTCACAACACATCGCTGACCGCCCCTTGCCTCTCCCACACGGAGAGGGCAGAGAAATTTTTTGGCCCCGCCAGTGCCCTCGCGCATTGGCGGGGCCACCTATTTGACCACACAGACATAAGAGCAAGAAAATGACCTCTCCCGGTGAAAACCTTCGTATCAATGGCGATCGGCTCTGGGAGAGCCTGATGGATATGGCCAAGGTCGGGCCGGGGATTGCCGGGGGTAATAATCGGCAGACGCTGACGGATAGCGACAAGGAAGGGCGGGAGCTTTTCCAGCGCTGGTGCGAGGCGGCGGGGCTCACCATGGGCGTCGACAAGATGGGCACCATGTTCATGACCCGGGCGGGCACTGATCCCGATGCCCTGCCGGTCTATATCGGCAGCCATCTCGACACCCAGCCGACCGGCGGGAAATATGACGGCGTGCTGGGCGTGCTGGCCGGGCTCGAAGTCGTGCGCTCGATGAACGATCTGGGGATCAAGACCAAGCACCCGATCGTCGTCACCAACTGGACCAATGAGGAAGGGGCGCGCTTTGCCCCGGCCATGGTGGCGTCGGGCGTCTTTGCCGGCGTGCATAGCCTCGACTATGCCTATGGCCGCAAGGACATGGACGGCAAATTGTTCGGCGATGAGCTCAAGCGCATTGGCTGGATCGGTGACGAAGAGGTCGGCGCGCGCAAGATGCACGCCTATTTCGAATACCACATCGAGCAGGGCCCGATCCTCGAGGCCGAGAATAAGCAGATCGGCGTTGTCACCCACTGCCAGGGCCTGTGGTGGCTTGAATTCACCCTGACCGGGAAGGAAGCCCACACCGGTTCGACGCCGATGAATATGCGCGTCAATGCGGGGCTGGCGATGGCGCGGATTTTCGAAGCAGTGCAGGACATCGCCATGTCCGAGCAGCCCGGCGCGGTGGCCGGCACGGGCCAGGTGAAGTTTTCGCCCAATTCGCGAAACGTCCTGCCGGGGACGGTGGTGTTCACCGTCGACCTCCGGACCCCGAGCCAGGAAAAACTCGACCGCATGCGCGCCAAGATCGAAGCGCGCGCCGCCGAAATCTGCGCCGAACTGGGCGTTGGCTGCTCCGTTGAGGCGGTGGGGCATTTTGATCCCGTCACTTTTGATCCGACGCTGGTGGAGCGGGTCCGCTCGGCGGCCGAAAAGCTCGGCTACAGCCACATGAACATCATCTCGGGCGCCGGGCATGACGCCTGCTGGGCGGCCAAGGTGGCGCCGGCAACCATGATCATGTGCCCCTGCGTGGATGGGCTCAGCCACAACGAGGCTGAAGAGATTTCCCTCGAATGGGCCGCCGCCGGCTGCGACGTGCTGTTCCATGCCGTCGTCGAAACCGCTGAGATCGTGGAGTGAAATTTTTGGCGCCCCATAAGGCCCAAGCCAAGGCCCCCTCACCCGGACTGCGCTTTGCGACGTCTGGCCTCTCCCTCATGGGACGAGGGCAAGAAGGAGCCGCATCGACTTAATAACAAAAAGACCCGCCGATCAGCGCTGAGGGGTGCGTGGCGGGTCTTTGAGGACTGCAAGGGAACGAAGAATGAGCAAGATTATCAAGGGCGGCACGGTCGTCACGGCGGATCTCTCCTATGAGGCCGATGTGAAGATCGAGGGGGATGTCATCATAGAGATCGGCCAGAACCTGTCTGGCGACGAAGTACTTGATGCCACCGGATGCTACATCATGCCGGGCGGCATTGACCCGCATACCCATCTCGAAATGCCCTTCATGGGCACTTATTCCGCCGACGATTTTGAGAGCGGGACCCGCGCGGGTCTTGCCGGCGGCACCACCATGGTGGTCGATTTCTGCCTGCCCAACCCGAACCAGAGCCTGCTCGAGGCGCTGCAGATGTGGGACAACAAGACCGGCAAGGCTTCCGCCGACTATTCCTTCCACATGGCGATCACCTGGTGGGGCGAGCAGGTGTTCAATGAAATGGCCGAGGTGGTGGATCGCGGCATCACCTCGTTCAAGCATTTCATGGCCTATAAGGGCTCTCTGATGGTGAACGACGACGAAATGTTCGCCTCGTTCCAGCGCTGCGCTGACCTTGGCGCGCTGCCGCTCGTTCATGCCGAAAACGGCGATATCGTTGCCGCCATGACGGCAAAGCTGCTGGCCGAGGGCAATAATGGCCCCGAGGGCCACGCCTATTCCCGCCCGCCGGAAGTTGAGGGGGAAGCCACCAACCGCGCCATCATGCTGGCGGACATGGCCGGTGTGCCGCTCTATGTGGTGCACACAAGCTGCGAGCAGGCGCATGAAGCCATCCGCCGCGCCCGCGCCAAGGGCATGCGCGTTTATGGCGAGCCGCTGATCCAGCATCTGACGCTGGACGAGAGCGAATATTTTAATCCCGACTGGGACCATGCGGCGCGCCGCGTGATGTCGCCGCCCTTCCGCAACAAGCAGCATCAGGATTCGCTCTGGGCGGGGCTGCAGTCGGGCTCGCTCTCCTGCGTTGCGACCGACCACTGCGCCTTTACCTCCGATCAGAAGCGCACCGGTATCGGCAATTTTGCAAAAATTCCCAACGGCACGGGCGGGCTCGAAGACCGGATGCCCATGCTCTGGACTGCAGGTGTAAACACCGGGCGCCTGACAATGAACGAATTCGTGGCGGTGACGTCTACCAACATCGCGAAAATCCTCAACATGTACCCGAAAAAAGGTGCGGTGATGGTTGGCGCCGATGCCGACCTGGTGGTTTGGGATCCGAACCGCTCAAAAACCATTTCGGCGAAAAACCAGCAGTCGGTGATCGACTACAACGTGTTTGAAGGTTTTGAGGTGAAGGGCCTGCCGCGCTTTGTGCTGAGCCGGGGCAAGGTGTCCATCGTTGAAAACGAGGTCAAGGCCGAGCCGGGCCACGGCAAATTCGTGGCGCGCGAGGCCAAGAACCCGGTCAACCGGGCGCTTAGCCAGTGGAAGGATATTGTGGCGCCGCGCAAGATCGAGCGCTCCGGCATTCCGGCGACGGGGGTCTGATGACGGCCGTTGTTTCCGCCGAAAACCTCGGCCTGACCTTCAAGACCAATGATGGCGACGTCGTTGCACTCAGCGACGTCAACCTCACCATCAACAAGGGTGATTTCGTCTCCTTCATCGGCCCGTCCGGCTGCGGGAAGACGACTTTTCTACGCACCATTGCCGATCTCGAACAGCCCACTTCGGGCACGCTGACGGTCAACGGGCAGAGCCCGGAGAATGCCCGCAAGGCGCGCTCCTATGGCTATGTGTTCCAGGCGCCGGCGCTTTATCCGTGGCGCACGATTGAAAAGAACGTCGCCCTGCCGCTCGAAATCATGGGCTATTCGGCCAGTGAACAGGCCGAGCGGATCCGTCGGACCATGGAGCTGGTGAACCTTTCCGGGTTCGAGAAGAAATTCCCCTGGCAATTGTCTGGCGGGATGCAGCAGCGCGCGTCCATTGCCCGCGCCCTGTCGTTTGACGCCGATCTGCTGCTGATGGACGAGCCTTTTGGCGCGCTCGACGAGATCGTCAGGGACCATCTCAATTCCGAGCTGCTCAAACTTTGGGATCGCACGCAGAAGACGATCTGCTTTGTGACCCATTCGATCCCAGAGGCGGTCTATCTCTCGACAAAAATCGTGGTGATGTCACCGCGGCCGGGTCGGGTGACGGACATTATCGAAAGCGATTTGCCGCGCGAGCGTCCGCTCGATATTCGCGAGACGCCGGAGTTTCTGGCGATTGCGGCGCGGGTGCGTGACGGGCTGCGGGCCGGGCACTCTTATGACGGGGAGCATGTGTGATGCTCCGAGCCATTTCGCAGGGCACATCTTCACCTCTCCCTTGGGGGAGAGGTCGCCGCCGCGCGGCGGGTGAGGGGGCGTTCACAACGCATTGCCTTGGCCAAGGCCCCCTCACCCCAACCCTCTCCCCCAAGGGGCGAGGGGGTGGATCGAGGGTGGGGAGAGAGAGATGAACCGCGTTCTTCCCATTCTCACCGTCATCCTCGCCATTGGGGTCATCTGGTATGTCGCGGCGCTGGGTATGAATGCGCAGTGGCAGAACGACGTCTATCGGCGGGCGGGTGTCGAAAATGTGCCGTTCACGCAGTTTGCCATGGATGCCTGGAACCAGGAAAAGCCTGTGCTGCCGCTGCCGCATCAGGTCGGCCGCGAGGTCTGGAATTCCACCATGCTGGTGGCGCCGGACAAGCCGCGCAGCCTGATCTTTCATGCCTGGGTGACCTTCTCGGCCACGGCGCTGGGCTTTGTCTTCGGGTCGCTGCTGGGGATCGGGCTGGCGGTGCTGATCGTCCATAATGAAGCGATGAACCGCTCGCTGATGCCCTGGATCGTGGCCAGCCAGACCATTCCCATTCTGGCGCTGGCGCCGCTGATCGTGGTCATCGGCTTTAACGTCTTTACCGGCACGCTGGGCATTCCCACCGACCCCGCGCGATTGATGAGCAAGGCGATCATCTCGGCCTATCTCAGCTTCTTCCCGGTGGCCGTGGGCATGGTGAAGGGGCTGCGCAGCCCCGAGGCGATCCAGCTCGACCTCATGCACACCTATAATGCCACCGCCAACCAGACCTTCTGGAAGCTGCGCTGGCCGGCCTCGGTGCCCTATCTCTTTGCCTCGCTCAAGGTCGGCGTCGCCGCCAGCCTTGTCGGCGCCATTGTCGGCGAACTGCCGACCGGGGCCGTCGCCGGGCTGGGCGCACGCCTGCTCGCTGGTTCCTATTATAGCCAGACGACGCAGATCTGGTCGGCGCTGGTGGTGGCCTCCATCCTCGCGGCCCTGCTCGTAACGGCGGTGGGGCTGGTGGAAAAAATCGTCAACCGGGCGATGGGGGCGCGACCCGCATGACCCAGTTGCAGCATTATCTCGCCATTGTCGCGGGCGGCATCAGCCTCTTTGGTCTCGTCTTCGGGCTAATGTCCGGGCCGTTCGAGCAGGCGATGCTCGTCAAAGCCTTTCTCGTCCTGGGGAGCCTGTCGCTGGTGCGGTTCTTTGTGCCGATCGGGCTTTGGGCCGATGCGGCGCTGGCCTTCCTGGGCACGGTTGCTCTGCTCACCAGCCTCACCGTCTTTTCACCGGCGCCGGCGTTTTTCTGGCTGGCGCTGATCGCGGCCTGGCTCTTTGCCTGGCTTTTCATCGAACGGCTGTCGCGGTTTCTCGCGCCGGGGATCGCCGATTCGGCGGGGTTGGGCCTCATCATCCCCGTGGTGTTCGGCATTTCCATCCTCGTCATCTGGGAAGTGGTGACGCGTGGGGCCAATGTGCCCCAGGTGATCCTGCCGCCGCCCTCGATGATCGGGGCCCGCATCGCCGCTTCGGCCGGAACGCTTTGGGCGGATTTCCAGCAGACATTCCTGAAGGCCGTACTGATCGGCTATGTGCTGGGCTGTGGCGCCGGATTTGTGGTGGCGATCCTCATCGATCGCTCGCCCTTCCTCAAATCGGGCCTCTTGCCGCTGGGCAATCTGGTCTCGGCGCTGCCCATTGTTGGCGTGGCGCCGATCATGGTCATGTGGTTCGGCTTCGACTGGCCCTCCAAGGCGGCCGTTGTCGTCATCATGACCTTCTTTCCAATGCTGGTGAACACGGTGGCGGGGCTCAATGCCTCGAGCGTCATCGAGCGCGATCTGATGCGCACCTATGCCGCCGGTTACTGGCAAACCCTTATGAAGCTGCGTCTTCCCGCTGCGGCGCCCTTCATATTCAACGCCCTCAAGATCAACTCGACTCTGGCCTTGATCGGCGCGATCGTAGCGGAATTCTTCGGGACGCCCATTGTGGGGATGGGCTTCCGAATTTCTACCGAAGTCGGCCGGATGAATGTCGACATGGTGTGGGCCGAAATCGCGGTGGCGGCCGTCGCGGGCTCGGTCTTCTATGGGGTGATCACGCTGGTCGAGCGGCGCGTAACCTTCTGGCATCCGTCCGTGCGTGGTGCATGAGGACGGAGCCGAACTCAAGGGAACGAGGGAATGAAAAAACTTCTTATCGGTGCACTGGCGGGGGCCATGACCCTGACCGCATCCGGGGCCGTATTGGCTCAGGACAATTCGGTGACCCTGCAGCTCAAATGGGTCACCCAGGGCCAGTTCGCCGGCTATTATGTGGCCCAGGCCAAGGGTTTTTATGAGGAAGAGGGCCTCAATGTCGAAATCAAGCCCGGTGGCCCGGATATTGCGCCCGAGCAGGTGATTGCCGGCGGCGGCGCCGACGTCATCACCACCTGGATGGCGCCGGGCCTTGCCGCCCGCGAACGCGGCGTGCCGCTGGTCAATATCGCCCAGCCGTTCAAGCAGTCGGGCCTGTTGCTGACCTGCCTCAAGGAAGCTGGCGTCGAGACCACGGACGACTTTGCCGGCAAGACGCTGGGCGTCTGGTTCTTCGGCAATGAATATCCGTTCTACGCCTGGATGGCCAAGCTCGGCCTTTCCACCGAAGGCGGCGCCGAGGGCGTGGAAGTGCTCAAGCAGGCCTTCAACGTCGACCCGCTGATCCAGAAGCAGGCGGCCTGTATCTCGACCATGACCTATAATGAATATGGTCAGGTGCTTCGCGCCGGTCTCACCCCGGAAGAGCTGACGGTCTTCAACTATCGCGATGAAGGCGTCGGGATGCTGGAAGACGGGCTCTATGTCATGGAAGACAAGCTGGCCGACCCGGCCTTTGTCGAGAAGATGACCAAGTTCGTCCGCGCCTCGATGAAGGGCTGGGACTATGCCCGCTCCAATGCAGAGGAAGCCGCGCAGATCGTGGTCGACAATGACATGACCGGATCGATGACCGTGGAAGACCAGCTCTATCAGGTCTCCGAGGTCAACAAGCTGACCGAAGGCTCGACCGGTGTGCTCGACGAAGCCGATTATCGCCAGACCGTCGATACGCTGCTCTCGGCCGTGTCGCCGGAAAATCCGGCCATCACCAAGGAGCCGGAAGGCGCCTTCAGCCATGTGGTGACCGACGGGCTTTAAGCCCCTCGCGAACGGTGAGAATTAGGCGGGCGGGGAAAGAACCCCGCCCGTTTTTGGTTCGGCTCTCACTCGGTCGGGGTTGCGACCGCCTTGATCTCGTCCGGCTCGATATTGCGCGCCTCATCGAGACTGAGGAGGGGCACGCCGCGTACGATGGGAAAAGCCAGCCGTGCGGCCACCGAGATCAACTCGGTTTTGTCAGCCGAGAGGCTGAGGCGCGTCTTGGTGAGCGGGCAGACCAGCATTTCAAGCGTACGCACATCGAGCGCATGGCGCGGATCAGCGGCGGGCTCGACCATCAGTTGAGCGGAGCGGCGTCGTTGCCGCCCTTGGCCATTTCGTATTCCGTCATAGCAATGAGGGTTTCTGCCCGGTCGCTGAGGGTATCGGCCTCCAGCAGCACCTGTTTTTCGGCCGCGCCATAAGGCGAGACCATGCAGCAGAAATTGACGAGATCGGCGGTGCCGGTCTGTTCGATTTCTTCCCAGTTGAGCTCGATGGAGGCGTATTCGGCGTAGTCGCGCATCATCTTCAGGAACCGGGCGCGATCGACGGCCGCTTCGCCGGCCGTGCGATCATAATCGGCTTCATAAGCCTCGCCGGAAATGACGCCCTGGCGATAGGGCGTCTCGACCGAGAGCTCGTGGATGAGGCGGAAGCGCGTCACCCCTTCGAGGATGATGAAATAGCGCCCCTCGGCGTTTTCCTCGAAATGGGTCAGCCGACCAAGACAGCCGATCTTCTGAAGCGCGGCCTGCCCCTTGGGGCTTTCCTCGCTCGTGTCCTCGGGCTGGATCAGCCCGATCAGCCGATCCCCTCGCAGGGCCGCATCGACCATATCGATGTAGCGCGGCTCGAAGATGTTGAGCGGCCGATGCGAGAACGGCAGGAGCAGGGCGCCTGACAGGGGAAAGAGCGGCACTGATTTGGGCAAATCAGCGGAGCTGGCGGGACGCTTGGGCATGAAGTGGCCTACTAGGAGAACAGGGCGGCCGAGAGCAGGCGCCGACCCTTGAGCGTGGCAGGCTCCTTGGGGCCCCAGGCCTCAAAGAATTCGAGAAGCTTCTTGCGGGCCGCATCGTCGTTCCAGCTGCGGTCGCGCTTGAAGATGGCGACAAGAGCCTCGGCGGCCTCTAGGCGCTTGCCTTCGGCATTGAGCACCATGGCAAGATCATAACGCGCCTGGAAATTATCGGGGTCAGCCGCGATGGCAGCTTCGAGCGTGGCCGATTCGGACAGGCCTGCAGCTTCTTCCTTGAGGCGGATGGCATTGGAGATCGCCTGATAGGCGTCGCCCGTGCGCTTGTCCTCGGGGACCATTTCGAGGGTGGCCTTGGCCTGTTCGACTTCATCGGCAGTCATATAGACGCCAGCAAGACCCACGAGGGCGACCTCGTTTTCAGGCGCATGCTGCAACACCATGCCAAAAATCTGGGCCGCCTGGCCGAGATCACCGGCAGCCACAGCCTGTTCGGCGACTTTAAGTGCGTCGGCGATCTGGGCTTCGAGCGAATCTGCGGGCGCAGCGCCGGCCGGCGCAGCCGCAATGACGCGATCAGCGAAACGGCGCACCTCGCCTTCAGGCATTGCGCCCATGAAACCATCGACCGGGCGGCCGCCGGCAAAGGCGAACACGGCAGGAATGGACTGGACGCCCAGTTGGCCAGCGACGCCCGGATGTTCGTCGATGTTGATCTTCACCAGCCTGATCTTGCCGGCCTTTTCGGCGACGACCTTTTCCAGCGCCGGGGTCAGCTGGCGGCAGGGGCCGCACCATGGGGCCCAGAAATCCACCAGAACCGGGGTTTCGAGAGAAGCGTCGATGACGTCGACCTTGAACGCGGCATCGGAAGAATCGCGCACCAGTTGAGCGGCCGCTGCGGGGGCTGCGCCATTGGCGCCATTCATGGAAATCGACATTGAAGCTCTCGCGTCTTTCGCATTTTTCTAAGCGTTCGCGGGCCTTTTTGCGCCCGCGGCATGTGGGTGGCAAGCCCTAGTTTCCACAGCCTTTCAAGACGATAACATGAAAAATGAAAACTGGGGTTGCAATCGGCAGTGCCATTGGGCATATAGCCACTCATCGAAGCGCTGCAAGGCGCTGACGATGAAAACGAAGGCGCCGCAAGGCACTGACGTTGAATACGGAGCGCGGGTGTAGCTCAGGGGTAGAGCATAACCTTGCCAAGGTTAGGGTCGTGGGTTCGAATCCCATCGCCCGCTCCAATTCTCCCACTTCCGTGGGTTGATGAAAAGGTCGGACGCAAGTCCGGCCTTTCGTCGTTTCAGGCCTCTGTTTTGCGTGAAGCATTGCGCAGGCGTCGTCTACCCGCTGACGCGGCCAAAACCTTCCAAGCGCTTGTTTTATCGATTGTTCCGAATCGCAGACCGGTTCCCAGATTTTCTGGAAACGGTGTTCGTGCTGCGCCGCGCAGAATCAGTAGGGCAGGCGGCGGCGGCCCCGGCGCGAAGCCACAAAACTGATCAGTAGGCCGGCGATGATGGCGATGACCAGCGGCCAGTGCCGGATCTGGGCAAAGATTGTGGTCGGAAGCTTTTGATGCGGGCGCGCATCGAGCGCCGCCATCTGCTGGGGCGCCAGTTGCGCGGTTATCCTGCCGATGGGGTCGGTGACAAAGGTGAGGCCGCTATTGGCGGCGCGCACGAGGCTCATGCCTTCCTCGACCGCCCTCAGACGTGCGTGGTGGGCATGCTGGGCCGGGCCGACCGAGCCATCGAACCAGGCGTCATTGGTGACATTGAGCAGATATTGCGCCCCCGCGGTATCGCCGAGATCTCCGGAGAAGAGAATTTCGTAGCAGACGAGAATCAGCGCAGCCGGGGCGCCCGGCAGGCCCATCAGGCGGCGACGCCGGTCGCCATGGGCCCAGCCATCAGCGCCTGGCACAAACTGCTTGAGACCGAATCGGCTGAAAAACTCCTGGAAAGGCAGATATTCGCCAAACGGCACCAGATGGGATTTGTCGTAGGAGGAAATGACTTCGCCGTCGCTGTTAATAGCAACGACCGAATTATAGGGAGCGCTCGCCGGCATCCCCGGGCGCATCTCATAAGGCTGGCGAGGGACACCGGCCAGAAGCGTTGCTCCCTCGGGCAAGGTTCGGGCGATGCGCGCCAAAGCATCCGGATAGGTCGAGAGGAAAAAGGGCACGCTCGATTCGGGCCATACCAGATGGGTGATATCAGCCAGGCCCTGATCCGTCGGGTCCATGCGCATGTCGGACAGCATCAGCAGCCGATCGATCAGCGCGACAGGATCGACATTGCCGAAATCGGAATGCTCGTAAACGAGCGGCTGGACCAGCCGCATCGCCACATCCTGACGCTCGGTGGAGACGGTACCGGTCATGCGGTTCCAGCCATAGCCAAGCTGGGCGGAGAGGACGAGCAGCACCACAAAGAGCGGGGCAAGCCGCTGGCCCATGGGGCGATCATCGGCCGGCCAGATCAGCGCCGGGGTCATGGCCATGAGCGGGGCGAGGAAGGTGAGGCCATAGACGCCGATCACCGAGGCGAGCTGCATCATCTCTTCCGAACCGGTCAGCGCATAGCCGAGGAGATCAAACGGAAAGCCGGTGAACACATGACCACGGGCGAATTCGGCGACCGCCAGCCAGCTGGCGAGACCGACGATGCGAGCGCCGCCATGGCTCCAGGTGAGATGGGCCAAGGCGCTGGCAAGACCCCAGAACAACGCAATGAGAGCCGCGAGCGCCAGAATGGCAGGTGGCATGGCCGCGAGGAACCAGCCGCCATCAACAAAGAAGGCTGCGCCGAGCCAATGAAAGGCGACGGTGAAATAGCCCCAGCCAAAGGCAAAACCGATGGTGAAGGCCGGGCCGAAGACGCGGCGCCAGCCTTTGCGGCGTTCGGCGCCATCGAGCGCCCAGACCCAGATGGGCATGGTGAGAAACAGCGCCGGCAGGATAAAAAAGGGCGGCACCGACAGGCCTGCCACGGCTCCCGCGACGAGAAGCAAAAGGAAGCGACGCAAGCCATGGCTGAGCATGGTCGTTTCGGCGAGCCAGGTCATGAAGCGGGACGACGCGAATCAGGCAGCATGGGGGCAAGGTCGCCCCGCCGGGCGCACAGCGTCAAGGCGGTGGACTCGCAAGAGTTTGAGCGCTACGAGCCCAGAACGCCTCAAGAGGGCGCAGCGGAGACGCCATGACCGACATGCCCGTTACCCTTGCCATCGACACGGCCGCCCCGCGGCTGCAGCTCGGGCTGCTCCGCGCCGATGGGCGCGCCGACAGTCTTGTCGACGACGTGGCCACCGGCCACGCCGAACTCCTGTTCGAACGCCTCGCCGAATTGCTGGCCCGGAACGGGCTTGGCCACGGCGATATCGCGCGCATTGCAGTCACCACGGGGCCAGGCTCCTTTACCGGCCTGCGCATCGGCCTTTCGGCGGCGCGGGGGCTGGGGCTGGCGCGCAAACTCCCAGTGATTGGTGTCCCGAGCCTCCTCGGCCTGTCGCTGAGCGCCAGCGGGCCGGTGGCGGTGCTGCTCGATGCGCGGCGCAGCGAGGCCTATCTGCAGCTGTTCTCAGGCCCGGGCGTGGCCGAGACGCCTGCACGATTGATGCCGATGGTGGAGGCGCAAGCCGCTGTTCCTGCCGGCTATCCCCTTATCACCGAACCCTTTGTCGATATCACTGCCATCGCCCGCTTTGCCGCCAGCGCCGATGCTGCCGACTATCCGCCCAATGCCGCCTATGTGCGCGATGCCGACGCCAAGCCGCAGACGGCGGCGCGTATTGCAAGGCTCGGGGCCTGATGGACAAGCTGTGGATGGCCCCGAACGGGCTGCATGTGGAGCCGGCCGAAGCTGAGGACGCCGCAGCGCTGGCCAAGCTCCATGCCGCCGGCTTTTACCGTGGCTGGCCGGTGGCCGACTTTGTCACGTTTCTTTCGGACAAGGCTACGCCGGTCTATGTCGCCTGCGACGCCAAGCGCCGGATCGCCGGATTTGCCGTGATCCGCACTGTGGCCGACGAAGCCGAATTGCTCAGCATTGCCGTTGAGCCAAAATGGCGCGGCAAAGGGGTGGGCCGGGCGCTGTTGCAGGCGGTGTTTGCCGACCTTCTTATGTCGCCCGCCAGGAAGATGTTTCTTGAGGTGGATGAGCACAATAGCGCGGCGATTGCGCTCTACATGCGGCTCGGATTTGTCACCATTTCGAGCCGGAAAGGCTATTATACCCACCCCGATGGCAGCGCTGCTACCGCGCTTGTCATGGCGCGCGATCTTGGGTAACCCCGTCTGAGCGGGCCTGGCTGGAGAGATGGCATGAGCAAAATTCCGTCGGATCCGACGCTGGAAGAAGCCTGCGTGGCGCGCGGCATGCGCATGACCGACCAGCGTCGCGTCATTGCCCGGGTCATCGAGGATTCCAAGGATCATCCTGACGTCGAAGAACTCTATCGCCGGGCCTCGGCAATCGACGTGCGTATCTCGCTGTCGACGGTCTATCGGACGGTCAATCTGTTCGAAGAGGCCGGGCTGGTCACCAAGCATGATTTCAAGGACGGTCGGGCGCGGTTCGAGCTCATTCCGGACGAGCATCATGACCATCTGATCGACATTCGCAGCGGCAAGGTCATCGAATTCCGGAACGAGGAAATCGAGGCGATTCAAGAAGTTATCGCCAAGCGCCTGGGGTACCGGCTGGTCGACCACCGGCTCGAACTCTACGCAGTGCCACTCAGTGACGGGAAAGGCGGAAAGGACCAGTCTGGCGAATGATCTTTCGCAGCCTGTTCTTTCTTCTTGTCTTCGTGCCTTTCCTGATCATCGCCATTCCGCTCCAGGCCCTGATCATCGGGTTCAACCTGCCCTTCTCGCATGCGATCCCGCGCCTCTTCCACAAGCTGGGGTGTTTCTTCCTTGGGCTGCGCGTCCGGGTGATCGGCGAAGTCGCCAGCGGACGGCCTACCCTCCTGGTTTCAAACCATATTTCCTGGACCGATATCATCTCCATCGGGGCGGTGGCGCCGGTGGTTTTCGTCGCCAAGCGGGAAGTTGGCGAGTGGCCCTTTGTGGGGCTGATGGCGCGGCTGCAAAAGACCGTCTATGTCGACCGCACGCGGCGCAGCGATACGGGACGGACGGCCCAGGCCATGGGTCAGGCGATGGCCCAGGGCGAGACTGTGGTTCTCTTTGCCGAAGGGCAATCCGACATCGGCACCCATGTGCTGCCGTTCCGCTCGGCGCTGGTGGGCGCAGCCCAGCTGGCGATGACGTCAGCCGGGGCATCCGAGGTCAATATCCAGCCGTTGACAATAGCTTACACCGGACTGCAGGGCCTGCCGATCAGCCGCAACGAGCGCGCCATGATGGCCTGGGTCAAATCCAAATCAGTGAAACAGAACATCCGCGGCATCCTCGCCGGCCCGGTCAAGGATGTGACGATTGCCTTTGGCGCACCGCAGGTTTTGCGGGAAGGGGCGGACCGCAAGGCCATCACCAAGGCGGCGGAAAACGAGGTTCGGGCGATGCTGGTGGCGCTCAACCGGGGCGGAAGCCTGCCCCCGAAATCGGCGCAAGTTTAGGCGTTAGGCTTAACCGCACTTGTCGTTTTGATGTTAACAGACTGTTAGCTATGACGGGCCCGAAAAGAGGATCTCGTCATGCCTTGGGAAATTGTTGCGATCTGGGCGATCGTCATCGTAACGCTGACATGGTTTCGCCGTGACGAGGAACGGCTGAGATCACATCGGCTGGCCGAGCAGGCGCGCTATTTCGCCACCGCATCGCGCTATCGCCATCGCCCGGAAACGCCCAAGCAGACAGCGGAACCGATCCCGGCGCAGGCGCTCGTTCATCGACACTATCTCGATCTGCTGAAAAGCGGCGCCGCAATGGCTCCGCAGGCGCCCCGAACCTAGCCGAGGCGCGTCTTGAGACGGCCGACAATTTCGGCTGCCTTGACCAGAAGGGCAAGGTCCACATCCTCTTCAGTCATGCCGTCTTTGCGCTCGACCCACGCCGGGATCAGCAGTTCATGGCGCTGGGCGACCCCGCCGAGTTCCTCGGTGAGAATGGCGCGCACCTTTCCGGTGACACGATTGGCTAATCTGGGATGGAGCTGGCGTTCTGCCAGCGTAATATCAATTAATTCAAGACTCATACCTGGCTCCGGGGGAGCCCCCGAAGGCACACTGGCCTCCGATGGTTCACGCCCGGTTAATGCGTGAAAAGCCGGTAAGTTTCTCCACAATAAGGATAATTTCGGATCCGCGAGGTAAAGGGCTGACGCCCTTCACTTTTGGCGAGGCTAAACCCGGACGGCGTGCTCGGTGCGCCCGGTGTCGCCGAAGACACGAATATAGCGCGCGATCTCGGCGTCATCTCCGGTGGCTTTGGCCGGGTTATCCGACAGTTTGACCGCCGGGCGGCCATTGGCTTCCGACACCTTGGCGACGATGGAAATCGGCTTGAGGCGCGGATTGGGATCGGGCGCGCAATCCTCAAAATCATTGGTGAGGTTGGTGCCCCAACCAAAGCTCATGCGCACCTTGCCGTCGAAGTGGAGATAGGCTTCCTCGATCATGTCGACGTCGAGCCCGTCCGAGAAGATCAGAAGCTTCTCCCGGGGATCGCGACCGCGGTCCTTCCAGAACTTGATGATCTTTTCGCCGCCTTCGATGGCGGGGGCGCTGTCGGGACGGAAACCGGTCCAGTCGGCGACCCAGTCGGGCGCATCGCGCAGGAACGCGTCGGTGCCAAAGGCATCGGGCAGGACGATCAGCAGATTGCCGCCATAATAGCTCTTCCAGTCCTGCAGCACGCGGTAGGGCGCCTCGCGCAGTTCCTCGTCGGAGCGGGCAAGGGCTGCCAGCACCATGGGCAGCTCGTGGGCATTGGTGCCCAGCGCCTCAAGATCGGTGTCCATGGCGAGCTTGACATTGGAGGTGCCGGTAAAATTTTCGCCGATACCTTCCTTCAGAGCTTCAACGCACCAGCGCTGCCACAGGAAGGAATGACGCCGGCGGGTGCCGAAATCGGAGATTTTGAGATCCGGGAGCTTTTGCAGGCGCTCGACCTTTTCCCACATCTTGGCCTTGGCGCGCGCGTAGAGCACGTCGAGGGTGAAGGGGCCATAGGGCTTCATCGCGGCGCGGCTGCGCAGCTCGTTGATAATGGCGAGGGCCGGGATTTCCCACATGCTGGTTTCGACCCAGAGGCCGGGAAATTCGAGGACGAACTGGCCGTCACGCTTTTCGAGGCGATATTCGGGCAGCTGGAAATTTTCGAGCCAGCGCAGGAAGCCGGGCTGAAAAATCTGCTTCTTGCCATTAAAGCTGTTACCGGCCAGCCAGATCATCTCCTTCTTGGAGAGGCGCAGCGTGCGGCAATGATCGAGCTGGGCGCGCAATTCATCGATGTCGATCTCGTCGGCAAGACGGACCGATTTTGTGCGGTTGATCAGCGAGAAGGTGGCGTTGACCTGAGGGTAGAGACCCCAGATCATCTGCAGCATCAGCAGTTTATAGAAATCCGTGTCGAGCAGGCTGCGCACGATCGGATCGAGTTTCCAGGTGTGGTTGTAAACCCGCCGGGCAATGTCGGTGTAGGTGGCCATGCTTCTCCCCTTCGCCGCCAATGTTTAGCGCGGGGTCACACGCATGGAAAGCCGCAGAGGCGCCAAGCGGTTCGCCTGGGATATTTAGGCAGCCCGACGCATGCTGAGCGCGAGCAGGATGGTCGTGGCAAAAACATAGACCGTCTTCGGCATTTCAAAAATCATCATCACGTCGAAAAGTCCCATGCACAGCATGCCGAGCGACAAGGTAATGGCCATCGCCTGAAGCGCACGGTCCTCTGGCTCCAGTGATCGCCATTGCACGCCAGAAAGCGGCGCGACGAGCATGCAGACGTAGGCAAGAACGCCCACCGCGCCCATGCCCACCGCGAAATTGAGCAGTTCGTTGTGCAGATGTGCCCAGCTGACGCCGCTGCCCTGATCAATAAGCTCGGCGGACATATAGGGCATCGCGGCGCTGAACCGGCGCCACCAGCCATGGCCGAATATCGGCGCATCCTGAAAGGCGGTGAGGCCGGCCTGATAATATTGCAGGCGATAGAGAATGCTGGTGTCGCCCGTTTCACCAGATGCAACGAGATCGAACACGAAGCCGATGCGGTCGAGGAGGCCGAGTTGGCTGCCGATCAGAAGCGTGGCGACGATGATGGCGAGCCCGCCCAGAAGCCCGGTCAGCAGGATTTTGCCGCGATCCCTGCCACTGCGGAGGAGGCAGAACAGCGCGAAGGCAGCAGCCAGAACCACCGCTGCGACCAGCGCGCCGCGGGTGCCCGAGAGCAGGGCTGCGGTGACGCCAAGCAGGGGTGCTGCCATAAAGGCCAGACGCAAAAACCCTGAGGAGACAAAGACCGCTCCAAGCGCAAGGAAGCCGAGGAGCACGCTGACATTGCCCATGAAGATTGCGCTCGAGGCAAGGCCGGTGGCGCGATCCTTGCCCAGAGCGAGGATTTCAAACAGTGACACGCCGAGGGAGACCAGTGTGCCGGCCAAGCAGAGCAGCGCAAAGAGGCGGATCGAAAAGCGTTTTTCGAGGCCAAAAATCAGGGCAAAAAGGGGCAGGGCCAGCGGCAGGACCACGAAATCGCCAATCGCGCCAAAATCATTGGGCGCCTCGGCGCTGAAGCCCAGGGCCAGAGCGAGGAGCACGAAGGCAAGCATGAGGAGCCGGAGGCCCTGGCTGTGCAGAACGACCCGAAATGCAGGCCGGTCGAGCAGGGCCGGCAGCGCCAGCAGGGCCCCCAGAAGCGCCACATAGGCCGAAATATTTCCGAGCGCCGTTGGGATTACCAGCACGGCGAAGAGGATGATCCCGGCCAAGATGTTGCGCGCCGCGGCCATTGAGCCCCTTTTCTTTGTCGGCCCGACATATAAGAGGGAACCGTTCACCCGCTCCGGGTTGCCACAGGGACGAGGACTTGGCAATGACTAGGCAGATTCACATCGCCCTCGCCTTTGACGACAATTTCTGGGCGCCGGCCTATGCGGTGATGCGCTCGGTGTGCCTGTCGACGCGGCGGCGCAGCGATCTCGTGTTCCATCTCCTCCATATGCCGCTCAGCGATGAGCACCGGCATGACCTCGAGGGCATTTCCCGCGAGTTTGGGGCGACGCTGAGTTATTACCCGCTCCAAGGTTCGGAGCTCTTCGACTTTTTTGTCGCCGGCATGCCGGCCAGCGCGCAATGGCCAAGCGTTGTCTATTCGCGGCTGCTGCTGGCGGATCTTTTGCCGGCCGATATCGAGCGGGTGATCTATCTCGATTGCGACATGATGGTGCGCCAGCCAATCGAAGAGCTGTTCGCGGTCGATCTGGGCGGAAAGCCACTGGGGGCAGTGCAGGATTCGCTCTCTCCCTTCATCATGGGGCGGCGTGACATGCGCCAGAACCAGGATATTTTCCACTGCGGCGATGCGTATTTCAATTCGGGCATGCTGGTGGTGGATCTGGCGCAGTGGCGCGAGATCGACATCAAGAGCGAGGTGGCGGTGATTGCCGGCAAGAACTGGCTGCCGCGGCTCTATTACGATCAGGACGTGCTGAACCTCGTGTTCCGCGACAATTGGCAGAAGCTCGACTGGCGCTGGAACGTCATCGACGCCCATCCCGCCCATGAGGCGATGGACCCGGCGATCCTGCATTTCACCGGCAAGAACAAACCCTGGGCGCTCTGGGCTGGCATTCTGCGCACCACCGCCTATGCGCGCTGGTATCGGCACGTGATGACCAATGAGCTGTTTTATCGGTATGCGCGGCACCGGTGGAAGAAGAAGCTGCGGCTTGGGTGAGGGGTCCCCGGGGCATATTGAGGGTTTTCACCCCTCACCCCGACCCTCTCCCCTGAGGGGCGAGGGGGCGATGGAGCTGATGGGGCTCGGTGCGGGGAGAGAACCCCCACCCTTGATCCCTCCCCACGAGGGGGAGGGAGACGCAGGAGCCGATGGTTCCGGGCGTGACTGCGCTCGCTATTCCAGCGCCTAGATGGGTATCCCCTCGATTTGACAGAGTTTGTGCATGGCGCTACCTTTTGGGGGCGGGGGGATGTCGGCGCGGCCGCGGTTGGTGAATTGGCTGCGCCAGAGGTGGATGCCCAGGGTTTCGGGGCGGATGGCGGAAGCCACGTCCGAGCCCGGCTGGAGCAGAGCGGGGATGCCCTCATAGGGAATGGGGTAGAAGGTCGTTGACGGCTTGACCTTGTCGACGAGGCCGCGCGTCCGGACGTAGTGCGTCAGGGCCATGGGGCCGGTGGCGCCATATTGGAGATGCTCTGGCGGCACCTTGTCGCCGACGAGGCGGCGGGCGGCGACTTCGAGGCGGCGATAGAGCGGCAGGAAGGGCTCCAGAAGCGGACGGTTGTCGCGGTCAAAGACAGCGAGCAGGTCGCCGAGCAGCGGCGCTTCGGGCGGGATGTAGAGCACGGCGCTGTTCACCGAGCCGGGGCGCTCCCAGGCCATGAGATAATCATCGGGCGGGGCGAGCGGCTTGAGGAGATAGAGGTCGAGATCGGCCCAGATGCCCAGATTGCGCCGCATCAGCTCGAGGCGGAACCGATCGGAAAAGACTGCGGGCGTGCCCCTGCCTTTGTAGAACACCAGTTGCTCGCGCGGCATGAGTTCGGCGGCATCGCGCCAGATGGCCTCGGCGGGAAAATTCTCGATTGGATCGAAGGCAAAGACTTCGACGCGGTGGCCCTGGCGATGGAAGGCGGCGATGCACAGTGCCTCGAGCCAGCTCATCGGGCCGTGCCAGAAACTGACGATAGTGGGGAGGGTCATGGGCGGGCCTTGGCGGTTTTGCGCCATATGTTTGTCGCGCTTCCGAACCGGAAAAGTGGTGTCCACTTTTCCTGGAAACGCTCTAGCATGATATCGCGCCAAGACCCAAACCGGCTCACATGAGCGTGGGGATGGTTTTGGCAATGCGGCTTTCGAAACGAGCGAGGCGCGCTGCGTCGACATTTTCGGCCGAGTGCAGGGAGAGCATGCGGAAACGGGCCTGCGGGGCGCAGGACGTGAAGAGGCCAGCGCGGAGGGTCTGCTTGACCGGCTGGCGGGCGATGGCGACATCGAACCAGAACGGCGAGCCGAGGGTCGTGACCACCAGGATGGATTTGAGATTGGTGAGGAGGGGGCGAATCGGCGTGCCCTGCTCGAAAGCGATCCCGGGGGCCCAGACGCGCTCGAACCAGCCCTTGAGCATGGCCGGCGGAGCGAACCACCAGGTGGAAAACACCAGCACCAGATGTTGGGCATCGGTGAGGCGGCGCTGGAGGTCGGTGGGGCTGTTTTCCGGTCTTATGTCGCCATAATAGGCCCGGCGTTCCTCGGCGGTGAGGGCGGGTTCGAAGCCGGAGGCATAAAGGTCGAGCCGGTCGACGGCGAGCCCACGGGCCCGGATATTGGCCTCGATCCCGCAGGCGAGGCGGGCATTGAAACTGTCCGTCAGCGGGTGCGATAAAACCAGATGGACGCTCATTGTTCCTGCCCCTGCCGCCGCACTTTGAGGCGCGACGGCACAATGGAGAGGCGGGCAGCAACCGTCAATTGGCGGCGGCGCGGCGGCGGTATTCGCTGGCGATATAGAGGGCGGCGAGGGCAACCAGCACCCCGAGACCCGCCTGGAGCCAATCCATCTGTTCGATCAGCGTCGTCGCATAGGTGAAGGCGCTGAAGGGAGCTTCATCGACGAAGAGGGAATCGAGGTAGTCCGTATTGGGCGGCGAGAGGCGGTCCTGGAAATAGGCCCAGCTTTTGGTGGCGAAGGGGTGGATGCCACCGCCGAGCGTCACCCATTCGAGGAGCGAGATCAGCGCGGGCAAGAGCGCCGAGACCGGGATAGCCCAGCGCCCCAGCGCGGTGGCGAGACCGCCGGCAATGCCCATGAGGGGCAGATACCAGAGGAGGCCGCAGACGAGGGTGACGAGGATAGCGAAAGCCACCTGGCCGTAGACGCTGGCAATATTGCCGAGGATTGCCCAGCTGCCCGTGCCGGTAATCAGCATGGTGGTGAAGGCGACCCCATAGAGCAGGAGGCCACTGAGGAGGGTGATGCCGAAGACTGTGCCGGGCAGGATGGTGAGCGCGGCAGTGAGCTTTGAGAGCAGCATGCGGAAATCGGAAACCGGCATGGATTTCCAGAACAGCATGGCATTGTTGCGCTTGTCGGCGGCAAAACCGTCGGCGCAGTAGAAGACGAGAACCACCAGCAGATAGAGCAGCCAGCCAAAACCGAGGCCAAGGAAGCCCACCTCGTAGACCCGCAGAGGCGCGAGGGTGAAGAGGGCGCCGGAAAAGCGCGCATCGACCCGGCCGACGGTGAAGGCGAGGATGGTGGCGGCGAACAATATGCCGACGAGAATCAGCGGGCCGGTGAAGAAGGCGCCGCGGTGCTCGAGGAATTCGCGATGGACGAGGGCAGCAAAAGCCTTCATTGGCCGCGCTCCGGATTGGCAGTGGGACGCTGCATCAGCGCCACGAAAAGATCGGACATGGTGGGGGTGGAGACCCGGCCGAGCGGCTCGAGCAGGCTGCGGTCGACGCCATCGAAGATGAAGACCGTCTGGCCGAAGCGGGTTTCCTCATAGACGGGGTTGAGGGCGCGGGCCTGGGCCTGCATGTCCGGCGCATCGGCGACGAGCTGGGTGAATTTCTCGTTCACCGTTTCCATCTGCATATGGAGGATGAGGTCGCCATCGCGGATGAACATGATGTCGGAGAGCATGAACTCGATCTCGTCCACCTGGTGGGTGGTGATGATGAGGGTACGTTCCTCGGTCATGTAGTCTTCGAGGAGGCGCCGGTAGAAGCGCTTGCGATAAGTGATGTCGAGGCCGAGCGTCGGCTCGTCGAGGACGAGAAGCTTGGCATCGATTGCCATGACCACCGCCAGGTGCAGCTGGGCGATCATGCCCTTGGAGAGAGTCTTGATCTTCATCTCGGGCTTGATGTCGGTGCCTTCGAGGAAGCTGCGCGCCTTGTCGATGGAGAAATTTGGGTGAATGTTGGAGAGGAGCGCAAACAGCTCCCGCACCCGCAGAAACCGCGGCAGGCTCGCCACATCGGAGATGAAGGCGACGTTTTCCATGAGGTGGGCGCGGCGGGCGAAGGGATCTTCGCCGAGGACGCGGATGGTGCCCTCATAACTTGTGAGCCCCAGCATGGCGTTGAGCGTCGTGGTCTTGCCCGCGCCATTGTGGCCGATGAGGCCATAGATGCGGCCGGCGGGGATGTCGAAATCCAGCCCATGCAGGATTTCTTTGCCGCCGAAGGATTTTTTGAGGCCGCGCGCGGAAACGACGGGCGGAATGGTGGAAAGGGCATCGGTCATTTTGCGGGTCCCTCCGGGGTCGCATCGATATTGGAAACCAGAGACTTGAGGTCGAGTTCGAGCGCCCGGATCTGGGCGGCGATGCGCGGCCATTCTTCCTTGAGAAATTTTTCGCGCTCGTGAGACAGCAATGTGCCGCGCGCGCCCTGGGTAACGAACATGCCCAGACCCCTCCGTTTTTCGACGACGCCGATATCGACCAGGGCCTCGAAGGCCTTGGTGACCGTCAGCGGATTGACCGAAAGATCTGCCGATATCTGGCGCACCGAGGGCAGGGGATCGCCCTCGCCCACCGTGCCGCGCAGGATCATCTCGATCAGCCGCTGCCGGATCTGGACGAAGATCGGCTGGCTGGTGTGAAACTCATCCATGTGTCATGCCTAACTAGTGTCATACATATGTAGCACACTAAATAGGATCGGAGTCAAGGCCCCGTTTGTGAGGCCGATTTCGGCGGGACCAACGCGGTCAGCCGACGAGGACGGGATCGCTGCATTGAACGCCGTAGACGCGCACATCGGCTTCGCCGAGGCCGAGCCCCAGAGTCTGGAGCAGGCTGGCGAGAAGCGCGTCGAGCGGCAGGGCGAGCGGGGCAAGAAGCGCCCGGAGACTGGCGGCAATAACGTTGAGATTGAGCCCGATTCCGAGGAGGTCGAGCTGCACGCGCAGGTCGAGATTGGCAAAGAGCGAGGTCACCAGCGAGCTGGCGATGGTCTGGGTGCGGGCGGTCTTGAGAATGCCCGCGGCAATGTCATCGGAGGAGAATTGCAGGACCAGCGGCACCGTCTGGCTGGCGGTGACCCGGGCCGAGCCGGTGATGCTGAGCAGCGCCGCGTCGAGCAGTTTGACCGGATTGGCCGGCGGCAGGGCGCCGAAGCCATTGAGCTGGGCGTCGTTCATGGCGCCGATGGCGGCGGTGAGAATGCCGGGCACCACGGCGATGCGGGCAGTGCCCTGGGGAAACTCCGGGTTGGGGCAGGTGGCATCGAGGACGCGGGCCTGGGCGTGGGCGACGTCGAGCCAGATGGGGAGATTAACGACGCCACCGCTCACCACCGACCCGGCGAGGATCCTGACGGCAAGGCGGAGGCGGAGCTGGGAAGTGCGCACGATAGTGCCGCCGGGGCCGAGGGCATAAAAGCCCCCGCCCTGGGGCGGCTGGCCGATGGCGAGGTCGAGATCGATCTTTGCCACGCCCGGCAGGCTGAGAGTGACCGCAAGGCGCACCTGACCATCGCCGTCGGCGAGCGCGGCCGAAGCCGTCAGGATATCGAGAGCGGAAAAATCGGCGGCCAGAGCGGCGGTTTCGTCGTGCAGATTAAGGCGCCCATAGCGTCCGAGATCGAGCAGCTGGCCGATGGGAACGCTATTGCCGATCCCGCGCAGGGCAATGGTGCTGAGCAAGCCGCGCTCGGGACCGTTGACGACACGCGCCAGTGCGGCCGCGATCTGGCCGGCACCGGCCTCGGCGGCGAGCAGATCGTCATAGCTCACCGCCTCGATCCCCATTTCGATGGCAAGCGCATCGAGAAAGGAAAGCGCGTTGACCTTCACGCCCGCGAGCCGGTTGTAGTCCATGGCCGAGAGCGAAAGATTTGTGCCGAGCAGCGCGCCGAGGACGGCGTTGGCAATGCCGCCATCCAGACTGGCGAGGCGCGAGCCGATGGTGAAGGACACCCGCGGAGTGACCGTTGCGATGGCCGAGGCGCTAATGTCGGGCGGCGGCGCCATGGCGCTGGCAAAATGCAACGTGCCGCTATGGGTGACACTGACAGAAACGGCATTGGCCGGAAGCGCGCCCACCTCGAAGCGCTGGGCCGGGGGAAGATCGGGATTGGCGCTGTAGCGGCCGGGCCGCACGGTCAGCGTGCCTTGCGCCAATGCGTCGCCCAGCCCGGCACCAATAAGGGCGGCGAGGGCGAGCGCCTCGCCCCGGGAGGGATCGCGCGCGGCGGTCAGGGCGGCGATATCGACGCCGGCCTGCAGCATGCGCCGCTCGTGAAACAGCGCGGCGCCATCGACGACGATGGAGCAGATCATCACCCCGAGCGAGAAAGCGACGCCGAAAAGGATCGCCATATTGCCGTTCTCGTCCTGACGGAATTTGCCGATCACAACCCGCCCTGCCGAATGGTTGCGCCGGCAGTCATCTGCTGGCTGGGCAGAGGAAGGGGCGGATAAAGATTCCAGATCGGCAGCAGGCTGGCGTCATAGCGCAGCTGAACGCTGTACTGGCTGGGATCATCGGGATGATCGCCGATGGTCGCGCGCAGGCGCGCCCGGTCGATGAGCGGATAGCCCCGGGCATGGCGGTCGATATAGGCGTCGACGAGGCGATTGCGCTCGGCTTCGCTGAGGCCGGCGATTGCAATGCGGGCGGAATCGGCGGCCAGTTGCTGGAGCGAGATGGCAGCGCCGAAATAGATGCCATAGGCCATCATGCCGGTGAGGAGCAGGAAGAAGGCCGGCGTCAGTATGGCAAATTCAACCGCGGAGCTGGCCCTTTCATTGCGCACCAGAGCGGACAGAAGCGACATAGCGGACCCTCCCGGTATCGGTATGGACGCCAGGTTCCTGCAGTCTCCGCCAAGAGGGTAAGGCTGGCCTCAACCGCCATATGCGGGGATCTACGGAGGGGCGGTGGCGGCGGGCAAGAGAAGGTGACTGTTCTTGTCCCCTCCGCCTTGTTAGGACGGGGCACCAATGGAGACTGCCTTGACCGGGACTGCCCGTAATTTTCTGTTCGCAACCAATCAGGACGACGTCGCGCTGACGCGCCTCCTCGCGATGCTGCGAAAAACCACGGGTTTTCTCGACGGCGCGCCAGGTGGGCCCCTGCCGGGCTGGTATGTTGTCGGTGCTGACAATTCAGCGGTGTTTGAGACGCTCTACACGCGGCTGGCGACGAATTATCCGGACGCCGGCCAGCCGTTCTACGCTACCCGCATCTGGACGAACCTCTTCTGGCAGCCGGCCTATGTCGCCGTGCTGGCGGTGCATATCCATGGCGCGCTGCCGAAATTCTCAGGCATGGCGCAATCGGTGAAAAATATCGACATTTCCGGCTTCCGGCTGGCGCCGGGTCCGCAAATGGAGGGGGACACCGAAACGCTCATCGCCGAGGCGGGGGCGCAATTGCGTGCCATGGCCGATGTGGCGTTCGAGGAGCTGAAGCAGTTTACGCGAATCAAGCGGGTGCCGGCGCTGCGGCTCCTGGCCGACCGCATCATCGACCTTGTCCGCAGGCTGGGCGAGTACGTGCCGGGAATGAGCGTCGAGGAGCAGCAGCGCTATTGCACGCTCTGGCTTGCTGCGATGGGCCTTGAGGGACAGGGCAGCCTTGAACAGGTGCAGCTTGAGGATGGCAGTGCGGCCGTGATCCTCGCGCGAAAAGGCTGCTGCCTCGATTATCTGGCGTTTCCGGACGCCTATTGCCGATCCTGCCCCAAGCAGGACGACGCTGTATGGCGCGCCCGGCAGATCGAAAACGCCAATGCCGAGCGCAGCAGTGCCGGCTAGCGGCTAGATCAGTCGAAAATCTCGTTGGGATAGACGCCCCAGAGCTCTTCCTGGGCCACGAAACCGGAATAGCTGGAGCGTTCGCCCGGCTGGCTGGCCGAAACTTCGCACCACTGGCCATCGCATTCCTTGATCTGCACCTTGGCACCGGCGCCGAGGCGCGCACGCACCCCAGCCTCGCCGGAGCGGTTCGAGCGCATCGCGACTTCGCCATTGGCGATCAGCGGGGCGGCATAGCCGAGGCGCGTGCCGACGAGCAGGCTCTGGTGAACCCAGCCCTCGGAGCCATCGGCGTCGCGGATTTTGCGCCAGGTATCGAATTCCTGGATGATTTCGACCGGCACGCCAGAAACCACATAGTTCCAGGCGATGTCGTATTTGGTGCCCGGCCCAACGCGTACGTTGATCGGGTTCGACCGCGTCGAGACGAAGCGCGGCAGGGGCAATCCACTGGGATTATCGGCTTGAGCCACGACCGGCGCTGGAACGACAAAAAAAGCCGACAACAGAGCCAAGCCTATTAGGACAAACGAAAAAAAACGATGACGGGCACCGCCCGAAATGGCGTGCATCAACAACATGACTTTGCAGACGGGTTGGAATTGCCCTATCACTAGCCCCAATATCCTTAATGCTCGCTGAAGAGAGGGAAATTCATTTTCCCCGCCCCTCGTAACGGAACGCATGACAGCCAGTAAACCCAAGATCCTGGTGACCAGACGCCTGCCCGACACGATCGAGGCGCGCATGGCGACATTGTTCGAAACCGACATCAACGAAACGGACCAGACCCTGACCTCCGAGGATATCCTCACCGGTCTCGTGGGCAAGGATGTGCTGGTATCGACCATCACCGACCGGATCGACGCAGCGCTGATCGGAAAGCTGCCGCCGAGCGTGCGGTTGATCGCCCAGTTCGGCAATGGGGTGGACAATATCGACCTCGAAGCGGCCTGGGCCGCCGGGCTGACCGTGACCAATACGCCTAGCGTGCTCACTGAAGACACCGCCGACATGGCCATGGCGCTGATGCTGGCGCTGCCGCGGCGCCTCGTGGAAGGCACGCAGATGCTGCTGCGCGACCGGGCCTGGGCCGGCTGGTCGCCCACCTCGATGCTCGGCCATCGCCTGCGCGGCAAGGCGCTGGGCATTGTCGGCATGGGCCGGATCGGCACGGCGGTGGCGCAGCGGGCGCGGGCTTTTGGGCTCTCGATCCATTATTTTTCGCGCAATCGGCGGCCGCCCGGAGTGGAGGAGCCCCTGGGCGCAGCCTATTGGCCCGATCTCGACGCCATGCTCGAAGCGGTGGACATTGTTTCTCTGCACACGCCACTGACGCGGGAGACCAGCAATATCCTCTCGGCCGAGCGGCTCGCCCGGATGAAGCCGGATGCCTATGTGCTCAATGTCAGCCGTCCGGAACTGCTCGACGAGACGGCGCTGATTGGCGCGATCGAGAGCGGACGCCTGGCTGGTGCGGCACTGGACGTGTTCGAAAACCGCACGGGCATCAACCCGCGTCTTTTGTCGCTGGCCGAGGCGAACAGGGTGATCCTTACCGCCCATATGGCTTCGGCGACGCTCGAGGCGCGGATCGAAATGGGCGAGGCGGTGATCGTCAATATCCGCACGTTCATGGACGGCCACCAACCACCCCATCGGCTGCTGCCGGACAGGCCATCGCCGCGCGCCCTGCGCGTCTGAGTGTTGCAGCTTTTCCCCATTGTTCGCGCCATCGACCCGTGAGGGAACGCGGCCCCTTGCGTGGCAGGGACTTGGCTCATAATCGTCGGGCTAGTGATCGGGCGGCTTTGGGGGGCATGGCCGCTTAGATCTACAGTTTCGGGTCCAGGAGCGCCCAGTGCCGTTGAACAGGTTTTTCGCGTTAGCCCTCATGCTGTCCATCGTGCCCGCCGTTTCGGCGCAGGCCCAGGTGCGCAGTGAGCCGCCTCTGGTGGAAGAGGGCGGCCGTCTCGTGCTCGAAGCGATGGATCAGCGCATGGTGCTGCCCATGCCCGACTGGCTGAGCGACGCCCAGCGCAGCGACGGCAATGCCCGCGACAATGTCGAGACCGTCTATATCGCCGACGAGACGCAGGCCCTGCTCGAGATTTATCCCAAGGGCGAGAGCCAGGCGCTGTGGACCACGCTTTACGGCACCCGCATCACGCGGCAGACCGAAGTCAGCCTTCTCGACTATCGCGCGGCGGTGATGTCGGCCTATGCCCGCAACTGCAAGCCGGAGTTGACCGGCTTTTTCCAGCTCGGCCCCGACGAGGGGGAAAAGCTGGCGCCGCTCGGCTTTGTGTGTGGCAGCTATCTCGACAATCTGACCGGCTACCAGGGCCTCGGCGAGGTGATGGTCGTCAGCTTCCGCAAATCGGACCGCGGCATTGCCATCGTCTACCAGGAATGGCGCGGCAAGAGCTTTGATCCGGCCCAGCCCGGCAGCTGGCCGGTGGCGACCGCGACGGTCGAAGCGCGGGCCAACCAGCTCAACAGCGATGCGCAACTGAGCGCGCTGGATTGACGCAAGGCCCCGGAGGGCCTATCGGCATGGTCATGAAGAAAGACAATAAGCCCCTCGGTCCCAGCCAGCGCTCGCTGCGCGTGGGTGAACTTGTTCGCCATGCCCTGGCCGATATTTTCGCGCGCGGCGATATCGAGGATGAAGCCCTTGTGGGCGCGGTTCTGACCGTGCCTGAAGTGCGCATGTCACCCGATCTCAAGGTGGCCAATGCCTATGTGATGCCGCTCGGTGGCGCCTATGCCGAAGAGATCGTCGCTGTGCTCAACCGGCATGCCAAATTCGTCCGGGGCCGCGTGGCTCCGCAGATCAACATGAAATTCGCGCCCGAAATCCGCTTCCATGTCGATGCCACGTTCGAGGAAGCAGGGCGCATTGACGCGCTGCTGCGCTCGGATCGCGTCCGGCGGGATCTGGACGACGACGGCAGCGACGAAGACTGACAATTGGCCGAACAGAAAAAATCCAAGAAGCGCCCCATCTCCGGATGGGTTGTGCTCAACAAGCCGTATGACTTCACCTCCACCCAGGCGGTGGGCAAGGTGCGCTGGCTGTTTTCGGCCGCCAAGGCCGGCCATGCCGGAACGCTCGATCCTCTGGCCACCGGCATTCTGCCGATCGCCTTGGGCGAGGCCACCAAGGCCGTGCCGCAGGTGCAGGACGGCACGAAAGTCTATCGGTTCTCGATTGTCTGGGGCTCGGCGACGACCACTGACGACGTCGAGGGCGAAGTGATCGCCACATCCGATGTGCGACCCGACAGGGAAGCGCTTGAGGCGGTGCTGCCCCGGTTCACTGGCACTATCATGCAGCGCCCGCCGATTTTCTCGGCGCTCAAGATCGACGGCGAGCGCGCCTATGATCTGGCGCGCGCCGGCGAAGTTGTGGAACTGGCACCCCGCCCGGTCGATATTGATGCGATCGAGCTCATTGAGCACGGCGCAGAAAAGACCGTGTTGGAAGTGACCTGCGGCAAGGGCACTTATGTGCGCTCGCTGGCTCGGGACATTGCCGAGGTATTGGGCACGCGTGGCCATGTGGGCAGCCTTCACCGCGCCGCCGTTGGCCCGTTTACCGACGACGATGCGGTGACGCTCGAAGAGCTGGAAGCCGCTGAAGAGGGCGAAGCCCGCGACGCCATGATCGGGCCGGTGTCCGCCGGGCTGGTCGATCTGCCGGAAATCCGGCTGGATCCGGTGCAGGCCACCGCCGTTAGCCATGGCAATCCGGTGCTGCTCACCGGTGCGGGATCGCCCGCACAGCTCGATGAATGCTGGGCCAGTTTCAAGGGCAAGGTGGTTGCCACCGGGCATGTTGAATTCGGCCAGTTCAAGCCGCGCCGGGTTTTTAACTAGGGCAAGTAACGCCCTGGTCCGACATCAGCTTTTTCGACCGTCATTGCCCGGCTTGTCCGGGCAATCCAGTTTTTGGAGCGATGGACCACCGGGACAAGCCCGGTGGTGACGATGGGAGAGGAAGGCGTTTCTCCCAAGGTTCCTACTTTCGATCTCAGACCAGTGCGTCGACGTCTTTTGCCAGCGGGATGGCGGGCTGGGCGCCGGGGTTGAGGCAGGCGAGGCTGCCGGCGATGGCAGCGCGACGCATGGCCTTTTCAAGATCCAGGCCGGCTTCGAGGCTGGCGGCGAGATATCCGCAGAAAGTGTCGCCGGCGCCGACCGTATCGACGGGCTTTACCGGATGGGCTGCGACCGAAATCGCGCCATCAGGGGTCTGGGCGCGGGCGCCATCGGCACCGAGGGTAACGACAATGGTGCGGCCGGTGTTTTTCACCCAATCGGCCATGGCGGCATCGAGCTCGGCAATCGGGCGGCCGGTGAGCAGGGAAAACTCGGTTTCGTTGGCGACGACGATGTCAGCCAGCGGTGCGAACTCTGCCGTGTCCGGAAGGAAGGGCGCGGTGTTGAGGACGCTGCGCGCGCCCCTTTCCCGGGCGATTTCGAGGGCGCGACGGGTCGCGGCCTGGGGCACTTCCTGTTGGAGGAGGACGATGTCGCCAGCCTTGAGCGCGGCAAGGCTGTTGTCGGCATCCTCTGGACTGACCGTGCCATTGGCACCGGGCAGAATGGCAATGACGTTTTCGCCTTCGGCATCGACAAAGATCATGGCGATGCCGGTCGCCGCCTCGGCTTTTCGCATCGCCGAAAGATCGACCCCGCCGGACTTCAGCAGAGCGAGCGCCATATCGGCAAAGGCATCGTCGCCCACGGCCGAGACATGGCGGACCTCTGCTCCGGCGCGGCGGGCCGCCAGCGCCTGATTGGCGCCCTTGCCACCCGGCGCCATGGAGAAGGTGCCGCCCGCGACGGTTTCGCCGGGCTCTGGCAGACGCGTGACAGTGCCGACCTGATCAAGATTGGTAGAGCCGAATACGGTAATCACTGCAGAATCTTCTCTATCGTGTTCCAGTTGCGCATGGTGTCGAGCGTGGTCTTGCCCAGGCGGGCATAGAGCGGCTTCAGCACCTCTTCGACATGTTCTGTATAGCGGCCATTGGCCTGGAGATAGGAGGCAATGTAGATTTCTCTGGCGTCGATGCGCAGGATTTCCGTGTCGCGTGGGCGGCTCTCAAGCGCAATCCCGTCCGGCAGTGGCGCATCGAACAGCAAGACATGGCGAGTGAGATCGGCCGCGGGATCAAGCGCGCCAAAAGGGTTTTCGGACAGCATTTTGGCCAATTGTTCTTCCGAACGGAGGACGACACCGACCTCGAAGCCAAATTGTTCCGCGATGGCCTTTTCCAGCTTTGCCTTGAGCTGGGCTTCCGGACCGTCCGCCACCAGGCGAACATTGCCGCTGGCCAGAATGGTCTTCACATCAGAAAAGCCCGCCGCTTCGAGGCAGGACTTGAGCTCGGCCATCTTCATCCGCCGCTTGCCCAGATTGATGCCGCGGAGAAAGGCGCCCCAGACCGGCATTATTTCGGCTCCATCTTTTGCGGATAAATGGTTTCGCCGCGCGCCAGCATATCAACGAAGCCGGCGATCTTGCACGCCCGCGCCGCTTCGGTCTTGAGACTGTTGGTCCGGAAAATCAGCGCGAATCTGTTTTGTGCGGTGAGCTGGTCATAGGTACTTTGCGCATTGGGATTGGCGGCAATTGCGGCAAGAAGATCGGTCGGCGCGTCCTGAGTGGTCGCATAGGCAGCGTCCCAGCGGCCGTCCTTTTTGGCGGCCTCGACGTGGACCAGCCCGTGCGGCGTCATCAGCCCCATGTCGGTGAGGCGGGCGACATTATCGCGATTGACCTGGCTCCACACCGATTTGGGCCGACGCGGGCAGTAGCGCTGGACGAAGGACACCTCGTCCCAGCTTTTCTTGATGGCGTCGATCCAGCCCCAGCACAGCACGGCATCGATAGCTTCGATCGGGGTGATGGTGGCCCGGCCGCTGGCCTTCTTGAAGATACGGATCCAGACCTCGTCATCGGTCTGGTGATGCACTGCCAGCCAGTCGTAAGAGGCCCGGAAATCCTCAAATTCCCGGAGCTTTTCGACAGGGACCGTGACGGGCGCCATGGCCTAGCTTTCGGGCGTGGGCTGGGGTTCGGCTGCCGGCTCGGCTTCGGCTTCCGCAGGAGGAGGCTCGGGCAGCAGGGCCAGAAGGGCGGCGTCAAGCGCTTCATTGGCTGGCAGGACGAGGCCGAATTCACCGGTGAGAATGGCGCGCATCTCTTCAATGGTGGTGATCTCGGTCCGCTGCTTGTCGCCATCGAGCGAGCGAACGGTGAATCGCGCATCGCGCAGGGTCAGACGCCGGCCACTGGGCGACAGGCTCGCGAGGAGATTGCCGGTGAAGGGGGAAGCCGGGTCGCTCGACATGCGCGCATTGACGGCGGCGAGCTGGGCCTCGTCCACATTGGCCGTGGTGAAGGCATAGAGCGGGCGCCACTGGTCGCCCAGCTGCACTTCCATCGTCCATTCCGGATCGCCACCCATCAGGCGGAAGTTCTGGTGGGGCGTCGACTGATCGGCCTCGGCGCGCAGACGCAGCGGCGTCGTCAGCGTGAGGCTGCCAAAGCCGACGTCGGCGATGTAATTTTGTCCGTTGACCTCGACGAGCAGCAGCATGTGGCTGGGCTCGCTGGCGCCGGTGTCCTCTGCATGGGGCCAGATGACCCGGGCGAGGAGGGGGCGAACTCCATAGTCGAGCTCGGCGAGGACGCGCATGAACAACAGATTGTGTTCAAAGCAATAGCCGCCGCGCCGCTCGGCAAGCAGCTTGCGCTCGATGCTTTGCTGATCGAGAGCGACCTGCTTGCCCATCAGGGCATCAAGATTTTCGAAGGGGATCGTCGCGGGATGAAGAGCGTGGAGCAGTTCAAGCGTCGCCACCGTGGGCGCGATTGAACCGGCAAAACCGATTCGGTCGAAATAGGCTTTGAGGTTGACCTTTTCGGGCATCGACCACCTTTGTCGCAGTTTCGGTTGCGCACACTATGGTCTGGCGGGCGGGATTTGTCACTTCCACCCACGGGGGCGGGCACAAATGTCGCGCCAGAGGATCAGACGGGGGTCTTGCGAACCCGGATCACCACATCGACATGGGCCACTTCCATGCCGGCCGGCGGCTGCGGCAGGGCCTTGAACGCCACCGAATCGGCCGGAATATCGATCATCCGCTGCTCGTCTTCGACATAGAAGTGGTGGTGATCAGAGGTGTCGGTGTCGAAATAGGACCGCGAGGCATCGATGGCGACTTCGCGCAAAAGCCCGGCTTCGTGGAACTGATGGAGCGTATTGTAGATGGTTGCCAGCGACACGTTCACGTGAGCCATGGTGGCTTCGGAGTGCAATTGTTCCGCGCTCACATGACGATGCGGGCCGGCGAACAGCAGCTCGGCCAGAGCGACGCGCTGCCGCGTTGGGCGGAGTCCGGCCATGCGCAGGACGGCCGTCAGGCAGGGCGTGCGGGACGGATGCAACCGGTCGGCAAGGCTGTGATCGGACATTGGGCCAGAATTACTCGTCAGAAGGTCCATATATTTCCAGCCCTTCTTATAGTGTCGCGGGACCGGGGAAACAAGCCGCGCGGGGCCTTGCGGGGGTCAATGCGCGTTTAGGCCCGCTTGACCCTCATTGTGCGCCCCTATACGAGACAAAGCTTAAGGCGAAGTGGGGAAGCACGATGGCCGATCGGCAACACGCATTTAATTACGAAGAGCTTCTGGCGCATGGTCGGGGTGAATTGCCTGGCCAGGGCGACGCTCGTCTTCCCGCACCGCCGATGCTGATGTTCAATCGCATCACCGACATTCAGGAAGATGGCGGCGAATTCGGCAAGGGCTATGTGCGCGCCGAGCTCGACGTCACTCCGGACCTCTGGTTCTTCCAGTGCCACTTCATCGGCGACCCGGTGATGCCAGGGTGCCTCGGTCTTGACGCCATCTGGCAGATGACCGGGTTTTTCCTGTCGTGGATCGGCCAGCCCGGCAAGGGTCGCGCCCTCGGTGGTGAGATCAAGTTCACCGGCCAGGTGACCAATGATATCAAGCTTGTCGAATATGGCATTGACCTCAAGCGCGTGATGAAGTCGCGCCTGACGCTGGGCATTGCCGATGGCTGGGTGAAGGCCGACGGCAAGGTGATCTACGAAGCCAAGGACCTGCGCGTAGGCCTTTTCACCGACAGCCAGCTTCAGGATCAGAAGGGCAGCTAAGCCCTAATCTGCGCTTTATTTTGACGTGCGCCAGCCTCACGGCGCGAAGACGAGGACGATATGAGACGTGTAGTGGTTACCGGCATGGGCATCATTTCCTCGATCGGCAATTCGCTGGACGAGGTGACGACGAGCCTGCGCCTTGCAAAGCCGGGCATCGTCTTTGCCGAGGACTATGCCGAACTTGGCTTCCGCAGCCAGGTGAAGGGCGACCCGCGTCTCGATCCGTTCGAAGCTCTCGACCGCCGCGTGACCCGTTTCATGGGCAAGGGCGCGGCGTGGAACTATCTGGCCATGCAGCAGGCGATTGCCGATGCGGGCCTTGAGGCGAGCGACATTTCCAACCCGATGACCGGTATCGTCATGGGCTCCGGTGGCGCGTCGACCAAGACCATCGTCGAAGCTGCTGATATCGTTCGTAAAAATAACAGCCCCAAGCGCATTGGGCCGCTAGCCGTGCCCAAGGCCATGGGCTCGACCGCCTCGGCAACGCTGGCGACGTCCTTCGGCATCAAGGGCATCAACTACACAATCACCGCAGCCTGCGCGACCTCCAAGCACTGCATCGGCAATGCCTATGAGCAGATCATGCTGGGCAAGCAGGACATCGTCTTTGCCGGTGGCCACGAAGATCTCGACTGGACCCTTTCCGATCTCTTCGACGCCATGGGCGCGATGAGCTCGAATTTTAACGACAATCCGTCCAAAGCCTCGCGCGCCTATGACGCCAATCGCGATGGTTTTGTGATTTCGGGCGGCGCCGGTGTGCTGGTGCTCGAAGAATATGAGCGCGCCAAGGCGCGTGGCGCCAAGATCTGGGCTGAGGTCGTGGGCTATGGCGCCACTTCGGACGGCGTCGACATGGTTGCCCCTTCCGGTGAAGGCGCTGAGCGCTGCATGCGCATGGCGCTGAAAAACGTAAAAGCGCCAATCGATTACATCAATCCGCATGCCACCTCGACCCCTGTGGGTGACCTCAAGGAAATCGAGGCGCTGCGCGCCGTGTTCGGCAATGAAGACAAGTGCCCGCCGATCTCGGCGACCAAGTCGCTCACCGGCCACAGCCAGGGCGCAACGGGCGTGCACGAATCGATCTATTCGATCCTGATGATGGCCAACCGGTTCATCGCCGAGAGCGCCAATATCGAGACCATTGACCCCGCCTTTGCCGACATGCCGATCCTGCGCCAGCGCCGCGACGACGTCGATCTGGGCTATGTGCTGTCCAATTCCTTCGGCTTTGGCGGCACCAATGCGGCCTTGGTGTTCAAGCATCCGGACGCCTGACGCCAGCCAACGGCGACCGCCCCGAGGGTGAGATGGCCGAGACGAGCAAAATCGTTGAAGAACTGAGAAGCCGGGCCCTACAGCTCGGCTTTGAGGCTTTTGGCATTGCCTCGGCCGATTCGCGTCCTGATTTGCCCGAAAAACTCCGCATCGCGCTGGAGAAGGGCTGGCACGGCGATATGGAATGGATGGCCGAGACGGAGGAGCGGCGGGCGGATCCGACGAAACTCTGGGAAGAAGCCCGCTCGGTGATCCTCCTCGGCGTCAATTATGGGCCGGACTTTAACCCATTGGATTTGCTGAAGGAAAAGCAGATCGGGGTGATATCGGCCTATGCGCGGAACCGCGATTATCACGACATCATCAAAGGCAAGCTCAAGGAGCTGGCCGGACTTTTGGCGCGTCGCTCGGGGGCGGACGTCAAGGTTTTCGTCGATACCGCGCCGCTGATGGAAAAACCGCTGGCGGAAGCGGCGGGCCTTGGCTGGCAGGGCAAGCATACGGTGCTGGTCAGCCGGAAATTCGGCTCCTGGCTGTTTCTGGGCGCCATTTTAACCTCGGCCGAGCTGCCCGGGGATAAACCGCACGCCGAAAGCTGCGGGCGTTGCACCAAATGCCTCGATGTCTGCCCGACAAAAGCCTTTCCCGGGCCCTTTCAGCTCGATGCGCGGCGGTGCCTCGCCTATCTCAGCGTGGAGCATAAGGGTCAGATTCCATTGGAGTTTCGGGTGCCAATGGGCAATCGCATCTATGGGTGCGATGATTGCCTGGCGGTGTGCCCATGGAACAAGTTCGCCTCGGTGAGCCAGGAAGCCAAGCTGAGGAGCAGGCCGGAGCTGGAAAGGCCGGAGCTCGGAACGCTTGTGGCACTGGATGATGCGGGGTTCCGGGCGCTGTTTGCGGGCTCCCCGGTCAAGCGCATCGGGCATTCGCGGTTCCTGCGTAATGTGCTTATAGGCATCGGGAATTCTGGGTCTTCCGGCTATGTGCCGGCGGTTGAGAACCGGCTCAATGATGCCTCGCCGCTGGTGCGGGGGGCGGCGATCTGGGCGCTGCGGCGGCTTGATCCGGACAGGGCCGAAGCCCTTAAAAACACCTATTTGCCGGGCGAAAATGATGCCGAGGTAGCGGCCGAATGGAGCGGGGATATCTGATGCGGGTGATGTTTTTTGGCCTGGGATATTCCTCCCAAGCGAGCGTTGACGCGCTGCGCCAAAGCGGCGAGTTGGTTCACACACTGGGAACAGTTCGCACGACCGACAAGGCCAATCGGTTGGCACAGGGCGGGCTGGAGACGCTGGTGTTTGACGGCACGGCCCCCAGCCCAGAGGTTTCGGCTGCCCTTGCCGAAACGACCCATGTCGTTATCTCCATCGCGCCCGACGCTGACGGCGATGTGGTGTTGCGCCGGCACCGGGCGGATCTCGACGCGGCCAAAAACCTCGAATGGATCTGCTACTATTCCACCGTCGGGGTCTATGGCGATTTCGATGGCGCCTGGATCGACGAGAGCGCGCCGCTGGTGCCGCGCAATATGCGGTCGGATTTGCGGGTGCTGGCCGAGCAGGAATGGCGTGATTATGCAGCCCAGCGCGGGGTGAAACTGTGCATTCTGCGGCTGGCGGGGATTTACGGGCCGGGGCGGTCGAGCTTTGACAAGCTGCGCGATGGCACGGCTCGACGGATCATCAAGCCGGGGCAGGTGTTCAATCGCATCCATGTCGAGGATATTGGCCGGGTGACAGCGCTGGCGGCCGAACGCCGGCTGGAAGGCACTTTCAACATGGCCGATGACGAGCCGACGCCGCCCCAGGACGTGTTCGAGCATGCCGCGGGTATCATGGGCGTGCCAGTGCCGCCCGACATGCCGTTCGAGACGGCGGAGATGTCGCCGATGCAGCGCAGTTTTTATCGCGACAACAAGCGGGTTTCCAACAAGGCCATCAAGGCGGCACTGGGCATTGAAATGCTCTATCCTTCCTATCGCGAGGGCCTGGCGGCCATATGGGAGAGCGAGAAGTGAGCGTAAAACCGGCGAAGTCTGCGCCTGAGCGGATCGTGCTTGAGGGGCGTTACGTGCGGCTGGAGCCGCTGGATAAGCGCCACGCGAGCGATCTGCTTGCCGCGTCGGAGGGCGAGGGCGTGCCGGAGCGCTATCGCTGGCTGTTTGAACATGCGCCGACGACGCTGGCCGAGGCCGAAGACTTTGTCGCGCGCATGAATGCCGGGCCGGACCGCTTTGTTGCCGTGGTCGACAAGGCAAGTGGCCGCGCGCTGGGGCGGCAGGGCTGGATGCGGATTTTTCCCGAGCATGCTTCGATAGAGATCGGCGGGGTCTATTGGGGGCCCGAAATGGCGCGCTCGCGGCTGAGCACCGAGGCGCTTTACCTCTTTGCGCGGCACGCCTTTGACGACCTCGGCTATCGGCGGTTTGAGTGGAAGTGCAACGACCGCAATGAGCCGTCCAAAGCGGCGGCCCTGCGGTTCGGGTTTCAATTTGAAGGGATTTTCCGGCAGGACCGGATTGTCAAAGGCGAGAGCCGGGATACGGCCTGGTATTCCATCATCGACAGCGAGTGGCCGGAAATCCGGGCGGAATATGAGCGCTGGCTGGATGCGGGGAATTTTGACGCTGAGGGGCGGCAGAAGACGAAGTTGGCGGTGCGGGGGTAGGGGGCGGGCCTCTGCGTGGGCATTGGCGGGCTTGTCCCGGCAATCCAATTTTTTGGCGACATGGACCACCGGGACAGGCCCGGTGGTGACGGTGGGGAGAGGGCGGTGCGAATTTGCTGCGGAGCACGGGACGCTTCAGTCATTCGGCCATAGGCCTCATGGCCTGCTGACCTAAAATCGCTCCACCGGAGCGATTTTGCCGCGCAGCGGCCGGTCAGCAGATAGCAATAATCTCTTCGTCGGTCATGCGGCCGGGGACGATGGTCAGCGGGATCGGCAGGGCGTGGGTGCGGCTGGCGAAGTGGGTTACCAGAGGACCGGGGCCTTCGGTGGACTTGTTGGCGGCCAGGACGAGGATGGCGATGTCCTTGTCGGTGGCGATGACGGATTCGATCTGCTCGGCGCCGCTGCCTTCGCGGATCACCGATTCATAGCGCACATCGCCGATTTCCTTGAGACGAGCGAGGCGCTTGTCGAGATTGCGCTCGGCTTCCTCGACGGCTTCGGCGCGGAGCACTTCCTCGACGCCCATGCCGATGAACTCGGGCTTTTCTATCACTGACATGAGCACCACCGTGCCCCCCGTGCGCTTGACACGGAAGGCCGCAAAGGTGAGGGCGCGATCGCATTCTTCGGTTTCGTCGATGACAACCAGGAATTTGCGCTTGTATTCGGTATCGTACATGGCGCCCTCAGGGGTGGTGTTAGCGGATGAAGCCGACGACGCGGCGGACTTCGCTCATGGTCTTTTCGGCAATGGCGCCGGCCCGCTCGCCACCATCGCGCAGCACGGCGTCGATGGTTGCGGGATCATCGAGCAGGCGGCGCATTTCGCCGCTCATCGGGCCGAGCACCGACACGGCGAGTTCGGCCAGAGCCGGCTTGAACTTGCCCCAGCCGGCGCCGCCATATTCGGCCAGCACGTCGGCCTTGGTCTTGTCGGTGAGCGCGGCGTAGATGCCGACGAGATTGTCGGCTTCCGGACGGCCGGCAAGGCCTTCCACGGTTTCGGGCAGTTCGGCCGGGTCGGTGGTGGCCTTCTTGATCTTCTTGGCAATGGCGTCGGCATCATCGAGCAGGGAAATGCGCGACTGATCGGAAGGATCCGACTTGCTCATCTTCTTGGTGCCGTCGCGTAGGGACATGATGCGCGTGGCAGGGCCGGCGATCAGCGGCTCGGTGATCGGGAAGAATTCAGGATCGAGGCCCTGCTCGAGGATCGAGGCGGCATAGTCATTGTTGAACTTGGCGGCGATGTCGCGCGTCAGCTCAAGGTGCTGCTTCTGGTCGTCACCGACCGGCACCTGGGTGGCCTTGTAGAGGAGGATGTCCGCGGCCATCAGCGAAGGATAGGCGAGCAGGCCCAGCGAGACGTTTTCGCTGTTCCTGCCGGCCTTGTCCTTGAACTGCGTCATGCGGTTCATCCAGCCGATGCGGGCGACGCAATTGAAAATCCAGGCCAGCTCGGCGTGCTGGACGACCTGGGACTGGTTGAAGACGATGGAGCGCTTGGGATCGACGCCAGCGGCGATGAAGGCAGCCGCGACTTCGCGCGTGGCCCGGCGCAGGGCATCGGGCTCCTGCCAGACCGTGATCGCATGCATATCGACCACGCAATAGATGGTCTCATGCGTGTCCTGCAGGGGGACAAAACGGCGGATGGCGCCGAGGTAATTGCCCAGGTGCAGATCGCCGGAAGGCTGGATGCCGGAGAAGACGCGAGGAGAAAAGGCCATGGATCTTTCGAAGCGCTGAGTGCGGAACGGCAGAGTTCTATACGCTGCCGCCGCGATTGGGAACCATCAGCGACGCCGGCGGAGACGGGCGAGGAGCCCGCCAAGGCGCTGGGTGCCGCTGAAATGGATGAGGGTGAAATAGAGCACGATGCCATAGGCGACGAGGGAAAAGAGCACGACCGCCTGCCGCCAGAGCGGCATGCCGGAGGCCAGATGGGCGGCCCCGCGCTCGGCCAGGAAATAAAGGCTGAGGCCCATGAGCGCGCTGATGGCGATGATCATGGTCTGGCCCCACCATTGGCTGCGCGGCACGGAGAAATGACCGCGGAGGGCCAGCGCGGCTGCCAGCATGAGGACATTGACCCAGGCCGAGGCAGCTGTCGCCAGCGCAATGCCAACATGGAAGAGAGTGGGGAAGAGCCAGAGCGAAATGGCGATGTTTACCGCAACGCTGATGGCGGCAAAGATGGTGGGGGTGACCGTATCCTCGCGGGCGAAAAAGCCCGGCTGGAGGACGCGGACGAGCACATAGGCGGGGAGGCCCGCGGCGAAGGCGACCAGCGCCTCGGCGGTGCGGGTGGTGGCGAAGGCATCAAAGGCGCCGCGCTCAAAGAGGACGCGCACGATGGGCTCGGCAAGGCCCATCAGCGCGGCGGCGGCCGGCACGGTGAGCAGCATGGAGAGGAAGAGGGACTGCTCCTGGCTCTGGCGGGCCTCCACATCGCGGCCGCCTTTGAGGTGGCGGCTCAACTCGGGGAGCAGAACCGTGCCGATCGCTATGCCGATAATGCCGAGGGGCAATTGGTAGAGCCGGTCGGCATAGGCAAGGATGGAAATGGTGTCATCGGCGCCTGAGGCGATGATGGTGCCGACGAAGATGTTGATCTGGGTGATGCCGCCGGTGAGGATCGCCGGGATGGCCAGAACCCAGAAGCGCCTGACTTCCGGATCGAGCCGGGGCAGGCGGAAATCGGGGCGGAAACCAGCGCGCTCGATGGCGGCCCAGACCAGCGCCAATTGGGCGATGCCGCCGCCCATGGTGGCAAGGGCCACCCAGATGGTGGCCTGTTCGGGGGCCTGCACCCAGAAGGTGGCGAGCGGCACCAACATTGCAATGTTGACGATGTTCAGCAGCACCGGCGCGAAGGCGGCGGCGAAGAAGCGCCCGAGCGAATTGAGGATCGCCCCATAGGCCGCCATCAGCGACATGCAGGCGAGATAGGGGAACATGATCCTTGTGAGGAGGACCGTGAGGTCGAACTTTTCCTTGTCGTCGACGAAGCCGGGGACAAAGGCCACCATGATCTGGGGCATGAAGATTTCGACGACGATGGTCACCACGATCAGCATGGCGACGAGCCAGCTCATGATGGGGGCGGCCAGTTCGCGCGCCCCATCATCGCCCTGCTGTTCGAGCGCTCCGGAGAACATGGGCACGAAGGCGGTGTTGAACGCACCCTCGGCAAAGAGGCGCCGGAAGAGATTGGGGAAACGGAAGGCGGCGTTGAAGGCGTCGGCTACGGGGCCGACACCGAGCACCGCGGCCATGAGGGCATCGCGGACAAAGCCGGCGAGGCGAGAGAGAATGGTCCAGCTGCCGACCGAGACGAAGTTTTTGAGGAGGCTCATTGGGGGGCGCGGCTGGTTTTGGAAGAGGAAGAACCCCCACCTAGCCTCCCCCTGGAGGAGGGGGAGGGACGGATCGGGGATGGGGGGAGATTGGTGAGCCACTGATGGGCTCCTCCCCTTATCAGGGGGAGGTGGGGTGGGGGTGACACCCACACGCTAGCCATTGGCGGCTTTCTTGTCTTCGGTGGGGTTTTCGAACACGGCGAGCAGGGCGTCGTGGATCTTTTTTTGCCGCTGTTTCACGTGAATCTTCTGGCCTGTCAGGTCGGTGACGTAGAAAACGTCGACTGCCTTCTCGCCATAGGTGCCGATGTGGGCCGAGCCGATGGTGAGGTTGAGGTCCGAAATTTCGCGGGTTAGCGCGTAGAGGAGGCCGATGCGATCCAGGCCGGACACCTCGATGACGGTGAACTTTTCCGAGATGGCGTTGGAGACCGACACCTGCGCGGGCAGGGCGAAGGGTTTGAGGCGCTTGTTGTGGCGGCTCTGCTTGCCCAGATCGATCAGCACGGTGCGCTTGCCCTGGAGCAGTTGCTTGACCGTATCGATGATGCGGGTGGCGCGGACTTTTTCGTCTTCGTCGGAGGTGAAGCTGCGGCGGAGGCGGAATGTGTCGATGGCGCGGCCGTCGCGGGTGGAAAAGATCTGCGCGCCGATGATGGAAGCATCCTGCATGGTACAGGCGCCAGCGATCAGCGAGAGCAGACGCGGGTGGTCAGGCGTATAGAAGCTGACCTCGGTGATGCCTTCAAACGCCTTGACCCGGATGGAGCCGGCGAAGGGCTGGTCGGCATCGTCGGCGTGGCGGATCATGCGGGCGTGTTCGAGCTGCAGCTCCGGCTCGGCGCGCAGCCAGTAATGGTCGTAGTGCCTCGCGAGATAGGTCTCCACCGCTTCGGCGGGCCATTTTTCGAGCGCGGTCGCAAGCGTCTGGCGGGCGGCGTGGACGCGGTCGAAATGGCTGACCTGGCTGTGGCCGCCCGAGAGCAGGGGCTCAGTGGCATAATAGAGGGCGCGCAGCAGCGAGCCCTTCCAGCCGGTCCAGGTGCCGGGGCCGACGGCGCGGATATCGCAGGCGGTGAGGATCATCAGCAGCGCCAAACGCTGCGGCGACTGGACGATATCGGCAAAGGCTTTTGCCGTTTCCGGATCCTGGATATCGCGGGCCTGGGCGATCTCGCTCATCAAGAGGTGATATTCGATGAGCCAGGCGACGGTGTCGGTTTCGGCCGGGGTGAGGCCAAGGCGCGGACAGAATTTGCGGGCGATGCGGGCGCCGGCGGTTGAGTGATCCTCCGGGCGGCCCTTGGCAATGTCGTGGAGGAAGAGCGCGACATAGAGGAGGCGCGTGTCGTTGAGCTGGGGCAGCAGCTCATGGGTCAGCGGCAGCTCGTCGCGCAGGCCGCCATTGGCGATATCAGCCATGCAGCCGACCGAGCGGATGAGATGCTCGTCCACCGTATAATGGTGGTACATGTTGAACTGCATCAGGGCGACGATCTTGCCGAAATCGAGCACGAACTTGCCCAGCACGCCGCTCTCGTTCATCTGCCGCAGCATGCGCTCGACATAGAGCGGGCTGGTCAGAATGGTGAGGAAATAGCCATTGGCGCGGCTGTCGTTGCGCAGGCGATTGTCGATCAGATGCAGCGAATGACGGATGTGCTTGATCGCATCGGGGTGGAAGAGCAGCTCTTCGCGACCGGCGACCATGAACATCTTGATGAGGTTGACCGGGTCTTTTTCAAAGACATCGGGGGCGGCGATATTGAGCCGGCCGGTGTCGAGGATGAAATCGGGCTCGCCCTTGATCTTGTTCTTGCCCGAGCGGAACGGCGCGAGCACGCGGCCGACGAGATCGAGATCCTTGGCGTGGTTGAACTCGAGGCTGGCGCAGATGATCCGGGTGAGATCGCCGACATCCTTGGCGACGAGGAAATAGCGCTTCATGAAGCGCTCGACCCCGAGCATGCCCAGGCGCTCGGCATAGCCCATGCGGCGGGCGAGATCGGGCTGGACGTCGAAGGTCAGCTTTTCCTCGGCGCGGGCGGTGACGAAATGGAGATGGCAGCGCACGGCCCAGAGAAAATCCTCGGCCCGTGAGAAGAGCCGATATTCGGCCGCCGTAAGAACGCCCTTGCCGACGAGTTCCTGGCTGGTCTTGACCTGGTAAAAATACTTGCCGATCCAGAACAGCGTATTGAGGTCGCGCAGACCGCCCTTGCCGTCCTTGATATTGGGCTCGACCACATAGCGGGTATTGCCCATCTGCTTGTGGCGCTCGTCGCGCTCGGCCATTTTCGCGGCGATGAATTCCGGGCCCGTCTTGGGCATGATCTCGGTTTCAAAGCGGGTGACGAGCTGGTCGAAGAGGTTCTTGTCGCCGGTGAGGAAGCGGGCTTCCAGCGTGGCGGTGCGCACGGTCATGTCGGCGCGGGCCATGCGGATGCACTCATCGACCGAGCGGACGGCGTGGCCGACCTTCTGGCCGAGATCCCAGAGCATGTAGAGGATATATTCGGTGACCTGCTCGCCCCAGGGGGTCTGCTTGTAGGGCAGGATGAAGAGGAGGTCGATGTCGCTACCCGGCGCCAGCGTGCCGCGGCCATAGCCCCCGACGGCCGAGAGCGCGATGGCTTCCGCGCCGGAGGGATTATCCACCGGATAGACCCGCGTGGTGGCGAAGAGATAGACGGCGCGAATGATCTCGTCCTGGGCGGCGGAGAGATTTTGCGCGCAGCGCGTGCCCTTGCTGGTGGCGATCAGTTCGGCCTCGGCGCCGGCGCGGGCATTGGCGAGGGTCTGGCGCATATGGGCCAGCACCAGGGCACGGGCCGCAGGCGATTTGGGCGGCTGATCGGCGACAAGAGCATCGAGCTCGGCAAGCAGGGCCGAGGCGCTCTTGAGCGCGAATTGGGCTTTTCGCGGCTTGGCCTCAGCGTCGGCGAGCATCATCACGGATTTTCTTCAACTCGTAGAGCGTATCGATGGCTTGCTTGGGGGTCATTTCGTCTGGGCGAATGGCGTCGAGCGCCTCGAGCACAGGGTCCTTGCTGGCGACAGCCGGGACTGGCTGGTGGGCAAAGAGTGGCAGATCATCTAGCACGCTGGCCTTCTGGCTGGAAGAGGCGGTGCCGGCCGAGCGCTGCTCGAGGACATCAAGAACCTGTTTGGCGCGGGCAATGACCGGCTCGGGCAGGCCGGCGAGGCGCGCCACCTGAATGCCATAGGAGCGATCGGCAGCGCCGGGCCCCACTTCGTGCAGGAAGACGACCTCGCCCTCCCACTCACGCACCTTCATGGTGACATTGGCGACGCGGGTGAGGGTTTTGGCGAGACTGGTCAGCTCGTGGAAATGGGTAGCGAAGAGCGCCCGGCAACCGGTGGTTTCATGCAGCGCCTCGACGGCCGCCCAGGCGATGGAGAGACCGTCGAAGGTGGCGGTGCCGCGGCCGATCTCGTCGAGAACGACAAGGCTGCGGCGGGTGGCGCGATTGAGAATGGCGGCGGTTTCGACCATTTCGACCATGAAGGTCGAACGCCCATGGGCGATGTCGTCGGAAGCGCCGACGCGGGAAAAGAGACGGTCCACCACCCCTATATGGGCGCTGTCAGCCGGAACAAAAGAACCCATTTGCGCGAGAATGGCGATGAGCGCGTTCTGGCGGAGGAAGGTCGACTTACCGCCCATATTGGGGCCGGTAACGAGCCAGAGCTTGCCGCCGCCGATATCGTCGGCCCCGGAGAGATCGGCATCATTGGCGACGAAGGCATGGCCCTCGGCCTTGACCATGGTTTCGACCACCGGGTGACGGCCGCCGACAATGGCAAAGGCGAGGCTGTCATCGACCTGTGGGCGGCAATAGCCGCGCGTGGCCGCGATTTCGGCGAGGGCGGCGGTGACGTCGAGCTCGGCGAGACTATCGGCGAGATTCTGCAGCTGGCCGATCTGGGACAGGGCCGCCTCGCGCAGGAGGGTGAAGACGGCGTGCTCGATTTCGAGCGCAGCATCCTGAGCGCGGGCAATACGGCCTTCGAGCTCGGCCAGCTCGGTGGTGGTGAACCGCATCGCATTGGCGAGGGTCTGGCGATGGATGAAAATTTCGCGGTGCGGCGCTTCGAGCAGTTTTTGGCCGTGGGCGGCGGGGACTTCGACGAAGAAACCGAGGACGCCATTGTGCTTGATCTTGAGGGACCGCACATCGGTCTCGTCCATCAGCCGGGCCTGGAGCGCGGCGACGACGGCGCGGGTTTCCGAGCCGAGGGCGCGCTCTTCGTCGAGCTTTGCATTGTAGCCAGAGCGGACAAAACCACCGTCGCGGGTGAGAAGCGGCAGATCATCGGCCAGGGCAATGGCGAATTCACTGGCGAGGTCGCGCGGAGCGGCAGCCAGGGTTTTGGCGAGGCCGGAGAGAACCGCGGGCAGGTCGGAGATCTGGCCAAGCTTTTCGCCCAGCGCCAGGGCGACACTGACCCCCTTGCCGATGGACGCGAGATCGCGCGGGCCACCGCGCTCGAGCGCGAGGCGCGACAGGGCGCGGGCCAGATCGGGCACGGATTTGAGATCGGTGCGGAGTTTTGCGCGGAGGATGGTGTCTTCGGCGAGGCGCGAGACTGCGTCGAGACGCGCATTGATGGCCGCGGCATCGCGCAGGGGCGCGGCGAGGCGATTGGCGAGGAGACGCGCGCCGGGGGCGGTGACCGTCAGGTCGATGGCGTGGCGCAGCGAGTTTTTTGACTGGCCGCGCTGGGTCTGGAGGATTTCAAGGCTTTGACGGGTGGCCGCATCGATCGCGAGAACGGCGTCGGCGGCATCGAGAAGGGGCGGGCGCAAAGGCGCGGTGCGGCCCTTCTGGCTCTGGTCGACATAGGCCATGAGCGCGCCAAGGGCCGAGCGACCGGCGCGGGAGAGGGCAGAGGGATCAAAGACATCGGGCGTGAACAGGCGCCGGATGGCAGACAGGGCCAGTTCGCTGTCGGCAGCTTCAGGCGGCAGGATGGACGCGATCTCGGCCCAGGACGGCGCGAACAAATGGCGCTCGACGAGGGTTTCGCGGGTGCGCTCGGTGAGCAGCAACTCGGCCGGGGCGATACGGGCCAATTCGTCGGACAGGCGATCGGCGGAGAGATCGGCGACAAAGGTTTCGCCGGTGGAAATATCGGCCCAGGCGAGGGCGAAATCGGTGTCGCCATGGCGCACCATAGAGAGGGCGGCCAGATAATTGGCGCTGCGCGCATCGAGGTGATCATCCTCGGTCAGCGTGCCGGGGGTGACCAGCCGCACCACATCGCGACGCACGACGGATTTACTGCCGCGCTTCTTGGCTTCGGCGGGGTCTTCCATCTGCTCGCAGATGGCGACGCGATGGCCGAGGCGAATGAGCTTGTTGAGATAATCATTGGCCGCGTGGATGGGCACGCCGCACATGGAAATATCTTCGCCCAAATGCTTGCCGCGCTTGGTGAGCACAATGCCGAGGGCGGCGCTGGCGATTTCGGCATCTTCAAAGAAGAGCTCGTAGAAATCGCCCATGCGGTAGAACAGGAGATAACCGGGGTTGACCGCCTTGATCTCGAAAAACTGCGCCATCATCGGCGTCAGCGCCGCAGGCGCGGGGCTGGAGACGGCCTCCAAAGGGGTCTGATCCATGTGCTCGGGCGGTTCGGGGCTAAAAACGAAGCCCCGACCCTAAGGCTAACGGGTTAAAAATCCAACCGGTCGCGTGGACAGCAGAATGCGGCGTTTTGCATCAAGCCGTCGGGGCTTGGCGAATGTGGGAGGCCGGTTCGACCAGGAGGCGATAGAGATGCCAGGTGGCGTGGCCGAGGATGGGCAGGACCACCGCCAGCCCGACGAACAGCAGCAGCGAGCCGACAAAGACCGAGAGCCCGACGATCAGCCCCCAGGCGAGCATGGGGATGGGGTTGCGCAGCACGGCGCGAATGGAGGTTTCCACCGCCACATAGGCGCCGACATCGCGATCGAGCAAGAGCGGGAAGGCGATGACCGTGGTGCAGAGCACGATGAGGGCATAGACGCCGCCGAGGAGCGAGCCGCCCAGAAGAAGGGTCATGCCGCCGGGCTCGTTGAAGATCTGGGCGAGAAGGCCATTAAAGGTGTTGGGCGGGGAGGAGCCGAAGAGGTTTTCGTAGAGCGCCTGGGCGCTGGTGAGCCAGAGGGTAAAGAGCACGAGCAGCATGATGCCGAGCGCGATGATCGAGCCGATGGCAGGGGAGCGCAGCACGTTCATCGCCTCGCCCCATGTGGTCTCGAGACCTTTTTCGCGGCGACGCGAAACTTCATAGAGCGGCAGGGCGGCGATGGGGCCGACAAGAGCAAAACCGCCGATGAGGGGATAGAGCAGGGACCAGGTGTGGTAGCCATTCATCCACATGGCGAGGACGATGCCGACGATGGGGTAGATCAGGATCAGCAGCACGTAATGGCTGGGTTTTTCCCAGAAATCGGCAGCTCCGCGGCGCAGCGCGGTGAACAGATCGGCTGTCGAGATGGTGCGGATGATGGGCATGTCCAGCTTGTCGCCGGCGCCGCTCATGACATGCAGATTGGCCATAGTCGTTTCCCTCCAGAAGCGGAGGTCGCTGACCCTGGCAGGCGCTCCCCAAAAATGCGCGTCACGCAGAACCTGCGACCGCTAACAGAGGGCAGTGTAGTCGGGGTTTTGCGGGGTGTCGCGGGGGTTCAGGGAGATGTGATCGGGGGGGGGGGCTACCACTATGCCCTAGAGGACCACAGTCGCGCATGATCGACCGGATCGGAGGAACCGAGCGAGGAAAGACCGCCCTTCTTTTTGGGTCTCTGCCGCTGTTCGTTAAACTGTTGATCGCCGGTATTGCGCAGAACAACATCAAAAAGACTATGTCGCCCGCCGAAGCCGCCGTATCACTGAAGAGAGGGGGAACAAAATGAGCGACTTCTGTTTATGCATAGAAGGAGAACATCTCGAATTCTGGCCAAGAATCCTCGATGATCCAGATTTATCACATCATATATTCACTTACCGGAACCGCCATTATCTAACTTCGACGGAGATTTCAGCTGCTCGCGACCCGGACCGTGCCCTGGAATTGGCAGAGCAGATCGTTGGCGAACTGAACGGCATCGTTGCCGCTTACCATCAATTTGCCCCGCTAAAGACGGTGGGGATGGGCCAAAGGCAGCCCGATGGCTCAATAATTTTGAGGCAATCAGCTTCATTGACCGCCAATGCGCGCGCCATGGCCTTTTTCAAACCTACTGGCTCAGCCCGCCCCACCGTTTTAACCCTTTTAGATAAGGTCGAGAATAACACGCGGCTGGCTGATGCGACGGCATATTATGGAAAGGCATAGAGTTGGTTCGGCCTATACTACGTGATCGAAGCGCTTTGCCAACATGCGGGCGGGGAAGCAGAATTCAAGAAGTCCGGATGGGCTGGGGCAAGTGCCACTAAGCTTGGAAAGCTCAAAGAAACTGCGAATTCTCACCGACATGCCTACGCTCGCGAGCCAGACGATAAATTGAGCTGGCGCGACGCTTATCGCCTTACTGGGGAACTCCTAATCTCTGCCATCCAGACTGCCCCCGACTAGGGGCGCATTAAGGAAAACCCCCGGACCTTTCGATCCGAGGGCTCATTTCATTCAAATATCCAAAAACCCAATCAGGCCTTTGCAAGCGCCTGGTCGATATCCGCAATGATGTCGTCGACGTGTTCGATGCCGACGGAGATGCGGACGAGGTCTTCCGAGACGCCGGCTTTTTTCAGCTCTTCGGGGGAGAGCTGGCGGTGGGTGGTGGAGGCGGGGTGGGTGGCCAGCGACTTGGCGTCGCCGATGTTGACCAGGCGCAGGATCATCTGCAGCGCGTCGATGAAGCGGCCACCGGCTTCCTTGCCGCCTTCAATGCCGAAGGAGAGAATGCCCGAGCCGGAACCCTTCGAGATCTTCTTCGCGACAGCGTTATAGGGGCTGTTGTCGAGGCCGGCGTAATTGACCCACTGCACCTTTGGATGCGCCTCGAGGTGCTTGGCGACCTTTAGGGCGTTTTCGGTGTGGCGCTCCATGCGGAGGCCAAGGGTTTCGAGACCCTGCAGAATAAGAAAGGCATTGTGCGGGGAGATGGCAGCGCCGGTGTTACGCAGCGGGGCGACGCGGGCGCGGCCGATATATGCTGCGGGGCCGAGGGCCTCGGTGTAGACGACGCCGTGATAGGACGGATCAGGCTCATTGAGAATTGGGAAGCGCTTTGCGTTGGCCTTCCAGTCGAACTTGCCGCTATCGACAATGATGCCGCCGATGGCGACGCCATGGCCGCCGATATATTTGGTCAGCGAGTGGACGACGATGTCGGCGCCGAAATCGAACGGGCGGGTGAGATAGGGGGTCGCGACGGTGTTGTCGACGATGACCGGCACGCCATGGCGATGGGCGATCTCGGCGATCTTTTCGATATCGACGACATTACCGGCCGGATTGCCGATGGATTCAAGGAAGATGGCCTTGGTGTTTTCGTCGATGGCCTTTTCAAAGCCGTCAAAATCGTCGTGGGAGACGAGACGGGTTTCGATGCCCTGGCGCGGGAAGGCGTGGACGAAGAGATTATAGGTGCCGCCATAAAGCTGGGAGACGGAGACGATGTTGTCGCCGACGCCGGCAATGGTCTGGATGGCATAGGTGATGGCGGCCATGCCGGAAGCCAGCGCCAGAGCGGCGATGCCGCCTTCCATTTCGGCGACGCGCGCTTCGAGAACCGCCTGGGTGGGGTTCATGATGCGGGTATAGATATTGCCCGGGACCTTGAGATCGAAGAGGTCAGCGCCGTGCTGGGTGTTGTCGAAAGTGTATGAGGTGGTCTGGTAAATCGGAACAGCCGCGGCCTTGGTGGTGGCTTCGGAGGTGTAGCCGTGGTGCAGGGCGATGGATTCGAGTTTCATGAAGAGGCTCCCAATGGGTTTGCCATAAACTCCTCAATTGCCCCGATAAACACAAGCCGGGCAAGAGGCAGAACGTCCTCTCGCACGGCAATGTTTTAGAACGGTATTTTGTGTGGGGGTTGCGATTACCCCCACCCGGCCTCCCCCTGATAGGGGGAGGAGTTGGGCCGGTGGGTGAGGCTCGACTTGGGGCCGAGGGGAGCCGGGCAGGAGCGGAGATGTCGGGGCTCTCGCCCCCCACCCTCATTCCCTCCCCACGGAGGGGGAGGGAGGCTTGGCCGGTGAAGGCTGAAAGTGCTTGCGCACAAGCTTGTCAGTCGTGTCCCTCCCCCTTGTGGGGAGGGATCAAGGGTGAGGCTATATTGGCCGCTGAACTTTCCACGCCGTCATTGCCCGACTTGTTCGGGCAATCCTGTGCACAGACGAAGATGGATCACCGGGACAAGCCCGGTGATGACGATGGACGGCAGGGTCGGCGGAATGAGATTTACAGTGGGATACCCCCACCCAACCTCCCCCTGATAGGGGGAGGGGCAGAGCGGTGGGTGGGGCGGGTTTGCGCCCCACCAGGGTGACTATTGCAGGCTGTCGATTTCGTAGCGGTCGGATGGGTCGTGCTGCGGCCGGTAGACGAAATAGTCGAAATCGGCGGGGCTGGCGGTGCCGTTGAGGTCGTGGGCTGCGACGCCGACGAAGGCGCCGGTGAAGCTGCCATGGGCCTGGTGGCCACCGCATTCGTCCGAGAGGATCGAGGCGTCGAGCACGGGGCCGATGGGCTGCAGTTCCTGGCCTTCGAGGGCGTAGAAGAACTGCAGGTTTCGACCGCGGATGGTGAGGGCCAGCCGGACCTTGCCCTCATTGGGGATCTGCACCGGAGCGGCCGGGAAGCGCATATTGCCATCCGGCCAGGAGACTTCCGAGGACATGAGCAGCAATTCGCGCTGGCCGTCCGAATGGGCGGTCACCGCGAGGTAGAAAAAGTTGTAGCGGCTGTAATAGGCCGTCAGGCCCGCCATGGTGCGCTCGTCGGTCGGCTTGAAATCGACGATGGTTTCCGCGTCATAAGAGAAATGGGTCTGGCGACGGGCGACCAGAGATTGCTCGAACCACGAACCGATGGATTCGCGACCAAAGAGGCGCAGCTTGCCCTCCTGGGTCGAGAAGATGCGCTCGGTTTCCGGGGTGCGCAGCCACTGGAAATCAAGGGGCAGGCCGTTTTCGAATGTATAGCGCTGCTCGGACCAATATTTGGCCTCGTCGCGCGTGCCCGGAACTTCGACATGAAGGGACGGAACAGGCCCGTGTTTCACGTGAATCCAGTCATCATCGCCCCAATAGGCTTCCTGGATAGAGGTCTCGCGGCCGAGCACGCAGCGGCGTTCCTGGGTGGTCGGGCGACCGCCCAGATGGACGAGATAGGTTTTTCCATCGGGCGTCTCGACAAGGTCGCCATGGCCGGCGCGCTGAATGGCAGCGAGGGGCGCGTCCTTGGAGGTCAGGATATATTTATCCGGATGAGTCTCGTAGGGCCCGTCGATGTTGCGCGAGCGGGCAAAGGTGCAGGCATGGTCATAGGCCGTGCCGCCTTCGGCGGTCAGCAGGTAATACCAGGGCTTTCCGTCCTTGCCGTTGCGCTTGTAGAGGTGCGGGCCTTCGACGAGCTCCAGATCAGTGCCCTGATAGATGTTCTTGATCGGGCCAACGAGTTTGCCGAGCTCGGGATCGAACTGCTGCAGCGCAATGCCGGCGAACAGCAGCGGACGGCGCCGGTGGTCCCAGGTCATGTTGACGAACCATTTCTTGCCGTCGTCATCATGGAAGAGGGAGGGGTCAAAGCCCGAGGAATTGGCGTAGATCGGGTCGGACCAGGGGCCTTCAATGTTCTCGGCCCAGACGATGTAATTATGCGCGTCCTTGAACGAGCCATCCTTGCGCTTGACGTCGGTATAGACGAGCCAGAATTTTTCGCCGTCATGGGTGAGGCAGGGGGCCCAGACGCCGCAGCTGTCGGGATCGCCGCGCATGTCGAGCTGGGTTTTCCGGTTCAGCGGACGGGTGATCAGCTCCCAATTGGCCAGGTCCTTTGAGTGGTGGATCTGAACGCCCGGGAACCACTCGAAGGTGGAGGTGGCGATGTAATAATCATCGCCGACGCGGAGGATGGACGGGTCCGGATTAAAGCCGGGCAGGATGGGATTGGTGATTTGCGGCATGAGCTTTCGGCTCCATAGCCCTCTCCCCTTGAGGGAGAGGGTGCCCGAAGGGCGGGTGAGGGGTTTCGCCGCGCGCGCTGCGCGAGCGATGAAATCGCAGACCCCTCATCCGTCGGCTGCGCCGACACCTTCTCCCTCAAGGGGAGAAGGGGGTTCCGCGTGTGTGACGCCTAGACGAAGCGGTTGACCAGGTTTTCGAGATATTCCTGGCGGCCCGAACGCGGCTGCGGGTTGATGTTGTCGGCAGCAACCTTGGCGGCGATATCGGCGAGCGAGAGCTTGCCACCGAGAATGTCCTTGCCCAGGCCATTGTCCCAACCGGCGTAACGCTCGTCGAGCAGCTTGTCGAACTCGCCATCTTCGATGAGGGCAACGGCGCCCTTGAGGCCGCGGGCGAGGGTATCGAGACCGCCAATGTGACCATGGAGCAGATCAGCCGGATCGAGCGACTGGCGACGAACCTTGGCGTCGAAGTTGAAGCCGCCCTTGCCCAGGCCACCCTGCTTGAGGATGTAGTAGAAGGCGAGCGCCATTTCGCCGGCATTGTTGGGGAAGTGGTCGGTGTCCCAGCCGGACTGGAGGTCGTTGCGGTTGGCGTCGACCGAGCCGAGCATGCCCAGCGAAGAGGCAACGGCCAGTTCGTGTTCGAAAGAGTGACCGGCGAGGAAGGCGTGGCCGACCTCGATATTGCACTTCACCTTCTTTTCGAGGCCGTATTTCTGGAGGAAGCCAAAGACCGTGGCGACGTCATAGTCGTACTGGTGCTTGGATGGTTCCTGCGGCTTGGGTTCGATGAGGATCTGGCCTGTGAAGCCGATCTTTTCGGCATGCTCGATGACGAGGTGCAGGAAGCGGGCCATCTGGTCCTGCTCTTGCCCGATCTTGGTGTTGAGGAGGGTTTCGTAGCCCTCGCGGCCGCCCCAGAGCACATAGTTCTCGCCGCCCAGTTCATGGGTCAGCTCGAGCACGGATTTTACCTGACCGGCGGCATAGGCGAAGACTTCCGGATCGGGATTTGTGGCGGCGCCGGCCATGTAGCGCCGGTTCGAGAAGAGGTTGGCCGTGCCCCAGAGGAGCTTCTTGCCGGACTTTTGCATGTTGGCGGCAATGATATCGCCGATGATGCGCAGGTTCTTGTTGCTCTCTTCAAGCGTTGCGCCTTCAGGAGCGACGTCGACGTCGTGGAAGGCGAAGAAGGGCACGTCGATGAGATCGAAGAACTCGAAGGCGACTTCAGCCTTGAGCTTGGCGCCATCGAGACCCTTGTCGAACCACGGGCGATCGAACGTACGGCCGCCGAAGGGGTCGCCGCCTTCCTGGGCAAAAGTGTGCCAATAGGCGATGGCCGGGCGGATATGGTCTTCCATCCGCTTGCCGGCGATCACTTCGTCCTTGTTGTAGTGGCGATAGGCGAGCGGGTTCTTGCTCTCGGTGCCTTCAAACTTGACCTGCGCCAGGCCCTTGAAAAAGTCGCTCACGAAATTGCCTCCTCAATGGCGGGGTAGAGTGCGCGGTAGCGCGCATATTGATCGGAATAGGCGGCCGACAGGGATGTGTCGGGCGCGATAATTGTCTTGATGGACGGCATGGCCATGACATCGGCGGGCTTGGCGCCGGTGGCGGCGCAGAGGCCGAGGCGGGCGGCGCCGAGCGCGCCACCGAAATCACCGTCCTCGGGGAGGGCGATTTCCATGTCGAGATTGGTCGCCAGCATCTTCAACCAAAGGGCGGATTTTGAACCGCCGCCCACCGCCAGGAGGCGATTGATGGAGGTACCGGCATCGGCGAGGACGCGCTGGCAATCACGCATGGCTAAGGTGACACCTTCCATGACGGCCTGGGCCAGCTGGGCGCTGTCGGTGGACTGGCTGAGACCGACAAAGGAGCCGCGGGCATTGGCATTGTTGTGCGGAGTGCGCTCACCCGAGAGATAGGGCAGGAAGATCGCTTCGCCCGGACCGGCAAACTGGGCCTCGGCTTCGCCTGCGAGCTCGGCCTGCTTCTTGCCGGTGATGCGGGAGAGCCAGTTCAGCGAATCGGTCGCCGAAAGGATGACGCCCATCTGGTGCCAGGTATCGGGAATGGCGTGGCAGAAGGCGTGGACGGCGCCGTGGGTATTGGGGCTGAACTTTTCGTTGGAGACGAAAAGCACGCCTGACGTGCCGAGGGAGACAAAGCCCTCGCCGGGACGGATGGCGCCGATGCCACAGGCGGCCGCCGCATTGTCGCCCGCGCCACCGGCGACGACGACGGTGCCCGACATCCCCCAGCGGGAGACGAATTCGGGCTTGAGCTGCGCCGAGACGGCAGAGCCTTCCACCAGACGCGGCATGTGCCCGCGGGTGAGGCCGGTGACGCCGAGCAATTCGTCCGACCAGTCGCGCTTGGCGACGTCGAGCCAGAGCGTGCCGGCGGCGTCGGACATGTCTTCGACGTGCTCGCCGGTGAGCAGCAGGCGGACGTAAGCCTTGGGCAGCAGCACCTTGGCGATTTTGTCGTAGATGGCCGGCTCGTGCTTGCGGACCCAGGCGATTTTTGGCGCGGTGAAGCCGGGCATGGCGATATTGCCGGCGAGATCGCGCAGATTGGGGAGCGCGGCTTCCATTTCCCCGCATTCGGCGGAAGAGCGGCCGTCATTCCAGAGGATGCAGGGGCGCAGCACCTCGTCATTGGCATCGAGAAGCGTCGCGCCATGCATGTGGCCGGAGAGGCCAATACCGCGCACATCGGCGAGCTCGGTCGGGTGGCTTTGCTTGAGCTTGTCGATGGCGCCGAGGGTGGCAGTCCACCAATCAGCGGGATTTTGTTCCGACCAGCCCGGATGGGGGCGGACCGGCTCGACGGCGGGCGCGGAGGCTTCGCCGATGGCGCGGCCGTTGTCGTCGATGAGCAGAGCCTTGACCCCGGACGTGCCGATATCGATGCCGAGGAAGGTCATGAGGCACGTACCTCAGAAATGATCAAAAGCAACATCAGCTCCTCCTCCTGCCCAATTTTGGGCCGCCCATGTTTTGATTGGACGTTTGTTTAGCGCAGATTGTCGCGCAGGAAAATCCCAATTTCAATGGGGTCGCTGGCAAGGGGCCGCGGCGTCGACAAGGCAAGGGACCGTGCGGCGGCAATCACCTCCCGGATTTCGCCATCCGGGTTCTGGTCGAGGACCACGTCGATGGCGCTGGATTTGAGGCCAGCGCGGGTGGGGCCGGTCAATTCGTGCGCGATGACGCGAATGCTCCGGGCGCGACCGGATTTTTCGAGCGCCGCGACGAGCCCGGCATTGCCAGCGCCGAGATTGTATAGGCCTGAAAGATCTGGGTGTTTCGCGAGAATGTCGGCGACCAGGGTCTCGGTTTCCGCGCCGTCGTCATGCCCCTCAAACGGGCCGATCGGGTCGACGCCCGAAAATTCCGCGCCGAGAACTTGGGAAAATCCCTCAAAGCGCTCCTTGTGATCGCGAAGGTGGAGGGAACCGGCGATAACGGCCACCTTGCCACCGGCGGGCAGGAAGCGTCCGAGCAGGGAGGCTGCCGTACGGCCGGCTGCAACATTGTCGATGCCGATGAAGTGGCGACGACCGGAGCCGGGCAGGTCGGACACCAGCGTCATCACCACGATACCCCGGCGCGTAGCCGAATCGACGGCAGCGACAATGGCCGGGTCTTCGCTGGCGACGATGACGGCGCAGTCGCAGCTTTGCGGGGAAAGGCGATCGAGCTCGCGGGCGAGGGCCCCGGCATCAAGGGCGCGGACGCGCTGGGTGGAGATGTGGATGCGGTCGGAATTGGCCTGCGGCGCGCGACGCCCCACCGCATCGGCGAGGCTGTCCATGAATTCATTGGCGCTGTCGGGGATGAAGAACAGGATCGACAGATCCCGCGCCCGGGCCATCAGCGAGGCATTGAGATCGCGCGAAAATCCGAGGCTGGCAATGGCCTCCTCGACCTTTTCAGCCGTGGCGGCGCGCACCCCGGGGCGACCATTGAGGACACGGTCCACCGTGGCCAGGGACACGCCGGCAGAGCGCGCTACATCATGCACCGTCACCCGGCGCCGGACTGCCTCGTCGTCCACTCTGCCCCCCAGTTTTATCATTTCCAACAGACGCACAGTTCCCGAGCCCTGGCACAAAGGTCAAGTGCGGCGTTGCCCGAGAGGGGCAAATAGGGCTAGACCTGCCCGCCAGAAATTGCGAGAGGGCAAGCGGATGGCGATTGCGGTATCTACCTTCGGCGAGCATGGCGGCAAGCGCGTCGACCAGTTTCGTCTGGTCAGCGACACTGGCGTAACCGTCGATATCATCGGCTATGGCGTGGCCGTGCGGGACTGGCGCGTGCCGGTGGCGGGCGGCGAGCGGAGCGTGGTGCTCGGCTTTGACAGTTTTGAGCCCTATCCGCTGCACAGCCCGCATTTCGGCTCGCTGGCCGGACGCGTTGCCAATCGCATCAAGGATGCCTCGTTCGAGATCGACGGCGTCACCTACAAGCTGCCGCCCAATGCGGGCGATCTGCAGCTGCATGGCGGCACCGAGGGCCTTGGCCGACAGGTGTGGTCGGGGCAGGCGGACAGCGCCAATAACGCCGTGCGCTTCACCCATTTTTCGCCCGACGGCGCAATGGGTTACCCCGGCAATGTGAATTTTGCTGCGACCTATACGCTGCTGGGCAACAAGCTGCGGCTGGAGCTCAGCGCAACGACCGACCGCGCCACGCCGATCAGCCTCGTGCAGCACCAATATTTCAATCTCGGCACCACCGACGACGTGCTCGATCACTCGATCCAGGTCAATTCGAGCGCCTATACGCTGCTTGGCGACGATCTGGCGCCGACCGGCGCGATCCTGCCTTCGCGCGGCACGAAATATGATCTGCGCACGGCGCGGACCATGCGCGACGCAGAAGGCCAGCCGGTCGATTATGATATTGGCATGGTGCTCGACAGCGGTCGCAAGACCAGCGATCCGATTGCCACGGTTGTGTCGCCGGACAAGGACCTCACCCTCAAGATCTGGAGCGATCGGCCGGGCGTGCAGGTCTATAACAGCGTCTGGACTGACATTCCGGTGCCGGGGTTGGGTGGCAAGACCTATGGCCGCTTCTCGGGCCTTTGCCTCGAGGACCAGAACCTGGCCGACGCGCTGCACAATCCGCATTTCCCCAACATCATCCACACGCCGGACCGGCCCTACAGCCATTGGTGCGAGATCGAGATCGCGGAATAGGGGGAGTATCCCCTCCTACCTAGCCATTCGAGCATAGCTCTCATGGCCTTCTTGCCTAAAATTGCTCTTCAGGAGCAATTTTGCCTGCCCGGCGCGAAGCCCCTGACAAGGGGGAGGGATCTGCCGGCGGCTCCCCAATTTTCGTGACACACTCGATTTGTTCCTCCCCCTGACAGGGGGAGGATAGGTGGGGGTTTGGGCGATCGCCCATAGACCTAAGGTGCTGAATTTGGCACCCTCTCCGTCCTCCGGAGGAAGCGCGATGGACAAGACCGAGCGGCTTTTTGCCATCATGGACGCGCTGCGGCGCCATCGCCGGCCGATCACGGCGGCGGCACTGGCCGAGGAGCAGGGCGTTTCCGTGCGCACGCTCTATCGCGATATCCAGACGCTGATCGGGCTCGGCGCGCCGATCGATGGCGAGGCGGGGATCGGCTATATGCTGAAGCCCGGATTTTTCCTCCCGCCGCTGATGTTTTCCCCCGAAGAGCTGGAAGCCCTGGTGCTCGGCGCGCGCTGGGTGGAAGCCCAGCCGGACGACCAGCTGGGTGCAGCTGCTCGCAATGCACTGGCAAAAATCGCCACCGCATCACCCGAGGATCTGCGCGACCGGATCAGCGATACGGCACTGTGGCCGGTGGCGGTGTGGGGCAAGCGCAAGCCGATCCCGGTGCTGAGCGATATCAGGCTGGCCATGCGGCAGGAAAAGGCCGTGCGCATCGACTATGAAGACGAACAGGGGCGCGTTTCGAGCCGCACCATCTGGCCGGTGGGCATCGCCTTTTACGAGGGCAAGCAGACCATTTCCGCCTGGTGTTGCCTGCGGGAAGATTTTCGCAATTTCAGGACCGACCGGATTGTGTGCCTGACCCTTACCGAAGAGCGCTATGGCAAGCGCCGCGCCGTGCTGGAGCGCGAATGGCGCGAGAGCTGGGAACGGGATGCCCAGCACATGCAGGCCGGCTAACCCATTCTTGCATAAATGCTTTCTGGACGGATGGTGTCGTCGAGACGGAAGCGGTGATCGGCCGGCGGATGGGCGCGGCTTGAGCATTCGAGGCGTGGACAGATGCGGCAGCCGGTGCCGATGGGCACGATCTGCTGCTCGCTGGTGAGATCGACGCCTTCGGAATAAATCATCTCCCTGGCGTGGTGGATGGCGCAGCCCAGCCCGATGGAGAGATGCCGACGCGGGGCATTGTAGCGATAGTCCCCCTTGGTGATGGTGCGGGCGATGCAGAAATAGCGCTGGCCATCGGGCATCTGGCTGATCTGCACATTGATGCGGTCGGGCGCGAGGAAAGCGGCATAGATATTCCAGCGCGGGCAGGCTCCCGAATGGCGCGGGATGTGAATGCCCGAGAGCGAAAAGCGCTTTGAAATGTTTCCTGCAATATCGGTGCGCACCAGGTGGAGCGGAATGCCCGAAGCGCCCTTGCGCTGCAGCGTGGTCATGCGATGGCAGACCTGCTCGAAACTGGCGCCAAACCGCCGACCGACGCGATCGATATCATAGCGATGATCGCGGCAGGCTTTCAGAAATGGCTCATAAGGCATGAGCAGGGCGGCGGCGAAATAGGACGAGAGCACGTTTCGCGCCAAAGCCGGGGCGTCGCCCTCGGGCAGATTGGCCGCCTCAATGACGGCTGCGATTTCGGCACTGGCGGCCAGCGTGCCGATTTGTTGGGCGAGCAGGAAAGACGCGGTCTCACCAGGCAGGAGGTCGGACACCAGCAGATGCCGGCGCGCCGAATCGAGCTGGCGCGCCACGCCATGGGGCAGGGAGGCCAGACGGGTTTCGAGCCCGAAGACGTTGAAAAGATAGGTTCTTATGCCGGTTTCAAAACTATCGCCGGAATTGTCTATGTCGATGCGGACGCGTTCCGCGGCTTCCTCGAGGATGGGAAAATGATTGGCATTGGCCTGGAGGAAATCGGAGATGGCATCGGTGGCGAGGTGGAAGGGTTCCGCCTCAGCTTGCACCGGGCGCGGAGTTTCTTCGCCTGTCAGATTTTTGTAGCGGTCATAGAGCTTTAACACTGCTCGCGCTGCCGCCGGATTGGCGTGCGCTAGGTCACGGATCTCGAGATTGGTGAGGTCACTGTCGGCAAAGAGATCGTCGCCGAAAATCTCCATGAGATCACCGACCAGCCGACCTTCATCGCTGTCGACCAGCTCGCCCGGCTCGACGCCAAAATAGCCCGCGATGGAAAACAACAGCGGCACCGTCACCTTGCGGCGATTGTGCTCGATGAGATTGAGGTAGCTTGGCGAAATGCCCAGCGCGGCAGCGAGGTCGGCCTGGTTGAGATGCCGAACGCGGCGCAAGCGCTTGATGCGCCCGCCGATCTGGCTTGCCGATGCCTCCATTCCGACCTCCCGAACTTTACACGCTTTACATTCATGACAGTACCGATTGACAGGCGCTTTACAGCTTTACAGCCGCTTTTGTCGTTAGTTCTTGCATAGAGAGCGCAGATGTCAAATCTTTACATCAACGACGAGGAGACATTCGATGAACAGCGATATCGCTCAACGCGACGAGTACATCACCATCATTGCCCCGACTGCGCAGGAGGCCATGGCGCAGTTCAAGGCCCGCGGTCTTGATGATCAGGGTTTCACCATTGCCGGGCGCATTGGCCGCCATCAGTTCACCCTGGTGGGCGCGGAAGAAGCGCAGGAATTGTTTTCCGGCGCCGGCATGATTGCAGCGACTTTCAGCCGTCGGGTTTCGGCTTAGGGCAGGGGGCCGCGTGTGATGGCACGAGCCTACCACCCCCACCCTTGATCCCTCCCCACAAGGGGGAGGGAGACGACTGCACCAATTTGCACCCCTAAAATCCGTGTTCCACGTGAATCACCCAGAAAACTGCCAGAACCTGCTGCGGCGGGACCGGCGGAGCCATGCCTCAAGAGGAGAAAAGCATGCTCGACAAGCCCCACAAGCCCGAAAGCTTCCCGACGCCGGACTACGCGCCGGATCGCTGGCGCACTATTTCGCGCAACTATACGCCCGCCGATGTGCGCCGGCTGGCCGGGTCCCTGCCCATCCGGCATACGCTGGCCGAAAATGGCGCCAAACGTCTTTGGGAACTGCTGCACACAGAAGATTTCGTGCCGACGCTGGGCACGTTTACCGGCAACCAGGCGGTGCAGCAGGTCAAGGCCGGCCTGAAAGCCATTTATCTTTCCGGCTGGCAAGTGGCAGCGGACGCGAACACCTCGGGCAATATGTATCCGGATCAGTCGCTTTACCCGGTGGACAGCGTTCCTTCCGTGGTCAAGCGCATCAACAAGGCCCTGCAGCGCGCCGACCAGATCCAGACCATGGAAAAGGCCGACGGCATTGCCACCACCGATCACGATTTCTTCGTGCCCATCATTGCCGACGCCGAAGCCGGTTTTGGCGGCGCGCTCAATGTGTTCGAGCTGATGAAGGCGATGATCGAGGCCGGCGCAGCGGCGGTGCATTTTGAGGATCAGCTGGCGAGCGAGAAGAAGTGCGGGCATCTCGGTGGGAAGGTGCTGGTTCCCACCGCGCAATTCGTCAAGACGCTGAATGTTGCCCGTCTCGCGGCGGACGTATTGGGCGTTCCGACGTTGATCATGGCCCGTACGGACGCGGAAGCTGCACGGCTGATCACCTCGGATATCGACGAATATGATCGCCCCTTCGTCACCGGCGAGCGCACGGCTGAAGGCTTTTATCGGCTCAAGGGCGGTATTGACTGCGCCATTGCCCGTGGTCTGGCTTATGCGCCCTATGCCGACCTCATCTGGTGCGAAACGTCGACGCCGGACCTGGCAGAAGCGCGCAAATTCGCCGAAGCGATTCGCAAGGAATATCCGGAGCAGATGCTCGCCTATAATTGCTCGCCGAGCTTTAACTGGGCCAAGCATATGGGCGAGGCGGAAATGGAAAAGTTCCAGCGCGAGCTGGGCGCCATGGGCTACAAATACCAGTTCATCACGCTGGCGGGCTTTCACAATCTCAGCCTCACCACGTTCGAGCTGGCGCGCAGCTACAAGGAACGTGGCATGGCCGGCTACTCGGCGCTGCAGCAGGCCGAATTTGCCGCCGAAAAACACGGTTTCTCGGCCGTTCGCCACCAGCGCGAAGTGGGGACGAGCTATTTCGATGCCGTGTCGATGACCGTGAGCGAAGGCCAGAGCGCCACCACGGCGATGGCCGACTCCACCGAAACCGCACAATTTCACTGAAATCCGGGCAGAACCTCCCTCGGATTCACGTGAAACACCAGCGCCCTGGGCTAAGCCAAGCCCAGGGCGTTCGCTATTGGCGCGATATCGATCCAACCGAGCATGACGGCCAGCAGAAAGGCGAGGTGCAGCAGCGCAATTGCCGCTGTGATCCCCGCAAATCCGGATGTTCGGGTCTTGTGGCGGAGGAGTATCTGCCCGGCGAGGCCCCCGACAATGCCGAAGGCCAGATCAAAACCATGCAGCGTTGCCTCGCTGGTGCGCCACTTGCCGGCCTCGGCCGCGCGCTTGTCGACCCAGTAGGAGATGAAGGTCACGAGAGCCATCATCCCATAGGCGGCCAAGAGCCAAAGGGGGACCGGGCCGAGCAACCAGCCGATTGTGATAAGACCAACAAAGGCCGCAGCGAGGGGCAAGCGCCACTCGGAAAGGGCCTGCGGGCGCGGCGCCGCCATTGGCCGGGCAGGGCGGACAATGGGCTTTGTCGCGCCCGAAAGACGGACCGACGCGGCCTGGATGCGCCCATCGGAGCCCTTCTTGGGAACGAAATCAACGCGATCACCCAAGGCCGGACGCCGCTTGCGCCTGCCGACTTCGCTGATGTGGACGAAATAGCGCTCGCCGTCATCCGCCGCGATGAAACCGAAGCCGCGCTCGTCGTTCCACTCCACCACTGTGCCGAGAAGTGCCAAGGTCGCGTGCTCCTTCAGAAGATCGAGGTTCGCAGGGGCAGTTTTATGGGGGCGGGAAAACCGGTGTGCCGATCCTCCCAGAAGCGGTCGCGCAGGATTTCGGGGAACACATGACCTTTGGGCAGAGTGTTCTGGCCGAACCAGCCGGCCTCGCTGATCGCCTCGCCTGATGCGGGATTTCTGGTGACGTCGATCTCGCCCGAAACGTATTCGGCCAGGAACCAGAATTTTACGACCCGGCCCCAGCCGTCGACCAGCTCATCGATATAGGCGAGGGACGAGGTGGCGACGCGCAACCGGGTTTCCTCGAAAGCCTCGCGCTCGGCGGCCTCGGCCAGCTCCTCACTGCCTTCAACGCCACCGCCGGGACCGGCCCAAAAATCGTGTTTGCCGGGCCGGAAATGGCGCACCAGCAGGATTTCATCGCCGCGCATGGCAAGGACGCCGGCGGAAATTCGGTGCTTCATGGAAAATTCCTGGCTTGGATCGTCAATTGCCGAAATTGAGGCGGTAGCCCAGCGCTTCGGCGATGTGGGGGCGGGCCACCTTATCGACGCCGGCCAGATCGGCCAAGGTGCGCGCCACCTTGAGCACACGGTGATAGGCGCGGGCCGAGAGATTGAAGCGATTGGCGGCCTGCATGAGGAGGGCCTGGCTCTCGACGTCGGGATTGACGATTTTTTCAATGAGGGTTGGCCCGGCGGCAGCATTGGTGAGGATGTCGGGGTGACCGGCCTCGGCGTAGCGCAGGCGCTGGCGTTCCCTTGCCCTTGCCACGCGTTCGGCGACGACGCTGGAGGCTTCGGCATGGTCGGACGGTCCGATCATGTCGGCTGCGGAGACTGCTGGAACGTCGATACGGATATCGATGCGGTCGAGGAAGGGTCCCGAGACGCGGGACTGATAATCATCGGCGCAGGCGGCACCGCGCTTGCAGGTGTGGCCCGGTGTGCCGGCGAGGCCGCATTTGCAGGGGTTCATGGCCGCTATCAGCTGGAAACGGCTGGGATAGGTGACGCGGGCATTGGCGCGGGCGATGATGGTTTCCCCGCTTTCGAGCGGCTGGCGCAGGCTATCGAGCACATTGTGCTGACCTCACCAAAGATCTGCATTGGCACACTCAGAAGGCACTGGAATCGCTAGGTGTTTTCAACGGCCCGAATCGGGAAACCAAAGTTCTACCCCTGAGGCAACCAAAGTTGTGCTTTCGGCTTTGGAACGAATGAAGCGAATCGAGAGGTAATTCGTGGTGAACGAGCTCCCCCCAAGAGGGATCCCACAGGTCCTCTGGATCAAGCACGTAGAGCGTCCCCGATACCCTGATTAGGCTTTCGACCCGCTTGATGGCATCCATTATTGGCCAGCGATCAAAGGTGGTATGGCTGCTCGCCACCCCCGGTTTAGACACAGAAACAAAGCGGAGCGAGGCAACGACCTCACCATACTCTTTGTGGATGATGAGCACGTAACCGGGATCGATTCGAATCGCTTTCATGACAAAGACTGCGATTCGTAATCAAGGACCGCGCTCTCGAATTTTTCGTACACGCTATCCGAGAAAACCTCCTGACTTTGTTCCCAGAAGTAGGTGATACCAGCTTGTGTCAAATAGGCGCGGCTATAGCCCCTCTTGATGGGCTGATAGGCTGAGACGGAGCCTTTCGTGGCCAGTTCCTCGCGAAAATCCTCAATGCTCCGGACCAGGGCCAAGAAGGTCACCTGCTGCGGCGTCTTAATTCGAATGACGACCCTATCCCTCACGAAAGCCTCCCACATAAACCATTACCGGGTCAGGCTGTTGAATGTCACCGAGATCTGACCCTCTGGGGATGCGGACGAAAACTTGGACTATCAAAGGAGGTA
>JADGNE010000058.1 GCA_015234425.1 Devosia sp.
TTCGAGGCCAATGAACAGGCCGAATTCGGTCTTGTTCTTGACTTCGCCTTCGATGGTGGCGCCAACCGGGTTCTTCTCGGCGAAAGCTTCCCACGGGTTCTGCAGGGTCTGCTTGAGACCGAGCGAGATGCGGCGCTTGTCCGGATCGACTTCGAGCACGACCACGTCGACTTCCTGCGAGGTCGAGACGATCTTGCCCGGGTGGACGTTCTTCTTGGTCCAGCTCATCTCGGAGACGTGGATCAGGCCTTCGATGCCCGGCTCGAGCTCAACGAATGCACCGTAGTCGGTGATGTTGGTCACGCGGCCAGTGAACTTGGCGTTGATCGGGTACTTGGCCTCGATGCCTTCCCACGGATCGGCCTGAAGCTGCTTCATGCCGAGCGAGATACGGTGAGACTCGTGGTTGATGCGAACGATCTGGACCTTGATGGTCTCGCCGATCGTGAGCACTTCCGACGGGTGGTTGACGCGACGCCATGCGATGTCGGTGACGTGCAGCAGGCCGTCGATGCCGCCGAGGTCAACGAACGCACCGTAATCGGTGATGTTCTTGACGACGCCGTCAACAACCTGGCCTTCTTCGAGCTGCTGGACGATTTCCGAACGCTGTTCAGCGCGCGACTCTTCGAGGATGGCACGACGCGAGACGACGATATTGCCGCGACGCTTGTCCATCTTGAGGATCTGGAAGGGCTGGGCAACGTTCATCAGCGGCGCGATGTCGCGGATCGGACGGATGTCGACCTGCGAACGCGGCAGGAAGGCCACTGCACCTTCGAGATCGACGGTGAAACCACCCTTGACCTGGTTGAAGATGACGCCTTCAACGCGCTCATTGGCGTTGTACTTCTCTTCGAGCTTGACCCAGCTCTCTTCGCGGCGAGCCTTCTCGCGCGACAGGACGGCTTCGCCCATGGCGTTCTCGACGCGGTCAACATAGACCTCGACTTCCGAACCCACGGTGATGGTGCCGTCACGGCCGGCCTGGCCGAATTCCTTCAGCGGCACGCGGCCTTCAGTCTTCAGACCAACGTCAATGATGGCGAGGTCTTTTTCGATGGCGACGACTTTGCCACGAACAACGGTGCCTTCAGCGGCATCATTGTCGACAAAGCTGTCGAGCAGCATCGATTCAAAATCTTCTTTCGTCACAGTTTGCTGTGCCAAACTTCATCTCCATGCGCCGGTCGTTGGGGGTTGAAATCCTGTCTGAGCACGGGTCCGCTCTGGCGAATGCCAAAGCCGGCGCACGGAGCACCGCCTCCTTGATCAGGACGATCTGGTAGTCTGAAAATCCGGGGCCATTATGGTGCGAGATCGCGGACAAAGGCCCAAGGAGGGAATTAGGAGGGCTATTGCCCCCCTGCCTTGAGCGCCATGGTCCGATCGATGATCGCGATGGCAGCACGGAGTGCCGCCTCTATACTCAGTTGCGTCGTATCGAGCAAGTGCGCGTCGTCCGCTTTATAGAAGCCGCCATGGGGGTTGAGCATGTCGCGGGCGTCGCGTTCCTCGATCTGGTGATAGAGCGCGTAGCGATCGACGGCGAGGCCACGGCCTTCGAGCTGACGGGCCCGGCGTTCCATGCGCGCCTTGCTGTCGGCCTGGATGAACAGCTTGACGTCGGCGTCCGGGCAGATTTTCGTGCCGATGTCGCGACCGTCGAGCACGGCGCCGCCCGGCTGGGTCGCGAACTCCCGCTGGAAGGCAAAGAGCGCCGCGCGGACCTCGGCAATGACAGCCACCCTGGAGGCTATGGCGCCGGCCTCCGCCGTCGTCAGGGCGTCCCGGTCGCCCAGGGCCTTGGCGTCGAGGCTGCAGGCTGCGGCAATGGCGCGCGCCACGAATTCGGGGCCCTCTTCAATGCCTTGGACGGCGCGGCCGACCGCCCGATAGAGCAGGCCGGTGTCGAGATGGGGCAGGCCGTAGTGGTCGGCAAGGCCGGCAGCCAGGGTTCCCTTGCCCGACGCGGCTGGGCCGTCTACGGCGATAATCATGACACCCTCATCCCAAACTCTGGCTATCGGCTTCGGCTTTAACACGGGTTTGCGGGCCCGGGCCACCGGCATGTTCGACGCATTTTGGATTTGACAGGACCCGGCTTTGCACCTAACCGGACTGGCCGACTATATGGCGCGACCGCGGCGGTCGAAGCCCTGAGCAATCCCCCTACGACGAGGCATGAGAATGGCCAACTCCGAACGCGGTACCAAGCGTACCGACCCCGATACCGGCAAAAAGTTCTACGACCTCAACATGGACCCGATCGTCTCGCCCTATACCGGCAAGTCCTATCCGCGGTCCTTCTTCGACCAGCTCGTCTCCGGCAAGGCCGTTGCGGCGCGCAAGGTTGATGATGAGGATGAGGTCGAGGAGGATGAGGTCGAGGACGCAGCAGCGCCCGAGCTGGTCAGCCTCGAGGATGCCGACGCCGAGGAATCCGGCGGCGAGGATATCCCTGATGTTGAGGACGTCGTGGTCGATGAAGAGCTCGGCGACGATGAGGAAGACGTTTTCCTCGAGGAAGACGAAGACGAGGACGACGGTCTGGGCTTTGACGTCGGCAGCGACGAAGACCGCTGATTCTATTTACCTTTTTCCATCGGTGGGGTTTTCCACCGGTGGAAATAAAAAGTGTCACAAGGCACTTGCGCGGCGCGGAATCATCATCTAGGTTCCGCCTCGTTCGGACGGGTTCCCACCCCACCGATTAGAAAAAATGGGGCCTTAGCTCAGCTGGGAGAGCGCTTGCATGGCATGCAAGAGGTCAGCGGTTCGATCCC
>JADGNE010000059.1 GCA_015234425.1 Devosia sp.
AACTAGGGAATTTTCAAGGCCCACTTTTGCGGAGAATTGCAGGACCTATGACACCTCATAAATGGCCACAGCTCGCAGCCCCGGCGCTGCCTGCAGCAACGGCACAACTTCAGCCTCGAAGATGTGCTCCAGGGGATCGGGACGTCGGCGTCCTCGGGGTTCTCACCTCTGGGAAGGCAATACCGGGTTATGGAGCAGCCGGTAGCCTGTCGCGCGGCTTAGCCCGGCCTTGGCTGACGCCGTCTCGGTGGTGTGGTTTTGTCTGAGCTTCATGAAAAGCCCCATCTGATGATCGGTTACATGGCGCCCCGGCACAAAGGTGGTTCCCCTCCTGAAAACCACCACTGTACTGGGACGACCGCGATCACAGACCCCGAAATCGGGCAAAGCTGTTGGTACGTGCCTCCGGTCGGGCTACGCCCTGCCTGCGACACGCACCAACAGCTCCGTCTCATCCTGATTGACGCTGAGTCTCACCCTGTTTGACGCGCAGCACTCAGCTCGCCGCCGGATCAGCCTCGATCAGGCCAGATGCCCCCGGCACATAGGACACTCGCGGTGTCGGCGTGCGGATGCCGCGTTCGGCAAAGAGGCGCTTGACGGTCTCAGAGTAAAAGCGTCCTGGCCCCCACTGCTTGCCCGCCAACGTCTTGATGCGCGCGCGCAGCTTCATCGACGCGGGGGTAAGCGCAATCAGCCCAGGCAGATCGAGATCGTCAAGAATGACGGCGCTATGGTCGGTTTCCATCAGCCCGTCGAACGCGTCCCGCATCGTCTTCTTCACCGCCTCGATGTCGCTGTCATAGGCGACCTCGAACTCGGCCACATAGAACGAGAAGCCGCGAACCATGTTCGACACTTGGTCGACCGATGAGAAGGGAATGAGGTGGATAGTGCCGGTCATGTCCCGAATGGTGACCGAACGGATAGTGAGCTTCTCCACGACCCCAGACCGCCCTGCGACTTCCACGGCATCGCCTTCATTCATGACATTCTCGAACTGAATGAAAATGCCGGTGATGATATCCTGGACCAGCTTCTGCGCACCAAAACCAATGGCAAGACCGACCACACCGGCACCGGCGAGAAGCGGCGCAATATTGACCCCGATCTGCGCCAGCGCCAGCATCGTCCCGAAAATGGCAAGGGCAATGGAGAACGCGTTTTTGAAGAGATTAAGGAGCGTTTTTTCACGCGGCGTGGGCATCTTGCCCGTCTGCGTATTGAGGCGATACTCAACCCAGGACGCCACAACGACATGCAGGATAATGGCAACGAGGACGATAAGCGCGGCCGACACAATCGATCCGGCCACATACAGCCCCTCGTCGCTGGCGATCCAGTCAACGAAATTGAACAGGCCCCATATCTGGCCGATCGAGACAAGGATGCAGCCGATTACCAGCCAGCGTACCACCGTCATGACCCCCGGAACGAAGGCCTGGAGGCGGGTCTCCAGCAGCGGCAGGCGGTTGCGCACATCGTCCGGAAGCCTCAGCCCCACCGTGACGAACCGGCTGATGAAGGTAATGATCAGCGAGCCGACCGCCACGGCGATAAGGGACTGCGCAGTAGCCCCCAGCATGAACGGCAGCGCCTCGTCAGGGTTTGCGAACCACACCACCAGAAGCGCCAGAAGATAGGCGATCGCGAGGACATGCCAGTGGTGGCCGACGGACGCGACCAGCCGGCCAAGCCCGTCATGGTTCCGGCGTGCCGATACCTCCGCCAGCCAGTTGCGCACGTCGTCCTTGTTCTGAAGAACAATGATGATGCCGATGGTGATTGTGGTCGCCATCACCAGCACCTGAACAGCGGCAGCCGCTGATACCGAGATGATCCCGGTCAGCATCGGGGAGATGAAGAGGAAGGTATAGCCAAGCAGTGACAGGATGCGGCTCGACCAGAACGACCAATAGGCGGCGTTGTCGTCCCCCACCGGAAGCAAGCGCAGCGCGGTAAACCGCGGCGCCAGGACGGTCCTGATCACCAGCTTGCTCAGCTCCACGATCAGGAACGCGTTCAGCAGGAGCGTCTGATTGATCCCCATCTGACCATTGGGATAGGTCCCGGCGTTGAGCGCCAGGATGTAACCGAGCGCCCAAGCCAGCACGACAGTGACGGCATCAATGAGGAGTGCCATACCGATAGCGCCAAAGCGTCGGAACCCGCACTGGTTCAATGCGCGTTGCGCCAGGCGGGCAATGATAGCATTGGCAATGAGCCGCAGGATCAGGAAGCTACCGAAGAGACCTATGGCGACGGTAACGAGATTGATGAGGAGCTCTCGCAGCCCCGCATAGTCAGCACTGAGAGCACCGCTGAAAGCCTGCTGAAAATTGACGAAGACACCGCCGAGCGCCCGCACAGTCCCGGAAGCGCCCTCGGCGACGCTGCGGGTATATTCTGCCAGGCGCCGGGCAATGCTGAAGTCGGTGATGACCTCAGGCGTTTCCTCAACCGCCTCGGGCGCCGTCTGCTTCAATCGCTCGATCAAGGCCGCCCGCGCCGTGTCGTCCTCGAGGATCCGGATCAACTCCTCTGCAGCCTGATCAGTGCTGACCGCTGGCGCTGCAACTTCCTGGGCAAGTGCCGGGGCCGAGAACGTAAGGAAGACGACAAACAGGAGGCGGGAGAGAAGGCGCATGGACCATCCGGAGCGTGCAAATCAGAGCGCACAGCATGGCGTCTGGGCGCCCGAGGTCAACCCTTGCCGCCGACTTCTGTTCCTCGCCAGACGTGATCGTCGGCAGCGACAGCAGCAACCGGGATTTTGA
>JADGNE010000060.1 GCA_015234425.1 Devosia sp.
CGCGCTCGCGAGCGGCTTGACCACCTCAGTTACACCACGTCCCGGGACACGACCACGTTGCAATCGTTGGCATAAACCGGTCTACGACATGATGAGTACTATTTATTGGCGCGCCGAAATGCACTAGCGTCACGCGGTCTGACCAGTTTGAGCATTTCCCACCATGCGCTTCGGCATTGATATGCCGCCCCAGATGCGAATCTTTGGGGCGTTTTTCGTTTACTCCTTTTGCATGGGCAGCATCTTTCCGCGCCTGCCCGATATCCAGAGCGCCATGGGCGTCGGCGAGGGAGCGCTTGGACTGGCCCTTATCGGCTCGGCACTGGGCACCTTGATCTCGCTGACCTTTGCTGGGCGGATGGTCGAAGCGATCGGCTATCGGCGCGTGCTCCTCGCCGCCATCCCCCTGCTTTCGGTCGGCTATGCCCTGGCCAGTTGGGCCAATACGCCAGTAGCCTTCTTCCTGCTGCTGGTGCCGGTCGGCCTGACCATTGGCGCCATCGAAATCATCGTCAATGTCGAAGCGGACCGGGTTGAGCACGCTGTCGGCCGCCGGATCATGAGCCGGGCTCATGCTTTCTGGAGCCTTGGGTTCTTTGCTGCCGGGCTGGTCGGCTCTTTCATTGCCCAGACCGGCCTCGAAGTGCATCTGCACCTCATGATCATGATCCCGGTGATCATCCTCGCCACGTTTCTGGTGCTGGGCCGGTTCGAACCGGCAGCCCATCGCGCCGGGACCAATTCTGAAGAAGCGCCGCGCCTGGCCAAGCCGACCATGTCGATCATGGCGCTGGTGGCCGTCTGTCTTTCAGCCATGCTGATGGAAGGCGCCGGGATCGACTGGTCTGCCATCTACATGCGCAACATCTTTGGCGCCGAGCCCTTCTGGGCGGGTCTCGCTGTGGCGACAGTCGCCGGTTCGCAGGGCGTAGCCCGCTTTTTCGCTGACAGCTTCGTTGAGCGGCTCGGCCCGGTCACCGTGGCGCGCTCGCTGCTGATCGTGCTGGGCGCTGGCGTGCTCTGCGCCTTCTTCGCTCCCGCTGCCTGGGTGGCCTATCTCGGCTTCGCCCTAATCGGCGTGGGCTCGAGCGCGCTCTTCCCGCTGGCCATGTCGGCCGCCGCGCAGCAGACTGACCGCCCCGCCGCCATCAACGTCGCGGCGCTGGCGCAGTTCTCCTTTACCGCCTTCCTTCTCGGACCGCCGCTGCTCGGCTATATCGGCGAGCACTTCGGCATCCAATGGGTGTTCGGCGTCGGCTTCCCGCTGGTGCTGCTTGGCCTTGCCACCGCCCATACACTTTCTCCCAAGCCCGCTCTGCGGGAGGTTACTCCATGATCGCTCCGCAGCATCGCATCTACGCCTCGTTCTTCCTGTTTGCTCTTACCACCGGCGCCCTCATGGCGCGCCTGCCCGATATCCAGGACCATTTCGGTATTTCCGAAGGCCAGTTGGGGCTGACCATGATCGGCATGGCCATCGGCTCGCTGATCTCGCTCACCTTCGGCCCTCCGGTCATCGAAAAGCTCGGCTTCCGCAAGACGGCGCTGATCACCGTTCTCGGGCCCTCGCTTCTGTTCGCGACCATTCCCTTCCTGCCGGCCGCGTCGGCCATGTTCGTCGTGCTGTTCTGCGCGGGGCTTCTGTCCGGTGCGCTCGAGATCAATCTCAATGTCGAGATTGACCGGCTGGAAATGCAGACCGGCAAGCGTTTCATGAACCGCGCCCACGGGTTCTGGAGCGTCGGCTTCTTCGTTACCGCGCTGTTCGGCGCCGTGATCCGCCAGTCCGGCATTTCGGCGGGTACGCATATGCTCGTCGTGGCCGGTTTTGTCGTGCTGGTGGCCGGCTATCTCCTCATCAGCGCAACCGAAGCGCCCAAGCCCGTCCGTGCCGAAGGCGAGGGCGAGCACCGCTTCGCCTTCCCCACGCGCAGTCTCCTGCCGCTCTGCCTCATCGGCTTTGCCGCCTTCCTCGTTGAGGGTGCCGGCATCGACTGGTCGGCCATCTACATGCGCAATGTCTTTGCCGTAGAGCCCTTCGTGGGCGGCATGGGGCTCACGCTCTTTGCCTTCTTCATGGCAGTGATGCGCCTCCTGGCCGATCCGATCGTTGCCCGCTACGGACCGCGCAATGTGGCCATGGTCATGCTGAGCTTTGCCAGCCTCGGCGCCCTCATGGTCGGCTTTGCCCCGTCTCCCGAGTTGGCGCTGGCTGGTTTTGCTCTCATGGGTGCAGGTTGCTCGGCAGTTTATCCGCTGGCTGTATCCGAAGCGGCACAGCGCACCGACCGCCCGGCCGCCGTCAACGTGGCGGCCATCGGCCAGGTGAGCTTCGTGGTCTTCTTCCTCGCGCCGCCGCTGTTGGGCTTCGTCGCCGAGTTCCTGGGCATTCGTATGTCCTATCTCATCTGCCTGCCGCTGCTTCTGGCCGGCCTCTGGGCCTCAAGCTTTGCCCTCGGCACGAAGAAGACCGAGACCCCGCATGGCATGGCGCCCGAACCACTTGGTCCCAATGGCTGAAGACCTGCCCCCCATTGTCGATCTCCGGCAGTCTGCCACGGCCCTGCGCGTCCAGCGCGGGGTCATGCGCATGCTGCGCGAGCGCCACGACATGGCCTGCTATGCCGAAGTGCCGCTCAGCAATGGCCGGCGCGCTGATGTGCTGGCGGTGGGGCCAAAAGGCGAGATCTGGATCATCGAGATCAAGTCGAGCCTCATCGATTTCCAGGTTGACCGAAAGTGGCTGGAATACCGGGAATTTTCCGACAAGTTCTTCTTTGCCAAGCCACCTGAGCTCGATGGCGAGATTTTCCCCGAGACCGAGGGGCTGATCGTGGCAGACGGACACGATGGCGCCATTCTGCGGGATAGCCCCGATACGCCGCTGGCGCCGGCGCGGCGCAAGGCGCTGATGCTCAAGCTCGCCCGGCTGGGCGCTGACCGTATCCATATCCTCATGGATCCTGGACCCCGATAATCTTGGCCACAGCACCAGCTCATTGGCGCGTCATCGCGCTTTTCTTCCTGCACGCGGTCGCCATCGGGGCGGTCCAGACGCGCATTGCCGATCTGCAACTGCTCAATGGGCTGAGCCCGGCACAGCTGGGCATCGTGCTGATGGGGCAGCCGCTGGGCGCCTTGCCCATGTTCCTCGTGTCGAGCGCCATCATCGAGCGGTTCGGCCCGCGTCGCGTGATGCTGTGGTTCATGCCCGTCGTGATTGTCTCCTCGGCGCTGGCAGGGATATTTCTCAACCCGGTCGCGCTTTTCATCCTTCTCATGATCAATGGCGTCGGCTTCTCGCTGACCAATGTTGCCATCAATGTCGAAGCGGATCGGCTTGAGTTCGCCGGTGGTCGCCGGATCATGAACACCTGCCACGGCGTGTGGAGTGTCGGTTTCCTGGTGACGGCGCTGCTCGGGGCGGTGATGCGTGGCCTCGATATCTCGCCGGCCTGGCATCTGGGCCTTCTGGCGCCGCTGGTGATCGGCGCGCTGCTGCTCGTGGTGCTGCCCATGCCGGTGAGCGTGCCGCGCCCGCACACTGGGGGCCCGGTGCGGCGCCTGGCCCTGCCGACGCTGGCAACACTCGGGCTCGTGGCTTTCGGGCTCGGAGCGGGGCTGACCGAGGGGGCGTCCCGCGCCTGGGCGATCATCTATCTGCGCGATAATTTCGCTGTCGCCGCCTGGGTTCAGTCCCTCGCCTTGCCAGCGCTGGTGGCGGCCATGGCGGTCTGCCGGCTCTGTGCCGACCGGGTTATCGACCGGTTCGGGCAGGTGCAGGTCGCCCGCATCCTCTCGGCCACGGCGATTGCAGGGCTGGTACTCGTTGTGTTCGCGCCCAATGCCTGGATCGGCATCTTTGCCTTTGCCCTCGTTGGCGTCGGCATCTGCGTTCTTTATCCGCTGATGCTGTCCGCCGCTGCCCGTCTCTCCGATAGGCCGGCCTCTCAGAACGTCTCCTCCGTGACCATGGTGTTTCAGCTGGTCAATCTGGGCGCCCCTGTCCTGATCGGCGCCGTTGCCGAGGGCTTTGGGGTGCGCATGGCCTTTGCGCTTTTGATTCCACTGCTGGTCCTGACCTTCATCATGGCCGGCCGCCTCAGCGGCAGATCGGCATAAAAAATGAGCGATGGGAGTACCATCGCTCATGAGTCGGTCAGGGAGAGGAGGATGTGCGGGGATTACCCGCGGGGTTGAGGGACAATGCGAAGATAGGGCTTCAGTTCCGTCCAGCCGTCGGGATACTTGGCCTTGGCCGCCTCGTTGGAAACGGCTGGCACGATGATCACGTCCTCGCCGTCCTTCCAGTTCACCGGTGTCGCCACCTGGTGCTTGGCGGTCAGCTGCAGGCTGTCGATGACGCGCAGCACCTCATCGAAATTGCGGCCGGTGGAGGCCGGATATTCGATCTTGAGTTTGACCTTCTTGTCCGGCCCGACGACGAACACCGACCGTACGGTCAGCGTATTGTCGGCATTGGGGTGGATCATGTCGTAGAGACGGGCCACCTTGCCTTCGGTGTCGGCGAGCAGCGGGAAGTTCAGCGCCGCGCCCTGGGTTTCCTCGATATCCTTGGCCCAGCCGCCGTGATCTTCGAGCTTGTCGACCGAGAGGCCGAGAACCTTGACGCCGCGCTTTTCAAACTCGGGCTTGAGCTTTGCGGTATAGCCCAGTTCGGTGGTGCAGACCGGGGTGAAATTCTTGGGGTGGCTGAACAGCACGGCCCAGGAGCCGTCGATGTAATCATGGAAATGGATCGTGCCCTCGGTGGATTCGAGGGTGAAATCTGGGGCCGTATCGCCAATCAGGATCGACATACTCTATTCCTTGGCCGCAACGGGCGGCTCAACTCGTGTTCAGGAGGAGAATATCGTACTCACGCCAGCGGTTTGAAGCGGCAGAGTACGAAATGCTTTTGCCAACTTATCGGCTGCGCGGGCATGATTTTGCCCGCGCGCTGGCCGATGCAGCATGGCGCCGGGATGGCCTATTGCACCATGACCGAACCCTGGGTCGCTGCCGGGGTCGGCGCGCCATTGGTCCAGGTCACGTTCGGCCCGGTGAGAGGCACGACGGAGAGGCTCATCTTGCCCGAACCCTGCTGGAGCTGGCGGGCATGGCCGAGATAGATGAGAGAATTATTGGCGGCGTCGTAGATGCGGGTGACGCGCAGCGACTTCCAGATCAGCGAGCGACCCTCCTTGAAGATCTCCTCGCCACCGCCACGGGTGGCGATGTCCCCGACAGTGATGGGACCCACGGCCGAGCAATCGAGCGCCGAATAGGAGGGGTCCTCGAACCAGTTGCCCTGGCTGATGCGGTCGATAAAGGAGCGGTTGAAGAAAGCCAGATGGCAGACCACGCCCTCGACATCGGGATCGGCGACGGCTTCGATGGAAATGTCATTGCCGGTCCAGTCGACCCCGACGCTACCCACTTGCCGGTTATCGCCGCAGGCGACGAGAGCGAGGGCGGCAGTTGCAGCGACGGCAATCTTGGCAAAAAGCTTCATGAGGATCCTCCAGCACAGTGCAAGACATGGGGGCCGGAATGGCCAGACGCAAGAGTTAGCGGTTGTATCGGCGGTTCATGAACCTCTCGAGCCAGCGCACCAGCAGCGATAGCGAGATGGTCATGGTGAGGTAGAGGAACGCCACGACATTGTAGGTTTCAAAGAACAGGAAACTCGACGAGGCATGCAGCTTGCCCAATTGGGTGATGTCCTGCACCCCCAGGGCTGAGACCAGTGCGGAATCCTTGACCATGGAGACGAAATCATTGCCCAGCGGCGGCAGGATGGTGCGCAGCGCCTGTGGGAAAATGATCAGGCGGAAACAATGCCAGCGGCTGAGGCCCAGTGCCCGGGCCGCTTCGATCTGGCCGCGGTCCACCGCTTCGATGCCGGCGCGGAATATTTCGGCGATGAAGGCTGAATAGCAGATGGTGAGCGCAAGTATGGCGCGCCAGACGAAATCGAAGCCCCGGACCGTCGCAGGGGCCAGCCAGCCGAGCTCGATCAGCGGAGCGGCAACCCAGTTGAAGCCCGACACCAGAGCCGGAGCGCCAACAAAGGCGATGTAGAACAAGAAAACGAGGATCGGGATGCCGCGGATAACCTCCACGTAGAAGGTCGCGACCTCGCGCAGAACCCGGTTGCCCGAAGTGCGGGCCAGCGCAACGACCAGCCCAAGGATGGTCGCAGCGGCGAAGGCGAGGATGGTGACCCAGAGCGTTGTGACCACACCCGAGGACACGGATCGGAAGATGTTCTCATAGGTGCCGTCGGCCGTAATGGCCCAGAAGCCGAGCACGAACAGCAGGCCGATGGCGAGGAGCCACCAGGGCATGCGGGACAGGAGCGAAGGGCTGCGCGGCTTATAAGACATTGATGACCAGGTACTCGATCCAGGCAGGCTTGATAGCAAAACCCACTCCCCAAGGGGGAGTGGGCATAAGCGCACTCTAGACCGATCCCCGTGGCAGGGGGATTAATCGGCAGAATATTCGAAGAACCAGTACTTTGTCCGCTCTTCCAGCCAGCCCTCGGCCTCGAGCTGGGCGAGCGCGGCATTGAACGGCTCGACGAGGTCCGAACCGGGCGTCAGGATAAAGCCGAAGGGATCGGACTTGATCGGCTCGCCCGCCTGCTTGAACGCACCGGGATCGGCGCCGATATAGCCGGCCGACGCCGCCTCGTCGGCGATGACCGCATCCACGTCGCCGGCCTTGACCGCCTGAACCGCCGCGCCAAAATTGTCGAAGACTTTTACGCGCGGATTGGCTTCGTCGCCGTCAAGCACATCATAGATGGCGGTGTAGAACGAGGACGTTCCGGCCTGCGCACCAAACAGCAGATCTGCGTTGTCGGCAAAGCTTTCCGTACCGGTGATCCGGTCGTCATCGGCGCGGACGAGGAAATACTGCTCGACGGTGATGAAGGGCGCGGTGAAGTCGATCTGCTCCTCACGCTCGGCCGTGATGGTGATGCCATCGGCGCCAACATCGAACTGGCCGGTGCGGACGGCTTCGATCATTACGTCCCAGGCCGTGAGGTCCCATTCCACCGTGGCGTTGAGGCGCTTGGCGATCTCGTTGATGACATCATATTCGAGCCCGATGCCCTCGCCCGTCTCCGGATGGGCGAAGTTGAGCGGATAATAGGCGTTCTCGGTCACCGCGTGTATGACGCGACCGCCCAGATCGGGCAGGTCCTGCGCCGCCACCGGCAGGGCGGCAAGGAGCAGGGCGGCCGAGGCGCCGACGAGGCTTGCAGTCTTGAACATGATGTCCCCCGGACATTTTAAAAGCCGTGCCGGGAGACGAGGCCACCCGGCCGGGTTGGGAATGGATTTGAGTAAAATCAGGCGTCGATGACGTCGGCGTCGGGGCCGTTCTTCTTCAGCGATTCAATGGCGTTCTTGGCGGAGGCCTTCGAGGTATAGGTCTCGGTGCGGGCCATGGTCTCGCCATTGGAGGCAACAAAGCGCACGAAATGCTGGCCATCCTTGGAGGCGACGATCTCGAAGCGGTAGCCCGAACCGGTCTCTTCCTTGGAAAGATCAACGGTGATGGCGTCAGGCGCGTTCTTCTTCAGCGATTCGATGGCGTTCTTGGCAGACGCCTTCTGCTTGTAGTTTTCGGACCAGAAGATCTTCTCGGAATTATACGAGAAATCGAACTTGAACTGGTCGTTCGCCGCATCGGTGATGTTGAACTTGTGTGCCATGACGCTGGCCTCCGTGAGTTGATATGATGTGAGACTAGCGCAATGGCCGCAATTGGGAAGCCACTACGCCGTTGGCCGGCTGTCGGTCACTGACGCTTTCGGCGTGCTTCTTCAGGATCGACGAGCGCGGCGAGGATCTGGTCGACCATGTCGAGATCCTGCCGCTTGCCGGCCGCCTGTTGCTGCAGATCGACGAGGTAGGACGTCGTATAATAGAGCCGCCGCGCCAGCATGGTGGCGATGGCGAGGGAAAACTCCGGTCGGCTATCGAGAAAGGTCAACGCATCGAGGATTTCGTAGGCGACCACTTCCGACAGCGCCCGCACGCTGGCCGAATGGGGCATGTCGAGCAGGACCGCCATTTCCCCGAAGATCGAGCCGGGCTCGTCGACATGGGTGACCTGGGTACGCTCGCGGATGATCTCGACTTCGCCCGCGACGAGGACAAAAATCTTGCCCAGCCGATCGCCCTCGGCGATCAGCATCTGGCCGGACTTGAAGCGGCGCTGCTCCAGCCCCCTGCAGTAATCGAGTATATCGGCCATCGTCAGGTCCTCATCCGCCACGCCAAGCCACACTAAATTAGTAGATCGGAGCGGCGCTGGAAAGCACCGAGGCTTAAAGCAATTTCTCGATGTCGGAGGCGATATCGGCGGGTTCGGTGGTGGGGGCGTATCGTTCGACCACGCTGCCGTCGCGACCGAGCAGGAATTTTGTGAAATTCCACTTGATCGCCTCGCTGCCCAAAAGCCCCGGCGCGCTCTTTTTGAGCCAGGCGTAAAGCGGATGGGCGCCATCGCCATTGACGTCGATCCGTTCGAACACCGGAAAGCTGACGCCATAGGCGGTGGAACAGAACTGGGCGATTTCTGCGCTCGTGCCTGGCTCCTGACCGGCAAACTGGTTGCAGGGAAAGCCCAGCACGACAAAGCCTTGGTCGCCAAACCGCTGCTGCAGCGCCTCGAGCCCCTCATATTGCGGGGTGAGTCCGCATTTGCTGGCGACATTGACCACCAGCACCACCTTGCCGAGGAAATCGCCGAGATTTTGCGGCGTGCCATCGAGGCGGGGGAGTGTGAAATCGGCGAGAGTTTGCATCGGTCGCGGCTCCTGTTGCGGGCCAGAAGTAGGGGCCCGAACCGGCAGCGGCAAATGAATTTTTCAGATCTGTCCCGGCCATAAAGACATGGCGAAGCGCCCGCAGGGCCGGAGCCGCGCGGGGAGAGGGGAGAGAAGGCAGACCCGAGGTGGCATTTGCTCCTGGGACTTTTAGATGAGGGGCAAGTGCCACCTCGGGAGACCGGTTTTTCGGACAGCGCCGGTATCGCGCCCCGCCATCGCTCGCAGCGGGGTCGGCCGGTGCCTGAACGCGCGCCCCATGCGAACGGGTTGCGGCCGGCGCGCTTTGCTCAGTTCGCATGCAGACCTGCCCGTGCGAAGCGCTGACCCAAGAATAGCCGGCTCAGCGGCCGCGGGGATAAGTTTCCGCTGCCGGGGGCAAAACCGCTGCCGTCTCTGGCTCTGGCGGCGGCCCCCTTCGGGCAGAAAGTCCTTTGTGGAACCCATCCTCGAAAATCTGCCGCTCCCGGTTCTGCGTGCGGCGGAGCAGTTTTGCGCGCAGATCCTCGCCATTGGCGGTGGTCAGCGGGGCAACGGCCACGTCGGGCCGCAGCCGGGCAATGGGCAGCGGCTCCCCCTCGACCCGCCAGCAGCGGCAATTCTGGCGGGCGTTCCAGGCGGCGTGGCGGTTTTCATAATCATCGAGCTGGGCCAGCACCTGCCCCAACTGCACCGCCAGCCCCGAAAAATTTTGCGCCGCCACCGGCAGTTTTCCATGCCGCGCCGAAAGAAAGGGCCGCCCATCACTGATCAGCCCCTCGGCTAGAACCCGCTCGGTGTCCCCGACCGGCGCGTCGGGCTTTTTGGCGGCAATGGTGGTGATGTCCTTGTGGAGGGAGGTGACGCGGAGCCAAAGCGCCTCGTGGCGCGCGGCGAGGGCGTGGGAGATGTGGGGAAGGGGGCGTGGCATTTTTTGGGTGTCTCCTGCGGAGTGGGACAGGAGAGGGTAAGGGCGTGATGAGGGGCGGGGAGAAGTTGGAGATTGCCGCGCTACATGTCCGGAACGTCTCCGGCAGCGACTTCTCAAAGATCTTTCGCAAGCATACCGCCTCCGTTATTCTGCGTAGCGGAGGGCAGCATGACTTTCGGCGTTTTTATCCATCGCGCGGACTCGGTGTATGACGATAGTCCCGCCGAGCGGTATCAATTTCCGCGAATGTATCTTGAGCGCGCCTCGGCCATGGTCGGTGATTGGGTGCTCTATTATGAGCCAGTCAAAGTGCGCGGCTCAAAGGGGTATTATGCAATTGCGCGGGTGGAGCGGATCGTACCTGACCCGACCGCCGAGAATATGTATGTGGCGTTGATCGAGCCGGGTAGCTATCTCGAATTTCCAAACCCTGTGCCGTTCGACCATGGCGGGAGCCCCATTGAGCGAGGGCTGCTCAACGAAGCTGGGCGCATTTCGGGTCGCGCACAGGCTGCGGTTCGCCCGATCTCTCCGACTGATTTTGACCGGATCCTCGAGCGTGGCCTTGCGGAAGAACAACCGCTGCTGCCGCGGGTTGGGGACGTCCTGCGGCTGCCAGATTTGCCGCTACAAATGGACGAGGCGCCAGTTCCTTTCGTTTATGAGCAGGAGCGGGAACGGATTCCTGCGCTAACAACGCGGACCTTGCGAGACCGGATGTTCCGCCGCGTCGTGCTGCGGGCCTATGATGAGCGTTGCGCGGTAACCGGGCTGAAACTGATCAATGGCGGGGGACGCGCAGAAATGGCTGCAGCCCATATTCGCCCCGTCGAACACAATGGACCCGACATCATCAACAATGGGCTGGCGCTATCCGGTACCGTGCATTGGATGTTCGACCGGGGCCTCATATCGCTCAGTGATGACCTCGACGTTCTCGTGTCCCGTCAGGTGAACGACCGAGACGGGGTGGAAAGCCTCATCAACAAGACGGGCAAGCTCATTGGACCCACGATGCAGCGCGACCGCCCGCACCCGGCATTTTTGCGGTGGCATTGTGAGAATTGCTTCAAGCGCTAAAGTGGTGAGTGTTGTTGCAGATATCCACGCCAAGCGATTGCGATATCCTGCGTCAACTGCTTCTATCCGGGACGTCTGGGGGGCGTCATGCGCTTATTAATTCTGCTCATTGTCATCATCGCAAATGTGATGTCGCCAGCAGTGGCGGATGAGCGCATCGGTGCGTTTGTTGTGTCGGACAATAGCCAGTCGGCCATCCTTCTGGATGGCGACATCGGGGTCAGCACACCACTGGAATTTCGACGGGCACTCGCTCTTAGGCCGAACGCCAAGGTAGTCGTCCTCTCGAGTGATCGCGGTCTGGTTGCTAGCGCGTTGCTGATCGCCGATGACATCCATGCGCGTGGCTTGAGCACCGTCGTTCCAACTGGTGCGCGCTGCTACTCTGCATGTTCATTCATATTTTTCGCTGGGAATGAACGATTGGCGGAAGGTGAGCTTGGTGTTCACCAAATGTGGTCGGAGACGCCTGACCCGTCTGGCGTTCAATCCACTGTCTCAGACATTCTGGAGGTTCTGACGCGCTTCGATACGCCAACCGAAGTGTTTACACGCATGTTCAGAACCCCGAGCGAAGACATGTACGTCTTCACGCAGGGCGAACTCGAAGCCCTCGAAATCAATCGAGTGGGGAAGGGGCTTCGGGGGAAAAGCGACTATGCAGAACTTGCGGGCTTGATTGCGCCAAAGTCTGAGGAACCGACATCACCGCCCCCCGCTGCGACTGCGGACAGCGACGCACTGCGGCTGGCCCTTTACACCGGGCTCGACTTTTATGGGCAGGACATTGTTTCAGCGCGTGAGGCCGACGTCGTCGCTTGCGCTGCAAGTTGCCTTGTCAATCAGCAGTGCCTTGCATTCACCTTCAATGCCAATCCGTCGCTGACGCGCGGCCCAAACTGCTTCTTGAAAAGCGGTACTGATCGCTTAGAGGGCTATGCCGATGCTCTCTCGGGTGTTTCCTGCCCCCGAACATGTCCACCGCCCCGACTTTCCGCATCGGTGTTATCGACCCGACGACGGATGTGTCGCCTCGCACTGACCTTGTCGGCGGGGACCTCACAACCTCGCCATGGCCAAACGCCGACACGCCCGGGGAGTGCCGGATGGCCTGCGTCGACAATGACCAATGTGTGGCCTTCTCATTCGCCAGTGGACCCAAACAATGCTGGCTAAAAGGAAGCGTCGGCGAGCGCCGATCATCCTCGAACGTCACCAGTGGGGTGAAGCGTTGGGTCTCATTTAGTGCTGTAGAGGTGCTCGATCTGTCTGAGTGATGGAACCGGTCGCCGTGTAATCAATTCCGGCTCTGTCGATCAATTCAGCGGCAAAAGCGTGCTGTATAGTGAGCAGGCGCTTCTGCCATTCCAACTTGTAGGCGCCAGAAGCATCTCTCTGGACCATTGAGCCAACTTCGAAGCGGTTGGGCAAATCTTCTGCAGCGCAGATAGGCGCCGCGAAGGCAATGAAGCCAGCAATGACAACAAGTTTTGCGCGCATGGTTCACTCCAAGGTAAGCCTCCGGTGAAGGCCGCCTTGCGATAATGGTGCCTGGTGCTGATGCTGCG
>JADGNE010000061.1 GCA_015234425.1 Devosia sp.
GTAGAATCTCATCCTGATTGTCGCCAGCGTCTCATCCAGATTGCCGCGCTATAAAGACCCGCCGCAATCCCGCGGGAGATCTCTTCGCGCTCCCCCAACTCGAGCGTCCATGCAGCTCTCCGTCTTGCTGACGGAGCAATGCCACCATGGACAACTACTATCCGCTGAACGCCGCCTTTGGTCTTGCGCTCAAGCGCTCGCGAGATCGACGAAATGCTCTGACCCTGCTTCCATCGCTCCCACAGCTCAACCTTCTGTTCGGCGGTAAACCAGATCCGTGACGTCACCATGCGACACCTCCTCATCCTCTCAGATTAAAGGTGTTGCGACGATCCGTTGAACCCACCGGTCGATAGCGGTCGTTTGACGGACACCTCATACCCGGCGATGTCGCAGGCGACTTGGGCAGGTCTAGGGGGTGGGTGGAAACTTCAGGGATCAGTCCGGAGTAATAGCAGAGCCAAACCCGACAGCGGTTCCCCATTAAAAAAAACACCGCAGCCCGGGGGCTGCGGTGTTTTTTGTTTGTCTTACCTGGTGCGGAGGAGCCTTAGGCTTCCTTGACCTGGGAGATGAGTTCGACGAGCGACTGCTTGGCGTCGCCGAAGAGCATGGAGGTCTTTTCGTCGAAGAAGAGTTCGTTCTCGACGCCGGAGAAACCCTTGCCCGGACCGCGCTTCATGGCGATGACGCTCTGGGCTTCCGACACCTTGAGGATCGGCATGCCGTAGATCGGCGAGGACGGGTTGGTGCTGGCGGCGGGGTTCACCACGTCGTTTGCACCAATGACCAGCACAACGTCGGTCTCAGCGAACTTCTCGTTGATCTCATCCATGTCGATGAGCTTGTCGTAAGCCACGCCGGCTTCTGCAAGCAGCACGTTCATGTGGCCGGGCATGCGACCAGCGACGGGGTGGATGGCGAACTTGACGTCGCCGCCGCGCTTTTCGATGAGGTCGGCCAGCTCGCGCACCTGGTGCTGAGCCTGGGACACGGCGAGACCGTAGCCCGGGACGATGACCACGCGCTTGGCATAGGCCATGCGCAGGGCTGCGTCTTCAGCCGAGACCGGCTTCATTTCGCCGTCGGTCGAGCCACCACCGGCAGCCGCCGCGACGCTGTCCGAACCAAAGGCGCCGAAGAGCACGTTGGCGAAGGAACGGTTCATGGCCTTCGACATGGCGATCGAGAGGATAATGCCGCTGGCGCCGTCGAGTGCACCGACGATGATCAGGATGTTGTTGTCGAGCGCAAAGCCGGTCGCAACTGCGGCAAGGCCTGCGTAGGCGTTGAGCAGCGAGACCACCACCGGCATGTCGGCGCCACCGATCGGCAGAACGATGAGCACACCGATTGCCAGCGACACGACCAGCATGACGATGAAGATCGGCCAGGCGTCCGGAACAATGATCATCCAGACAAAGCCGATGACGGCAATGCCGAGCAGGATGAAGTTGGAGATGTTCTGGAAGGGGAAGGTGATCGGCTTCTGTGGCAACCAGCCCTGCAGCTTGCCAGCGGCCATGATCGAGCCAGTCACGGTCAGGCCACCGAGCAGCACTTCGAGGGCAAGGGCCGCAACGTGGCCGCTATCGAGGTGATTGGTGGTGAAGCCGTGGTGGTATTCGCCCAGACCCACGAGGGTTGCTGCCAGCGCACCGAAGGCGTGGCTGATGGCGATACGCTGCGGCATGGCCGTCATCGGCACGAACATGCCGAGCGGATAGCCGATGGCGGCACCGGCGACGATGCCGACGACGATCCACTGATATTCCACGATACGGGCGTGGAACAGGGTTGCAACCACGGCGATAAGCATGCCGAGGGCGGCCATCTGCATGCCGCGGCGTGCCGTTTCCGGACGACCGAGCACGCGGAGCGCGTTGATGAAGAGGAATGCCGCTACAAGGTAGGCGAGCTGGATAAAGGTATCGGTCATTTCGCTGCCTTATCGGCCTTCTTGTTGTCGGACTTGAACATGGCCAGCATGCGGTCGGTGATCAGGAAGCCGCCAACGACGTTGGCCATAGCCATGGCCACGGCGATGGTGCCGAAAATGGTGCCGAGCCAGCCGTGGTTGGCGCCAGCCAGAACCAGCGATGCCACGAGCGAAATGCCGGACATGGCGTTGGTTGCGGCCATCAGCGGAGTGTGCAGCAGCGGCGGAACACGGTGGATGGTCATGAGGCCAACGAAGCTGGCCAGCAGGAACACGAAGAGTTGGATGACTGTTGTTTCGGGCATGATCCTGCCTCCGGGTTAAGCGGCTGCGCGAGCAGGCAGGGCCTGGTCGCCAGCGAGAGCGTCGAGGATTTCGTCGCCGGCCACGAGGCTCAGCGCACCGTCCTTGAACAGGTGCGTCAGCAGCGTGCGCATGTTGCCGCTGTAGAGGCGGCTGGTGTCGGTCGGTGCGGCGCTGGCCAGATTGGTCGGCCCAAGGATGGTCACGCGGCCATGGCGCACGACTTCATCGGGCTTGGTGAGCGTGCAATTGCCACCGGTTTCGGCAGCCATGTCGACGATCACGGTGCCCGGGGTCATCGCCGCAACGTTTTCCTCGTCGATGAGGATGGGTGCAGCGCGGCCCGGAATCTGGGCGCTGGTGATGATCAGATTGGTGCGGGACAGGGCCTCGGTGAGCGCGCGGCGCAGGCGGGCCTGCTGGTCATCGCTCTGGGCGGCAGCATAGCCGCCAGTGCCTTCGGCCTTGGCATCGGGAACGTCGGGGAAGACGAACTCTGCGCCCAGGCTTTCCACCTGTTCGCGGGCGGCTTCGCGCACGTCAAAGCCATAGGTCACAGCGCCCAGACGACGGGCGGTCGCGAGGGCCTGGAGGCCGGCGACGCCAGCGCCGAGAGCGATCATCTTGGCGGGGCGGACAATGCCGGCCGCCGTGGTCATCATCGGCATCAGCGTGTCGAGGTAGCGGGCGCCTTCGAGCACGGCCGCATAGCCGGCGATAGACGCCTGGGAGGACAGCACGTCCATGCTCTGGGCGCGGGTGATGCGCGGCAGGCGTTCCATGCCCAGGTGCAGGATCTGCGCGGCCTTGGCGGCATCGATGACGGCAGCATCGCGGCCGCCGAGCGAGATCAGCACCTTGCCGGGCGCAAAGCCCGCGAAGTCCGGAGCGCGGACAGCAAGGATCAGATCTGCGCCGGAAATCGCATCGGCGCGGGTCGTAATCTTGCCACCGGCAGCAGTGTAGTCATCGTCGACGAAGCCGGCGTTCAGGCCTGCACCTGCCTCAACGACAATGTCGTATTGGCTGAGCTTGCCAATGTCTGCCGGCACGAGTGCCACGCGGCGTTCGCCCTGCGCCGTCTCTTTCAGCACTGCGACGACAGGCTTTCGCGTGATGTGTACCATTAGAAATCCTCTCCAAAAGCCGTGGCGCGCGAACGCAGCCCTACTGACCGGCCGGGGAGTATTTCCACGGGAGGGAGATTCGTCTGTTTGCCTAAGGGCGTAAGACTTTGGGAGTAAAAGACTATTTATGGACGGATTGGGTTTTCGCCGTTCGATTGCAGCGAGTGCGCACACGAGTTTGTGAGCCGTGGCTGCTCTGGCCTAGATTCCAGCTCGGACCAAAAGTCGCATTGGTAGGTCGTTCGCAGATCCGAGAGTTGCGATCAGTTCAAGACTAACGGCAGGCCGTGGCGTTGGCGGGTAGATTTGCTTATGCAAAAATCACATGAGAGAATAAGTATTTTGAGGGATACAGTTTATCTCTTCTGTTTTGACTGTGCAAAAACAGGTGCGCTTGGCGGCTTTCTGTCGTGACACATGCGCGGTTTTTCCGCGATCCACGCTGCCGATAGTAGAAACGGATGGGCGACAGTCACGTGCCAATCGGAGAAGGCGGCTTCTCCCTCCGGCATAGGCGGCTGCCGCGGAAGCGACCGCGGGGTGTCGATGCGCTGGGAACGGATGCCCAAATGACGGATTTTTACGGAGTGTCCTAACGGCCGGACAATCTCAAGCTGTCAGGGTGAAAGGGGGAGGAAAGTTCATGGCATTCGACAGGGGGCAAATGCAGGCGCGGTTCAACGCATGGATGCTACGCGTCGGAAAACTCCGTGTCGTAGCAGCCATTACCGCGTTTTCGGTAGTTGTCTCGGTGCTGGTGACCTGGTTCGCCAATGCCGTCTTCATGCCCCATGTTCCGGTCGAGGAATGGCTCTATATTTCGGCCATCGCGCCCCTGCTGATCTCGCCCCCAATCAGTGCCTCCGTCCTGTCGCTGCTTTACCAGCTCGCCGAGGCACGCGCCGCGTTGGTGACCATGGCCGAAACCGATCCGCTGACCGGGGCCGGCAATCGGCGCTATTTTCTCGATCGGGCGCGGCTTGCGCTGGCGGAGGCGGGCGCGCGGGGCGAACCGGTCAGCATCATCCTGCTCGATATCGACCGGTTCAAGCGGCTCAACGACAGCTATGGGCACGCAGTGGGCGACGAGGCGATCATCATGGTTGCCCATGTCTGTCGGCGGATAATCCGGGCCGGGGATGTGTTCTGCCGCTGGGGCGGGGAGGAGTTTATCGTGCTGCTGCCCGCGGCGGAGCTCGAGGCCGCGTGTGCGCTGGCCGAGCGGTTGCGGGCAGGCGTGGCCGCAGCGGAGGTGAAGGGCGTGCCCGAGGGGGTGACAATCAGCCTGGGCGTCGCCGAGCTGCGGAGCCGGAACGAGACGCTCGACGACATTATCGCCAATGCCGATCGCCAGCTTTATGTGGCCAAGGATCTCGGCCGCAACAGGGTGGAGCCGATGGATCCGGCGTGGGTGATTGAGGGGCCGGGGCGGGCCGGCTGAGGGCGCTTAAGTTGAGACGGCGCATGTCATCCCGGCCTGCCGTGAACGGGCGGCAGGCCGGGTATGGGTTCAGGCTGCCAGGGGCGAGCGGGTTGCGCTGGCGGCTGGGGCCCAGACGATCCAGGCAAAGAGAATGACGCCGGCAAAGGTCAGGAGTGAGCTGCCGGCAACGAGCGGAACCATCGCAGTATTGCCAAGCAGCAGGAAGTAAAGCGCCAGGCTCATGACGGTGACGCCCACGACATAGACCAGATATTGGGCCATGGGCAGGCGACCGGCTGCCTTGGCGGGGTTCAGGGCGTAATAGCCACCGAACAGAGCACTGGTTACCCAGCCCAAGAGATTGATGTGGGCGTGGGCGCCGATGACATTGTGGTCGCCGGTGATCGACATCATCAGCCCGAGGGCAATGCCGACGAGCAGAAATAGCACGGCTGTTCGAAAAAAGAGATTGGATATATTTGGCATGATGCTCCCCCCAGAGCGGTGAGCGGGTCCTGAACTGACGCTCCGCTGGAAGAAACTATGCTTAATTTTTGGTGTGGGATAGCCGGTTACTCAAAGTGGTCCGCAAGACTGCATGGTTGCGGCGGATCGCACTAGTATAACCGGAAAAAGACCTGCCGGCGCCTTGCGCCAGCAGGTCAAACGGGTGTCAGTCGAGAAGGCTGTCCGGCACCTTGCCGCCATTGGCCTTGAGCTGGGCGATGACCTGCTTGTGGAGCCAGATGTTCATGGTGGCGCTGTCGGACTTGTCACCGGTATAGCCGAGTTCGTCGGCCAGTTCCTTGCGCGCGGTCAGCGAGGAGTCGATGTCGAGCGCCTTGAGCAGATCGACGATCGAGGTCTTCCAGTTGAGCTTCTGGCCAGAAGCGGCAACGGCTGCATCGAGGACGGTGGCGACGTCGACTTCAGCGGCGGGAGCGGCCGAAGGCGCGGCCTGGCCGGCGGCGGCGTTCCGCGCGACAGCGTCGGCGATCACCTTGTCGGCTGCGGCCATGCCCACCTTGACGGCGGCCTGCTGCTCGGCAGCAAGCGGGGGAGACTGGGGAGCGGCCGAAGGCGCGGCCGGGGTGGGCGTTGCAGACGATGCCGGAATGGCCGCAGAGGCGGGAGTACCGAAAATCTTGGCCTTGATATTGTCCAGGAAGCCCATGGTTATTCCTTTTGTTAGTGTCCGGTAAACAGAAGGAAAGTCTCACGGCAAAATCAAGGCATTTTCTGGCGTGGTGAACAGGCGACTGCGCCTTGTCGGGCGGGCGTGTCTGAACCGGGGGATGTGTTTCGTCGTCAACACGAATGGGGCGCGGGGCCCTGAGGGAGACCGAAGATGAAGATTGCGGGCTGGGTTTTGAGTGGTTTGATCGGGCTGTTTCTGGCGATAGCGTCGGCGACGCCGAAGTTCATGGGGATGGACGCGGCGCTGGACTCGATGGAAGTGGTGGGCTGGCCGACCAAATATCTGCTGCTGATCGCGGTGATCGAAGTGGTCTGCGTGGTGCTCTATCTCATCCCGCGCACGGCCCTGTTCGGTGCGGTGCTGACCACGGGACTTCTCGGCGCCGCGCTGGCCGCCAATCTGCGGGTCGACAATCCACTATTCAGCCATACGCTGTTCAGCATCTATCTGGGCGTTGCGCTGTGGGTGGCGCTCTGGCTTCGCGACGAGCGGGTGCGGCGGGTGTTTCCGCTGATGGGCTAGGCCCGATCAGGGTTTGAGGAAAGGCCGCATCGCGCTGGCGTGCAAGGCGGCAAATTCGAGGCGGCGGATCCATTGCAGCGGGTCGTCGTCACCGCTGTCTGCATTCTCGCCGAACTCTTCGAGGGTTCGATAATAAAGCGCGTCGGATTGGGTATAGCCGAGGGCGAGGCCGGCGCGGCGCGCGAGAAGGGGCCACTCCACATCGTTGGCGAGGCTATCGACCTGGCTCTGCTCGAGGATCAGCGCGATGGCGCGCGGCGACAGACGCCGGACGGCGAACATCAGGTCCCAGTGATCGCCGGTGAGCAGGGCGTGGGCATGATTGACGAGCGTCTCGCTGTCGCGCAGGCGGCGAGGCTCGGCCGAAAAAGCGCGGTCGGAGCGGCCGACGACGAGGCAATCGAGGGCTGGTTCCATTTCGAGGACGCGGTGGAGATCTTCGGGGCCAAGCTCGAGCCAGCGCAGCAGATGGTCGAAATCGGTATAGAGGGCGGGCCTGTCCGTGCCGGCAAGGGCGAGGGCATCGCGGCGGGCCTTGCCGATCATCGCTTCGCTGGCGGAGTGCACCATGATCGCGTCTGCGGTGGCGCTGAGGGCGTCACGGGTTGCGACATGGGTGGCGTCGGAAATGTTCAAGGCAAGGCGCGCAAAACTGGCGCGCAGGGGGCCGGACATGGAAACGGTCGCCTCGGCGAGGCGACCGATGGGGTCGTGAACAGTTGCCGCCAGGGCGACTGCGCTCATCGATCAGTAAACGCGGACCGAAGAGAGATTGCGGTTCAGATAGCGATCAAGGACCGGCTGGCTCTCGACGATGCGTTCGCAATAGGAGTGGAACTTGCGCTCGCGGCAGGCAGCGGCGGAGACATTGCCCTTGATCTCGACGGAGGCGAAGCTGTTGTCGACTCCGTAAAGGGCGAGGTCGGGGAAGACCTGGCCGGGGCCGGCGCAGAAGGAGGAGCCGGAGTAATTGGTGCCGGTATAGAAGCAAACGGTGCCCGGGCCGCCGGCCGGATAGTTCGGCTGGATGGCAAAGAGCGGGCCTTCGGGCGTGGTGCCGAAGCCGACGCGTTCAAGCGAGGTCCAGCCGCGGCCGCCGGGGCCATCGACCAGGCACCAGACCTTCTGGCAGCGCAGGACCCTAATGGCGGCGTTCTCGGCAATATTGCCGGTGACCGCATAGGCCGCGCCCGGGCCGTCGCGCAGGCTGAGCGGCTGGAGTGCCCACCCGTGCGATCCCGTTTCCGAGGCAGCGTAGGAGGGCGACAGGGCAGAGGCGAGAAGCGTCAGGGCAAGCAGCAGGCTCTGGAGCAGTTTCATTGAAGCGTCCGATTGGCAGTGTGGCGCGGACAGTAACTGTTCGTTAGCGATTGTCCAAGGGGGAACGCTAAAAAGCATCGCCTCCCGGAGGAGGCGTTGCCCTGAAGTAGAAGTGGTTTAGCGGACGCGAACCGAGATGATGTAGTCATCAAAGTCACCCAGCGAAGAGGCGCTGGTGGTGTAGGTCCGGCAGCCGCGGTAGTTGGCTTCCGAGCAGACCTGGACCGAATAACCGCCCGGGTTCTCGATGGAGGAGATGCGGTCGGCCCAATCCCGGAGGTCGCGGGTGCTTTCGCCCGGGCCCATGCAGAAGCTGGCGCCGCGGTAGTTGTTGCGATCATAGAAGCAGACATCGCTGACCGGAGCGGGCTGCGGACGCACCACCACAGGGGGGCGCTGGTCGCCGACGCCGATATTGATCGACGGGCCGCCAGGGACATTGATGCCAAAGGAGATGCCGGGCTGGGTCGGGTTGACCGGACGGCCACCGGCATTGAGGTAATTGGCGGAGACCCAGCCATCGGCGCCGGGCTTGGTGATGTAGCACCAGGAGCCGTCGCAGCGCTGTACGTCGACCTGCTGGCCGCGGCGGGCCGTATCGACAACAGCATAATTGGTACCGGGGCCAGAGCGCACATTCACATTGCTGGTGACGGTTCCCGGAGCAGCCTGGGCTGCCGGCAGGAAGACGACCACAGCGGTCGCGGCTACGGCAATTCCGGTGGCGAAATTGAGCAGTTTCTTGCGGGTGTAGCGGTTCATGACGATCCCTTTGCGCCAATTATTGCGGGCACGACGACTCATTCGGACGCCAGCCCGGCCTCAGCTTTGTTTGTGAGATTAGAACGGGTCTGGACCGCCAAGGGTTCCAGACCCAGTCGCTTGTCGGTTTAGTAAACGTCTACCGAGGAGATGCGACGGTCGATGCCGGAGGGCAGGCGCGCCTGGTCCGACCGAACGGTGACGCAATTGCCATAAAAGCCGGTGTCGGCGCAGAGATCGACACGGGCCCGGCCGAAGACCTGGACCGACCGAATGACGTCGTTCCAGCCGCGCGGCATGCGGGCGTATTCCTCACCCCGGTCGACGCAGAAGCTCGAGCCGCGGAAATTGCGTTCGGTAAAGAAGCAGGCGCCGGCCTGACGCTGCGGCTGCGGACGGGTCTGTGGCTGCGTGCCGAAGTTGAAATCGAACGAGAAGCCGGGGCCGGAATTATTGCCGCCACCCGGACGCGGGGGCTGCGGCTGCGGGCCTGGACCTGGACGCGGGGGCTGGGGGGCAACCGAGCCATCGGTGAAAGCGATGAGCGACTGGGAAATCCAGCCGCTGACGCCGCGGAAGTTGCCGGTGCCGTTGATCATGCACCAGCCCTGATCGTAGCAATTGGCATCGACGGTGGCGCCGCCGGGCAGGGAGGTCAGCACGGGGGCCGACGTCGAAGCGCCCTGGCGCACATTGGCATTGCCGGTCACGACGGCCGGAGCCGCGAACGCGGTGGCGACGCCGCCAAGCAGCGTCAAGGCAAGTGCAGCGGCGATTTTTGCGGACTTCATCGATCTTTGCTCCCAAACGGGCTTCAATTTGTTGATGCCAAACTAATCACGAGCCCCTGAACGCAGTCTGAACGATTTCATTCAGATTGGGAGCGGCCGACTATTCTTTGGGAATGGGCCGTTTTTGGCCGTTCTCATCAAGAGATACATAGACAAAGCGTGCTTCGGTGACCTTCTGGCGGTCGTCGAGCCTGTTGCGGCGCACCCAGGCTTCGAGCGCGATGGTGATGGAGGTGGTGCCGACCCGCTCGACCTTGGTGTAGACGCACAGCACGTCGCCCACCTTGACCGGCGCAATGAAGGTCATTGCCTCGACGGCAACGGTCACCACGCGTCCGCGGACCCGCTCGACGGCGGCAATGGCGCCGGCAAGGTCCATCTGGCTCATCACCCAGCCACCGAAAATGTCGCCAGCAGGATTGGTGTCTGCCGGCATGGCGATGGTGCGGATGGTCAGGGCGCCATCGGGTTCAGTGGAATGTACGATCATCATGCAGGTCCTTTTACTGGCCAGCGGCCAACGGCCTCTTCCCAGTGCTTGCGGCAGAGGGAGAGGTAGACAGATTTTTCGATCGAGACCTGGTCGCCATCGGTGAGAACGCGGCCGGACATGTCCTGGCGCACGACCATGGTCGCCTTGGCGCCGCATGTACAGATGGTGCGGATCTCGCGCAGGATATCGGCGATGGCGAGCAGTTCCATCGAGCCGGGGAACAGCTTGCCCTGGAAATCGGTGCGCAGGCCATAGCACATGACCGGGATTTTCAGCCGATCGGAGACTCGGGCGAGGCCCCAGACCTGGTCGCGCGTGAGGAACTGGGCTTCATCGACGAAGACGCAATCGACCTTGGATTCCTCGTCAAAGTCGCGGACGGATTGATAGAGGTCGTCGCCGGCGGAATAGAGCTCGGCCGGCTCGGAAATGCCGATGCGTGAGGAGATGTGGCCCGTCCCGCCTTCGGCATAGAGGCCGGAGGTGTAGAGCAGGGGGCGCATGCCGCGCTCGCGATAGTTATAGGCCGCCTGCAGCAGGAGCGTGGACTTGCCCGCATTCATCGCCGCATAGGAAAAGTAGAGCTTGGCCATGGGTGATCCTGTGCGGGGAATGGTGTGCTAAGCCAATAGCGCCTCGTGACCGCACGATGAAGGGCCGGGGCTTGTGGATCAACAATAGAATGCGCGAAACCATGGCTGAACTCACTATCCGCAGCGCCGAGGCCGGCGATTCGGAGGCCCTCAAGGAATTGCTCGACACGTCCTGGCGGACCCACTGGGGGCCGGAAGTGACGGCAGAGAGCCGGGCTCTCTATGACCGGGACATGCCCGCCCACGGCTATGTGGATGCGTGTCTCGACGCCTTTATGGTGGCCGAGCGGGGCGGGCAGGTCGTCGGCATGTATCATCTCGAAGGCAGCCAGCTGCACGCCATCCATGTGGCGGTGGCCGAGATCGGCACAGGTGTCGGCGCGGCGCTGATGGAAAAGGCGGAGGCCGACGGGGCGGCACGGCTTGATGTGCGGGCCTTCAACACCAGAGCGCGCGCCTTTTATGCTGCGCGTGGCTGGCGCGAGATTGCCGAGGAAGATGCGACAGAGATGGGTACCCCGGTCCGCAGCATTATCATGGCGCGGTGACGCCGAGGGGTCGAGAGCCGGCGTTGCGTTCAGTTCATGTTCAGGCGCGGCGGATCAAAACCGGCGCGGTATAGTATGGAGTGCCTCATGTTTCGATCTGTTCTTGGTATCGCCTTTGCCGCCCTCGCCAGCCTGCCCGCTATGGCGTCGCCCGCCGGCATCTGGGAAATCGAGATGCGGGACTCGCGCTATAAGGTGGAGATGTGCGGGGACGGCAGCCAGTTTTGTGCCGAGCTGATCTGGCTGGGCAATGGCGCCGACAATGCCGAGAACCTGCCCTATATGAACACCATGCTGATCGACCACGCCAGCCAGACCCGGCCCAACCAGTGGAAGGGCGAGCTCAATATCTACGGGCAGAAGGCGGCCGGGACGATCACCCAGGTGAGCGCCGACCAGATCACGCTCAAGGGTTGCGTAGCCTTTGTGCTGTGCAAGACCTACCAGATGTACCGGTATCAATAGGTCCGGGGCTCAGGCCGGGCTGACCCTTGAAATGCCCACCGGGTAGACCATTCGTGTGGAGAGATGGATTGCCCGGACGAGCAACCGTGGACATCACTGTTGGAATGCCGGTTCC
>JADGNE010000062.1 GCA_015234425.1 Devosia sp.
AACGTTGATCCCCTGCACCGGCAGCACGTCGATGTGCGGAATGTTGCGGGCGGCCAGAGCAAAGTTCTGGTCCACAGCCGCGCCGTCGATGATCAGCGCATTGGACCAGGCCAAGTTGCCGAACACGGTGCGGAGCGCCGCAGTCTTGGGAGCAGCCGTGGCAACGCTATCCAGGACGATCAGATCGCCTGCCTTAGCCTTGGCCGACAGAGCATGCTTGAGCGCAAGGGCGCGGACCTTCTTGGGAAGATCGATGGCATGGCTGCGCGGGGTCGGACCGAATGCACGGCCACCACCACGGAACTGGGGAGCCTTGCGATCGCCGTGACGAGCGCCGCCCGAACCCTTCTGCTTGACGAACTTCTTGCCCGTGCGCACGCCTTCGGAACGATGCTTGACATCGTGCGTTCCGGACATGGCCTTGAGCTGCTGGTAGCGAACCATGCGGTGCAGGATGTCCTGCCGCACTTCGAGGCCGAACACGTCGTCAGCAAGCGTAACGCTGCCGTTCGACTGGCCATCAAGAGTGGTTACCTGGAGTTCCATTTATACTGCCTCCCCCGCAACATCAGCGGCGGGCTTGAACGAACCGGGGAAAGCTGCGTCCTTGGGAGCAGGCTTCTTGACGGCGTCCTTGATCATGATCCAAGCGCCCTTGGCGCCGGGGACCGAACCCTGGATCATGATCAAACCGCGCTCGACATCGGTCTTGACGACCTTGACGTTCTGCGTGGTGATGCGACGATCGCCCATGTGGCCCGGCATCTTCTTGTTCTTGAAGGTCTTGCCCGGGTCCTGACGGCCACCGGTCGAACCGATCGAGCGGTGCGAGACGGACACACCGTGGGTCGCGCGCAGACCACCGAAGTTCCAGCGCTTCATACCGCCGGCGAAACCCTTACCAATCGAGGTACCGGTGACATCCACCAGCTGGCCTTCGACGAAGTGGTCGGCCTGCAGCTGCGCGCCGACTTCGATGAGGTTGGCCTCATCAACACGGAACTCAGCGACGTGGCGCTTGGGCTCAACCTTGGCGACGGCGAACTGGCCGCGTTCTGCCTTGGTCGTATTCTTGGCCTTTGCCTGCCCAGCACCGAGCTGCAACGCCACATAGCCGTCCTTCTCCGCAGTCCGCTGACCTACCACCTGGCAGTTCTGCAGCTCAAGCACTGTGACGGGCACATGCGAGCCGTCCTCAGTGAAAATGCGGGTCATGCCCAGCTTCTGTGCGATCAATCCAGAACGCATCGGTTTAAACCTTTTCAAATTGGCGCTGTGCCGGGTCATTGTTTCCCAAGAGGACCCTGTTTGCGGCAAGCGCGAAAACTATGTCACTTAGAGCTTGATTTCGACGTCCACACCGGCGGCGAGATCCAGCTTCATCAGTGCATCAACCGTCTGGGGAGTCGGATCCACGATGTCGAGGAGACGCTTGTGGGTCCGGATCTCGAACTGCTCGCGCGACTTCTTGTCGATGTGCGGCGAGCGGTTGACGGTGAACTTATCGATCCGCGTCGGCAGCGGAATTGGGCCGCGTACCTGCGCGCCCGTACGCTTGGCCGTATTGACGATCTCGCGGGTCGAGCTATCGAGCACACGATGGTCAAAGGCCTTGAGCCTGATGCGAATATTTTGACCGTTCATCTTGTGAATCCTGACAGAAATGGACGCGGCGCGCGTCGATCCGCGCGCCGCGAATAAACAGTCGCTCTTACTTGAGGATCTTGGCGACCACGCCGGCGCCGACGGTGCGGCCACCTTCACGGATAGCGAAGCGGAGCTTCTCTTCCATGGCGATCGGAACGATCAGCTGAACGTTGATGTTCAGGTTGTCGCCCGGCATCACCATTTCGGTGCCTTCCGGCAGGGTCACGATGCCCGTCACGTCCGTGGTACGGAAGTAGAACTGGGGACGGTAGTTGCCGAAGAACGGAGTATGACGGCCGCCTTCTTCCTTGGTGAGGATGTAGACCTCAGCCGTGAAGTCGGTGTGCGGGGTCACGGAGCCGGGCTTGCAGAGAACCTGACCGCGCTCAACCTGAGTGCGATCGATACCGCGGATCAGTGCGCCGACGTTGTCGCCAGCCTGGCCCGAGTCGAGCAGCTTGCGGAACATTTCGACACCGGTAACGGTGGTCTTCTGGGTTGCCTTGATGCCGACGATCTCGACTTCTTCGCCAACCTTGACGATGCCGCGCTCAACGCGACCGGTCACCACGGTACCACGACCCGAGATCGAGAACACGTCTTCGATCGGCATCAGGAACGGCTGGTCAACAGGACGCTCTGGCTGCGGGATGTATTCGTCAACGGTCTTCATCAGAGCCAAGACGGCATCGTGGCCGAGGGCCTTGTCCGAGTCCTCGAGAGCGGCAAGAGCCGAACCCTTGGTGATCGGGATATCGTCGCCGGGGAATTCATACGAGCTCAGGAGCTCGCGAACTTCCAGCTCGACGAGTTCGAGCAGTTCCGGATCGTCGACCATGTCGCACTTGTTCAGGAAC
>JADGNE010000063.1 GCA_015234425.1 Devosia sp.
TGCACGTTCCGCTGTCGCTCGAAGCGCAGCTGGAAGCGCGCGTGCTGATGATGTCGACCAACAACATCCTGCACCCCGCGAATGGTCAGCCGATCATCGTGCCGTCGCAGGACATCGTTCTGGGTCTCTACTATCTGTCGATCATGGCAGAGGGTGAGCCGGGCGAAGGCATGGCTTTCGGGTCTTATGCCGAGCTTGAGCACGCGCTCGACAACAAGGTCGTCACCCTGCACACCAAGATCAAGGCTCGCGTTCCGGGCTGGGATGCAGATGGCAAGCAGATCACCGAGATCGTGGAAACGACCCCGGGTCGCATGCTCATCGGCCAGATCCTGCCGCTGAGCCCGGCTGTGCCGTTCTCGACGGCCAACCAGCTGATGACCAAGAAGATGATTTCCAAGATGATCGACACCGTGTATCGCGGTTGCGGTCAGAAGGAGACGGTCATTTTCTGTGACCGTGTCATGCAGCTCGGCTTCAAGAACGCCTGTGACGCCGGCATCTCGTTCGGCAAGGACGACATGGTTATCCCTGCGTCCAAGTACACGATCGTGGATGAGACCCGTAAGCTGGTCGAAGAATTCGAGCAGCAGTACAATGACGGCCTGATCACTCAGGGCGAAAAGTACAACAAGGTCGTCGACGCTTGGGCAAAGTGCGGTGACAAGATCGCCGAAGAGATGATGAAGGGCATTGCTGCCGTTCAGATCGATCAGGAGACCGGTCGTCAGAAGCCGATCAACTCGGTTTACATGATGAGCCACTCCGGTGCTCGTGGTTCACCGGCACAGATGAAGCAGCTCGCTGGTATGCGCGGCCTTATGGCCAAGCCCGACGGCTCGATCATCGAGACGCCGATTACCGCGAACTTCAAGGAAGGCCTGAACGTTCTCGAGTACTTCAACTCGACCCACGGTGCCCGTAAGGGTCTGGCCGATACCGCTCTGAAGACCGCTAACTCCGGTTACCTGACGCGTCGTCTCGTCGACGTGGCCCAGGACGCAATCATCGTCACCGAGGATTGCGGCACCGAGCGCGGCCTGACCATGGAACCGATCGTCGATGCTGGCCAGATCGTGGCTTCGCTCGGCCAGCGCGTTCTCGGTCGTACGACTGCGGACGATGTGTTCCACCCGCTGACGGGCGATCTGATTGCTCCCAAGGGCACTCTGCTCGAGGAAAAGCACATCGACGTGATCGAAGAGGCTCGTATCCAGTCGATCCGTATCCGTTCGCCGCTGACCTGCGATCTCCGCCAGGGCTGCTGCGCTTCGTGCTACGGTCGTGACCTGGCGCGCGGTACTCCGGTCAACATCGGTGAAGCTGTCGGCGTTATCGCCGCTCAGTCGATCGGTGAACCCGGTACCCAGCTCACCATGCGCACGTTCCACATTGGTGGTACGGCACAGGTGGTCGACAGCTCGTTCCTCGAATCCGGCGCTGAAGGCAAGATCACCGTCCGCAATCCGAACCTCGCCAATGTCGAGGGTGGCAAGCAGGTGGTCATGGCCCGTAACGTTGCACTCGTCATCCTCGATGACGAAGGCAAGGAACGCGCCACGCACAAGGTGACCTACGGCTCCAAGCTCCTCGTCAAGGAAGGCGACAGCGTTCGTCGTGGCCAGCGTCTGGCCGAATGGGACCCGTACACCCGTCCGGTTCTGGCCGAAGTCGAAGGCGAGGTCCTGTTCGAAGACCTGCTCGATGGTGCTTCCGTTGCGGAAAACACCGACGAGGCCACCGGCTTCACCAAGCGCGTTGTCATCGACTGGCGCGGCAATCAGCGCGGTGAAGGCCTCAAGCCTGCTCTCGCCATTGCTCGTGGTGGTGCTGTGGCCAAGGTCGACCGTGGTGGCGAAGCGCGCTACTTGCTGTCGGTGGACGCGGTTATTGCCGTTGAGCCCGGTGAAAAGGTTGTCCCCGGTGACGTTCTCGCGCGTATTCCGCTCGAAAGCGCCAAGACCAAGGACATCACCGGCGGTCTGCCGCGTGTGGCCGAGCTGTTCGAAGCCCGTCGTCCGAAGGATCACGCCATCATCGCCGAGATCGATGGTACCATCCGCTTCGGCCGCGACTACAAGAACAAGCGTCGCGTCATCATCGAGCCGACCGAGGACGGTGCAGATCCGGTCGAGTACCTGATCCCGAAGGGCAAGCCATTCCATCTTCAGGAAGGCGACACCATCGAGAAGGGCGAATACATCCTGGACGGCAATCCTGCTCCGCACGACATCCTTGCCATCAAGGGCGTCGAGGAACTGGCACGCTACCTCGTCAACGAGATCCAGGAAGTGTACCGCCTGCAGGGCGTGTTGATTAACGACAAGCACATCGAAGTGATCGTTCGCCAGATGCTGCAGAAGGTCGAAATCGTGGATCCAGGCGAGTCTGGCCTACTCAAGGACGAGCAGCTCGACAAGCTGGACTTTGACGAGCTCAACGACCAGCTGGTCAGCGAAGGCAAGAAGCCTGCTACGGCCAATCCGGTGCTGCTCGGCATCACCAAGGCGTCGCTGCAGACCCGTTCGTTCATCTCGGCTGCTTCCTTCCAGGAAACCACCCGCGTCCTCACCGAGGCGGCAGTTTCCGGCAAGGCCGACCTGCTCGAAGGCCTCAAGGAAAACGTCATCGTTGGTCGCCTGATCCCGGCCGGTACCGGTGCTGGCCAGTCCAAGGCCAAGCTCATCGCGACCAAGCGCGACGACCTCATCCTCGAGGAACGTCGTCGTCAGGCCGAAACGGTGCAGCTCGCTGCTCCCAAGTAAGACTTGGGCACAATCTGAATAGGGAAGGGGCCTTCGGGCCCCTTTTTCTTTTCCGCCGCTCTGACTATGAGCGCGGCACCGCGCTCGCTCGCGGCCACCTCTTCCTTCTGAAATGGACATCATTCGCATTTGCGGGGCCTCGCGCCGCGGGCTTTCTCGCGCGCCGAACGGTGCCGCTTGACGGCACGTGCCAAAAATGGAATGTTTGTTGCGCCTGCCTTCCAAAATAGAATGGATGAGCTATTTCGGATTGCGGTTCACGAGGGAGGAAATCGATGAACAGACTTACCAAACGGCTCGCAGCCGTCGCTCTGGCCGCCATTACCCTGCCGGCCACCATTGCCCCGGCACTGGCTGAAGGCGAGCGGTTCGTGCTCGTTTCGCACGCCCCGGACTCCGACAGCTGGTGGAACACAATCAAGAACGCCATCACCCTGGCCGGGGAGCAGATGGGCGTCACCGTGGAATACCGCAATCCTCCCACCGGTGATCTCGCCGATATGGCGCGCATCATCGAGCAGGCCGCTGCGTCGAGCCCCAATGGCATTATCTCGACAATCGCCGACTATGATGTGCTGTCGGGCCCGCTCTCTGACGCTGTCAGCCGCGGTATTCCGGTCATCACCATCAATTCCGGAACGATCGAGCAATCCAAGGAAATCGGCGCGCTGCTCCATGTCGGCCAGCCGGAATATGATGCCGGCTTCGGTGCCGGTGAGAAGGCCAAGGCGGCTGGTGTCACCAACTTCCTGTGCGTCAATCACTACATTACCAATCCGGCGTCCGTCGAACGCTGCCAGGGTTTTGCTGATGCCATTGGCACCGAGCTGGGCAACCAGATGATCGACGCAGGGCAGGACCCGGGCGAAATCCAGTCCAAGGTCAGCGCCTATCTCCAGACCAATCCGGACACCAACGGCATTCTCACGCTCGGGCCGACCTCTGCCCATCCCACGATCGCGGCCCTGAACTCTAATGGCCAGGCTGGCGCCATCTTCTTCGGCACCTTCGACCTGTCCGGCGAAATCGCCACGGCCATCAAGGACGGAACGATCAACTTCGCCATCGACCAGCAGCCGTTCCTGCAGGGCTATCTGCCGGTTGTGGTTCTGACCAATCTCGCCCGTTACGGCGTCGTTCCCGGCAACTCGATCAACTCCGGCCCGGGTTTCATCACCAACGACAATATTGCTCTCGTCGAGCAATACGCTGGTCAGTACCGCTGACCATCCTCCCGCCCGGGGTGGCCGCTGTGCCGCCCCGGATGGAAGCCAGGACCGGCGCTGAGCGCCAATTCCCAAATTCGGAGACATGAAGATGGTTGGCCAGTCCACAGGGACGCCGGCGCTGGACGAACGTATCCAGCGACAGTCTACATTCCGCCGGGCCTTCATGCGCCCTGAACTCGGGGCTATGGCGGGCACAGTACTGGTGTTCTGCTATTTCGCCATTGTGGCTGGTGGCACCGGAATGTTCGCCGCAGACGGGATGATGAACTGGGGCGTGGTGTCGGCCCAGTTCGTCATCATCGCGGTCGGCGCCTGCCTCCTGATGATCGCCGGCGAATTTGACCTCTCGGTGGGCTCGATGATCGGCTTTGCCGGCATCGTCATTGCCTTGCTCAGCGTGCTTATGGGCTGGCCCATGTGGGCCTCCATCATCGCCGCTTTCATCGTCGCCATGCTGATTGGCGCCGCCAATGGCTATCTGGTTATCAAGACCGGCCTGCCGTCCTTCATCGTCACCCTGGCCTCGCTTTATATCCTGCGGGGCCTCACCATCTACCTGTCGATCTCCACCACGCGCCAGACCATTATCGGCGGCGTCCGGGATGCGGCCCAGGGCGATTGGCTGGCCGCGGTGTTCGGCGGCAAGGTCCTCGGCTTCGTCTTCTATTGGATGGCGGACATGGGGATGATCGCGACCTTCCAGGCCGGCAACAAGGCCGGGCAGCCGGTCGTCGACGGCATTCCCATGCTCATGGTCTGGGCCGTCATCCTGATCGTCTTTGCCCATATCCTCTTGACCCGCACCCGGTTCGGCAACTGGATCTACGCTGCCGGTGGCGATGCCAAGGCGGCCCGCTATGTCGGCGTACCGGTCGATCGGGTGAAGATCGCCATGTTTGTCTTCTCGGCTTTCTGCGCCACCGTATTCGCGACGTGTCAGGTCATGGAGTTCGGCTCGGCGGCCGCCGACCGTGGCCTGCTCAAGGAGTTTGAGGCCATCATCGCCGTGGTGATTGGCGGGGCGCTGCTCACCGGCGGCTATGGCTCGGTGATCGGTGCTGCCCTTGGCGCACTGATCTTCGGTGTCGTTCAGCAAGGCCTCTTCTTTGCAGGGGTCGAGAGCTCGCTGTTTCGCGTCTTCCTCGGCGTGATCCTGCTCCTCGCCGTCATCCTCAATACCTACATCCGCCGCCTCATCACCGGGGAGCGCTGAGCCATGTCCACTGCACCACTCATCGAACTCATCGATATCAAGAAGCAGTTTGGCCCGGTCATTGCGCTCAATGGCGTCTCTGTCTCGGTCATGCCAGGCGAATGCCATTGCCTGCTCGGCGACAATGGCGCTGGCAAGTCGACCTTCATCAAGACCATGGCCGGGGTCCACAAGCCAACCAGCGGCGAGATCCGAATGGGCGGCAAGAAGGTGGAGTTCGCCAATCCACGTGACGCGATGACCGCAGGGGTGGCGACAGTCTATCAGGACCTCGCCATGATCCCGCTCATGTCAGTCACCCGGAACTTCTGGATGGGGCGCGAACCCCGCAAGGGCTGGGGACCATTCCGGTTCCTCGATATGGACCAGTCCAACCAGGTCACCCTCGAGGAAATGCGCCGCATGGGCATCAGCCTGCGTGAGCCGGACCAGGCCGTCGGCACGCTCTCAGGTGGCGAGCGCCAGACCGTCGCCATTGCTCGCGCGGTCTATTTCGGCGCCAAGGTCCTGATTCTTGATGAGCCCACTTCCGCCCTGGGTGTGCGCCAGACTGCCAATGTCCTTGCCACCATTGATCGCGTGCGAAAGACCGGCATTGGCATTGTCTTCATCACCCACAACGTTCGTCATGCCATGGCCGTGGGGGACCGCTTTACCGTCCTCAATCGCGGCAAGACACTGGGGACTGCGGTAAAGGGTGAACTTAAGCCCGAGGAACTGCAAGATATGATGGCGGGCGGCGCCGAACTGGCAGAGCTCAGTGGCTCGCTCGGTGGCACGGTATAAGCAAATAGCTGAGGGGGCTGGGGATGGATACGATCGGGGTTGGCCTCATCGGCACGGGATACATGGGCAAATGCCATGCCCTAGCCTGGAACGCGGTGCTGCCTGTGTTTGGTGATTGTCCCCGTCCGCGGCTTGTGGGGCTGGCCGAGGTCGACGCCGATCTGGCCCGGTCGCGGGCCCACCAGTTTGGCTTCGAGCGTTCAACGGCCGATTGGCGGTCGCTGATCATCGACCGCGAGATCGAAGTTGTCTCCATCACCACCCCCAACGCCTTTCACGCTGAAATGGCCGTGGCAGCGCTGGAAGCGGGCAAGCATGTCTGGTGTGAAAAGCCGATGGCGGTTGGCTTCGCGGATGCTACCCGAATGGCGGACGCAGCCCGCAAAAGCGGCAAGGTCGCCATCCTCGGCTACAACTATATCCAGAACCCGCTGATCCGGCAGATCGGCCATATGATAGACGAGCGCGAGATCGGTGAGATCAACCACGTCCGCATCGAGATGGACGAAGATTTCATGGCCGACCCCGACGCGCTGTTCTATTGGAAGAGTGAAGCAAGCTCGGGCTACGGCGCCCTCGATGACTTCGCGGTTCACCCCCTCAGCATCCTGCAGGTGCTGTTCGGCACACCAACGCGCGTATTCGCGCATATGTCCCGCCCCTACGATGACAGGCCGACACAGGACGGTGGCAGGCGACGAGTTGAAACCTTTGATATCGCCAATGTGCTCTTCGAATTGGGTGGGATCAGCGGTGTCCTCGCCGTCAATCGCTCAGCTTGGGGGCGCAAGGGGCGCATCGCCATCCAGATCTTCGGGTCGACGGGAAGCATTGTCTATGATCAGGAGCGGATGAACGAGCTCCAGATCTACAAAGCCGGGCAGGGGGCCCAGAGCGGCTACACAACGATTCTCGCCGGGCCAGGTCATTTCCCTTACGATCGGTTCATTCCCGCCCCAGGGCATGGATTGGGTTTTAATGATTTGAAAGCCATCGAATGCCGGGAGCTGCTCTCCGCCATCGAGGGAAGGGAAGGCCGTGTCGTCGACTTCGATGCGGGTTTGGAGATCGAACGCTGCGTCCATGCAATGGCGCAAAGCCACGCGGAACAAAGGTGGATTGACCTTTGACGATCACTCGGCACCTGTCCCGGTCTGGGACGCTGCCGAACGGTTTGTTCCACCTTCGTCCAGTTCGGGTTTGGACCCCAGGGTGTCCCGAACACTAAAAAACGCAAGGCTCTCCTTCGGTTTTTTCACGAAAGAATCCTTGACGGAACGAGTCATCAGTTCTAAACAGCGCCTACCTTAGCGGTCGGTCGTGGTCGTCACACCGGGTCCCTGCCATCTAGCGCGGGAATCCAGGACAACCAAACACACTGTCGGGTAACTAGACGAAGCAAATCCATGTGCGCATGACTGCCGCCTGAAAAGGTGTGTGGTCCGCTGCAATAGAGGCGCTGCCGATCCTGAAAGGGTTCGGGTGAGCGCCACTTTGGTTTGTTTGTGTAGACCGTATATTTTTGGACCAATGGAAAGAGCGCAATGCCCACCATTAATCAGCTGATCCGCAAGCCACGCGCCAGCAAGCCAAAGCGGAACAAAGTTCCGGCCATGGAAGCTAACCCGCAAAAGCGCGGCGTTTGCTCTCGTGTGTACACCACGACCCCCAAGAAGCCGAACTCCGCTCTCCGTAAGGTGGCCAAGGTTCGTCTCACCAACCAGCGTGAAGTGATTTCCTACATCCCCGGCGAGGGGCACAACCTGCAGGAACACTCCGTGGTGCTGATCCGTGGCGGCCGCGTTCGCGACCTTCCCGGTGTTCGCTATCACATCCTGCGCGGTGTCCTCGACACCCAGAGTGTGAAGGACCGCAAGCAGCGCCGGTCCAAGTATGGCGCGAAGCGTCCGAAGTAAGGAGATCCTGAGTCATGTCCCGTCGCCACCGCGCAGAAAAGCGTGACGTTATTCCAGATGCCAAGTTTGGCGATCTGGTGCTCACCAAGTTCATGAACTCCCTGATGAGGGACGGCAAGAAGTCTGCTGCCGAATCCATCGTCTATGGCGCTTTCGACATTGTCGAAGCCAAGCTCAAGCAGGACCCGATCACCGTGTTCCATGGTGCTCTGGACAACATTCGCCCGGCCGTTGAAGTCCGGTCGCGCCGCGTGGGCGGTGCTACCTACCAGGTGCCGGTGGAAGTTCGTGTTGACCGTCAGCAGGCTCTTGCCATTCGCTGGCTGATCGACAGCGCCCGCAAGCGCGGCGAGAACACCATGCGCGAACGTCTGTCCGGCGAGCTCATGGACGCCATCAATGGCCGTGGTCAGGCCGTCAAGAAACGCGAAGACACGCACCGTATGGCTGATGCCAACCGTGCCTTCTCGCACTACCGCTGGTAGTAGGAGTACCTTATGGCACGCGAAATCCCGATCAACCTCTATCGTAACTTCGGCATCATGGCTCACATTGATGCTGGCAAGACCACCACGACCGAGCGTATCCTGTACTATACCGGCAAGAACCATAAGATGGGCGAGACCCATGATGGTGCTTCCACCATGGATTGGATGGAGCAGGAGCAGGAACGCGGTATCACCATTACCTCGGCTGCCACGACGACGTCGTGGAAGTCGCGTGACGGTGTGCAGCATCGCTTCAACATCATCGACACGCCCGGTCACGTGGACTTCACCATCGAGGTTGAGCGCTCCCTTCGCGTGCTCGACGGTGCCGTTGCGCTGCTCGACGCCAATGCCGGCGTTGAGCCGCAGACCGAAACCGTCTGGCGCCAGGCTGACAAGTACGACGTTCCGCGTCTGATCTTCGTCAACAAGATGGACAAGATCGGTGCGGACTTCTTCCGCTGCGTCGACATGATCGGCTCGCGCCTGGGTGCCAAGGGCATCCCTGTGCAGATCCCCGTCGGTGCCGAGACTGAGTTCAAGGGCGTCGTTGACCTGATCGAGATGAATGCTCTGATCTGGCACAACGAAGAGCTGGGCGCTCAGTGGGATGTCGTCGAGATTCCGGAAGACCTCAAGGCAACTGCCGAGAAGTTCCGTGAGCGCATGATCGAAGCCGCCGTCGAAATGGACGACGACGCGATGGAAGCGTACCTGAACGGCGAAATGCCCAACAACGACACCATTCGTCGTCTGCTGCGCAAGGGCGTTCTGGATACCAAGTTCTTCCTCGTCTATTGCGGTTCCGCGTTCAAGAACAAGGGCGTTCAGCCCCTGCTCGACGGCGTTATCGACTTCCTGCCTGCGCCGACCGACATTCCGGCCATCAAGGGCATCGACGCCAAGACCGAAGAGCCGATCGAGCGTCACGCTGACGACAACGAGCCGCTCTCGATGCTGGCATTCAAGATCGCCAACGACCCGCACATGGGTACGCTGACGTTCTGCCGCATCTACTCGGGTCACCTCGAGGCCGGCATCAACCTGGAAAACACCGTGAAGGGCAAGCGCGAACGCGTTGGCCGCATGTTCCAGATGCACTCGAACAGCCGTGAGCAGATCACCGAAGCTTTTGCTGGTGACATCGTGGCAATCGTGGGCCTCAAGGACACCACCACTGGTGATACCCTGGCGCCGACCAACTCGCAGGTTATCCTCGAGCGCATGATCTTCCCGGATCCGGTTATCGACATCTCCGTCGAGCCGAAGTCCAAGGCCGACCAGGAAAAGATGGGCCTCGCCCTGAACCGCCTGGCTGCTGAAGATCCGTCGTTCCGCGTCAAGACCGACGAAGAATCCGGCCAGACCATCATTTCGGGCATGGGTGAACTTCACCTCGACATTCTCGTCGACCGTATGCGTCGTGAATTCAAGGTGGAAGCCAATATCGGTCAGCCGCAGGTGGCTTACCGTGAGACGATCACCCGCAAGACCGAAAAAGACTACACCCACAAGAAACAGTCTGGTGGTTCGGGTCAGTTCGCCCGCATCAAGATCGTTGTCGAGCCGGGTGAAGCCGGTAAGGGTCTCGAATTCGTCAACGCCATCGTCGGCGGCGCTGTTCCGAAGGAATACGTCCCGGGCGTGTCGAAGGGTGTCGAATCGGTCATGGGCGCAGGCCCGCTGATCGGCTTCCCGGTGGTCGACGTGAAGGTCACCCTCGTCGATGGTGCATACCATGACGTGGACTCCTCGGTCCTCGCCTTCGAAATCGCAGGTCGTGCAGGCTTCCGTGAAGCCATTCGTGAAGCTGGCCCGAAAATTCTCGAGCCAATCATGAAGGTTGAAGTTGTCACGCCAGACGACTACATGGGTGACGTCATCGGCGACCTCAACTCGCGTCGTGGGCAGATCCAGGGCACTGAAAGCCGTGGTGTTGTCCAGGTCGTGAATGCGTTCGTGCCGCTTGCAAACATGTTCGGTTATGTGAACTCGCTGCGCTCGATGAGCCAGGGTCGTGCTCAGTACACGATGACGTTCGACCATTACGAGCAGGTTCCGCAGGCTGTTGCCGACGAAGTCCAGGCCAAGTACGCCTAAACACCAGCGCAAGCTATAAACTCAAACTGAAAGTCGGCGATTGCGCTGACGATTTTGGAGAAAAAAGATGGGTAAGGAAAAGTTTTCCCGCTCCAAGCCGCATTGCAACATTGGCACCATTGGCCACGTTGACCATGGCAAGACCTCGCTGACCGCGGCTATCACCAAGGTGCTGGCTGAAGCTGGTGGCGCTACTGCCCGCGACTATGCGTCGATCGATAGCGCGCCTGAAGAAAAGGCACGCGGCATCACCATCAACACCTCGCACGTCGAGTACGAGACGGAAAACCGTCACTACGCACACGTCGACTGCCCGGGCCACGCTGACTATGTGAAGAACATGATCACCGGTGCTGCCCAGATGGACGGCGCGATCCTGGTCGTGTCCGCCGCTGACGGCCCGATGCCCCAGACCCGTGAGCACATCCTGCTCGCTCGTCAGGTTGGCGTGCCGGCACTGGTCGTGTTCCTGAACAAGTGCGACATGGTCGACGACGCCGAGCTCCTCGAGCTCGTCGAACTCGAAGTTCGTGAACTGCTGTCCTCGTACGAGTTCCCGGGCGACGATATCCCGATCATCAAGGGTTCGGCTCTCGCCGCTCTTGAAGATTCCGACAAGAAGCTCGGCCACGACGCCGTGATGGAGCTGATGGCCGCTGTTGACGCGTACATCCCGCAGCCAGAACGTCCGGTTGACCAGCCCTTCCTGCTCCCGATCGAAGACGTGTTCTCGATCTCGGGTCGTGGTACGGTTGTGACCGGTCGCGTTGAACGCGGCATCGTCAAGGTTGGCGAAGAAGTCGAAATCGTCGGCATCAAGGCAACCCAGAAGACCACCGT
>JADGNE010000064.1 GCA_015234425.1 Devosia sp.
GCGTTCGACTGTTAATCGAATGGTCGCTGGTTCGAGTCCAGCTCGCGGAGCCAATCGGCTCTTCTGATCTTACCCTCCCCACATGATGAATTCGCGCGCACGAAAGCGCCGCGGTGATTGCCCTTGTGCGCAAGCCGGGTTAGGAGGAGCAATTCCTCCAGGGACAATTCTGACATGAGTGCGAATACCGGGCCCGCGACCGCGTCGGGGCAGACCACAGCCTTGAGCATCATCTTCGCGGTGAGCGGCGCGCATCTGCTCAATGACCTGCTGCAGTTCCTGCTGCCGGCCCTCTATCCGCTCCTCAAAGAGACATATGACCTCAACTACCTGCAGATTGGCCTGTTGACGTTGGGGCAGCAGATTACGGCCTGTATTCTGCAACCGCTTTTCGGCCTGCAGGGCGACCTCAAGCCGAAACCGTTGTGGCTGCCGCTGTCCCTGGCCATCGTCAGCGTCGGCGTCGTCGCACTGGCCACAGCCAATGGCTTCGCACTGCTGCTCGTAGCCTCCGTTGTCCTTGGCATCGGCTCGGCGCTTTTCCACCCTGAAGCGTCGCGCCTCGCGCGGCTGGCCTCTGGCGGCAAGCTGGGCTTTGCGCAGTCGCTGTTCCAGGTGGGCGGCAATCTCGGCACTGCACTCGGCCCGCTTGCCGCTGCGCTGATCCTCCTGCCGCTTGGCCAGTTCACCACCCTCTGGTTCGTCCTGGCGGGTTTCGCCGGTGTTGCCCTCTTGAGCTATGTCGCCCGGTGGTATGCAGAGCACCAGCGGCAGCTCTCCACGCGCCCCGCCGTGGCGCCGCGCAAGCCGGCACTGTCGCGCGACCGCCTGATCATGGCGTTTGCGGTGATCGGTGCGCTGCTGCTCAGCAAGTTCATCTATATCGAGACACTGAAAAGCTATTATTCGTTCTTCCTGATCGAGAAGTTCGATCTGTCTGCGCAGGACGCGCAGCTTTACCTCTTCCTCTTCCTCGGCGCAGTGGCCGCCGGCACCTTCATCGGCGGGCCCGTGGGCGACCGATATGGTCGTCTTGCCGTGATCTGGGTGTCGATCCTGGGATCCCTGCCCTTCACCCTGCTCATGCCCTATCTCGACCTCTTCTGGACGGCGACGATGAGCGTGATGACCGGGCTGATCCTGTCCTCGGCATTTTCGGCGATGGTGGTCTATGCCCAGGAACTGGTGCCCGGAAAGGTCGGCATGATTGCCGGCTTCGTCTTCGGCTTTGCCTTCGGCGTCGGCGCCCTCGGCGCTGCCGCAATGGGCGCGCTGGCCGACTGGATCGGCATTGTCGCGGTCTTCCAGATCTGCGCCTTCTTGCCCGCCCTCGGATTCCTGACCATCCTGCTGCCTCGGACAGCTGAACTTTATCCTGAAAGCCGGGAGAAACTGGCATGAGCGACCCCACCCAAATCGATAGCGACAGCCAGATCACGCTGACGCGCAAAATCAGCGCCAATATCAGCGACGTATTCTCCGCCTGGACTGACCCTGCGCTGATCGAGCAGTGGCAGGTGGACGAAGCCGAATTCGACGCCTTCGAAGGCGGCACCTACCGCTTCGTCACCTTCGGCGAAGAGGATGATGAAGCCGATCACGAGGTGACCGGCGAGATCCTGCAATTCGTCGAAGACGAAAAACTGGTCATGAGCTGGGTGCACCGCGATGACGAGGACGACAGCGAATTTCTCTTTGTCATCGAAGTGACGTTCAAGGCCATCGACGACGACAATACGGCAGTGACGCTGGTCGAGCGCGGCCTTCCCCATGCCGATGCACAGACACGCATTTTTTCCATGGAAGCGTGGAGCTCGGCGCTGGAGCAGCTTGCCGAGCTGATGGAATAGGCTGTGGGGCGAACCGGGCGGCGCCATAACGCGTATAGCGTTGCGCCCCCGGAGACCTGCCCGTGACCGAATATCCCACTGCCCTTGTCTGGCTCCGCAACGACTTGCGCCTGGCCGACAATCCCGCCCTCCTCGCCGCAACTCAGTCGGCACGGCAGGTAACCGCCCTCTACATTCATGAGACGGACCCAAGCCTGCGTCCTACCGGCGCGGCAGCGCGCTGGTGGCTGCATCAAAGCCTTGTGCGCCTCGAAAAGTCGCTGGCCGGCGTGGGGATCAGGCTGCTGGTGCGGACTGGACTGGCCGGAGACGTTGTGCGCGAGACGCTGACCGAGATCGGCGCGGAGGCGTTGCACTGGAACCGGCGCTATGGCCCGGCCGAACGCGATATCGACAGCGCGATCAAGGCAGGACTGCGCGATTCAGGCGTAACGGTCGTGTCGCATGCCGGCAATCTCCTAGCCGAACCTTGGACGACCAAGACCGGACAGGGAAAGCCCTATTCAGTGTTCACGCCGTTCTGGAAAACGCTGCGAGACACGCAGATCGCGCGGCCGCTGCCTCCTCCCGAACCCATTGACGCGGTCGTCTCGACCGAGGGCGCCGATGGCACTTACGTGGAGCCGCATTGGGCGGAAAAACTGCATTCGCATTGGGATGCGGGTGAAGACGCCGCCCGGGAGCGGCTTGCCGATTTTCTCGATGGCATGGTGGCGGCCTATCCCGGCGACCGGGACATCCCGGCCAAGGATGGCACGTCGCGCCTCTCGCCGCACCTGCGCTTCGGCGAGATCAGTCCGCGCCAGATCTGGCACGCGGCACGGTTGAGGGCCGAACTGGAGCCAGAGCTCGCGGGAGGAATTGAAAAATTCCTGTCCGAATTGGCCTGGCGGGATTTCAGCTATTGCCAGCTCTATCACCGTGAAGACATCTCCCGGACGACAATGCAGCTGAAATTCTCCGGGTTGGCATGGCGCGAGGCCCCCGAGGAGATCGGGCGCTGGCAGCGCGGACAAACCGGCTTTCCCATCATCGATGCGGGCATGCGCGAGCTCTGGGAGACTGGCTACATGCACAACCGCGTTCGCATGCTGGTGGCCTCGCTACTCACAAAAAACCTGCAGATTGACTGGCGGCTTGGCGAGGCGTGGTTCTGGGATTGCCTTGTCGACGCCGACGTCGCCAACAATCCCGCAAGCTGGCAATGGGTGGCCGGCAGCGGACTCGATGCGGCACCCTATTTCAGGATTTTCAACCCGGTGACGCAGGGCGAGCGGTTTGATCCAGCAGGGAACTATGTTCGCCACTGGGTGCCGGAGATCGCTGGTCTGCCTGACAAATGGGTTCACAAGCCATTCGCAGCACCTGAACCGATTCTGAAAGCAGCGCGAATTACCCTTGGCCAGACCTATCCCCACCCTGTGGTCGACCTCGCCGCATCGCGGCTGAGGGCGCTTGAGGGCTTTGCGCAACTGGGGAATGAATTTGCCCCTTAGGGCCAAGGACGACGGCCATCTACTCCCAACGGGGAACGAACCGGAATGTCGTGCTGTTAGAGATGTTTGAGGCTTGTTCCGCCCCCGAGCCCCCCCTAAAACTGTCGCAAAGCAAAACAAAAGATCTGACATGGCCAGCAAGCACGACGACCTCATCTCCGCCATCGGCAATACACCGCTTATCCGCCTCAATCGCGTCTCGGCACTGACCGGCTGCGACATCTGGGGCAAGGCGGAGTTTTTGAACCCCGGCCAGTCGGTGAAGGATCGTGCAGCGCTGTTCATCATTCATGACGCCGTCAAGTCGGGCGCACTGAAGCCTGGCGGCACAATTGTCGAGGGTACGGCAGGCAATACCGGGATCGGGTTGACGCTTGTCGCCAATTCGCTCGGCTTCAAATCGGTGATTGTCATCCCCGAGACCCAAAGCCAGGAAAAGAAGGACGCGCTGCGCCTTTTCGGTGCCGAGCTTATCGAGGTCCCGGCCAAGCCGTATAAGGACCCGAACAACTACATCAAGATTTCCGGACGACTGGCGGAAAAGCTCAATCGGGAACTGCCGAACGGGGCGGTCTGGGCCAATCAGTTCGACAATGTGTCCAACAAGCGCGCGCATATCGAAACGACCGGCCCCGAAATCTGGCAGCAGACCAACGGCCGAATCGACGGCTTTATCTGCGCGGTGGGTTCGGGCGGGACGCTGGCCGGCGTTGCCGAGGCGCTGCGCGCGCGCAGCGAGGACGTCAAGATCGGACTCGCTGATCCGGAAGGTGCGGCGCTCTATAATTTCTATGCCAATGGCGTGCTGAGCTCGACCGGCAATTCGATCACCGAAGGGATCGGCCAGGGCCGCATTACGGCTAATCTCGAAGGCCTCACGATCGACAATCCCTACCAGATTTCCGATGCCGAGGCCCTGCCCTACGTCTTCGATCTGCTCGAGCACGAGGGGCTGTGCCTGGGTGGTTCGAGCGCGATCAATATTGCGGGCGCAGTGCGCATGGCGCGCGATCTCGGACCGGGCAAGACAATCGTCACCATCCTCTGCGACTACGGCAATCGCTACGCCAGCAAGCTTTTCAACCCGACCTTCCTGCGCGAACGGAGCCTTCCTTTCCCAGCGTGGATGGAAGACAGGGCGCCGATCGATATTTCGAGCGTGATCGTTTCCGAATAGCATTGCACCTGAGCCTCCCGTCCCCATTTGAGGACGGGATTGCGGCGCGCACTCTGACTGATAGAGTGCGCTTGTGATGCGCGAGGGGGCAAGTTGTTCGGAATAGACGATATCCTGCGCGCCATCATCGCAGATTTGCACCTCGTGGCCGCGATCATGGCCGCGATTTATCTCCTCGCCTTCATCTGCGCGGTCCGCGAGATTCTGAATTCACGGACCTCCCAGGGATCGATCGCCTGGCTCCTGTCCCTGGCGCTGCTGCCCTTCCCGACCGTATTTCTCTACATGATCTTCGGCTGGAAGTTCTTTGACGACTATGCCACCGACCGGATCAAGAATGGCCGCGCCGACCGTCCTCTGCGCGCCCGGGACCTTGCCCTGATCGACCGGGAAACCACCGACAAATGGCCGGTGCAGGCTCAAGTGTCGGAGTTGCCGTTTCTTCACGGCAATCACGTTGACCTCCTGATCGACGGCAAGGCTACCTTCGACTCCATCTTTGAGGGGATCGACGCGGCGGAAGAATATCTGTTCGTGCAGTTTTACATCGTGCGTGACGATGATCTGGGCCAACAACTGGCGGAGCGGCTGATCGCCAAGGCTCGGGCCGGCGTGCAGGTACGCCTGCTTTATGATGATGTCGGCAGCACCGGCATGCCCAAGCGATTTCGGACGCAATTGCGCGATGCCGGCGTCAAGGTGGCCGGCTTCAACCAGCGCCACAAATTCCTGCGGGTCTATGGCCCCACCCGGATCAACTACCGCAATCATCGAAAGATCGTGGTGGCCGACGGCAAGCATGCCTGGGTCGGCGGGCACAATGTGGGCGACGAGTATCTCGGCAAGGATCCCAGATATGGGCACTGGCGGGATACGCATGTGCGCGTCTCGGGGCCGGCGGCACTGGGCTGCGCGCTGCTCTTCCGGGAGGACTGGGAGTGGGCCACCGGCGAAAGACTGTCGTCAAATCCGCCCAAGGAACTCGAGAGCCCGGGCGATCAGTCCGTGCTGGTGATGGGCAGCGGCCCAGCTGACAAGCTCGAGGAATGCGCCATCGCCTATGTCGACATGATCGGGCGGGCGCGGGAGCGCCTCTGGATCGTCAGCCCCTATTTCGTACCCGACACCGATATCCGCACAGCGCTCTTTGCCGCGCGGCTACGCGGGGTGGATGTGCGGATCATGCTGCCTGACAACCCGGACCATGCCCTCGTCTGGCTGGCGAGCATGGCTCATGCCGACGCCATGGTGGAGCATGGCATCTCGGTCTACCGTTACACCGACGGCTTCCTGCACCAGAAAGTGGTGCTCATGGACGATGAGATTGCCACTGTTGGCAGCGTCAACTTTGACAACCGTTCCTTTGCGATCAATTTCGAGATCACGCTGTGGTTCACCGATCGCAAGACCATCGATGCGGTGGAGGCGATGCTGCTGACGGATTTCAAATCCTGTCGTGAAGTGAGTTCGTCCGAACTCAAGACCCGCCCATTCCACCTCTATTTCCTGACTCAGGCGGCGCGGCTGCTCTCGCCGCTGCTGTAGCACCGATCTAGCGAATGGGCGGGGCGTAAAGCAGGCCGCCATTGCTCCAGAGGGCATTCTGACCGCGCAGCATGGCGGCGCCGGTCTGAGCGCCGAAATGGCGGTCGTAGAGCTCGCCGTAATTGCCGACCGCCCGGATGGCGTCGCTCATGAAGCTGCGCGAGAGGTCGAGAGGCGCGCCGAAATCTCCCTCTACGCCAAGCAGGCGGCGAACCGCGGCCGTGCGGGCGGCCGAGAGGGAATCAATGTTGAGGCTGGTCACCCCGACTTCTTCGGCATTGATCAGCGCGAACACAGTCCAGCGAACGATGTTGAACCACTGGTCATCGCCCTGACGGATCACCGGGCCGAGCATTTCCTTGGAGATACGCTCGGGCAGAACACGGTGTTGGGGCGGATCGGGGAGATCGCGGCGAATGGCCTGAAGCTGACGGCCCGGGGCCGACACGACCTGGCAGAGCCCGGCGCGATAGGCGACCGCCAAATCGGCCACGTCCTCGTAGACCACTTCCTGGAAACCGGTCTGGTTGGCGAAGAAGAAATCATCGAGAGCCTTGAGCTCGCCGAAACTGTCGGCGACGCAGATGCTGACATTGTCCAACTCATAAGCCGATACAACGCCGAGCGACTGCGGCACAAGAAACGCCTGGCCATCGAAAAAACTCGTGGTGACATAGCGCGCGCCATAGCGGGTGTCGCGGCCTGCAGTCCAGGCGCCGTTGCGCATGAGCACATCGACAGTGCCCGTCTGGAGCGGCGCAAATCGCGCCTCACCGCGATAGGAGCGGAATTCGATAAGGTCGGGATTGGAAAAGATCGCTGCCGCCAGCGCTCGGCAGAGGTCGACGTCGAAGCCGGACCAGCGCCCGTCGGCATCCTGCTGGGCGAACCCTGCGAGGGAGCTGCTCGAGCCGCAGATGAGAAAACCGCGTTCGCGCACGGCGTCCAGCGTCTGGGCCGTGGCCGGGAGGCTCGCCAGGCCGACGAAGGCCGTCAGCGCACAGAGCAATGGCTTCAAAAAATGTCTCACGACGCCAACTTCTTTTGCAACAGCTTGGCATATTGGCAGGCGGGAGGAAGGGGTCAAGCGGCAGGCGCGCCTGACCCCAGGAGTTTATGCCAGAACGACTTAGTGCAGGATCTGGCTGAGGAAGAGCTTGGTGCGCTCGTGCTCGGGATTGGAGAAGAAATTCTCCGGGTCATTCTGCTCGATGATCTGGCCCTGATCCATGAAGATCACCCGGTTTGCCACCTGGCGGGCAAAGCCCATTTCATGGGTGACGCAGATCATGGTCATGCCGTCTTCGGCCAGGGTGATCATCACCTCGAGCACCTCCTTGACCATTTCGGGGTCAAGCGCCGAGGTCGGCTCGTCAAACAGCATGATCTTCGGCTGCATGCAGAGCGAACGCGCAATGGCGACACGCTGCTGCTGGCCACCCGAGAGCTGGCCGGGGAATTTATTGGCCTGCTCAGGGATTTTCACCCGTTCCAGATAATGCATGGCCGTGGCTTCCGCCTCGGCCTTGGGGGTGCCGCGCACCCAGATGGGCGCGAGGGTCAGGTTCTGCAGGATGGTCAGGTGGGGGAACAGGTTGAAGTGCTGAAACACCATCCCCACCTCGCGCCGGACTTCGTCGATCCGCTTGAGGTCGGCCGTGAGTTCGGTCCCGTTGACGATAATCTGGCCCTGCTGATGCTCCTCGAGCCGATTGATGCAGCGGATCAGCGTCGACTTTCCAGAGCCCGAAGGCCCGGCAATGACGATACGTTCGCCCCGCATAACCTTGAGGTCGATGTCGCGAAGAACGTGGAAGTCCCCATACCATTTGTGCATGCCGATGACATCGATGGCGACGTCGGTATCGGACACGGTCATGTTGCTGGTGTCGATGGCGCGATCTGCGCCGTTGGTCATGTCGCTCATCGCGTTACCTCTTGTGGCCCGTGTCCAGGCGCCGCTCCATGAAAATGGAATAGCGGGACATGGCAAAGCAGAAAATCCAGAAAACCAACCCGGCGAACAGATAGCCGGTGATAGCCTGGGTTGGTGACGACCAGTTGATGTCCGAACTGGCCGCCTGCACCGTGTTGAGCAGGTCGAAAATGCCCACGATGGATACGAGCGAGGTATCCTTGAACAGGGCAATGAAGCTGTTCACGATGCCGGGGATGACGTGCTTGATGGCCTGGGGCAGGATCACCAGCCCCATGGACTTCCAGTAGCTCAGCCCCAGGGCCGACGCAGCCTCATATTGTCCCCGTGGCAATGCCTGTAGCCCACCGCGCACAACCTCAGCCAGATAGGCCGAGGAGAACAGGGTGACGCCGACAAGCGCGCGCAGCAGCTTATCCACTGTCGTGCCCTGAGGCATGAACAGTGGCAGCATGATCGAGGCCATGAACAGCACAGTGATCAGCGGCACTGCGCGCCAAAGTTCGATGAACATGACGCAGAGCGTCTTGATGATCGGCAGCTTTGACTGCCGCCCCAGCGCCAGGAGTATCCCGAGCGGAATGGAGCAGATGATGCCCACCATGGAGATCACCAGGGTGACAAGCAGGCCACCCCATTGTTCCGTCGGCACTGGCCGCAAGCCGAATGCGCCGCCATTGAGCAGGAAGAAGCAGACGATCGGATAGACGACGAAGAAGAGGATGGCGTTGAGACGCTTGAACGGCACCCTGGGGATCAGGAGCGGCGCAATCAGCAAGGCGCCGAACAGGAACACCAGATTGGGCCGCCAATATTCTTCCGGCGGATAGAAGCCGTAGATGAAGAAACTCATGCGGGCTTCGATATAGGCCCAGCATGCCCCTGCCCCCAAGACACGGCAGTCTTCAACCGTGCCGCCGGGCGGAACGGCCTGTCCGCCCAGGAAATTGGGCATGACGAAGCCGTAGATGGGCGGAATCGCCCAGAGCAGGAGGAGTACCGCCAGGATGGACAGCAGGGCGTCCCCCGGCGTGGCGAAGAGATTGCGCCTTAACCAGGCGATGGGCCCGGCGCTGTTGTTGGGCGCCGGTTGCGGAGCAACCATCTGACTGCGAACAAAGGTGACTGACATTTGCCGCTCCTACCGTTCGACCAGCGCAACGCGCGCATTGTACCAGTTCATGAAAGCCGAGGTGCTCAACGACAGGGTGAGGTAGACCGCCATGGTGATGGCGATCACCTCGATGGCCTTGCCAGTCTGATTGAGCGTGGTGCCCATGAAGACGTTGACGAGTTCGGGGTAGCCGATGGCCGCACCGAGCGACGAGTTCTTGGTCAGGTTGAGATACTGGCTCGTCAGCGGCGGGATGATGACGCGCATGGCCTGTGGGATCACCACGAGGCGAAGGCGATCGCCCTCACGAAGACCGAGAGATGCGGCAGCCTCGGTCTGGCCCTTGTTGACGGCCTGAATACCGCTTCGCACGTTTTCGGCGATGAACGCTGCCGTATAGATGGTGAGGCCCAGAACAAGAGCCACCATTTCAGGGACGAGCTGCAAGCCACCCTTGAAATTGAACCGCTCAAGCAGCGGCATTTCGAAGGCGAGTGAGGCGCCGGTGATCCAGTAGATCAGGGCCGGAACCGCGATGATGATCAGCACAGGCAAGGCCAGCGGGAACTTGCTGTCGCGTGCGGCTGGTCGACGATCCGTACCGAGCATGGTCCAGGCGTAACCCAGAGCCAGAAGCCCCGAGAAGCCGACGACGGCTAGTTCGGGCAGGAAGCCGAACATGCCCCCGAGTGCAAAACGCGCAATGGCCCAGGCAATGGCAAAGCCGATAAAGGCCCGGCTATAGACACTCATCGGTGTCAGGCTGAGCGCAGCCAGAGCCGCACCACCGATCAACGGCAGGAACGGAATGCTCCCCAGTGCCGGCACAACGCTGCCCAGCAGGGCTAGAGCGAGGTAGCCGAAGAGGAAGGTGACGACGAGGCCCGCAATCTGCGAGCCCATCTTGACGAATGAGGGGTAATGGCCGGTCTGGGCACGGACACTGATCGCCCAACGCACCAGCGCAATCGCACCGATTATGGCGATGATCGCAGCAACCACCACCCAGGTGATCTCGGCGTCCGGCATGGGACGCGGAACAATGATACCGCGCTGGTTGACGAAAATGCCAAGCGGCAGCTCGAAGGATTCCCGTACGGCCGGCATGGCCTTGAGCACGGCGAAATACCAGAAGAACAACTGCAGCAGCAGCGGCACGTTGCGGATGATTTCGATGTAGACGGTTGCGAAACGGGCGATGAGCCAGTTCGACGACAGTCGCGCCACGCCGAGCACAAAACCCAGAATGGTCGAGAAGAAAATGCCGATCGCCGCCACCAGCAAGGTATTGAGCAGGCCGACGAGGAAGGCTTCCCAGTAATAGGATGAACGGTCAAACGGGATCAGCGAGAAGCTGATGCCGAAACCGGAGGTCTGGAACAGGAAGTCGAAACCGGTCGACTTGTTCTGCGCTGCCAGATTGGCAGCGGTGTTCATGATGATCCAGACGAAAAAGGCGACCACGGCTGCGGCGACCAGAACCTGGTAGAGAATGCCGCGAATGACGGGGTCGTTGTAGAACGCTGTTCGCGGCGGGGCCGCGAGATTGTGTTGGACAGCCATTGGCGAATGTCCCCTTCAAAAAGGGTCGCACGCGCGTTGCGCCGACACCGGAATCGGGAACGGCCGACATCCTCGCCCTGCCTCAGGCAGGAGGGACGCGAAGTTTCCGTATGGTGACGAGCTCACTCATTGCGCGCATGCGCCTTAACGAACTGGCGCCCCAACGATGGGGCGCCAGCACTGTTTCGCCTTAGCGGATCGGCATCGCGTACTGCAGACCGCCATCGGTCCACAGAGCGTTCAGGCCGCGGGCCAGACCGATTTCGGTATCCGGGCCAACGTGGCGATCGTAGGATTCGCCATAGTTACCGATGTGCTTGATGATGCGGTATGCCCAGTCAGCGGTGAGGCCGAGAGGCGTACCAAAGTCGCCTTCGACACCAAGCAGACGCTTGATCGAGGGGTTATCCGAGCCGAGCATTTCGTCGACATTGGCCTGGGTGATCCCCTGCTCTTCAGCTTCGAGCAGTGCGAAATAGGTCCAGCGAGCAATGTTGAACCATACCGGGTCGCCCTGACGGACCACGGGACCAAGCGGCTCCTTGGAGATGATTTCGGGCAGGATGATGTAATCATCCGGAACCGCGAACTTGGAGCGCTCTGCGGCCAGGGCCGAAGCGTCAGTGGTGTAGACGTCGCAACGGCCATCTTCGAAGGCCTTCACAACTTCGTCCTGGTCGGTGAACACGACCGGCGAATACTCCATGCCATTGGCTTCGAAATAGTCGGCAGCGTTGAGTTCGGTCGTGGTGCCCGATTCGATGCAGATCGCAGCGCCCGAGAGATCGGTTGCCGATTCAATGCCGTCAGCACCGCGGACCATGAAGCCCTGACCGTCATAATACATGGTGCCGATGAAGGAGATACCGAGGTCGGTATCGCGGCTCATGGTCCATGTCGTGGTACGCGACAGGATGTCGATTTCGCCGGCGGACAGGGCGGCAAAGCGCTCCTGCGATGTCAGCGGGGTATAACGCACCTTGTCGGCGTCATCGAAAATGGCTGCAGCGACAGCGCGGCAGAAGTCGACTTCCAGACCCGACCAGTTGTTATTCGCGTCCGGCGCAGAAAAACCCGGCACACCCCCGGTCACGCCGCACTGCACATATCCCTTTGCCTTGACGTCTTCCAGCGTCGCGGCATGAGCTGCGACAGCTACAAGGCTGATCGCTGCGGACACTGCGAGTGTTGCAAGCTTGTTTTGCATATTTATTACCTTTGTTCCCTGACCCTCTAACCCCGAACAACAAGTCGCTGTTTGCCCAACGACTATCCGGGTGCACCACCATCCTTTGTATGACGGTTGCGATGCTGTTAAGCATGCAATCGTCTCTTGACCGTAACGTCAAGGGTAGAAGGTGAATTGGGGCAACAAGTCTGTCTCTTTTTTCGCCAAAGTAAAATTGTGATCCGAATTTGAGCAGCGCACCCATGACTGACACTCCAGCCTCCTCCACCGGCCAGATGGCTATCGAAACCATTCTGACCCATGAAGGCCGGTCGCCGGAGGATCAGTTCGGCTTCGTCAACACGCCCGTCTATCGCGGCTCGACTGTATTGTTCAAAACCCTGTCGGATCTGGAGGACCAGACCCAGCGCTTTCTCTATGGCCGCGCAGGGAACCCAACGACGGAGAGCGTTGAGGCCGTCATCACCAGGCTGGAGGGCGCACACGCGACCAAGCTTGTCCCATCCGGCCTAGCCGCCATCACCATCGCCCTCCTGGCCTGCCTCAAGAGTGGCGACGATCTGTTGATCAGTGACAGCGCTTATGAACCGGGACGGGTCTTCGCCGACGGTTTCCTGACCCGGATGGGCATCACAACCCGCTACTTCGACCCGCGAATCGGCGCAGGCATTGCCGAGCTGATGCTCCCCAATACGCGGGCTGTGCTGGCGGAGAGCCCTGGGTCCCTGACGTTCGAAGTGCAGGATATTCCGGCCCTGGCTGCAGCTGCAAAAGCCAATGGCGCGCGCCTGATCGTCGACAACAGCTGGGCCAGCCCGCTGTACCACCAGCCGCTGAAGCTGGGCGCCGACATTGTGGTGCATGCGGCCACGAAAATGTTCGTGGGCCATTCCGACGTGCTGGCCGGTACACTTTCGGCCACCGAGGAAGCCTGGGCCGATGTCGCCAGCACGCGTACCCTGCTGGGTTTTTTCACCTCTGGCGATGATGCCTATCTGGTGGCGCGCGGACTAAGGACGCTCTCCATCCGCATGGAGGCACACCAGCAGCGGGCGCTCGACATCGCCCGTTGGCTCGAGGCCCAGGATGAGGTCGCAGAGGTGATCCACCCTGCCCTGCCAAGCCACCCTGACCACGCGCTCTGGAAGCGCGATTTCACGGGCTCGGGCAGCCTGTTCGCTTTCGTCCTCAAGCCCGCCCCCCGCGCATCGGTGGCGGCGTTTGTCGATCAGATGCAGATTTTCTCGATGGGGTATTCCTGGGGCGGCTACGAGAGCCTCTGCCTGCCGGTAAAGCCCGGCAAGGCGCGATCCGCAAAGCCGTGGAGCCACGAGGGCAACCTCTTCCGCATCCATGTCGGGCTCGAGGACGTCGATGACCTCAAGCGCGACCTGGCGGATGGGCTGGAGCGCTACGCGCGATCGCGCTGAAGCAATTGGCGATAGGCCACCAGCGGCTTGCGGACGATCTTGCCGTCCGGCTGCTGGTGGAACAGCCAGCCCTTTTTGGCGAACAGATTACGCACCAGATAGGCTCCCAGCATGCCGACGATGCAGCCGGCGAACACGTCCGTCGGGTAGTGCATGCCGACCGGCACGCGGGAAACGGCCACAACCAGCCCGATGATCAGCAGGGGCAAAAAGGTGCGCGGCCAGATAAAGCCAATCGTAAAGGCAACGCCGAGCGCGGTGGCCGAGTGGCCGCTCGGAAAACTCTGAAAAGTCCAGTCGTTGAAAATGTTCTGGAATGAGAACGGACCGACCTCCTCGTAGACGGCCGGACGGCCGCGGCCGATTAGGCGTTTGAGGAGATTGGTCAGAAGCCCTGGAATTGCGACGCCGAAGAAGATGAAGGCGGATACCCATGCGGTCTCCGCCGAAATGGACCTGCTGGAGCCTTTGAGCGGAAACATCGCGAGGCGCGCCAGGATCATGATCACAAGGCTGGGGATAAGTACCCATTCGGAAAGTCCGTAATCGGTGATGAAGAAAAACGGCGCGCGCCAGGCTTCCGGCCAGCCAATTGCCCCGCGAGAGGCGCTTTCATCGATCACAGCCAGGGCCGCGAGGATAACGAGCACGGCCACGAGAAAGATAGGCCAGTTGCGGCGGCTGAGGCCCAGCGGCCAAGGCTTTGTGAGATCGATCATGCCCTGTTGTCCACACCCCAGAGGCAAGCGTCAAGAGTTCGTGGTATCCGTTTGATTGCACTTGCTCTTTGCAAAGGGACACGCTAACTGAGTGGCAACGTCGGAGTGTAGCTCAGCCTGGTAGAGCACCGGTTTTGGGAACCGGGGGTCCAAAGTTCGAATCTTTGTACTCCGACCATTTTCTTTTTCTGGATCGCTGTAGCGACCAGGGTTTTTCTTAAGGCGTGCGCCATAGGCGCCCTTGAGGAAGTTCAAGCCCCAGAAGAAACACATCCCACATCGCAGTTTTTGCGCATTACCCAAATCATTGAGCCGACCGGATCCGAAACCCATGTCCTGGTGCAGGTTGGCAAAACAAGCATCGTTGTCCTGACCCGCGACCGGTTGGCCGCGGCGCCCGGATCGTCCCTCAGCCTCCGTCCCGACGTGACCAAGATGCAGCTCTTCGACGCCACCAGCGGCGAGCGGATCTGACCGACACCTCCGTCAGGACGCAAAGGGAATATGGGGCGCTCGCGCGCCCCACGCCGTTACCAGTTGGTCAGGGAGCCGTCCTCACGATAAAAGATCGGCAGGTTCTCGTGCTTGAAGGGATAGCGGGCGAGGCCGTCCCAGTCGACTTCGAGGCCAAGGCCCGGTTCGTCGGACACATGGAGCCAACCATCTTCCCAGCTGTGCTTGCTGGTGATGACATCGCCCAGACTCTCACCCGGACGACGCGGCAGTTCCTGAACCAGCATGTTCGGCGTCGCGATGTTGAAGTGCAGGCAGGCTGCGGTCGAGACCGGGCCGATGGGATTATGGACGGCGATGTCGATGTAGTGGGTCTCACACCAGCCAGCGATCTTGCGCGACTCCGTAAAGCCGGCTGCGATACACATGTCGATACGGGCGTAATCGACCAGTTCTTCCTCGATCAGGGCGCGGAACTGCCACTTGGTGCCGAGCTGCTCACCGGCCGCAATCGGCACGGCCGTCTGCTGACGCAGACGGCGATAGGACTCCGGATTTTCGATGCGCAGCGGATCTTCGATGAAGAGTGGGCGATAATCTTCAACGCCGCGGCAGAGGCGCACGGCGTCGGCGACGCTGGTGCGGGTGTGCGCATCAAACGCCATCTCGATCTTCGGACCAAGTTCGGTCCGCAGCAGGCGGAAAGCTTCGATTGACCAGTCCACGGCATGGTTCGGGTCGTAGACCGCCTGGCTCTTGAACGGACCACTGTCCCAGCGGATGACGTTCCAGCCTTCGGCCACCCGCTGCTTGGCAACGCCCAGCAACTCCTCCGGGGTATCCGCCGCCATGTGGCAATAGGTGTTGACCTTGTCGCGAACCTTACCGCCGAGGAGCTGATAGACGGGCACGCCAAGCGCCTTGCCCTTGATGTCCCACAGCGCGATGTCGATGGCGGCGATAGCGCAGGTCAGGACCTGGTTGGAGGGGTGGAAGCCGCTCCGCCACATCAGCTGCCAGAGATGCTCGCTGCGCATCGGATCGGCGCCGACCAGCAGCGGCGTCAGGGCCTCGAGGATGCCGACAACGCCCTGCTCGCGCGAGGTAAGGCCCGCCTCGCCGATCCCGACGATCCCCTCGTCCGTCTCGACTTTGACGAACAGCATGGTACGCCACTCTTTGAGCAGGTACGGCGTGATTTTTGTAATCTTCATTCCGAAATACTCTTAAATGTAAGCTGTTGACTGCATCACCAGTGGGTGACCGAGCCATCCCTGCGGGCCAGTCGCGGCGAAAGCCAGTAACGGAAGTCCTGCTTGGCTAGCAGAACTTCATTCACCTCACTTCCGGGGCCTTGCCCATCAGTGACGTGTTAGACCGCGCCGTCAAGACTTTGGGGCACTGGGAAAAAGTGAAATCTGGTCCGGCGGCACGGCGACCGATGGCGCCATTGGTCTCCTCGAGGCGATACCGGCGAAAACCTGGCTTTGAACGCAGGCAGAGCCATTCGGACTGGTCCGAAACCGCGTCTGATCGAGCGCTGGCAGAGTTTGTGCCTTCCGGCTTTGAGCGGTCACGAATCGCGCTAGCTTGCTCCCGAGGGAGAAGCGCCATGGCCGGGTTGATCGAAGTGCGGAACGTGTCCAAGCGTTTCCGGCAGCATAAGCGTTTCCCCGGTCTTCTGGGGGCGTTCAAGACCCTGGTCACGACGGAATATACCGAAGTTACTGCAGTCTCGGACATCAGCATCGACATCGCCGCCGGCGAGGCGGTCGGCTATCTGGGGCCGAATGGCGCCGGCAAATCAACGATGATCAAGATGATGACCGGCATCCTTGTTCCCAGTGAGGGGACGCTCTCGGTGCTGGGTCGCACGCCGCATACCGAGCGGATGACCAATGCACGCCAGATTGGTGTGGTCTTCGGACAGCGCAGCCAGCTCTGGTGGGATCTGCCGCTGATCGACAGCTTTACGCTGCACCAGGCCATCTACGATATCCCGCCCGCCCGCTACGCGGACAACCTCAAGCGTTTCAGCGAACTGCTTGATCTCACGCCCTTTCTCGACCGTGCGGTGCGCCAGCTCAGCCTGGGCCAGCGCATGCGCGCCGAGATCGTCATGTCACTGTTGCACGACCCCGAAATCCTCTTTCTCGATGAGCCGACGATCGGCCTCGACGTGGTCGCCAAGGACGCCGTGCGGCGGTTCCTCGCGGAGATCAATCGCGAACGTGGCGTCACCATCGTTCTCACGACCCATGACCTGCAGGACATTGAAACGATCTGCCCGCGGCTGATCATGGTGGACCATGCCAGGCTGATCTTTGATGGCGAACTCAGTCGCCTGCGTTCAGCTCTCGGCTCGTCCCGGCGGCTGACCCTTGAATTTGCCAGTGATCCCGGCCCTATCGCTCTCGACAGCGCGCGGTTGACGGCCGACGAAGGGCTGCGAAAGCACTTTCTGCTCGATCGAGAGGACGTTTCGCTTGTGACGGTGCTCTCCGAGCTCGGCGGCGACCGCGGACTTACCGACATCACCCTGCATGAACCGGATATCGAAGAGGTGATCCGGACATTTTACCAGCGGCGCAATGCAGCGGCGCTCGCCTCATGAGCGCCTATACCGCGTTTACCCGGTCCTCCTTCCTGTCCGAGCTGGCCTATAGAAACGAGGTCTGGGCCAATATTTTCGGCAAGCTGGTGCAGGTGTTTGCCCGGGTTGCCATATGGCTGGCGATCTATGCCGGCGTTGGCGCCACAACGGTCGATGGGATTTCGGTGGAGCAGATGGTGACCTATGCACTGCTCGGCGGCGCCGTGATGGGCGCCATGCGTCCCGAGAGAGTCATCAACGAGATCGGTCAGTCCCTCAAGACAGGCGATATCGCGGTCTGGTTGCTGAAACCGCTGTCCTACCCGCTCTATCTCTTTGCCAATGAGACCGGCAGTTTCCTCTATCGCCTGCTGACCCAGGTTATTCCCACTGTTGCCTTCACTGCGCTTGTCTATGGCATGTTGCCGCCGGAGAGCTTCTTCCACGGTGTGATGTTCCTGGTGTTCTGGGTCGTGGCGTTCGTGCTGCTGTTCCTGATGTCGGCGTTCTGCGGACTGATGGCCTTCTGGCTGATGACCAGCTTTTCGCTCGACTGGACCTTCGGCGCCCTGCTCCATCTCTTCTCGGGCCTGCTGGTGCCGTTCTGGTTCTATCCGGAACCGCTGGCCACACTGGCGCGGCACCTGCCGTTTGGCTGGGTGGTCTATTATCCTAACGCGGTTTATCTCGGCCGCCTCTCGGTGCCGGAAACATGGCTCTATCTGGGCATGGGGCTCGGCTGGACTGCGCTCTTTTTCCTCGGCGTCCTCTGGCTCTGGGGCAAAGCCTCGAGGCGCGTCACCGTGCAGGGGGGCTGAGCATGATCCGGCAGCTGCGCATCCTCCTGCTCCTCGTCAAAATGCACATCCGTTCGCAGATGGAATATCGCGGCGCGTTCTGGCTCGACCGCTTCGCGCAGATCCTTTCCTATGGCAGCGTCTTCGCCACCATCGCGATATTGCTGGCCCGGTTTGAAACCCTTGGCGGGTGGAATTTTCCTGAGCTGGCGCTGCTCTTCAGCTTCCAGCTCCTCGCCTATTCGCTTGGGGCGGCGATGAGTTTCGTGCAGCTGCGCAATATAGAAATTCTGGTTCGGCTCGGGACCTATGACACATTGCTGGTCAAGCCCTTCAGCCCCTGGGCCTATATCGTCTTCTCCGGCCTGAACATTGGCTATGTCGGCCATATCATCCTCGCCGGGGCGCTGATGGCCTGGGCCGTCGCGGCCGTCGATTTCTCGTGGTCGGTCAGTGCTGCGCTCTATCTGGTTGGGGCAGTGATCAGCGCCACCCTGCTCACTGCGGCTATCATCACCATGATCGGGGCGACGGCGCTGATCTGGGTACGGTCCAACCATCTGTTCTCGATATTCTTCGGCTTCTGGGAGCTGACCCGCTACCCGCTCAACATCCTGCCCGGCGGTATTCAGATTATCCTCATCACCGCCGTGCCGCTGGCCCTGACAAGCTCGGTTCCGGTCGGCGCCATGCTGGGCAAGCCTATTCCCATATTGGGGGACTGGGCCGGACCCGTCGCCCTCCTGGCCGGGCCGGCCTGGGTTCTGCTCGCGATGGCGCACTGGCGTTATGCCACCGGCAAATATCAGGGTGCGGGCGGCTGAGTTGTCGCGCAGTTCGGGGGTGTGTCATTGGACGGAATGGCGTGCCGGATGGCTGCTGGAAGCCATTTTGTACTTCCCCCGCGCGCGCCGGCAAACTATAGGTTTGGAACCTATTTTCGACCGCAGGGATTCCGGAGGAACAAGTGCTCCGGAGCGCTTGTCGTAATTCGATGTCGCATCGTTTAGAGGACTTTGCATGACCGCCCGCATCTACCGCCCTTCCCGTAACGTGATGCAATCTGGCCGGGGCAAATCCAAGAGCTGGGTTCTTGTCCATGAGGCTGCGGCTCCCCGTAGCATCGACCCGCTCATGGGCTATACCAGCAGCGCCGACACGACCCAGCAGGTCCGCCTGTCGTTCGACAGCCAGGAAGAAGCCGAGGCTTATGCCCAGCGCAATGGCATCGAATACACCGTGCAGCCGGCGCATGACACGACGCCCAAGAAGGTCAGCTATCCGGACAATTTCCGGTCCGACCGCCGGACGCCCTGGACACATTAAGTCCCTTACAGATTGAATCCGACAAGCGCTGCAAGTGATTGCAGCGCTTTTTGTTTTCGCCTTCTTTCTGCTTTCAACGCGACTATGATCGGAAGACCCTCAGGCTCATACCTCCGGAGCGCTCCCGATGAACTTTCGTCCGCTGCTTGTCGCACTTGCCCTCGCCGGTATCGCTGCCGCCCCTGCCCATGCGGCCCCCGTCCTTTGGAAAGTCAGCGACGCGGACAGCTCCATCTGGCTGTTCGGCTCCATCCATCTGCTGCCCGAGGACACGGAGTGGCGCACCGACACGCTCAACAAGCTGCTGACCAAGGCGGACCGGGTCTATTTTGAAACCGACCTCGGGCCCGAGGCGCAGCCGGAGATCATGGCGCTGACCATGGAGCATGGCTTTGCGACGGACGGCCGATTGCTCAATGCCAGGATCGACGCCGAGCTGATGCAGAAGGTCCGGGATGCGGCCGAGCTCTACGGGGTGCCAGTGCCGACCCTTCTGGCCATGCGTCCCTGGCTGGCGGCGAGCACGATCTCGGTGACGGCGCTGATGCAGGCCGGGTACGATCCCAATCTGGGGGTAGATCTCGTTCTGCAACAAGAGGTTGAGCGGGAGCGACAGGGCTATCTCGAGACCGCAGCGGAGCAGATCGGCTTCCTCGCCGGGGAGGATGAGACCAGCGAAGTGGAGATGCTGGCCGGAACGCTGGCGGAGGCGGATCGCCTGGTCGAGATGCTCGACGAGATGATGGCCGCCTGGGTGACGGGCAATCCCGAGGAACTGGCGGATCTGTTCATGGCTGACGCCGGGGCCTATGGCGAGGCCTTCATCGACATCCTCATCAACCAGCGCAATGAGAACTGGACGGCGGAGATCGAGACCATGCTGACCGAGAACGAGGAGGCCCTGCTGGTGGTCGGCGCAGGCCATCTCCTGGGCGAGACGAGCGTCGTTAAGTTATTGGAAGATAAGGGTTTTACTGCAGAGCGCGTGCAGTAGGAGCCGCCCAGCCGAGGGCCGGGCGGCATAGAGATCAGACCTCGCTGAAGCGGGTCCAGCGGCTGTCGTTCTGGCTGGACTTCACCGAGGCAGCGATAAACTGCATGCCTTCGACACCGTCGGCCATTGAAGGCAGAAGGGCTTCATATTCGGCGCCATCGCCGCGGATGACCGCGGCAAACTGCGAGTAGATGGTCGCGAACGCTTCGAGATAGCCTTCCGGGTGACCGGTAGGGATACGCACGTTCATCGAGGCAGCCGGAGCGCTGGAGATCGAGCCGCCACGGGTCAGCAACTGCTTGGGCTTACCGAATTCGGTGAACCACATGTAGTTCGGATTGTCCTGACGCCACTCGAGACCACCCTTTTCACCATAGACGCGCAACTGCAGGCCGTTTTCGCAACCCGGAGCCACCTGGCTGGCCCAGAGCATACCCTTCGCACCCCCTTCGAAGCGGAGCATGATGTGTACGTTATCATCAAGCTGGCGGCCGGGGACAAATGCAGTCAAGTCCGCAGCAACTGCTTCGGTTTTCAGGCCGGTGACGAAGCGGGCGAGGTTGTAGGCGTGGGTACCGATATCGCCGATGCAGCCGCCAGCGCCGGACCGGGCGGGGTCGGTACGCCAGGCGGCCTGCTTGTTATCGTCGCCGGTCGGCTCGGTGAGCCATTCCTGCGGGTACTCGGCCTGGACGACACGGATCTTGCCGAGGGCGCCGGCTGCGATCATGTCGCGGGCCTGACGGATCAGCGGATAGCCGGTGTAGTTGTGGGTGAGCAGGAATTTCGCGCCGTTTTTCGGCTGGATTTCCAGCAACTTACGAGCATCCTCGATGGTCGAGGTGATCGGCTTGTCGCAGATCACATGGATGCCGGCTTCGAGGAAGGCCTTGGCGGGGCCGAAGTGCATGTGGTTGGGCGTGACGATGGAAACCGCCTGGATACCGTCCGGGCGAGCCGCTTCGGCGCGGGCCATTTCCTCGTAGGAAGTATAGATGCGGTCTTCGGCGAGGCCGAGATTTTTCCCTGATTCCAGAGCCACTTCCGGGCGGGAGGACAGGGCGCCGGCGACGAGTTCATAGTCTCCGTCAAGCCGCGCTGCGATGCGGTGAACGTAGCCGATGAAGGCTCCCGTGCCGCCGCCGACCATGCCAAGGCGAATGCGCTTTGCGCCGTTTTCAGCCATTTTGCGTGTCCTTAATGCTGCAATTGGGTAGCAGACTGTTAGCATCGAGCAAGCCTGCGACGAGAATACGTCACAGACCTGCTAACGGCTCAGCTCAGGCCGAGCATCTTGCGGTTGGCCGCCTGATCGGTGCCGCCGCTGGCGAAATCGTCGAAGGCCTTTTCCGTGACGCGGATGATGTAGCTCTTGATGAACTCGGCACCCTCGCGCGCACCGTCTTCGGGGTGCTTGATGGCGCATTCCCATTCGAGCACCGCCCAGCCGTCGAAATCATTGGCGGTCAGCTTGGCGAAGATGGCTGGGAAATCGACCTGACCATCGCCGATCGAGCGGAAGCGCCCTGCCCGGTCTACCCAGGACTGGAAGCCACCATAGACGCCCTGACGGCCGGTGGGGTTGAACTCGGCATCCTTGACGTGGAACGCCTTGATGCGGTCCTTGTAGATGTCGATGAAGTCGAGATAGTTCAGCTGCTGCAGAACGAAATGGCTGGGATCGTAGAGGATGTTGGCGCGCGGGTGGTTGTTCACGCGCTCGAGGAACATTTCGAAGGAAATGCCATCGTGCAGGTCCTCTCCGGGGTGGATTTCGTAGCAGACGTCGACGCCGGCATCATCAAAGGCATTCAGGATCGGCGTCCAGCGGCGGGCCAGTTCATCGAAGGCTTCTTCGACGAGGCCTGCGGGGCGCTGCGGCCACGGATAGACATAGGGCCATGCAAGGGCGCCGGAGAAGGTGGCGTGGGCCTTGAGGCCGAGGTTCTGGGAAGCCTTGGCGGCATTCTTGAGCGTCTGGACGGCCCATTCCTGACGGGCCTTGGGATTGCCATGCACAGCGGCCGGGGCGAAACCATCGAATGCGGTGTCATAGGCCGGATGAACGGCGACGAGCTGGCCCTGAAGGTGGGTGGAAAGCTCGGTGATCTCGAGACCGTGGCTATTGACGATGCCCTTGATCTCGTCCGCATAGGTCTTTGAATTGGCGGCCTTTTCGAGATCGATAAAGCTCGAGACCCAGGTCGGGATCTGAACGCCCTTGTAGCCGAGGCCGGCAGCCCAGCGGCAGATATTGTCCAGAGTGTCGAACGGCGCAGTGTCGCCGGCAAACTGGGCCAGAAAAATTGCGGGCCCCTTGATGGTGCGCATGAATTTTCTCCTCTCTACGGCCCGTCGGCAGTGGCGCCGCAGACCTTATCCTCAGCGCGGGTCTGATGCCCGCATAGACGAAAACGGGCGGCGGATTCCCGCCGCCCGGTTCAATTCAACTCACTCTTGACCAGTGCTTTGCACGTGTCAATGAGGTACGTCCATCAGGCCTTTAGCAGTGCCCGTGCCTCGTCAGGACCGAGCGCCAGCGGACGCTCGCAGGTGGTGGTCAGGGTGAGAACTTCACCGCTTGCACCGGCCCGCAGCAGACCGTCGAGCACTTCAATGACGTGCAGCGCGACATCAAGACCGCAGCGCGCGGGCGCCCCGGTTTCGATGGACGCCATCATGTCGGCAAGACCTGCAGCGCGATAATTGGCGCGCGGCACCGGCTTGTCGAGATCCTGGTTGGCCTTGCCGAACGGATGCTCCCAAGGGGTGACCGGGGTCCGGGTGCCGTCGATGCTGGCGGTGATGAGATCGCCGCCGAAGAAGTTCGGATCGGGCACAAAGATGGAGCCATCGGTGCCGTAGAGCTCGATGTTGTGGTGGCCGTGAGCCGCCACGTCCCAGCTGGCGCCGACAGTGACGATAGCGCCGTTGTGGAACTCGAGAACGCCATGGATCGTCGTGGGCGTGCCGACCTTGATGACGCTGCCCTTGAACGGGCCATCAGCGGTGACCGTGCGCTCGGCACGGGCCATGTTGGTGAAGGCCGAGAGGCGCTTGACCGGGCCGAGCAGATGGATCAGCTCGGTGACATAATAGGGGCCGAGATCGAGGATCGGGCCGCCGCCGGGCTGGAAGAAGAAGTCCGGATTGGGGTGCCAGTGCTCCATGCCGCGGCTCATCACGTGGGTGGTGCCGCTCATGATCTTGCCGAGCTTGCCACTGTCGATGATGTCGCGCGCCTGCTGGTGGGCGCCGCCGAGGAAGGTATCGGGAGCCGAACCGACCTTGAGGCCACGCTCGTCGGCTGCCTTCTTGAGAGCAAGGCCCTCTTCAACCGAAAGCACGAACGGCTTTTCGGAATAGGCGTGCTTGCCGGCCGAGATGATGTCGGAGGACACGGAATAATGGGTGGCCGGGATGGTGAGATTGACGATGACGTCGATCTCGCTGTTCTTGAGCAGCTCATCCGGGGTCTGGGCGGCAACGCCGAACTCGTCGGCGCGCAGCTTGGCGGCTTCCGGGCGGATGTCCGCAACGGCGCGAACCTCGAGCCCCTTGAACAGGGGCGCGAGGCGCAGATAGGCACCAGAAATATTGCCGGCACCCATGATGCCGACGCCATAGGTCTTTGCCATGGCTTAGACTCCGAAGCTCTTGAGGGTGTCCATCGAACGGCGCGCGAAGCGGATCGCGTCGGCGGGCTTGTCGTGCTCGAGAACGAAATAGCGGGCCTTGGTCTTGGACTGAACCTGACCGATCAGGGTCTTCCAGTCGAGCGTGCCGTGACCGACGTCGGCCCAGCCGTCTTCATCGGCGTTCTCGCCGGCAGGGGCAATGTCCTTGACGTGGACGGCAGTGATGCGGCTGCCCAGCTTGTCGAGCCAGAAGAGCGGGTCTTCATTGGCCTTGACCACCCAGGCGAGGTCCATTTCCCACTGCGTGTCCGGGGAGGCGTCGAGGATCAGCTCCATCGGCGTCTTGCCATTGGCATCCCTGGAGAATTCCCAATGGTGGTTGTGATAGCCAAAGCCCTTGCCGGCTGCCTTGAAGGCAGCGGCGACCTTGGCCAGGCCCTCGGCGAAATGCTGCCAGTCGCCCATGCCGATACGGAAGGCTTCGGACGGCGGCGCCGGGCAGTAGACGGTGTCGATGCCAACGGTCTCAACGATGCGCAGGGCCTCGTCGGTGTTTTCCAGCTGAGCGAAGCCCATGTGGGCGGTCGGCATGGTGAGGCCGGCATTCTTGAGGCTCTGGGCCAGCGCGGCGGGGTCGGCAAACTGACCACCCCAACCTTCGACCTGGGTATAGCCGAGACCGCTGAGGGTCTTGAGAGTGTCATCCAGCGACGCCTCATTGCGTGCACTGTAAAGCTGATAAGAGAAGTCCATCGTTGGCCCCGTCCAATAATTAAAATGCGGCCTCGCATCGCGGGGAGAGTTCTATGCCAGGCACAAAACCATGTCCTGCCGAAATGCCAGACCGATTACCGCAAAGGTAAGGATTTGCCGCCGAAGCGGCAGTGCGGCGCCCTGGTGGACGCCGCACGGTTTGAAAAATCAGAGACGGTTTTCCGTCTGTGCATCGAACAGCGAACCGCGCGCGATATCGAAGCCGAGCGTGACCTCGTCGCCGACGTTGAGTTCGATGTCGCTCGAGCAGCGGAAGGTGACCGAGACGCCGGCAACCTTGGTCCAGGCGAGGGTCTCCGAGCCCATGGGCTCGACGATCTCGATCTCGGCCTGGGTGGTGAACGGCGAGCCCTGCGCGGCCTCTCCAAGGAAGATGTGCTCGGGGCGAACGCCGAGAACGGCCTTGGTCGGCCCCTTTACACCCACTGCGAACTCATAGGAGCCGACCGGGATGCTGGTGCCATCTTCAGCGGTGAAGGTGGCGCCATCCAGCGTGCCGTTGATGAAGTTCATCGACGGCGAACCGATGAAGCCCGCCACGTAGAGATTGACCGGCTTGTTGTAGATGGTGTGCGGATCAGCCAGCTGCTGGATCACACCATTCTTCATGATGGCGATGCGGTCAGCGAGCGTCAGCGCCTCGATCTGGTCGTGAGTGACGTAGATCATGGTGTTCTTCAGGCGCTGGTGAAGGCGCTTGATTTCAACACGCAGGTCGCTGCGCAGCTTGGCGTCGAGGTTGGACAGCGGCTCGTCGAAGAGGAAGACATCCACGTCGCGCACAAGGGCACGGCCGATGGCGACGCGCTGGCGCTGGCCACCGGAGAGGTTGGCCGGCTTGCGCTGCAGCAGCGGCTCGATCTGCAGGATTTCGGCGGCGCGCTTGACGCGCTTTTCGATCTCGTCCTTGGCCATGCCGGCGACGCGGAGGCCAAAGGAGAGGTTCCGCTCGACCGTCATCTGCGGATAGAGCGCATAGGACTGGAACACCATGCCGATGCCGCGGTCCTTGGGCTCTTCCCAGGTGACATTCTTGCCGTTGATGAAGATCTGCCCGTCGGACACTTCGAGCAGGCCGGCAATGCAGTTGAGCAGGGTCGACTTGCCACAGCCGGACGGCCCGAGCAGCACGATGAACTCACCCTGGGCGATGTCGAGATTGAGGTTCTCGAGCACCTTCACATTGCCGAAATTGAGCGAGAGATCTTTGATGGAAACGCTGGGTTGCATGGTGGTTTATCCCTTCACGGCGCCAGCGGCCACGCCGCGAACGAACAGCTTGCCGGAGACAAAGTAGACAATCAGGGGCACGAGGCCGGTGAGCACGGTTGCCGCCATGTTGACGTTGTACTCGGGGGTGCCCTGGGCAGAGTTGACGATGTTGTTAAGCTGGACCGTCATCGGCTGGTTGTGCGTGCCGGCAAAGACGGCGCCGAACAGGAAGTCGTTCCAGATGCCGGTGATCTGCAGGATCAGCGCAACCACGAAGATCGGCAGCGACATGGGCAGCATGATCTCGAAGAAAATGCGCCAGAACCCTGCCCCATCGACGCGCGCAGCCTTGAACAGCTCCTGCGGCAGCGACGCAAAGTAATTGCGGAACAGCAGGGTCAGAATGGGCATGCCGAAAATGGTGTGGATGAGGATGACGGCTTCGAGCTTGCCGAAGATGCCGAGCTCACGGGTGATCATCACCAGCGGATAGAGCATCACCTGATAGGGGATGAACGAGCCGAAGATGAGGATGGCAAAGAAGATTTCCGAGCCCTTGAAGCGCCAGTTGACCAGGGCATAGCCGTTGATCGCGGCGATGAAGATCGAGACGATCGTGGACGGAATGGTGATCCTGACCGAGTTCCAGAAACCTGGGGCCAGACCATTACAGGTCAGGCCGGTACAGGCGCTGGTCCAGGCTCGCGTCCAGGCGTCGAAATTGATCTGGTTCGGCAGCGCGAAAATCGAGCCGAAACGGATTTCCGGCATGGTCTTGAACGAGGTCGAGACCATCACATAGAGCGGGAACAGGAAGTAGAGCGAGAAGAAGATCAGGGTGGAGTAGATCATGATCTTCTTCGGGGTGAAGAAGGGCTTTGGCCTGGGGCCACGCGGCTCAACGGCCTGGCCCGGTGCGACAGGCGCAGAACCGGTCATGGTTGCGGTCGTGCTCATGCGCGTTTGCCCTTTCCGCCGAATTCAAGATAAGCCCACGGGATCATGATGATCATCACCGTCAGCAGCATCATGGTGGCAGCGGCCAGCGCCTGGCCGATATTGCCGCCGGAGAACATGTAGTTGACGACGTATTTGGCCGGCACTTCGGACGAGATGCCCGGGCCGCCATTGGTGAGCGCCACGACCAGATCGTAGAGACGGACAATGCCCGAGCCGATCAGCACCACGGCGGTGACGAGCACGCCGCGCATCATCGGCAGGACGATGGAGAGATAGGTGCGCCAGGTGGGGATGCCGTCAACGCGTGCGGCCTTCCAGATTTCTTCATCAACGCCGCGAAGACCGGCGAGCATCAGGATCATGCAGAAGCCGACGCCTTGCCATAGACCGGCAATGAGCAGCGCAAACAGCACCATGCGCGGATTGGAAATCCAGTCGAAGGTGAAGCTTTCCCAGCCCAGATTGCGCATCGCACCCTGAAGGCCGAGCGTCGGGTTCATGATCCACTGCCAGACAAGGCCGGTGACGATGAACGAGAGGGCAAAGGGGTAGAGCATGATGGTGCGGAAGGCGCTTTCGAAGCGGATCTTCTGGTCCATCAGCACGGCAAGCAGGAAGCCCAGACCCAGCGTCAACACCAGACTCATGGCGCCATAGGTGATCAGATTGGTGACCGAGATGTTCCAGCGATTGGTGGTGAACAGCCGCTCATACTGGTCGAAACCGACGAACTTGCCGGTCGGCAGGAGCTTGGAGTTGGTGAAGGAGTAATAGATCGTCCAGATCGTGCACCCGACGAAGACGACGAGAACAGTCGCCATCATGGGCAGCGCCGCGATTTTGGCGGGCAGGTTTTTCAGGAAGGTTTTTTGCAGGAGGCCAGGCCGAGCGACGTCGCGAGCCTCCTCCCCCGATTTAACGGCAATGTCCGCCATAAACTTCTCTCCATTGAGAAGGTGGTCGATCTCCGGGGAGACCGACCACCGCTTTTTGGAATGAGAACTGAGCCTCATTCAACCCAGGCTAAATCAGTCAGCCTGAGCGATGATCTCGGCGCGGCGCTCGATGTAGTCATCAACGGTGACGTTTTCGTCAGCGAAGAACTCGAGATCGAGATCCTGGAGCTGCTGCTGGGTGTCGCTCGAGAGCGAGGAGTCACCCGATGGCAGCAGGCCGTTGCCGAGCAGATCAAGAGCCTTGGTCATGCAGGCATTGGCGCCCGACAGGTCGATGTCGGTGCGGATCGGCATGGAGCCCTTGACCATGTTGAACTTAAGCTGGGCTTCCGGCGAGATCAGGATACGGGCAAGATCAGCCTGAGCCTGAAGCACGGCCGGATCTGTGCCTTCCGGAAGCTTGGGGAAGTAGAAGCTGTCGCCACCGCCGGTCAGCTGATCGCCAACGCCGAGTGCCGGCAGACATTCATAGTCTTCGCCCGGGACGCCGCCTGCAATCTGCAGGTCGCCAGCAAGCCAGTCGCCGTGGATGTTGGCGGCGGCAGTGCCTTCGAGCAGCTGGGTACCAACGTCACCGAAGGACGGCACCATGGTCTCAGGCGAAGTCACCTTGCGCAGGGCGTCGAGAGCTTCTGCAACCTTGCGGAATTCCGGCCCGCGAACGGCTTCCGGATCCTTGTCGGTGTTGATGCGCTTGACGAGGTCGGCGCCGCCGATGCCGTTCATGAGAACGCCCGGGATGCCGTTGATCGGCCAGCCGGTGGCGAGACCGAACGGCAGGATGCCGGCTTCCTGCAGAGCAGGCCAGGAGGCTACATACTCATCCCAATTGGTCGGGACGGGCTGGCCGATCTTTTCATAGGCAGCAGTGGAGAGCCACAGCCAGTCCCACGAGTGGATGTTGATCGGCAGGCAGTAGAGACCGCCTTCGTAGCGGCACGGGTCGAGCAGGGACTGGTCAACGTAGAAGCTGTCGATGTCGAGATCGGCAACAACGTCGGTCAGGTCGCGCATGAGGCCGGCCTGGATGAGTTCTTCGGCGTCGCGGCCGGTATTCATCTGCGTGGCACCCATCGGGTTGCCACCAATGATGCGGCTGATGATGACGGGGTTCGCGCCAGTGCCCGAGCCGGCCAGGGCGCTATCGACCCAGGTATTGCCGGTTTCGGCTTCGAAGATCTTGGCGAATTCGGCGATAGCGGCAGCTTCACCAGCAGACGTCCACCAGTGGGTCACTTCGAGATCGACTGCATAGGCTGAAGTCGAGCCGAGCAGCGCAGTTGCCATGGCGGCAACTACTGCAAACTTCTTCATAGATATGTCCTCCCAACGAACACGTAGGGGCCTCCGCCCCAGTCATGCCGCCAGCCGCGAGGTTGCCTTCTTTGATCGAGACATCCCAGGCCGGCCGCGTGTAATCGATTGCAATTGACCAAAAAGCCCAGTGCAATCGATTTCAGGAGTTTCATACAGGACTTGCGGACCTGTCAAGATCGTTTTAGACCCTTTGAAGAATTGACAGCGAATGGAGGCGCTGGCTCACGTGCAAGAACCAAGAAAAACGCCGACAATCCAAGACGTTGCGCGTTTTGCGAAAGTCTCTACAGCAACAGTGAGCCGCGCCCTGTCCGCCCCCGGCAAGGTGAGCGAGGCAACGCGCGCCCGGGTTTCGGAAGCCGTTCGTGTAACCGGTTACACCCTCAACCAGACCGCCCGCTCGCTACGACGGCGCAGTGCCAAGGCGATCCTTGTCGCCCTGCCCGACATCCGCAATCCGTTCTTCTCGTCCATCCTCGACGCGATCGAACGCGAGGCGGCTTCGCGCGGCTATGGCGTGCTGGTGATCAACCTTTATTTCGGCCGCCAAACCATCGCACGGCTGCAGGATTTCCTGCTTTCAAACCGGGCTGACGGGCTGCTTTTGCTCGATGGCTCGATCGAGGCGGCGCAGTTGCAATTGCTGCGCGACCAAGCGGCCGTGGTGCCGGTGGTCCTGGCCTGCGAGGAAATCCCGAAATCGGGTTTTCACATGGTGCTGACCGACAATATCGAAGCGGCTGAGCGGGCGACTCGCCACCTCATAGACCTCGGCCATACCCGAATCGGCCACCTGCTCGGACCGGAGCAGAATATTGTTTCGCGAGAGCGTCATAGCGGTTTCAACCGGGCGCTCGAAAAGGCTGGACTCGTGCAGCGTCCCGACTGGTGCCTGCGCGGCAATTTCGAGATGGAAACGGGCTATGCGGCAGCGGCGCAATTCCTGTCGCTGCCCGATCGGCCCACGGCATTTTTTGCGGCCAATGATGAATCAGCGATCGGGTTTCTCTCCGGCCTGCGCCAGCACGGCGTCAGTTGTCCGCGCGATATTTCCATCATCGGCTTCGACGATCTGGGCGTGACCCCGCATATCGATCCGCCGCTCACCACCATGCGACAGCCGCGCGAAATGCTTGGGCGGATGGCTGCCGAGGCGCTGATCGACATGATCGAGGGACCGGCAAACCGGGAAAAGCCGCTGCGCGTGGTGCTGCGGAGCGAGCTGGTGGTGCGCGAAAGCACGGGACGCCCACGGACAGTGAACGCGGAAACAGCTCCCCTGCCCTGACCCAATGCACTGGATTTTCCGTGCGAAACGGAAGGTGTTAATGCGCCTCTCTTTGTCGCGTTTTTGGGGCGCAAAACCGTTTCCCCTTTTGAGGGAAACGCTCTAAAGGGAGGGCACGCGGTCCCGTAGCTCAGCTGGATAGAGCAGCAGCCTTCTAAGCTGTTGGTCACAGGTTCGAATCCTGTCGGGATCGCCAACTCTCTCCTTTAGTGCACGTCGCCAGACCTGATGCTGGCGTAGGTCAGACAAACCAGATCCCGTTGCTCACTTCATCGGCCACGTTGGCCTTATTCTCCCCGCTTTCGGAGAACCCGATCAACATGTCGGCTCTTGAGAGCCCTTCGCTGAGCTGTCCTACCCAGTAGACATAGCCTTCGGCATCCGCATCGCGATTGAGCACGTTCGCATAAAGCAAGTCGGTGAATTCCCTGTCTGATGCAGTGGCGCCATAAAGGGAGCGGAATTCGGACGAGCCAATGAAATTGCGGGCGATCTCCTGAAGCGTCGACCCACCGTCCTTTTCTACAATCCAGTAGCCCAGGCCGCTGACATCCGGCGCCCGGTCAAAGGCTGCCTGATAGAGCCGGTATGCCTGACCGGCATTTCCGTCGATATCGAAGGCCAGTGTTCCGTCGAGCAGCCGGACACGCTCAATATCGGTCAGCGTGAGACACTCGACGTTGCCGAACTGCAGGGTGATGGAGTCGCCATAAAAGGACAGATCGACAAGATCGAACTTTCTATAGCCACGCTCGACCGTATCGAGGCCATCGGCCGATCCAGCCATAGTGTTGACGACACCAGTGAAATCGGATGAGGGATCAAGGAACTGATCCTGCGAGGAAGCGCCCCAGAATGTGCCGGAGAGCTTGTCGCCGCTCAAGGCCAGCGGCTTGAAAGACTGGCTGGAAATATCAAACTCGACCACTGAGCGATTGTAGAAACCGAACAGGTCGGTCGCCGTCTTTGCCAGGCCAAAAAGGCTATTCGGGGTACCATCGAACGTTGTTGACTGCCCCCCACCATGCAAGTTCAGCGTTACAAGATCGCCGTTGTTCGCCGAGACAATGACATCGTCTCGAATGACATAGATGTCACCGGCAGAGGTCGAGGAAAACCGACCAACCACACTGGTGGACTGGCTGGCGATATCGATCTGATAGAGATTACTGCCACCGGCCGCAAACAACCGTCCATCGCCTGAAAACTCAAGCGCGTTAATGTTTGACGCCGAGAAGCCCAGCACCAGATTTTCGGCAACAGAATTTTCGCTGAGCGTCAGCCTGTAAAGGCCACTGAACGTTGATCCGTAAATTGCGCCGGAAGGATCGACAGCAATATCGGTGTAGGTATTTCGGGTCCTTGATATGACATCAACAACGCCCGTGTTCAGATTTACCGTACCCAACTCGCCTGCGGACGAAACAAAATACGCAATCAAGCTGACCCCTCCCATACAAATCCAACAGGAACTCTCCTGCCTTCAGTTACCTCTGACAATCCTTGCAGAATAGCGCCCGCAATCCCTGTAATGTAATTATTGACTTTAATGAATTTTCGACCAAAAGGTCCGACAGGCCAAGGGATTTCCGCCTTAGATTTCGAAGATCCATCTGGAAAGCAGATTGCCGCCTGCGTTCCTGTCCTTGGCCGCCTGGACGATTGCCGTTCCTTGATCGGCACCGTTACGCGACCTTGGGGTCGCTCTCACCACGGCCTGTTTCACCACCCCATCGCGGAACGGATTGCTCCCCTTACCGCGCTCGCGCCCGGTTTGAGCAAGTTCATTCTATTTCAGCCGGGCTCAAGAGCGGGGTTTTCCAAGAATCTGGGCAAGATTGGGGCGCCATGCGGCGAAAGCTCGACTGAAGCGATCTAGTATCAGGCAACCTTCGTCAGGAGTTTTCAATGCGTTTCGCACCGATCTTCGCCGCTGCCGTCATGGTTGTCGCAGCCCCCGTCCTTGCCGTTGCGCAGGACGCCACGCCCCTCGTTACCGCCGAGTGGCTGAAGGCGCAGGCCGGTAACGAAAACCTCAAGATCATCGATATCCGTGACAATATCGAAGGCACCGATCTCGGCGACCTTCCCTATATCGCCAATGCTGCCGTGGCTCCCTATGCATCTGCCGGCTGGCGCGTCGAGGTTCAGGGCGTTCCGGCCCAGATCCCGGCGCCCGAGCAGATTGCCGAGCTGATCGGCAGCCTCGGCGTTGACGGCGACGACCACGTGGTGATCGTGCCATGGGGCACGGACTCCTCGGAGTTTGGTGGCGCGACCCGCGTCTACTGGACTTTCAAATATCTCGGCCATGACGCCGTTTCCATTCTCGACGGGGGCTGGCGCCAGTATGACGCCCAAGGCGGCGAGCGCGTTGCCGAACCGGCAGCCGTGGCTGCGGCTGAATTCCCGGTGACGCTGCGTCCCGAGCTGCGCGCCACTACGGCGGATGTGGAAGCCGCGCTGGCCTCCGGCGTCAAGCTCGTCGACGGTCGCCCCGAAGCGCAGTTCCTCGGCCAGTCCAAGAGCCCGATCGTGCGCATCGAAGGCACCATTCCGGGCGCCGTCAACCTGCCCCACTCCACCGTTTACAGCGCCGAATACGCCAGCTTTGCGCTGCCGGAAACCGTTGCGACCCTGACCCAGGCGCTTGGCCTTGCCGCCGATGAAGAAAACATCGTTTTCTGCAACACCGGCCACTGGGCATCGATCATCTGGTTTGCCCTGCATGAAGTCGGCGGCAACGAGAAGACTGCCATGTACGATGGCTCGATGGCCGAATGGGCCGCCGATCCGTCCCGCCCGATCCAGTAATTATCAGCCACAAGCATTTGTCATGATCCCGGCTTTCGCGTTAACTCGCGACAGCCGGGGTTTTCATTGAGCCTAGATCCATATGACCGATATATCTGCCGCTGCTCCCAAATTTTTACCGCCGGCCATTCCTGACCGGCTTCCGCTCATCGTCACTGCCGCCTTCCTGCTGCTGGGCTTTTTCGCTATCACCTGGCTGGTCGACCTGCGTCAGGGCGGGCTGTTCCTGATTGGTGGCGCCATGGGCGCGACGCTCTATCACGGCTCGTTCGGCTTTACCGGCGGCTGGAAGCGCATGGTGGTCGAAAAGCGCGGCCGTGGCATGCGGGCACAGATGCTGACCATCGGCGTCGCAGCCCTTGCCATGATCCCGCTGGTGGCGGCTGGCAATATCGGTGGCCAGTCGATGGTCGCGGCCGCAGGCCCTGTCGGTGTCTCGGTGCTGCTGGGCGCGGCGATCTTCGGGCTCGGCATGCAACTGGGCGGCGGTTGTGGCTCGGGCACGCTGTTCACCGTTGGCGGCGGCTCAGCCCGCATGCTGGTGACGCTGGTGTTCTTCATTATCGGTGCGCTGGTTGGCACGGCGCATCTGCCGTTCTGGCTCGAGCAGCCCAATATCGGCACGGTGAGCATTGGTGCTGAACTCGGCGTCGGTTTTGCCATTGCCGTCACCATTGCGGGTCTGGCGCTCGTGGCGCTGATCACCGCGCTGATTGAAAAGCGTGTGCACGGCAATATCGAGGCCGAGCCTGCTCCAGCGCGTCCAGGCTGGACCTGGATCCTCCGCGGCCCCTGGCCGCTGGTCGGCGCCGGTCTGATGCTGGCGCTGCTCAATGTCGCCACGCTGCTGCTGGCCGGCCATCCGTGGTCGATCACCTATGGCTTTGGCCTCTGGGGCGCCAAGATTGCCCAGGCTGTCGGCGTCGATGTCGCCAGCTGGGAATTCTGGACCTGGCCGGCCCAGGCGCAGGCGCTCAATTCGAGCGTGCTGGTCGACACGGTGTCGGTGATGGATTTTGGTCTGGTTCTTGGTGCGGCGCTGGCTGCGGCTATTGCCGGCAAATTCGCCCCGAAAGCCAAGCTGCCGCTTGGCTCGCTGCTCGCCGCCGTGGTCGGTGGCCTCCTGATGGGCTATGGCGCCCGCCTGTCGTTCGGCTGCAATATCGGCGCGCTGTTCTCGGGCATCGCTACGGGGAGCCTGCATGGGTGGCTGTGGTTTGCTGCCGCCTTCGTCGGTTCGTTCGGCGGCGTCGCCCTGCGTCCCGTTTTCGGTCTTGATGGATTTGCCAAGAAATGAGCCAGCGCAACACTCTTCTTTTCGGCGCTGCTCTGCTCGTCACCACTGCCGCCGTTGTCTATGACACCGTCGCCAATCCGATCCCGCCGCGCCCCGTCGCGCAGGCCCAGGCCGCTGCCGGCGGCGGCTCGCCCTGCTCTGCCGGTGCGTCGCCGTGTTCGGCAGGCGCATCCCCATGCGCGGCCGGTGCACCGGTTCGCGCCGCTCCGCCCCCACCGCCAGCCGCTGCCCCATGTGCAGCGGGCGCTCCGGCCCTCGCAGCTCCGCCGCCGCCCCCGGCGCAGCGGGCCGCTCCACCACCACCGCCGGCACAGCGTCCGGCTCCCGCCGCAGAAGCTCCGGCACTGCAGCCACCGCCGCCGCCGCCAGCGGTAAAGCCGGCTGGGCAGGAAGCGCCCGATCTGGTGGTCGCGCCCTGATGACACAGGCGGCAGAGCGTGCACGGGCGGAAATGGCATTTTGCGAGGCAGTGCTCGCCAAGGACGGGCTAAGCGTCCTCAGCGAGACCCTGCGGGGCGCAGAGACCATCGATGCCTGGGCACACTATCCGCCCGAGGACGTGTTCGATCCGGCCAGCAATGCGCAGTGGTATTATCATTGCCACCCCGCAGAAGAGGGCAGTGTCGAACACGGCCATTTTCACTGCTTCCTGCGGCCAGAGGGGCCTACCGGCCCCATCCACCATCTCGCCGCGGTCGGCGTCGACGCCATGGGACGCCTGTTGCGGATTTTTACCGTCAACCAATGGGTGGTGGGCGACGAATGGGCGGCGGCCGACACGACAATCGCGGCCCTTGAACGGTTCGACGTGCAGATGCCGCGGCCAAACTATCTGGTCAATCGCTGGCTGACGGCGGTGATCGTCGCCCATGAAGCCGAAATTGCGGAACTCATCCGGGAACGCGACCGGGTGCTCGATGCGCATGTATCGGCGACTGGTGTCCCGGCCCGCGAAGACCGCAGCCTTGAAGTGACCTCCGAACTGCAGATTGCCGGCGCGTAAGCATCAGGCTGGCACGTCGATAGCTCAGTTGTTCCCAAGCGTTTCGGTGCGCGTGGATGTGCCGGGCGGCAGGAGCGCGTCGATGAGCGCCTGTTCCAGCCATTCGGCATAAGCACTGGGGGTGACCGCCTCGACCTGGGTCATCAGCAGGAACAGCTCGGGGCTGGCCAGGCGCCACATCAGCGTCGTGGCCGCGTCCGCATCCATGCCATTTCGCAAGGGGCCGTGCTCGCCGAGGGATCTGGCGACGAAGGCGAGATTGCGGCGGCGGCCCGCATGCAGGTCGCGGTACATGACGGCGAGGTCGGCGTCGCTTGTCGCAGCCATCCGGACGACGGCCATCAGTTCGGCAACACTGCCCAAGACTTCGGTTATACCCTGACAGAACAGCGCAATCTGGGTCCGCTGGTCGGTCGCTGCGGCGACGGCCTGGGGTCCCTGCTGGTCGAGCAATGGCACTTCGGGCGCCGCGCGGCGCACCGCGCGCTCCAAAACGGCGCGCAGCAGGGCCTGCTTGTTGCCGAAGACCGCGTAAATCGTCTCGGCAGAAACACCAGCGGCGCGGGCGACGCCTGCAATGGTGGTGCCCTGCCACCCCGCGCTGATGAACATGGCGCGGGCGGCCGCTATCACCGCTTCACGGGTTTCCGCCGCCTGCCCGGCGCGGCGGGTGGAAGCATATTTGCGCTTTGGCTTGACAGGCTCAGACAATTGGATACATCATTGCTGTATTGAATGCGCCATTAGTTTACCCGTGCAATCGTGAGCCGCAAGGCCCATGCGTGGAGTACATCATGACCAATGCCTTCCTCACCTCGTCCCAGATCCTCGCCTTGCTGCTTGTCGGGCTGGTTGCCGGAAGCATGTTCGGGATCTGGCGCGGGTATGACGTCACGTCCTACTCGGCTCAAACCTTTGTCGAAGTGCATCAGGGCGCGGTCCGCGGGCTGAACCTGTTGTTGCCGGCAATGGCCGCTGCGTCGCTGGCGATCGTTCTCGTGCTCGCCGCAGTATCGCGCCAACGGCCCGCTGTCTTGTCACTGTGCGTGGCGGCAGCGCTGGCTATCGCCGTCGGCGGCATTATCACGCGCTTTCTCAACCAGCCGATCAATGATCAGGTCATGGGGTGGAGCGCGGCGGCCATGCCGGACAATTGGGGCGTGCTGCGGGACAGCTGGTGGAACTGGCACATTGCCCGTCTCGCTGCCATGCTGATGGCTGAGCTGCTGCTGATCCTTGCAGTGTTCGCAGATCGCGGCGCTTAGCCGGGCATGGCTGTTCGGGGCGCTGGCAACGGGCCGAGCGGCGCCGTCTTAGCGTCTAGAGACTGGCGCCCGGGCCTTCCTTGGCGAGGAAGGGCGGGGTTTCCAGAAGTCCGGGGATGGTGTGGCGGCGGGAAATGGTCTGGAGGATCTCGATAAGGCCCTTGTAGGGCTCGGCGTGCCGGTATTGCGAGGGAATGAGGGCCGCGATTTTGCGGGCGGGTGCATACACGCGATAGAGCCGCAGGTTCTCGGCGCGGTCATGCTGCTGGAGCGTCGTCAGACCCGGCGCGAGGCAGACGCCGGCCCCTGCCCGGACAAGTCCGATGGCCGTGTCGTAGCTGCGGCATTTGGCAATGATCCGGTTCTGGGGCAGCATGCTGTCATACCACTCGCCCACGCGCTGGGCCTGCTGGCTGGCGAAGATGAACTGGATCGAGCGATTGAGCACCGCCAGCTGCTCGGGCGGCAGCTCTTTTTCCGGATCAACCACGCCGTCGAGGATCAGGTCTTCGGGCACCGCCAGGACATAGGGGTCTTCGACCAGCGGGATCTGGACAAAGCCGACGCTGGATTGGGCCACTGAATTGGTTGCCAGAAGACCGAGATTGACCCTCCGGCCATAGAGCATGTCGAGAATTTCAGCGGGTGCGCTTTCCTGCAGGTCAAAATCTACGCCCGGATAGCGCTCCTGCATCAGCGTTATCGCCTCGGGCATCAGGACCCGCAGCACCGAATTGATCCCGGCGATGCGCAGGGTCAGCCGGTCGCCGCCGCTGAACTGGGCGAGGCCATCTTCGACATCGGCGATGTTGCGGAGCACCTGTTCGACCTTGGGCAGCAGGAAGTGACCGGCCTCGGTCAGCTCCATTTCGTTGGAGCGCCGGTGAAACAGCAGCGTGCCGACATTGGCCTCGAGCTTGCCGAGCTGTTGGGACAGCGAGGGTTGGGCAAGGCCAAGTTGCTTGGCGGCGCGGGTCAGAGTCTCCGAATGGGCCACGGCCCAGAAGATTCGCAACTGATGCAGGGTGAGGTCGCTGGCCTTCGGCTGGAGCCGTCCCACAGCCCGTGTGTCGCCCAGATCCGTCCCCTTATTGTCTCGCGCCATGCCCAAACTCTTCCGGCGCCAAATTGGCACCTCCCGTCCCCTGTTCTAGCGCAAAACCTCGAAAGCGGAAGTCCACTCGCTTTATTTTCAATACCTTACTGACGCCGTTGGTTTTTCCTATCGCACCGATAGGCGCCGCGCTGCTTGTGCGCCTGACACCCGTGGGCGAATGTCTCATCATATTACAAAGAGATTTTTCATGTCACTTGAGCGGGCGGAAACACCGCTGATCAGCGAGGCCCGGAGCAGCCGGCCAGTCAAGACCACCCCTGCGCTCCCGGCTCAGGTCATCAAGGCCAGACGCCAGCGCAGCCTCGAAAGCGGCGGCATCTTCGCGGCACAGATCCTCATCGGGCTGGGCCTGCTTGCGGGCATGTATGCGCTCAACGCAGTCGGCGGCAATCTCTTGATGCCCAGCCCCACCGACGTGGCGGAAGAAAGCATCATCATGTGGTCGGACGGCACGATGCTGAGAGGCCTCGGGCAATCGCTGACGGTGATCGTGCTCGGCTTCCTGCTGTCTGCCAGCACCGGGATCGTTCTTGGCGTGCTGCTGGGTGGGTTCCGCATTCTCGGTCGGGTCCTCGATCCATTCGTCAATGCGATGAATTCGACGCCCGGCGCCGCCTTTATCCCGCTGATCATCGTCTGGTTCGGCCTCTATACCGAAGCCAAGGTCGTGGTCGTGTGGAATGCGGCATTCTTCCCGATCCTGATCAACACCACCGCCGGCATTGCCAACGCCAATAAAGACCTCGTCGAAATGGCGCGGGCCTTCGGCGCCAAGCGCGCGACGCTGTTCTGGAAGGTCATGGTGCCGGACGCCCTGCCCTCGATCCTCAGCGGCCTGCGCATCGGGGCAGCCATCTGCACCGTCGGCACTGTGATTGCGGAACTGACCATGGCGCAATCGGGCCTTGGTGGCCTTTTGGCAGCTGCCGGCAACCGCTTCCAGATGGATCGCTATTTCGCTGTGGTGATCGTGCTGATGGCCCTCGGCACCGGGATTACCGCCCTGTTGCGCTTTGCGGAGCGCCGCCTCGCTCGCTGGCGCGTTAGCCTGGCGAATGGACGATGATCATGGACAAGAGCATCAAGCCCATCATTTCGCTCCGCAATGTCGGAAAGTCATTCAAGGACGGCCAGGTGCGCGCGCTCGAGGATATTTCCTTTGATGTGAACCCTGGAGAATTCGTCAGCCTGGTCGGTCCCAGCGGTTGCGGCAAAACAACCTTGCTACGGCTTATCAACGGACTCATCCCGGCCGACGAAGGCGAGATCCGCGTGCTAGGTGTTGCCCCCGAACCGGGCCCGGATCTCGCCATGGTTTTCCAGTCGGCAAGACTTTTGCCGTGGCTGACTGTCGCCGGAAACATCGAGTTCGTTCTCCAGCTCAAGGGCCTGTCGGGAAGTGAACGCCCGGCCCGCGCCCGGGCCCTGCTCGGTGCGGTTGGCCTTCGCGATTTTGCCGAGGCTTTTCCGCACGAATTGTCGGGCGGCATGCAGCAGCGCGTCGGGCTTGCCCGTGCCCTGGCGGTGGAGCCCAAGGTTCTGCTGATGGATGAACCGTTCGCCGCACTCGACGCGATGACGCGCGAAGTGCTGCGCAAGGAGCTGCTGCAACTGTGGTCGCGGCGCGGAATCGCCATTGTGTTTGTCACGCACGACATCGATGAGGCGGTGCTGCTGTCGCAACGGGTGGTGCTGCTGCGGCCGCGCCCGGGACGCGTCGATGACATCGTCGAGGTCAGTTTTCCCGAGCCGCGCTGGCAGCATGATCCGCGCACCCTGCCGGAGTTCAAGCAGATGCGCGAGCATCTCTGGGGACGCATCCACGACATGGTTCGTGACGGTGCCGAGCTCGAGGAACTGGCGGGCGCATTCGGCGCCACGAGCCTTGCCTCCTGATCCCCAGCCAACGCCGCACAGGTCATATGTCACTACTATTTCGCGGGGAAACCGTGTCGACTGGATCCAGCACAATCGAAAATCTGTCGCCGATCAGCGCCTCTGAGTGGTCCTTTGAGCGCGCCGCCCATCTGCTCGAACGCGCGGGGTTTGGCGGCACGCCAAAGGACATCGAGCGCCTGGCACGCCTGTCGCCGGACGAGGCTGTCGCCAGCCTCGTCGACTATAAGCAGATCGACACCTCCCATCTGCCCGCGTTCGAGGAATCCGGGTTCTGGGAGCCGTCCTTCAAGGATTTCCCGGTCAGCCGGCCGGCAGCGACGGAACTGGCAGAGCGGACCGGCGAGGCCATGGGCGTTCGCGTAAAGCCGGCGGGTGACCGGCCGCTGCAGCCAGTGACCAATCGGTTCTTCTATTGGCTGCGCGCCACCGTTCTGGAAACGCGGCGGCTTGCGTTCTGGTGGCTCGACCGCATGGTTAGAACCAATAGGCCGCTTGAAGAAAAGATGACGCTGTTCTGGCATGGTCACTTTGCCACCAGCGAAGAAAAGCTCCGCGATTACCGCAAGATAGAGCTGCAGCTCAAGACGCTGCGCGAAGGCGCGACAGGCAATTTCGGCGACCTGCTGGTCGCCATTGCCAAGGACCCGGCGATGCTGGTGTTTCTTGATGCCGCGCAGAACGTGAAGGGCGCCCCGAACGAGAACTTTGGCCGCGAGGTCATGGAACTTTTCACCATGGGTGTCGGCAATTATTCCGAAGACGACATTCGCGAGGCGGCGCGCGCCTTCACCGGCTGGGGCAATGACGACCTAACCTTTATCGTCGATCCCGACAAGCATGACGCCGGCATCAAACGCTTCCTCGGTCATGAGGGCAATTTTGCCGGCGAAGACATTCTGCGCATCATCCTCGAGCAGAAGCAGACGGCGACCTATATCGCCAGCAAGCTCTATCGCTTCCTCGTGCGCGACCAGATCAGCCCGGACTTTGCCGAGAAGCTGGGGAACCTGCTGCGCGACAATGGCTACGAGATCGCGCCGTTCCTGCGGACGATCTTTCTCTCTGAAGATTTCTACTCAGAGGCTTCGGTCGGCACCCATATCAAGTCGCCAACCGAACTTCTGGTGTCCACCTATCGCAAGCTGGGGCTGCATGAGCTCCCCGGCATTCCCGACCCCCATACGGTCTGCAAGACGCTGGGGCAGATCCTGCTCTATCCGCCAACCGTTGCCGGTTGGGGCGAAGGACGGTCGTGGATCACTCCCGGGCTTCTGTTCGAGCGGGCCAATTTCGCCCGCGAAGTGATGTTCCCCAACATCATCGAATTCCGCGACCCCAACCACAATCCGGGTGGGGAAGTGCGACGGGTCAATCGCAACATCATCGCAGGCATGGAAATTACCGCCGCAACGCTGGAAGACGGCGCTGCGCCGAGTAATACGGCCGGCATCCAGGAAACCTTCAACACCCGCTACGCAAGCCTCATCGGCTATTCGGAAGCGCTGCGCAAACTCAAGCCCCTGCCCCGCGCAGCGGCGCAGTTCAGCCTGACCGATATGGTGACTGAGGCTGGTGCTACGACTACGACCGAGGCGGTCGATGTGCTGCTGCGCCAATTGCTGCGTGTGCCTCTGGCCCCGCCGGCACGCGAGGCACTTGTCAAAACGCTGACCGAACAGCTTGGCACTGCCGAATTGGCGCCAGCCGAGACCTATCTCGAGCATCCCCTGCGCTCGGTCGCCCATCTCATCATGAGTTCACCCCAGTTCCAGCTCGCCTGACCGCCGCGGAGGAAACAAGAATGGCAAAGACACCCAAGCTTACCAGCGGCGAACGCGAAAACCTGATCCGGTCCGGCTTCGGCTCCATGGTGCTCGAAGGCGCCGGCGGGGTCGCGACGTCACCGGTCTGGTCGAAAGTCGCCAAGGCCCAGGCTGACCAGAACGAACGCATCCTCGTGATCGTTGAATTGTCGGGCGGCAATGACGGGCTCAATACCGTCATCCCCTACGCCGACGACGCCTATTACAACGCACGACCGAACCTGGGCATTCGCCGGGACAAACTGCTCAAGATCGACGATCACTTTGGTTTCCAGAAGACCATGGGTGGCTTCGAGCGGCTCTACAAGGACGGCGCCATGGGGATTGTCCATGGCGTTGGATACGACCAGCCGTCGTTCTCGCACTTCTCGTCCATGGCATTCTGGCAGACCGGGGCGCCGAACAGCGGCGAGGCCTATGGCTGGCTGGGCCGGATGGCCGACGCGATGGACCCGCTTGGGCACCGGAGCAATTTCCTCGTCAATATCGACGACAGCCAGTCGCTCGCCGTGCGCGCCATGAACCATGTGCCGCTGGTGTTCAACGACCCGGACAATTTTACCCGCCACATGTTCCACGAGCAGCAGGAGGCCATTGCGGCCATCGACGCGCGCGGCAATGGCAGCGCCAACCCGTCGCAGGATTTCCTGTTCGATATCGCGGCCAGCGCCACGAACTCCGAGCAGCTGGTGCGTGACGCTTGGAATTCATACAGCACGCCCGTTGACTACGGGCTGGCCCGGTTCGGGCTGGAGCGCGTCGCCGCTCTGATCGCTGCGGATTTTCCGACAAAGGTCTATTACGTCCCCTATCGCAACAACGCCTTTGACACCCATGTGTACCAAGGCGATCTGCACGCCCGGCTCTGGTCCTACACGTCGGATCACATCTCCGCCTTTGTGAAGGATATCGAACGGCTGGGCCGCGCTGATGACGTGGTGGTCATGGTGTTCAGCGAGTTCGGCCGCCGCGTCGCGGAGAACACCAGCCTTGGTACCGATCACGGCACGGCGGGCCCGGCCTTCATCATCGGCAAGGGCGTGAGTGGCGGCCAGTATGGCGCGCCCCCGAGCCTCACAGATCTCGACGACGGCAACCTCAAATACACCACCGATTACAGGCGGATCTACTCGACGCTGATCCAGGGCTGGATGGGACACGAACAGTCGTCGGCCATCCTGCGCAACGAGTTCAGTCCCCTTCCCATCTTCGGGCGGGGCACCTGACACGCCTCGCATGGACGCACGCGGGGTCATGTGACCCCGCGCATGGCTCCATTTCAGCCGACGGCCTCGGGAATCCAGACGACCATCGAGCCCTGGTTGCGATTGGCCCAGAGGTAGTAGGGGATGGCCGTCAGCGTCGAGGAGGTCTCCGTTGGCGGGGCGGTTCGATAGAGTTCTGAGAAGTCTGCCTCCTCGATTGCCCGGCCATCGGCATGCAGCTTCACGATGCCGCCGAAGAGGTTTTTGTCCGTCTCGGCGCGCAGCTCGGCACTGCGCGGGAGTTTAAGGCGCTGGACCCTGCCCTCGCCATTGTCGGCTTCTTCCAGACAATAGACCAGCGGCCCACGCTTGAGCGCAACGCGGCCGGCATCCATGATGACGCCGGGATGGGCGTAGAGACGGACAGGCGGCATGGGCAGCGTCAGGGTGACGACGTCGCCCGTGGTCCACAGACGGTTGATGGTGGCATAGCCGGCCGTGGCCGATGAGACATCCACCGCTTCGCCGTTGACCGCCAGCTTTGCGTCAGAGCACCAGCCTGGAATACGCAGTTTGACGTCGAAGGTTTTGGGCGTTTCCGGATCGACATGAATGGTGATGTCGCCGGACCAGGGATAGTTGGAGACTTCCCTGAGGCTCACCCTGGTGCCTGAAATCTCCACATCCGAGGCGATGCCCCCGTAGAGGTGGAAGGCGACGCCATCGGCGGCGGTAGAGAGAAAATAGCCGCCGACCGAGGCCACGAGGCGCGAGACATTCATGGTGCAGCAGGGGCAGGTGTGCCAGTCCCAGCGGGTCGGCGTCCCATCGCTTTCGAGTGGGTTGGCGTAGAAATAATGCTCGCCGTCGCGGCTGAGGCCGGAGAGCGCGCCGTTGTACATGGCGAGCTCGAGGATATCGGCATATTTGCCATCGAGATCGAGATGGAGCATGCGCTGGGCCCAGAAGATCAGGGCGACGGAGGCGCAGGTTTCGGCATAGGCGGTCTGGTTGGGCAGATCGAAATCGTGGGTGAAGCCCTCGTTGTGTGCCGAGGGGCCGAGGCCAGCGGTCACATACATCTTGGTCTGCATGACGTCGTCCCAAAGGACTTCGCAGGCACGCTTTAGATCGGCGTCGCCAAGCTCGGCGGCGAGATCGGCCATGGCGGTATAGAGATACATGGCGCGCACGGCGTGGCCGACGACCTTGTCCTGCTCACGGACGGGTTTATGGCTTTGGGAATATTCGTAATTGCCGAAGACATAGCGCTGGCTGGCATCGCCGCCCTCGCGCTGGTCGCGCTCCCAGTCGAAATAGTGCGGCGGCTGGCGGCCACGCTCATTGATGAGATAGGTGGCGAAGTCGAGGTGCTTCTTTTCGCCGGTGAGGTAGTAGAGCTTCATCAGCGCGAGCTCGATTTCCTCGTGACCATCATAGCCGCGGCGCTGGCCCGGGCCGGTGCCGAACTCGGCGTAGATATGGTCGAGATAGCGCTCCATGATGTCGAGGAAGCGCCGGCGGCCGGTAACCTGGAAATAGGCCACAGCGCCTTCGAGGAGGTGGCCGGCATTGTACATCTCGTGATTGTCGCGCAGATTGGTCCAGCGTTTTTCGGGCTCGCGACCGAGGTACCAGCAATTGAGATAGCCGTCGGGCGCCTGGGCCTTTTCAAGATCGTCGATGGCAGCTTCTATCTTGGCTTCGATATCGGCATCGCGCCGATGGGCGAGCGCATAGCTGGCCGCCTCGATCCACTTGCCGACATCGCTGTCCCAGAACACCTGGACGGTAAAGCCATTGGGGTGACGCGGAAAGCGCAGCGGCGGCGGCGGGTTGGGGAGTTTGAGACTGTCGAGAATGCCGTATTCGCCGAGCTTCTTGTGCTGACTGGGGACGGTGCGGTCGAGGACCGTGTCGAGCCGCTCATGCCAGAACTGGCCTTCCAGCTTGACCGACGGGAACGGGACGGGAGCGTAACGAGACATATTTTGGCCCTTAGAGTGCGACGCCGGTTTGCGGATCGAAGAGGTGGATATTTTCGGGCGCTATGGAGAGGCCGATGCGATCGCCTGGCTTGAGGCTCGAGCGCTCGGACTGCACCAGCTGGAAGGCGCCATCGGGCGAGGTCAGATAGGTGGCAGAACCGGTGGATTCGATGACACCGATCTCAAGATGGAAGGTGGCGTCGGTGGCAGCGGGCTGAAGGTGTTCGGGGCGCATGCCGACGACCACCGCCCTGCCCGGCTCGAGGCTGCGCGCCAGGGGTAATTCACCGGCGCCGTCAGCCAGAACAACCGATCTGCCAGCCTCGGCAATGCGGCCATCGATGAAATTCATGGCTGGGGAGCCGATGAAGCCGGCGACGAAGCGATTGACCGGCTTGTCATAGAGGTCGAGGGGGCGGCCCTGCTGCTCGATGATGCCATCGCGCATGACGACGACCCAGTCGGCCATGGTCATGGCCTCGATCTGATCGTGGGTGACATAGACCGAGGTGGCGCCGAGGCGATCATGGAGCGCGCGGATCTCCTTGCGCATCTGGACGCGCAACGCCGCGTCCAGATTGGAGAGCGGCTCATCAAAGAGGAAGGCCTTGGGGTTACGGATGATGGCCCGGCCCATGGCGACGCGCTGGCGCTGGCCGCCGGACAGCTGGCGGGGATAGCGGCCAAGGAGCTGGGAGAGACCGGTAGTAGCCGCGACTTCGGCAGCCTTGGCCTTTGCCTCGGCCTTCCCGACGCCATGAAGGCGCAGCGAATAGGTGAGGTTTTCCTCGACCGTCATATGCGGATAGAGCGCATAGGACTGGAACACCATGGCGATGTCGCGGTGGCGCGGAGGCACACCTGTCATGGTCTTTCCGGCGATCTTGAGCTCGCCCGCGGTAATGGTTTCGAGCCCGGCGATGGAGCGCAGCAGCGTGGACTTGCCACAGCCGGACGGGCCAACCAGGGCGACGAAACTGCCCTTGTCGATGGTGAGCGAGACATTCTTGAGGGCGTGGAAGACCCCATAGTGCTTGTCGATGCCGTTGAGCTCGATCTGTGCGGTCATTTGAGGGCTCCCGAGGTGAGGCCGGAGACAATGCGGCGCTGCAGGATGACGAAGGCGAGGAGGATCGGCGTCACATAGATGGCCGAATAGGCCATGATCGAACTCCAGTCGGTGGAGTTGGGACCGAGGAAGCCCGAGAGGCCAACGCTGGCCGGCTGCTGGCTCGGGCTCTGGATGATCGACTTGGAGTAGATGTATTCGCCGAAGGCACTCATGAAGGTGAGGATGGCGCAGACGAGAATGCCGTTTCGCGCCAGCGGCAGGACGATGGAGAAAAAGGCCCCGATGCGGGAATTGCCATCGACCAGCGCGGCTTCCTCGAGTTCGCGCGGGACACTCATGAATGTCGCGCGCACCAGCACGACGAAGAACGGCATGGCCTTGGCGGCCGCGGCCAGCACCACCGCGGTGCGCGGATAGTTGAGGAGGCCAATCTGGTTGAAGCCAACGAAGAGCGGCGTCACCATCACCGATGCCGGCAGGACCTGCAGCATCAGCACGCAGAAGAGCCCGACATCGATCCAGACATTGCGGTAGCGCGCGAGCACATAGGCGCAACCGGTGCCGAGAATGACGGTGATGGCGGTGACGCCACCGGCGATGAGCACCGAATTGGTGAGGAAGGTCGGCATGGCGCGCCGGGCCCAGACTTCGGGGTAAATCCCGGGGTTGGGGTTGTTGGGCCAGAAGGTCGGCGGATTGGCGAACATCTCCGAGCCGGTCTTGAGGCTGGTGACGTACATCCAATAGAGCGGGAAGAGATAGACAGCTGCCAGCGCCAAGGCGACGACGAGCAGGAACCAGGGTGTGTAGGTCTTGGTCATCCGCGCACCTCGTGGCGCGTCGAGCGCACGTAGACAACTGAGGCAAAGAGCACGAGCAGGAACATCATGACCGAAACGGTTGCGCCCTTGGCGAAGTCATAGAGCTGGAAGCTCAATTGCCAGGACCAGAAGCCAGCGACGTTGGAGGTGTTTGCCGGACCGCCCTCGGTGAGCGCGGGAAACAGATCGAACTGCTGGAGCGTGCCGATCAGGCCCAGCGAGAGCACTGCACCAATGGTGGGGCGCATCATCGGCAGGGTGATGGTCCAGAAGCGCTGGAAGGCATTGGCGCCATCGAGCTCGGCGGCCTCGTAGAGATCCTTGGGGATTGCGGCGAGCCCAACCGAGAGCAGCAGCATGTTGAAGGCGAGGCCGAGCCAGATGTTGGCGATGATGACGGCCCAGATGGAGAAATTCGGGTCCGACTTCCAGAAGATGTTGGACTGGATGATGCCAAGGCTCTTGAGGATGACATTGAGCACGCCGAAATCGCCGGCGAGGATCCAGCTCCAGATGGCGCCGACCACAAGGCCGGGCATGACCCAGGAGACGAGGAACAGGCCGCGGATGGTGGAGGCGCCGGGGAAATTCTGGGCGAAGAACAGTGCCAGGGCGAAGCCGAGCACGAACTGTCCGGTCATCGAACCGAAGACGAAGATCAGCGTGTTGCGGGTGACGAGCCAGAATTCGGGCTGGCGCACCACGGCGACATAATTGTCAAAGCCGACAAAGGGCCGGAACAGCACGCCAAGGGTGAACATGTCCACCTGCTGGAAGCTCATCAGCACATTGTAGATGAGCGGTGCGCCGGCCAGGGCGACAAGGAAAAGCAGAGCGGCGCCCACGAGAAGGATGTCGAACCCTACCCCGTCTCGCAGCCAATTGAGAAATCGCGACACCGGATCCTCCAGGACTTATGGAAAAAAGCCGGCCAGAGAGCGCTCCGGCCGGCCAGTGGTCGGGAGGACTATTTTCCGAAGATAGTGTCGATGGTGGCCTGGGCCTGGTTGAGCGCGTCCATGGCGGACATCTGACCGGTCAGCGCCTGCTGCTCGGCGTCATAGATGGCCTTGGAGATCTTCTGCCATTCCGGATGCGGGCCACGCGGCTGAGCGAACTGCAGCTGCTCCTGGAACACCTTGAGAGCCGCGTCCTTTTTCTCGATGCCGGTGACCGGCAGCTCGATATCGCCACGCGCCGGCAGATTGCCGAATTCGGGGAAGATGCGGTCTTCCTGATCTACGAAATATTCGAGCAGGCGGAAGGCTTCATCAGGATGCTGGGTGTTGGCCATGATGCCCCAGTTGAAGCCGCCGAGCGCGGAAGAGCGCTCATCATCTGCTTCGATGGTGGGCAGAAGGGCGACGCCCCAGTCGAACTGGGCGTCCTCGACCATGCGGTCGATTTCCCACGGACCGGAGATGGCCATGGCGGCATTGCCCGAATTGAACACGCCGGTGGAATCCCACTGGCCGAGGCTGAGCACGTCGCGGCTGGCGTAGCCATTGTCGATCAGGCTCTTCCAGATATCGAGGACTTTTGCCGCACCCTCGGTGTTGACCTTGTCGGCGCCACCGCCGGACATCTGGATGATGGGCAGGAACTGGAAAGTGCCTTCTTCACCGGCGCGGGCCGAGAAGGTGATGCCATAGACATTGCTGGCGGGGTCGGTCAGCTTGGCGGCGTATTCGGCCACTTCGTCCCAGGTCTTGGGTGGCTCGGTCAACCCGGCTTTAGCGAAGAGATCCTTGTTGTAGAAGATGCCGATGGTGTCGGTGTATTTGGGCAGGCCGAACAGCTTGCCATCCCAGGTGACCGAATTGAGCGGACCGGCGAAATATTCCGCCTTGCTGATGATATCGGAGGCAGCGACGCGATCAGTGATATCGAGCATGGCCCCGCGCGAAGAGAACAGCGCGAAATCGGGATTGTCGAAGGAGACGATGTCGGGCGCATTGCCGGTAGCGAAGGCGCGCAGGGTCTCGTTGACGATCTCATCGAAGGGGACGGCGCGATACTCGACAACGATATCCTCGTTGGCGTCATCGAATTCCTTGGAATAGGTATCGGCAATGCCCGGCCGATCGACACCGTCGATGGACCAGACCTTGAGCGTTACCTGTGCGTAAGCGGGCGTTGCGGCGATCAATGCGCCGAAGGCGAGACCGGCCAATAGACCGAGCTTGGTAAACTGCATTATATCCTCCCTTGCGGCCTCGGCCGCGATCCGTGCCGCATCGGGTTTCCTCTTCCCGAGCGGTACTTTCCTCGCTGCCATGGGCACGCCAATGCCTGTGGCAGCACTCCCTATGCCTCGTGCGTCACCCACCCTTGCGCTTGCGCGGCGAAGATTTCGCTGCCGCAGGATTGGCGGACGACGAGTTTGCATGGCAGCGTGCGGATGCCCGGCTCGACCGGCTTGCCCTCGGCAAGCTCCAGGATCAGGCGTCCGGCCTCGCGGCCGAGTTCCTTCAAATTCATGTCGATGGTGGTGAGCGGCGGGCGCGTGGCCGCCGAGACGATTTCCCAATTATCAAAGCCGATCACCGATACTTCCTCGGGCACCGAGACGCCCCGCTCGCGCAGGGCATCGACGACGCCGCGGGCGATCTGGTCATTGCCGCAGAAAATGCCGTCCGGAACGTCACTACCAGACCAGAGCCGGGCAATCGCTTCGTGTCCCCAGGCCTCGGACCATGGTCCATGCAGCACAGACGCGCCCGCCCCCGCCAGAGTGCGGAAGGCCGTTGCGCGGGCGGATACCGAGGCGAAACTCTCCGGGCCGGTGATATGAACGAGGTTGCGACGGCCAAGGTCGAGCAGATGCTCGGTGGCGAGGCGGCCGCCGAGAGCGTCATCGGAGACAAGGGTGACCGCGTCGTCCGGGCCTTGGGTGAAGGCATAGACGACCGGCACCGGCAGATTGGAAAGATCGACCGGCAGGCGGCGGTCGATGCGCTTGCCGGTGGCGATGATGCCGTCGACCTGTTTGTCGAGCATGGCGTCGACGTGGATTTTTCCCAGGGCCGCATCGTCTTCGATACCGCACAGAAACACCGACACGCCCTGATCGATCAGCGCTTCATTGATCCCGGCCATCACCGGGAGGGTGAAGCGGCCATAGGTATCATTGGTGAGCAGCCCGATGGTGAAGCTGCGCTGGCTGGTCAGCGCCCGCGCCATGGCGTTGGGCCGAAAGCCCAGGCTGGCCGCCGTTTCTTTGACTCGAGCGCGGGTCTCCTCGGTCATCCGGCCGGTGTCGTTGAGGGCTTTCGAGGCAGTCGCAACGCTGACGCCGGCCATGCGGGCGACGTCATAGATGCGAATGCGTTCTGCCTTGACCACGTCCAGATACCTCAAAGGAAAACCCTTTTCTCAGGTTAGGTAAAACGGTTTCTCAACTTCCGTCAATAGTCATACTAATTCTTATGCGCCGACGTAATCGCCGCCGCGCGCTGCCTTGAGATGATTGAGGCCATGCACCTGACCGGTCATCTCCAGCGCATCGCGATAGACCGGGTCATGCCAGCCTTCGATGTCGATGGAGCCCGACCAGCCGGCCAGCCGCAGTTCGGAAATGATGTCGGCCCAATTGCTGTCGCCGAATCCCGGCGTGCGCATGAAGACGAAGGGATGTTTGCCGAAAATGCCGTGTTCCCGGATCACGTCCCAGCGGATGGTGGCGTCCTTGCCGTGCACGTGGAAAATCTTGTGCGCCCATTTGCGGATCTGCGGCAGTGGATCGATCAGATAGACCATCTGGTGGCAGGGCTCCCACTCGAGCCCGATATTGTCCTGCGGCGTTTCGTTGAACATCAGTTCCCAGGCGTCGGGATTATGCGCGATGTTCCAGTCGCCGGTCTGCCAATTGCCCTCCATCGAGCAGTTTTCGAATGCAATGCGGATGCCCTTGTCGGCGGCGCGCTGGGCCAGTTCGGTCCAGACCTTCTTGTATTGCGGCAGGCTATCGGTCAGCACTTTGTTACGGATCCGCCCGGTGAAGCCGGCGACGCAGGTGGCGCCGAAATGGTGGGCATTGTCGATGCAGTCCTTCCAGCCCTGCAGGGTCTGGCGGTCCATCTCCTGATCTTCGAGCACATTGCCGAACATGCCGAGAGTGGAGATGGTGATATCGCGATCGCCGATGGCATCGCGGCAGCGCTTGCCAAGCTCGGCCAGATCCTGGCCGTTGGTGGTTTGCCAGAAGAACGGCTCAAAACTCTCGAAGCCCAGATCGGCGATTTCGGCGATGCGCTCGGCGGCCTTGCCGGCGGATGCGGAAACCATGGTGCCGATGCGAATGGATTTTGCGGGGTCGCTCAAAGTGCTGTTCCTAGAGTTCGATGGCCACACGCTGTCCCTTGCGCGCGCTTTCGATCGCGGCAAAGACCATGGCGAGGCTCTTGATGTTGTCGGATGAAACGGTTTCCGGCTGGCGGCCGGTTTCTATGGCGGCGAGGAAGTCGGCGATGACACTGGCGTGGCCATGCGTCTGGCCCTCATCGGCAGGTGGCGGGATGTCGATGGCTGCGAGATCGCGGAAGAAACCGGTGTCGCCTGTGGCGATCTTCGCCTCGAAGGCGTCGGCGCCATCCCAGAGCACGGTGCCCTTGCTGCCAACAATGCGCCAGGCACTTTCCCAGGAGGTATTGGCCCCCTCGGCAGCCCAGGAGCCGCGATAGTTTAAGACCACATTGTCCTCGAGCTCGAAGATCGCATTCGCGGCGGCGCCGTGGCGATACCAGGAGCCCGGTGGATTGGTCTCGAGGCAATAGACGGCCTTTGGGGTCTTGCCGGACATGAAACGAGCGGCGTCCAGCGTGTGGATCGCCATGTCGAGCAGCAGCACGTTTTCCATTTCATCGCGAAAACCGCCGAAATGGGCGCCGATGAAGAAATCGCAATTGAGGCTGGCCAGCTCGCCGATGGCGCCGCTTTCGATGAGACGGCGGATGCGCCGAACGCCCGGGATGAAGCGACGGTTCTGCACCACCGCGTGAATGCGAGAGGCGGCCTTCGCCTCGGCGAGCAGATGCCGCGCCTCGGTGAGGCTCGCGGCCATCGGCTTTTCGCTGAGCACGTGGCAGCCGTGGCGCAGTCCGGTCTCGACAACGCCGGCACGCGCCGGGGGAACGACGACGTCGAAAAGAAGATCGGGCCTGGTTTCGGCCAGTACCGCGCCGAGATCGGAACCGATGGTGGCCGCGGAGAGGCCGAACTCGGCGGCGCGCGCCGATGCGACTGCAGGATCGAGGTCGACGAGGCCGACAATCTCCACCCTGCCCCTGAGCAGATCATGCTCATGAATGGCCGTCAGCCAACCTTTGGACATGGCGCCGCAACCGGCCAAAACCGCTCTGAATACCAAGGCAACCTCCCAACGGACCGCTCGCATCGCTGCCGTATTCGGCATTTTCGAAACTGGCCCGTAAACGTTTACGACGCTATTATTTGAACCGCAGACGTGTCAATGGGGAATCGTAAACGTTTCTGGAGCCAGCCAGAGCGCGGGGAGGAAGCCAGCAAGCATGACCGGTATCAGACGCCTGGCGGAGCAGCTCAACATTTCTATCGGCACCGTCTCCCGCGCGCTCAATGGCAAGCCGGATGTGAACGAGGCGACGCGCCAGCGCGTGCTCGAGGCGGCGACGGCCATGGGTTATGTGCCCAATCAGGCGGGTCGCGCCTTGCGAAAAGGGTCGACCGGAGTGGTCGGCTTCATGATGCAGACCGGGTCCGACATTACCGGCGAAGGCGATGTGTTTTTCATGAGCGTCTTCGACGGGGTGCAGACCGTCTTTGCGCGCCATCAGCTCGATCTCGTCGCCCTGCTCTGCTCGTCCGAGGAAGATCCGGACGCTTATATGCAGCGCATCGTGGCGCGCGGTTTTGCCGACGCGCTGATCATTTCGGCCACCAAGCGCAGCGACCACCGCATTGATTTTCTTGCCGGCCGCAAGATCCCGTTCATCGCGCTGGGGCGCTCGGAAACGGACGCGGGCCACCCCTGGCTCGATCTCGATTTTGAAGGCATGGCCGAGGTTGGAGTGTCGCGGCTGGTGGCCAAGGGGCATCGGCGGATCGGCGTGTTCGCGCCGCGCGACGACACCAATCTGGGCTTCGTGTTTCTCGACGCCTACCGCGACGCTCTTGCCCGGCATGGCATCGAATACGACGATGCGCTCGTGTTCCGCACATCGCCAAATGAGCGCGAAGGGCACCAGATCGCCACGACAATAGCGGACATGCCGCCGAACCGACGGCCGACGGCATTCATCCTGACCAACGAGAAGATGTCGCTCGGCCTCTACAACGGGTTCTATGAGGCCGGGCTGGTGCCCGGAAAGGACATCGCCATTATTGGGCGGGACAGTCCGCAGGCCCATTTCCTCGTGCCGCGCCTCACCTGCTTCCGGCTGTCGCTGCGCGATCTCGGCATTTCACTGGCCGAGGCGCTGCTGGCCAATATGGCTGACTATCGCGAGCACTATCCGCTCGGGGTGGTGCGAAAAGTCGTGCCGCTGGAGCTGGTTGAAGGCGACAGCGACATGTCGCTTCCCACATAGGTGAGGGTCAGGGCTGTTGATTTTCCGGCCGTGACTGGCCATGTCCATGGCGGAACCCAATCCGGAGATCGCGCGTGAAGGTCGTTCTGACACAGCCCAAGGCCAGACTGGCCGATGGAACCGATATCGGTCGGGCGGCCAAAACGCTCAAACGACACGGTTTCAAGGGGGAGGCCGGGGACGTCATCCTGCTGCCCGAAGTCATTGGCGAGGGATATTCGTCGAGTGAATATGCCTTGGCCGTGGCCGAGATGGCGCGGGCGTTCGGTTGCCACGTAGTGGGCGGGAGCCATTTCGACAGCTCCCAAACCCTGCCGGCCAACCAGGGCATTGTGGTCGATCCCACAGGCGACATCATTGCACACTACCAGAAGGCCAATCCCTATGGCCGCGAACGCCAGTTTGCCCGGGCCGGGGAGCGGGCAGGCGCAAGTTTTCGCATCGGCACGGTGGAGTGCTTCGTTTCTGTCTGCGCTGATTTCTTCCATGCGGAAACCTATCGGTCGCTGGAGGTTGCGCCGGATCTGATCCTCGTCCCGGCCCTTTCCGTGAGCCGCAAGAGCAGCCCGGACATGGCGCGGGCGCGCTGGCGCCATGCGATGATTGCGCGAGCCTTCGAACAGGCCGCCTTCGTCGGGGTGAGCGACTGGGCCTATCCGGTCCGAACCGGCGGCGACCTGCCAAGCTCGGGCATTGCCGGGCTGGCCCATCCGGATCCCGAGAGCAGCAGGCAGTTGCTCCAGACCCTTGGGCGCAGCCAGGTCCGCGTGTTTGATATCGATCTCGATGCGGCGCGGGCCTTGCGCGCTGACCAGAGGGAACGCGGATTTGAAATCGCCCGCGCCCGGCAGGAGCAGATATGAGCCTTCGCGACAAACAGATCCTGCTGATCGTCTCGGGCGGCATTGCGGCCTACAAGAGCCCGGACCTAGTGCGACGCCTGCGCGAGCAGGGTGCGCGGGTTCGGTGCGTCATGACCGAGGCGGCGAACAATTTCATCACGCCAACCACACTGGCTGCCGTCAGCGGCGTGCCGGTGGCGACCGACTTGTTCGAGCCGATTGCGGGGGCCGATGTGGGGCATATCCGGATCGCACGGGAGGCGGACCTCATCATCGTGGCGCCGGCGACGGGAGACCTGATCGGGCGCATGGCACTCGGGTTGGCCAGCGATCTCGCAACCGCGATCCTTCTGGCGCGCAGCAGCCCAGTGCTGATCGCCCCGGCGATGAACCCCAAGATGTGGGCTAATCCCGCGACCCAGCGCAATCTGGCGACATTGCGGGCCGATGGCATTGCTTTTGTCGGTCCGGAAACCGGGGAAATGGCGGAAAGCGGTGAAGCAGGGCTTGGAAGAATGTCCGAGCCGCTGGCTATTGTGGCGGCGGCTCAGGACCTGCTGGCACCGACAAGAAAGCGGCTTGAGGGGCTGTCGTTTCTCGTGACGTCGGGGCCGACCGAAGAGCCGATTGACCCCGTGCGGTTCATCTCCAACCGGTCATCCGGGAAGCAGGGCCACGCGATTGCGGCGGCGCTGGCTGCCGAGGGCGCTGCGGTGACCCTTATCTCGGGCCCCACCGCCCTCCCCGACCCCGCCGGCGTAGAGATCACGCGCGTCAAAACGGCGGTGGAGATGCTGGAGGTCGCGACCTCTGCCCTGCCCGTTGATGGGGCGATCTTCGTTGCCGCCGTCGCCGACTGGCGGGCGGCCAGCGTGGCGTCGAGCAAGATCAAGAAGCGCGGCGGGGACGACGAGGAGCTCTCCATCAGCCTCGTGCGCAATCCAGACATCCTAAGAACCATCGGGCACCACGCTGAGCGGCCAAAGTTGGTTGTTGGTTTTGCGGCGGAGACTGATGATCTCTTGCGCAATGCCGGGGACAAGCTGAGGTCAAAAGGCGCCGACTGGATCCTTGCCAATGACGTCTCGCCCGGCAGTGGCGTGTTCGGCGGCGAACGCAATCACATCATGCTGGTTGCGAAGGACGGCGTCAGCGATCTTGGTGAGGGGAGCAAGCAGGAGCTGGCGGACCGCATCGTCGCGCGCATTGCCAAGTACTTCGGGCGCGACTGAACTGGTCAACCCGCTCAGGGCAAGACCACGGCCGGGAACATGGTCTCGGGGCGCGGCAGGGCATTCCATTTGTTCTGAAGCTGAAGGTCTAGGATCGACCTGTTGAGCGCCTCGATATCGGTCTGGAATTTCTGACGCTCGGCATCCTGCGCCAGCTGTTGCTGGATGCAGAGGAGACGCTCCCCATGGGCGCGGATTTCCTCAGCGGTACTGCCGGCCGGCGGTGGTGGGCACGCTGCCAGGGCCGGCTGGAGCGCCACCACGATCAATCCCAGAGCGAGCGTCAGTTTGCGTATCATGTTATTTATGTGGGCCTGCAACACGCTGCATGCAAATCACAAGTGGGTTTGGCACGGTGATCATCGCCGCGGCGGCGCGAGAAGTGCCGCGGTACCCATCAGCCTGGGCGTCGCTACCGCCAACGCACCGGTCATGACGATTGCGTCCTCGACGAGGCCGGTGGCGGTCTGCCCATAACGCTCCATGGCGGCGCAGCGCATGCGCCAGCCGATGTAAGATGAGACGAGCGCTGTCCCCACCGCGATGGCGGCACCCAATGGTCGCTGCCCCTTGGGCGCCAGTGCGGCTCCGGCATAAGCGGCGGTGACGCTGCGCACCGCCAGCCCGATCGGCACGATCCTGTCAGGCGCCGATTTCATCTTGTCGCCGGCCATCTCGGCCGCGGCAAAGGCGGTGGCGCCGGCGGTAACCACATGGTTACGGAAGAGGCGCTGTAAGGGAAGCTCGGGCCAGAGTTCGCGCCGGTAAGTGGCGAGCGCTATGGCTGCGAGCGGTGTGATCCCGCGCTGGCCGGCCGCAAGGCCGATGAGGAATGAGCGCAGCATGAGGTGTCTCCAGAGATTGTTTCGCCGGGGGATACGCTCGAAACGGCGGGCCGGAAGAAACGATCCGCCGACAAACATGGAGGCGTCCCCGGGCAGCGGGCGGAACCAGCCATGCTGCGAGGCGTTACGGCCGAGGGCCTGACAGACGGGGGAAGCGTCGGACGTCGGCCAATCATCATCAGAAAAAGGGATGGTCCAGGCCATGGTTGACGCCAAATCCGCAGTCCATGCGCTCGCAGCGCTGGTTCTCATGACAGGCACGGCCTCGGCCCAGGTGGTCGTGTCGTCCAAGATCGACACCGAGGGCGGGGTTCTCGGCAACATCATAAAGCAGGTGCTGGAGGCCAATGAGATCCCGGTGGAAGACCGGATCCAGCTTGGCGCGACACCGATCATGCGCGAAGCCATTATTGCCGGCGAGATCGACATCTATCCCGAGTATACCGGCAATGGCGCCTTCTTCTTTGACCGGGCGGATGAGCCGATCTGGAACGATGCCGCCGAGGCTTACAATACGGTGGCCGGGCTCGACTATGACGCCAACAAGATCGTCTGGCTGACGCCTTCGCCGGCCAATAACACCTGGGCGGTGGCCCTGCGCAGTGAGGTCGCTGAAGACAATGGCCTCACCACTTTCTCGGAATTCGGGGCGTGGGTGGCCGGTGGCGGCACGGTCAAACTGGCGGCCTCGTCCGAATTCGTCAATTCGCCTCCTGCCCTGCCGAAATTCCAGGAGATCTATGGCTTTACACTGACGCCGGACCAATTGGTGGTGCTGTCGGGTGGCGACACCGCCGCGACCATCGCGGCTGCGGCGCAGCAGACCAATGGGGTCAATGCAGCAATGGTCTATGGCACTGACGGCGGGATCAGCGCGTCCGGGCTCGTCGTGCTCGAGGACGACAAGGGCGTGCAGCCGGTCTATCAGCCAACCCCGATCATCCGAGAGGAAGTGCTTCAGGAATATCCGCTGATCGAAGAGCTGCTGAAGCCGGTGTTCGAAGGCCTGAGCCTTGAAGTGCTTCAGGACCTCAATGGCCGCGTGCAGCTCGGCGGGGAGCCGGCAGCGGCGGTGGCGACGGACTACCTGACCCAGAATGGCTTTCTTGACTAGCGCTGTTGGCGGGCGCACCGCGTCGGGGCAGCGATGAACTCCGCAAGTGCCGCCGTTCAGGACAGCCGGGGTTGGCTGCGTCTTGATCCGCTGGGCGTGCTGATCGCGGTAATAGCGGGGGCAGGATCTTTCCTGCCCTTTGCCGTGTTCAAGGCCAATCGGATCGTGCCGGGCGATGGGGTGTTCCTGTGGGACGCCCTGCCCCCGCCCGCCGTGGTGGCTTTTGTGATAGCGGTTGGTGCGGCGCTCGCGGCGGCGCTGACCAGGGCACCGGCACTGGCCAAGCTTTGGACCAGCGCGGTGGCGCTGGTCACCGTGATGATCTCGGTCGGGCTTGCCGCGAACGCGCTTGCTCAGCCGGATCAAAGCTATGCCAGGGTATCCATCGGGGGCGGCTTCTGGCTTGTTGGCTTCGCCCTTGCGCTCATGCTGACCGACGCGTTGGCGCGGCGGAAACTGCTGCCGACACAGCGTCTCGGTCTTCTGGCGGTTTCGCTCACCCTCGTCGCGGCCTTGCTGTGGAGCGGGGCCTGGAACGAGCTCTCGATCCTCAAGGAATATCAGAGCCGGGCGCCGGCGTTCTGGCAGGAAGCGCGAACGCATGTGTTGCTCGCCCTCTCGTCTGTTGCTGTGGCGGTGGCGATTGGCGTGCCGCTGGGTATTGTCGGCTACAAAATCGAACGAATACGGCGCGGCACGCTGGGATTGCTCAATGTCATCCAGACCATTCCCTCGATTGCCCTGTTCGGCATGTTGATCGTGCCGCTCGCCTGGGTGGCGGCCACTGTGCCGGGCGCAAGAGCGGCCGGGATATCTGGCATTGGCACGGCGCCAGCCATGGTGGCGCTGGTCGCCTATGCGCTGCTGCCTGTTGTCGCCAATACGCTGGTTGGGCTGACGGGCCTGCCCGCTGCGACAGTCGAAGCCGCGCGCGGGATGGGGATGAGCAGCCCGCAAAGGCTGATGCAGGTGGAACTGCCGCTGGCCCTGCCAGTGATCCTCACCGGCATCCGCATCGTACTGGTCCAGAACATCGGGCTGGCCACGATCGCCGCGCTGATCGGCGGCGGCGGCTTCGGCGTGTTTGTCTTCCAGGGCATCGGCCAGACGGCGGCTGATCTGGTGCTGCTGGGGGCAGTGCCAACGGTGGTGCTGGCCTTTGTCGCCGCTGTCATTCTCGACAGCCTCATTGAAATCTCTGCCGGAAGGATGGCCCGGGCGTGATCGAGATCGAAAATGTGGTCAAAGCCTATTCGGGCACGCGCGCGGTCGATGGCGTAAGCCTTGTGGTGGAGCCGCACAGTATCTGCGCGCTGGTGGGCACTTCCGGGTCGGGAAAGACGACGCTGCTGCGCATGGTCAATCGGCTGGTGGAGCCGAGCGCCGGCGATATCCGGGTCGACGGGCGCAGTATCAGAAGCGTGCCCGCCTACGAATTGCGGCGGCACATGGGATATGTGATCCAGGGAAACGGGCTGTTTCCGCATTGGACCATTGCGCAGAATGTCGGCACCGTGCCGCGACTTCTGGGATGGAGCAAAGGCAAAATCGCGAGTCGTGTCGACGAGTTGCTGGCGCTTTTTCAACTCGATCCCGAACTGTTCCGTGACCGGATGCCGCATCAATTGTCCGGCGGGCAGCGACAGCGCGTCGGTGTAGCGCGTGCTCTCGCCGCCGAGCCCGACATTCTGCTCATGGACGAACCCTTCGGAGCGCTGGACCCGGTGACGCGCAGCAAGGCGCAGGAGGATCTGGCGCTCATACAGTCCAAATTCGGCACGACGATCATGCTCGTCACCCATGACATGGAAGAGGCCATCCAGCTGGGCGACCGCATTGCGGTGATGGACAAGGGCAAGCTTCTGCAATGCGAGCCGCCGGCCGAGATCATCGCCAATCCCGCGACTGATTATGTGCGCGATCTGGTCGGCACCACCGACCGGGCGTTCCGCCTGCTGTCGCTGTCCCGGCTTGCCGATCATGTCGAACCCGGCACTGCTGAAGGCGACGCTTTCAATGCGGGTATGACGCTGCGCAATGCCTACTCGGAACTGCTGTGGGCGCGCCGCAGCGCGGCACCGGTGGAGCAGAACGGCAAGATCATCGGCGTGATCACGCTCGAAAGGCTTGGCGCACTGGCGGCCCGGCCGTGAGTAGAGCCGGTCTCCTCATTCGCCTTGCTGCACTGGTGCTGCTGGCCTGGGTTATTATCAAGCCGGAGGATTTCGGCTTTTTCTTCGCGATGTTCGCCCGTCCGGGGCAGACCCCGGTCTATAGCCAGGGCAGTCTCCTCACGCTGACCTTGAGCCATCTGGCGATCGTCTTCGCAGCCATCACGGCTTCGGCGCTGCTGGCGGTGGGGCTTGCTATACTCGTGACGCGGCCCTTCGGCGCAGAATTCCTGCCGGTCTCAAGGGCCATCGCCAATATTGGCCAGACCTTTCCGCCTGTCGCCGTGCTGGCGCTGTGCGTGCCGATATTAGGTTTCGGCACCACGCCGACGCTGGTCGCTCTGTTCCTTTATGGCCTGCTGCCGATCTTCGAGAATTCCCTGACCGGACTGACCGGCGTGCCGCCCGCGGTCACGGAAGCTGCCAAGGGCATGGGGATGACGCCGCTTCAGCGGTTGATGCGGATCGAGCTGCCGCTCGCCCTGCCCCTTATTCTCTCCGGACTTAGGCTCTCGACGACAATCGCCCTGTCCACCGCCACCATCGGTTCGACCGTTGCCGCGCAGACGCTTGGCGAGGTGATCATTGCCGGGCTGCAGTCCGGCAACACGGCGTTCGTTGTTCAGGGCGGGCTGATTGTCGGCGCGCTGGCGCTCTTGATCCATGATGGGTTTATGGCGCTCGAGCGCTGGCGGCGGAACGCCACCGGCGGCGGCGAGCTACAGGGATAATTTGGTAACCCAAAATTCAATCGGAATACACACGCCTTGGCCTATCCGCTCTTGGCGCCAAGCCCGTTGAACTTTCGGTTATGATTTTAAAGCACTGATGGGCATGAATTTATTTTATACCATTGGAATTTTTGATCATGGCAAGCATTCAGGGCATTTATGTCGCCCTCTTTGGCCGTCCAGCAGACCCCGCGGGGCTCGCCTTTTGGAACGGCGTCACCAATCAGGGCGCGGATTTGTCCGGCCTGATTGGTACCCTGACCGGGACACCCGAATATCTCGACCGCTTCGAGAGCCAGACACCAAGCGAAATTGTCAGTTCGATCTATCTTGCCCTCTTCGGTCGCGCGCCGGATCCGGAGGGCCTCGCCTTCTTTACGGCGGCGCTCGACAGCGGCGCCCAGACCATCGAAACCATTACCATCAATATTTTCGATGGCGCGCAGAACGACGATCAGGACACCGTAACTGCCAAGATGGAGGCCGCCGATGCCTTCACGGCCAGCCTCGATACGCCTGAGGAGATCGCGGCCTACAACGGCGCGGACGCAGCCGCGCTTGCCCGCAAATTCCTCGAGGCGATTGACCGGGACAATCCGTTCACGCCCTCGCCAGACGAAGATCTGGCGGCAAAGGTCCTTACTCCGCCGGCCGGTGCCGACAGCAGCGGCGGCGATAGTTCCCCAACCCCAGCGCCGGGCTATACGATCTCGGTTTCCACCGCCTCCGCAGTGGAAGGCAGCGGATCGACAATCACCTATACGGTCACGCGAACCGGCTCGACGGATGCCGCCACCATTGCTGTCGCGCTGACCGGCACGGCGACGCTCAACACCGACTACTCGACGACATTGCAGCACGGAGAGCTGAGTTTTGCCGAAAACGTCGCCACCGCAAGTTTCCAGATCACGCTGATCGATGATGTCGTGGTCGAGGGCAACGAGACCATAACCGCGACCATCTCGAACCCGACCGACGGCATTGCGATCAAAACGGCCAGTGCCACAGCGACGATCGTGGATGATGAAACCATCACCAACCTCACCGCGCATGCGACAGGTTATGCGGGCTCAATGGCGGGACAGATGTCGATCGACGGAAGTGTCATTGCCTTCGCAAGTCTGTCTCGCGGCATCGACCCGAACGTGACGGAGACAAACGAGATCATGGACGTCTTCGTCCTTCGGGACGGGACCTATACGAACATCACGGCTGGCGGGGCAGCCAACAGCTTCTTCCCCGAAATTTCAGGGGACGGCAGCACCGTTGTTTTTGGAAGTAGCGCACAAAATCTCATCGCAGACGCTCAAGAGACCAACGGATACGAGAATATCTTCGTCTATCGCGCGGGGGCTCTGACCAACATCACGGCACATGCCAACGGGTCGAGCTCGGGGCCAGGTGTGTCAGCGGATGGCAGTACCATCGTGTTCACGAGCGAAGCCACCGATCTTACCGCAAGCGCAGATGAGAACGGCGTCAGGGATATTTTCGTTTCCAAGAATGGCACGCTGACCAACATCACCGCGCACGGCAACGGTCTCAGCGGCGGCGCCAAAATCTCAGCCGATGGCAGCACAATTGTCTTTTACAGCGAGGCTACCAATCTGGTTGCGGGACAGGATGACACCAACGGCAAGGCAGACATTTTTGTCTATCGCGACGGCGTCATTACCAACCTCACGCTCAATGCCGATGGCGACAGCGATCATGTGACCGTTTCGGCCGATGGCAGTACCATCGCCTTCAAGACCGCAGCGACCAATCTCACCGGGGCGGTGGACGATAATGGCGTTGATGACATCATCATCTACCGCGACGGCGTTTTCACCAACATCACTGCACATGGAGACCGTGCGAGCGAGGCCCCAATCCTATCAGCCGATGGTAATACGATCCTGTTTAACAGCAGGGCCACCAACCTCGTCGATGGCACCAATAGCGACTTCGACATCTATATCTATCGCGATAGCACGCTCACCAATCTCAGGCTCCATGGAGACGGCTTCACCAGTAGCGCCCGGCTGTCTCCCGATGGCAATAAAATCCTGTTCGTGAGCAGCGCCACCAACCTCGTGCCAGGTGTTGCAGATACGAACAGGATTGCGGACCTGTTCCTCTACGAAATGCTGTAGCGGACATCGCGCTCCCGGCGCCGCCAGGGAGCGCGCGGGGCCTCTGCTTTGTCAGGGGCCCGAAAGCGTATCCGGATTGGCGACGAGCGCCGCCTTGCGGCGGGCGGTGGTGAGACCGAGGTCGATGAAGGTTCTGGCGTGGTTGGCGAGGTCGACATTGTCGTCCCAGAGATTGCGCCAGATGCCGGTGGCGATAGAGAGCTTTTCGTCGACGATCTCCGACGAGAAGCTTTCGAAGGTGACCCAGTCGTCATAGCCGATGGCGATCAGCGCATCGAAGATGGCGGCGAAGTCGATGTTGCCGGTACCCAGATAGCCGCGATGGCTTTCCCCGATATGGACATAGCCGATCTTGTTGGCGGCGTTGCGGATGGCAAGGCCGATGTCCGCCTCCTCGATGTTCATGTGAAAACTGTCGAGGTGGAGAAACACATTGTCCGCGCCGGTGGCCTCGATGAAGGCGAGGCCTTGGGCGGCGGTGTTGAGCAGATTGCTCTCGAAGCGATTGACGATTTCGAGGTTGAGGGTGACGCCTGCGCCAGCCGCAATTTCAGCGGCGCGGGCAACGGCGCCGACACTGCGCTTCCAGCTTTCAAGGGTGGGCGCGTGCACCTGCTTGCCATGGGCGGATGAGAGAATTCCGGCGAGCTTGGTGCCGCCGAGATCGCGGGTCAGCGCGATGGCGCCGGAGAGAATCTCGAGGCCGCGATTGACCGTCTCCGGGTCGGCACTCGAAACATCGCCCTCGGCCGGCAGGCCCATGCTGATGGAGACGTCGAGCCCATGGTCCTTGATCCGGCCAGCGAGCCAGGGAACGTCGACCAGCGTGGGGTCGAGGTAGGAAAACTCTATCAGTTTGAATCCGGTAGCCCGGGTATTCTCGAGTGCCGTCTCAAGGTCGGTCTGGCTCGAACCGGCGCTCCAGACAAAAGAATGTATGCCCAGCTTGCTCATGTGTCCCCTCAGGCAAAGACAGTAACGGCGCGGCCCTTGGGGGCCACGCCGCATCTCGATTGACTTAGCGGACGGCCGTCCAGCCCTGGTAGGAGTCCAGGTTTTCCGAGGTGATCAGCTCTGGTTCGAGCAGGATGGTGTCCTCGGCAGGCTTTTCACCCTTGAGTACGGCAACGCCCATTTCGAGCGCCTGACCGGCCATGACATAGGGGTCCTGAGAAGCGGACGCCTTGATCATGGATGTCCCGCTCTTGAGGGCTTCCTCGATATCGGGAGCGCCATCGACAGCGGTGATGATGAAATCGGTGCGGTTGAGCTGCTTGGCGGCGAGCTCGGCACCAATGCCTGTCGGATCATTGATGGCAAAGACGGCGTCGATGTCATCGAAGCGGGTGAGCAGGCCCTGCATCACCGCGAGGCCTCCCTCGCGAGAGCCCTGACCGTTCTGGTCATCGGAGAGAATGGTGATGCCCGGGTTCTGGGCGAAGACATTCTTGCAGCCCTGGACGCGGTCGATGATCGAGGACGAGGCGGGGCCATTGATGATGATGACGTTGCCCTCGCCGTTGAGTTCATCGACGATGTACTGGCAGGCCTTCTCGCCGGCGCTGACATTGTTGGTCATGACGGTAACGTCGGCGCCGGGCGCGGACACGTCGAAGGCAGCGACGACGACACCGGCGTCACGGGCCTTCTGCACAGCCGGGGCAATGGCGCTGGCGTCAACGGCATTGAGCATGATGATGTCCACGCCCGCAGCGATGAAGCTGTCGATCTGGGACACCTGCTTGTTGAGGTCATAGTCGGCGGAAACCGAGGTTACGCGGACGTCGGGATTGATCTCGCGGGCCTTGTCCTCAATGCCCTTGATGGTGGCCACGAAGAAGGGATTGCCCAGAAGGCCGACAGAAATGCCGACATTGGTCAGTTCCTTCTCTTGGGCCATGGCTCCGCCGAGGGCGAAGGCCGAAAGTGCAACACCAGTCAGCAGCTTTGGTAGAAAGTTCATTGTAGTCCTCCCTATTGAGTGGCCGCTGGAGCGCGCCACAGTTGCCGGAATTCCGGTTGATCAGGTCCTCGCGCCGCCGGCGAGACGATAGCGATCGAGCGCTACGGCGGCGATGATGACCAGTCCCTTGATGATGTATTGCCAGATGTCAGACACACCCGTTAGGATGAGCCCATTGGACAGGACGGCGATGATCAGTGCGCCGATCAGCGTGCCCCAGATGGAGCCGACGCCACCGACGAAGCTGGTGCCGCCGAGGATGACGGCGGCTATTGCGTCCAGCTCATAGGCCTGGCCCAGTTGCAGGCCATTGGCTGCGTAGAGGCGCGCCGCGGACATGACGCCGCCAAGGCCCGCCATGAGGCCGGAGAAGCAATAGACGAAGAGCAGCACCAGCGGCACGTTGATGCCGGTGAGGCGCGCCGCATCCGGATTGCCGCCCACCGCATAGATCTGGGTTCCAAGTACGGTGCGCTTGAGCACGAACCAGGACATGACCACGACGAGGAAGGCGATGATCACCAGCCACGGCACGCCGAAGACGCTGCCATTGCCGATGAACTGGAACGGCAGGTTTGGATTGAAGACGGTGGTATCGGCGCCCAGCAGGCGGGCAAGACCGCGCACGGCGGTCAGCGAGCCCAAGGTGACGATGAAGGGCGGCAGCTTCATGTATGCGATGAGCATTCCATTGGCGAGGCCACAGGCCAGACCCATGGCAAGCCCCGCCAGGATGCCGAGCATGCCGATGTCGGGAAAGAGCGAGACGATCACTGCCACCATTGCGGATGCGGCCAGGATCGAGCCGACCGACAGATCGATACCGCCGGTGAGAATGACCAGTGTCATGCCCGCCGCCAGGACTGTGTTGATGGAGGCCTGCTGCATGACAATCGAGAGATTGTTCGGGTTCATGAAGCGGCCGCTGAGCAGCTGAAAGCCCACCGCGAGGATGATCAGGACCGGCAACATGCCAAGCGCGGCCAACATGGCGCGAACGCGTTGGCGCTGGGCGATTGGGCTCACAGGGGCGTCAGTCATGGTCCTGCCTAGGGTTGAAAATTGTGGGTCGGGGTCACGCTGCGGTTTCGCGCAGAGCGCCGGTTGAGAAATTCATGATGGTTTCCTGGTCGATCGGCTTGTCCGGCGTGGGACGGACTTCCCCCGCAATACGGCCTTCGCGCATCACGAGGACGCGGTCGGCGATGCCGATGATTTCCGGAAGCTCGCTCGAAATGACGAGGACGGCGATATCGCGCTTGGCCAGTTCGTCGATGAGCCGATAGATCTCCGACTTGGCGCCGACGTCGACGCCTCGCGTGGGCTCATCGAGGATGATGACTTTCGGGTCCTTCTGGAGGAGCCGGGCCAGCAGCACTTTTTGCTGATTGCCGCCAGACAGCGAGCCGGCGCTGATGGCAGTGCCTGCGGCGCGGATGGACAGGTCTTTCACGGCCTTCTCGGCGCGGGTCCGCGCTGCGGACCGATCGAGAAGAGTGCCGCCGCTGGCATCGTCCCCCAGAACGCTGATGGAGATGTTGTCAGCGATGGACATGTCGAGGAAGAGGCCGAGCACTTTGCGGTCCTCGGTGAGATAGGCAATGCCGGCGTCGATAGCGTCGCGGGGCCCTGAAATGTCGAGCTTTTGACCCTCCAGAGTGACAGTGCCGGATTTTTTCTTGTCGGCGCCGAAAATCAAACGGGCCAATTCGGTGCGGCCCGAGCCGACGAGGCCAGCCAGGCCCAGAACCTCGCCCTTGTGCAGGTCAAAGCTGCAGCCGTGGACGCGCACATCATCGGCGACATCGCGCACCGACAGGGCGATCTGGCGGTCGAGCGCCGGGGTGCGGTGTTCCTTCTTGTAGAACGAGGAGAGATCACGCCCCACCATCATCGAGACGAGCCTGGATGCGGAGAGCTCTGAGCGATCCAGCGTGCCGACATAGGAAGAGTCGCGCAGCACGCTGACGCGATCGGCGAGCTGGTAGATCTCCTCCATGCGATGGCTGATGTAGATGATGGCGATGCCCTGCGCCTTGAGAGACTCGATGACGCCGAACAGCTTGTCTGTCTCGCGCGAGGTCAGCGAGGTGGTGGGCTCGTCCATGACGATGATGCGCGCGTCGGTCGACAGAGCCCGGGCGATTTCCACCATCTGCCGCTCGCCGAGCGAAAGGGTGCGCACAATGGTCCGCGGCGAAAAGCCGATGCCGAGACGGTCGAGAATGGGCTTGGCGGATTTTTCGGTCGCCCTGTTGTCCACGAGGCCGAAGCGGGAGGGTTGATTGCCGAGATAGATGTTCTGCGCCACAGTCAGGTTCGGCGCCAGGCTGAGTTCCTGATAGATCACGGAAATGCCGCTTGCCCGGGCCTTGATCGGGTCGCCGAGCGCTACCGGATGGCCATCGAGCAGAATTTCGCCGCCGGGATCAGGCCGGTAGGCTCCCGAGAGAACTTTCATCAGGGTCGACTTGCCGGCGCCGTTTTCGCCCATGACGGCGTGGACTTCACCGGGATAGACCGTCAGCGAGACATTGCTCAGGGCGCGGACCGGGCCAAATGTCTTGCTGATATTGCGCATTTCGAGGACGGGCTTGCCCGGGGCGGTGCTGTGAGCCATCTCACTCATGCCACGTCCTCCCTCTGTTCTGCGGCGATGTGTTCGCGCCAGGTCTTGCGGTAGGCCTCAAGCCCCGCGAGGGCCAAAGGCTGGCTGCGCGTGAGTTCACCAACGGCCGCGTGGACATCGAAATCCTCCATGGCGAGAGCTGCTGCTCCGAGCGCACTGCCCTCGACCTCCCGGCAGGAGAGTATTTTCTGGCTGTGGCGCAATTGCGCCAGGAGTGGTCCGTAAAGACCGGTTTTGACGAGGCCGCCATCGACCACCAGATCATTGCTGGACTGGACAAGATCGAGGGACAGATCGGTCATCAGGGCGACATAGAGCAGCGCCGCCGCACCCCGCTCTTCCGGCGTTGGCTGAGGGCCGATGAGGCGACCCTGCAATCCCTGGAAGGGCCCGCCCGGCGCAAAGGACGGCAGGGCGAAAATCGACTTGTTTATGACGCTTTCGAGCGCCGCGAGGGAAATGGGAGCCGTCCACCCCTGGCTGATCAGATCATATTCGCGACCGCCCATGAAGCGGATGGTGGCGACGGGATGTCGGTCGACCGTCACATTGGCCAGCATGTCGCGACGCTCATCTAGCGCCTGCAATGGGCAGGCAGTGTTAAAGATGATCACCCAGGTGCCGCTCGAGACAAGGGTAAAATCCTCAAGGCCCAGGGCGCGGTAGAGATAGAGCGCTGAATTGCTGTCGTGGACGCCGTTATGAACCACCAGCTGCCGATCGCCGGTGGAGGTCTTGAGTGGGTAAGAGCCAAGAGGTGCGCCGGCACGGGCAAAGGGCGGCATCTTCTCTTCCCAGCCCTGGGCTTTGACCAGATCGCTGAAATCATCGGCCAGTGGCGCCCAGAGATGGGAGTGACAGCCGAGATAGGAGACTTCCGAGCGGGCCGCGCCACTGAAGCGCCAGCTCCAGAACTGCGGATAGCTCAGGATCCATTCGGCTTTTAAAACGGCGTCTGGTTCGACCGCGGCCAGCCAGAGCAGATGGCGGCCGTAGTTGAAGCCCAGCGGCAGGGCCGGAGAGAAGGTTTCGCTGAAGGGAGGAATGTCCGCGTCGATCGCTGCGGCGATATCAAGGGGCGGATCCTGTTCGTAGTCAAGGACGGGATGGGTGAGCCCCTCGGGCCGGACAAGGGCGAAGGTGCAGCCATGGCCCGAAAACATGACGCCGGTGACGTCATGCCGATCGGCGATTTCGGCGAGGGATGCATTCATCCAGTTGAAGAGATGGGCATCGTCGAGCACGCGGCGCCCATGGTGATCGATCCAGACCGGCTTTGTGCGGCTCTGATGGAGGATGGCCCCGTCGCGAGCGAGAACGAACATTTTTGAATTCGTCTTGCCGAGATCAAAGACCGCCAGGCTCATTGTTCAGCGCCCCCGCTTCCGGCGATGAGAACGGTGACGCCATTATCCTCCAGTTCCTTGGCGGTCGCATCGGGCAGGTCTTCGTCGGTCACCAAAGTGCCGATGCGCGATAGAGGCAGCACGACATTGCGGGGGCGGATCTTGAATTTCCGGCTATCGGCGAGGACCACCACCTCGTCAGCCCAGTCACTCAGTTCGCTGACAACCCTGACTAGAAGGGGATGGGATTCCAGCGTCCCCTCGCCGCTGATGCCCTGCGCCCCCACAAAGAAACGGGAGGCATAAAACGGGGCTGTGCTGTTGGTAGGCGAAGCTAGAATGCCCGGCTCGCGATGCAGCTCGCCGCCCGGCAGGACCAGCTGGCAGGAGCCGCTGTCGCCGAGATGGGCCGCAAGGGGCATGGAATTGGTGTAAACGCGCAGGCTGCGTTGGGCGAGAATGGCCCCGAGGTGAAAGCAAGTCGAGCCGGCGTTGATGATGATGGAGTCGCCGTCCCGCACCAGGGTGGCCGCGAGGCGCGCTATGGAACGCTTGGCATCTACGGCGATATCGCGGTTTTCATCATAGGGGCGCGCGGAGCTGGCCTTGCCGGCGCTGCCTTCGCGGGCCGAAATGCCGCCGTAGACTTTGCGCGCCTGCCCCTGCTGATGCAGTTTTTCGATGTCGCGACGGATCGTAGCGGCGGATACGCCCAGAGCATCCTGAAGATCGCGCACCGAGACAAAGGGGCGATCCTTCAAAATGTCGGCGATCTGCTGGTGACGATCCGAGTCGATCACGCGGCTATCCCTCCCTGGGCAATTTATTGCCTCATTGGAGCCATCGTATTCACAACTCGCTCACCCTTGCAAGGGGTTGATGATCAAAGTTCATCATGCTTGACGAAAGTTCCTCAGGTGGCCTAGACCATATGGGATGGCGAAAGACGCCAATCGAAAGGGAGGGCCCGATGGCGGCGGATCAGCAGAGCACGCAGGCGCTTGCGGCCCTCAGTGCCTTTTCCGCCAGGCTCGGGCGCGACATCACCCGCACACAGGGTGCTGGCGGCAATACTTCGATCAAGATCGGCGATGTGATGTGGGTGAAGGCCTCCGGCACATGGCTGGCGCATGCGCTCGAGCGCGACATCATGGTGCCGCTCGAAACCGCCCCGCTGGTGGAAGCGCTCGACGCCGGTGATCCGCGCGCCGAGAAAGCGACCGACTTCGTTGTCGCAGACCTCAATGTTTCAGGCCTTCGACCATCAATCGAAGCGAGCGTGCATGCCTCGATCCCGCAGCGCGTCGTTGCCCATTTCCATTGCGTCAACACGCTGGCCCATGCTGTGTGCACCGACGCCGAGGACGAGCTGACGCAGATCTTTGCCGATCGGCTACCCCATTTGAGCTGGGCGCTGATCCCCTATCGCCGTCCTGGGACGCCACTGGCGCGGGCCATCGCTGCGGTCCGCGACCGCGCGCCGGATGTGCTGGTTCTGGCCAATCACGGGCTGGTGGTCTGCGGCGACACCGTTGAGGAAACAGCGGCCCGGGTGGAAGAGGTGACTGCTGCCCTCGCCCTGCCGCGCAGAACAACAGCGCTGGCAGATTTTTCCCGGCTTCAGGCTGAGGCAGAGACGCTTGGTGACTATGCTCTTCCGGACGACCCGGAGTGCCACGATATCGCGCTCGACCCGATCGCGCTGACCCATGCGCGCGGCGGCTCGCTCTATCCGGACCATGTCATCTTCCTCGGCACCGAACTCGGAACGCTCGATGAACCTGGCAATCTCGCTGCCACAGTGTCGGCCGAAGAGCCCAAGCTTGTTGTGCTCCCCGGACAGGGAGTACTCGTGCGCAAGGGGCTGACTGCGGGTGGGCAGGCCATGGTCCGATGCCTTGCCGAAGTGGTTACCCGCATCCCGGAGGGCCGCAGGCTCAATTACCTGACGGCGGATCAGGAATATGAGCTCACCCATTGGGAGGCCGAGAAATACAGGCAGTCCCTCGATCGACAGGCCACACAGGGATGAAACGGGCGGCCGCCGTCGGCATTGACCTCGGAACATCAGGCATTCGCGCAGCGGCGATCGATGACGACGGACGCTCCCTTGGCTTAGGCGCCTACGGGTTTACCGGGGCGGAGGCCGCGCGGGATCCCAGCCAATGGATCGCGGGCGTTGAAAGCTGTTTTGTCCAATTGCGGGCAGAAGTGGACCTCTCCGGCGCCATCGCGGTTTCTGTAGACGGGACATCAGGCACGGTCTTGGCGCTGGACCACAGCGGCGCCCCAATCGAGCCGGCCGCACTTTACAATGCACCAGTCCCCTCCGCGGACATCCTTGCGAGCATTGATGAGCACGCGCCGCACTCCAGTCCGGCGCGGGGGGCGAGTTCGCCGCTCGGAAAGGCCATCGATTTTCATCAGCGACTTTCTCCCGCACGGATTGTGCATCAGGCGGACTGGCTGGCGATGCAGCTCGGGGATGGAACGGCCCTCAGCGACGAGAACAACGCGCTCAAAACCGGATATGATCTCGAGAGTGGCAGCTGGCCGGAGTGGATCGCGCGGGCCGGCCTGCCGCTGGACCTGCTGCCGGCGGTGCGTCCTGCGGGAAGCCCCGTGTGCACCACCAGCTCCTGGGCGCGGGCGCTCGGCCTGCCGGAAGCGTGCCAGGTCCATGTGGGCACGACGGATGGCTGCGCCTCCTTTCTCGCCACGGGCGCGTCGGAGATCGGCGACGGCGTGACCGCGCTGGGCTCGTCGCTGGTCCTCAAGCTTTTGTCGGCGAAACGGATCGACGCCCCGCAATTCGGTATCTACAGCCACCGCGTCAACGGGATGTGGCTGGCGGGGGGCGCGTCCAACACCGGCGGCGCGGTGATCAAGGCGCTGTTGCCGGACGCAGACCTCGATGCGCTGAGCGCTGGGATCGACCCGGAGACGCCGACCGGCCTCTCCTACTATCCATTGGCCAGACCGGGGGAGCGCTTTCCGGTCAGCGCTCCCGACCTGCAGCCGAGAGTGTTGCCACGCCCTGATGACGATGCGGTCTATTTCCAGGGGTTGCTTGAGGGGATCTCCGATATCGAGGCGCGCGGCTACGATATCCTCGAACAACTGGGCGGCCCAGCGCTTGCCTCTGTCCGCACCGTGGGCGGCGGCGCGGCGAACCATGCGTGGGAACGCCTCCGCATGAGGAGACTGGGCGTACCCTTTCTGCCAGCACAGTCGGTAGAGGCCGCTGTCGGCGTGGCGCGTCTGGCACTCGGGAGGGCGCATCATGGCCAAGCTTGAGCCAATTGTCTCGCTGCAGCAAATTGCCGAGGCTTACGAGTTCTTTTTCGTCGATCAGTTCGGCGTGCTGCTGGATGGCGCCATTCCATACGCCGGCGCCATCGAGGCCCTCAACTATCTCAAATCGCGCGGAAAAACCGTCATCATCCTCTCCAACTCAGGACGCGCGGGCGATTACAACGGCAGGCGGCTCGCCAAGCTCGGCATCGGGCCCGATCTCTATGATCATCTCGTCACTTCCGGGGACGTCGCCTTCGAATTGGTCAGAAGCGGCGGATTTGGCATGCCCCTCGCGGCGGCGACCTGCCTCACCATTTCGAGCGGCGATGACACCAATCTGGCTGACCGCCTGCAGCTTGAGAGCGTGCCTGCGAGCGAGGTCGCCGACCTCATTGTCATCTCAGGCAGCGAGGCCGACAAGATATCGCTCGTCGCCTACCGGGAACTATTGCGGCCCGCGGCGGCCCGGGGTGTCCCGGCCATCTGCACCAATCCAGACATGGAAATGCTCACCGGTGACGGAACAGCGCCTGGAGCGGGTGCCATTGCACGGGTCTACGAGGAATTGGGGGGTACTGTCCGCTGGATCGGCAAGCCTTTCAACGACATCTACGCGCACGCCTTTCAGCTCTGCGGCACGCCAGCGAAGGATAACGTCGTTGCGATCGGCGACAGCATCGAACACGACATCGCCGGCGCCACCCAATTCGGCATCGCTGCGGCGCTGGTCCGAACCGGGATCCATTCCGGCCTGCCCGATCCTGAGCTGGCGGAGATGCTCGAAACAGGCGGCCCATTCCGGCCGATGATCCTGCCCGCGTTTACTCTCGACGAGGTGCCAGACGCGAACAAGTGAAGCGGGCAGTTACTGTTGCGCTTCGGGAGAGCATCACAGGCGCGAAAAAACCTGCTAGTCTTGATGCGGTATATCCTTGGGACGAGGGCTATGCAGTTCCAAATAGTGGCGGCGGCTTACGATGCGGCGCGTCAATATCTGCACTATACGGTGAGCGGGAAGAAGGGCGCGCGCTCCTTCACCATTTCCTCGAAGGTAAAGTGTCTCAAAAATCCGGAGACACCGGAACGCCTGCACATGGTCGTTCTCCTCGCCATCACGGACCATTTCAATCACCCCAGCCCGTCAGGTCATCCCTGGTAAGCCGCTTGGGCGCGCCTCCGTGCTGGAAGTGCCGTATTGTCGCACAAGCTTCATGACGCCTGAGATCAGCGGATATCGCGCTTGCGGCGCCGGGCCGCGACATGATCAAATCGGCGACAGACATTTCGGATTCGGATCGTCCCGCCCAGGAGTCTTTCCTGTGGGCCAGCAGTCTGCCTTCCTCGGACGGATTGACGCGCCGTGCGGGGTCCACGCAGCAGACTGGCAACATCATATGACTGAGATCATCGTTTTGGGCGCCGGCATGGTCGGCGTTTCGACCGCCTTGGCGCTGCAGGCCAAGGGCCATTCGGTGACGCTGCTGGACCGGCGCGGGCCGGGCGAAGAAACCAGTTATGGCAATGCCGGGATGATCCAGGCTGAGGCTGTCGAGCCCTATCCACTGCCGCTCGACGTCAAGACGCTCTGGTCGATCGCCACCGGGCGCACCAATGATGTGGTCTGGCGGTTCAAGGATCTGCCCAGCTGGCTGGTGCCGCTGCTGGGCTATGCGCGCAGCTCTCTGCCGACGGGATACAAGGCCAATATCGCGCCGGTGTGGTCGAAGATGATCCTCAGCGCGACCGATGATCATGCGCCCCTGATCGCCGCATCGGGCGCCGAGGCGATCATCTCGCGGCGCGGATATCGCAAGGCGTATCGGACCGAGGAGGGCCTTGCCAAAGCCGTGGCCGCGGCGGAGCGCTATCGTGCCCAGTATGGCGTTCCCTCAACGGTCATGACGGGCAGCGAGCTGTCCCAAGCCGAGCCGAACCTCAAAACCCAACTGGCCGGCGCCGTTCACTGGACGGGATCGTGGTTCTGCGAGGACCCGGGCGGCCTCGTGCGGCGCTATGCGGATCTCTTCATGGCGCGCGGCGGCTCAATGGTGCTGGGCGATGCCATGAGCCTTGAGCGCGCGGGCGCCGGGTGGAAAGTGCAATCGAATAACGGCCCGCTGACGGCCGGGCGCGTGGTCGTCTGCCTGGGACCGTGGTCACCTGCGCTGTTGGCGCGTTTCGGCCATGCCATCCCGATGGTGCTCAAGCGCGGCTACCACCGCCACTTCCAGATTGAGAACGGCCCGGACCTGCCGCTTTATGACGTCGAGACGGGGACCTTCCTGTCGCCGATGCGCCGGGGGCTGCGGGTTCTGACCGGCGCCGAACTGACCACACTCGACGGCCCGCCCAGCATGCGGCAGATGGATCGGTCGACAGCAGCGGCCCGCGAATTGTTTGCACTGGGTGAGCCGGTGGAAGCCGATGCCTGGCGCGGCACACGGCCGTTCCTGCCCGGCATGCTGCCCATGATCGGCCCATCGGACAAGAACCCCGGCATGTGGTTCAACTTCGGCCACGGCCATCAGGGCTTTACGCTTGGGCCCACCAGCGCCCGCATCCTCGCTGCGCAAATGGTCCGATAGGCCGGCGTCAGCCCGCCTCTGCGGGCGCGACTTCAACTTTCGGCTGGCGGCGAAACAACATGTCCTTTGCCGCCACGACGGCACCAAGCGTGATCAGCACGCAGGCGATGACGATGATCATGCTGAATTCGGCATAGCCGGAAACGATCAGCAGCAAGGTCGAGAGCAGCGGCGCGAGGTAGGATGCGGCGCCGAGGATCTGGATGTCCCCCTGCTTGACGCCGATGTCCCAGACGTAAAAGGCGAGCCCCACCGGCGCGAGGCCGAGACTAACGATCGCCGCCCACTGCCAGGGCGAACTCGGCCAGACCGTCGTTTCGAGCGCCAGATGGGACAGCCATGCCAGCAGCGCCACGACGAGGCAAAAGCCGGCGATGGCTTCGCTCGGCACCTTGGCCATGCGGCGCGAGAGAATGGAGTAGCTCGACCAGGCGTAAGCTGCGAACAGCGCGGCGGCATAGCCCAGCGCATATTGTCCATCGAGAACGAGGCCCTGCCCCCGCGTCACCACGAGACCCGCGCCGCCCAGGGCCAGAATACACCCGGCGATGTGGTTCCAGCGCAGCTTTTCGCCGGGCAGCATGGCCGACATCACCACGATCAGCACCGGCCAGAAATAATTGATCAGGCTGGCTTCGACCGGCGGCGCATTCTTGAGGGCAAAGAAATAGGCGAAGTGGTAGCCCGCGAGCCCAATAACCCCGACCAGCCACACCGAGAGCGGCTGGCGCATGGCCTTTATCGCGCCGGGCCGCACGACCATCAGGCAAAGACCGCCAATGCCGAAGGTAATGGCTGTCAACTGTAGCGAGGGCATGTCCCCGCTCGCCGCCGTCAGCGTCGCCAAAAGCGACCAGAGCAGCACGGCCAAAAAGCCAATAAGGGTTGCGGCGGAACGGGAAAGGGCGCGGGACATCCCGCAGCTTTATGGGCAAAGCCTCTGGCGGGGAAGAGCGAAAGCGCCCCTCCCCGTATATCATCAATATTTGGCTGTAGCGTCGCTGGCCGGAAACGTCTCGTCGACGCTCTCGTCGACTTCGTCCCACTTGCGAGGCGGCTGTTCCTGGGCCTCGCTGCCCGCATCACGAACCTGCACGGGCGCATCCTTGGGGCCGGGCTTCTTGCCGTCCTGCATGGCCGCGGCTTCATCAGTCTTGCTTGGGGTCTTTGTCATCTTCATCACCTCCGACAAGCAAAACGGCGCACCGCCATCGCGGTTGCACCGTTACGCCTCTTGAAAGGATTTTCCGGGGACCAGGCCCATGGCAGTACGGCGGTTCTGCGCCGACATGCCGGTGAACAACGCGATGCTCATGCTTGCCAAGCCGCGGGTTCTTGCTCACTAGATGGGCACCTGGAAAATTCGGACTAACTTTTCTACAAACGGGGTGAGATGATGATGAAACTCGTGTTGGGCCGCCGTGGCTTCGTTTCTGTCATGGCTGCAGGCGTGGCACTGGCCATGTCGGGCACCGCCATCGCGCAGGAAGCGTTGAAGGTCGCCGCAATCTGGACCGTGCCGGTCGAGCAGCAGTGGGCAAGCCGCCTGCACAATGCGCTCGTGGCCGCCGATGCCGCTGGCACCATTGAGTATGTCTATTCCGAGAACATCTCCAACACCGACTACGAGCGCGTGATGCGCGAGTATTCCGAGCAGGGCAACAAGCTGATCATTGGCGAGGCCTTCGGTGTCGAGCAGCCCTCGCGCGCTGTCGCCGAAGAATATCCCGAAATCATGTACCTGATGGGCTCGTCGCTGCCGCCGGTGGAGCCGAACTACGCCACCTTCGACAATTTCATCCAGGAGCCGAGCTACCTCACCGGCATGATCGCTGGCCTCAAGACCGAGACCAACCAGATCGGCATGATCGGTGGCTACGCCATTCCGGAAGTGAACCGCCTGATGAACGCCTTCATGGATGGCGCTCTTGCGGTCAATCCGGACGTAAAGTTCTCGGTGAGCTTCATCAACTCCTGGTACGATCCCCCGAAGGCCAAGGAATCCGCCTTCGCCATGATCGATGCGGGGGCCGACATTCTCTATGCCGAGCGTTTTGGCGTGTCTGACGCTGCCAAGGAGCGCGGTATCCTCGCCATCGGCAATGTGATCGACACCGCTGCTGACTATCCGGGCACCATTCTGGCGTCCGCGCTGTGGCACGGTGAGCCGATGATCAACAAGGCGATCGAAGACGTTGCGGGCGGCACGTTCACCGCGTCCGACTACGGCATCTATGCCTTCATGGGTCACGGTGGCTCGAGCCTCGTCGTCGACGAAGCCCTCGCCGGCGCAGACGCCGTTGCCGCTGCCAAGGCAAAGGAAGCCGAGATCCTGGCTGGCACGTTCACTGTCGAAATCAACGACAACGAACCCAAGTCCAACTAAGACGGACACTCGGGAGCCGGACCACGGCTCCCCTCCTCATTGCTCCTTCCCGCATAGGGGAGGAGCATAATGCTGTTGGGGTGCACGCTATGACCCATGTGGTTCTGCCCCTATAACGGATTGTCTTGATAGGGTGACTGACGTCGCATCTATCTCCCTTTCGCCAAACGGAAGCGACCGATGACCGACCAGCCATCATCCGCCCCCCTGCTCTCCCTTGAGCATATCACCAAACGTTTCGGCCCCTTGGTCGCCAATGACGACATCTCCCTCACCCTGCACACGGGCGAGATCCTGGCTTTGCTGGGGGAGAATGGCGCGGGCAAGACCACGCTGATGAACATCCTCTTCGGCCATTATGTGCAGGACGAGGGACAGGTGCGCGTGGCGGTTAATGGCGAGATGGTCACCTTGCCCAGCGGCTCGCCCGGTGCAGCGCTCAATGCCGGCGTCGGCATGGTGCACCAGCATTTCACCTTGGCGGAGAACCTCTCGGGCCTCGCCAATATTCGTCTCGGCACGGAGAAGCTCCTGTCCTTCGGCCGCGCCTCGGCAGCGCGCAGCAAGGTCGAAAAGATCATCGCCGAGAGCGGCCTTGATGTTGATCTCGACTGCCGCGTGGCCGATCTCACCGTGGGCGAGAAGCAGCGCATCGAAATTCTCAAAGCGCTCTATCGCGATGCGCGGGTGCTCATTCTCGACGAACCGACGGCAGTGCTGACGCCGCAGGAGGCGGATGGCCTCTTCACCGTGCTACGCAGGCTGGCCGCCAATGGGCTCGGCGTTATTTTCATCTCCCACAAGCTGGGGGAAGTGCTGGCTATTTCCAACCGCATCCTCGTGCTGCGTGGCGGCAAGAAGGCGGGCGAATTGGACGCCGCCAAAGCCGACCGCCGCGCCATTGCCGATCTCATGGTCGGCAAGGCCGTTGCCGAGATCAAGCGCACACCCGCCACGCCGGGCGAGGCGCTTGTGCACTTTGAGGGCGTCGGCCTGCGCGAAGGTGCCGGCAAGCAGGCCCTCACCGATGTCAATTTCGTCCTGCGCCGGGGCGAGATCGTCGGCCTCGCCGGGGTTTCGGGCAATGGACAATCGGGAATCGCAGCGCTGATTTCCGGCCTCGCCGTGCCCACCGAAGGCGCGCTGAAGCTTTATGGCGAACCCGTGCACACCGCCGATCCGCGCGCGCTCGTCGCAGCCGGCGTGGCCCGCATGCCCGAAGATCGCCAGCATGACGGCGTGGTCGGCACGATGAGTGTTGCGGACAATATTGCCATTGAGGATGTGCGAAGCCCCGAATTTTCTCGGGCCGGCTGGCTCAACCGCGACGCCATGCGCGCCCGCGCCGAAAGCGCCATCGCCGCCTATGACGTGCGCTGCCCCGGTCCGGAAGCCGAGGCACGGCTCCTTTCCGGTGGTAATGTGCAAAAGCTCATTCTGGCGCGCGTGCTCGAACGCGAACCGAAGGTGATCCTCGCCAATCAGCCGACGCGCGGCCTCGATGTCGGAGCGCAGGCCGAAGTGCACCGCCGCATCATCGCCGCCCGCGATCGTGGCGCGGCCGTCCTCGTCATTTCCGAAGACCTCGACGAGCTCTTTGCGCTCGCCGACCGGTTCCTCGTCGTGCACGCCGGCATGGTCACCGATGCCGGCCCATCGGAAAACCTCGACCGTGGCACGATCGGCCTGTTGATGGCCGGACAGCATGTTCAGACTGCAGGGGTTGCATCATGAGTTTTCGTCTCGAACCCCGAACCGACGCCAGTATCGGCCTCAAGCTGGCCGTATCGCTTGGCGCTGGTATCGTCGCGCTGCTGCTGGTCGCGATTCCCGTGCTCTTCGCCGGCGGCTCGCCGCTCACCGCTTATGGATTGATGATCCAGGGGGCCTTCGGCTCCACCTTTGCGCTGAGCGAGACGCTCAACCGCGCCACCCCGCTCATTCTGACCGGCCTTGCCGCCGCGGTCGCCTTCCGCGCCAAGCTCTGGAATATCGGCGCCGAGGGCCAGCTTTATATCGGTGCGCTCGCCGCCGTTCTGGTGGGCAGCAGCATGGTGCAGATGCCACCCGCAATCGCCATTCCGGCTGTGATGATCGCTGGCTTCGTCGCAGGCGGGTTAATGATGGTGGTCCCCACCATCTTCAAGCAGAAGTTTGGCGCGGACGAGGTGGTCATCACCCTGCTGCTCAACTTCATCATCATCCTCTTCATCCAGATGCTGATCGAAGGCCCGATCAAGGACCCGCTGGCCATGGGCTGGCCGCAATCGGTGCCGATCGCCGCCGAAGCCAAGCTGCCAAAACTCCTGCCGCGCCTGCGCATGCATTGGGGCCTGATCGTGGGCGTTGTCGCCGCGATCGCACTCTGGATCGTTGTGCGCAAGACAGTGCTCGGGTTTGAAATCCGCGCCGTGGGCGAGAACAAGGCGGCGGCCCGTTTTGCCGGTATCCCGGTCAATGCCACCATGCTCAAGGTGGCGCTGATCTCCGGCGGCCTCGCGGGTCTTGCCGGTGTCAGCGAAGTGGCAGGCGTAAAGGGCTATCTCTCGGCTGATCTGTCGCCGGGCTTTGGCTATTCGGGCATTGTCGTGGCCATGCTCGCGGGGCTTTCGCCCATCGGAACGGTCATTGCCGCCGTGTTCGTGGCGGCTGTGTTCGTCGGCGCCGACTCCATGAGCCGCGCCACAGGCATTTCCAACTATATTGCGGACCTTGTGGTGGCCCTGTCGCTGCTCTGCGTGCTGGTCGGCAGCTTCTTCCTGCGCTTCCGCCTGCGCTACGAAAACAAGAGCGTGGAGGCCTGAGCATGGACGTCCTGTTTGAAATCCTCGGCTCCGCGAATTTCTGGGCCGCCTCCCTGCGCATCGCCACCCCGCTGATTTTCGGTGTGCTCGGCGCCCTGCTCTGCGAACGGGCTGGCGTGCTGAACCTTGGCATTGAGGGCATTTTCGTCGCCGGGGCGATGGCGGGGTGGCTCGCGGTCTATCTTGGCCTTGGCCTCTGGGGCGGTGTGCTCGTCGCGGCCTGCGCCGGTGCCTTCTTCGGGCTCATCCACGCCATCCTGACGGTGGTTCTGGGGCTCTCCCAGCACGTCTCGGGCATCGGCATTACCCTGCTCGCGACCAGCGCCAGCTATTTCACCTATCGCACCGCCCTGCCCGACGTCTCTACGCCGCCGCGCATCGCCGCCTTCCAGCCGCTCAATATTCCGGGCCTGTCGGATCTGCCGTTCATCGGACCGGCACTGTTCCAGCAGACGCCGCTGACCTTCCTGGCTCTGGCCTTCGTGGTGCTCATCGCCATTGTGCTCTATCGCACCCCGCTGGGCCTTGCCATTCGCGCCGTGGGCGACAATCCGGCCTCGGTCGAGGCGCAAGGGCTCTCCGTCCGCGGCCTCCGCATCGGCGCTGTGGTCGCCGGTTCGGCGCTGATGGCGCTGGGCGGCGCGTTCCTCACCATGTCGGCGTTCGACGCATTCTTCTTCGGCATGGTCAACGGCCGCGGCTGGATCTGTATCGCGCTTGTTGTTTTCGCCTCCTGGCAGCCCGGCAAGGCCCTGCTCGGCGCGCTCCTCTTCGGCGCCTTCGACGCCTTCCAGATCCGCCTCCAGGCGCAGATCGGCCAGGTTGTGCCGGGCCAGATCTTCCTCATGCTGCCCTATCTTTTGTCCATCGTCGCCCTGATCCTTGTGGCGCGGCGGGCAGACTACCCGCGCGCCCTGCTCCAGCCCTGGACCAAGGGACAGCGCCACTAAGACTGGTTCCGGCACAAGCTGGACACACTAAATTTCGTCACCACCGGGCCCGTCCCGGTGGCCCCTTCGGCCATCTGCCGGAGTGTTCGGACAAACCGGACGCTGACGACCAACAAGACGACTGGAAATGCCAATGTTCGATCTGAAAATCACCAATGCCAATTTGCCCGATGGCCGAAACGGCGTGGACATCGGCGTCCGCGACGGGCGCATTGCGGCCATCGAACCCAATCTAGCCGGTGACGCCGGCGAGACCATCGACGCTGGCGGCCAGCTGGTCGCGCCGCCCTTCGTCGATGTGCACTTCCACATGGATGCGACGCTTTCGCTCGGCCTGCCGCGCCACAATGAGAGCGGCCTGCTGCTCGACGGCATCAAGATCTGGGGCGAGCTCAAGCCGCTTCTTACTCAGGAAGCGGTCGTTGAGCGCGCCCTCGCCTATTGCGATCTGGCCGTGTCGCAGGGTCTCCTCGCCATCCGCACCCATGTCGACATCTGCGATGATCGCCTGCTGGGCGTCGAGGCCCTGCTTGAGGTCAAGAAGCGCGTTGCGCCCTATATCGACCTGCAGCTCGTCGCCTTCCCGCAGGACGGCTACTACCGCTATCCCGGCGCAGTCGAACTGCTCGACCGTGCGCTCGACATGGGCGTCGAGGTCGTCGGCGGCATTCCGCATTTCGAGCGCACCATGGCCGATGGCGCCTCGAGCCTCAAGGCACTGCTCGAAATCGCCGCGGATCGCGGTTTACTCGTCGACATCCATTGCGACGAGACCGACGACCCGATGAGCCGCCACATCGAGGCGCTGGCCTATGAAACCCAGCGTCTGGGGCTCGGCGGGCGCGTCAACGCCTCCCACCTGACCTCCATGCACTCCATGGACAATTACTACGTCTCAAAGCTCCTGCCACTCATGGTCGAGGCTGGCGTCAGCGCCACCGCCAATCCGCTGATCAACATTGTCATCCAGGGCCGTCACGACAGCTATCCCAAGCGCCGGGGCATGACGCGCATCCCCGAGATGCTGAACTATGGCATCGACTGCGCCTTTGGCCATGACTGCGTCATGGACCCCTGGTATTCGCTCGGCCAGGGCGACATGCTGGAAGTGGCCTTCATGGGCCTGCACGTCGCGCAGATGACCAGCCGCGAAGCCATGCGCAAGTGCTTTGACCTCGTCACCAAGGGCCCGGCCAAGATCATGCATCTTGAGGGCTATGGTGTGGACGTTGGCTGCAAGGCCGACATGGTGCTGCTGCAGGCCAAGGACACTATCGACGCCCTCCGCCTAAAGCCGACGCGCCTGGCTGTCATCAAGGGTGGCAAGGTGATCTCTCGCACGCCCGCTCGCCAGAGCGCGCTGAGCCTTGATGGCCGCCCTGGCCTGATCGACCCGGCCCGCGTCGGGCCGCAGTGGTAAGACTGGCAAATTTAGGGGGTGGTCCATTCCTGATGGAGCACCCCCACCTAACCTCCCCCTCTTAGGGGGACGGACCCATCGAGTAGGTGGAGAGGTCTAGGTGCCACCGGCGGATTCCTCCCTCGTCTTCAGGGGGAGGTTAGGCGGGGTCATCACACACCCCACCATCAGAAAACAGAAAAGGCGGGGATCACTCCCCGCCTTTTCTGCATTCTCAGGCCTTCTGCTCGACGAGCACTTCGTGCTCATCGTCATGTGGCGCCTTGGGCGTGAAGCGCCCGATGAAGCGGCTGAAGCTGTCGATATAGGTCAGCAGCACCGGCACCACGAGGAGCGTCAACGCGGTCGAGGAGATCAGGCCCCCGATCACTGCGTGGGCCATTGGCGCGTTCTGCCCGCTGCCTTCATGCAGGCTGAGTGCCAGCGGCAGCATGCCGAAGATCATGGCGAGGGTCGTCATGATGATGGGACGGAAACGGGTGACACCCGCTTCCACCAGCGCTTCATAGAGGTTCATGCCGCCCCTGACGTGCTGGTTGGCATTGTCGACGAGCAGGATGGCGTTCTTCACCACCAGACCCATCAACATGATGAAGCCAATGGCCGAGAACATGTTGAGCGTCGACCCACCCACAAGCAGGCCCACCATCACGCCGATCAGGGCCAGCGGCAGCGAGCCCATGATGGCCAGAGGCTGCAAGAAGCTGCCGAACTGGGATGCCAGCACGAGGTAGATGAAGATCACCGCCAGCAGCAGGGCCGAGCCCACCGAACCCATGGTGTCAGCGATCTGCTCGGCTTCACCGCCGAAACCGCTGCGATACCCAACAGGGAAGTCGATGCGGGCAATGGCTTCCTGCAACTGCGGGATGACCGTGCCCAGCTCGACCCCTTCAAGGTTGGCCGTGATGGTCACGCCACGCTGCAGGTCCTGGCGGTTGATCGTGGCCGGACCGTTGCTCTCGACGACTTCGGCAATTTGACCGAGCGTGATCATGTCCTGCGTACCGGTACCGGTCTGGGCGATCGGCAGGTTGCCGATGGCTTCGATATCGTTGCGCAGGCTTTCCGGCAGACGCACGACGACCTTGTAGACCTGACCATTGGGGGCAACCCAATCGGACACGTCCTCACCCGAGATCAGCGGGCTCAGGGTGGCCGCGATCTGCCCCAGAGACACGCCGAGGCTGTCCGCCAGTTCGCGGTTGATCTGGATACCGACAACAGGCTGCGCTTCGTCGAGCGATGACGAAATATCGATCAGTCCGTTGATGTTGCGGAGGTCCGCCATCAGGCCATCGGCCAGATTCTCCAGAACTTCGAAGCTGTCGCCATAGAGCGTCACTGAAACCGGCGCGGTGCTCGGGCCCATCATCGAGGCCACGGCGACCTCGAACTTGCTGCCCGGGATCGCCTGGAGGTCACGACGCACTTTCGGCATGAAATCAGCAACGCTGATATCACGTTCGGCCTGGCCGACCAGCGTCACCGTCATGGTGCCAACATTGGCGCCGTCCGCGGACATGCCACCGGCGATGGTGGAATAGGTGCGTTCGACTTCCGGATATTGACGCACGATCAGTTCGGCCTGGCGCAACTTGCTTTCCGTGTACTCCTTGGACGAGCCCGAGGGTGTTTCTACCTTCACGGTGAAAATGCCGTTGTCGGTCGCCGGCACAAATTCGACGCCAACGCGCGGGAACAGGGCCAGCGCGCCAACCATCGAGAGCAGAGCGATCAGCAGCACCGTCTTGCGGAACTTCAGACCCCAGCGGATGAGGTGGCGATAGCCTTCGGTGACCCATTCGAAGAAGCGGTCGAACTGCTGGATCAGCCGCCCGATCGGGCCGCGCTTTGCGTTGGGGTTGGACGCCGGATCGTACCAGACGCTCGACATCATGGGGTCGAGGGTGAAGGCCACGAAGAGGGAGATCAACACTGCAACCGAGACGGTGACGCCGAACTGCAGGAAGAACTTGCCCATGATGCCGTCCATGAAGGCAACCGGCAGGAACACGGCAACGATGGAGAGCGTGGTGGCTAGAACCGCCAGCCCGATTTCATTGGTGCCGTCAAAAGCCGCCTGACGGTGGGACTTGCCCATGTGCAGGTGGCGGGTGATGTTTTCACGCACCACGATGGCGTCGTCGATGAGGATACCCACGGCCAGCGACAGGGCCAGCAGGGTCATGGTGTTGAGCGAGAACCCAAGGAAGCTGAGCGCCACCATGGTGCCGATGATCGAAATCGGCAGGGTCAGGCCCGTGATGATGGTCGAGCGCCAGGAATTGAGGAACAGGAACACGATGACAACCGCGAGCACGGCGCCTTCGATGAGCATGTTCTGCACGGCGTGGAACGAGTCCTCGACGGGCTTGGCGTTGTCGACCACGACTTCGATATTGACCTGACCGGCCGGAAGTTCGGTCCGCAGCAGACGATCGATGGTCTGGCGAATTTCCTTGGCCACGCCAACGGTATTGGCGCCCTGGGTCTTGAGGATATTGATGGCCAGGGCCGGTTCGCCATTGAGGATGGCGAGAGACTCGGTTTCGCCCGTACCGTCCTCGATGGTGGCGACATCGCGCAGCGTGACCGGCTGGCCACCCTGGTTGCCCACAGTGATGTCGTAATAGTCCTGCTGATCCTCGATGCGTCCGAGAACCTGGATCGAGCGCACGATGCTGTTCTCGGTGATCGCGCCGGCGGCAAGGTCCTTGTTGGAGGCCTTGAGCGCGTTGATCACAGCGGCAGGGCTGATGTTGTAGGCGTTGAGCAGATCAGGATCGATCTGGATGTTGAGCTGGCGCGGCGTGCCACCCACAACGGTCGCCGAGCCGACGCCATTGATATTGGAGAGGCGCTTGACGATGATTTCCTCGGTCAGCGCTGTCAGGTCGCGTGCGGACAGCGTGTCCGAGCTCACGGCCAGCGACAGCACGGGCAGCGCCGACGGGTCAAAGCGCAGCACCTGCGGGTCCATCGCTGCGGCCGGGAAATTCGCCTTGATCGGGTCGATCTTGTCGCGAACGTCTTGGGCCTTCTGCTGCGAGTTCGCCTCGAGGTCGAACATCATGATGACCATGGCGCGGCCAGGCTGGGCGATCGACTGAACCGTATCGAGACCGGCGATGGTATTCACCGCGTCTTCGATCGGCTCGATGATGTCCTGCTCGACTGCCTCAGGCGAGGCGCCCGGATAGGCAACGACGATAGCAACGACCGGAAGGTCGATGTCGGGCAGCTGTTCAACCGGAAGTCGGGAATAGGAGAAAATGCCAAACACCATGATTGCCACCATGATCATGGTGGCAAACACGGGATTGTTGACGCTGATGCGTGTCAAAAACATATTTTAGTTCCCAACGATTTCGTAGGCGTCGCCAGCCGAAAGCTCGCTCAGCGCACCGGCAATGACCGTCTCGCCAACGGCAACACCGGTCACTTCCACGGTGCGGCCACGATCCCACTGGGCGCCAAGCTCAACAGCCTTGCGTTCCAGCGTGCCGTCGTTGAGGGCAAGCACATACTGGCCCTCCGCGTCCTCGCGCACGGCAGTGGTCGGAATTGCGATCGCTTCGGTCTTTTCGACAACGGTGACATTGCCCACGGCGAACATGCCGCCGCGCAGCATGCCATCGACATTGTCGATAGCGATGTACATCGGCACGGTACGGGTCCCGGTGGTCGCGACCGGATTGACGCGCACGACCTCGCCTTCAAAGGTCTGGCCGTCGACGCCATTGACGGTGACGTCAACCTTCTGGCCGGACTTCACCAAGGCGCTGGAATTGACCGAGGCCGATGCCTGGAATTCCATTTCGTCGAGATTGACGACGGTAAAGAGCGGCGTGCCAGCAGAAATGGTCTGGCCTGGCTCGACCGAACGGACCGACACCACGCCCGACAGCGGCGAGCGAACAGTGGCGTTGGCGAGGGCGATTTCAGCGCCCGAGACACCATTTTCAAGCGCGGCGAGATTGGATTCCAGTGCAGCGGTGGACGAACGCGCCGCTTCAAGATTTGAAGGGCTGGTCAGGCCCTGACGGGCCAGTTCTTCGGTGCGTTCGAGCTGCTGGCGGCTATTGGCCAGCTGGATACGGGTGGCTTCCGCCGTTGCCCGCTGCTGGTTGAGCTGGAGCTCGAGCGTCGCACGATCGATCTCAGCGAGGACAGCGCCCTCCTCGACCGTATCACCCGGGCTGACAAGAACCGACAACACGCGCCCGGACGCCTGCGAGGCGATGCTCGACAGATGGCCCGGTACCAGCGAGCCCGTGACCTTGACGGTCTGGCGCAGTGTCATCGGTGCGATCTCGGCTGTTTCGCTTCGCAGGATCTGCTTGACCACGGCGGTCTCCTCGACCGCTGCAACGGGCTCGGGTGCCGGCGGCTGAAGGAACATGAAGGCGCCAGCGCCGATCACCAGCACCCCCAGCACAATCCATGGGCCAATCCGACGCTTCGGCTTCAAGCCCTGTGCTACGCGGAGCGCGTTCGCCTTCTCGCGCTTGCTCTGGGCCCATTCGGGTTTATCGTTGGTGGCGGTCATTGCTTTTTATCCTGAAGCGAAGCTTTTCCCTGCAGCAATACGGTCGCCCAATTGCCCAGGAATTGCGAAGAGTCTCGATAGAAGGCTGAAAGCTCCGTCACCCGACGCGCCGCACCTTCCGATTCTGATTCAATTTCTATAGCGCAAGCCTCTGTAACGCTTGCGTATTTCTCCAGTCGCCCTGCCATTTCCTGGAGCATTTGCACATAGCTGGCAGACGACAATTCGTAATAGTCCTGGCGATCACCCGAATGGGTCTTCAGGCGAACCAAGCCGCGGGCAGCCAATTGCCTTGCATTGGTACTGACACTGGCCCGACTGACGCGCAGCCGTTCGCTAATCTGGTTCAGACTCAGCTCCCGGCCCTCGGCAATCAGCAGTCCCATAATCCGCCCTGCAATTCGGGGTCCACCGTCCTGCTGCGCGATAAGGCCCATTTCTTCGATAAAGCGATCAATCGCAGCGGTGGTCACAACAACTCGTCAGATCTAGTTCACTTTGTTCAATTTAGACTAAACGATCTGAATGCGATAGAGATTCGCCATGCGTCACCTGAAAGGCAGGGTTGCACCAGTGGAAAGAAAGCGTCGGGTTTAAGGCGCAATCACTGATGGAAGGGTTAGCGAGAACCGTCTGATTTTAGGTGGTTTTCCTTCACCCGGGTTAAGGTTGCGGTCAAGGAATCCATGCGCATCCGGCACTTGGCCGGGTTGCACACTCTGGTGAAAATCCCTGTTTTGGGTTGTGCAGCGGACAAAATTGGGTCAGTTTCCGGGCATCAGGGGGTAGTGACGCTGGATTCCAAACTGACACCGCCGACCATCGTACTTTTCGATCTCGATGGAACGCTGGTACATCACGTCAATCCGCGGGTACTGCAAGCACTCGAGTTCCTGGACGATTGTTCGCACAGGGCCGGCCGCTTGGTTGCTCGGTTTCGTCTGGCTCGCCGTCATCGCACGGCCGAGGCCAAGGCGCCTAAATTGCTGGTTCACCGGGCGATCCATCGTGTTCGTCGCAAGTCGGTGGAACAGATGCTGCAGCCGTGCGCCGCGCTTCGCGCTACCCTCGAACAGCTTCAAAGCAATGGTGTGGTGCTCGGCCTCGTGAGCAACGGCCTTGGCCGTGGCTATGGCCACGACGTGCTCGAAGCCTTCGATCTCAAGAAGTATTTTACCGCCAGCGTGTTCCGCGAAGACGTCATCCGCGGCAAGCCCTGGCCGGATCCGCTGGTCACTGCCCTCAAGGGCATCGGACGGGATGTGCGTCGCCGTGACGTCATCTGGTATGTCGGCGACCAGCGCAAGGACATTACCGCGGCTCTCGCGGCATCAGAGGTTATTGGCCACCAGATCGTGCCCGTAGCGCTTGGCGCGCGCGCGGCTATGGCGGCGGTCGAGATCTGCGCGGACAAGGCCCACATCATGTGGTCGGCTACCGAATTTTGCCGCTCCGTGGATGCTGTGTTCGGCGGTGAGGACGCCCCTGCCCTCGAGACGCTCCCGCTCGCGCCCGTCTGACGAGTTAGCCGTCAGGCCGTTTTTTTAGAAATCAAAACCCATCTGGCTGATGCTGGGCGTCGGCGCCGGTAGAACAGCATTGTCTTCGACAGAGGCTGCGGGCGGCTCTGCTGCCTTCGGAGCGGTAATCTTGGCTGTCTTCGGGGCCGCTTTTTTGGCGGATTTCAGCTTGGGCTTTTCAACGATGACTTCGGGCGCGGCATCCGCGACGGCAGCCTCTCGGGGGGCTGCCATCAGCTCGATCCAGGCGCGGGCGCGTTCCAGCTTTGCGGGCTTGAAGGCATAAAGATTCTCGCGACCCTTCTTCACCTCGGCCACAAGACCTGCGGTCTTGAGCACGCGCAGATGGCGAGAAATGGCGGGGCGGCTGATGGAGAAAGCATCGGCAAGCTTGTGCACCGGAATTGGGCCGGTCTGCAGGATTGTCAGGATCTTGCAGCGGGTTGCGTCGGCGAGGGCCGAGTAGATCTGAACCGGTGGCTTTGTCGACTTGCTCATGCTCGCTGCGTACGTAACGACAGCGTTACCCGTCAAGCGAGCACACAACTTGTTCACCAGATAAGTTGGATCGCCATTCACGATGGCACACAATAGCCGCAACTGATCAATAGTCTGGTCATTATCCGTAGCCCAAGCTGGGTTTAACCAAGGGAGACGGAGATGACGCGCAGAAGCGCTGGCGCCGTGACATATTCATGGTGGAGCCGAGAACAGCGGCCCTATTCGACTTCAGAGATGATCGCCGACGCGGCGGTCCATATTTTCGGCCTGGTCATCGCCATTGCGGCGGGCTCGTCGCTGCTGGCCCTCGCCCTGCTGCACACCGCACCCGAGGCCTTCCCTGCGCTGCTCGTCTATGTCGCGACGCTGATCCTCGTACTCGGCGTGTCGCTGGCCTATAATCTGTGGCCGGTATCTCCGGTTAAAAAGCATCTGGCGCGCCTCGATCAGGCGGCAATTTTCCTTTTCATTGCAGGGTCCTATACGCCGTTCCTCGCCGTCATCGGCGGCACGCCGATGGGCGCCATCATGACGAGCTTTGTCTGGGGCGCCTCATTGGTCGGGGTGGCGCTCAAACTCATCGTCCCGGAGAAATTCGGGCGCATGGCGATCGCGCTTTATCTGGCCATTGGCTGGAGCGGTATTCTGGTGTTCCAGTCGCTGGCGCAGACACTGCCGGATTCCACGCTCTGGCTGCTGCTGGCCGGCGGGGTGACCTATTCGGCCGGGATCATTTTCCACCTCTGGGAAAAGCTCAAATTCCAGAATGCCTTATGGCATGTGTTTGTGGTGGCGGGTGCGAGCCTGCACCTCCTGGCGGTGCTCGACTGCATGGTGTTTGCGCGGCTCTAGTTGGCGGCCTTGATCCGCGCATGCTCGACGGTGTCGCCGGGCTCGATACCCAGTTCCGTGCTGCGACCGCCTGGGATCTCCAGCACGAACTGCACCGGCACCTGCGAGGGGATGGACGTCGGATCATGCGGGATGGCGTTCACATGGATGGTGCGGATCACACCGTCGGAGCTAATGAACAGCATATCCAGCGGGATAAAGGTGTTCCGCATCCAGAACGAGACCGGACGTTCCTCCTGGAAATCGAACAGCATGCCAGCGTCATCGGCCAGTTCCTGACGATACATCAGGCCCTGCGCCCGGCTCCCCGGCGTGTCCACCAGCTCGACGGTGAAGACATGGCTTTCGCCGTCGCTCTGGATAACCAGGCGGCTGTCATCGCTGCAGGCAGCCAACGGCAGGCTGACAGCAAGGACCGCAGCAGCAGCCAGCGCGTTTCGCATCGATGACGCCAAGCTTAGCATAATGATACCTTTTGGACGGGCCTAGTGAGACGACGGAGCGTCGCCCCAACCATCGGGTCGGATTTCGGCGACCATAAGGCCCTTGGGTCCGTTTCCGTAGCGCACGAGCACGTATTGACCCGGCCGCAATTCGGTGATGCCGAAGCGGCGCAATGTCTCCATATGCACGAAGATATCGGGCGTCCCCTCCCCTGCGGAGAGAAACCCAAAACCGCGGATGCGGTTAAACCATTTCACCTCGAGGCGAACCATGGACGAGGACGGCTCGACCACGACATGGGTGCGCGGCGCCGGCATCTGCGCGGGATGGCGCGCAGTGCTCTCATCCATGGAGACGATCCGGAACGCCTGCAGGCCGCCCGGACGATTGAGCGCCTCGACAACGATGCGGGCGCCTTCATAAGCTGTCTGGTAGCCGTCGCGGCGCAGGCAGGTCACGTGCAGCAGCACATCAGCCATGCCATTGTCCGGAACGATGAACCCAAAACCCTTGCCGGCATCGAACCATTTGATCGCACCGGCGATTTCGATGACATCCAGCGTTGGCTGCGCAGCCGAGGCGGCATGATCTTCGCGTCCGTCCACACCACTTGTCGTGTGTGGATTCGCGCCGTCTCCGCTGTCGTCGATGCCCTTAACCCCCATGCCCCAACGCCTTTTTCTCATCCTCGCCCCAGCGAGGTACTCCGACAATACTGCGCCAGTCTGTCCGATTCAGGGGGAAAAGTTAAGAAGGTGTTGCGAAATAGTTGACGGACTGTCCCAGGCCGCGGTTGCCGGGCCAGACCCGGCTTGTTACCCAAGCGGTCGAAAACCTTCAGGGAGACCGAAATGCAATATCTTCACACCATGGTCCGCGTGACCAATGTCGAGGACAGCCTGCGCTTTTATTGCGAAGGGCTGGGCCTTGAAGAAGTGCGGCGCACCGAGAATGAAAAGGGCCGGTTCACCCTCATCTTCCTCAGCGCGCCCGGCGACGCCGGCGGCCAGGTCGAGCTGACCTATAACTGGGATCCGGAGGAATATACCGGCGGCCGCAATTTCGGCCACCTGGCCTATCGGGTTAAGGACATCTATGCCCTGTGCCAGCATCTGATGGACATGGGCGTCACCATCAACCGCCCGCCCCGCGATGGCCACATGGCCTTCGTAAAGTCCCCGGACGGCATTTCCGTCGAGCTGATCCAGGACGGCACGCTGCCGCCGCAGGAGCCATGGGCTTCGATGCCGAACACCGGCAGCTGGTAAGATCGACTTAAGGTTTCGCTAACCTTTTGCCTTAGCGGGGGGTTAGCGAAACCGCTCTAATTTTAGCGACTGAACTGTTCGGCCCATTGCCTGTTGCCCGCCGGCAACATCAGCCAATCGGGAAAGTCGCCATGCCCCGCCTCGCCTATAAAATCTTCGCCCTTTTCGGGATGCTTGTTGCGCTCAGTGCCTGCGTGCCCATGGCCATGTTCGCCAATGGGAGCGGCTCCGGCTACAACGGCCTGAGATCCGACTGGGGCACCTATGTTGCCTCCAAATCGGTCAATGCGTTCTGCATCACGCCCAAGCTGCGCTTCCTGATCTGGGAGTTCGAGGGCCATTTCGGCAAGAAGGTGGTGATGCACTCCGGCTATCGGGACAACCACAACAATTCCGCCGCCGGCGGCGCGGACAATTCCTACCACAAGAAATGCATGGCCGCGGACATCTCCATCCCTGGCGTCGACAAGGCCCGCATGATCCAGTTTGCCATGCGTACACAGGGCGTTGGCGGGCTCGGATGCTACCCGGGCCGGGCCTTCATCCACGTCGACGTGCGCGACCGGCCGCGCGGTTACAACCGCCCCGTAACCTTCTCAGGCTGTTGATAACTCGGTCTTTTTTGAAAAAAGCTGAAATTCGTTTCGGAGGGGGTTGCCACGGCGAAAAGCTCCCTCTATACGACACCCAGCGTTGAGACGCGCCCTTCGTCTATCGGTTAGGACGGCACCCTTTCACGGTGCAGAGAGGGGT
>JADGNE010000065.1 GCA_015234425.1 Devosia sp.
GTCGGGCTACGCCCTCCCTGCGACACACACCAACCGCTCCGTCTCATCCTGATTGACGCTGAGTCTCACCCTGTTTGACGCGCAGCACATATATGCATTTGGCGTTTTCCCAATGACTGTCCCTTTTTTCGGAGTGACTGCGCAGGCTGTGAAGATAGGAGCAGGTAAGCGGTTCGCGCGCAGCCTCCGGAAGGCGTTCCAGCCTTTCTAATCTCTGTCAGACCAGCGGTGGTGACTTAGATCATTTCGTGAAGATTTTTAGATCGCCAAAGCACTCTGTACTCACTCGGACTGTTTGCTGGGGTCTGAATCGTCCGCTAGCTGGGCGCCTTTAGCGACTTTGGCCTGTCAAAACTTCACCAACTTTATCCTCGAAACGACCACTTGCATTCACCGTATACAAAGAATACGGTGAATGCAGTTTTAGGCGGAGGGGCGCGAAAGAGCATGACCGAAGTTTCGATCCGGGGCGCGGATTTCTACATCGATGGCAAGATCACCTATGAGGGGCGCTATCACGCAGGGCGCCGTATCGAGGGGCTTTTGATGAACAGCCGCATGGTTCAGGCCACCTTCGATGACGAGCTGCCCGAGACCGCGGGCAACTGGGCCTATCCCGATACTGGAGTTTGGGATCCAGATCGGAACACACGCGAATTTATCGCCATGCTGCCCACCTATCGCAAAAAGGGCCTGCTCGGCATCACGGTTGGATTTCAGGGCGGTGGCTCGATTTACACCAAGCCCTTGTCGGACACCTACATCAACTCCGCATTCAATTGGGATGGGTCGCTCAAGCCCGCCTATATGGCGCGTTTGGCGCAGGTGCTCGATGCTGCTGACAAGGCGGGGCTGGTTGTTATTGTCAACTATTTCTATTGGCGCCAAGAACGCTTCGAAAGCGACGACGCGGTCCGCCGCGCCACAAGGGAAGCGACGCGCTGGCTGCTCGAAACCGGGCATCGGAACATCATTCTCGATATCAAGAACGAATTCCGCGATCAGCCGGGTCTGCTGTCGGGTGGTGGCATTCACGAGCTGATCGAGATCGCCAAATCCGAGACCAAGGATGGCCGGCGCCTGCTCGTAGGCAGCAGCTCGCACGCCTATATCCATCTGCCCTGCGGGCCCTGGATGGATATGGTGGATCTCTTCCTGCCCCATGGTAACGATCTGCCGCCGCGCGTCTTTCGCGAACAGCTCAAGATGATGAAGACCAGCGCCACGTACCTCAAGAACCCGCGCCCCATCTGCTGCAACGAAGACTCAATCGATCTGGACAATATGGAAGCGGCGATCGAGGCAGGCTGTTCCTGGGGCTATTATGACCAAGGCTACGGTTGCGATGAAAAGCAGGTGAAATGCGACTGGGCGTCCAGGCCGCGCGAAACCAGCTATGCGGACCTGAGCGGCTTCCAGACCATGCCGGTCAACTGGTCGATCAATACCGAACACAAACATGCATTTTTCGACAGGTTGGAAGCCATAACCGGCGGTCTCTGATCGTCCTCAATCAACGGTGCCAAAAATGGTCGTGACGCCCACAAATAATCTCGAAGAGTTCGGCTACCGTACGTTGCGGGAGCAGATCGTTACCGGTCAGCTGTTGCCCGGCCAGAAGCTGGTCCAAGAAGATCTTGCTCGCCAGCTCGGAGTAAGCCGGACGCCGCTGCGCAGCGCCATTGCAGCGCTCGAGCGGGAAGGGTTCGTTTCGCTGTCGCCGCGTGGTGAGGCGACTGTGCTAGAGTTTGGGCCGAGGCGGATTGCTGATCTGTTCGAGATCCGCGCGGTGCTAGAAGGATTAACCTGCCGGCTTATCGCGTCTAAGATCGAGCGCAAGCATACCGCTTATCTTCGCTCGCTTCTGCAGTCTTCGCTGCCCGAGGAGGGTGACACGGACTGGAGCGCGTATCGCGCTGCAGATCACGAGTTCCACACATTCCTGGCCGGGCTGATCGACGACGCCTTTCTGGCCCGCCAGCTCGAGATGCTGCAGGGCATCATGACCGCCTCGTTTGCCCAGGGGCTGCTACGGCCGCCGCACGAGACCATGGCTGAACATATCGAAATCATCGATGCGCTCGAAGCGCACGATCAAGATCGTGCCGAGCAGGCGATGCTCGTCCACATCCGCAAGACCATCGCTCTGATGCGAGGCCTTCGCAGCTAGCCGAATTGTTTGTCGATCAGGGAGGAGAACCCAATGATCCCCAATACCCATCGTAGAAAATCCCCAAGCCTGCGCCGCAGCGCCTTGGCGCTAGGTCTGGCAACTTCGGTCTACGGACTCGTTGCCGGCGCACAGGCTCAGGAAATCAGCTTCTGGACCCAGCCGCAGGGCGACATTCTAGTCTTCAGTGACCTGATGGATGATCTGACCAGCCGTTTCCGTGACGAAACGGGAATTCAGGTGCGCGTGGAAACCATCAATTCCTCCAACCAGTTCACCACATGGCTGACGGTTGCTCAGGGCGGCGCGGCGCCCGATTGTGCCGATATGTACTGGCTGCATTCGTTTGCAGGAATTGGCGCGGGTCGCTATGGCCCCATGCCGATCACCGAATATCTGGATCAGTGGCCGACCCTTCGCGAGGACTTCTACGAAAGTACGCTTGAGGACGTGTTTTGGAACGACGAGTTCTACGGCATTCCATGGCGCGTCGATGTGCGCTCTTTCCTCTATCGCACCGATTTTTTCGAGGAAACAGGCCTCGACGGCACGCCCACCAACTGGGACGAACTGGTTGAAGCGGCCAAGGCCCTGACCGTGCGCGATGGCAACGGCAATGTTACGCGCTGGGGCTATGCGCCCGGCAATAACAGCCCGGCCCAGGTGCTTTATCCATTCTACTGGCAGGCTGGCGGCGAGTTCCTGGCGGACAATGGCCGAACCGCAACCATCGATAATGACGAGATGCGCGCCGCGCTTAAGTTTATGCAGGACCTGGTGCATGTCCATCAGGTGACTTCGCCGGAAATCTTTGAGAAAAGTTCCGACCCGTTGACCGACTTCACTTCGGGCAATGTGGCGATCAATGGCAGCGTACTCGCCTCCTGGCCGGCCCGCTTTGACCGTGACTTCCCCGAAATCGATGGCGTATGGGCCCTGGGCGAACAGCCTGCGGGACCTGCTGGCCAGGCAGCTTTCATGGGCGGTGGCTATTGGGGCGTGTTGCACGGCACGCAAAATGTCGAGGCTTGCATTGACTGGCTCAAGTTCCTTTCCACGCCGGAAAACATGGAACTTATCAGCAACGAAACCGGCGTTGTCAGCCCGATGCGCTCTGTAATGAGCTCCGAACTCTGGTCGGACGAGCCTTGGAAAACCGTGCTGGCTGAAACCGTGAACTACGGTCACACCTCCCAGCAGCCCTCTTCGGTCTGGGCCGCCATTGCGGCACCCGAGCCCGGCGCCGTGCTATACGATCTGGTCTATTCCACTGTCATCGGCAATGCCGACATCGACGCGGCAGTCAAGCAGGCGCAGCAGCGCATGCAGGCCGAGTTGGACCGCGCTAACTGATAGCGGCTGACGTCATCGAAGCCGGGCGCGTCCCACCCCGGCTTCGATACCCCCTCCCTGATCGATAAACTCATTTCAAGGTGCTCGAGATGACGCGCCAGAAGTATCTCTTCTGTTATCTGATGGTAGCCCCGGCGCTGCTCATCACCGCTGCATTGGGTATCTATCCCATGCTGCAGTCGCTCTGGATGAGCTTTGTCGAATACGACCTATTGCGAATGCGAGAGTTCGGGACGCCGTTTGTCGGTTTTGACAACTACATCGCCGTGTTGAGCGATCCGCGCTTCACACAGAGCATCCTCAATACCGTCATCTTCACCGTTATCGCGGTGGTTGCGACCCTAGTGTTCGCGTTGCTGCTGTCACAGGTGTTGAGTGCAAAATATCATGGGCGCACCCTGATGCGCATGGCTGTCATGGTGCCTTGGTTCGTGCCGCCTGCCGTGGCCTCGGCTATCTGGATGTGGCTGCTCAATACCGAGCGCAGCCCGATTAACTTTCTTTTGCAGGATATGGGGATCACCACCGGCAATATCAGGTTTCTGAGTGACGCCTCGACCTTTGGTCCGATCAGCATTCCGATGCTGTCGATTATTGCGGTGCGTGTCTGGAATGGCCTGCCGTTCGCCATCATCTTTCTTGTTGCCGCGCTGCAGTCGATACCGCGCAGCCTTTATGAGGCCGCCGAAGTGGACGGCGCCACGATGTGGCAAAAGTTCTGGTACGTGACGCTGCCGTCGCTGAAGCCAGTTCTGATGATACTGACCACGCTTCTGATCATCGGTGGCCTGGGCAGCTTTGAGATCAATTACATCATGACTGGCGGTGGGCCGCAAAACCTCACCAACATCATGGCCGTCTATTCCTATCAGCAGGCCTTCTCGTTCTACCGCTTCGATCTGGCTTCGGCCTCGAGCGGGGTGATCCTGCTGCTGACCGGCTTCATGTGCATTTTCTACATCCGCTCCCAGTTCCAAAGGTCTTCGCAATGACCCTGACTGCCTCGCAGCCGACTGCAAGCTCGACCAACCGCTTTTTCCGCCGTCTTTCCTCGATGAGCCGCGCCGACCTTGTGATGCGCGTTCTTATCCTTGTGGTGACTGTGGCCCTTCTGGCCTACATCCTGCTGCCCGTGTGGTGGATGGTGAAAAGCTCGTTTCAGACCAATACGGAAATCCGCGCGTTGCCACCGGTCTGGTTTCCCTCCGAATGGAGCATCCAGCCCTACATAAACGCGAACCGGCTGATCCCTGTCTGGCGCTACGTTGGCAATTCGCTGCTGGTGTCGTTTTCTGCCGCTTTCATCGCCACTATCATTGCCACCTTCGCCGCCTATGTGCTCGCGCGGTTCCGGTTCCCAGGAGCCACAGCGATCTTGGCGATCATTCTGCTGACCAACCTGATCCCGGCCATCACCCGCGTCTTTCCCATCTATTTCCTGATCCAGGACATGGGGCTGCTCAACAACTATATCGGGCTCATCCTGGCCTATGTGGGCTTTTCCCTTCCGTTCTCGGTCCTAATGCTTCGTGGTTATTTCGAAACTGCGGCGCCCCCCGAGCTCGAAGAAGCGGCTCTGATGGATGGCTGCAGCTATTTCAGCGCCTTCTGGCGGATCATCCTGCCCGTGACGCTGCCCGGCATCATGGCGGTGGCCATCTTCACCTTCCTCAACGCCTGGAACGACTTCATGTGGGCAAGCCTGCTCCTCAATGAGGGAGACATGAAGACCATTCAGGTGGGTATCGGCGATTTCGCCCAAGAGGGTGGGGGCGTCCAGTACGTCAACGCCTTCATGGCCGCCTGTGTCATCGGCACCGTTCCCGCACTCGTCCTCTTCGTTTTCGTGCAGCGCTGGCTAGTCGGTGGACTGACCGCCGGCTCCGTCAAAACCTAATTTTCAACCTCATTTCCGGGACCAAAAATGGCCATTCGCAATTCCATTCTTCTGGGCACTCTGGGCCGCTACGCCGATCGCTTCCACCAGTATCAGGAGCCGCGTACACTGGCAGAACGCCTCGATATCGCCAAAACCATTCCGCGTACCCATGGCATCGAGCCGGTTTATCCGCAGGATCTCGGGCACAAGGGCGAGGACGTTCAGACGGTCAAGGACAGCGGCTTTGCGGTCTCTGCAGTCAATGTCAACGTCAAGGGCGAGAACCTTTTCCGCAACGGCTCCTTCACCAATCCGGATGCAGCAGTGCGCCGGCAAGCGGTGGATTATCTCAAGACCGGCATGGATATAGCGGCCGACCTTGGCACTGACATGATCTCGGTTTGTCCGCTGATCGATGGCTGGGACTACAATTTCCAGGTCGATTATCGCAAGCAGTGGGAATGGCTTGGTGAGTGCTTCACCGAAGCCACGGCGCATCGCCCCGACATCAAGGTCAGCATCGAATACAAGGCCTATGAGGTGCGCAACCGCATCATCCTGCCCAATATGGGCCGCACCCTGCATTTCTGCGATGTGGTGGGCGCCAAGAATCTGGGCGTCACCATGGATGTCGGCCATGCCCTGATCGCCGGCGAAACGCCCGCAGCGGAGATGTGCATCGCCCATGCCGCGGGCCGTCTGTTCTATGTCCATTTCAACGACAACGACCGTGGCGCCGACTGGGACATGCTGCCCGCTTCGGTCAACCTCTGGGACACTGTCGAAACGCTCTACTATATCGACCAGCTCAAATGGGATGGGTGGGTCGCCTATGACGTGTTCACCCGTTCAGGCGACAATGCCGAGGCAGTGAGCGCCACCTTCGAGATCATGGAAAATCTCGACAAGCTGGTGAAAAAAATCGGCCATGACGAGCTCAGCAAGCTCAAGGACGAGGGCATTCCAGCTCGCGCTTTCAACAAGCTCATTGCAGGTCTGCTCTGATGCTGGGCATCGGTAGCTATGCTTTCCGCTGGAGTGGGGGGATCGCCGATCGGCATCCCTCGACCCCCATCAGCCCCGCGCAAATTCTTGATGTCGCGGAGGGCCTGGGTGTGCGCCTGGTGCAGTTTGCCGACAATATTCCTCTGCACACGCGATCTTCAGACGAGATTGACGCCCTTGCGAAAAAGGCTGCCGCGATGGGGATGGTCATCGAGCTTGGCATGACCGGGTGCGAGCCCGGGCTGTTTCAGACTTATCTAGATCTGGCGCGTCGTCTCGATGCAAAGCTGTTGCGCATCGCCCCTTCGGCTGAAGAGTCCAAAGGGAGCGACCAAGCCATTGCCGACCTGTTTCGGGCGCTGATGGCTGACGTGCAAAGGGCCGGGGTGACCCTTGCCATCGAGAACCATTTCCACCTGCCGTCACCCCGCCTGGTGCGGATCGTGGAGATGGTCGATCACCCGTCACTGGGCGTGTGCCTCGATGTCGCCAATTCCATCGCCTGCCAGGAATGGCCGTTCGAAACGATCGAAATGCTGGCGCCGCTTGCGGTCAATCTGCACCTCAAGGATTTCCGGATCGCGCTTGATCCCCATGGGGTCGGCTGCGCCATCGTCGGCACCCCCCTCGGCGCCGGCGAAATGGATATCGGCCGGGTTCTCAGAACGCTCGAGGCCGCCGGCCGACAGGTCAACGTGATCCTCGAACACTGGCTGCCTTGGCAGGGGAGCTTTGAACAAAGCCGTCAGGCCGAACTGGACTGGCTTGCACAAACCGTTTCGGCCGCCCGCGCCTGGGTGCCGCTAGATCATCGATTTTGAGGAGAATTGACGTGTCGACCAAGGTGACGATCGAGGGTGAAAAGTTCCTGATCAACGGCGTGGCGACCTATTTTGGTCGCCATTTCGAGGGCAAGCCCGTCGAGGGGCTCCTGTACAATACCCGTATGGTGCAGGCGACCTTTGACGACGAAAATGTCGAATCCGCTAAGCAGTGGGCCTATCCCGACACCGGCAAATGGGATGCCGATCGCAACCTGGCCGAATTTGTCGCCCAGCTGCCGGCCTATTATGATCACGGCATTCGGGCCATTACGCTCAACCTTCAGGGTGGAATGCCGATCACCGGCACCGAAAACGTCCAGCCCTGGCTCAATTCGGCGCTGACGCCCAAGGGTGAGCTGAAACCGGCTTACTTCGCCCGTTTAGAAAAGATCCTGCGCGCCTGTGACGATCTGGGGATGGTGGTGATCCTTGGTTACTACTATTTCGGGCAGGACGAGAACATGGAGGACGAAGCGGCAGTCATCCGCGGCGTCGACAATGTCACGGACTGGCTGCTCGACAGCGGGCTCGAAAACGTCCTCGTCGAGGTCAACAACGAATGTGACGTGCCGCTCTACGAGCACGAGATCCTGACACCTACGCGCGTCCATGAGCTGATCGAGCGCGTTAAGACCCGGACCCGCGATGGCCGCAGGCTTTTGGTATCCACCAGCTTTACCAATTGGCCGTTCCGCGACCGCGCTGGCCTGCCGCTGAGTGGCACGCCCCAAAATTCGGCCGAGCTTAACAATGCCTTCATCGCCACGCTGGGCAAGAGCCCGGTCGAGGCAGTGATGGATGCGTCCGACTTCATCCTTTTTCACACCAACGGGCTTGATCCCGAAGGAGCCGACAAAATCATCCGGGTGGTCAAGGACACAGCCGGGCTCAAGGCAAATCCGCGTCCGCTTTGCATCAATGAGGATTCCACCATCGTGGGCAATATGGATGCGGCGCTCTCCCACTATGTGCCTTGGGGCTATTACGACCAGGGCAAGAACAATTACCGCGATGGCTTTCAGTCGCCACCGGTCAACTGGGGCCTGTCCACCCCGGAAAAACAGTCTTTCTTCGGCCGGGTAGCCGAAATTACCGGCGTCAAAGCCTGACCGCCGAGCTGGCGAGGAGAACCAAGAATGGCATCGATCCAGATCCAGAACACCACCAAATCCTATGGCTCCATGCAGGTCCTGCACGGCGTCGATATTGCGATCGACGATGGCGAGTTCGTTATCCTCGTCGGCCCGTCCGGCTGCGGCAAATCCACATTGCTGCGCATGATTGCCGGGCTTGAGTCCATCTCGGGCGGCGATATCATCATCGGCGACAGGGTAGTCAACGATCTGCCGCCAAAGGCGCGCGACATCGCCATGGTGTTCCAGTCATATGCGCTTTACCCGCATATGAGCGTGGAGCGGAACATGGGCTTTTCGCTCAAGCTTGCTGGCCGCTCCAAGGCTGAAATCAACGAAAAGGTCGGGCGCGCGGCTGAGATACTTGGGCTCAACGCCTTGCTGCAACGCAAGCCGGCCCAACTATCGGGCGGTCAGCGCCAGCGCGTCGCGATGGGTCGCGCCATCGTGCGGGATCCCTCGGTGTTTTTGTTCGATGAGCCGCTTTCAAATCTTGATGCGCAATTGCGCGTGCAAATGCGGTCTGAGATCAAGAGCCTGCATCAGCGCCTCAAGACCACGACTGTGTATGTCACCCATGACCAGGTTGAAGCCATGACAATGGCAGACCGCATCGTGGTGATGAGCGAGGGACGAGTTGAGCAGGTGGGCACGCCGCTCGAACTGTTCGACCGGCCAGCCAATCTGTTTGTCGCCCGCTTTATTGGATCCCCGTCGATGAATTTGATCGAAGGCGAGATCGTCAAGGCGGACGATGGAGTTGTGTTTGAAGGGCAGGGTGTCTCGATTGGTTTGGGTCAGCGAGATCCGGGTCTGGCGGGACGCAAGGTGGTGCTGGGCATCCGGCCCGATGATTTGTCCGTCGTAAGCGCGGGTGAAGGCCTTGCTGCAAAGGTTGGCGTTGTTGAGCCGACCGGAAGCGAAACGCTGCTGCACATGACACTGGGCAAGAAGCCATTTCTGGGTGTGTTCAAAGAGCGTCTTGAAGTTAAGCCCGAACAGGAGATTGCGATCGGCTTTGATCCGGCGCGTGTGCATCTGTTCGACGCTCAGAGCCGGCTGCGGATCGCCGGATAGCGAAGATGGATAGCATCACGATCCATAACGGACGGCTCAGTGCAAGGCTGATCCCGTTCGGCGCGACGCTTGTTGACCTCAGGCTGGCGGGATGGGACCGCTCACTTGTTCTGGGCTATGACCATATCGAGGACTATTCCCGCACCAACCACTATTCGGGGGCGGTGATCGGCAGGCATGCCAATCGCCTTAGTCAGGGTCTGGTCGAGATCGACGGCGTTATGGTTCAGCTTCCGCGAAACAGTGGAGGCCATCACCTCCATGGTGGCGAGACCGGCATGGCGCGACAGGACTGGACGCGGCTCGATCAAACACCGAGCATGGTCCGCTTAGGCTACGTGAGCCCGGATGGCGAAGAAGGTTACCCGGGAAACTGCGCCTTTACGGCGGTGTACGAAGTTGTTGGGGATGCGAAGCTGCGATTGTCGCTTGAGGCCGTCAGCGATCGAACGACGCTGGTCAATTTGTGCCAGCATCCCTATTTTAACTTCACCGGAGCGGCCAATATCTTCGACCATGTGCTCGAAATCGCCTCGGAAACATACCTGCCCAGCGATGTCGATCTGATCCCGACCGGCGTCGAGCAGCCCGTACGGGGCAGTCCTTTCGATTTCACCTCGCCGCGCGCGGTTGGCCCTTTGCGACCAAATCCAGGCTATAACAATAACTTCTGCCTTGCTCGGGAGCCGAGCCTCGACCCGCGCTTTGCGGCACGCCTGACGGCGCCTGGCGGTCCGGTAATGGAAGTCTGGACCACCCAGGCAGGGCTCCATCTTTACGACGGCTACAAGCTGGAGCCCGGTCAGAACGGCAGTGACGGACGGGTCTTTGGGCCAAATTCAGGACTGTGCCTTGAAGCGCAGAACTGGCCGGATAGTCCGGGCCGACTAAATTTTCCCAGCTCCATCTTGGAGGCGGGGAAAATCTATCGGCAAATCACCGAGTATCGCTTCAGCAATGCGCCATAGCTGTCTTGTGCAAAGCCATACGTGAGCTGTCTTGTGCAAAGCCATACGTGCGCGGACGAGCGCAGCGGCCATCGGCGTCAGGCTTTGTGCTCAAAATCCACTGGCCGCGTGGTCCACAAATCAGACGGTATATTGGATGCGCCGAAAACCACATAGGCCGCTTTGCCGGCGGCGGCGGTCTTGGCGGCCCTTTTACTGAAGGCGTTCTTGTTTGGCAGCATGGCAGCCGGAATCGCCAAGACCCTTCAGGCTACAAAGTTAGTAGGATCGATTTCAGGAACGGCAAGCCTGCTGGGGAAATGATGGATTTCTCCACTGGATTCTTGACTTAGATCGACGACGCCTGAGGCCGTCCGGTTGGGGGCACTTTCGGTCCATCACATGGCCGGCTGCTGATTGCCGATGGCTTTTCAAGGTCGTGTCCCGGGACGTGGTGTAACTGAGGTGGTCAAGCCGCTCGCGAGCGCG
>JADGNE010000066.1 GCA_015234425.1 Devosia sp.
ATCGCCCGACAGGAACCGGCATTCCAACAGTGATGTCCACGGTTGCTCGTCCGGGTGATCCAACTTCAGTCTCGCTGGAGTGCCCGGACAAGCCGGGCAATGACGGTGAATGGTTTAGAGTGGACTCCCCCCCGCCAAAACCTCACCCCTTCCGCTCCAGCGCCGATTTCCGGATTTCCCCCGGCGGCGCGCCCAGCACCCGCGTCAGCACACGCGAAAAATAGGCCGGGTCCTCATAGCCCAGTTCCGCCCCGATCTGCTTGATCGAGAGCGATGAAAACGCCAGCATCCGCCGCGCCTCGAGCGCCAGGCGCCGCTCGACCACTTCCAGCGCCGAGGCGCCCAGAACCTCCCGGCAGACCCGGTTGAGATGGGTCTGGCTGATCCCCAAAACTTCGGCATAGTCCGCGATCCGCCGCGTTTCCCGAAATCTCTGGTCCACCAGGGCCCGAAACGCCTTGGCATGGATCAGCGCCCGCTGCGCCGGTCCGCCAGCCGGCACAACTTCCTGGCTCGCCCGGTTGAGCGCCACAACCAGCAGCGTCAAAAGGGCCCGCATCGCCGCCTCATGGTCGCTGCCCGGCCGGTCGGCCTCGGCGATCAGCCGGTCAATCGCATCCCCGATGAAAAGGCTTGGCCCCAGCAACACCTGCGGCGCCGGCAGATCCGGTCCTAGCGTGATGAGGTCCCGCTCCATCAGCGTCACCACCACCCCTTCCACATCATCGCTGAAAACAAATCCGTGCACGCTGAGCGCCGGCAGGATCACCACCCCCTGATGGCGGACGTCATGCCGCGTCCCGTCAATCTCCACCCGCGCCCATCCGCCCGTCAGATGCAGCACCTGGAAAAACTGCTCATGCCGGTGCGGCGCGATGCGATAGCCATGCAGGCGGCTGCGCGACTGGATGGTTTCCCAGTGCAACCAGTCCTGGCTGACGTCCTGCTCGCCATAAAGTGCGTAGACCGGAATGTGGTTCATGTTCGGATAGTGCAAGACAATGCACCCCCTGTCCATTCACCAATCCCCGCCAACAGGCATGATAATGCTAACAATGGGGTAGCAGATTGCGCACGGAAGTTATCATTATCGGAGCAGGTCCCGCAGGCCTGATGCTGGGGCGCCTGCTCGAGCTGGCCGGCGTTGATGCCATCATTCTCGAGCGCAAAAGCCCGGATTATGTGCTGGGCCGCATTCGCGCCGGCGTTCTCGAACAGGGCTCGATGGACCTCATGGACCGCGCCGGTGTCGGCGCCCGAATGCACGCAGAGGGCCTCATCCATCACGGCATTGAACTGAGTTTTGATGGCGACCGTCAACGCCTTGATTTCACCGATCTGATTGGTCGCCACGTCATGGTCTATGGCCAGACCGAAGTCACCCGCGATCTCATGGCGGCCCGCCAGGCGCAGACCATCTACGACGCCGAAAATGTCGAACTGCATGATTTCGACACCAACCCCTATGTCACCTACACCAAGGATGGCGTCACCCATCGCATCGATTGCCGGTTCATCGCCGGCTGCGACGGTTTTCATGGCGTCAGCCGCCAGAGCGTGCCCCAGTCCGCCCTCAACACTTTCGAGCGCGTCTATCCCTTTGGCTGGCTTGGCATTCTGGTCGATAAGCCGCCCGTCGCCGATGAGCTGATCTATGCCCATCACGCCCGCGGTTTTGCCCTTTGCTCGCAGCGCTCGCCCACGCGCAGCCGCTATTACGTGCAGGTGCCGACCGACGAGAAGGTCGAGGCCTGGTCCGATGACCGGTTCTGGGACGAGCTGCGCGCCCGCCTCAATCCCGAGACGGCAGAGGCCCTGCAAACCGGCCCCTCCATTGAAAAATCCATCGCCCCTCTGCGCAGTTTCGTCGCCGAACCCCTGCGCTTTGGTCGCCTGTTCCTTGCCGGCGACGCCGCCCATATCGTGCCGCCGACAGGCGCAAAGGGCCTCAACCTCGCCATGAGCGACGTGGCCGTCCTCGCAGACGCGCTGATCGAGGCGGTTTCGGAAAAGTCCGAAGCCGGCATCAATGCCTATTCAGCCAAGGTTCTCGATCGCATCTGGAAGGCCGAACGCTTCTCCTGGTGGATGACCAGTCTCCTCCACACCTTCCCCGATACCGGGGCCTTCGGCCGCCGCATCCAGCGGGCTGATTTCGATTACCTCGCGAGCTCCCGCATCGCCCAGCAGAGCCTAGCGGAAAACTACACCGGCCTCCCCAGCTGATCTCTCCCCCCGGCCGCGCCATGGCGTAAAATGGCGCGGTTTCGGCTCCAAACCTGCCCGTGAGAAGCCCGCGCCCTCGCATAAGGGGGACAAGGGGAATAACTGGGTTTGGATCGTCCAGTTCGTACTAGCGCCGCGGCATGGTCGCCGGACGGATCGCCCGCTTCTGCGCCGCGATCCGGAACGGGGCATTGATCGCGCCATAGCCCTCATAGCCTCCCCGCCGCTCGACCACTTCAAAGAAGAACCCGTCAGCGAAGCTGGGCAGGTAGAACTGGAAATATTCCCCCGCCCCGTCGCGATCATAAAGGAGATTGTGGCGCTTGAGCGTCGCGATCAGCGCGGGATCGATATCGATCCGGGCCGCCAGATCATCATAATAGTTCGGTGAAATCGCCAGTGGTTCCAGCCCGTTAGTCTCCATGGCCTTGGCAGACTCGACAATGTCGCGCGAGGCAAAGGCAATGTGCTGGACGCTCGAGCCAAAAGTCTCGGCAATGAAATGCCCCGCCAGCGTGCGGTGACTTTCAGCCCCGTTGAGCGTCAGTCGCAGCGTGCCCTCGGCATTGGCAATCACCTGGCTGCGCACCAGCCCGGCCGGATCGATGACATCGACCATCGGCCCCTTGTCGACGACAAAGATCGACCGATAGAACAGGATCCAGGTCAGCATCTCGTCGTAATTCATTGTCTGGGCGATGTGATCAATGCGGATAAGTCCGGCGTCGGCTTCCGTATCGGCCGTTTCCGCGAACTCGATATCCCAAACCCGCGCCAGATCGGTCCCCTGATCGAGGAAATAGATCAGCCCGCCCCCCACACCGCGAATGGCGGGGATGGCCAGCTCTCCTTCCCCAACATGCTGGGAAAAGGGCTTTGCATCCAGCGCCTTGGCCCGGCTCAGCGTCGCCTCCGCATCCCCCACCTCAAGCCCGATCGCATATGCCGCGGTGCCATGGGCGAGATAGGCGGCATGGGCCAGCCCGTCGCGATCGGTGTTGACCACGAGATTTATCCCGCCCTGGCTGAAGCGCTCAACGCTCTTGCTCCTGTGCAGCCCCTTCCGGGAGAAGCCCAATTGCCCCAGAAGCTTGGTCAGCGGCTCGGCATCGCGCCCACCCGTCGCGAACTCAACGAAGGACACGCCGTGGACATCAACGCGCGGGGGCAGGGGACTTCCCCCTGAAAAGAGCGCCGGCTCCGCCGCCCGCATCTGATCCATCAGATAAATCAGCGATCTATGGCCATCGGCCGCGATTGTTCCCGGCGCACCGGAGCGGAACTGGTCGTTGAAAATCTCAAGCGACAGCGGCCCGTCATAGCCCGTCGCCGCCACGGCCCGGGCAAAGTCCACCACCGGCAGATCCCCCTCGCCGGGCATATTGCGGAAATGCCGGCTCCAATAGAGCAGGTCCATATCGAAGGCCGGGGCATCGGCCACCTGCACGATGAAAATCTTGTCGCCCGGAATGGACCGTATCGTGTCGGACGGGATGCGTCGCGACAGACTATGAAAACTGTCGAGGATCAGCCCGATATTGGGGTGGTCGGCCCGCCGCACCACTTCCCAGGCATCGCGGTGGTCAAACACATGCCGGCCCCATGCCAGCGCCTCATAACCGACCTTGAGGCCACGCTGTTTCGCCCGCTCACCCAATTCATGGAAATCGGCAGCAGCCCGATCGATCCCGCCCAGCGCCGCCGGCGATACGCTCGAGCACACGAGCATCAGTGGCGCACCCATGGCCTCCATCAGGTCGAACTTGCGCTCGGCACGATCAAAGGCTTTCGCCCGCAGCGGCTCGGGCAGGCCCTCGAAATCGCGGAAGGGTTGGAAGAGCGTGATCTCGAGCCCCTGGTCCCGCGCCATTGCACCCACTTCGGACGCCGACAGGTGATAGGCCAGAAAATCGTTCTCAAAGATTTCCACGCCATCAAAGCCTGCAGCTACAATGGCCTCGAGCTTTTCGCGGAGGTCACCGCTGATCGACACTGTTGCAATGGATGTCTTCACGCCCGTCACCCCTCAGTAAACGAACTAGTTCGTACATTGTTAGGGTGAATAGTCCAACCGGTCAATCGGGCCAAGGGAAGCGTGACGATGCGGGGCCTGGTGCGGAAGGCTCGGCCAGTACAGACATAAAGGAATTATGCCGTCATAAAGTCTCGCCGAAGCGGCAGAAAAATCAGAGCCCAGCCAGCTTTTCCGGCCGCACCATATAGCGCAGCACCATGTCGATCGTGTTCTGCTTGAGCCGGGACTGCATCTCGTCAGCGCCGAAATCGCGCGCGAACAATTGCGAGAACGTCGCCCGGTTCGAGACATTGAAAAAGCACAAGGCGCTGATCTGCCAGTGAATTTCCAGCGGATCGAGATCGGGCCGGAACAATTCCTCTGCCAGCCCGCGCTCATAAAGGCTGCGGATATGGGCGATGGCGGTGACATTGAGGTCGCGGATCACCCCTGATTTTTCCAGATATTGCCCGTGATGGATGTTTTCGATCATCACCATGCGGATGAAGTCTTCATGCTGGTGATGGTGCTCGAAGGTGAACTCCACGAGCTTCTTGAGGCCATCAATCGGGCTGAGCCCGGCAATATCGAGCTTGGCCTCACCCTCGCGCACCTGCGCATAGGCGTTCTCCAGCGCGCTGAGATAGAGCCCTTCCTTGTCGCCGAAATAATAATAGATCATGCGCTTGGAGGCGCGGGTCTTGGCGGCAATCTCGTCGATACGTGCTCCGGAAAGCCCGTTCAGCGCGAATTCCTGGGAGGCGATTTCGATGATATTCTGCCGCGTACCCTCGGGATCCTGCTGGCGTGTCGTTGCCTTTCGGCCGGTAGCCGGCAGTGAGGATCCAGGAGATGACATGAAGGCGCCTTTCTCGTCCGCACCCGCAATTGACTAAACTAACCAGTTCGTACATCGTCGGGCAAATCGCTTCGCCTGTTGTATCGGGCTGGCGCTGCACAAGACAAGGGCAGAGGGGCAACGCCTCCTCGCCAGGGAGCATGGCCATTGGCTGATCAAGTCGAGCGAGTGCGTCGCGCCTTTGCCGCGATCGCCCCAGGCCCCGCGTCACCGTCTTCCGGTCCATCCGTCCGCATCGGCCTGCTCGGTCGCGGCATCGGCTCGTCCCTGACCCCGATCATGCACGAGACCGAAGGCCGACGCCTCGGGCTCAACTATCGCTATGACCTCATAGATTTCGATCGCCTGGGTCTGGACGACATGGATCTCGACACCGTCCTCGCCACTGCCCAGTCGCTGGGCTATGCCGGCGTCAATGTCACCTATCCCTTCAAGCAGGCCGTGCTCGACTATCTCGATGGCCTCTCGCCCGAGGCCGCAGCCATTGGCGCCGTCAATACGGTGGTCTTCCGCGACGGCGTCCGTCTTGGTCACAACACCGATTGCTGGGGCTTTGCCGAAAGCTTTCGCCGCGGCCTGCCGGGCGCTTCGCTCGAAAGGGTGCTCCAGATCGGGGCCGGCGGGGCAGGGGTGGCAGTAGCGCGAGCGCTCGTTCAGCTGGGCGTTGGCGAACTCACCATTGTCGACGCCGATCAGGCCAAAGCGTCAAGCCTGGCCGAGCAACTCGCCGAAGAGGGCCTTGCCGCAACCCCTCTTCTCCCCGGCGCTCTCCCCCAAACCCTTGCCCGAGTTGATGGTGTGGTCAACGCGACGCCTGTGGGCATGGAAAAATACCCCGGCACCCCTTTCGATCCGGCGCTGCTCACAGCCCATCAATGGGTGGTCGACATCATCTATTTCCCGCGTCGGACCCAATTGCTCGATCGGGCCGCTGAACTGGGCTGTCCGACCCTGCCCGGGGGCGGCATGGCGATCTATCAGGCGGTCCGCGCCTTCCAGCTGTTTTCGGGGCGTGAGCCTGACCCCTCAGAAATGGGCAAGACCTTCGCCGCCCACGCCTGATCAGGCCGCGCGCTTGAGTACGCCGGTCGAGAGAACATGCTCGACACCCTTGCCGACATGGCCGGCCAGCATGTCGACCGCGCCGGAGGCATCGCGCGCCAACGCGAGCTCGAACAATGCCTGGTGGTCACCCACCACGCCCGCGCCCCGGAAACTCGACGCCAGCATGTGATAGCGCAGGAAGCGATCGAAGATCGTTGCATGCAGCGATAAGAGCGCGGCCGACCCGCAGGCCGAGATCAGCGCATTGTGGAACGAAAAGTCGTAGCGGACCCAATCGACAATATTGCGCGCTTCGCCGGCCAGGAGCCGCTTTTCGATCGCTGCCAGCTTGTGATGGGCGGCCACGACACGGCCCTCCCATTCTAGATCGCCCCGCTCCAGCGACAGGGCCAGCGCGTGGCCTTCGAGCAAAAGCCGCAATTCGGCAATTTCCCGCAGATCCGCCTCATGGGCCGGGGCAACCGCAAAGCCCTTCTGCCCTTCGGCGATCACCAGGCTTTCGCTCGCCAGCCGATTAAGGATTTCCCGCAGCGTGCTGATGCCGACGCCATATTGGGTCTTGAGCGGTTCGAGGCGCAGCTTTTGCCCGGGCGGCAAGGCGCAGGTGATAATGTCGCCCCGGAGCCGCAGATAGGTGCTTTCCGCAAGGGTCTGCTCAAGAACGAGGTCCGGGTCCGCCATCATAAACTATCGGTTGAAACAGAAATCATCAGAGATATAATAAATCGACGGACGAAAAGATAGATGTCGGCGTCCGTCTCGCATTGACTTGAACGAACTGTTTCGTACAAAGTGATCTCGGCCAGTACGGAGGAGCGTGTGGCCGATGGACCGGAGCGTGCCAAAAGGGTGCCGCCGGACATTAAGCTTCAGCGTTTTCCCGCTTCAAGGGGCGAAGCCTCAAGGGAAGAACGTCCAAGGGAGGACAATTATGACTCTTTCGCTTTCGCGCCGTGCCCTCATGGTCGGCGGCATCCTGCTGGCAGCCGCTTTCCCGGCCATGGCACAGGACAAGCCGGTTCTGCGGTTCTCGGCAGTGTTTTCCGAAGCCGATATCCGCGCCGAGATGATGAACCTCTTGTCGGCGCAGGTTGCCGACGACGTCACCATCGAGACCTATCTCGGCGGCAATCTGTTCAAGCAGGGTACCGAGCTCGTGGCACTGCAGCGCGGCAACCTCGAAATGGGCAATATCGCCCCGCAGGACATTTCCAATCAGATCCCGGCCTGGTCGGTGCTGACCTCGGCCTATCTCTTCCGCGACGCAGCCCACCTCCGCACCTTCTTTGACAGCGACGTCGGCGCTGAATTCAAGCAGATGGCCGAAGACCAGCTGGGCATCCGCATTCTGGGCCCCACCTATTTCGGCGCCCGCCATGTCGGCTTGATCAGCGACAAGGAAATCAAGACGCCCGCCGATATGGCCGGGATCAAGCTGCGCATGCCCGGTGGCGATGCCTGGCAGTTCCTCGGCACTTCGATCGGCGCCAATCCGACGCCAATGGCCTATGCCGAGGTCTATACGGGCCTGCAGACCGGTGCCATCGACGGACAGGACAATCCGCTCCCGAACGTCGAGAACATGAAGTTCTATGAAGTGATGAAGCAGGTCGTCCTGACCTCCCATCTCGTCGGCTTCGATCTCCTCGTCATCAGCAAGACCGCCTGGGATGCCATGACGCCCGAGCAGCAGGCAGAGTTCGATGCCGCCGCAAAGGTAGCTATCGACTTCAGCCAGGAAGAGCATCTTGCCCGCGAGGCCGAGCTGGTCGAACGCTTCAAGAGCGCCGGTCTCAATATCTATGAGCCTGATCTCGAAGCTTTCCGCACCTATGCCCAGCAGAAGTATCTCGAATCCGATCTGGCCAAGGACTGGCCCGAAGGCGTCGTTGATCGCATCAACGCGCTCTGATTGACCGGCAGGGCGGGGCTATTGCTCCGCCCTTTCGTCTGCTCTCCTGCCGGAGGATTTCCATGATTTCTCAGCTGCGCCCCGTCGGCGCCTGGCTCCATGCGCGAGCCGAAAACCTGCTCGCGGCCATGCTCGCGACCATGTTTGTCGTCTTCATCATCCAGATCGTCTTCCGCTACCTGCTCAACCTGCCGATCGGCTGGACACATGAGATCAGCGTGGTGATGTGGCTGTGGATGGTGCTGTTCGGCACCGCTTTTGTCGTGCGCGACAGCGAGGAAATCCGTTTCGACATTCTCTATGGCTCTGCAGGTCCGCGCCTGCGCCGGGGCATGGTGCTGTTCACCAGCCTGACCCTGGTCGTGCTCTTCGCGCTCTCCCTGCCGGCGGTCATCGACTACATCCTGTTCATGAAGGTCGAGCGCACCGCCTATCTCAAGATCCGCTTCGACTATCTCTATTCCATCTACGGCATCTTCGCCGTCGCCGTAATTATCCGACAGCTCGCCCTTGCCTGGAAGGCTGCCTGGGGCAAGGACGCGGAAGGCTTTGACCCGACGAAGGCGAGTTCAGGCGTATGACCATTTCCCTGGCCTTTGGCCTCGCCCTCGGGCTGATCACCATTCTGGCGTTTCTCGGCCTGCCCATGGGCCTTTCCATGCTGGGCGGCTCGATCCTTTATCTCTTCATCCGCGGGCAGGATCCCGGCATCGTCGCCGAGCAATTCCTCAACGGCATGTATTCCAACTACATCATGCTGGCCGTGCCGCTCTTCATTCTCGCTGCCGAGATCATGAATTCGGGCACCATGTCCGAACGTCTGCTCAAATGGTGCGATGCCCTGGTCGGTCGCTTCCGAGGCGGTCTTGCCCAGGTCAATGTGCTGCAGTCGATCGTTTTTGCCGGCATGTCCGGTTCGGCCGTCGCCGATGCCGCCGGCTCGGGCAAGATGATGCAGTTCATGATGACCAAGGATGGCAAATACACCCCGTCCTACGCGGCAGCGCTGACGGCAGCGACCGCGGTCATCGGGCCGATCATCCCACCCTCCATACCCATGGTGCTTTATGCCTTGGTGGCGGACACCTCCATCGGCTACCTCTTCCTCGCTGGCGTCGTGCCGGGGCTGCTGATGTCTGGCGTGATGATGGTGCAGATCGCAGTGACCGCCCGCATCCGGAATTTCCCGGTTGAGCCGCCTGTGCCGCTGCGAAAGCTGCCGCGCATGACCTGGGAAGCGCTGCCCGTCCTCTTCATGCCCATCGTTCTGATGTACGGCATCTATGGTGGGGTCACGACACCCACCGAAGCCGCCGCTGTCGCCGCCGCCTATGCGCTCATCGTCTCGATCGTCATCTACCGCGCGGTCAAGCCGGCTGAACTCTACCGTTCGGTCCTCGTCAGCGCCAAGACGACCGCGTCCATCGGCATGCTGATCGCCGGGGCACTGGTCTTCAACTATGTCGTGACCATCGAGAACATCCCCCGCACCATCAGCGCCATCCTGCTCTCCTGGGAGCTCAATGCGGTGATGTTCCTCATCATCGTCAACATCATCCTGCTGATCCTGGGCTGCGTGCTGGAAGGCACTACCATCCTTCTCGTCATCGTACCGGTGCTGATCCCGACGGCCCAGGCGCTGGGCATCGACCCCGTTCATTTCGGCATTGTTGCCGTTGTTAACATCATGCTCGGGCTGATCACTCCGCCCTATGGCCTCTTGCTCTTCATCATGACCCGGATATCCGGATCGCCCATGCGCGCGCTCATCGGCGATGTCATGCCCTTCCTCTGGGCGATGATCGGCGCTCTCATCCTTTTCACCTTCGTGCCCGATATCGTCCTCTGGCTGCCGCGCATGTTTGGCTACGGAGCCACGCTATGAAACCTCTCTATGTTCTCAATGGTCCCAACCTCAATCGGCTGGGCAAGCGCGAACCCCATATCTATGGCACCACCACGCTCACCGAGGTGGAGGCTATCTGTCGGCAGCAGGCGGGCGATCGCCCGCTGGTCTTTCGTCAGACCAATAGCGAGGAGACGCTGATCGACCTCGTCCACGAGGCGATCGACGAGGCGGCCGGCATTCTCATCAATCCGGCGGCGTTCACCTTCACCTCGCTGGCGCTGCTCGACGCCCTCAAGATGTTCGAGGGGCCGGTGGTCGAGTTCCACATCTCGAACATCCACAAGCGCGAGCCGATTTATCACCGCTCCTATGTCTCGATGCGCGCCGATGCCGTGCTCGCTGGCCTCGGATCGCAAGGCTACGCCATGGGCATAACGGCGCTCATCGACCTGATTGAAAAACGCCAACAGGTGTGAACGCCCGAAAACCTTGCATACGCTGGTGACTCAGCCAGGATATGCACATTCGTTCAGCGGCTTGGCTACAAAAAAGTCGTTTTTGTCATGGAGGGGGTTTACGTCCTAAAGGGCCTCGCCTATAACCCGGTCATCGCTGCAGAGCGAGACGCCAAGCGGCGCCGGACACTGTGGCAAGCGCCTGATAGAAAAGAGAAATTCTTCTTCGTCGGGTTGCTTCGAAATTCGGATTGGTGGTTTTCAAGCTGCTGAAAAGAAAATCGAGAAGCCGGTTGACAGTGGTTTTGATAAGCACTAGATACGGCGACGTTGACGACGCGAGCGACTTGATTGCTCCCACTGTTCAGCGGCTTCCGACAGAAAAGGCTGATTGGCCGGGCAACCGGGGAATTGGTGTTTCGGTTGGATGACAGAATTCGGAGCTTGGCTCCTTTAGACGTTCCGGCCATTGAGGCTGTAGGGTCTGCT
>JADGNE010000067.1 GCA_015234425.1 Devosia sp.
GGCGCCGAGGTGCTGCGCATCCTGGGCCGGGTGCGCGCCAATGTGCTGATCTCGGGTGGTACCGGTTCGGGCAAGACCACGCTGCTGAACTGCCTCACCGCCTTCATCGAAAAAGATGAGCGCGTCATCACCTGCGAGGACTCGGCGGAACTGCAGCTGCAGCAGCCCCATGTGGTGCGCCTCGAAACCCGCCCGCCCAACCTAGAGGGCGAGGGCGAGATCACAATGCGCGATCTCATCAAGAACTGCCTGCGCATGCGTCCCGAACGCATCATCGTGGGCGAAGTGCGTGGCCCCGAGAGCTTTGACCTTTTGCAGGCGATGAACACGGGCCATGACGGCTCGATGGGTACGCTGCACGCCAACAGCCCGCGCGAAGCGCTCAGCCGACTTGAATCGATGATCACCATGGGCGGCTATTCGCTCCCCAGCCGCACGATCCGCGAGATGATCGTCTCCTCGATCGACGTGATCGTGCAGGCAGCGCGCCTGCGCGATGGCTCGCGCCGCATTACCCACATCACCGAAGTGCTGGGGATGGAAGGCGATGTGATCGTGACGCAGGATGTCGTCGTCTACGACATCATGGGTGAAGACGGGAACGGCATGCTGCTCGGCACGCATCGCTCCACCGGCATCACCAAGCCGCTGTTCACCGAACGGGCTCGCTATTTCAACGAAGAGGCCAATCTGGTCGAGGCGCTGGAACAGGCCAATACCGAGCAACGCGATATCATGGGGCGCTGATCCATGGCCTATACGCTGGTTCTGTTTGTCCTGGCAGTGATAACGGTGGGCGCGGCCGGCTTTGCCCTCGTGCCTTCGCTGCTTGGAGATGGTCGCGCCCAGAAGCGCCGCAAGGCGCTGCAGGGCGACGTGCGGGTCAACCGGCGGGAGGTGAGCGCCGACCGCGTGCGTGACCAGCGCCGCAAGAACGTGCAGCAGGCCCTTAATGCGCAAAATGAAGAGCTGGCGGCCAAGCGCCGCGTGCGCCTGCCGGAGCTATTGTTCCAGGCGGGGATGACCGTCACGCCGGGGGTCTTCATTCGCAACAGCGTTATCCTGGGCACGGTGCTGTTCGTCATCCTCCTGCTTGTGCAGCTGCCCTATTATTTCGCCGGGATCTTTGCTCTGGCCGGGGCCTATCTGCTGCCGCGGATCTATATCGGGCGCCGGCGCAAAAAATATCAGAACGCCTTTCTCGACGAGCTGCCCAATGCGGTCGAAGCGATCGTGCGTGGCGTCAAGACCGGCTTGCCGCTCAACGATTCCATGCGCGTGGTGGCCCGCGATACAAAAGAGCCGGTGCGCTCAGAGTTCGGCCGCGTGCTCGACCAGCAGAGCTTCGGCTTTTCCATGACCCAGGCGGTTCAGGTGCTTTATGAGCGCGTGCCGCTGCCGGAGGTCAATTTCTTCGTCGTGGTGATTTCGGTCCAGCAGCAGGCGGGTGGCAATCTCTCCGAGGCGCTGGGCAATCTGGCGCGCGTGCTGCGCAACCGCAAGAAGATGAAGCAGAAGGTCGCGGCCATGTCCTCGGAAGCCAAGGCGTCGGCCGGCATCATCGGCGCGCTGCCGGTGGTTGTCGCCATTCTCGTCTCGCTGGTGTCTCCGGAATATCTGCAGCCTCTGTTCACGACCCCGATCGGTAATCTCTGGCTGGGCATTGCCTTCCTGATGATGTGCTTCGGCGCCTTCGTCATGAACCGCATGATCCAGTTCGACATCTAGCAAGAGGCAGGCCGCGGCGTGAACATCGTAGAGCTTCTGACCCAACGGGAATTCATGATCGGCGTGCTGGCCGCAATTTCCGCTGCCGCGATGGTGTTCACCTTTGGCTCCTCGCTGATCGTCAAGCAGGACATGCGCCAGCGCATCAAGCGGGTCGCGGTGGAGCGGGATCAACTGCGGGCCGCAGAGATGGCACGCCTGCGCGGCGGCACTGTCACAGATGTGCGGAGCAGCGTCCGCGGCACGGATACCAAGGCCTATATGAAGCGGGCGGTGGATCGGTTCGATCTCAAGCGCGCCTTCCAGGATGAGAGTACTGTCGAAAAGCTGGCGATGGCCGGCTATCGCGGCCAGGGGCATCTGACCACCTTCCTGTTCCAGCGCCTCGCCGCGCCGCTGGGGGTGTTCGCCATTGCCGCGTTCTATCTGCTCGTTGTCATGCCGGGCGACCGGCCGGTCTATCTCAATGTGACCTACGCCATCGGTGCCGGAATCGTGGGCGCCTATTTGCCCGTGCTGATGCTCAAGAACGCGACGCAGAAGCGTCAGGCCTCGATCCGTCGCGCCTGGCCGGATTGTCTCGACCTTCTGCTGCTGTGCGTCGAGGCTGGCATGTCGATGGAACATGCGTTCAAGCGCGTGGCCAAGGAAGTGGGCCAGCAAAGCCCGGAGCTGGCTGAAGAACTGACCTTGACCACGGCTGAGTTGTCATTTCTCGAAGAGCGCAGCCGTGCCTATGACAATCTCGGGCGCCGCACCGGGCTCGACAACGTCAAGGCGGTGATGACCGCGCTGATCCAGGCCGACCGCTATGGTACGTCGGTGGGGCAGGCGCTGCGCGTGATGGCTGAAGAAGGGCGCGAAACCCGCATGATGGAAGCGGAAAAGAAGGCTGCGGCGCTGCCGCCGAAGCTGACCGTGCCGCTGATCCTGTTCTTCCTGCCGGTGCTGTTTATCGTCATCATGACCCCGGCCATCCTCAAGGTGATGAACAACGGCATGATGGGCTAGGGCGCAAGCCCTGTATCGTCTGCCACTGGTGGCGCGATCGGAGGGCCGGTGGTCAGCTCTTGTCGATGAGATCCCAGCGGTTCTGCTGGGTCAGCAGCGCCCGGACATAGGCCATATTGGCCTCGACCTGATCGGGCGGCAGTTCGGCCGCATAAAGCGCCTTGGCCTCGTTGAAACGCCCCTGCAGTCCGACGACGAGCGCCAGGTTCTGGCGGGTCCGCGTATTGGCGCCACGCATCTGGATGGCGCGGCGGAGATGCTGCTCGGCGGTGACCAGATCGCTGGTCATGGCGTAGGAGAGGCCGAGATTGGTGGCGACCGAGGCTTCGCCCGGGGCGATCAGGGCCGCCTGCTGGTAGAGCGCGCGCGCCTGGCCATGGTGGCCCATCTGGTCCAGGGCGGCGCCCTTGACGAGCAGCGCGTTCCAGTCGGGCGCATCGAGGCGGATGACAGTATCCAGAACGCTGATCGATTGCTCGAACCGGCCGAGGGCGGTGAGCGCCTTGGCATAGGCGATGGCAAGCTCTGCGTCACCCGGATGGGCGGTCATGGCCTGTTCGAGCGCTGCGGCAGCCTGTTCGGGCTGTCCGGCAGCGCGCAGGGCGGCCGTGTAATGAATGACGACGTTGCGGTCGCGGGGATTGGCCTTGTAGCGCGCAGTCAGCTCGCCCAGGGTCTGGTAGCGCTCGGTTGCCGAGAGGCCGGCATAATCGGTGGTGCCGAGCTGGCCGCGATTGGAAGCGCAGGCGCTGAGGGCGAGGGCCGCGACACCGGCCAGCAACAGGCCTCGACAGGTCTGGACAAGTCGGTTGGTTGGCAACACGGCACGGCTCTCCCGGTGCAGGCATCAGGCCCACTCCAAGAGCAATAAATCATTAACCCTAACAGTCGGTTAAATCGCGATTTTGGCAGGCGTTGCGGGCGCCTCGAGAGGGGGCTAGAACCTAGGGCAATTGCTCAATCTGGAGATTTTAATGTCTGCTCCGACTGCATTTCCCGTTCGACTGGTCTCCGAAAATGGCCTCGACGCTGCGGGCTTGACCACACTCCACCGCCAATGGGCGGACGCGAACGGGTTCACCGGCCAGCGTGGGCGGCTCTTGGCGCTGCCGGGCGCCGAAGGCGGGATCGAGGCCTATCTGTTCGGCATCGGGGCAGACGAAGGGCGGCCGGTGTTTGTGGCTGGGCTGGCTGCCGCGGCGCTGCCGGCGGGCCAGTATCGGCTCGAGGGCGCGGTGGACGATCATACGATCGCGGCCATTGCCTTCCGCCTCGGCGCCTATCGCTTCGATCGCTATCGCGACGCCAAGAAGGTGGCCGAGCTGGTGCTTGATGAAAGCGCCGATGCAGCGGAAGTCGAGCGGCAGGTGGCAGCGGCGACGCTGGCGCGCGATCTCATCAACACTCCGGCCAGCGATCTCGGCCCGGACGCGCTTGAAGCGGTGGTGCAGGATTTTGCCCGCGAGCGCTCGATGGAGATTTCGGTCACCAAGGGGGATGCGCTTCTCGACGCGAATTTCCCCATGATCCACGCCGTTGGGCGGGCCAGCGCGCAGGCGCCGCGTCTGCTCGACCTCAGCTGGGGCGATGCCAGCCATCCCAAGGTGACGCTGGTGGGCAAGGGGGTCACCTTTGACACGGGCGGGCTCGACATCAAGTCGGCCGCCGGCATGCTGGGGATGAAAAAGGACATGGGCGGCGCGGCCAATGTCCTGGGTCTTGCCCATGCCATCGTCTCGGCGAAGCTGCCGGTGCGTCTGCGGGTGCTGCTGCCGGTGGTGGAGAATGCCATTGCGGGCAATGCCTTCCGCCCCAGCGATATCCTGAAGTCGCGAAAAGGGATCACGGTCGAGATCGGCAATACCGATGCCGAGGGACGGTTGATCCTTGCCGATGCGCTGGCGCTGGCGGACGAGGAGAGCCCCGAGCTGATCGTCGACATGGCAACGCTGACAGGTGCGGCACGCGTGGCGCTCGGACCGGAATTGCCGGCGCTTTACGCGACAGACGATAGTCTCGCGCAGGCGCTGGTGGCGACCGGGCTGACCGTAGAGGATCCCCTGTGGCACATGCCGCTCTGGGCGAACTATGATGGCCAGCTGTCGTCCAAGATCGCCGACATCAACAATACCGGCTCGGGCGGCTTTGCCGGCTCGGTGACGGCAGCGCTGTTCCTGCGCCGTTTCGTATCGCAGGCCAAGGCATGGGTGCATCTCGATATTTTCGGCTGGGCGCCGGAAGCGCGGCCCGGCCGCCCGGTGGGCGCAACCGATCAGGCCATTCGCGCCGTCTATGGAGTGATCCGCCAGCGCTACGGCGCCTGAGGCCCTGACGACACAACAAAACGGGGGCAGCTGCCCCCGTTTTTTTATTCCTAGCTTTCCGGGATCAGATCGACGCCGGTTGCCTGTTCGATCGGCGCATCCATCACCTCGGTGCCCGTCTTGGGAAAGAGCATCGGCGCCATGGCGAAGCCGATGACGACGAGGACGATCATGCCCCAACCAGCCCATTTCTTGTTCTTGTCGATGAACTCGCCGGCAACCGGGCCAAAGAAATAAAAGAGGCCGCAGGGCACGAAATAGCGCAGGCCACGCCCGATCAGGCCGTAGAACACGAAGGTCCAGATATCGAGGCCAGCCACACCCGAGGTGATGGTGATCACCTTGTAGGGAATGGGGGAGATCGCGCCGATCAGGATCATCATCGGGCCGTTTTCGACGAAGCTGTGGCGCAGCGATTCAAAGCCATCGCCGGCACCATAGAAGTCGATGATGGCCTTGCCGATGGTATCGAAGAGGAAAAACCCGATCGCGTAGCCGGCCAGCCCGCCCGTCACCGATGAAACGGTGCAGATCAGGGCCAAGCGCCAGGCGCGCAGGCGGTCGGCGATGATCATGGGGGCCAGCATGATTTCCGGGAAGACCGGGATGATCATGGCTTCAAGGAAGCAGAGCAGGGCAAGGATGGGTTCGGCCAGCCGATGCTGCGTCGCCTTTTTGAGGCGGTCGTACATGCTGACTTTAGTGGCTACCGCAGTTTCGGTCATGCGATCTCTTGATAGGCTGGTACTGGCACCATGCTTGCCTGCAAAAATGTCACAGCGCCAGTGATAATTGCGTCAGTAGCCACGGTCGCGGTCTACCACGTTGATCAGAGGCTTGCCCGCCCGTTGGTCGTTAACGACCTGGGAGAAATAGCGAACGCCCGTCTTCGGGTTGGAAATGGCGGCGATGTGCGGCGTGATAAAGCAATTATCCAGCGCCCAGAGCGGGCTGTCCTGGGGTAGGGGCTCGACCTCGAAGACATCAAGGCTGGCGGCGCCGAGCGTGCCGTCCGTGAGGGCCGCGACGATGTCGGCCTCGCGCTGGTGGCCGCCTCGTGCCGCATTGATGATCACCGGACCATCCTCGAGAACGCCGCGCCGCAGCTTGCGGAAGGTGTCCATGTTGAGGATGCCTGTCGTGTCCGGGGTGAGCGGCAGGAGGTCGACGAGGATATCGGTCTCGCTCAGGAAGTCATCGAACTGCTCGGGGCCGGAGAAACACGCCACGCCCTCGATGGATTTGGGGCTGCGGCTCCAGCCGCGCACGGTGAAATCGAGGGCGCTGAGGCGTCGCGCGGCGTCCTGGCCGAGGACGCCGAGGCCCATGATGCCCACATTGGTTTCGCTCGAAATGGGCGGATAAAACTGGCGCCAGGCGCGCGCCTTCTGGTCGGCGGCAAAACGGGTAAAGCGCCGGTGATGCATGGTGACATGGGCCACCACATAGTCGGTCATCTGCTGGCTGAGCTGGTCATCGACGAAGCGCACGATGGGCGCGTCAGGCAGGTTGGGATGCTTGAGCAGGGCGTCGACACCAGCGCCGAGCGAGAGCACGGCCTTGAGGCCGGTGAGGCCGTCAAAGGCGTCGGGCTTGGGCTTCCAGACGAAGATATATTCGATATCGGCAGGATCAAAATCATCGCCGCGGCGGACGACCGGATAGTCGCCCAGCGCTTCACGGTAGGCATTGGCCCAGCGGTTCTCGTCGACGTCGGAAAGATGAAGCAGCAGCATTGGTGTAGTCTATCCCCCTCAAAAAAAGAGCCGCGCTTGGGGCGCGGCTCATTCTATTTCAATCGTGTCTGGCCGGAGCTTACTGCCCGGGCAGCGGCACGGGCTCAGCGGCAAGGCTGCGCATGTAGGCCATGATGTTGGCGCGCTCTTCTGGCGAACGGACACCAGCAAAGGCCATCTTGGTGCCCGGAGCGTAGCCACGCGGGTCTTCCAGGAAGGCGTCGAGGTTGGCGTACGACCAGACCTGACCTTCAGCCTTCTGCTGGAGCAGGATGTCGGAGTAAGCATAACCCTCGGCATGCGCCTTGGTGTTGCCCACGGTGTTGTAGAGGTTTGGACCCATCTTGTTGGGTTCGCCCTCGCCGAAGCTGTGGCAGGACTGGCACTTGCGTGCAGCCGATTCGCCACGGCCTTCATTGGCAGTGGCCATCAGCAGGGCAATCTGAGCGACGCGCTCGGACTGGCCGTCGTCAGCCGGTGCTGCAGCTGCCTCGTCGCCACCAGCGGCCGGAGCGACGTCTTCAGCAGCCGGGAACGGAACAGGCGCACCAGACAGGGTCTGCATGTAAGCCATGATGTCAGCGCGCTCTTCCGGCGAACGGACGCCAGCAAAGTTCATCTTGGTGCCCGGAGCATAGCTCTTCGGGTTTTCAAGGAACGCGTTGAGGTTGTCGTAGGACCAGACCTGACCTTCGGCCTTCTGCTCAAGCAGGATGTCCGAATAGGCGAAGCCTTCGGCATGCGCCTTGGTGTTGCCCACGGTATTGTACAGGTTCGGGCCCATCTTGTTGGGCTCGCCTTCGCCGAAGCTGTGGCAGGACTGGCACTTGCGGGTCGCTGCAGCGCCGCGTTCGGCACTGGCGCTGGCCAGGAAGAAGCCAATGGACTGGGCCGGCGCTTCATCGACAGGCGCACTGGCGACCAGATCGGGTTCAGGCAAGGCATAGCCCGGGCCGTTGTCTTCAATCGGTTGATAGATAGCTTCGGCGACGAAGCCGACACCCATCACGAACATCAACGTGCCGAGGACGGCGCCCATGATTTTATTTAGCTCGAACGAATTCATTTGGTCTCTCTGCCAGTCCATCCCCGTGGACGTTCTATCGGATTGGCCATGCCTGATTTCGACGGCGAAATCTGCCTCAACAGGCCAGCCCGGCGCGCGCGGAAGATAATAGCACGGATTGCACGGCGCAACAGGGCAATGCCCGGGTGCGACATTTCCCCCGCTTGTGGTTCTCTCCTAGCGCGATTCAAGCGAGATTGACACCCCATGGGGGCGCGTCTAAAGCCCGCAGGTCCCACCTTTTAACGGATCCCTCGCCATGACCAAGAAGATCGCCTTCCAGGGCGAACCTGGAGCTTTCAGCCACGCCGCGGCTGCAAAAGTGTTTCCGGGCGAGGAATTCATGGGCTGCGTCACCTTTGAGGAGACGCTGGCCGCAGTGCAGTCGGGTCGTGCCGACTTCGCCGTGGTGCCGGTGGAAAACTCGCTCTATGGGCGCATCACCGATATTCACCACCTGCTGCCGGAAAGCGGTCTTCACATTATCGGGGAGACGTATCTGCGCGTTGAAATGACCCTTCTGGGCGTGCCGGGCGCAACGCTCGAGGACGTCAAGGCGGTGCAGTCGCTGTCCGTCGCGCTGGGCCAGTGCCGCCGCTTCATCAGCGAGAATGGCCTGCGCACCATCAATTCGGTCGACACCGCAGGGTCCGCCCGTGAAGTGTCCGAGAAGGGGGATCGCAGCGTTGCCGCCATTGCCTCCCGCTTTGCCGGCGAGATCTACGGGCTCAATGTGCTGGCCTCCAATATCGAGGACGCCGACCACAATACGACGCGTTTCCTTGTGCTGTCGCCGAGCGAAAAGCTCGCCAGCCAGGGCGAGACGGTCAAGACCACCTTCGTCTTCCGCGTGCGCAACGTGCCTGCAGCGCTCTACAAGGCCATGGGCGGGTTCGCCACCAATGGCGTGAACATGACCAAGCTCGAAAGCTACATGGTCGGTGGCGCGTTCACGGCGACCCAGTTCTATGCCGATATCGAGGGTCATCCTGATGATCGGGCAGTGCAGCTGGCGTTTGAAGAATTGAATTTCTTCACCGACTACTTCCGCATCCTCGGCGTCTATCCGTCTTCTCAGCCCGGGCAATAATCCGGCCGGGAAGAACTGGCTCGCGCAAAGGACGATTACGTTTTTTCTTGCGCTGCTCCTGAGACAATGGTCCACCCTGTAACCGCAGGGTGGTGCATACCTGCATCGTTTGTCTGAACGCAGAGGGGACAGAGCCAGTGGAGCATTTCGATCTCGTCGTCATCGGCTCGGGACCTGCCGGTCGCCGTGCCGCCATCCAGGCGGCCAAGCTGGGCAAGTCCGTGCTGGTGGTGGAAAATCGGATGCGCCTCGGCGGCGTCTCGGTTCACACCGGCACTATACCTTCCAAGACGCTGCGCGAGACCGTGCTCAATCTCTCCGGGTGGCGGGAGCGCGGCTTTTACGGCATGTCCTACCGGGTCAAGAAGGACATCGAGGGCAAGGATCTCGGCGCGCGGCTGCGCAAGACGCTCGATTATGAGATCGAGGTGCTCGAACACCAGTTTGCCCGCAATGGCGTGCGGACTTTTGGGGGAAAGGCGCAGTTTCGCGGTGATCACCACATCTGCGTCGTCGACCACGCGGGCGACGAAGTGATGTTCGGTTTTGATTTTGCCGTCATTGCCGTTGGCACCTCGCCCTACCGGCCCGCCCATATCGACTTCGACGGCCATACGATCATGGACAGTGACACGCTGGTCAGCGAATTGCGCGTGCCGCGCAGCCTGACTGTGGTGGGCGCGGGTGTCATCGGCATTGAATACGCCACCATCTTTTCGGCGCTCGATGTTCCGGTCACGGTGATCGAGCCGCGCGATAATTTCCTCGACTTCATCGATCGCGAGATCATCGAGGAGTTTACCCATGATCTGCGGCAGCGCGGTTTGACCATGCGGTTGGGCGGCACGGTGGATCGGGTGGAAAAGGACGCTCAGGGTTGGGCCATTGCCCATCTTACCGACGGACGGCAGATCCGCTCCGACATGCTGCTCTATGCGGCAGGGCGCGTCGGCGCTACGCAGGATTTGGGGTTGGCGTCCTGCGGTGTGGTGCCGGATGATCGCGGGCGGCTGAAAGTCGATCCCGCGACCTTCCAGACCCAGATCCCCCATATCTATGCGGCGGGTGACGTCATCGGCTTTCCGGCCCTGGCTTCGACGTCGATGGAGCAGGGCCGTATCGCGGCGCTGCACGCCTTTGGCGCGCATATGCCGGCAGCGCCCGACTTCTTTCCCTATGGCATTTATGCCGTGCCCGAGATTTCGACCATCGGGCTTACCGAGCAGCAGGTGCGGGACAAGAAGATCCCTTACGAATGCGGCGTGGCGCGGTTCCGTGAAACCTCGCGCGGGCACATCATGGGCCTCCAGTCCGGCATGATGAAAATGATTGTGGCGCTCGACACGCGAAAGCTGCTGGGGGTCCACATTGTCGGCGAGGGTGCGACCGAGCTCATCCATATCGGGCAGGCCGTGCTCAATCTGGGCGCCACGCTCGACTATTTCGTCGAAAATACTTTCAATTATCCGACGCTGGCGGAGGCCTACAAGATCGCGGCACTTGACGCCTGGAACCGGATGCCCCGCGTCACCCCGGTCGCGCCGGTGATGGACAAGGCAACGCCAACGCCTGACGTCAGTCCGGAAACGCCCGATCCGGTCAGTAACTCTTCTCCGGCAGCGGAATGAACTCGCTCTCATCGGGCACGGCGCCAAAGCGGACCATTTTCCAGTCCTCCTTGGCCTGTTCGATCCGTTCGCGGCTCGAGGACACGAAGTTCCACCAGATATAGCGGGGCCCTTCGAGCGCGGTGCCACCGAGGAACATCATCCGTGCGGGGGTGAGGGCGGTGACGGTGATGGCGTCGCCGGGGCGGAAGACGAGGAGACGCGGTCCCTCAAAACTGTCTCCGGCGATGGTAATGGTGCCGTCCACGAGATAAATGGCGCGCTCTTCATATTCGGTGTCGAGCGGGGCGCTGAGCCCTGCCGCAAGGGCGACTTCCACATAGAACCAGTCTGACACGGTCTGCACCGGAGAGAGCCGACCGAAGGCCCGGCCGGCGATGATGCGGGCGGAAATGCCGTTGTCGGTGACCATGGGCAGAACCTGCGAGCCAAAATGCTGGAAGCTGGGGGCGATCTCCTCGCGGTCCTGGGGCAGGGCGACCCAGCTTTGAAGGCCGAGCATGGTCTGGCCAACGGCGCGCTCGACGTCTGGCGTGCGCTCGGAATGGGTGATGCCACTGCCGGCGGTCATCAAATTCATCGCGCCGGGCTGGATGTCCTGAACATTTCCTTCGCTGTCGCGGTGCGTGATGCTCCCGTCAAAGAGGTAGGTGACGGTGGAGAGCCCGATATGGGGGTGGGGTTTGACGTCCATGCCCTGGCCGGACAGGAACTGAACGGGCCCGAAATGGTCAAAGAAGATGAACGGTCCCACCATCTGCCGCTTGCCATGTGGCAGGGCGCGGCGCACCGGAAAGCCATCCCCGAGATCGCGCGTTCGGGGGACGACGACCAGTTCGAGCGCGTCGCAGCTCTGATTGTCGCCGGCGATCGGGTCGTAATGGGGAAGCCAGGTCATGGGATGCTCCTGTCTGAACTCAGGGCAATGTGGGGACAGTGCGTCTCCCTGTCGAGGCGGAACACCGGTGTAACCGCCCGCCTTGACAATGGCTGGCGCCGGGCACCATGTCCTTGCCATGAACCGAGATAGTCGACTTTCCGGCGTGCTGCATGTGCTGCTGCACATGGCCCAATTTGATGGACCCGTCACCTCCGAGACGCTGGCGCGGGCGATGGGCACCAATCCTGTCGTCGTGCGGCGGGTCATGGCTGGGCTGCGGGAAGCCGGTTATGTGCGTTCCGAAAAGGGACATGGTGGTGGCTGGCGGCTCATCGCCGACCTCGCATCGATCACTTTGCTCGATATTTATCGGGCGCTCGGCAGCCCTTCGCTGCTCGCGATCGGGCACCGTTCGGACAATCCTGACTGCGCCGTGGAGCGGGCGGTCAATGCTGTCCTCGAGGAGAGTTTTGAGGCCGCGGAAGCCCTGTTGCTGGCCCGTTTTGGCGAGGTTTCGCTGGCCGAACTCAACGCCAGATTTGCCCCCAAAAACGCGCTGTGGCGCGAGGGGTTTTGCATGATCACTGGTCGGAGCCTTCCCGCTAAGATATTGCTAACGAATGGTAAATTCAGGGAGTAGTAATAGTGAGCGATCTCCCAATAGCGATAATTAATTGGGTGTCACCAGCCATCATTAACTGGCCTTTAAGAGGATCGGTCCAAATCTATCCATCGTGAAAGGGCTGCATGAAGCGGCCTCGAATTTTCCAGAAGGAAAGCACCACACATGGGTTCCGATATCTCTCTCTCGAAGGCCGTTCGCGCGAACCTTCTGAGCCTGCAGAACACCGCCGAAATGATGAACAAGACGCAGAACCGTCTTGCCACCGGCAACAAGGTGAACTCTGCCCTGGACAACCCGTCCAACTTCTTCACTGCTTCCGCCCTGAACAGCCGCGCTGCCGACATGAGCAATCTGCTCGACTCGATGGCATCGGGCATCAAGGTCATCGAAGCGGCGAACAACGGCATCACGGCGCTGACCAAGAACCTCGAGTCCATGCAGTCGACCCTGCGTCAGGCTCGCCAGGACAAGTCGTTCCAGACCCAGTCGTTTGAAGTCAGCGACAACACCGTGCTCAAGCTCGGTGGCGGTCAGTTCGGCGACGTGCCGACCGAAATCAAGCTGGCCGACGCGACTGCCCCCGGCATCAAGTCGCAGGTGAGCACCACCAGCGACACTGCTTATCTGGGCCCCGTTTCCTCGAACTCCAGCGCTTCCGGCGCCGGCGCTCGTACCGAAATCAATCTCAATGGTGCAATTAGCACCGGTGAGACCTTCACTGTTGCAGGCGTGACCGTCACTGCCGGCGCCGATGTCACCGACACCGGTGTTGCAGCCAGCATCCAGTCCGCACTCAACCTCGATCCTGCTACCGTTGGCAAGTACACTGCCTCCGCTGGCACTGGCGACAACGCCGGCAAGATCATCATCGAGACCGTCGACACCACCGCAGAAGCTGCAGAAGTGGTCTTCCAGACTGCTGACTCGGCGACCAAGGGCAAGACGACCTTCAACTACAGCGCGATCACCTCGTCTGTGTCGGTTGGTTCCCAGCCGATCTCGACCGGTTCTTCGTTCGAAGAGTTCGTTGGCAATCTTGAAGCCGGCGCTGCCGCTGGCAACTATGAAGTTGAAGCCGACGCCGATACCGGCGTGATCAGCCTCATCAGCAAGGACTTTGGTGCTGCTGCTCCGACCATCTCGGGCGTCCCGCAGAACGGCGCCGGCTCGACCGGTACGCCGACGACCACGTCCTTCACGCTGGCCAATGGCACTGCCGGTTCCCTGCGGGATGACCAGGAACTGACGATTGCCGGTGCCGACGCTGCAATCGAGCTGACCTCGGGCATGAACGCTGCGGCGATCAAGTCCGCACTTGAAGCCGACGAAGGTCTCGACGCGCTCTACACGGTTGCTGTCGATGCAACGACGCTGGCAGTCACGCTGACCTCGAAGACCAATGGCGCAGCTGCTGCGACCGTGACGTCTGACAAGGCTGCCGTCACGATGGTTCCGGCCACGCTGACGACCACTGGTAGCTCTATCGATCTCTCTGCCCTTGCCGCGGATATCGGCACCTCTAACCCTGGTGCCGTCTTCACCATCAGCGATGGTACGGCGACCTCCGCCACGCACACCTTGGCAGCGGGTGAAACTGTTCAGGACCTGCTTGACGGCCTGAACGGCGGCAACTGGACTGTCTCCACCAATGCTGATGGTTTCGAAATCACCAGCGCCACCGGTGACAACTTCACGCTGACCATCACGGGCGCACCGGGCTTTGGTCTGCCTGCCGCTTCCACTTCCACTGGCGGTATCCCGGCTGAGCCGGCTGGTATTGGTGCTGTCACGTCGACAGCCGGTACTGCTGACACTGCTGCGGTCAATGGCTACACTTCCGTTGACGGCCTGGATCGCGCCTGGACCAACACGGTTGCTGCCGAGAAGGACGAGTTCACCGTCTCCTACGACGGCAAGACTGCCGAAATCTCGATCGGCGCCGTCAAGGGTGGCGTTGGCACCTCCGCCAATGCTCTGGACGTCAAGAACTGGCAGGATGCCACGGTCGCTGACGTCAACAACCAGCTTGCCAACCAGGGCATCCTGGGTGTCGAGGCTCAGTTCGACGACGCCGGCAAGCTTGCCTTCGTTGCCAAGACTGCAGAAGCCAAGACCCTGGCTGTTTCCGGTACGGATGCGACCGCCCTGTTCGGCACCAACGGTGTTCACACCGGCCAGGCCGAGAAGAGCGAACTCAACTCCACCAAGACGGTCGACAAGTTCGTTGAGCTGATCAACCGTGACATGGGTGGCCAGGTCCGCGCATCGAACGACAACGGCAAGCTGCGTATCGAGAACCTCTCGACCCAGTCGCTGGACATCGGTATCGACACCGGCGGCGCAATGAGCTCCCTCAAGGTCGATGGCAACTCGGTGCGTGCGAACCTGTCCAAGCAGTTCAACGAACTGCGTGACCAGCTCGACAAGCTCTCCGACGACGCTTCGTTCAACGGCATCAACCTGCTGCGTGGCGACAAGCTGAAGATCACCTTCAACGAGTCCGGCACGTCGTCCATCGACATCCAGGCGAAGGACAGGGACGGCAACGTCCGTGGTATCAACGCTTCGAACCTGAACATCGACACGCTGGTGGCCGAAGACCTCGACACCGACGAGAAAATCGACGCTTTCCTCGCCACGCTGTCTTCGGCTCTGACCGAACTGCGTTCGCAGGCATCGTCCTTCGGTTCGAACCTGTCGTCGGTTGAAAACCGTCAGTCGTTCACCAAGAACATGATCAACACGCTGGAAACCGGCGCGGCGAACCTGACCTTGGCTGATACGAACGAAGAAGCCGCCAACCTTCTGGCCCTGCAGACCCGTCAGCAGCTGTCGTCTTCGGCACTGTCCATGGCGTCGCAGCAGGACCAGGCTGTGCTGCAGCTCCTGCGTTAATCGCAAGACATCGGAAAGGCGGCTCAGCCGCCTTCCCAATATTTCCCGCAAGGGGTGGCAAGGGGGCTTCGGCCCCCTTTTCATTTTTCTGAATAGTGGGCGCTCACGGCACTTTAACCCCTTCGTGGCAGGGTCTCGTCCATTCCATTGCAGAACGGACCAACCGATGATCTCGCACAATTCCCTATCGCGCCGGCAATTCCTGGCCGGGAGTACGGCGGTTGCGGGCATGGCAGCGCTCGGGCCCAGCCGGGCCGATGACGCGGTAGCCGATACGGCCGACGCCTCTTCCGGGTCCGACCGCTGGGAGGTGCTGCGCCGCCTGACCGGGGACCGGCTCGTTCGTCCTGGCGACGTCGGGTACGAAAAGGCCGCACTGCCCAACAACCTCCATTTCCGCGACGTGCGTCCGCAGGGCGTTGCTTATTGCAGCACGCCGCAGATGGTAGCCGATGTGCTCAGCTGGGCCTGGGACCAGGACATTCCCTTCGCCATTCGCAGCGGCGGTCATTCCTATTCGGGATACTCGTTGAGCCATGACCTCGTCATCGACATGCGCGAGATGCGTGCGATATCGCACGACGCGGCAACAGGGCAGGTGCGGGTGGAAGCGGGCGCGCTCAACGGACAGCTCTATTTGGCGCTGAACAAAGCCGGACGGATGATCACCCATGGTCGCTGCCCGAGCGTTGGCGCGGCGGGTTATCTGCTCGGGGGCGGCATCGGCTTCAATATGCGGCGTCTGGGCATGGCCTCCGATGCTTTGACCAGCTCCGAGATTGTGACGGCAGACGGAAAGCTGCGCCTGCTCTCGGCCGACGAAAACGCCGATCTTTTCTGGGCCACGCGCGGCGGGGCAGGGGGCAATTACGGCGTCAGCACTGCCTTCACGCTCAACACTGCCCCGATGGACGAGAGGCTGACAGTTTTCCGCGTGGTGTGGCGGGAGAAAACGCTTGAGGTCGCTCGTGCGCTGTTCGCGGCGGTCGACGCCGCGCCGGTGGAACTGGGGACGCGCATTGCGCTCGGCGGGGTGACGCCGCAGCTGGGGGCGCGCGGCCGTCAGGTGCCGGTGACACTGCTGGGACAATATGCCGGCAGCAAAGAGGATCTTCTCGAAATCCTCGCGCCGGTTACTGCCATCGCGGCGCCCGAATTTATCGACGTGCAGGAAAAGACCTATTGGTCGGGGCAGACTTTCCTCTCGGAGCCCGGCGAGCCGGCGTTCTTCCGCGAGCGCTCGGCGTTTATCGCAACACCGCCAGACGCCGACCATCTGGGCGAGGCCTTTGAAAAGTTGCAGCGCTGGCCCGGTACTGGCGCGGAGGGCAATTATTTCTTCTTCCAGACCGGCGGACGCATCAACGAGCTGGCGCCGGAGGACACGGCCTTCGTGCATCGGGACAGCCGTTTCCTGTCGGTGGTCGGCATCAGCTGGAGCGAGGACGATCTGGACCTGCCGGAGCGCTTGCGGGCTGCGCGGGACTGGCAGGATGATTTCTATGGCTTCATGTCGGCACGGGGCGGCAAGGGCGCTTTCCAGAATTTCCCGGACGCGTCGCTGGTCGACTGGCGCGAGCGCTACTATGGCGCCAATCTGGACAAGCTGATGCAGGTCAAGGCGAAGTACGACCCCAACAATCTCTTCCGCCACGGCCAGTCGCTCTGAACCGGGAAAAGCAAGGGGCGCTCGCGGCGCCCCTTTTATCGTTCGATCAGTAAACCTGCGTCCGCGGGACCGGCCGCGAATAGGGTTTCAGGTCGTCCGGAATGATCGGGTTGAATTCGGGGTCGAAGCGGAAGGGCGCCGCGTCTTCCCAATGGGTCACCTGCGGGCCACCCAGCCCGCGGAAAAAGATCAGTGCGCCGGTCGGTGAGCCATAGGGGCCGTGCTTGGCCATGGGCGGCCGGATGCAATAGGCGCCCGCCTGCATGATGCCGAACTCGCCTGCCAGCTCTCCGGAGAGCAGGAAGAACTCCTGCGAGATCGGGTGGCGTTCGGCCTGGCTGCCGCGCCGGAAGGCCATGGTGGCGGTAAGATAAGTGGTTTCGCCGGTGAACGGGTCCTCGCGCAGGACGCGCATCCGGGCGCCTTCCTTCATGCTGCCAAGATTGAACTTGTCGAAATCGCCATCCCAGACGCCATTGTTGAGATCGCGCTTGGGCGTGCTGCGCTGCTCAATGGCCTCTGCCGTCAGCCGCGCGGCATCCTGCAGGGGCGAGGTAAAGACCAGCGCGATGACGCCGCTGGCGCCGGTGGTGATGCGCGGGTTGCGGCCGGCCGGAACAAAGCCGAAGTGGTAGCGGTCATAGCGCTCGTCATCGACACTCAGCGCGCCTTCGATGACCAGAAACTCCAGATCGCGGCCCGGTTCGAGCGTGATCTCGGCTGTTCCGTCAAAGTGTACCAGCGCGCTCAGCTCCCCGGTTTCCGGGTCATGGCTGAGCCGCTTGAGTTTTCCGGTTTCCGACAGGCCCCACTGGCTGGCGTCTTGCCAGGGCAGATTCTGCGTCTGGATGAAATCGATGTGGTCGCGAATGGTCGGATCCTCCTGTTCCTCATCGCCAACACTGAGGCGTTGTCGAATGTTAGTCAAGTTAACTGTTGACAGTATTGCTGCGCGGTTTAACCTTGATGTGTTCATGATGAGAGGGGTCATGCGCGCGCAGCGTTGGACGGGTAGAGGCTGCCAACATATTGCGAACGCGTGGAAAAACCGTCGCGTCGATCAAATAATCGGAGGAGGATCCCAATTGTATTCGCGCAATTTCAAGCGTATCGCGCCTATCGTCCTTGCCAGCCTTATGGCCGGCCTGCTGCCGGCAATGGCGGCCCCTGAAACCATTTCCATTGCGTTGCCGGGTGATGTGCCGGGCCTTGATCCGAGCAAGGATAGCTCTCCGATCGGCTTCAACTATCGCCTCAATGTCTTCGACCAGCTGACAGAATTGCAGCGCGACGGCGAAATGGTGCCACGCCTGGCCGAAAGCTGGAGCTTTTCCGAAGATCTGACGGAATGGACCTTCAAGCTCCGTCAGGATGTGAAATTCCACAATGGCACGCCGTTCGCTGCCAAGGATGTGGTGTTTACTGTCAACAAAATCCTCGCGGACGAGAAGACACCAGTACGCACCTATGTTGCGCTGGTCAAATCCGTTGAGGCTGTCGACGACCACACGGTCAAGTTCGTGCTGACCCAGCCCTATTCGATTTTCCATCGGCAGATCAGCTATGTCAGCCTGATGTCGGAAGACTACTACAATGAGGTCGGTGACGCCGGTTATGCGAGCGCGCCAGTTGGTACCGGGCCTTATCGCGTGGCCGAGTGGATTGCGGACGACAAGCTCGAGCTTCAGGCGTTCGAGGACTACTGGCGCGGCGCCCCCGAAATCAAGACCGCGCTGTTCCGCCCGATGCCGTCGGAAGCCAGCCGTGGTGTTGCGCTGATGTCTGGCGAGATCGACCTCGTCCCCACGCTGTCGCCGGCCCTGATCAACCAGTTGCAGAGTGCGTCGGGCATTACCGTCGAGACCGCTCCGAGCTTCCGCACCGTGTTCATGGGCTTTAACGTCCAGGATACGCCGCTGGCCGACCCGCTGCTGCGCGAGGCCGTCGACAAGGCCATCGACCGCCAGGCCATCACCGAGCGGCTGCTGCGCGGGCTCGGCGAGCCGGCCGGCATCATGGTGCCGCCGAACAATATCGGTTTTGATGCAAGCCTTCTGCCGGTCGAGCGTGACCTTGAGGCCGCCAAGGCGCTCGTCGCCCAGTCATCCTATGCCGGCGAAACGATCTCCATCGAATATCCGAGCAACAACATCACCATGGCCAATGAGGTGGTGCAGGCAATTTCCGGCTATCTCGGCGAGGCCGGGATCGCCACTGAAATCAAGCCGATGGAATTCACGGCCTTCTTCCCGCTGTGGGTGCAGACCAAGCTCGAAGATGCCTATTTCTTCGCCTTCGGCTCGTCCCAGTACCATGCGGAATCGGCGCTGGTGGCCATGTATGAAGAGGGATCGCGCGCCTATGCGTTCAATCCCGAAATCGACGCCATCGTTGACGAGCAGCGCACCGTGACCGACGAGGCCAGGAAGGCCGAGCTTCTGTCGCGCGCTTTCACGCTCTCCAATCAGGATCGCTACCAGATCCCGGTCTACCATGAGTGGCAGGCCTATGGTGTGCGCGAGGGCATCGAGTACGAAGCCTGGCCGGATGGTTTCGTGCGCCTCTACGACTTCCCCTGATCCTGCCTGAGAGTTCTCCCAACCCCGCATCCGTGCCCGGAGGCGGGGTTGGGAATGACTTCATCAGGGACAGTGCTCCCAGAACCGGACGGCCTTGCCCCCCAGGCTCAAGATCCGGATCCCAGCTGGTCGTTGGCCGCCTGTGCCGGCTGCCAGCGTCCCCTTGATGCCGGGCTCCCAAGACCTGATAGTGCAAGCGATTGCGCCAACGAGGTCGGAGGACCGCGCCATGATCACCAGCACCAAGCGCGTCCGCAGTGGCCCGGCCAGCATTTTCACCGAAGCGGCCGGCGAGGGGGACAACGGAACAATTCTCCTCGTCATGGGTGCCACGGCTTCGATGGTCTGGTGGCCGGATAGCCTCATCGAGGCGCTGGTGGCTGGCGGCTATCGCACCATTCGCTTTGACCATCGCGATACGGGCGCTTCCAGCGTTTCGGCGCCGGGCGAAGTGAACTATGACCTCGCCGACCTCAGAGACGACCTTCTCGCCATTCTCGATGCCTATGACGTCGACACCGCCCATGTGGTCGGGATGTCGCTTGGCGGCTATGTCGCGCAGATCCTGGCGCTGACCCACCCAGCCAGGGTAAAAACACTCACCCTCATCGCCGCGGAACCGCTGGGCGTGCCATACGAAGGCGAAGGACTGCCTCCGGGCTTCATGGAGCAATTTGGCGCCATGGCCAGCCTCGACTGGGCCGACGCTGACGCGGTGACCGGTTTCATGATGGGCATTGCCCGGCTCAGTGCCGGTTCGCGGCACGATTTCGACGACGTCGCGGTCGAGCGACGGATCCGCACCGAAATTGCGCGGACCGAAAATATCCAGAGCGCCTTCAACCATTCGATGATTGCCGGCGCGCCGCCGACGGAGGCCACTGCCGCTGATATCGTCCAGCCGGTGCTGCTCATCCATGGCGGGGCCGATCCGATCATTTCGGCCAATGCCGCTCGCACGGCCAAGGCCATCATCCCCTCTGCCGAACTGCTGATCATCCCCGACCTTGGGCATGAACTGGTCGATGCCGATATGGCGCAATTTGCCTCGGCCATCATCGCCCATTGCGGAAAAGTGGCCTGACCGCTGCCCCTCGGTGCAGTTGGATGGAGTTAAACCGTTCAGGTTGGGCAAATAAACTTCAGTGTGCGCTGAACTTTCAACGATATGTGGAGTTAATGCCTAGTCCATAGGAGCGTCATTCATGAGAACCGCCGAGCTGCCGGTAAAGATCCTCGTCACCGTGACCTACATCATCATGGTCGTGACCAATTATCTGGCCAATGCCTTGCCACTGAATGGCCGCCAGACTGGTGAAATCTCAGATGCCTATGAGAACCTCTTTGCCCCAGCGGGAATTACCTTTTCTATCTGGGGCGTGATCTACCTGCTGCTGGCGATCCACATCCTCTATCAGTGGGGGCTGTTCCACCGGGATGGCATTGGCAATGGCGCGCTGTTGAGCAAAATCGGTGTGCTGTTTTCCGTATCGTCGCTGGCCAATACCGCCTGGGTGTTTGCCTGGCACTATGACCAGATCCTGATTTCCACCCTTCTTATTGCGTCCATCCTCGCGATCCTTGCCACTATCGTGGTGACGCTGCGCAATCATGCGCTGACCGACCGCGAATACTGGCTGGTCCGGGTGCCGTTCAGCGTTTATTTCGGCTGGATCACGGTCGCGACGGTCGCCAATATCACCGTGTTTCTGGTCAGCATCGGCTGGGATGGGTTTGGGATTTCCATCGACGTCTGGGCGATGATCATCATCGCGGTCTCGGCGCTGATCGGTACGCTGGTCATGCTGCGTAATCACGACTACGCCTATGGCGTGGTGCTGCTCTGGGCCTTCACCGGCATTCTGATCAAGCACACATCGGCTGACGGCTTTGCCGGAAACTATCCGAATGTGATCGCCACGGTTATCGCCTGTCTGGTGGTGTTCGTGATCGCCGAGATTGTGCTTTGGCGCCGGCGGAACGCAATGGCCTGATTACAGGTGGCGACGGCAGGCCTGCGCCAGCCGTCGCGCCATCATTTCTAGACGCGGCTGCGCGTGCCGAGGTTGGTGACGACCAGCTGGCCGGCATAGGCGGCCAGTGCGGCCTTGGCGAGATCGCCTGGCACAAAGATGAGATTGCCGATGACGGCGTCGCTAAAGTTTAGCCCAGCCGCAATCGACAACCAGGTAACGCCAAGCACGTGATTGATCACCACGCCGACCACGCCGGCGAGGAAGAGGCCACCCAGGAGCTTCCAGCCCTTGAGGCCGCGCGCGACAACGCTATTGGCAACCCAGCCGGTGGCGAAGGCCTGGGGCAGGAAGCCGACGAGATAGCCGGCGGTGGGGCCGACGAAGACAGCAAGACCGCCGCGGCCACCTGACAGCACCGGCAGGCCGATGGCGACAAGCGCCAAGAGCAGCAGTACCGACAGCGTGCCGCCGCGCGCGCCAAGCACAACGCCGGCCAGGATGACCCCCAAGCTCTGGACCTGGATAGCCACCGGGAAAAAGCCGACCATGATCGGCGGAATAAGCCCGAGCACGACGATGATCGCGGTGAAGAGGGCAATTAGCACGAGCGAACGAGTGGACACTGTCTTCAATCTCTTGCGGAGGGGTGGGAGCGGATATTGCGGGCGTCGATGGCGTTGGCGATTTCGTCGGCACTGAGGATGGTGCCGATGACCATGGGGACGATGAGCGTGGCGAAGCGCAGTTTGAGGCCCCTGGCGCGGTGCGCATCCGAGACGGCCCGATAGCGGGCCTGAACTTCGGGAATAAAGCGGATCACGAGGCCGATGGCCAGCCCGATATCGCGGGCATTGGCAAGGCCAATGCGCTCAAGCGGTCGAGCGAGGTCGGTGATCGTCTCGATGAATTTTCCGACCGTCGTCGTTGCCGTGATGAGGGCCGCGAATAGGCTGAGTGTGCCAAGGCGCAACAGGGAGACGAGAGCCGCCTCGGGGCCGGTTGCGAAGAAGGCCCATGCCGCGACAACAGCAATGGTAAAGAGCAACGTCCAGGCGCGCAGCCATTGCATCAGCGCAGGTCGGCAGAGGCCCAGCGCGAGACCGAGCACCAGTGCGGCCAATGTCGCGAGGACCGGCAGCGCAGTGGTCGCAAACAGCGCGACGCTGAGAGTGACAAGAGCGAGGAGCTTTGCCTTGGTCGGCAGGCGGTGGATTGGCCCGTCGCCTTTCTCGGACATGCCGATCATGCGGCGAGCGCCAGATAGCGGGAGATCGTCGTCTCGGCCGGGCCATCTTCGATCAGGCTGCCGTCATGAAACAGCAGCACGCGCTCGAAACCGGACAGCAGGGCGAGGTCGTGGGTGACGACGATGACGTTCTCGGGGAGCGCCGCGATCGTGCGTTCGACGAGATTGCGGTTCTTGAGGTCGAGCTGGTTGGTCGGCTCGTCGAGGATGACGATGTCGGGTTCGGTGACCAGCACTGAGGCCAGCGCAGCCAGCTGAACTTCGCCGCCTGAAAGCTCATGGGCGCGGCGGTCGATGAGATGGCCTGCGTGCAGGCGAGCGAGGACTGCTTCGACGGCTTGGGTCTCATCCGGTTTGGACAGGCGACGCGACTGGAGGCCCAGCGCGATGTCGTCGCGCACGAGCGGCAGGATGATCTGATTGGACGGGTTCTGGAACACATAGCCGACGGCGGAGCGGGCTTTTGCCGCGGCGGTGCGCGTGTCATGGCCATTGGTCAGCACGCGCCCCGATGACGGGACGACGAGGCCGTTGATCATCCGGGCAAAGGTGCTCTTACCCGACCCATTAAGGCCAATCACCCCGATGCGACGCTCGCTGAGCTCAAGCGTCAGGGATTTAAGCGCCACATGGTCGGCGTAGGCCGCTCCGGCATTGTCAAACTGGATGTGCAAGCGCCGCCCCAAACGATCAACGCCCCCGTGTGCTCTGCGAGCGTGGCAAGGTCAAGGCTGAAAGCCGGAACTTGCGCCGGTTGCCGCATGTCGCGAGCGTCGTGTGCGTTCAGCTCTGGTCGGCCCGGGTGAAGAGGCCGGGATAATTGGTCACGATGCCATTGTCGTCCACTTCGAGGATGGCTTCGAAGTCAGCGGACTGGAAGCGGAAGTGGGTGTCGTCGAGCTTTGTATAGATCTGCTCGGTGCGCTGGACGCCCATGGTCGTGGCGTCGATCCAGGCCATGGCGAAGCGAACGGGCTGATCGGCCCAATCAGTGCGCCAGATGGGCAGGGAATTGGTCAGCGGGGTCGGCCAGATATCGACATCAAGGCACCCGCGCAGCGCATTGATGGGTTCGGCGCGATCGTCGGACCAGCCGCCCGCGCCATCGGCAAAAAGTTCAAGGCTCTTGCCGTCGGCGCGCTCGATCTTGACCGTTCGGACATGGCCTCGCTCATCGAGTTTAAGCCGATAGAACAGGCCGAAATCAGGCCCGACAATGGCGCTGCGAATGCGCGTATCGCGACCGTTGGCGATGACGTGGCAATGCTCGATGCTGGCCGGGTCGAGGCCCTGCCAACGGATGGATTTGTTGAGCATCTCGAGGCCCCCCCTCTGCACTCGGTTGCGCCGCCGCGAGCACAAGCTTTAGCGTGGTTTCGGCTGACGGGACAGGGGACGATTGTAACGAAAAAGGGCGCCCCGGAGGACGCCCTTTCAGATTTGATTTTCGAGGTGATCAGAGGGTCTTGCCGAGGGCGACGGCGGTGTCGCTCATGCGGTTCGAGAAACCCCATTCGTTGTCGTACCAGGAGAGGATCGACACGAAATTGCCGCCCAGAACCTTGGTCTGATCGAGAGCCATGGTCGAGGAGTGCGGATCGTGGTTGAAGTCGATCGAGACATTCGGCACTTCGGTGTAGCCCAGGATGCCCTTGAGCTCGCCGTCGGCGTACTTCTTGATCGCAGCGTTGATTTCCTCGGCGGTCACATCGCGCGAGGCGATGAACTTGAGGTCGACGCAGGACACGTTCGGGGTCGGCACGCGGACCGAGACGCCATCCAGCTTGCCCTTGAGCTCGGGCAGGACGAGGCCGATGGCCTTGGCTGCGCCGGTCGAGGTCGGGATCTGCGAGAGGGCAGCAGCGCGGCCGCGATAGAGATCCTTGTGCATGGTGTCGAGGGTCGGCTGATCACCGGTGTAGGAGTGGATGGTGGTCATCAACCCCTTCTCGATGCCGAATTCCTTGTGCAGCACATAGGCGACGGGCGCCAGGCAGTTGGTGGTGCACGAGGCGTTCGAGATCACCACGTCGTCCTTGGTCAGGCTCTGGTGGTTGATGCCGTAGACGATGGTCTTGTCCGCGCCGTCGCCGGGGGCCGAGATGATCACCTTCTTGGCGCCGGCCTTGAGGTGAGCCGAGGCTTTTTCCTTGGAGGTGAAGATGCCGGTGCATTCGAGCGCAATGTCGACGCCCATGGCGGCATGCGGCAGGTTTGCCGGATCGCGCTCGGCGGTGACCTTGATCGGGCCACGGCCCACGTCGATGGTGTCGCCGGCAACAGTCACCTGATGCGGGAAACGGCCATGGACGCTATCGAAGCGCAGCAGATGCGCATTGGTTTCAACCGGGCCGAGATCGTTGATGGCAACGACTTCGATATCGGTGCGGCCGGACTCGATGATGGCGCGCAGGACGTTGCGGCCGATGCGGCCAAAGCCATTGATGGCGACGCGGACTGCCATAGTAAACGCTCCTTTGGGGAGGATGGGAAAAGGGAGGCGGGGCTCTCTTACAACTGTGCGGTGACGGCTTCAACAACGGCCTTTGGCGTAATGCCAAAGTGTTGGTAGAGCGCATCAATCGGGCCGGAAGCGCCGAAGGAGTTCATGCCCACGAAGCGACCCTTGTCGCCCAGGAGCTTGCCCCAGCCCATTTCGATGCCGGCTTCGACGGCGACCCGGGCACGGGCGGAACCGAGCACTTCGGCCTTGTAGGCGTCCGACTGCTTGGCGAAGAGCTCCATGGACGGCACCGAGACGACGCGGGCGGAGATGCCCTGCTCGTTGAGCAGCTTCTGGGCTTCGACGGCAATGGCGACTTCCGAGCCGGTGGCGAAGATCACCGCCTGGGCGTCGGCCGAGCCGACCAGCGTATAGGCACCCTTGGCCGACTTGTTCTCGGCAGAGGCTTCGGTGCGCACGGCCGGCAGGTTCTGGCGGGACAGCGCCAGGATCGACGGCGACTTCTGGGTTTCCATGGCGAGCTGCCAGCACTCGGCAGTTTCCATCGCGTCAGCCGGACGGAAGACGAGAAGGTTCGGAATGGCGCGCAGGGCGGCCAGATGTTCCACCGGCTGGTGGGTCGGGCCGTCTTCGCCCAGACCGATGGAGTCGTGGGTCATCACATAGATGACGCGCTGTTCCATGAGGGCCGAGAGGCGGATTGCGGGGCGGGCATAGTCGGTGAAGACCATGAAGGTGCCACCGTAGGGGATGAGGCCGCCGTGCAGGGCAACGCCGTTCATCGCCGCGGCCATTTCATGCTCGCGGATGCCGTACATCATGTAGCGGCCGTCGCGGCTGTTGGCCTGGAAGGGCAGGGTCTCTGGCGTATTGGTGAGGTTCGAGCCGGTGAGGTCGGCGGAGCCGCCCAGGGTCTCGGGAACGACCTTATTGATCACCTCAAGCGCCATCTGGCTGGACTTGCGGGTCGCGACCTTCGGCTTGTCGGCTGCCAGCTTCTCCTTGTACGCGGCCATGGTGGCAGCGAAATCGGACGGCAGGGCACCGGACATGCGGCGGGTGAATTCGGCCTTCTTGTCAGACTGGGCAAGGCGGGCTTCCCACTCGCCGCGCACATTCTGGCTGCGGGTGCCGGCAGCGCGCCAGGCGTCGATGATGGCTGCGGGGACTTCAAAGGCGGGATAGGTAATGCCGAGCGCGGCCTTGGCGCCAGCCAGTTCTTCGGCGCCGAGCGGCGAGCCGTGGACCTTCTCGGTGCCGGCCTTCTTGGGCGCGCCGAAGCCGATGGTGGTCTTGGCAGCGATGAGGGTCGGCTTGTCGGTCGAGGCCTTGGCTTCGATCAGGGCCTTTTCGATCGCGTCCTGGTCATGGCCGTCGATCTCGATAGTGTTCCAGCCAACGGCCTTGAAGCGCGCGATCTGGTCGGTCGAGTCGGAGTTGGAGACCTTGCCGTCGATGGTGATGTCATTGTTGTCCCAGATCACGATCAGCTTGTTGAGCTTGAGGTGACCGGCAAGGGAGATGGCCTCCTGGGAGATGCCTTCCATCAGGCACCCGTCACCAGCCAGAACATAGGTGTGGTGGTCGACCATGTCCGAACCGAACTCGGCAGCGAGCTTGGCTTCGGCGACGGCAAAGCCGACGGAATTGGCAAGGCCCTGACCGAGCGGGCCAGTGGTGGTTTCGATGCCGGTGGCGTGGCCGAATTCGGGGTGGCCAGCGGTCTTGGCGCCGAGCTGGCGGAAATTTTTGACCTGGTCGATGGTCATGTCCTCATAGCCCAGGAGATAGAGCGAGGAGTAGAGCAGCATCGAGCCGTGGCCGGCCGAGAGGATGAAGCGATCGCGATCGGCCCAATGGGGATTGGCGGGGTCGAACTTCATCACCTTGGTAAAGAGGACGGTCGCGATATCCGCACAACCCATGGGCAGACCCGGATGCCCGGAATTAGCCTTTTCGACCGCATCCATAGATAGCGACCGGATTGCATTGGCCAAATCGTTCTGCTGGGTTGTGTTTGTCATCGGCAAGCCGCTTTCTTTCATTAAAGAAGGCTGGAGAAACTGGGAAGAAGAGGCCTCCAGACCTCCTCCCAAAGGCGCGGTTGAGGCATAACAGGTTCGGCCCTTGTGTCAATGTCGACGGCCGGTTTCACAGAGCCTGCAGGCCCAAATTTCGGGGGTTTGGCAGGTGGAGCAGTTGCAAAGCCAGGTCGGCTGGGGCAGGGTCGGGTCAATGCGTATTGAGGATGGTTGCCGCCATGAGTGAGATGGATGCGGAAAACGGTCTGGTCGCAGCATCAGCCCGCTTCGACCGGGCGATGGAGCGCATGGAGCAAAGCCTGCGCGATCTCACTGCCCGCATGCAGAGATTGAACCGTATCGAGGTGGATACGCAGCGCCTCGTGCACGAGCGTTCGCGCCTTGCCACCGAGCTCGACAAGACGTCGGCCCGCGCCAAGCGGCTCGACGACGGTGCCCACGAAGTGTCCCGGCGACTGGTCGTTGCCATGGAAACAGTGCGCGAAGTTCTGGCCAAGGCGGAGTAGGCGATGCCCGAGGTAAATGTCGAGATCAATGGTCGCCGCTATCGCATGGCCTGCGAGGAGGGCCAGCAGAAGCATCTGATCGCGCTGGCGGAGCGTTTCAACACCCAGGTCGAAGGGCTCAAGGGTGCCGTCGGCGAAATCGGTGACACGCGCCTTACTGTCATGGCCGGCATTGCCGTGGTGGATGAACTGGCCGAGGCCGAAAAGAAGATCGCCCGGCTCGAGGCGGAGGTGGCCGAGCTGACCCAGGCCGGGCACGAGATCGCCGACGAACTCGAGCGCACCGAGCAGAGTTTTGCTGCAAAGCTCGAAGACGCAACCCGCGTCCTCGAATCGGTCGCCACCACGCTCGACGCGACAGCCCCGCTGCCGAGCTGAGACGGTCGTCCCGCCACAAACGCGCCTTATGTAAACTCTCTGCGAAAAAGCTGCATGCCCCGTTTGCAGCGGCGCTTCGAAGCGCCTATATCTGTGTCGCTGCCCGGCGCGTGAGGACTTCATATTCCTGGGGCCTTAATCGATCTTGAGGGAGCTGTCCCTGACCGGGCCCGTGGGCTCGGACATACGGCGCCCACCTACGTAAGTAGGTTCCCGGGATCGCACGTCCCACGGCCAGGGTGGCCCCTATTTTTCTGGTGAGCAAAGTCGAGGGCTGGAAACCGGCATGGCGGATGAGGCGATGGACGCGGCAAAAGCCGCATTGCGCAGGGATGCGCATGCACGGCGCGCCGCCATTCCGCCCGATGCCCGCAGCGAACATGCCGCCTCGATCGCCGCGCTGTTCTTCCAGCATATTGCCTATGGCCCCGGTGATATCATCGCTGGCTATTGGCGTATTCGCGACGAGACCGACTGCAAGCCCATCCTCATTCGCCTGATGGACAGTGGGCAAACGGTCGTCCTGCCGGTCGTGGCGGGCGACGATGCGCCGCTCGACCTGCGCGTCTGGGAAGCAGATGCCCCGCTTTATGAGGCCGGCTTCGGGACACTGGCGCCGTCCGATCTGGCGCCGCGCGCCGTTCCGGACCTAATTCTCGTCCCGCTCCTCGGTTTTGACGGCAAGGGCACGCGGCTTGGTTATGGCGGTGGCTATTACGACCGCACCATTGCTGCGCTCGAGAAAAAACCGCGCCTCGTGGGGCTGGCTTATGCGGCCCAGGAATTTGACGAAATACCGCGCGAGGCGCATGACGTGCCGCTGGATGCAGTTGTAACAGAAGAGGGCGTCCGGTTCTTCGGCGCGACGGAATGAGACTATTGTTTTTGGGTGATGTGGTGGGTCGGTCTGGTCGCGATGCGGTCAGCGAGCGCCTGCCGGGGCTGATCGCGCGCCACGGTTTCGACTTCGTCGTGGTCAATGGCGAGAACGCCAGCCATGGCAAGGGTCTTATCGAGCCCCATTACCGTCTGTTGCGCGACGCCGGCGCCGATATCGTTACCCTGGGTGACCACGCTTTCGACCAGCGCGAGACGCTGAGCTTTATCGAGCGCGAGGGCACGCTGATCCGGCCGATCAACATGGTGGCCGGAACGCCCGGGCGCGGCGCCATGATGGTCGAGGGCCGCAATGGTCATCGCGTGCTGGTGATCAACGCCCTCGGGCGCGTGTTCATGCCGCCGATCGACGATCCTTTCCGCGCTGTCGAAGCTGCCATCGCCGCCTGCCCGCTGGGCGAGGTGGCCGACGCCATCATCGTCGACTTCCACACCGAGGCGACCTCGGAAATCCAGGCCATGGGCTTCTTCCTCGATGGTAAGGCAACGCTCGTGGTGGGCACGCATACCCATATCCCGACCTCGGATCATCGTATCCTGCGCAATGGCACGGCGCTGATGGCCGATGCCGGCATGTGTGGCGACTTCGACAGCATTATCGGGGTCGATGCCGACGAGCCGCTCAACCGCTTCCTCACCGGCATTCCCAATGGCCGCTTCACGCCGGCCGACGGGGAGGCGACGCTTTGCGGCGTGGCCGTCGAGACGGATCCGCGCACCGGTCTGGCGATCAAGGTGATGCCGGTCCGTATCGGCGGGACGCTGGCCCAGGCAGAGCCGAATTTTTAGGCCCTGCGGCGAGATGCCTTTTTTCGACTGACATTGTTTGCGCACATTTGCAGGATCGTTATGGTCTCGCCTCGGGCCGGGGGGCGGATGATGGAGATAATGACTAAGATCAGTCGAACGGGGGGAGTGCTGCTGGCCTTGATCATGGCCCAGTCACTCGCAGCACAGGAAGATGTCCTCGTCCTTCCGGTTGAGCGGGCCACGGTGAGCGTCGATTCTGCCACCGGTGATCCTCTGCTCCTCATCTGGCTGTCACGCCGAGGGCGCGATGGCTTCACCGATTTTTCCAACCAGCACATCGGCAGCCGGGTTGACGTGATGGTCGATGGGGAGGTTCTGACCTCGCCCTTCATCCAGTCACCCATCCAGTCCGAACTGTTGATGATCTCGGGGGGCTTTACCCAGGAAGAGGCCGAGATTCTGGCCAAAAAACTGACGGCAGAGGATGGGGGCATCGGCGTACGCCCCTTTGCGCCCTAGCTTTTCTGCGCGGGGGGAAGCGTCCCCCGCTTCACAATCGGCGCATGTTTGCATATAAGGCCCCACCTATTCCCACAGTCATAGAGTTCGGGGTGACCGATGGCCGGCCATTCACACGCCAAGAATATCATGCACCGCAAGGGCAAGTCGGACGCGATCCGGTCCAAGATCTTCTCCAAGCTTGCTCGCGAAATTACCGTGGCAGCGAAGATGGGCCAGCCGGACCCGGCCTTTAATCCACGCCTGCGCCTCGCGATCACCAATGCGCGCGCCCAGTCCATGCCCAAGGACAATATCGAGCGCGCGGTGAAGAAGGCTTCCGGCGGCGATGCCGAGAACTATGACGAAATCCGCTATGAAGGCTATGGCCCGGGTGGCGTGGCCGTCATCGTCGAGGCGCTGACTGACAACCGCAATCGCACCGCATCGAACGTGCGCTCCTACTTCTCCAAGAACGGTGGCGCCCTGGGTGAAACCGGCTCGGTCGGCTTCATGTTCGATCGCGTTGGCGAGATCACCTATCCGGCCGCTATCGGTTCGGAAGACAAGGTCATGGAAGCCGCCATCGAGGCCGGCGCCGATGATGTCGAAAGCGATGACGAAGGCCACTACATCTACACCAGCTTTGAAGGCATGGCCGAAGTCTCGGCCGCCCTCGAGAAGGTGCTGGGCGAGGCCGAGTCGGTGAAGGCGATCTGGAAGCCGCAGACCTCCACCATGATCGACGCCGACAAGGGCGCGACGCTGATGAAGCTCATCAATACGCTCGAAGAAGACGATGACGTGCAGAACGTCTACGCCAATTTCGAGCTGAGCGACGAAGACGCGGCCAAGCTGGCATCCTGATCGCCTCGGCACGAAGCGTTTGCGAGACTAAAAAGGCCCTCGCCTGTGCGGGGGCCTTTTTGTTGGCATGACCGAGATACCCTGGTCAGGCGCGCTTGCGCAGATCGATCGCCGGTTCGTCAGTGGTGTACTGGATATTGGCGCAGTTCCGGCCGGCGCGCTTGGCGCCATAAAGCCGCTGGTCGGCGATGCGGAAAAGTTCGGCAAAACTTGAGGGCTGGTCGAATACCGCGCCACCAATGCTGACGGCCAGGCGGTGATTGCGGCCGTCCGGAGCGAACTTGGAGTGGTTGACCGAACGTCGGATAGCCTCGGCCATGGCTTCGGCCCCTGATTTGTCGACGCCGGGCATGAAGACTGCAAATTCCTCGCCGCCCATGCGGCCCACCAGATCGCCAGCGCGCAGCACGCCGCGGATCGCCCGGGCGATGATCATCAGCGCCTCGTCGCCATTGTCATGGCCGAAGAGGTCGTTGATCACCTTGAAATTATCGGCATCGATCATGAGCAGGGCGCCGGCATCGCGGCCTTCGCTGAGCTGGGTCCCGACCTTGGCGGTAAAGGCGCCGCGGTTGAGACAGGCGGTGAGCCCGTCGGTGCGCGCCACAAGGCCGAGCCGGCGATTGGTGATGGCGAGGCCGCGCAGCCGGATGCCGAGATAGAGGAACAGCGGCACGGCCATCAGGATCGGCAGCACGGTCGAGCTGATGAGCGCGCGTTGCAGTGCCTCCGGCGCCAGGTCATGAAACATCACGGCGTTGAAGACGATGGCCACGAGAATGCAAGCCAGCGTGCCGAAAATCGTCCAGCGCGCGACGCTCGACCAACCGTGAGCAGAGTTTACCATCCGTGGGGACAGATACATCGACGACACCTTTTTCGAACTGCGGGAAAGCAATAGTCGGTCATTGCTGGCCATGCTGCGGCGATCCGTCGGCCGCGGCACGTCTTCCCTATTCGTTATCGGTGCGGTTGCTGCGGCAGATAGCGCAAGCCTGGCAACGGTATCGTTTCCATATAGCGTCCGGTGACGTCATGATGATTCTTGCCCCCTGAATTCCCGAGCCGGACGGTAGACCCGCTTCCTGAACACCGCGTTCCCAAACAGTGGACAATTTTATCTATCCCGTGAATTGGTCATACCAGCGTGTTGCCAATTTGTTCACATTGGCCTTGGTAGTGTCGGGGAAGCTGCTAGAAGGAACGACATGAGAAAACCCGTGCGAATCATCGGAATTGATCCGGGCCTGCGCAAATGCGGCTGGGGCGTTATCGATGCGCTGGACAACCGGCTGAGTTTTGTTGCTGCCGGCACGGTGACGCCGCCGACTGACGGTACCCTTGCCGAGCGCCTTGTCGTGCTGGCGGCTGGGATTGCGGCGGTCCTCGCGCAGCATCATCCCGATGAAGCGGCGGTGGAGGAAACCTTCGTCAACGCGGGCCCGCGCTCGGCGCTGATCCTGGGGCAGGCGCGCGGCGTGGTGCTGGTGACACCGGCCCAGCACGGTCTGGACGTGGCCGAATATGCCACCAATCTCGTCAAGAAATCGGTCGTCGGCACGGGCCATGCTGACAAGAACCAGGTGGAATTGATGGTGCGCACGCTGCTGCCCACTGCAAATTTCAAGGGCGCCGACGCGGCTGACGCGCTGGCTGTCGCCATCTGCCATGCTCATCACCGGGTATCGGCACTAAGAACGAGGGCATTGGCGTGATTGGCAAGCTCAAGGGGCCGGTTGACTCATTCGGGGACGACTGGGTGCTGATCGATTGCGGCGGCGTCTGCTACGAGGTGCATTGCTCGGGCCGCACGCTGCAATCCCTGCCCAGGGTGGGCGAGGCCGCGGTGGTCTTTATCGAGACCATCGTCCGCGAGGATCTGATCAAGCTCTATGGCTTTTCCAGCCAGGCTGAAAAATCCTGGTTCCTGTTGCTGACCAGCGTCCAGGGGGTTGGCGCGAAAGTGGCGCTGGCGATCCTCTCGACGCTGAGTGCCTCCGAACTCTCAAGCGCCATCGCGCTACAGGACAAGGCGATGATCGGCCGGGCCAATGGGGTCGGGCCCAAGCTGGCCGTGCGTATTGTCACCGAACTCAAGGGCAAGGTGCCCGATGTCGGGGCGATTGATGCGGGCACGCTGGGGCTGCAGGCGGCACTCGGCGAAGGCGTGGCACGATCCAACGTCGCCGACGCCGTTTCTGCGCTGACAAATCTCGGCTATTCGAGCGCCCAGGCGTCCGGGGCTCTGGCTCGTATTGTCGCCAGGGAAGGCGAGGATACGGCGACCGAAAAGCTGATCCGTCTGGGCCTGCGCGAGCTCAGCCAATAGCGCCCATTGAATTTTTCGACGTTTCAGCGTCAAAACAGGGTACAAGGAACGGAATTGCTCGCGTGACCGACATTACTTCTCCATCCGCCGGCCGCGATGACAATCTCGATGTCGCCCTGCGCCCCTCCGGCTTTGCCGATTTCGTGGGACAGGCAGACGCACGCGCCAATCTGGAAGTGTTTATCGAGGCAGCGAAAAAGCGCGGGGCCGCGCTTGATCACGTGCTGTTCGTCGGCCCGCCGGGCCTCGGCAAGACCACGCTGGCCCAGATCATCGCCAAGGAACTGGGCGTTGGTTTTCGCGCGACGTCCGGTCCGGTGATCGCCAAGGCGGGCGACCTCGCCGCGCTGTTGACCAATCTCGAAGAGCGCGACGTGCTTTTCATCGACGAAATCCACCGGCTCAATCCGGCGATCGAGGAAGTCCTCTATCCCGCCATGGAGGATTTCCAGCTCGACCTCATCATCGGTGAGGGACCGGCTGCCCGGTCGGTCCGCATTGATCTGGCAAAATTCACCCTCGTGGGCGCGACGACGCGCGCCGGGCTGCTGACGACGCCGCTGCGCGATCGTTTTGGCATTCCGGTGCGGCTCAACTTCTATACGCCTGAGGAACTGGTCAGCATCGTAACGCGTGGCGCCCGCCTTATGGGCATGCCGATGTCGCCCGACGGGGCGCTGGAAATTGCCCGCCGCTCGCGCGGGACGCCGCGTATCGCCGGTCGCCTGCTGCGGCGGGTGATCGACTTTGCCCTCGTTGACGGGGTGTCCGAGGTCAATAGCCGGCTTGCCGACAAGGCGCTGCTGCGCCTCGATGTAGACGCGCGCGGGCTCGACCAGCTTGATCGGCGCTACCTCACCACTATCGCCGATTTCTATGGCGGCGGACCGGTTGGCATCGAGACGATTGCCGCGGCACTCTCGGAGCCACGCGACGCGATCGAGGAGATTGTCGAGCCCTACCTTTTGCAGCAGGGCTTCATCCAGCGTACCCCGCGCGGACGCATGCTCACCTATATTGCCTTCCAGCACCTCAATCGGTCTGTGCCACAGGGTTTCCTCGGCATGCAGGCGACGCTGTTTGACGACGGCTCAGAGCAAGACTGAGGCGATGCGGCGGCTGGCCAAATCTGCTTTCAAGGCCGCCCTGCGGGTCTTTGGCGCGCAGATGTGGATTGACCCGGCCCATCTGCGTGTAGCGCTATACAGGCCAGATATCGCCGCCTGGCCCAGGGACTTGCCGCTGCGCATCGCCATGCTCAGCGATTTTCATATCGGCGAACCCTGGCTCGGGCTGCGGGCGCTCGAAGACATCGTCGCGCGGACCAATGCGCTGGCGCCCGATATTGTCCTCCTCCTCGGCGACTATGAAGATGGTCCCCGCCATTCCCGCCCGGTTGCGCCCGCGCTCTGGGGCGCGGCGCTCGGAAAACTGAAGGCGCCGCTGGGCGTCCATGCCGTGCTGGGCAATCACGATTATCCCCGCGAGGGCAAGCGGCGGAGGCTCGCCGCGTTCAAACCGCCGGCCCAGGTGGCGCTCGAAAACCATGGGATCATGGTGCAGGTGAACCATGCGATCCGCCTGCAATGGCGGGGCAGGGCGTTCTGGCTGGCCGGTCTTGGCGACCTTGTCGCCGAGCATGCTGACGGTCGCCGTCTCGCCAATCTGCCGGCAACGCTCGCCCGCGTCACCGACGACGCTCCGGTGCTGCTCATGGCGCACGAGCCCGACAGTTTTGTGGATGTGCCCGAGCGTGTAGCCCTGACCATTTCAGGTCACCATCATCGCGGGCAAATCCGCCTTTTCGGGCAGGCGCCAGTGGTGCCCTCGTCCTTCGGGCAGCGGTTTTTGCATGGCCATATCGTTGAAAATGGCCGGCACCTGATTGTCGGCAGCGGTCTTGGGCATTCCGGTCTGCCCTTGCGCCTCGACGCGCCGCCTGAGATCGTCCTTATCGAGTTGGGAGACCAAAATGCCGGCTGAACGCCACATGCTGAGCTTTCCCATAGGGGGGCAGCGGTTCAATTATCGGGTCGCCGCGATCATCATCGTCGACGGCCATGTCCTCGTCAGCCGCGAGGACGACGACGACTATACCATGCTGCCCGGCGGACGCGTCGAACTCGGGGAGGCGAGCGCCCTTAGCCTTGAGCGGGAACTGGCTGAGGAAATCGCCCTCCCGGCAGAAGTCGGGAGGATGTGTGCGACATCCGAGAATTTCTACCGTCGCGAGGGCGAGGATTTTCACGAGCTTGGCTTTTTCTATGCAGCCGATTTGCCAGGGCAGGGGCCAAACGGAAGTTCGCCCTGGCTGGTGCGGCAGGACGAGGGCCATGATCTCTATTTCTTCTGGATGCCGCTGGAGGGGGAAGCGCTGGAGGCGATGAACCTGCTGCCGCGCTGGCTGCCGAAATTCCTGCGCGATCTGCCGGCCGGACATGCTCATATCGTCCATGACGAGCGTCCGGCATGACAGCGCCGACGGACCGCATCGCAGAAAGCGTCAAACTGAGCCGGCCGTCCCAACGGGCGCTCGCGGGGGCAGGGATATCCACCTTTGCCGACCTCGCAGACTGGACCCGCGCGGCCATCGCCGCCTTGCATGGGATCGGCCCCAAGACATTCACCGAACTCGATCCGGCCATGGCCGAGCGCGGCCTTACCTACAAAGCCCAATGACCCAGCACAGCTTTCCAGTCCGCATCTACTACGAAGACACCGACTTCTCCGGCAATGTCTACCATGCGGCCTATCTCAAATTCTTCGAGCGCGGCCGCACCGAGTTCCTGCGCGATATCGGCGTCAGCCACGCCGAGCTTGCCAAGGACGGCATTGCCTTTGCCGTGCGGACGATGGAAATCGACTTCAAGGCTGCATCCCATATCGATGAACAGCTGCTCGTCATCACGGAAGTGGTCGAAGTAACCGGCGCCCGACTTGTTCTGGACCAGACAATTCTGCGTGAGGAACAACTGCTGACAAAGGCACGCGTGGTTGTCGCAGCCATCAAAACCAGCGGTGGCCCGGCACGTTTGCCGGTGGAGCTGCGCGCCCGCCTGGCTGGCGCTTAGGGGAATGTGATCGCTGTCACACCCGGTTTCTTAACCACTTGGTCACCATAATCGCGTCAAAGAGATCATTAGCCTCGATCCGGGGACGCAAAGTCCTGGTTCGTTGGCATTTCTCTTAATTTTGACAGATTCCGCCCCCATCGCACCAGCAACGGGGTCGGGCGCTTGGGCCGGGCCGAAAGGATCACTTCATGGAAGCCATGGATGCAGTGGGGACGGTCGCTCCCCATGCTGACCTCTCCATCTGGGGACTGTTTTGGGCGGCGGACATTGTCGTCAAGACGGTGATGCTGGGTCTTCTGGGTGCCTCGATCTGGTGCTGGGCGATCATCGTCGACAAGTCGATTGCCTATAGGCGCACGCAGGCCGAGATGAACCGCTTCGAGCGCATCTTCTGGTCGGGCCAGTCGCTTGAAGAGCTTTACCAGCAGCAGGCGGAAAAGCCGGCTGGCGGCATGGGCTCGGTGTTTGTCGCGGCCATGAAGGAATGGAAGCGCAGCCACGAGCAGAACGCGGCAAGCTTTGTCGGCATGCAGCAGCGTCTCGACAAGGTGCTGGACGTTGCCATCGCCCGCGAGAGCGAATTTCTCGAAAAGCGCCTGGGCTTTCTGGCCACGGTCGGTTCGGCAGGCCCGTTCATCGGCCTGTTCGGAACGGTCTGGGGCATCATGAATGCCTTCACCAACATCGCCCAGTCGTCCTCGACCAATCTGGCCGTGGTGGCCGGTCCCATCGCCGAGGCGCTGTTCGCAACCGCCATCGGCCTTGTGGCCGCTATTCCTGCGGTTATCGCATACAACAAGCTTTCTGCCGATGCCGGCAAGATGATCGGGCGTCTCGAAGGCTTTGCCGACGAGTTCTCGACCATCCTTTCCCGCCAGCTCGAAGCGCGGAACCGCTAAGATGGGCATGGGTGGTCCATCGGGCGGTGGTGGCGGCGGCGGACGTCGCCGGCGTCGTCGCGGCAAGGCGGTCATGAGCGAAATCAACATCACGCCCATGGTGGACGTGATGCTTGTGCTGCTGATCATCTTCATGGTGGCCGCGCCGATGATGACGGCTGGCGTGCCGGTTGATTTGCCGCGCACCGCTGCCGCTGAAATGCCAAGCCAGACACAGCCGATCACCGTCGCCGTGACGCCGGAAGGCGCGCTGTTCGTCGACGAAACCCCGGTGACCGAAGCCGAGCTGGTGGCGACCATCTCGGGCCTCGCCACGCCGGAAGATCGCATTTTCCTTCGCGGCGACACGACCGCCAATTACGGCACGGTCATGCGCATCATGGGCATGTTGTCGGCTGCGGGTTATTCCAAAATCGGTCTCGTTACCGAGCGCGAACAGTAGGCGCCGGGCATGCGGACGGGTGTCGTCGTATCGATTACAGCGCATGTGGTGCTGATCGCGCTTGGCCTGATCAGCCTGGGCTCGACAGACCCGCTCGAGGCCAGCGTTGAATCGATCTCGGTCGATCTCGTGCCTATTGAAGAATATACCAATATCCGGATGGGCCAACTCGACAGCACGATTGTCGAAACCGATACGCCATCGGTGGTCGAGAGCGATCAGCCGGCCGAACTGGCCCAGCCGACGGGCAATACCGAGCAGGACCAGCCCACGCCGTCCCCGGCCGATGTGCCGACGCCAGCGCCGGTGACCGAAACCGCGCCTGCCCCTGAGCCCGCGCCACAGCCCGAGCCGGAACCAGAACCAGCCCCCGAGCCGGAGCCAGAACCAGCACCAGAGCCAGAGCCGACGCCTGCGCCGACACCGGTCCCGCCGGTGCCGCAGACGCGTCCGCCGACGCCTGAGCCCACACCGGAGCCCGAGCCCGCGCCGACCCCGGAACCAGAGCCGACGCCGGAGCCAACACCGGCGCCGACGCCAGCCCCCGTGCCGGAGCCAACACCCCAGCCGACGCCGACGCCTGAGCCGACGCCCGAGCCTGTGGTGACCGAGCCCGAGGAGCCGCGCGTTGCAGCGCCCACGCCGGCGCAGCGTCCAACCAATCTGGCGCGTCTGCGTGAGCAATTCGCTGCGGCCGAGGCTGAACGCAAGAAGCGTGAGGAAGAAGAACGCCAGCGCCAGGCTGCGGCCCGTGCCCAGCAGAACCAGTCGACTGCGGCTACGCCTGCTCCTGCGCCGACGCGTCCCGGTCCGACCCAGGCTGACAGCAGCAATGCCGACGACATCGCGGCGCTGATCAACAATGCGCCGACCACGGGCGGCACGACCGGGCAGGGCGGTTCGCCAACGCTTGGCGACACCACCGGAACATCGGCGCGCCTCAGCCGTTCGGAAATAGACGGGCTCGCCGGACGGGTACGCAAATACTGGAATCTTCTGCCCAGCGACGTGAACAGCGGCATGACCGTTGTGCTGCGCCTCAATCTCAACAGGGACGGCACGGTCAACGGTATCCCGGAAATCATTTCGGCGGACCCATCGCCCCAGGGCGCCGCACTTGGACGGGCTGCACAACGTGCCGTGGTAGCGGCCATGCAGGATGGTCCGTTCCAACTGTCTGCCGATGCCTATGACCAATGGCGACAGCTCGAGCTGGAGCTGAGGCCCTGACCTTGAATTTGCCTGTTTGCTGGCCAGTATGACCTGACCGCAAACGGCGCGATTGGAGACATGAACAAAGATGACTCTGCTAACCCGGCGCAATGCGCTCAAGCTCGGCCTTGCTGGCGGCGCCCTGATGGCCTCTTCTTCCCTGGCGATGGCCCAGCTGCGCATCGTGGTGGAAGGTGCAAACTTCCAGCCGCTGCCGATCGCCATTCCTGACTTTGCTTCGTCCGACCCCAATTTCGGTCGGGAGATCGCCGATATCGTGCGCAATAATCTGCGCCGTTCCGGCCTCTTCTTGCCGCTCGACCCGGCCTCGCTGCCGGTGCAGGTTGGCGACGTCAACGGCACGCCTGACTTCAACGTCTGGCGTACGGCCAATGTCGATGCGCTGGTGATGGGTGCGGTCGAGCGCGGCGGCCAGATTTCCTCGTCGGTCCGCGTCTGGGATACCCAGCAGGCCGCTCAGGTCGTCGGCAAGAGCTACAATACCGATCCCAATTCGGCGCGCCGCATCGCCCATATCGTCTCGGACGCCATCTATGAACAGCTGGCCGGTGGCACGGGCTACTTCGATACGCGCGTGATCTACGTGGCCGAAAGCGGCCCCAAGGCCAACCGCACACGGCGCCTTGCCATCATGGATCAGGACGGCGCCAATTCGCAGTATCTGACCGACGGCTCGTCCATGGCGCTGACCCCGCGCTTTTCGCCCAATGGCGACATGGTCACCTATATGAATTTTGCCGAGGGCAATCCGCAGGTCTATCTGCTGCAGCTCTCGAGCGGGCGTCAGCAGCGCCTCGCCAATGTCGGCGCCATGACCTTTGCCCCGCGCTTCTCGCCCGATGGCGGCACCGTTGCCTTCTCGGTCGAGCAGGGTGGCGCCACCAATATCTATTCGGTGGGCACTGGCGGCGGACAGCCCATGCAGCTGACCTCCGGCGCGGCGATCGACACCGGCCCGTCCTATTCGCCCGATGGCTCGCGCATCGTGTTCGAGAGCGATCGTGGTGGTTCGCCACAGATCTACATGATGGGCTCGGGCGGCGGGAACGCCCAGCGCATCAGCTTCGGCCAGGGCTCCTATTCGACCCCCGTCTGGTCCCCCAAGGGCGATCTCATCGCCTTTACCCGCCAGTCCGGCGGCCAGTTCCACATCGGCATCATGGCGCCTGATGGTTCAGGGGAGCGCCTGCTCTATTCGAGCTACCACGCCGAGGGGCCGACCTGGGCTCCCAATGGCCGGGTGATCATGTTCTTCCAGGATCCGGGTGGCAATGACGGCCCGCGCCTGATGAGCGTCGATATCTGGGGTCGCAACCCCCTGACTATTCCGACCGAGAGCTACGCGTCCGATCCCGCCTGGTCCAACCTGCGCGGCTAAGGTCCTGCGCGGTCGACATGAACCCAAGCCCCCGGCGTCATCGTCGGGGGCTTTTTGCTGTCGCAATATCCTTACCACTTAACCTTAACGTGATCGCCAGCACTTGTTGTTGCTGACAAGCAACGCCACAAAAAAGGCCGGTTTCCCGCCACATCCGCGCCCCAATAGGCAAAGATTAACCATGTCCGACAACCCGGCCTTAAGACTAAGCGCGGTAAATGCCTTGCTTAAGATTTTTGCCTTTCCAGGAGCCTTCCGTGGTCATTCCCGCACCCATCAATACCGCGTTGCGCGCTGCCGCGATGCTTCTCTTCGTCGTCGTCATCGCCGCCTGTTCGCGTAGCGCCAACGACAATGTCGGCCTGACCGGCGCCGGCAATCTCGGCCCGGGCGGCGGCGCCCCCGGCAGCCAGCAGGAATTCATCGTGACCGTCGGCGATCGCGTGTTCTTTACCACCGATTCCAGCTCGCTGACCGCCGAAGCCATGGCCACCCTCGACAAGCAGGCTGCCTGGCTCAACCAGTACCAGAACTACCGCATCCTGATCGAAGGCCATGCCGACGAGCGCGGCACCCGCGAGTACAACATTGCTCTGGGCGCCCGCCGCTCCAACGTCGTGGTCAACTACCTCGTCTCCAAGGGCGTCAACGGCCAGCGCATCACCAGCCAGTCCTTCGGCAAGGAACGTCCGGTCGCGATCTGTAACGACATCTCCTGCTGGAGCCAGAACCGCCGCGCGGTCACGGTGGTCCAGTAAAACATTGGCGCTCCAGAAGGAGCGTCCAATTCCAGTCATGAACTGGAGGCAAGGAGCGCCCGGTACCGCGAAAGTGGGCCGGGCGCTTTGTTTTGCCCAAATTGGTCTTTATCGGGAGGCCAATGGTACCCATCTTGGCGAGCATCCATTGGAGGATACGCTTTGAATTTTGGAATAGTCGGCAAGAAGCTGGGCGCGGGGATTTGCGCCATGGTCCTTGGACTGGGCGGTAGCTCGGCCACGGTAGTGGCGCAGAGCGCGTTTCCCCCGGCCGAGTTGCAAGGTCTGGCCTTCAACAATACCCAGCCGGGCCGGGTGCTCGTGGCCCAGGCAGACAGCGCCCAGCTCATGGTGCGCATCCAGCAGCTCGAGGAGCAGCTGCGCTCGCTCAACGGGCAGGTGGAAGGGCTGACCTTCCAGCTCACCCAGATGCAGGAAATCATCAACCGGATGCAGGAAGACAATGAGTTTCGCTTCCAGGCACTGGAAGGCGGTGCTGGGGGAAAAACTGATGCGGCAACCCAACCGGGCAGCGTGACGCAGCCCGAGGCGTTGCCGCAGGCCCCAAATGATGAAGCGCCGGCCACGATCGTGCCGTCCCAGGGCGTGCAGCCCTTGCCGGGTGAGCAGGAGTTCGACCCAACTTTTGAAGAGGATGCGACCGCCCCAGCGCCGGATGATGAGCTTGGCGCTTCGGCCGATCCGCTTGTCGGGACCGGCCGCGATGGCGCTGTCGATCTGGTTACCGGGCAGCCCCTCAACCTCACTTATGACCCGCGCGCGCCCCGCAGCGGCAATGCCGATGCGGACGCGCAGTTCACGGCGGGGTATGAGGCCCTGACTGCTGGTGACTATGCGTTCGCCGAAGATCAGTTCAGCCAGTTCGTCGAGCTCTACCCGACGAGCCCGCGCCTCACTGATGCTGCCAATTTCCTCGGGGAAGCGCTGCTGGCCCGCAGCGCCTATGACCGGGCGGCCGAAGTGCTGCTGGAAGCCTTTGAGAAGGATCCGCAGAACGCCCGCGCACCCGATATTCTGCTCAAGCTCGGTGTTGCCCTTTCCGGGGCAGGGGAGCGGGAAACCGCGTGCCGCACCTTTGATGAAGTGAGCCGCCGCTTTGCCGGGACCGAGCCGGCCTTTATCACCCGCCTCGCCGAGGAGAGAGCCAAGGCCGCATGTCCGCCAGCGTAACCCCCGATCTCGCCGAAGCGGAAACGCTGGCGCGCCTCTTTGCGCCTGTCGCGCAGGAAAAAGCCCTTGGTCTGGCCGTCTCTGGCGGCCCCGACAGTCTTGCGCTGATGCTGCTGGCGCAGCGCTGGGCCGCCGCTCAGGCTGAGCCGCCACGCCTCTTCGTCTATAGCCTCGATCACGGGCTGCGGCCCGAGGCTGCTGCCGAGGTCGCCATGGTGCTGGGCGAGGCAGAGCGCCTCGGGCTCACGGCGCGAGGGCTCCTCTGGGAGGGGCCGGCGCCCGAGACCGGTGTGCTTGAGGCCGCACGGCTTGCCCGCTACCGGATCATTGGGGACGCCATGGCCGAGGATGGTGTCAAAATCCTCGCCACTGGCCATCATCGCTCCGATCAGGCTGAAACCATCCTGATGCGCCTCGCCCATGGCAGCGGGCTGGATGGTCTGAAGGGTATGACCGTGCTGTCGCAGGTTGAGGGCGTCACCGTGTTTCGCCCGCTGCTCGATGTCGAACCGCAAACCCTTGCCGGTCTTGTCACCGACGCCGGGATGACCCCGGCCCGCGACCCATCCAATCACGACACCAGCTATGAACGCGTCCGCTGGCGCCAATTATTGCCGGCCCTCGCCGCCGAAGGCCTCGATGGCGGCGCGTTTGCGCGTTTTGCCGGCCGCATGGCCGAAGCCGATCTGGCGCTGACCCAGCTGACCGATGCCGCTTTTGCCGAGCTCATCACCTTTGACGGCTTTGGCGCTGCCAGCCTGCCGCTGGCGACGCTGACAGCGCTGAGCCCGGCAGTCGGCCGGCGCGTCCTGAGCCGTGTTCTGGCTGTCGTCGGCGGTCGGCAGCGCCCCCGCGCCCTGGGGCAGGTGGAGCGGCTCTTCGAGCAATTGACCACCGAGACGCTGCCGCGTGGCGCGACGCTTCTGGGCGCCGTCATCCGCGTCAAGGGTGACAAGCTTATCGTGGCGCGTGAGCCTGGCCGCGTCCTGCCGGACCAGCAGGCACTGTTGCCTCAATCGGAGCTGGTCTGGGACGAGCGGTTCCGGATTTCCAATGTTTCGGACGCGGCGGGGCTTGTCGTCTCGGCCACGGACTTCTTCCCGCGCCATCGGCTCGAGGAGGTACTTGGCTTCCGTGTCACGACTCCGGCGGAGGCGATTCGAACCGCGCCAATCGTGCGCGATGCCAGCGGCGCGGTGCTCTCGCTGGGCGGTTGGTCGTTCGATGATCGCATTACAGTCCAACTTCTTGTGGACTGACAGTGCAACCTTTGACAAAGACAGCCTATTAACCCCGTCGCGACAATATGACTGGACGGCAGGGCGCTGAGGCCTCAGGTCTTGCCCTTGTAACGCCTCAATGACGGACTTACATTCGCCCCATGCTGCCGCGCATTGCGCCGGCACCCCTCCGGGACAGGATTGATGAACGGAAATTTCCGCAACTTTGCCATCTGGCTGGTCATACTATTCATGCTGATGGGCCTGTTCCAGGTCTTCCAGTCATCCACGCGGTCGATTTCCGTCGCCGAAAAAAGCTACAGCCAGTTCGTCACGGACGTGGAAGGCGGTCGCGTTTCGAGCGTCACCATTACCAATAATGTCGTGAGCGGCGTGCTCAATGACGGTACGCGCTTCGAGACCACTCTGCCCGATGGCGCCGAGATCATCTCGCGCCTCGAAGAGCGTGATGTGTCGATCACGGCCCGCGCGCCTGAGTCGAGCCCGTTCTGGTCGATCCTCCTGTCCAGCTGGTTGCCGTTCATCGTCATCATCGGCGTGTGGTTCTTCTTCATCCGGCAGATGCAGGGTGGCGGACGTGGCGGCGCCATGGGCTTTGGCAAGTCGCGCGCCAAGCTACTCACCGAAACCCAGGGCAAGGTGACCTTTGAAGACGTCGCTGGCGTTGACGAAGCCAAGCAGGACCTTGAGGAAATCGTTGAATTCCTGCGCGATCCCGGCAAGTTTCAGCGCCTGGGCGGTCGTATTCCGCGCGGCGTGCTGCTCGTCGGCCCCCCGGGTACTGGTAAGACGCTGCTGGCCCGTTCGGTCGCCGGCGAAGCCAATGTGCCCTTCTTCACCATTTCGGGTTCGGACTTCGTTGAAATGTTCGTCGGCGTGGGCGCATCGCGCGTCCGCGACATGTTCGAGCAGGCCAAGAAGAACGCGCCCTGTATCATCTTTATCGACGAAATCGACGCCGTCGGTCGCCAGCGTGGCGCCGGTCTGGGTGGCGGTAACGACGAACGCGAACAGACCCTCAACCAGCTCCTCGTCGAGATGGACGGCTTTGAAGCCAATGAAGGCATCATCCTGATCGCCGCGACCAACCGTCCCGACGTTCTCGATCCTGCACTGCTGCGTCCGGGCCGTTTCGACCGTCAGGTCGTCGTGCCGAACCCGGACGTCTCGGGCCGCGAGAAGGTGCTCAAGGTTCACGTCCGCAAGGTGCCGCTGGCTCCCGACGTCGATCTCAAGGTTCTGGCTCGTGGTACGCCCGGTTTCTCCGGCGCGGATCTGATGAACCTCGTCAACGAGGCGGCCCTGATGGCGGCGCGCAAGAACAAGCGCTTCGTCACGCATCAGGAATTCGAAGACGCCAAGGACAAGATCATGATGGGCGCCGAGCGCCGCACCATGGCCATGACCGACGACGAAAAGAAGCTGACTGCCTATCACGAAGCTGGCCACGCCATCATCGCGCTCAAGGTTGCCGGCATCGACCCGATCCACAAGGCCACCATCATCCCGCGCGGTCGTGCGCTGGGCATGGTGATGACCCTGCCGGAGAACGACACTTATTCGTTCAGCCGTGAGAAGGCGCTTGCGCGTCTGACCATGCTGTTCGGTGGTCGCGAGGCAGAGATTATCAAGTTCGGTCCGGCCAAGGTAACTTCGGGCGCCTCTGGCGACATCCAGATGGCAACCAGCCTGGCCCGCTCGATGGTGATGGAATGGGGCATGAGCGAAAAGCTCGGCCGCGTGCGCTACAAGTCGAACGACCAGGAAGTCTTTCTCGGCCATTCGGTGACGCAGTCCCAGCACATGTCTGATGACACGGCGCGGATCATCGACCAGGAAGTGCGCAAGCTGATTGAGGATGGCGAAGCTTCGGCCCGCGAAATTCTCACCACCTACCACGACCAGTGGGAGGCGATTGCCCAGGCCCTGCTCGAGTTCGAGACGCTGACCGGCGACGAATTGCGCGCCCTGATGGATGGTAAGCAGCCTGTCCGTCCGGACGACAATGGCCCCGCAGCGCCCAAGGCGTCGGGCGTTCCGACGGCCGGCAAGCTGGACAAGAAGCGTCCGGATACACCGCCGGAGCCGGGCATGGAGCCCCAGCCAGAGAGCTAAGAATTAAGGGTCACTCTCGAGTGACCCTTTTTCGTAGCGCCCCGCTGCGCTATGTCAGGCAAACTGACTAAAGCGGCAATTATCAGCTTTCGGAGACTTTACCCTCATGGCCAGGAAATATTTCGGTACCGACGGCATTCGGGGTCTCGCCAATGGCGATAAGCTGACACCGGAACTGGCCATGAAGGTCGGCATGGCGGCGGGCACCAAGTTTGTGCGCGGTGACCACCGCAATCGCGTCGTCATCGGCAAGGATACGCGCCGCTCGGGCTATATGCTGGAAAGCGCGCTGGCCGCCGGTTTCACCGCTGTGGGCATGGATGTCTATTTCCTCGGGCCGATGCCCACCCCGGCCGTGGCCATGCTGACCCGCTCACTGCGCGCCGATCTGGGCGTGATGATTTCGGCTTCGCACAATCCCTATGACGACAACGGCATAAAGTTCTTCCGCCCGGACGGCTACAAGCTCAGCGACGAGCTCGAGGCAGAGATCGAGCGGCTGATGGAGACGGATACGTCCAAGCTCCTCGCCCACGGGATGAACATCGGTCGCGCCTATCGCGACGAGGAAGCCCGCACGCGCTATGTCGAATACGCCAAGCGCACCCTGCCACGGAATATCGATCTGACCGGCCTGCGCATCGTGCTCGATTGCGCCAACGGCGCCGCCTACAAGGTTGCGCCCATGGCGCTGTGGGAGTTGGGCGCCGAGGTGATCGCCATCGGCGATGAGCCGGACGGCTATAACATCAACTACAAGGTCGGCTCGACCGCTCCCGAAGCCGTTGCGGCCAAGGTGAAGGAAGTTCGCGCCGATATCGGCATTGCGCTCGATGGCGATGCGGACCGCGTCATCATCGTCGACGAAAAGGGCGAAGTGGTCGATGGAGACCAGTTCATGGCCGTCATCGCCCAGAGCTGGCTCGAACGCGAAATGCTGCAGGGCGGGGGCATTGTTGCCACCATCATGAGCAATCTTGGGCTCGAACGCTATCTCGGCGGTCTTGGCCTCACGCTCGAACGCACCCAGGTGGGCGACCGCTATGTGCTCGAGGCGATGCGGACCAAGGGTTATAATGTCGGCGGCGAGCAGTCGGGGCACATTATCCTCTCCGATTTCACCACCACGGGCGATGGCCTCGTTGCCGCGCTGCAATTGCTCTCCGTGCTGCAGCAGCAGAACCGCCCGGTGTCGGAAATCTGCACCCGCTTCGACAAGGTTCCGCAACTGCTCCGCAGTGTGCGTTTCAAGGCCGGCAAGCCGCTTGAGGACAAGCATGTCGTCAAGGCCATTGCCGACGCCGAGGCGCAGCTTGGCAGTGGCGGTCGGCTGGTTGTCCGGCCCTCCGGCACCGAGCCGGTGATCCGCGTCATGGGCGAGGCGGATGACGCTGATCTCGTCGCCAGCGTTGTTGGACAGGTTGAGGCGGCAATTCGCGCAATTAGCTAGTTGATCTTTTCAGGGATTGGCTGCGCGCGCCTGGACACAGTTAATGTGTAGGGTTAAGCGCACTTTAACAAAGTTCGTCGATAGTTGCTCACAAGTGAATGCTCTTGTGGCAACTGAAGGACTGAACAATGCGCAAGCTAACCGCTGCGTTCCTGGCGGCAGGAGCCGTATTTGCAGCCGCCCCGGCACTGGCCGCGGATATGCCCTTTTACCCTCCGGTGATCGACGTTCCTGATGTCGATTACGGTGTGTCTGGCTCGTTCTACCTGCGCGGCAGCGCGGCGGGCAACGCGCTGTGGAGCAAGGAAGCTTACGCCTGGGATTGCACCGCCTGTGGGACAACCCAGATTTCCGTTCCGATTACCGCCTGGGGCTATGGCTACAGCGTTGGTGCCGGCTTTGGTTACGAGACTGGCACGGGCCTGCGCTTTGACGCCACCGTCGACCTCGTGAACAATTCTGGCCTCACCGCAACCCATCCGGCCAGCTCCGGCTGGCGCGCCGGCGACTACAAGACCACGCTGCGCTCCACCATTGCCCTTGCCAACGCCTATTACGACTTCTCCTTCGGCGGGAGCTATGGCTACGGCGCTGCCGGCGGTGCGTTCGGTTATGTCGGTGCCGGTGTCGGCGCGGCCTTCAACGACATCTCCGTCGATGGCCCGATTGGCGGCCCGACTGTTCCGTCTGGCCAGAACACCTCGCTGGCAGCAGCCGGCATGGTCGGCGTTGGCTATGATTTCGGCACGATTGTCGCCGACGTTGGCTATCGCGGCCTCTACATCAACAAGATCAGCAACAGCGCCGCTCCGCCGGATACGGCATGGACCGACAACAACTGGCTGCATGAAGTGCGCGGCACCGTCCGCTATCGCTTCAACTGATCTTAGCGATAGTCGAATTATGAAGGCGCGTCCGCGGGGGCGCGCCTTTTTCGTTTCGCGCCATGGACATCGAGGCAGGACGGTGATTGTTTTCCTCTAACAGGAGGAAACGCATGAAGATTTTGGTGATTGGCGCGGCCGGCATGATCGGGCGCAAACTTGTTGGCGCGCTGCTCGAACGCGGTCATCTCGGGGGGGAGGATATCAACGGGCTGACACTGGTCGACATCGTCGCCCCGGAAAGGCCGGCAACATTCCCATCCGCCAAAACCATTGCTGCCGATCTCTCCGCTCCGGGCAGCGCTGCGACCCTTCTTGAAGACCGCCCCGACGTCATCTTTCACCTTGCCGCCATCGTTTCGGGTGAGGCTGAGGCTGATTTCGACAAGGGCCATCGCATCAATCTCGACGGCACGCGCTATCTGCTCGAGGCCATCCGCCAAGCCGGGCAGGGCGGCGCCTATCGCCCCCGGCTGATCTTCACCTCGTCGATCGCTGTCTTCGGGGAACCCCTTCCGGCCGAAATTCCAGACGAGCAGGCGCTGACCCCACTCACCAGCTATGGCACGCAGAAGGCCATTGGCGAGCTGTTGCTGGCCGATTACTCGCGGCGCGGCTTTGTCGATGGCATCGGCATTCGCCTGCCGACCATCGCCATCCGCCCAGGAAAGCCCAACAAGGCGGCGTCAGGCTTTTTCTCCGGCATTATCCGCGAACCGCTGGCCGGCATTGAAGCGATCCTGCCGGTGAGCGAAGATGTTCGCCACTGGTTTGCCAGCCCGCGCGCAGCAGTCAATTTCCTGCTCCACGCCGCCGAAATGGACAGCTCATCCCTTGGGCAGCGCCGCAGCCTCACCATGCCTGGCCTTGCCGCCACGGTCGGCGAGGAAATCGCTGCCCTGCGGCGGGTGGCGGGAGACAGGGCCGTATCGCTGATCCGGCATCAGCCAGATCCGGTCATTGCGGGCATCGTGGCGGGATGGCCGCAGGCTTTTGCCGCCAAGCGCGCGCTCGCCCTCGGTTTTGCCGCCGAGACGAGCTTTGACGACATCATCCGCGCCTATATCGAGGATGAGCTGGACGGCCGCGTGAGCTAACGCTCTCCGCCGCCGGGCTCGACCTGGACCAAAGGCTCGGCTGGAGCAGGCGCCGGTTCGCTCTCGCGCACCCGCGTTGTCCAGCCTGAGCCGGTCCAGTCGCGCACGTCGATGGTGATCTCGTCGGGCGTGATGTGCACGAGATTGTAGGAATTGGCCTCGCCGCGCAGACGGGTTGAGATGGTCGATGAGGCCTGGGCCACAAGAATGGGCGCGACGGCCGACTGGCGCAGGCCCACCGGCTCGCCGGCGGTCACCGTGTCGGGCGCCTCGTGCTTGCGCACATAGGAGAGGTGGAAGTGGCCCGATAGTACGAGGCGCACGCCGAGGCGGGCGAAGGTTGCCAGCGCCTCGTCCGCGCGTTTGACGCGCTTGGTCTTCTGCATCATCGGTTCGGTGGGAAACAGCACAGGGTGATGCGCCACGATCACCCGCACCGCATCCGGAGAAGCCTGGGAAAAGCGTTCATCCAGATCCTCGAGCTGGCTTCGCGAAATCGTGCCATGGCCCCAGTTCCATTCGAGCCGCGCCCGTCGAGACGTGCGCATGCCCAGAAAGGCGACGCCGTTCATCTCGAGGAAGGGTTCTGTGTCCTTGGCGATATAGCGGCGGTAGAGCCCATAGGGATCGAGAAAGCGCCGGAAGATGTTGATCGCCGGGACGTCGTGATTGCCGGGCACCGCAAAGACCGGGGCGCTCAGCGTATCAAGGAAGGCGCGGGCCTGCTCGAATTCGGCCTTGGTGCCAACCTGGGTGAAGTCGCCGCTGATGACGATCAAATCGGGGTTGAGGCTTTCAATGTCGGCCGCCAGAGTTTCGGCGGCGGCCGGGTCGTGGTGCCCGAAGTGCAGGTCGGAGAGATGGACGAATTTCATGGGGCCACCTCTTCGGCGTCAGCTGCGGGCGTATCGGGCGTGACTGCGGCGGGCGCGATGACGCACAGCGCATTGGGAAGAATCCCAAAGGTCATCGGCGTCGCCAGCTTTTCCACTTCGCCATCGAACATGACATTCATCGCCCGTTTTCGCGTCGTCATCGTCACCTGTCGGGTCTTCAGAATGGTCAATTCACTGTCATTTTGCCAGGTGCCCATGACCATGCCACTGCAGAGGCGGAAGAAGTCGCGAATATTGAGGTGACTGAGAAAATAGACATAGAGGCTGCCCTCATCGAGACGCTGGCGGGAAAAGATGCGGCCTACGCCCTGTTCATAGGCATTGCTGGCAACGGCCAGCGCCTGCACCCGCTCGATCCGGGTTTGGCCGTCGCCCAGGTCCATGGCCACGGCGAAGCGCTTGGTGCGCGCCAGACGGCGGAGGATGAAGAGGAAAAACCCCAGCTTGGCGCGCAGATCCGTGCGGCCGCGGATGTGTTCGCGGCCCGCTGCCAGTTCCGGTACCACGCCGACAACCACCTTGTGGAGAAACACTCGACCATCGACCCGCCCCACATCGATTGTGCGGCAGGCTTGGGTCCCCAGCACGTCGAGCGCCAGATCGAGATCGAGGGGGATGTTGAGATCCTTGGCCAGCGCATTGACCGTACCCAAGGGCAGGATCCCGAGCTTCTTGTCCGAGCCGAGGATGGCGTTGGCGAGGGCGGTGATCGTCCCGTCGCCGCCGGCTGCGACCACGATCGGGGCGGCGCTGGTGGCGGCCCGGATCAGTCGTCCCTCCATCGGCTTGTGCATGTCGTCGTCGATTTCGGCCTTGAGGCCGCGCTCGGCCAGCCTGGCCGCGAGCTCAGCGCCGGTCATCGACAGGGCGCTGGCGGTACCGGCTTTGGCATTGAGAAGAACGTGGCAAAGAGTCTGTTGCACGGGAATACGCCTGTCTGGGGGACGGGAAAGGAATAACGATCCGCCAGCAAGATTGGTTCAGCCGGTGTGCGCCGCTGCAGAGACCCTGTACGATAAGTAACTTTGCGAATAGCGCCGGCAATCGGGTTCAAACGCGGTTCGGACGAGGATGCCGCGGGTGAGAACGGCCCTCAGCTCAGGTGTGCCCATGACCGCTTATGTCCGCGTTGCCGAAAAGCAGATCCCTCCAGGCCAGATGGCCCTGTTGCTCATTACCAACCGCGATGAACTTTGCGCCGGGATCATGGAGCATTGTCTGGATGGCACGCTGGAGCGGCGGGTGCCGGAGAACCCATCCCCCAATGATCTGGTGCTCGTGCTCTGTCGGCTGATTGCGCAGCTCCCGGACGATTCCGATGTCTATGTGGTCATAGAACCCGGCGCCTATTGGCCAGACATGTTTCCTGACATGAAGGTCTATCGGGAGAATGTTGCTGAATGAGATTGCGGCATTCGAGGTCGTTATCGGTTGAATAACCAGTAATTTCAAAACCCGAAAATATACGCGTATTCCACGATTACCGCGCCCCATCGAAGTGGGGATCATGATGGCCAGCAATGATTTCACCAATTGCTTCAGGAGTTGGTCGCGTGAGAAAACTGAAACTTGCTCTCGTTTTGATGTGTTCCGTATTCCTCTCGCCAAATCTTGCGCATGCGCAGGGGCTTCTCGACGGCGTGCTCGGTGGCAGCGGCGGCGGTGGCCTGCTTGGCGGGCTCACCGGCGGGTCGGAAGGGGGGCTGCTTGGCGACGGTGGCGGCCTGTCCCTCGGCGGAGGTTCAGGTCCGGTCGGTCTTGGCCTCCTCGGTGGCGACGGCAATCTGATCGATCTCAATGTCGGCGGTCCCAATGGCATTGATGCCAGCGTGTCCCTGGGCGGCAGCCGCGGGCTGCTCGATGTCCAGGCTGGCGTCGGCGGACTGCTCGACGCCAACGTCAATATCGGCGGCCAGAACGGGATGATCGGCATCGACCTCGGATTGGGCGGCGGTGGTGGCGGAGGCGGCGGCTCCGGCGGCGGCGGTGGTTCGGGCGGCGGTGGCGCTTCGGGCGGTGGCGGTGGGAATGGCGGTGGCGGTGGTGGTTCCGGCGGCGGCAACGGCGGAGGCGGCAATGGCGGCGGCGGCTGGATCAGCTCGGGCGGCTCGTTGAGCTCCGGCAGTGTTCCTGCGGGCCAGGCCTGCGGCGGGGTCAGCTCAAGCCAGTTGATCGGGCTCTTTGAGCAAACCCGCGTGCGGGGATGGAACCGGGCTTCGGATATCAGGCTGGTGCCGATCCGCGTCTGTCCGGAACTGCGGCGGCAGATTTCCCGCTGGCTTGCCGGCAATCGCGATTATCACCGCATGATCAGCGCGGTAGCAGGCGATGCCCTGATCATCGCAGCCCTCAACCGGAGCAAATACCAGCCCGGCCATGTGCTCGGGGTCCAGCACAGCGGCAGCACGCTTACGGTCTACGTGTTCTGACCCTGCCCCCCGGTCAGGCCGTTGCGGACCGGTCACCTTGCGGTGGCCGGTCTGGTCTTGGTCAGGGGTCAGACCCGGTCGAAATTGGACGGCAGGATGATCATGTCGCGGATGGTGACGCTGCGGCGGCGGCTCAGCATGAAGACAATGGCCTCGGCCACGTCTTCGGGTTCGATCAAGCCGCCGGCTTCCCGGGCCGTGCGCAGATTTTCTTCCGGCCAGTCGGCGAGAAGAGCCGACACGACGGGGCCGGGCGAAATCTGGCCGACGCGCACGCCATGCGGGATCATCTGTCGACGCATGCCCTGCACGAAACTGGTGATCGCCCATTTCGAGCCAGAATAGACCGGCTCCCAATAGGTCGGGAAATGCCCGGCCACCGAGCAGGTGACGATGATGTCGCCGGTCTTGCGCCCGATCATGTGCGGCAGCACGGCATGGACGTTTTTCATCACCGCATTGACGTTGAGATTGAGCATGCGATCGATGGCTGCGGGCGTCGTCTCGGTGAGATCGCCACCGATATAGATGCCGGCATTGCAATGGAGGATGTCGATATGCCCTACCTTCTCCAAGACCTCCGGCACCATCGCGTTGCAGCTTTCGGGCTCCAGCAGGTCCGTCACCTGGGCAATGGCCTTGTCGCCGAGTTCCGCCGTCAGCGCGGCGAGCGCCGTGGCATTGCGGTCCACCAGAACCACTGTTGCGCCCTCGGCGAGAAGAGCCCTGGTGGTCGCAAGGCCGATCCCCGATGCGGCGCCGGTCACGACCGCTATTTTTCCGTCCATAGACAAAGTCTTCCTCCCCGTTGGTCCTCAAGGGGGCTCCCCCGGGCGCGTGGTTTCAAGCGCCCATCCCCTCTTGTCCGATCACAATGTTTGGCGGCCTTGCATTTTGCAATCGCGCGCAGCATGCTGTTAACGGCGGATTAACAGTCTTCCCTGATGTTCGGGGAGACTCCAAGGGCCGCAAGCCTTTGTTAATACAAGCGCAAAGGGCGAAATCCTGTCTGATACCTCAGTCCATTCGCCAAGTGTCCGACAGTGGGCCCGTAACGCCTTGGCCACGCTTGCGCTCGCAACCCTTCTTGGCGCCTGCTCGACCACCAGTGATGGCCCGGTCAGCGAAGCGCGGATCATCACGCCCGCCGATGCGCTCATCATTCCCCCGCCGGGCGGTCCCGCCATCGTCAATGTGGCGTCCACGACCTTTCCCAATGCGGTGCGGCAGGACATCTCGCTGGCAACCGATGCCCGTACGCCGGGCGAAAACAAGATCAGCATCGTGCGCTTTACCGCCAAGGGCGGCGATGGCAGCGACGCGCGCCTGCGCGATATTCCCTTCACCCAGGTCAACCTGACCCAGGAAGCTCTGACCGCCTGGCCCGGGACCGGGATGGCGGTCTCGCCCTATTTCGTGCAGAACGCCTATGGCCCCTTCGGCTACGCCATCGGCAAGCCGCCCACCGGCGATACGTGTATCTATGCCTGGCAGCGCATCAGCCCCACGCTGAAGCCATCCGGCGCCGTCGATCGCGGCACCATCAATATCCGCCTCCAGCTCTGCCGCCGGGGCGCCAGCGAGCAGAGCCTGCTCGAAATCATGTATAAGCTGCGGCTCAACGTGGCCGTCTTCCCGCCCAATGCTGCCCCGGCCATCATCGGAAGCATCGGCAACCAGATCCGGCCCATTGGTGCAGCTGGCTTCAGTGAGGTCATTCCCTCCGCTCCTGCGCCGGTCGTGCGCCGGGCGCAGACGGTGACTGCCGCGCCGACGCCCACTGCGACGCCGGTCGCGATACCCACCCCGCCGATCGGCGCCCCGATCGTGCCGTCCCCGACTGGTACGACCACCGGGACAGGCCCCACTGTTCCCCGCCCACCATCAGGCACGGTGAATATTCCCTCGCCGCCTGGCACCGGCAACTAGTCCGGCACAGGAGCGACCATGTCCAAACCACTGACCATCTTCATCTGGCTGGTCATGGCTCTCGCCATGCTTGTCATCATCACCATACCTGTGAGCCTGCAGGTTCACCTGGTCATGGCGGTCTTGTTCCTGCTGTTCATGGCAGTGATCAAGCTGTTGCGGCTCGACGGCAACTGGCGGCTGCTGCTTTTGACCTTCGGCACGGTGATCGTGCTGCGCTACGCGTTCTGGCGCACCACCAGCACCATTCCGCCGATCGACCAATGGGCCGACTTTATCCCCGGGCTCATCCTCTACCTGGCCGAGATGTACTGCATTCTCATGCTGTTCCTCAGCCTGTTCGTGGTTGTGCGGCCCATTCCGCCGCGCCCGTCCGTTCGGCTGCGTCCGGATGATCCGGTCCCGTTCGTCGACGTGTTCATCCCCACTTACAACGAGGATTATGACCTCCTGGCCGGCACGCTCGCCGCGGCCAAGGGCATGGATTATCCGGTCGACCGGTTCAAGGTCTGGCTGCTCGACGATGGCGCCACCGAGGCCAAGCGCAACAGCTCCGATCCGGATGCTGCTGTCGAAGCTCAGGAGCGATACGACCAGCTGCGCCAACTCTGCGACGAGCTGGGCTGCCACTACCTGACCCGCGCCCGCAATGAGCACGCCAAGGCTGGCAATCTCAACAATGGCCTTGCGCACTCCTCAGGTGAGTTCGTCGCCGTGTTCGACGCCGACCATGCGCCGGCCCGGGATTTCCTCCAGGAAACCGTTCCCTATTTCGCTGAGGATCATCGCCTCTTCCTCGTGCAGACCCCGCACTTCTTCCTCAATCCCGATCCGGTGGAGCGCAATCTGCGCACCTTCGAGGTCATGCCGTCTGAAAACGAGATGTTCTACGGCATCATCCAGCGCGGGCTCGATCGCTGGAACGCGGCCTTCTTCTGTGGCTCGGCGGCCCTCCTGCGCCGCGAAGCGCTCGAAGTCACCAATGGCTTCGCCGGCCGGAGCATCACCGAAGACTGCGAGACGGCGCTCGAGCTGCACAGCCGCGGCTGGAACTCGATCTATGTCGACCGGCCGCTGGTAGCGGGCCTTCAGCCAGCGACCTTCTCGAGCTTCATCGGCCAGCGCAGCCGCTGGGCGCAGGGCATGATGCAGATCATGCTGTTCAGCTTTCCGCTGTTCAAGCCGGGCCTGCGGCTGGCGCAGCGACTGGCCTATCTCTCCTCGACGATGTTCTGGCTCTTCCCGCTGCCGCGCATCATCTTCCTCTTCGCACCGCTGTTTTATCTCTTCTTCGACCTGCAGATCTTCACCGCTTCAGGCGGCGAGTTCGCGGCCTATACGCTGACCTATTTCTTCGTGAACCTAGTGATGCAGAACTCGCTGTTCGGGCGCTGGCGTTGGCCGTGGATTTCCGAGCTCTACGAATATATCCAGTCGGTGCACCTTCTGGGTGCCATCCTGTCGGTGCTGCGCAACCCGTCCAAGCCGACGTTTAACGTGACGGCCAAGGACGAAAGCGTCGACACGTCGCGCCTGTCCGAACTGGCACGCCCGTTCTACCTGATCTTCCTCTTGCTCGTGATCACCGTGGGCATGACCGTCTTCAAGATCTTCAACGAGCCCTATCAGGCCGAAATCACCATGGTGGTGGGCGGCTGGAACCTCTTCAACCTGATCCTGGCCGGATGTGCATTGGGCGTAGTCTCCGAGCGCCGCGAAGTGCGCGCCAGCCGTCGCGTGGCGGTGGAACGCCGCTGCGAAGTGCAGGGTGCCGACGGCACCTGGTCGAAGGGCACGATTGTCAATGTGTCGAGCGGTGGCCTCGCCCTGCGCCTGCCTGCAGGACCGCTCGGGCTTGCACGCGGCGCACCGACCGCGATCCGCTTTACGCCGCTGTCCGATACCGGCGGCAATGAGATGTCGGTCGTCGTGCGCTCCACCGGTTCGGAAGGGAAGGGCGCCATGCTCGGCTGCCGCTTCACGCCCCAGCGCGGCCAGGACTATCGCCTGATCGCCGATCTGCTCTACGCCAACTCCGCCACCTGGGCGCAGCGCCAGAAGTCGCGTCAGGTCAATATCGGCATCATGCGCGGCACGGCACGCTTCCTTGGGCAGGCGCTCTATCAAACCGGACGCGGGCTCGGCTATCTCCTGCGCTTTGGCTCCAAGCGGAGTGGCGCCCATGATTGATCGTACCCTGCTCGCCGGCCTGCTGCTCTCTGTTGCCATGGTGCCCGCCCTGGCCCAGCCTGCGCCGTTCGACATGACGCCTGAAAGTGGCCTGGTGCCGCCTGCGCCGATCCCGACCGTCCCCGTGCCGGTGGAAGTCACTCCCGAGCCGGCCCCGGCCGTCCACACGCGCTATCTCCTGCCCACGCCCACCGTACGCCTCGCCGGCGAAGAGAGCCGCCACGCCATCGTCTTCTATTTGACCCAGGCCGAAGCCGAGAGCGCAGCGCGGCTGAGCCTGAGCTATCTCAACGCGGTGATGGTGGCACCGGAGTTCTCGAGCCTCGGCTTTTCCATCAACCAGACCTCGGTGTCCCGTACGCCGATCGCCGCCTCCTCGGCCCGGAGCGCGGTCAGCGTCGGCATTCCCGCAGGCCTCTTGCGGCCCGGCCCCAATATCCTCGAAATCCACGCCTCCCAGCGGCATCGGACGGACTGCACCATTCAGTCCACCTATGAACTCTGGACCGACCTGACCTCCGACGGCCTGCAGCTTCATTTCGACAGTCCCGAAATTGCCGGCATCAGCCAGCTGGCCGATCTCGCGGCTGTCGGCGTTGGCGTTGATGGCCACACGCGGCTCCGGGTGCTCGCCGGTGACCTCGGCGACGCACAGACCATGAGCGCGGCGCTCCGGCTGATCCAGCAGATGGCGATCGCCCTGCGCGTGGCCGATCCGCGGATCGAGATTGTCGACGCGCTTTCTGCCACGGCTGAGCCCGGTGTGCTCGACGTGGTCATCGGCACGGCCCAATCCCTGCCGGCCGAATTGGCTGAGATGAGTGCCGCGGCCGCCTCGGGACCGCTCGTGACCATGGCTTCTCTGGCGACCGGCGCGCCGACCCTGGTCCTGTCCGGGCCCGACTGGGCGAGCATCGCCCGGGGCGGTAATGATCTTGTCGCCGCCGCACCGGCCTCGTCCTCCCGTCCGCGCATCGATCTCGGCTATCCTGTACCCCTTATGGAAGGCGGCTCGGCGATTGAGCTGGCGGCGCTCGGCGCCAATACGGTCGAGTTCAACGGACGGCGCTTTACCACGCGCTTCCAGTTCGAACTGCCGCCCGATTTCTACGCCTATCGCTATGGCAATGCCGAGCTGGTGCTCGACGCCGCCTATTCGTCCGACGTTCAGCCGGGCAGCGAAATCGACATCTACACCAATGGCCAGATCGCCTCGGCCACGCCGTTGCTGCAGACCGACGGCGGGTTGTTGCGCAACACGATCATCCGCGTGCCGATGACCAATCTGCGTCCCGGCCGCAACGAGGTCGATATCGCGGTTAATCTGAACACGACTTCGGATCAGGCGTGCCCGGTCGGCTGGACCGGTGACGCGCCGACGCGTTTTGTATTTTCCGGCAGCTCGAAACTGCGTCTGCCCGAATATGCCCGGGCCGCGGCGCTGCCCGACCTGCGCCTGCTCACAGGCGCGGCCTGGCCCTATGTGCTGGACGAAGACGTACCAATAGCCGTGGGGCAGGACACGGAGTCCGAAACGGCGGCCCTCACACTGGCAGCGCGCCTCGCTACTGCCTCGGGCAAGGTCACGCCGCTGACGGTCACCGCCGACACCCAGCTGGCGGCCGACCGCAATGTGCTGGTGGTCAAGCCTGTCGCCTCCATCACCGGCGACATCCTCGCCCGCACGGGTCTCTCCGATGGTCGCGCGGGCGGTATGGGGCGAGATGCTTCCGTGCTCGACCAGTTTGCCTCCGAAACCATTGCCCGCCCCTTGCCGGGGGCGCTCGACTGGTTCCTCGACCGGGTTGGCCTCCAGATCGACGATCTGCGCGTCCTGCCGGAGCGGGATCAGGCCGTGGGGATCAATAATTCGGTCGTTCTGGCTCAGGCTCGCCAGTCTGAAGGCGGGATCTGGACCGTTCTTACCGCAGCCGATGGCCCGCGCCTCGTATCGGGGATCAACCAGCTGGTCGAGACCCGCCACTGGCGCGAGATCAATGGACGAGCCAGTACCATCGCCCCGACCGACGAAACGATCACGGCAACTTCGGCTGCCAATCCCGTGCTCGACGTCACATCCTTTTCGCTGACCAATCTGCGGCTCGTCGCTGCAAATTGGTTCTCCGCCAACATTTTGATGTTCACCGCACTGATTACGGCCGCGTGCGTTCTGCTGATGATCGCGACATCTCTCATGCTCAAACAGCTCGGACGCAGGCAATGACATCGAACATCTGGGGAGCGGCCCTTGGGGCCATGCTCATGATCCAGCCCGCAACGGCCGCCTCGACCATACTCGCCGAAGAATGGGACAGCTACCGCACCGCCTATATCAGCGAGGCTGGGCGGATCGTGGACTATGCCAATAACAGCATCAGCCACAGCGAAGGGCAGGGCTATGGCCTCATCCTTTCCGTGCTGGCGGGCGATCGGGCGACGTTCGAGCGCGTCTGGAAGTTCACCGAGACCGAGCTCATGGTCCGCGACGACGGCCTTGCCGCGTGGCGCTGGGAGCCAGAGGCCGATCCCAGGGTGACCGATCCCAACAACGCCACCGATGGCGACATGCTAATCGCCTATGGCCTGGTTCTGGCGGGTCATGCCTGGAACGAACAGGCCTATCTCGATCGCGCCACCAGCATGGTCCGTACCATTGGTCATGATCTGCTGACCGCAGTGCAGGAAAGGCCGGTGATCCTCCCCGGCGCTGTCGGCTTTGTCAGCGAAGAGACCGGTGCCGTCGTCCTCAACCCCTCCTATTGGGTGTTCGAAACCATCCCGGTCTTTGCCCAGCTCGACCCGACCATCAACTGGAATGCGGTCACCGAGAGCGGTCTCGATATCCTGGCGCGCGCCGCCGAAACCCGCACGGGCATTCCGGCCGACTGGGTCGTGCTCGAGGGAGACACACTTGTGCCGGCTGAAAACTTTCCGCCGGAGTTCGGCTATAATGGCATCCGCATCCCGCTCTATCTGATGCGTGCTGGGCTTGATCCATCCTATCTTGAACCGTTCCTTGCCAATTCCGACGCCTCGGGCCTGCGCAAGATCGATGTGGTGACCGGCGCTGTGCTCGAACCGATCTCCGAGCCCGGCTATCGCCTCATCGAGGCGAGCATGAAATGCACGCTGACCAATCAACCCATCCCCGCCGAACTGGCCCAGATGCAGGCAACCAGCTATTATGCGGCGACGCTGCAATTGCTGCTGCTCGACCATCTGCGGCGAGAGCGGCCTGATTGCCTCGAGAAAGGCCCCCTCTGATGCGGCTGAGTACCTATCTTGCCGGGCTGGGATTGCTGAGCAGCACTATCCTGCCGGTGTTCGCCCAGGATGCCGGAGTGCCGGCACCGGCCACCATTGTTGTGGCCCAGGATGCCTCGGCTATCCAACCGCTTGCCGGCGCCCGCCCGTTCATGGTGGCGCTACCCTTCGCCGTCGCCGGGGAAAGAGCGCCGGGTGAGCCTGTGGTGCGCCACACGCCGACCGGCGTGGTGCAGTCGCTGATGGCCCAGATCACTCCGGCGCCAGAGCCCGCGCAGGCGCCAAATGCCGTCGACGAGACAGCGCTGCGCTATTTCGCCCAGAACGGAGACGAGGTGCGGGTCCAGCGCGAGATCGAGCGCCTCAAGGCCCTTCATCCCGGCTGGCAACCACCGGCCAATCTCCTCTCGCAAGACTATGTGCCCGATCCCGATATCGTCGAGATCTGGGAGATGTTCAGCAATGGCGATTTTGACGGCGCGCGCGCTGCCATCGCTGCCAAGCAGGCCGCTGATCCGAGCTTTGTGCCGTCAACCGATCTCCTGCAAAGCCTTGCCAGCGGCGAGTCCGTCTCGCGTCTGCGCACTGCCTCGGATGCAAAGGATTATCAGGCCGTCATCACAATTGCCGCCAGCAACCCGCAACTGCTGGTCTGCAGCTCCGTCGATAATCTCTGGCGCCTGGCCGAAGCCTTTGCGCAGACCGGCAGCCTCGCCCGCTCGGTCGATGCCTATGCCTATGTCCTGTCCAACTGCACGGACGCGCAGGAGCGCTACGCCACCATGCAGAAGGCCATGGAGCAACTGCCGCGCGCCGAACTCGATCCGCTCCTCGCCATGGAGCGTCCCGATGCGGCCGGGCTTGGCGAGTTCAACGGACTTCGCCTCGATCTGGCGCGTCGCGCCGTTTCCGCCGCGCTGGACGATGGTCCTGCACCCGGACCTGCCGATCTTGCCCTGCTCGAGCAATCGGCGACGGCCACCAAGAGCGGCGAGGATCTGCAGCTCCTCGGCTATTTCGAGCTCAGCCGGAACCGCCCCAATGAGGCGCGTCGCCTGTTCCAGACCGCCCACGAGGCTGCCCCAAGTGCGGTCACCGCCGAGGGACTGGCCGTGACGCTGCTGCAGCTACAGGATGGCGAAGAGGCCGAAGGCGTCCTCGCGGCCTACCGCGACGAAAGCGAGGAGCTGACCGCGCTCTACCTCCAGGCCGCTGCCGCCTATCTCGCCACCGAGCCGCGCCGCAATATCAGCGAAAATGTGCTCGGCCGCATTGTCGATACCGCCATGTCGGCGCGCGACGCCAATACGGCCCAGGAGCTCGGCTGGTATTCCTATGCCTTCCAGCAGCCGCAGACGGCGTTTGAATGGTTCACCGTTGCCCTGCGCTTCCAGCCCGATCTGGAGCCGGCGGCCTATGGGCTGATGGTGGCGGCGAACGCTCTGGGAGATGCGACGACTGTGCAGTCGATCCGCAACCAATGGGCCGGGCGCTCCGCCCGCATCTCCGATTTCGGCAAGACTTCCGCCACCACCCAGCCGCCTGCGGCCGCGCCTGTCCCCGTTCCCGTCGCCCAGCGCCCGTCCGCGCCGGTACAGGCTGCGCCGGTACAGTCCGCGCGTCAGCCGACCAATCAGGTGGCCAGCGAACTCAGTGTCGACCCCAGCCCGCAGCGCAGCTCCGGGGGCCGTCGCTGCGAGAACTTTGTTCCTGCCGCCAGCCTTTCGGCGTCAAACGCCCTCAGCCATGCCTGGTGCCTGATGGATCTCAATCGTCCGGCGCAAGCGGTGGACCACTTCGCCCGGGCGCTTCAATCGGGCTCCGAGCGGGTGCGTTCGGACGCAGCCTATGGTCAGTCACTGGCCTTCATTCGCCTCGGCCTGCCACACGAAGCCGCGGTTGCCGCCGCCGCCGCGCCGGTCACCAATGCCCGTGCGCTTGAGCTTGAGGTGGCCATCCTTACCCAGCAGGCTACCAGCGCCTATGGCGTCGGCGATTATGCCAAGGCTCTCGCCATCCTCGATGCCCGCTCCAGATATGCCGCCGAGCGCAATGACCTGCTGACCCTGCGCGCCTGGAGCTACTACCACCTGCGCCGCTATCGCGAAGCCCAGCGCATTTTCTCCGCCGTTGCCGCCACCGGCTATGGCGAGGCCCTCGCCGGGCTCGAAGCCGCGACTTCCGCGCTCGCCCGCTCGCTCGTCCAATAATGCGGCCGCAGGGTTGAACCTCTAGCCCCGTTCTGGCAAACCTCGTCCCAGTCGACTTGGACCCGGTGCAATTCCGGGTGGCTCTTCCGGCCGCCGATCCGCCGGACAATCCAGACATCGCCGCGCCAATCCTTAGAAGGCGCCGCGCAGATATTGCTGGACCCTCCCGATGAACTTTGTGTCTTCCCTCCGCCGCGACTGGTTTTCCAATGTGCGTGGCGATCTCCTGTCCGGCCTTGTCGTCGCCCTGGCGTTGATCCCCGAAGCCATTGGCTTTTCGCTCATCGCAGGTGTCAATCCCAAGGTCGGGCTCTATGCCTCGGTCATCATCGCCATCGTCATTTCGTTTGCTGGCGGGCGCCCGGCGATGATCTCGGCTGCCACCGCCGCCACGGCGGTGTTGATGGGCTCGCTGGTGCGCGAGCACGGGCTGGACTATCTCCTCGCCGCCACCATCCTCGCCGGCGTCATCCAGATCGGCCTGGGCCTCGCGCGCGTCGGCTATATCATGCGCTTCGTCTCGCGTTCGGTGATCACCGGCTTCGTCAATGCGCTGGCCATCCTCATTTTCATGGCACAATTGCCCGAGCTGACCGGCGTCACTTGGCAAAGCTATGTGATGATCGCGGCGGGCCTGGCCATCCTCTACCTCTTCCCGCGCATCACGAAGGCCATCCCATCGCCGCTGGTGTGCATTCTCATCCTCACCGCAGTCGCACTGGCCTTCGGCATTGATACGCGCTCCGTTGCGGATCTGGGCACGCTGCCCGATGCGCTGCCGACCCTGCTGCTGCCCAATGTGCCGCTCAGCCTCGACACCTTTCTGATCATCCTGCCTTATTCCATCGCGGTGGCGACTGTGGGCCTCCTCGAAAGCCTCCTGACTGCCTCCATCGTCGACCAGATGACCGAGACCACCAGCGACAAGAACCGCGAGAGCATCGGCCAGGGCATCGCCAATTTCGTCTCCGGCTTCTTCGGCGGCATGGCGGGTTGCGCCATGATCGGCCAGTCCACCATCAACGTAAAGCTGGGCGGGCGCACGCGCCTTTCGACCTTTGCGGCCGGAGCGATCTTGTTATTCCTCCTCGTCGTGCTCGGCGACTGGGTGGGACTCATCCCCATGCCCGCGCTGGTGGCGATCATGATCATGGTCGCTATCGGCACCTTCAACTGGGGGTCGCTGCGCGATCTCGCCTCTCACCCGCGCCGCTCGAGCGTGGTCATGCTGGCAACAGTTGCGACTGTCCTTGGCACGCATAATCTGGCGCTGGGTGTTGGCGTCGGCGTGCTGCTCTCGGGCATTTTCTTTGCCTGGAAAGTCGCGCAGATCTTTCGGGTCACCGCATCCCTCTCTGCGGATGGCGAAACGCGCACATATCGCATCGAGGGCCAGTTGTTCTTCGCCACGGCCGAGGAATTCCTGGCCGCCATGGATTTTGCCGAGCCGCCGCGCCGGGTTCGCATTGACCTCGAAGCAGCCCATCTCTGGGATCTGACCGGGGTCAACGCCATCGACACGGCCGTGCTCAAGTTCCGCAAGGCCGGCGCCGAGGTGGAGATCATCGGCCTCAACGAAGCCAGCGCCACCATCATGGACATGTTCGCTGTGCACGACCGCCCCGGTGCCCTCGAGCGCATGCTCGGGCACTAGTCCGGGGCCGCTCCCTAAGCCTCGCCATCGCCGATCAAGGCGGTGGCTGTTCGCCAGAAATGAGGACTTGCCGCCCTCGTCCCTAAATCAGTGGAGCTATCGCCTAATCCATCGGCACATTGCCCGGGTGCACAACATCTGAACAATCGCTTGCAGCGATCCGATTTTGACGCTCTTATGGGAGCAGCGAAGCCGGAGGATTGTGTGCCGCCTTTCGACGAAATGCTCTTTGCCGATGGTCAGGTCAGGTCGCCTTATGCGCCCGTAAAAACCTGGCTCGACCAACAAACACCGGCTGCGCTGGAGAAAAAAGCCCGCGACGCCGAGAATGTCTTCCGACGGACCGGGATTACCTTCGCCGTCTATGGCGAGGAGGCGGCCGCCGAGCGGCTGATCCCCTTCGATCTGGTTCCCCGCATCATCACCGGCCGGGAATGGCGCTACCTCTCCCAAGGGATCGAGCAGCGCGTCATGGCGATCAACGCCTTCCTTGACGATATCTATCACCGCCAGGAAATCGTCCGCGCTGGCCGTATCCCCAGGCAGCTGATCGCCCAGAACGAGGCCTTTCTGCCCGAGATGATCGGCTTCCGCCCGCCGGCCAATGTCTACACCCATATCATTGGCGTCGATCTCGTGCGCACGGCTGAGAACCAGTTCTATGTGCTCGAGGACAATGCCCGCACGCCCTCGGGCGTGTCCTACATGCTGGAAAACCGGGAGACCATGCTGCAGCTCTTCCCTGAGCTCTTCCAGCAGGTGAAAGTCCAGCAGGTCGAAAACTACCCCCACCTGTTGCGTCAGTCGCTCGCCGCGGTCGCGCCGCCCGATCGCCTCAACGAAAAGCCGACCATTGCCGTGCTGACACCCGGCATCCACAACTCGGCCTATTTCGAGCACGCCTTTCTCGCAGACCAGATGGGGGTGGAGCTGGTCGAGGGCAGCGATCTCCGGGTCGACAATGGCCGCATCGCCATGCGCACCACCGAGGGGTTCCGCCCCATCGATGTGCTCTATCGGCGCGTCGACGACGCCTTCCTCGACCCGCTGGCTTTCCGGCCCGATTCAACCCTTGGCGTCGCCGGCATCATGGATGTCTACCGATCCGGGCGCATCACCATCGCCAATGCGCCGGGCACTGGCATTGCCGATGACAAGGCGATCTATTCCTACATGCCCGAGATCATCGAGTTTTATACCGGGCGCCGGGCCATCCTCGAGAACGTGCCGACCTATCGCTGCACCGAACCCGACAGCCTCAAATATGTCCTCGAACACCTCGACGAGCTGGTGGTCAAGGAGGTCCATGGCTCGGGCGGTTATGGCATGCTCGTCGGCCCCGCGGCCTCGCGTCAGGAACTCTCCGATTTCGCGGACAAGCTGCGCGCCCGTCCGGGCAATTACATCGCCCAGCCGACCCTGGCGCTCTCGACCTCGCCGATCCTGACCGATGCGGGCCTGGCGCCACGCCATGTCGACCTCCGGCCCTTTGTCCTCGTGTCCGACCGCATTCGCATCGCCCCCGGCGGGCTTACCCGAGTGGCGCTGACCGAAGGCTCTCTGGTGGTCAATTCCAGCCAGGGCGGTGGCACCAAGGACACCTGGGTTCTGGACGATTAGGGCAGGGGACACGCACATATGCTTTTAGGGCGCACTGCCAGTGGCCTGTTCTGGATGCACCGCTATATCGAGCGGGCCGAGAACATGGCGCGTATCGTCGATGCCGGGTTGCGCATGGCGCTGACCCGCACTTCCAATGCTTCGGAGGAATGGTCTTCGGTCGTGCTTTCGGCCGGTGCCATTTCAGCCTATCAGACCAAATACACCCACTATACCGCCGCCAGCGTGGCCGACTTCCTGCTCCGGGACCGGGACAATCCATCGAGCGTCATCTCCTGCATCGAGGCAGCGCGCTTCAACGCCCGCATGGTGCGCACGGCGCTGACACGTGACGCCTGGGAAGCTGTCAACGAAGCCTGGATGGCCCTTAAGGCGGCGCTCGACTGCCCCTTGCAGGAAAGCGAACTGCCGCGCCTGCTCGACGCCATCAAGCGCGAAACCTCGCTCATTCGCGGCGCATTCCACGGCACCATGCTGCGCAACGAGATCTTCAATTTCTCGCGCATCGGCACCTTCATTGAGCGGGCGGACAACACCTCGCGCATTCTCGACGTCAAATATTACGTGCTGCTGCCGGCCATGTCCTATGTCGGCGGCACCATGGATAACTACCAGTGGGAGTCGATCCTGCGGTCGGTCTCGGCGCACCGCTCCTATCGCTGGGTCTATGACAGCCAGTACAATCCCACCCATATCGCGGATTATCTCATGCTCAACGGGCGCATGCCGCGCTCGCTGCACTTCTGCTACCGCAACATCGTCGAAAATCTCGATTTTCTTGCTGAGGACTATGGCCTGCGTCACGCCTGCCATAATCAGGCCGCGCACACGCTGGCGTCCATTCGCGGCAAGCAGATCGAGGAAGTGTTCGATTTTGGCCTGCACGAATTCCTCACCGACTTCATCTCGCAAAACAACAGGCTCGGCGTCGCCATCGCCCGGGCCTTTAACTTCGATTGATCGCCCGTGCTGCTTTCCATCAGTCACACCTCGACCTATCGCTATACCGGCCCCGTGGCCTATGCCGTCCAACGCCTGCGGCTCTGGCCGACCAATTGCACCGTCCAGGAGGTGGTCGACTGGCGGCTCGAAATCACCGGCGCAACCTCCGAGCTCAGCTACAACGACGCCTTCGGCAATCGCACCGAGCTGTTGCGCGCAACGCCGAACACCACCGAGATCGTCATTCACGCAAAAGGCCAGGTTGATACCCGCGACACCGCCGGTGTGCTGGGTCTGGGCGGTGGTGTGCCCCCGCTCTGGATCCATCAGCGCCAGACGGAACTGACCGAGCCGGGCGAGGCGATCCGCGCTCTGGCGGAGCCGCTGGATGGGCTGACCAACCGGCTCGATATGCTGCACAGGCTTTCGGGGGAAATCACCGCCCGCGTCGCCTATGTGCCCGACAGCACAGATGTGGCAACACCCGCCGAAGCGGCGCTGGCCAGCGGCAGCGGCGTGTGCCAGGACCATGCCCATATTTTCCTCTCCTCTGCTCGCCTCCTTGGTGTCCCGGCGCGCTATGTTTCAGGATATCTGCTGATCGAGGGCCGGACGGAGCAGGCTGCCACCCATGCCTGGGCGGAGGCCTATGTCGAGGATCTGGGATGGGTCGGGTTCGACGTGGCCAATGGTGTCGCACCGGACGAAAAATACGTGCGGATCGCCTGCGGTCTCGATTATGGTCAGGCCGCACCGATCACCGGTCTGCGCAGTGGCTCGGCTACCGAGTCGCTTGCCGTTGCCCTCAATGTGGAGCAGTAAACTCCTGCTTCTTGCGCTTGCCTGGACTATGACATGACCTATTGCGTTGGTTTGAAGACGGCCGGGGGCCTTATCTTCATGTCCGATACCCGTACGAATGCGGGGCTCGATAATATTTCCACCTTCTCCAAGATGCGGACGTGGGAAGTGCCGGGCGAGCGCGTCATCGTTCTGTTGTCGGCCGGCAATCTGGCCACCACGCAGGCCGTGACCAGCCTTCTCGACGAGCGCTCCAAGGCGGTCGCCGAGCGCCGGTCGTCCGTGCTCGACACGCCGTCGATGTTCCAGACGGCCCGTCTCATCGGCGATGTGGTCAAGGAAGTCATTGCCCAGGCCGCGCCTGCCGGGCAAACCGCCGACGCCTTCGGCGCATCCTTCATTCTCGGCGGACAGATCAAGGGCGGCGAGCCGCGCCTGTTCTATATCTATCCCGAGGGCAATTTCATTGAGTCGTCCGCCGATACGCCGTTCTTCCAGATCGGTGAGCACAAATATGGCAAGCCGATCCTGATCCGCGCCTATGAGCCCGAGATGAGCATGCCGGAAGCGATCAAGCTGCTGCTGGTGTCCTTCGACTCGACGCTCAAGTCCAATCTCTCGGTCGGCCTGCCCCTCGATCTGCAGATCTACGAGGCCGACAGTCTCGAGCTCGGCGTCCGCCGCCGCTTCGAGCGCGATGACCCCTATTATCTCTCGGTTTCGGAAGGGTGGTCCGAGGCGCTCAAGACCGCATTCACCAGCCTGCCGTCCCTCATCGATTGATCGATCAGCCGCATTTGCGGCCCCTCTGTCCGGATGCTAAGCCCCAGCTCGACCAACCAGAGCAGGATATTCGGCAATGATCGAACCAGGCGCGTCCTTCAAGGACAATCTCGGCAAACTCCCCTCCATCGACGGGCTTGAGCGGATCGACCTCGTCGACGCTGCCGGCACAGTAGTCGCCTGCATCGAAAACCAGCCCGGGAAACTGGGCTCGCTGGCGGTCTATCAGTATCTCAATGCCAAATTTGGTACCCTTGGCAAAGAAGCGGCCGAGCATGGCCTCGCCGTGTTTGCCGAACACACTGCCGATGCGCGCAATCGTCCCGGCGCCCATCCCAATATCGACCGCCTGTTCGCCATCGCCGCCGGAGCGCCCAGCCTCGAGATCAGGATCGTGAGGGGTTGAAGACCGCCCTGGCAGAAAAAGATATGGGCCGCGCAGTTTGATCCGCGCGGCCCACTAGATTTAGCTTTTGCGGCGACCATTGCCTCAAGTCGGGCAATTCTCTCCACAAGGTCGATTATATTGTTGTCGGCCGGTTCAGCAGGTTTCTCTGCAGCCGGTTTCGGATCAGCACTCGGCTGAGCCAGGGTCTGGGGTGCAGTCATCGCGTAATACGTGATGGGGTCGTAGTAACGCACCAGAATTCTGACGAATTCATCCAATGGTACGTTCAGTGCTTTTGAGAATGCGATATATTGCCCGGATGGAAGCCGCCCCCGACCTCCTTCCAACTGGGATATAAACGTATAATACTCAAAACCTACTGCTGCTGCGAGTTCGCGTTGTGTCAGGCCGGCCTGTTCTCTCAGGTTTCTCAGGTAGCGCCCGGCCTGCTTGCGCAGGACCTGGACTTCTTCGGGTGTTGGTTCGAAATGAGGGCGGGTATCCATGGGTGGCTCCATGGCACTATTCGGTGCCGTAGTGTACTCGCTATACCCCACGTACGACCATGCTGCAAAAGCATTCTGGAGAGCAGTTGCAATCCAGAGATTCAGAGGGCGACCTTCTATTTGCTTCTTTGTGAAGAAGAGCTCGTGTTGATCTAAGATTGGGTTGAGCCATGTCGGCTGTTTTTTAGAATAATAGTCCGAGTATGCTATTTTTCGCAACTTTGTATGCGTGCATATAGTCTTTTCCGGCAGTGGTCGGAAATTTAGCCATGCCGACGTCGGCTTGGTACAAAATTGTCGAGAGTTGAGCGGTTTTGTGCAATGCATCGCCCTTTCTGCATCTATGGAAAAAAACAACAACTTATGTTAAATCGGGTTGTTGGCGGGGCGACGTTGCCGGGATTGAATGCAGCGCTGAAAGTGCCGTCTATTTAAGAACGGAATAGTCCGGATAATCCAGCACGCTGGTTAACTTCATGGCGTGAACTAAATCCAGTGTCTGGATCGCGCATAATGAGGGGGCTTGAGGGTATTTTGCGCACCCCGGAGAGGCCCGGTGCGGCGATTTGACTGATCAAAAGTGTCAAGCGAGCAACATCAAACGCCCGTTTTGAGACGCTGGAGCCGCATCGGCCAGCTATTTCTCCGGCCAAAATGCAGTTGGTCTGTGACAGCGCTACTTCCGTTCTGCGATCAACGCCTCAAGTCGTGCCAGCCGCTCCGACAGGCCAACAACATTGTCCTCGTCCGTTTTTGCGGGGACATCCTTCGGCACGTCCGGCAAGGGCTGGGCCTGCGCGGGGGAGGATATCTCGAACAGAGCATAATAGGTGATGGGGTCATAGTACCGCATCAGCGTCTTGACGAAGTCGTGCAGGGGAATGTCGAGGGCTTCGGCGAAGGCCAGATATTGTGCCGGGGGCAGTCGGCCGCGGCCACCTTCGAGCTGCGATATGAAGGTGTAGTACTCAAACCCGACAGCCTTGGCCAATTCTCGTTGGCTCATCCCGGCCCGTTCTCGCAGCGCACGGAGCCAGCGGCCCGCCTGTTGCCGCAACATCTGAATTTCCGCCGTGCTCTGGCCGAACTGTGGGTGTGTGTACATCCCGCTACTCCCTGGGCGGGGCCATCGTCCGTTGTGTGGCTACACAACGACTAAAGCCTGAACCCTTCCTTCATCAAGGCTATCCCTTTGATCGAAATTGAAAAATAACTAGATGTGCTGAGCAAAAATGCTGGCGATATAGTAATTACTAAACCGAATAGGCTAATGACGATTACTAATCCCCGCGCCTAGGAATGCACAGACCAAGAAAACAGGTCACTCACTTTCGAGAGGTGCATTTCAATGGCAACAATTCAAGGCGTCTATGTCGCCCTGTTCGGCCGTCCTGCCGATCCAACCGGCCTTGCCTACTTCAATAGCGTCACCCAGAACGGCGCTGACCTGACCCAGATCGGTGATCTGTCATCGACCCAGGAGTATCAGGATCGCTTTGCTGGTCAGACCCCGGCGCAGATCGTGAACTCGATCTACCAGTCCCTGTTCAATCGCAACGCTGAACCCGCTGGCCTGACCTTCTTCGTGAACGGTCTTGTGACCGGCGAATTCTCGATCAACGACATCGCCATCCGCATTCTCGATGGCGCACAGGGTAGCGACAAGACGGTTGTCGATACCAAGATCGCCGCCGCTAACCTCTACACAAACTCCCTCGATACCACCGAGGAAATCATCGCTTACTCGGGCAATGCCGCTGCCGCCGAAGGCCGTGCTTTCCTCCAGGGCGTCAGCACCACTGTACCCAACCAGGCCGCAGTCGATGATGCTATCGAGGACATGGTTGGCCCAGGCGGTGTTCCGGGTGACACTTACACGCTCACCACCGGCGTAGACACTCTGCTGGGGACGGCCAATAACGACACCTTCCAGGCCATCATCGATGGTGGTGCCACCGATACGGTCAATACGTTTGACAGTGTTGACGGGGCTGCAGGCAATGACACGCTGCTGATCGTGGGTGCCGGCGTCGTTCCTTTCCCGGCCAATGTCACCATCAAGAACGTTGAAGTGGTCAATGTTGGCACTGCCGCCGCGATCGCCAACCTCAACTCGTCCTCATTCCAGGGCGTTCAGCAGCTCTGGCAGGTCGGGGCCGCTGGGGCCGTGACCATCGGAGCTGGTGTCACTGCAGGCTTCCGCAATGTCGCCGCCAATACCGTTATTGCAGCTGATGGGGTATCGTCCGTGGCTGTGGCGCTCGACAATGCCGACGATGCCTCCATCGTGACGATCGATGAAACGACCGCCGGTGACGTGACCTCGGTAACTGTGTCCGGCAGCGTTGATGGCGATTTCGAGATCGATACCGCCACCAACACCACTGATGTTGCCACCATCAATCTGGGCATCACGACCAATTCTATCGTCACGCTCAATGTTGGCCTTGCTGCCACTACCACGATTGATGCTTCGGACTCCTCGGGCAATCTCACGCTCGATGCATCTGCGATCACGGCCCTCGAAACCTTCAATGGTGGCTCGGGCAATGACACGCTGACGGCGGATAGTTCCGTCCTGACGGCAGCGGCGATCACCATCGATGCCGGTGCAGGCGTGGACGTGATCAACTACAATATCGACCACAGTGTAGCGGGTAACACCACGAGCATCACCGGTGGTATTGGTGGCGACACCTTCATTCTCAGCGGGACAGAAAATCTGTCCGCAGCTGGCGACGTCGACGATCTCGAGGCCAATCTCGTCACCATCACCGACTTTGATGGTGCCGAAGATGTTCTCGACCTCACCGCTGTTGTCGGGGGTGACCGCTTGACCCAGAACGCCGTCAACATTGCTCTGACGGCAGCCGACCCGGCAGACCTCTTCGAGGCAGCTGACGCTGTCGCCGGCGCACTTGTGGCCGCAGGCGACTATGCCTTCTTCGCCTTCGGCGGCGACACATACTTCTATTCGGACTCCAATGGCGACGGTGCTCTCTCGGTCGACGACGCCCTCATCCAGCTGACGGGTGTTGCAGTTGCCGATCTTACCGCTGCCAATCTGATCGTCTAATCGGATCAAACCCTGAAATCCCCCCGGCTGCGCGCCGGGGGGATTTCTTTTGCGCCACCCCTCTTCCCCGCGGCAGGCTTGCCATTGAATTGCCGGCGAACTCCGATCAATGTCCGGCCATGACCGACCTCACCTCCGCCTTGATTCCCGATTTCGACCTCACCGCGCGCAACACGTTGGCCCTGACGGCGCGCTCGCGCTTCGGCCTCGTGCTCGATGCGCCCGAAGAGGTGCCCGCTGCCTTTGTTCTCGCGGCCGAGCGCGGCCTGCCGCTTCGCATCCTCGGTGGCGGCAGCAATGTGGTGCTGTCTGCCGAGTTCGACGGCATCACCGCGATCATCGCTTTCAAGGGGCGGCGCATTCTCGAAGAGACGGAAAATCACGTCCTTGTCAAAGCGGCGGCTGGCGAGGTCTGGAACGATTTCGTCGCCTATACGGTCGAAGCCGGGTTTGGCGGCATTGAAAATCTTGCCCTTATTCCGGGGACGGTCGGGGCGGCGCCGGTGCAGAATATCGGAGCCTATGGTGCCGAGATCGCCGATGTCTTTGAGAGCCTCACCGCCTATGACAGCGCGACCGGGGAAATCACCACATTCTCCCGCACTGATTGCGGCTTTGCCTATCGCGACAGCGTCTTCAAGCAGCAGGCGGGCCGCTATGTCGTGCTCTCGCTGCGCTTAAAGCTGCCAAAACCCTGGCAGCCCAATCTGGGTTTTGCCGGTCTCTCCGAGCTCGCTGGTCGCGACGATCTCACCCCTGCGCTGGTGATGGCGCAGGTCATCGCGCTGCGCCACTCAAAACTGCCCGACTGGCGTGTCACGCCCAATGCCGGGTCCTTCTTTCAGAATCCGATTGTCGAACCGGCGGCGGTGGAGCCGATCCTTGCTGAATTCCCCAAGGCGCCGAACTATGCCCAGCCCGATGGCCGGTTAAAACTCTCGGCCGGCTGGCTGATTGAACAGTCCGGCCTCAAAGGGTTTGCCATGGGCCCGGCTGGCATCTCCGAGCGCCATGCCCTCGTGCTGATCAACCGTGGCGGCGCCAGCGCGGACGATATTTCCGCGCTTGCAGGCCATATCAAGGCGACGGTCAAAGCCCGGTTCGGCGTCGAGCTTCATCAGGAGCCGGTGCTGCTCTAGCCCGGCTCCCGCTGGGATCAGTGGCGCAGGCCGGGTGCTTCCTGGCCGGTCGACTGCACATATTCGGTATAGCCGCCGCCATAGGCGTGCACGCCATTTTCTGTTAGTTCCAGCACGCGGTTGGAGAGTGCCGCGAGGAAATGGCGGTCGTGCGAAACGAAAAGCATGGTGCCCGCATAGTCCTTGAGCGCCTCGATCAGCATCTCCTTGGTGGCGATGTCGAGGTGGTTGGTCGGCTCGTCGAGCACAAGGAAATTCGGCGGATCAAACAGCAGGATGGCCATGACGAGGCGAGCCTTTTCACCGCCCGAAAGCACGCGGCACTTCTTTTCGATATCGTCACCTGAAAAGCCAAAGCATCCGGCGAGGGCGCGGAGCGGGGCCTGCCCGGCCTGCGGGAAATTGTCTTCCAGCGTCTGGAAAATCGTCCGGTCGCCGTCCAGGACATCCATGGCGTGCTGGGCAAAATAGCCCATCTTGACGCTCGGGCCGATATTGACGGTGCCGGTATCCGGATCAGCGGTCCCGGCGATCAGCTTGAGCAGGGTGGACTTACCGGCGCCGTTGACGCCCATGATGGCCCAGCGCTCGCGACGGCGGACATGGAAATCCAGGCCCTCGTAAATGATCTTGGAGCCATAGCGCTTGTCGACATTCTTGAGAATGGCGACGTCTTCGCCCGAACGCGGGGCAGGGCGGAACTCGAACACCACCGTCTGGCGGCGCTTGGGCATTTCCACCTTGTCGATCTTGTCGAGCTTTTTCACCCGGCTCTGCACCTGCGCAGCGTGGCTGGCGCGGGCCTTGAAGCGCTCGATAAAGGCGATTTCCTTGGCCAGCATGGCCTGCTGGCGCTCGAACTGGGCCTGCTGGTTCTTGTCGGCCAGCGCCCGCTGCTGCTGATAGAATTCGTAGTCGCCGGTGTAGGTCGTCAGTGTGCCAGCATCGATTTCGATGATCTTGTTGACGATCCGGTCCATGAAAGCGCGATCGTGCGCGGTCATCAGCAGCGCGCCGTCATAGGACCTGAGAAAGTCCTCCAGCCAGATCAGGCTTTCGATATCGAGATGGTTGCTCGGTTCGTCGAGCAGCAGCACGTCGGGGCGCTTGAGCAGGATTTTGGCGAGCGCCACGCGCATCTTCCAGCCGCCCGAGAGCGCGCCAACGTCGCCGTCCATCATTTCAGGCGAAAAGCCCAAGCCGGTCAGCACATCGCGCGAGCGCGCGTCGAGCGCATAGCCATCCAGCTCCTGGAACTGGGCCTGCACATCGCCATAGCGCTCGATGATGGTTTCCATCTCGTCGGCCTTGTCCGGGTCGGCCATGGCCGCTTCCAGTTCGGCCATTTCGGCGGTCAGCGCGGCGATGGGGCCAACGCCCTCCATCACTTCCACCACAGCCGGACGGCCAGACATTTCGCCCACGTCCTGGTCGAAATAGCCGATGGTCACGCCGCGATCGACGGAAACCTGGCCCTCATCGGGCTGCTCTTCGCCCGCGATCATGCGGAACAGGGTCGACTTGCCCGCGCCATTTGGGCCGACGAGACCCACTTTCTCGCCTTTTTGCAGCGCAGCGGAGGCGTCGATGAAGACGATCTGCTTGCCGTTCTGCTTGGCGATGTTCTCAAGGCGGATCATGGGCACAAATACTTTCGGAGACGGGACGCGCCCCTAAAGCATTCCTGCGCCCGAGGCGCAAGTGACGCATAAGCGCAGCTGCTGCGCAGGCGGTCTATCACTGACGCGCTCCTCCCCCGAAACGGGGGAGGTTGGGAGGGGGCGAGAGCCCGGATTTCGGGGCTCCCATACCCCACCCTCATTCCCTCCCCACGAGGGGGAGGGAAGCCTGGCCGGTGAGAGATGAGGCTTGACGTGCTATTGGGGGCACAGAGGTAGCAGTCGTCTCCCTCCCCCTTGTGGGGAGGGATCAAGGGTGGGGGGTAGTCGAGAGACCCGATGCCGCGTGCCTAGACCCGCTCCAGCCCGATGGCGATGCCCTGGCCGACGCCGATGCACATGGTCGCCAGCGCGCGCTTGCCGCCGTTGAGCGACAGTTCCAGCGCTGCCGTGCCGGTAATGCGAGCGCCGCTCATCCCCAGCGGATGGCCGAGTGCAATCGCGCCGCCATTGGGGTTCACGCGCGGATCATCCTCGGCAATGCCAAGGTCGCGCAATACGGCGATCCCCTGGCTGGCGAAGGCTTCGTTGAGTTCGATCACGTCGAAATCACCCGACGTCAGGCCCAGACGCTCGAAGAGTTTCTTCGACGCCGGGGCAGGGCCCATGCCCATGATGCGTGGGGGCACACCGGCGGTGGCGCCGCCCAGAATGCGGGCAATCGGGGTGAGGCCATATTTTTTCACGGCTGCCTCCGAGGCGATGATCAGCGCGGCCGCGCCATCATTGACGCCCGAGGCATTGCCCGCGGTGACACTGCCATTGGGAAACAGCGGCCGCAGCTTGGCCAGCGTTTCCATGCTCGTTCCGGCGCGGGGATGCTCGTCCTTGTCGACAATCACCGCCTCGCCCTTCTTTTGTGGAATGGCGACCGGGGTGATCTCCTGCTTGAGGCGACCACTCTGCTGCGCTGCCACGGCCTTTTCCTGGCTGCGCACCGCGAAGGCGTCCTGAGCTTCGCGTGACACGGCAAAATCCTGGGCCACGTTCTCGCCGGTCTCGGGCATGGAATCGACGCCATGAAGCGTCTTCATGCGCGGATTGACGAAGCGCCAGCCGATTGTCGTGTCATAGATCTCGGCGTTGCGCGAAAAGGCCGCGTCAGCCTTGGGCATGACGAAGGGCGCGCGCGACATGGATTCGGTGCCGCCAGCGATCATCAGCTCGGCCTCGCCCGCCTTGATGGCGCGGGCGGCCGCGATCACCGCGTCCATGCCCGAGCCGCAGAGCCGGTTGATGGTCGTGCCGGTCACGCCCACGGGCAGGCCCGCAAGCAGGCTGCTCATGCGGGCCACATTTCGGTTGTCTTCGCCGGCCTGATTGGCATTGCCGAAGATGACATCGTCGACAGCTTCCCAGTCAACGCGGCCATTGCGGGCAATCAGCGCCATCAGCGGAATGGCGCCCAGATCATCCGGGCGGACCGAAGACAGCGAGCCGCCAAAGCGGCCGATCGGGGTGCGGATATAGTCGCAGATAAAGGCTTCAGCCATTTGTCTCAGACCTCTGCGGCGACGAGGTCGCCAATGGTTTCGGGCAGCACCAGTTCGGCGCCGGTCACGGCCTGCAGCTCTTCCACGCTCATGCCGGCCAGCTTTTCACGCAGCACAAAGCGGCCATCCTCGATGTCGATCACGGCAAGGCTAGTATAGACGCGCGTCACGCAGCCGACGCCGGTCAGGGGCAGGGTGCAACGCTTGACCAGTTTCGGCTTGCCGTCCTTGGTCACGTGGTCGGTGATCACGGCCACGCGCTTGGCGCCGTGCACCAGATCCATGGCGCCACCAACAGCCGGCACGCCCTTGGGGCCGGTCGACCAATTGGCGAGGTCGCCGCTCTCGGCCACTTCATAGGCGCCGAGGATCGCTACATCCAGATGCCCGCCGCGCACCATGGCAAAGCTGTCGGCATGGTGGAAGAAGGCCGCGCCGGGTTTGAGCGTAATCGCCTTCTTGCCGGCATTGATGAGGTCCCAGTCCTCTTCGCCGGCGGCCGGGCTTTCACCGAAATTGAGCACGCCATTCTCGGTGTGGAAGATGGCCTGACGCCCGGGCGGCTGGAATTTTGCCACCATTTCGGGAAAGCCGATGCCGAGGTTCACATAGGCGCCGTCTTCAATGTCCTGGGCCGCGCGCCAGGCGATCTGGGCGTTCGAAAGCTTTGTCGCGCTCATGAATAAGCCACTCCTTCGCGCATCAGCGCCTCTTCCTGCCTGGCGTCTGCCACTTCAACGATCCGGTTGACGAAAATGCCGGGGGTGACGACCTGTTCGGGGTCGATCTCACCGGGCGCAACCACCTTGGTCGCCTGCACGATGGTGACCTTTGCCGCCGCCGCCATCAGGGGCGAGAAATTGCGCGCCGCCTTGCGATAGGTGAGGTTGCCCATGGTGTCGGCCAGCTCGGCCTTGATCAGCGCGGCGTCGGCCTTGAGCCAGCGTTCCTGCACATAATGCTTGCCGTCGAATTCGCCCACCGGCTTGCCCTTGGCCACGTCGGTGCCATAGCTCGCGGGGGTGTAGAAGGCCGGAATGCCGGCGCCACCGGCGCGGATGCGCTCGGCCAGTGTGCCCTGGGGGACGAGCTCGAGCTCGATTTCACCGGCGAGGTATTTTTCCGTAAAGGCGCGCGGATCGGCCGAGCGCGGGAACGAGCACACCATCTTCTTGACCATGCCTGCGTCGATCATGGCGGCAATGCCGATCCGACCATTGCCGGCGTTATTATTGACGACAGTCAGATTATTCGGGCTGCCGGTGGCCTTGAACCGGTCGATCAGCGCGTGAATGAGCTCGATCGGTGCGCCGGAGCCGCCAAAGCCCCCCACCATCAGCACCATATTGTCTTCGATCCCGGCCACAGCCGTGGCGAGATCGGGAACACTCTTGTCCATGTGTCATTCCCTTGTGGAGCTTTGCCCCGATTATGCCCAAGGCCGACATTGCCGGCCAAGTCATTTGTGCGATATGATGCATTTGTTGAGTAATCGCACAGAAAGGGCGCGCCATGGCCATTCTAGAACGGGACATCATGGGCGGGCTGGGCAAGGGTCTGCTTGTCATCGAGACCTTCACCGCCACCCGCCCGCGCCAGTCGATCAGCGAAGTCGCCGAAGCGTCCGGGCTGGATCGTGCGACCGCTCGCCGGTGCCTCCTCACCCTCGCGCATATGGGCTACGCCGATTATGACGGGAAATATTTTACCCTGACGCCGCGTGTCCTGCGGCTGGGCACGGCCTGCCTTGCCACCATGCCCTTGCCGCAGCTGGTCCAGCCGCTGCTCGACAAGCTCTCCGAGGAGCTGGGTGAAAGCTCCTCGGTCTCCATCCTTGATGGTCCGGAAATCGTCTATGTCGCCCGCGCCGCCCAGCGCAAGGTCATGTCCATTGCGCTGATGCCGGGTTCGCGCCTGCCATCGTTCTGCACCTCGATGGGCCGTGTCATGCTGGCGGCGCTGCCCGAAGAGGAGGCGCGCGACATACTCGAGGCCGCACCGCTGATGCCGCGCACCCCGTTTACCATGACCGATGTGGACGCAGTTTTGGCGGAGCTGGAGCGCGTGCGCGCGTCCGGCTTTGCCACTATCGATCAGGAGGTCGAGCTGGGCCTGCGCTCCATTGCCGTGCCGCTCTATAATGCGCGGGGCACTGTCGTCGCCGCGCTCAATCTCGGCGTTGCCGCCGGGCAGCTGGCGCTGGATGAACTTGCCCCGAAATTTCTCGGGCCCCTGCGACAGGTGCAGGCCGAAGTCCGCGCCATGCTGCGCTAGGCACAAAAAAGCCCCGCCACGAGGGCGGGGCCTGAAGCATCAGCTTCGATCGACTTTTCAGCCGGCGAAGAAGGGCTGAGTGCCGTGCGCTTCGATGGCGGTCGACAGGCGACCGAGAGCGTGGATATAGGCAGCCGAGCGAACAGAGACGTCGCGCTCCTTGGCGATATCCCAGACGGCGCGGCCTTCGCGTTCCATCATCTTCTTGAGGCGGGCGTGGATCTCTTCGAGGTCCCAGTAGAAGCCCTGGCGGTTCTGCACCCATTCGAAATAGGACACGGTCACGCCGCCGGCATTGGCCAGAATATCGGGCAGCACCACGACACCGTTGTTCGTCAGCACCTTGTCGGCATCGGCCGTAACCGGGCCGTTGGCGAGCTCGAGCACAACCTTGGCCTTGATCGAGCCGGCGTTGTCGACGGTGATCATTTCTTCCAGCGCAGCCGGAACCAGCAAATCGGCCTCAACCGAGATCAGGTCATCGGCCGAGATGACGGTCGCGCCGAGTTCGGCGGCGAGGTCGGCAACGCGCTTGCCGGCGTTCTTGCCAGCAATCAGCTTGGCGACGTCGAGGCCGTCGGCCTTGTGGATCGCGCCGGCGGAGTCGGACACGGCCACGACCTTGTTGCCATCGGCAGCGGTCAGCTGGGCGTAGAACTGGCCAGCATTACCAAAGCCCTGGATGGCGACGGTGTGGTCGCGGGCAAGGCCGAGTTCGCTGGCGAGGTGACGCACGAGATAGAAGCCGCCGCGTGCGGTAGCGTCATTGCGGCCGAGCGAACCGCCCAGGGCGATCGGCTTGCCGGTGATGACAGCCGGGGTCACCGAACCGGTGATCTGGTTATATTCGTCGCTCATCCAACCCATGATCATGGCGTTGGTGTAGACGTCGGGCGCCGGAATATCGCGGTCAGGACCGACCGTGGTGGCGAAGGCCTGCATATAGGCGCGCGACAGGCGCTCCAGCTCAGACTTCGAGAGAGTGCGCGGGTCGACGCGCACGGCGCCCTTGCCGCCGCCATAGGGCAGGTTCATCACGGCGCACTTGAAGGTCATCCAGAACGCCAGCGTCTCGACTTCCTCGATATTGCTATCGGGGTGGAAACGGATGCCGCCCTTGGTCGGGCCGCGGGTGTCGTCATAGCGGCAGCGCCAGGCGAGGAACGACTTGCGCGAGCCGTCGTCCATACGGATCAGCAGGCGGGTCTTGGTGGTCTCTCGCGGATATTTGAGTTTCTCGATGACATCCTGGTCGATCTGAAGATGGCTGGCGGCCTCTTCAAGGCGGATAAGCGCGCGGTCTAGCAGGGTGTCGTCTGTCATTTCGAGCCTTTTGGTGAGCGGGAGTTGTGCAGCCTGCACAAATGGAAGGCGCAATCCATCCCATTTTTGGACGCTTAGGTCAATAATCCTGACTGATAATGGACGTAATTTCACCAAGGTGCCTATTGACGATGCAGGTTTTCCCCTGACAATAGCCGCCCCTAAAGCTGGAACGGTGTGGTGAATCTCTCTCTGCCTCTGCCTGAAATTCGCATCACGACAGACGATTATACCCGCGTGTCGATCCTCGCGGAGCGGTCGCTGCGTGTCCTGCCGCAGGTCTCGGCCTATCTCGAGCGTGAACTGAACCGCGCCGATATCTGCGATCCCTGGGATACGGCAGGGGTTTCGATGGGCCAGCGCGTGATGTTTCGACTCGACGATGCGCCGCAGGTCCGCCTCGGGCGCCTCGCCTATCCCAATCGTCCGCTGGGCGAGCGCGGCAATGTGCCCATTCTGGGCGCTGTCGGCGCGGCGTTGATCGGCATGCACCGCAATTCCACCATCGAATGGCTCGACGACGGCCGCGTCCGCACCCTCACCGTGCTGGATTACGGCTGGTAAGAGGGGAAGGGCGGGGCATCCGTTCCACCGTCATTACCCGGCTTGTCCGGGCAATCCATCTCCCGAAAATGGATCACCCGGACAAGCCGGGTGATGAAGGACAGAATAGTCTTGTCTGCGGGATAGAATTCGGAGCCTAAAACTCGCTCCAGTCGGCCGAGATCGCTGCATTGCCCTGGCTGAGATAGCTGCCCCTGGCGGCCTTTGCGGGTTTTGCCGGTGCAGGTTTGCGCGGCGCGCTGCGCATGCTGGACGCGGTCTCCGCCCAGTCGGCGGTGTCCTCGAGGCGGAACACTTCCACGATCTTGTCGAGTTCGTTGGCGCGGGCCTCGGTCTGTTCGATCGCCGCATTGGTCTCTTCGACGAGCGCCGCGTTGTGCTGGGTCATTTCGTCCATCTGCCGCACGGCAACGGTGACTTCCTCGATGGCCGCTGCCTGCTGGCTGCTTTCGCGCGCAATATCGGACATCAGCGCGCTATTGGTGCGCACTGCCTCGAGCATGGCGTCGAGCTTGGCTGCGGCGTCGCCGACAAGACGGGTGCCGCCGCTGACCTCGATGGCGCTCTGCTCGATCAGCCGCTTGATCTCCGAAGAGGCTTCCGCAGACGACTGGGCGAGGCGCCGCACTTCCACGGCAACAACGGCAAAGCCATTGCCGGCGTCCCCGGCGCGTGCTGCTTCGACCGAAGCATTGAGGGCAAGCAGATTGGTCTGGAAGGCGATGTCGTCGATCATGCCGATGATGTTGGAGATTTTCGACGACGAGGTCGAAATCCGGTCCATCGCCTCGGTGGCCTGCTTCATCACCGCGCCACCCTGGAGGGCAGCACTGGTCACCGCTTCTGCCGTCGCCGTGCCATCCTGGGCGCGCTTGGCATTTTCGGTCACGGTCACGGCCAGCTGCTCGATGGCCGCCGAGGTTTCCTCGATGGTGGCGGCCTGCCGCGTTGTGCGCTCGGAGAGGTCGTTGGCGCCGGCCAGAATTTCCCCGGTGGCGCTCTTGACCCCACGCGAGGTGGCCCGCAGGCGCGTCACCACGTCGGACAGTGTCTCGGCTACGCGGTTCATGTCGGTCTTGAGCCTGAGGAAGGCGCCCTGATGATTTCCTTCCATGCGCTGGCTGAGATCGGTGTCGGCGAGGGCTGAGAGCACAACGGTCGCATCGTCGATGCCGTGGCGGACGCTCTCCACCATGGCGTTGAAATTGCGGGCGATGCGGGTGATGTCGTCGTCATCGAAGTGACCGCTGATGGCCTGCGAGAAGTCACCGGCCTTGGCAGCCGCGACGACATCGTCGAACTCGCGCTGGAAATCTTCCATCACCTTGGCGCGGGCAGCAGTGCGCATGGCGTTGGCCTGTTCTTCGGCGCTCATATTGGCGATGCGGATGCCGTTTTCCTTAAACACCTGCACAGCCGCGGCCATCTCGCCGATTTCGTCCTTGCGCGCGGCACCGGGAACTTCGGTTTCGAACTTGCCATCGGCGAGGTCGCGCATGGCCAGCGTCAGCTGTCCGATCGGACGGCTCATCTGCCGGGTGCCCATATAGAGCGCGCCCGCCGTGCCGGCCGCAATCCCGAGGCCTGCCGCCAGCAGCAGCATGGTCTGCATGGCCGACTGGAAGCCGGCGATCTCGTCCTGGATGCCGGCAAAGCGCTCGATGTCGGCGGTGACAACGGCGTCGATCTCGGTCTGGAAGGCCTTGCGATTGGCGCGGTTCTCTTCGTTATTGCCCTGCTCATTGGCGAGTGCCGGGTCGACATCGCGGCCGAGGCGCGCGGTTTCGGTGCGGAAAGTGCGGAATTCAGCCGCTCGCGCCACCATTGCCTCAAAGCCCGGCAGGTCTGCGGCGGCCAGCAGCGGCCGCCAGCCCTCGAGAACAGCGTCGATATTGTCGAGGTTCGTCATGATCCCGTTGGCGAACTGGGCAGCCGCAGCCGTATCCGCCGAGGCGTAAATACCGCGCGAGTCCATCACCACGGCGGTGACGAGACGGTTCAGCTTTTCGCCTGAGAGAGCCCGCTTGGACGCATTGTCCAGCCGCTCGATCTGCTGGCCGTATTCCCTGACGATGTGAAGCCCCATGCCTGTGATGAGGGCCGAGACTAATCCCATCACTGCGACGATGGTGAGGAGTTTACCGCGTATACGCATAGACCTAATGACCTCCGAGTGACCGGCCGGTCCTCCTGGACCCGGTATGCCGGCCGTGTTCCGACCCGGTTCGCCTTTCCTTGGCGGCGGGTCGGATAGGTCAGTAATTGCCAGTATTCCCCTTAAGACTTGGTGAAGTCTGAAATGGCCGTCGTCTTTATGCAGCGAAACGGATTTTGTTTACTGTCAGGGATTTGCTTTAAGTGTTGCGGCCTTGAATGCGGAAACTTTGGCCGGGCTGGTGCTGCGACGCTCGGTACTGGCAAAGCCAAGTCGTGCGGCCGGGGCACTGGCGGCGCGGGCTGGCTCCGAGCATGACCCATGCAGCGCCGCCAGCGGCGCGCGCGCCAGGATGTTTGGCACCGTGGTGTGATCGACGCCCGATCCGGCCATGATGGTGATCCGCCCCGCCGCAATCTCATGGGCGTGGGCAATATCGTCGAGCCCTTCCATGGCGGTGAGGGCGCGGCCTGAGGTGAGGATTGTGTCAAAGCCCAGCGCAATGGCGGCTTCCACCGCTTCGGCAATATCGGGCACGAGGTCGAAGGCGCGGTGCAGCGACTTGGCCATGTCGCCCGCTGCGCCAACGAGGTTCTTGAGCGTTTCGACGTCCAGCCGCCCGTCGGCAAGGCTGGCACCGAGCACCACGCCTTCGAGGCCTGCATGCCGCGCTGCAGCAATATCGCCCCGCATGGTGGCGATATCGGCCTTGTCGAAGACAAAGTCGCCCGGCCGGTGGCGGATCATCGCCCGCACCTTGATCGGCGCCTTGCCGGCCAGTGCCATCAGCCCGGGGGAGGGGGTAAGCCCGCCCATCTCGAGGCTGGAGCAGAGTTCGACACGGTCGGCACCACCGGCGATGGCGGCCGCGAGGCCCTGCGCGTCGTCGACGCAGATTTCGATGAGGGTCATGGTTCTTGGGACTCCAGGCCGAGCATGGCCGCGCCGACGAGGCCGGCGTCGGTGGTTAATTGGGCCGGCACGACGAGCGGCCGGTCGAGTTTGCGCAGAATGCGTGGGCGCACGGCCGCATCGATCCGGGCGATCAGCGCCGCGCTATTGCCCAGCCCTCCGCCTACAGGAACAATGCCGGGCCCGACAATATTGACCACCAGCGCCAGCGGCTGGGACACCAGCTCTACCTGTAGGGCAATGGTCTGTTCCGCCTGTGCGTCGCCAGCTTCCCAGCGCGCCAGAATTTCGGTGCTCGGCAGGTCGGTGCCGTGGAGATGGCGGTGCAGACGCTCGATGCCGCGCGCCGCGCCGACCGTGTCGAGGCAGCCCGATTGCCCGCAGCCGCAGGCAAAATGGGGCAGTTCAAACGGCGCGACGCTGACCTTGGTGGCGACAATGGTGCCGTGGCCCCATTCGCCCGCCAGCCCGCCCGCGCCGGGATGGAGTTTCCCATCAACCACCAATCCGCCGCCGGCACCGGTCCCCAGAATGGCGCCGAACACCACCCGGTGGCCGCGCCCGGCGCCGGTATGGGCCTCAGCCAGCACAAAGCAATCGGCATCATTGGCGACCAGCACTGTCCGGCCCAGTCGCGTGCCGAGATCGCGGGCAAGGTTGCGACCGTCGATGCAGGGGATATTGGCGCAGGTGACAAGTCCGCTGTCGGGATCGACGACGCCGGTTACCGAAATGGCCACCGGGCCGTCCTTGCTCGCGCCACCCTTATCGATCAGCCCGGCGATGGCATCGGCAAAGGCGGAAAAATCGTCGCGGGGCGTCGGCACGCGGCCGAGCATGGTGAGGCTCTCAGGCCCTCTCGCCAGCGCCGCCTTGATGGTCGAGCCGCCGATGTCGAATGCGGTAATCATGGATCGGCCTCTCTGGGGCGTGGTTTCAGCCTATGCCTCAGTTGCGCCCGGCGCGCAATTGTCGCTAAGGAAGGGCAGGGCCCATCGGGCCGGTTTCAGGAGAGCGTATCATGGCCCGAACGGCTGTCATCGGCGGCGGCCCTGCAGGGCTCATGGCCGCAGAAGTGCTGGCTGCAGCGGGCGAGGACGTCACCGTCTTTGATGCCATGCCCACCATGGGCCGCAAACTGCTTATGGCCGGCAAGTCGGGCCTTAACATCACCCATTCCGAACCACACGCCGCGCTGCGTCAACGCTATGGGGCCGTGCCGGAGCGTTTTTCAGCCGCGCTCGATGCGTTTACTGCCGATGATCTGCGCGCGTGGTGCGCCGATATCGGCGTTGAAACCTTTGTCGGCTCCTCCGGCCGCGTCTTCCCAAAAGCGATGAAGGCCTCGCCGCTCCTGCGCGCGTGGCTCACCCGTCTCGAGACCTCCGGTGTTAAGCTCAAACCCCGCCATCGCTGGATTGGCTTCGAGGATGACGCGCTCGTCTTCGAAACGCCCGAGGGCAGGCTCTCGGAAAAATTCGACGCCACCGTTGTCGCCCTCGGCGGTGCCTCCTGGGCGCGGCTCGGATCGGATGGTGCCTGGGCGCCGATTCTTTCCGACGCCGGTGTTGCGCTTGCCCCGTTCAAGCCCGCCAATTGCGGTTTTGACGTCGACTGGAGCCCGGTCTTTATCGAGCGCTTCGCTGGAGCCCCGATCAAGTCGGTCACTGCCACTAGCGCTGCCGGCACCATTCCCGGCGAGTTCGTCGTCAGCGCCACCGGCATTGAGGGCGGTCTCGTTTATCTCCACGCCGCGCCGCTGCGCGATGCGCTGCTCGCCGGTTCTCCCGCCGCGCTCGTCGTCGATCTGGTCCCCGCTCGCACCGCGGATCGCCTTGCCGCCGATCTTGCCCGCCAGCCGCAAAAACTCAGCTTTTCCAATCGCCTGCGAAAAGGCGCCGGGCTCGACCCGGTCAAGGCGAGCCTCGTGCGCGAGATTTTTCCGGCTGCAGCGCAGATGTCGCCCGAGGCGCTCGCTGCCGCCATCAAGGCCCTGCCCATTCCGCTTGTCCGGCCGCGCCCGATCGAGCGCGCCATATCGACGGCGGGGGGGATAGAATTCTCCGCCCTCGACGATAATGGCATGCTTACGGCCCGCGCCGGGATTTTCCCGGCTGGTGAAATGCTCGACTGGGAAGCCCCGACAGGCGGCTATCTCCTCACGGCGTGCTTCGCCTCTGGCCGCGCCGCCGCGCAGGGTGCCCTCGCCTATCTCAAAGGCTGACGGCGTCCCCCGGACAGCCCCGGCCTGAACCGGTCCAGTCGATTTCGATGGTGCTGTGGCCGATATCGAAGTCGGCCTGCAACGCCGCCTTGGTGGCCGCCGTGACCTCCGCCGGATCGGCGCCGGGCGCCAGCGCAATCTCGAGCGTCGCCATGGTCCGGCCCGAGGACAGGGACCAGACGTGAAGATGGCTGACCTTCGCGAGCCCCGGCACGGTTTTCACCAGCCCGGCCTCCAGCGTGGCGCTGTCAAACCCCTCGGGCGCGCCTTCCATCAATATGTTGAACGTGCGCATCAGCAGCGCCCAGCCACTGCGCAGGATGAGGAGGCTCACGAACACCGAGAGGATCGGATCGATCGGCGTCCAGCCGGTAAGCCAGATGGTCACCGCCGCAAGGATCGCGCCCACCGAGCCCAAGAGATCCCCCAACACATGGAGGCTCGCCCCCTTGATGTTGACGTGATCCCTGTCCGCGCCCTGGAGGATGCGGAACACGCCCAAATTGACCAGCAGCCCCAGCACGGCGACGATGAACATCGGCCCGGCCAGGACTTCCTGCGGTTCAAACAGCCGGTTGATCGCTTCATAGGCGATCCAGCCGACCAGCGCGAACAGCGTCAGCGCATTGAGCAGCCCCGCCAACACCTCGAGCCGCGCATAGCCAAAGCTGCGCTTGCTGTCGGCCGGGCGGCTGCCGAGGCGAAAACCCAGCCAGGCGAGGAACAGCGCCACCGTGTCGGTCAGCATATGCCCCGCATCAGCAATCAGCGCCAGTGAGCCCGAGAGATAGCCGCCCACCAGTTCGGCGATCATGAACGAGCCGGTCAGGACCAGCCCGATCAGCGCCGCCCGCTCATTATTAGCGCTGACTTTGGGCGTGTGGCTGTGGCCCGCATGATCGTGGTCATGCCCCGAATGGTCGTGCTCGCCGTGATCGTGACTATGGTCGTGCCCGGACATGGCTTTTCTCCACTACTCTACATATGAATATACGTTCATATATACGAGCGTCAAGCGGGGCTTGTCGGCGTGACACTCAGCTTCGCTCCAGACTATCGGCTCCTGCGTCTCCCTCCCCCTTGTGGGGAGGGACGGCGCGCAGCGCCAAGGGTGGGGGTGTGTTTCCGCAAACGCGATGCCCGAACCCCCACCCTCATTCCCTCCCCACAAGGGGGAGGGAGGCGATGGGGGAGGGAGGCGATGGAGCAGGGGCGTCCGTGGGGGTTCTACTAAGGTGAAGGCTTGGTCGCGAGGTCGCATTCGCAGGCCATCTCAAAAACTACCCCTCGTCGTCCTCATGCTCCTCCATGGCGTGGGCCACCATGTCGGCCAGGATATTGGCGATGTGGGCGTCGGCGGCCTCGTAGAAAACCTGCTTGTTGCGCCGCGTGCCGCGCACCAGCCGGGCGGCGCGCAAGAGGCGCAGATGGTGGCTCACCAGCGACTGGCTGGCCCCCGTCGCCTTGGCGATATCCCCCACCGCAATCGGCCCCTCAAGGCAGGTCAGCACGATCTTCAGCCGCGTCGGATCGCCGAGCAGCCGAAAAGTCTCGGCGATCACGGTAATAGTGTTGTCCTCGGGCAGGGGCACGGCAAGCTCGTCGGTTCAGCGCAGCAGCGGAATTCTAGTTAGGCGCGTTTGGCCGCGTTGGCCAGAACCTGATGCGCAAGAAAAAGGACACCGCCCGTTTGGGGGCGGTGTCCGCGTCGTCATTCTGGTGAGGGGGCTTAGTCGGCCTTGGGCTTCATGAAGTTCTCGACCATGAAATCCCAGCTGGCGTCATAGCGCTCGAACTCGTAGGAGCAGCTGAACAGTCGAGACTGGGGCAGAAGGTTGAGATCGTCAGTCAATTTCAGCCATGCATTGAGCTTTTCCGGATCGAATGCCGAAGGATCTTCCTCATAGGCCTTGGAGACCATGGTGGCGCCCGGCGCGATGACTGGGAAGTAGACGTCGGAGTTGGAGCCGACCACGAGGCACAGCGTATCGTAGAAGCGCTGCTGTCCGAGCGAGTGGACGTCAGACAGATAGTGGCTGGTGATCTTCTCACCCTCGACGGAGAGGCTCTGGTGCATCAGCGCGCCCAGGATCGCGAGGCGGGAGGGGCGATCCTCCAGAGCGTCGCCTTCCTCGTCCTGCGCAATCAGGGTCAGTGTCGCGAACTGGTCAACGGCGTCTTCTTCCTTGCCGGTGATCGGCAGGTCGAAAATATCCACCATGGCGTGGCCGATTTCGTGGAGCAGAACGTGCAGCGTGGTGCCGGTCAGCACCAGGCCCTGATCGGCCCAGCCGGCCAGATGCTTGATCGGGCCCGAGCTCGTGTCATAGCCGTGGTTAAACAGCTGCACGAGATCATAGCAGAAGGTGATGGCGCGATCCGCCGGTGAATACCAGGCGTTTATCCTGTCACACTTCTTGAAGGTGATCGGGAAATCGGCCGGCAGGGCAATCTGGTCGGACAACTCGTCCAGCACAGAGGCAAAAATGCCGTCGCGGATGAACTTTTCCCGGATCAGGCCGAGCTCGGCATTGTCGGAGGGTTCGAAGGTGAGCACAAAGCGGTGCTCGCCGGATGTCTCGCCGGCTTCCGCGCCGGGTTCCAGCTCAATTTCCTCGGCCGGCGCCACCATCTGGGCAGGGTCTACAGCTGTATCCTGCGCCAGAGCGGGCATAGCCAGAAAAGCCAAAACGGCCACGGAAGACGTAAACAGGCGCATTCGGAGGGACCTCCCACTAAATCATTGTGGGAGCATAATTTCCGTAACTCTCTAACTCTTTCTTTCTCTCGACAGCCTTTTACCGATTTGTGGATCGAGCCAAGCGGCAGCGCCATGCGCCGCCTCGCCCCAGGCCCTCGCTCAGCGATAGCCCGCTGCCTGCAGTTCAAACAGCTCGGCATAGCGGCCATTGATGGCCAGCAGTTCCTCATGCGTGCCCGCTTCGAGGATCGCGCCATTGTCGAGCACGAGGATACAGTCGGCCATGCGCACGGTCGAAAAGCGGTGCGAGATGATCACCGCCGATTTGCCGTGCGCCAAATTCTTGAAGCGCGCGAAAACCTCGGCCTCCGCCTTGGCGTCGAGCGCAGCCGTCGGCTCGTCAAGAATGATCAGCTCGGCGTCGCGCATATAGGCGCGGGCGATTGCCACTTTCTGCCATTCTCCACCCGAGAGGTCGCGCCCCTGCTTGAAGAGGCGCCCCAGCTGCTGGTCATAGCCCTTGGGCAGTTTGGCGATGACGCTGTCGGCAAGGCTCTGCTCGGCCGCGAGGTCGATACGTTCCTGGTCCTCGCGCGCCTCGATGCGCCCAACCCCGATATTGTCGCGGGCGGTGAAGGAGTAGCGGATGAAATCCTGAAAGATCACCCCGACATGGGCGTGGATGTCCTTGGGGTCCATATCCCTGAGGTCTATGCCATCAATGGTGATGCGCCCCTCGCTCGGGTCATAGAGCCGCGTAAGAAGCTTGGCGATCGTGGTCTTGCCGGCGCCATTCTCGCCCACCAGCGCCAGGGTCTGCCCGGCGGCGAGGGTGAAGGAGAGGTCGCGCACCACCCAATTTTCGGTTTCCGGATAGCGAAAGCCCACATTTTCGAAGGCGATTTCGCTCCGGATCGGCGCTGGGAATTTCTTGGGATTTTCCGGCGGCAGCACGGTCGGCTCGATCTCGAAGAAGGAAAAGAGATCGTCGAGATACATGGATTGCCCCGCGATCTGGGTAAAGCCGAGCAGAATGCGCTGGAACAGCCCATTAAGCCGCAGGAAGGAGCCAGAGAGGAACGCGAGGTCACCGAGGGTGAATTCCCCGGTGATGGTGCGCCAGACGATATAGCCATAGGCGGCGTAGTAAGCGAGGCTGGCAATGCCGGTAAAGAGGGCGCCCCAGCTGGCGCGCAGCATGGCGACGCGGCGGTTTTCGATAAAGATCTGGTTGGCGAGCGTCCGGAACCGGCTGATCAGATAATCGCCCAAGCCAAAGAGTTTGACCTCCTTGGCGGTCTCGGCGCTGGCGCCGATCTGGCGGAGATATTCAATCTCGCGGCGTTCCGGCGTGCGCCAGCGGCTCAGCATATAGGCGAGCGTGTTGAACCGCGTCTCGCCCCAGATAGAGGGAATGAAACTGAGCGGCAGCAGGAGGATCAGCCAGGGCGCGTAGAAGAACAGGCCACCGGCCAGCGTCATCACGGTGAGGATGTCCTGCGCCTGACCGAACATCTGGCTCAGCAGCGCATTGCGCCCGGCCGCCTGCCGGCGCGCCCGCTCCAGCCGATCCTGATATTCGGCGCTCTCGAAATGCATCAGATCCAGCCGCGCCGCATGGCCCATCAGCTCGATGCTGACCTGGTTGGAATGCAGCTCGGAGAGGATGGAATCCACCAGCCCCGTGGCGCGGGCAATGATGTCATTGGCCAGCACCAGCGAAAATTCCAGCACCAGCAGCCACAGCACCGGCGTCAGCAGGCCCGAGCTCCACCAATCGATAAATTCCGGGCCCGGCGCCTCAATGGCCGTAAGCCGCACCACCTCGTCGACGATCAGCTTGGCCGCGTAGAGCACGGCCACGGGCTGAAATGCTGCAATCAGGCGCAGGACCACTGTCGCGGCCGTCAGCCAGCGACTGGTGCGCCAGATCTGCGCCACGAGCCGTCCGAGATGGCGCAGATTATGGAGGCGCTCGCGGAAGGTCGGAGTTGTGTCGGGAATTGGGGGTGGGCGACGCCCGGGCAGGTCGGTCATGGTCGCTACTGTACTGTGGCACGGTGCGTCAGGAAATAAGCCCGGCGCGAATTAAACGCTGTTCCTGAGATCACCCTGCGTTAGGGCAGGTTGCGCAGGAACCCGGCAAGATCGGCGGTCACATGGTGCACATGTGGCCCTGCGGCCTGATCGAGCTCCCAGGCTTCCACCTGCTCATGCACAAAGCCTTCGCCGGCGACGACCTGCACCGTCGCCATCCCAGTCTCATGGGGCACGACGAGGTTCTTTTCGAGATCGTCGAACATGGCCGCGCGGCTGGGGTCGATGTCGTAGCGCGCAAAGAAGCCGTCATAGGCCTCGCGGTGCGGTTTTGGCACGAAGGTCATGGCACGGATATCGTGCACATGTTCGAACAGATCGTCCCCGCCCAGCTGGCGCAGCACGGATCGCGCATGGCCGGTGTCACCATTGGTCAGGATCAGTTTTCGCCCCGGCAGATCGCGGATTGCGGCGATCAGTTCCGGGTGGGGCATCACCGGCGTGTAGTCGATGGCGTGGACCGTATTGAGGAAGTGGTCGGGATCGATCTGGTGCTGGATCATCAGCCCGTTGAGCGTGGTGCCGAAGTCCCGGTAATATTGCTTCTGCAGCGTGCGGGCCGCATCGAACTCGAGTTTGGTGACATCCATCACATAATGGGTGATGCGGATATCCACCTGCGCAAAGAGGTTGCACTCACGGGGATAAAGCGTGTTGTCGAGGTCAAAGACCCAATCGGTGACGTGATCAAAGCGCGGCGCAGAAGTGTTCATGGGCTGAGCTTACCAGAACCGTGAAGCCGCTTCACCCGCCAAAAACGCAGGGCCGATATATCCCGCGCATCAAGAAACCCCCACCCAACCTCCCCCTGTCAAGGGGGAGGGGCTCGTCGGTGGCTCTCCGAAGGCACCGCAATCCCGATGCGTCCCTCCCCCTACCAGGGGGAGGTTAGGTGGGGGTGGGGGCCAGCGCTGCAGCCGCGGCCCAACGCGATGCCGCCAGAGCCACCGCCCTATCCCTCCATCGTCATTGCCCGGCTTGTGTGGAGGATCTGTGCTTTAGTGGTGGCAT
>JADGNE010000068.1 GCA_015234425.1 Devosia sp.
TCGACCAGGTCCTTGGGCGGATCGATGTCCTTGATCTCGATGCGGGTGATCTTGATGCCCCATGGCGAAACCGCCGTGTCGACGACACGCAGAAGGCGCTCGTTGATCTCGTCGCGGTGGCTGAGGAGTTCATCGAGGTCCATCGACCCCATGACCGTGCGGATATTGGTCATGGTGAGGTTGAGGATGGCGTTTTCGAGGCCCGAGATTTCGTAGGCCGCGGCTGCGGCATCCAGGATCTGGTAAAATGTCACGCCATTGGCGGTGATGGAGGCGTTGTCGCGGGTAATGACCTCCTGGTGGGGGACGTCGAGCACCTGCTCCATGACGTTGATCTTCTTGCCGATGGTGTCGATGAACGGCACGATCAGATTGAGGCCGGGCTTCAGCGTGCGGGTATATTTGCCGAACCGCTCGATGGTGAAATTATAGCCCTGCGGCACCGTCTTGGCACCGGCGAAGAGGACAAGGATCAGCAGAATGCCTATGCCGATCAAGGTGATGCTCAGCCCGTCCATTCCGAACTCCTCAAATCCCATGGCGCGCGCTCCTGCTGCCGTGTCTGTATCGGCAACTTACGGATCCTCGCCGTCATAGGCAATCAGTCACGGCGAGTAGACGGCCGGAAGCGGCGAGAGCTGGGCGAAGACCGAGCGGGCGATGGGCTCGAGCTTTTCGGCGTCATAGGGGGCGGTGATGGTGCAGGTGAGGGTGCTGTCGGCCCAGTAGAGCGCCGTATCGATGCCGAGGCTGGCCAGCTGATAGCTCGGCGTTTCAACGGTGAGCGCCGGGGTGACATAAAGCGTGAGGCGTTCTCCGGCGGCGTCTTCATACATCAGCTGGGCGGCGCGGCCACCGGGAACCTCCGGCGCAGGAAGAAGCCGTCCGCCGAGGAAGGTCAGCCCCGAGGCGGTGAGATCGGGCATGGCGAGGTTGGTCTGGAGGCGCGCCGAGAGCCAGTTGGTGAGATGAGCGCTGTCCGCGCCCGGGACTTCCACGGAATGCCGGTTTTCGCCGACGTAAACGGTGTGGGCGCTGACGGCGCTGGCGATCAGGCGATCTGCCGGTCCGGGTGTGGCTGCAAGATCCCGCAACATCCAACCGGCGCCGACCCCGAGCCCGGCAATGACGACTGCGGCGACGGCATTGATCCAGAACCGGTTCCGCCTGGTCCGGTTTGCGCCGGCAATCCGGGTGACATCGAGCCGCGGGGGCAGGGGTTCGCTCGAGACCGGCCCATAAAGCGCGCGGATGGCGTCGGACTGGCGCTGCATCTGGGCGAGGTCGGCGGCTGCGTCGGGGCGGTCGGCCAGCTGGCGCTCCAGCGTGTCGCGCTCGGCCGGAGCCAGTTGCCCATCCGCTATGGCCATCAGGAGGTCTCTGGTGATCTCGGTCATTTCACCGTCCTCAGATGGGGCTCCGCCGGCGTGCCGGTGAGGGCGCGGAGGGCCGAGCGGGCGCGACCGAGCCGGCTCATCAGCGTGCCGAGCGGAATATCGAGGATTTTGGCAGCGTCCTGATAGGACAGGCCTTCGAGCGTGACCAGAAGCAGGGCCTCCTTTTGGTCGAGGGGCAGGGTTTCGAGGGCGCGCCCCAGTTCGGCGAGGGCGAGATGGCCGGGCTGCGGTGCCGGGGTTGCCGGCTCGGGAATGCTTTGAATATCAACCACATCGCCGCGCCTCCGATTTTGCCGAAGGTCGTTGCGGTAAATGTTGATCAGGATAGTGAAGAGCCAGGGCCGCACCGGCCCGCGGGGCTGGAACAGACCGCGGCGGGAAATGGCGCGTTCGAGGCAATCCTGCACGAGATCATCGGCCCGGTCGATGTCGCGGGTCAGCGCCCGGGCATATCGCCGGAGCGCGGGCACGCAGGCCTCGATTTCGTGCAGGATTTCGGCCACGCGGGCGGCTTTCAGCTATTCGATGGCAAGATGCCAGACGCCGCCGACGCCGTCACCTGTAATGTCGCCGGGGGCCTTGTCGTCGACCCAATAGTAGAGCGGCATGGATTTATAGGCCCACATTTTGGTGCCATCTGTCCGGTCTACAATGGAAAAATCGCCTTCGGCCGCGGCGGCATCATCAGCGAAAAGCGGTGGCCATTTTTCGGCGCAGCTGTCGTAGCAATTAGTGACGCCCGGCTCGTCCTTGTCGAAGATATAAAGGGTCATGCCGTTGGCATCGGTCAGCACCATCTTGCCGCCGATGTCGGTGGATTTGACCGCGCCGCCGAGATAGTCGGCGGCGAAGGCGGGAGTCGCAAGGGCGGCGAGCACAGCTGCACCGGCCAGAATGTTTCGGAAATTCATGGCGTTATCTCCTCATGCGGAGCCGCATGAGGCAGCCCGCACAAGGATAAACACCGCAGGGCGGGTTTTAATCCGCCAAAGAGGAATTATTCTTCGTCGGTGAAGCGGACGGCGCCGATGTGGGGGAGATTGCGGTTGCGCTGGCCGTAGTCGATGCCATAGCCGACGACAAATTTGTCAGGGATTTCAAAGCCAAGCCATTTGGCGTTGATCTCGGTCTCGCGGCGCGAGGGCTTTGAGAGCAGGGCGCAGATTTCCATACGACGCGGATGGCGGGTCTCGAGGATTTCGAGCACGTGCTTGAGGGTGTGGCCAGTGTCGATAATGTCTTCGACGACGAGGACATCGCGACCGGCGATCTCGCCGCGCAAGTCCTTGAGAATCCTCACTTCCCGGCTCGATTCCATGGCGTTGCCATAGGAGGAGGCTTCGAGGAAATCGACTTCGACCGGCAGGTCGAGCTCGCGGACGAGGTCGGCGATGAAGATGAAGGAACCGCGCAAAAGGCCGACGACGACGAGCTTTTCGGTGTCGGCAAAATGGGTCGAAATCTCGCGCGCCAGCGCTTCGACGCGGGCGGCAATGGCCTTGGCGGAGATCAGTTCATCGACGACATAGGGCTTTTGGGTCATGGCAATTCCGAACAACGCATCGGCGAGTTTGTTAGCAGACTGTTAGCATTGACGGTAGCCAAAGGCGGAATTGGTCACAGATGTGCGGCGGGGGCTGTACCCCCACCTAACCTCCCCCTGGAGGAGGGGGAGGGACTGTCCGGCGGGTGGGGCTGGATCGGTAGAATAGCCTTGGCCAAAAGACCCCCACCTGACCTCCCCCTGAAGGAGGGGGAGGGACTGTCCGGTGGGTGGGGCTGGATCGGTAGAATAGCCTCGGGCAAGCACCCCCACCTAGCCTCCCCCTGGAGGAGGGGAGGGACTGTTCGGTGGGTGGGCGATTACCGGGGCAGGTCGGTCTTGCCCATCAGGTCCATGTCGATGGCGCGGGCGGCCTGGCGGCCTTCGCGGATGGCCCAGACGACGAGGGACTGGCCGCGGCGCATGTCGCCGGCGGCGTAGACCTTCTCGACCGAAGTCTTGTAGGTGAAGGTGTCGGCAAAGATATTGCCGCGCTTGTCGAGGTCTGCGCCGAGTTCGGTGAGCAGACCCTCCTTGACCGGGCCGGCAAAGCCGATGGCCATGAGGACGAGGTCAGCCTTGATGATGAACTCGCTGCCCGGGATCGGCTGGCGCTTGCGATCGACGCGGGCGCATTCGACGCCGGTAACCTGACCCTTGGCATTGCCGATGATCTTCATCGTGCCGGCGGAGAACTCGCGGATGGCGCCTTCGGCCTGTGAGGACGAGGTGCGCATCTTGACCGCCCAGTTGGGCCAGTTGGTCAGCTTGTTTTCCAATTCCGGCGGCATGGGACGCACGTCGAGCTGGGTGACGGCAATCGCGCCCTGACGGAACGAGGTGCCGACACAGTCGGACGCGGTATCGCCACCACCGACGACGACGACATGCTTGCCGGCGGCGGAGAGCTGGACTTCGCCCGAGACGTCCTCGCCGCCGAGGCGACGGTTCTGCTGGACGAGGAAGGGCATGGCGTAGTGGACGCCATTGAGATCGGTGCCTTCGGCATCGACATCACGCGGGCGTTCGGCGCCGCCGCTGAGGAGCACGGCGTCATACTGGGCCTGCAGCTCGGACAGCGGGCGGGTGACGCCGATGTTTTCGCCATAGTGGAAGGTCACGCCTTCGGCTTCCATCTGGGAGACGCGGAAGTCGATGTGTTCCTTTTCCATCTTGAAGTCGGGAATGCCGTAGCGCATCAGGCCGCCGGCCTTGGGCTCGCGCTCATAGACATGAACGTCGTGGCCGGCGCGGGCCAGCTGCTGGGCGGCGGCAAGGCCTGCCGGACCCGAGCCGATGATGGCGACAGATTTTCCGGTCTTCGTCGCATTGATCTGCGGCTTGACCCAGCCGGCCTTGATGGCGCGGTCGGCAATGGCCTGTTCCACAGTTTTGATGGCGACCGGGCTGTCCTCGAGGTTGAGCGTGCAGGCTTCCTCGCAGGGTGCGGGGCAGATGCGGCCGGTGAACTCGGGGAAATTATTGGTCGAGTGGAGGTTGCGGGCAGCCTCCTCCCAATCGCCGTTGTAGACGAGGTCGTTCCAGTCCGGGATCTGATTGTGGACCGGGCACCCCGTGTCGCCGTGACAGAAGGGGATGCCGCAATCCATGCAGCGGGCGGCCTGGTCCACCACCCGGCTTTCGGTCAGCGGGATGGTGAACTCGCCAAAGTGGCGGATGCGGTCGGAAGCCGGCTCGTAGCGCGGTTCTTCACGTTCGATCTCGAGAAAGCCTGTTACCTTACCCATTCTTTCTCTCCTTACTCCGCGGCCACATGTGCGCCGGAGGCGCGCTTCTTTTCCATCTCGAGGATGGCGCGACGGTATTCGACCGGCATGACTTTCACGAATTTGGGGCGCATCTCGGCCCAGTTCTCAAGGATCTGCTTGGCCTTGGTCGAGCCGGTATAGTGCAGATGGTTCGAGATCAGCTGATGCAGCCGCTCGTCGTCGTGGCGGGTCATGTCACCAGAGATGTCGACACGACCGTGCCATTCGAGATCCCCACCATGGTGGTGGAGCTTCTGCATCAGATCTTCTTCTTCCTGGACGGGTTCGAGATCGACCATGGCGAGGTTGCAGCGCGACCGGAAGGTGCCGTCCTCATCAAGGACATAGGCGACACCGCCCGACATGCCGGCCGCGAAGTTGCGACCGGTCGGGCCCATGACGACGACAAGACCGCCGGTCATGTATTCGCAGCCATGATCGCCCGTGCCTTCGACCACGGCGATGGCGCCGGAGTTGCGGACGGCAAAGCGTTCGCCGGCGATGCCGCGGAAATAGGCCTCTCCCTCGATGGCGCCGTAGAGCACGGTATTGCCAGCGATGATCGAGTTTTCGGCCGTGGTAATGGCCTTTTCGCTCGGACGGACGACAATGCGGCCACCGGACAGACCCTTGCCGACATAGTCATTGGCATCGCCGATCATGTCGATGGAGATACCCTTGGCCAGGAAGGCGCCGAACGCCTGACCGGCCGTGCCGCGCAGGGTGATGGCGATGGTGTCGTCCGGCAGGCCTTCATGGCCATACTTCTTGGCGACCGCGCCCGAGAGCATGGCGCCGGCGGAGCGGTCGCGGCTGCGGATCGGCAGTTCGATCTGGACCGGCTTGCCGGTTTCGAGCGCCGGAGCGGCCAGTTCGACGAGCTTGCGATCGAGTACGGCTTCGAGGTGATGGTTCTGTTCCTCGGAGTGATAGATGGTGTCTTCACCCAGCGGTTCAGGCTTGTAGATCACCTTGGCGAGGTCGACGCCGTGGCTCTTCCAATAGTCGGTGACGCGCTTCTGATCGAGCAGATCGGAGCGGCCGATGAGCTCGTTGAGGGTGCGGGCACCCAATTCGGCCAGGAGGCCACGTAGCTCTTCAGCGATGAAGAAGAAGTAGTTGATGACGTGCTCGGGCGTGCCCTTGAAGCGCTTGCGCAGCACCGGGTCCTGGGTGGCGACGCCAACCGGGCAGGTGTTGAGGTGACACTTGCGCATCATGATGCAGCCGGCCGCGATCAGCGGAGCCGTCGAGAAGCCGAACTCGTCAGCGCCGAGGAGGGCGCCGATCAGCACGTCGCGACCGGTCTTGAGACCGCCATCGACCTGGAGACGAACGCGGCTGCGCAGGCGGTTGAGCACGAGGGTCTGGTGGGTTTCAGCCAGGCCGATTTCCCACGGACCGCCGGCATGCTTCAAAGAGGTCAGCGGCGAAGCGCCGGTGCCGCCATCATAGCCGGAGATGGTGATGTGATCGGCGCGCGCCTTGGCAACGCCGGCCGCAACCGTGCCCACGCCCATTTCGGAGACGAGCTTGACCGAGATGTCGGCCGCTTCATTGACGTTCTTGAGATCGTAAATGAGCTGGGCGAGATCTTCGATGGAATAGATGTCGTGATGCGGCGGCGGAGAGATGAGGCCCACGCCGGGCGTCGAGTGACGGGTCTTGGCGACGATCCAGTCGACCTTGTGGCCGGGCAGCTGACCGCCTTCACCGGGCTTGGCACCCTGTGCGACCTTGATCTGGATCTGATCGGCATTGACCAGATATTCGGTGGTGACGCCAAAGCGGCCCGAGGCGACCTGCTTGATGGCAGAGCGCAGGGGGTTGCTCGAGCCGTCCGCCAGGGGCTTGTAGCGATCGGGCTCTTCGCCGCCTTCACCGGTGTTGGACTTGCCGCCGATGCGGTTCATGGCGATGGCGAGCGTCGTATGCGCTTCGCGGCTGATCGAGCCGAAGCTCATCGCGCCGGTGACGAAACGCTTGACGATATCGACGGCCGGTTCGACTTCCTCGACCGGTACGGCGGCGCCGAGCGGCTTGATCTCGAGCAAATGCCGGATGGCGAGATAGCCGTTTTCGCCCGAGTTCACGCGGGCTGCATAGCTGTTGTAGCGGTCCTGAGCGGTTTCGGGGCTTGCCTCGAAGGTGCGCACGGCGTGCTGGAGGTCGGCCACGACATCGGGCGACCAGGCATGCTTTTCGCCACGGATGCGGTAGGCATATTCGCCGCCGACATCGAGGGTCTTGCGCAGAACGGCGTCGTCGCCGAAGGCGAGATCGTGACGGCGAACCGTCTCAGCGGCGATTTCTGTGATGCCGACGCCTTCGATGGAGGTGGCGGTGCCGAAGAAGTACTTGGATACAAAATCGGAGTTCAGGCCCACAGCGTCAAAGATCTGGGCGCCGCAATAGGACTGGTAGGTGGAAATGCCCATCTTGGACATGACCTTGAGGAGGCCCTTACCGACCGACTTGATGTAGCGGTAGACGACTTCGTCCGCCGAGACTTCCTCGGGGTAATTGCCTTCGGCGTGCAGAGCCTGCAGCGCCTCGAAGGCGAGGTAGGGGTTGATGGCTTCGGCGCCATAGCCGGCGAGCATGGCGAAGTGGTGGATTTCGCGGGCTTCACCGGTTTCAACAACGAGACCCGTCGAGGTGCGCAGGCCCTTGCGGATGAGGTGATGGTGCACGGCGGCGAGCGCCAGCAGCGTCGGGATATCCAGACGATCGGCTGAGACCAGACGGTCAGAGAGGATAATGATGTTGTATTCACCGCGCACGGCGTCTTCGGCGGCCTGGCACAGGGCGTCGATGGCCGCTTCCATGCCCTCGGCACCGTTCACCTTGGGATAGGTGATGTCGAGCGTCTTGGTCTTGAACTGATTGCTCTCGATATCGCCAATGGCGCGGATCTTTTCGAGATCCTCATTGGTCAGGATCGGCTGGCGCACTTCGAGGCGCTTGACCGTGGAAAGACCTTCAAGATCGAAGAGGTTCGGGCGCGGGCCAATAAAGGAGACAAGGCTCATCACCGATTCTTCGCGGATCGGATCGATGGGCGGGTTGGTTACCTGCGCAAAGTTCTGCTTGAAATAGGTGTAGATCAGCTTGGGGTTGTTCGACAGCGCCGAGATCGGCGTGTCGGTGCCCATCGAGCCGACGGCTTCCTGGCCGGTGGTGGCCATGGGCGCCATCAGGAGCTTGACGTCTTCCTGGGTGTAGCCAAAGACCTGCAGGCGATCGAGCAAGGCATCGGTCGGCTCGGGCGCCTTGGGCGGCACGGCCGGCAGATCCTCGAGCACGATCTGGGTGCGGGCGAGCCAATCAGCATAGGGATTGGAGGTGGCGAGCGTCGACTTGACCTCGTCGTCGGAAATGATGCGGCCCTGCTCAAGATCGATGAGCAGCATGCGGCCGGGCTGCAGGCGCCAGCGTTCGACAATGTCCTCCTCGGGGATATCGAGCACGCCCGATTCCGAGGCGAGAATGACGTGGCCTTCCTTGGTAACAAGGTAGCGGGCCGGACGCAGGCCGTTGCGGTCGAGGGTTGCCACGACATAGCGGCCGTCGGAGATCGACATGGCGGCCGGACCGTCCCAGGGCTCCATCAGGGAGGCGTGGTACTGGTAGAAGGCGCGACGCTTTTCATCCATCAGTGGATTGCCGGCCCAGGCTTCCGGGATCAGCATCATGGCCGCGTGGGGCAGGGGATAGCCGCCGCGCACGAGGAATTCGAGCGCGTTGTCAAAGCAGGCGGTGTCGGACTGGCCTTCATAGGAGATGGGCCAGAGCTTGGTGATGTCGTCGCCGAAGTACTTGGAGTGGACCGAGGCCTGGCGAGCCGCCATCCAGTTGACGTTGCCACGGATGGTGTTGATTTCACCATTGTGGGTGGTCATGCGGTAGGGGTGGGCCAGCTTCCAGGAGGGGAAGGTGTTGGTCGAAAAACGCTGGTGAACGAGGGCGATGGCGCTCTCGAAGCTTTCGTCGTGCAGGTCCTGGTAGAAGGAGCCCAGCTGGTCGGCGAGGAACATGCCCTTGTAGACGAGCGTGCGGGCCGACATGGAGACGACATAAAAGCCGTTGTCGCTGTGGCTCTCGGGCACGTCGTTATAGACGGTGTTGGAGATGACCTTGCGGACGATGAGGAGCTTGCGCTCGAATTCATCCAGCGTGAGGCCTTCGGGGCGGGCGATGATCACCTGTTCGATGATCGGCTGGGTGGCGATGACGCCGGCCGAGAGCTTTGAATTGTCGGTGGGCACGACGCGTTCGCCTAGGAGGACGAGGCCTTCGCTGGCGATGCACTTGCGCACGGCTTCTGCGCAGCGGGACTTGAGGTCCGCATCGTTGGGATAAAAGATCATCGCCACGGCGTAGTGGTGCTTTTCGGGCAGGGCGAAAGGCAGGACCTTCTGGAAGAAGGCGTGCGGGGTCTGCACCAGAATGCCGGCGCCATCACCCATCAGCGGATCGGCACCCACGGCGCCACGGTGTTCGAGGTTCTCGAGTATTTCGAGACCCTTCTGCACCACTTCGTGGCTGGGCTTGTTCTTGATGTTGGCGATCATGCCGATGCCGCAGGCGTCGTGCTCATTGGCCGGATCGTAAAGACCCTGGGCTGCCGGACGGCCGTCGACGCGCCGCGAATTGGCGATCAGCGTGCGCGATTTGGCTTTGGTGGTGACCGGAGAAGTTTGTCCGTGCCGCTCGTGTGCCATATCGTGGTCCTCGCTATCTGATCGCCTGTCACCAGGCTGAATTTACTATGTCTCGCGCATCCTGTTGGTGCCGCTGCCGGCCCGCTGGATGCAGTCCTTTGCTGGCGGGCACGGGGTCCGTTCGGGTCGCGCCTTTGAGGGGAGCGGCTCGGATGAACGAAAACCATCCATGCATGGGGAGCGGCGCTGCATCCAAATGGCCGCTCATAATTCGGGCTGATCTTAGCCCCGCCTATCCGTTTCCGCTATCTCGTAGCGGGCCAGCCGGACCAGCGCGCGCGCTGACCGCGGAGAGCGGGGCGACGCGTCAGATAGGACAGTCGTGCTGCCCTAACGATCCGACATTTGCACGATTTAAAACTGCGTACAAGCAGGAACGTTGGACTTTGCCGAAAAAAAATAGGACTGCAGGTTTTTTGGGATAGGAGTTGTAGGATTTTCAGGGGCTACTTGCACAAAGAGGCAGCAGTGTGCGTATATTTTAGGCGAAAGTCCTACTTTCGGCGGGAAATCTGAGAATTGTCCTATTTCGTGCTGGCGTTCAAAATAGGACAATTCCGGTGGTTTATTCCAGATGCGATTTGATGAACCACAGGTTCTTGTCGAGATCACGGGAGAAGGCGGTGAGAATATCGGCGGTGGTGGCGTCGCCGGCTTCGTCCGTCGCGTCGATATCCTCGCGCACCTGATTGGCGAGGGCGGCATAGCGCTCGGCAAGGGCCGCAAGGTGATCGGTGGTCTTGCGGATGTCGGTGGGATAGGCGGCGAGCGTGCTCGACTTGGCGATGATCTGGCTGGTGCCCAGGGCAATGCCGTCAAGCTGGGCAACACGCTCGGCCATGGTGTCGGCGTGGGTGTCGATCTGGGTGCGCATCGGATCGAGCATCTCGTGCACGGCGATGAAATTGAGGCCCTTGAGATTCCAATGGGCCTGCTTGGTGATCAGCGCCAGATCAATGGCGTCGGCAAGGCGGGCATTGAGGATGTCGATGACAGCCGATTTGGCGTTGGATTTGAGGGCGATGGATGGGGTTTTCATGCGGGAGGATCCTGTGACGCTGGAGGGTCTTTCCGAACAACCGTCGAGCGACGCTGAGGTTCCGAGCGGGGGGGCGCTGGATACCCCCACCCAGCGCCGCTACGGCCCGTTGGGCCTAGCTTTGCTACCCTCCCCACAAGGGGGAGGGAGGTGACGGAGCCGAGAGGTTTTTTGGTGTTGGGCTTCGTGTGAGCTTCGGGCGCTCATGCTCTTTCGTCATCCCCCGGCTTGTCCGGGGGATCCATGCAAGGGAGATGGATTGCCCGGACGAGCAACCGTGGACATCACTGTTGGAATGCCGGTTCC
>JADGNE010000069.1 GCA_015234425.1 Devosia sp.
CGACGAACTCATGCCCTGGAACTTCAGCCAGTAACGGCCTCGTCTACGCGCTTACTTTTCGGGATCGGTCTGCCGACCAGCGGCACATTGAAACCGTGGTTTTCGGAGACGGTGCCCGGGGAGACCGGACAGCTCTAGTGGGACACCCAAACATCCTTCCAAACTGGCTTTCAGGAGCGCACGGGAGAGCAGGCTGATGCGGCGGACACCGAAGAGAGCAGGACAACCACAATAACGATGGGTCTCAGCTAGCCTGGGCAGGACGCAGCCCTGCCCGCCCATTAACACGCCGCAATATCGTCTGTCTTCGTCCGTGAAGGGGGAATAGCGCTAGCGACATACAATGGCTGCGCTGCCACAAAACCCCTGTGTCCGGCGTTTCAAATAGGTACAATAGATCCCGTTCTAGGCGGGAACACGGACGACATTTGAATACAGCCCAGCTCCTATTTTGGGCGTGACGCGTCGCGTGGGCGACGATGCAGTAGAAGCGCGTCCAGGCGGTAGCCTTGTTCCGGCAGCTTCGGGCCCCCCCAAGAACTTAGCTCTGTCCTGGTTAGGGTCGACTAACAATCGTTCGCGCCTCAGCGGACGGGGCTCGCTACCTTCCACCAGCGTCATTGCAGCAGTTTGAATCCCGCTCCGTGATGCATAGTTGGTTCTACAGCTAATTTGCACAGGAACAAGCTCACGATTATTACTCCGCGGCACCAGGTCATTACCGCAGCTGACAATCGAACAGACCAATCCGCCCCATCTCCTCTTTCCCCATCGCCTGCGTCCCAAATGTGGATCACCATGAAGATCACCCTTGGGCATGCCATACTCGTGCAAGACAAGGCACAGGTACTCGGCGAACCCGTCGCGTAGGCACGCATTGACACCCAGAAGGAGCTTGGGCCGGTGAACATCGCCTCGACCACAGAGGGCTTGTCGGCCGGGATGGCTTGCAGTGCTTTGTCCTGCCAGGGCTGCTCCTGGGCGACTGACACGCCTGCCCCGGTGAGCAGCGCAGGCAGCTAGCAGCATCTGGCAACGTCTAAAATTTGCTTCGCCTACCCTTCCCAGCCGATGCTAGCCCTTATGCGCATTGCGCGGGAGGTACCTTTTAAATCGGCACAATATACCGATGCGGTGCGCAACGCCTTACATGATTGACGATCCGTGCGACAACTCATTGTCAATGAACGATTTCTATCCGATGCGTGAACCGCGCCCTTAGGACAATGGGGACACCGCACCGGAATGAAATTGTGACCATTGGGAGGGGGGGCAAAGCCCTCCCCCATACCCCAATCCTGTGGTATTGAGCGACGGCCGGTGCGCGGCACAGGCAAATAACCTATTGTTTTAAAAATGTTATTTCGCGCATCGATGTGCGAAATGCTTACGCACCGGTGTGCGCATCAGTGGACGGGATCAGATTGGTGTAAGGAAGCGTTCGCTTGCCTTTCGCTGTTAGCGCCCAAATGCCTAGACTGTATTCCACAAGGCTCTGCTTTTTCAGGCGAATGATAGCTCGTGTAACGCGATCCTTGTCAGCAGAGAGGTCTGCTTTCGTCCACGAGGCTATTGTGGCCATCTCTGCTTGGCTTCTGGTACCATTCTCCTTGATCATCCTCAGCACGGCACGATCATCGTCTTCTGTCTTCTGCATACGGTTTTCGACCGTCACGTCGCTTACAACCTGGGCGCGCACTGTCGGAATATTACGCCCCCGACTGTCGATAAGCTGGGGAGGGTGTATTGTCTGCATGCCAAACGTAATTGACTCAAAATCTGGACCACGGAACTTTCCTTGAGTGTGTAGTTCGCTAAGACGTGGCCCGCGTTTTGCCAATGATAGATTGCCATCAACCTCATTTAGGAAGGCCCCACCGCCACGGGGGACGAGGTTATCAGCATGCGCGTTTTTGACGGGATGGCTGGCTGCAATTACAGCCGGTCTACCCGGCATTTGCGTCAGGCCCCGCAGGAGACGAGCATATCGCACGGCCTCAACATTGTTATTCTCGTCATCGCCCTCGAAGTAGGCTGCAGTCGTATCAATGACCACCAACGAGACCCCGCCTAGGGTCTGGACTTCGGCAGCGACTTGCTCGCCAAGTTCTTTTATCGAGAACACCCCAGGCACGAAGTGAACGTTCATGTCCTTTGGCTCCACCCCTAAGGTGGTACATAGCCCAATCCATCGCATCCGAACGTCGTCGGGGTTTTCTCCCGCAAGATATAGCACGCGACCCTTGGCAATCTCTCGTCCCGCCAACTCGAGCCCTAATGAAACTTGCGCCGCTATAAGCAGGGCGACGCACGTCTTTCCACTTCCTGTCTGACCGGTCAGGCTGTAGAAAAAACCCAGCTGTATAATGCCGTCTATCAAGTAATCCGGTGGGGTGAAGTCTCTTACAAAATCTCCGCTGGATCTTATGAGTGACGTGTTCCTAGGCGTGGGTGACACACGCAGACGAGCAGCTAGTTGCCGCCCATGAGCCTTGAAATACGGGTTGACTTGATAAGGAAACTCCATCCTTTCATAGCGGGCACGTACGCCAGCCAATTCCTCGGCAAATATGCGTTGGGACTTACTTAACCTTGTTTCGCCAGCCTTCGAAGGAGCCAGCAGCACTAGCGGGCTACTGTGGACAATGCGCTGCACCTGCTCAGGGTCGCCACTGACCTTGTCTAGATCGCCAAGAAGGTCTCGATGCGCCTCTGACCAGTCCTTTACATTGACAAAGCTGTAGCGCTCAAGAAAGCCAAAGATATTGTCATTGGCAAACTCGATGACCTCGGCGTCGAGCATGTCAAGGCGGCGGAAGCCATTAGTCGTGGGTTCGAGATCGACTCCGATTGATGCTGACGAATGATCGCCACCCATGGCAGCCGAGAGTTTATCCGCTGCCTCCTGCTCGTCAGTAATGGACCGCCTAGCCTGAATCAGATTGCCGGTCATCGTGAAGAAGCGGCGCTGGTCATATATCTCGATCTGAAGACGTACGTTTCTGTGCCGACAATCGCTAGAAAGCCTCCCCCGAGCGATAATGTGGATGCCTTTTCCAGATGGCGACACCTCCGCATAGGAGGTCGTATTCCTCATAACCTGATCAACTAGCTTCTGCCGCCGCACCAAGTCCTGAGAGGCAACCTTGCTTTCGTCGTCCAGGTCGATGCCGAAGTATTCATCGTCGGCAGTGAACACAAATCCGATGCCCGCCACAACGGACGGGTTATCGTTCATTGCCTTAACGGCGTCATCGAATGACCCCCAGTCGCCCGGGTTTGTTACGTTGGCAGGATAAAGGGCATTCGGACAGAGTGGCTGCTTAGTTGTTCTGCCATCTTCGGTGATGGCTTTCCAAACCACCCATTGCCGAAGGGTCTTCAGTTCGTTTGGGATGTCTTGGAATTGCGGAGCTTCGTTGTTATCCATATCTCAGTATCCTTTGTGAGCGACGGACGCTGAAATATTGAGTGACGAATTCAAGGCAGACGCCTAAATTGGTCTTGCGATTTACAGCTGTCCTGGAGCTCGAAAGATTGTAATTCTTTCGGGCTCTTTCTTTTGTTATGATCACCTTTTGATCAAAATTGTTGACGCTCCCACACGCCTCGAAACTATTTCAAGGCGAAAGCAGAGTGGAAGCTAGATTGGACGCAGTAATGGGCGGATCGGTCAGGATGCACTTCGTTAGTCCTACTTCGTCTCGACTTTCGAGGGGCCGCCCCTGACATTGACACGCGTGTCATCGAAAGCTCCTGTGGGCATCAGCGGAGGGACAGTAGTCGCGTCGAATACAAGCCGTGTGCTCACCTTCAGGCCCTCGGTAGGAACGCCGTCGCAACTGTCCGCAGCGCGCCGGGCGCAAACGTTGAAATCAATCCGCATGGTGCAGCCTTCCAAGTTCGCCGACTGATGGGTCATCAGTGGTTGAATTTCGATAACCAATTGATCTTGCTGGGCTATCTGCAGATGCTGCGTGGCTGTGTCCTTGCGATGGACGGAAAATGATGAACATCGCTCAGTCCCGTCGATTGCGGCGCGGGTTCGGCCGCTGCTCGTTGACCTGGAGCCAAGCCAAAACGGAATCGCGCCGGTACAGTGTCCGCCCGCCCATCTTGGTGCGCGGCAGACCGTTTGGCTGGTTCTGGTAACGGATGATCGTTCGCTCGGTGACCTTCAATTCGCGGGCGAGTTCGGATCGTGTGAGATAGTCGTCGAGAAGGGCCGTCATAGTGTCGTTCCATGTGTTCGGGGTGACACAGGGAACGTAGCGGGTGACGTTCGAACGGTGTGAGCAGCAATGGGCAGCAATGGGCAGTTAGGAATTACTGCCCATCAAGAGCCGTGCGTACTTCTTCGCGGTAGTGTCGTCCTTGTCCAGGATGACACCTTCACGCCGGGCCAGCTTGCACAACCAATCCGCCACGTCCCTCTGCGACCGCCAATCTTCGTCCGGATGTTTTCGATCCGGGCGACCACCACGCCGCTCACACTCATCCTTAAACGCCGGCTGATATTGTTCAACGTCTAGGAGCGGTCCACGTCCCCTGTGCTTCTTCTGCTGCGCCATCTGCAAAGTGTCGGGCTCCGCCACAGGCATGGGCACATAGTGAGGGCAATCCTCGCCATAGAACTGGGTGTCTGCTTCACCATCGTGCCCGAGCAGATAAGTCGCTAGGCGCTGATCCGCGTTCCATTTGCGCCAGCAATCACTTGAGGTTTCAGTGAACTTCCCGTTCGCGAGCAGATCGAACATCTTAATTCGTCCCGCCTCAAGTTCCTGGACAAAGGCATCAACAGCTTGCCCCCATAGCGGCGCATCTGGGGAGTCCACCGTTGTATCAGTCCACTCAGAAAAACGCTCATACCCGAAGCGATCAAACGCTTGTCGAAGGGTCTGAAATCCGTGTGGCGGTTTCAGGGGAGGGATTACGGTCATCGCGACACCCTACCCTGCAACTGGACAATTTCGGCGGATGGTTTGCCGCTCAGGATTTCTCCTGCCGTTTCCGTCGCCTTCTTCAATGGATCATCCATCAAATGCGCATAGCGGGCGGTCGTGGCAGCCTGTGAATGCCCGAGTAGCGCCCCGATAACAGGAAGCGACTGACCTGCCGATACGAGCACGGACGCGTATGTGTGTCGCAGGTCATGAACACGGAAGTTCGTGATCTCAGCGGCCTTTAAAATCTCAGCCCATGCCTTCTTGATCTCGGTCAAGTACGGCTTGCCACCATGCCCACAAAACACGTAGTCGCTGACCGGCTTCTTCAACTTCATCGCCTGCCTTTCCGCTTCGGCGCGGATCGCAACCAGCAACTGGAGTGCGGGAGTATTGAGATGCACGACATGCTCGGTCTTCTGTTTCGTCGTCGACCCAGGCTTCACCCATATTCCTGTGGTCAGATCGAACTGATCCCACCGCACACCTTCTTTATCGAAGCGCTTCCCCTCGACCACAATGCTGCTGCCAAGGAGTTCACCCGAACGCGCGCCCGTCAGCATGAGAAGACGAATGACGTTGGCTGATTGCTGCGCCCGGGCGTCAACATAGCTCGTGCCATCTTTGCGTTGACGCATCGGGTAGGCATCCAGCGCAGCCCCCAGGCGAGCGATCTCAGTTGGCTTCAAGTAGGTCTTACGCTTGGTTTCGGCATTCTTCTCAATACCACGGGCGGGGTTGTCGCCGGATCGCCAACCCCATTTTGCCGCGTCGTTGAGCATCTTCGACAGTACCGCAACGGCGCGATTGGCTTTCGTCTTCTTGCCAGTCTTCGTGATCCTGCGGTGCAGTTCATCGACCTTGTCGTGGCGCAACTCGGCCACCAGCTCATGCTTCAGCGCAGGCCTGATCTCGTTGTTGATGATCAGCGTGTAGTCGCGGATCGTCGCGGGGCGACGCTTGGGCAAGTGGTCAGCAATGAAGCGGTCGCACAGGTTGGCGATTGTCTTGGCGTTGCGATCAGCCTCGAGTTCCGCCATCGGGTCTTCGCCGCGATCAACCTGTCTCTTCAGTTCCTTCGCTTCTTCGCGGGCCACGGCTGTTGACCAGTCCGGAAAGGAACCGATGGTGATGCGTCGATCCCGGCCATTGCGGGTGCGGTAGTTCAGGATGAAGGATCGCGCGCCCGCCGGCGTCACGCGCACGGCAAAACCCTTCACTTCAGTATCACGGATGAAGTCGGGGTTCTTGCCAGTTGGCAGGGGCCATTTCTTGACCAACGCATCAGTGAGCTTCTCAGCCATGTCCGTGTCCCATGTCCACACTATGTACGTGAATCCGATGACCTGTTATGACATCTGCTGTCACACGCTGTCACTGATTAGACGCAAAATTTCATAGCGCTTTCAATATCTTATCTGCGGCCACGCACATACTGCAAGGGATTTCAGGGCTTTGCCGAGCCCATGAAAATAGACTTTGTAATCAGGGGGTCACGGGTTCGAATCCTGTTGCCGGCACCAGTTTCCTCAATGAAATCAATGGGCACTACCTTTCGTCGTTGGGACGACTTGGTAGTGGGACGACATTGGGACGACTGTGAGAAATCAGACAGCTGATTTCTGTGGATGAAACTCCCCCACGATTCGCCAGAATATCACCCCTAACTTCCCCACCAAGTGGTGATCTTGGTGGTGAAGTTCCGTCGCTCGGTGGTGGAAATCGCCTCTATCGTGACTTTCGTTCATGTTTCGTTCGTGCATATATCGCAGCCTTGGCTCAGCCCCACGCCAAGGAGTCGGAATGCGGTTATCGAGAATTGTCATGGCTCCAGGCGGCATGCCTGTGCCCCTGCAATCGCTGATCTCGCTCCGCGTCCCATTAGTCGGCCAGAGAGTTCATGCCGGCTTCCCCTCGCCCGCCGACGACTTCATCGAGGACATGATCGATCTGAATCAGGTGCTGATTCAGAACCCGACCGCGACTTTCCTTTGGCGCGTCGTCGGCGACTGCATGATCGATGTGAAGATCTTCCCCGGAGATGTCGTCACCGTCGATCGCTCGGTCACACCGAGACACCGATCCATCGTGCTGGCGATCATCGACGGCGAGCCCACGCTCAAGCGCCTCAATCGCCGCGGCGGCGTTTTCACGCTGCACAACGAAAATGCGAAGCTGCCGACCTTCACCGTCGCTGAGGGCACCGAGGTTTCTATCTGGGGCGTCGTTACCGCCACCATCCGCGACCTCAAGAAATGACGGCGCTGGCCCTTATCGACGGCAATTCCTTCTATTGTTCCTGCGAGCGCGTCTTCGATCCCAAGCTCGAGAAGCGGCCGGTCATCGTCCTCAGCAACAACGACGGCTGCGCGGTGGCGCGGACGGCCGAGGCCAAGGCGCTGGGCATCCAGATGGGCGCTCCGATGTTCAAGATCAGGGACATCTGCCGGCAGGGCAACGTCGCCGTCTTCAGCTCGAACTATGCCCTTTATGGCGACATGAGCCGGCGCATGAACAGCGTCTACCAAGGCTTCTCCCCTGACGTCGAAATCTACAGCATCGACGAATCCTTCCTAGACGTCGAACACCTGCCTATTCGCGACCGCACGGCTTGGGCATCAGACCTGCGAGCCACCACGCGCCAGTGGACCGGCATCCCGACTTGCGTCGGCATAGGGCCAACCAAGACGCTGGCGAAGTTGGCGAACAAGGCGGCGAAGAAGCTGCCCTCAGGCGTCCTCGATCTAAGCGACGAGCGCGTGCGAGCCGACGTGATGGCCACCTTCCCGATCGGCGACGTCTGGGGCATCGGCCGCGCCAGCCAAGAGAAACTGGCTCATCTCGGCATCGAATACGCCGACCAGGTGCGCGACATGGACCCCAAGCTCGCGCGACAGCTCATGACGGTCGTCGGCGAGCGGATCATCCATGAGCTCAACGGTCGGCCGGCGATCGCGCTGGAGACTGTGGCGCCGCAGCGGAAGGGATGCGCGGTCACACGGAGCTTCGGCAGCAGGGTGACGCACAAAGGCGAGATGGAACAGGCCGTCGCGGGCTATGCCACACGGCTCGGTGAGAAGCTGCGCCGGCATGGACTGGCGACCGACCACGTCACGGTCTTCATGCACACCAGTCCATTCGCGGACGATCCGCAGCGCAGCGTCAGCATGACGGTGGACATCCCAGAGGCCACCAATGACAGCCTGCAGCTGATCAAGGCGGCGAAGCGCGCGGTCGACGGCCTATGGAAGTCAGGCTTCCGATACTCCAAGGCCGGCATCATTACCCAAGATCTCGTCCCGCCAGCGGAGCGGCAGAGGGCACTATTCGACGGCCTCGACCATGAGCGTGCTGCAAAGGTCATGGCGGCGATGGACGAGGCGAACCGACGATGGGGTAGCGCCACGGTCGTCCCGGCTGCGACGATGGGCAGCGCGAAGAAGAAGCAGACGTTCACGACGAAGTTCGAGATGCGATCGCCGCGGTTCACGACGAGGTGGGAAGAGCTTCCGACGTGTCGATAGTGACATCACCGATTGCTGCGTGAAAAGGACTGGGCCTGATGGTGAGCATGTCGGCTAATATGGCTACCCTAGCCGGATCATTGCGCGCTTCAGTCAGCCAAGCTTCTACACCGCGGCAAATGCAATCAGTTAGAAACTCCACCGAGACCCATATCTGGTCATTGTAGCTAGCAAGCGATACCGGCAGCGAACCTTCAAGTTCCGTGGTGACTTGCACCTTGGACCACTTCTCTTTCGCCCGTTGTACACTTACGTCACCACTAGCCTGGTGAAGCATCGAGCACCTCAACGCATAGAGATCCCCGCTAGCGATCATGCCTTCGGCGTCACCTCCATAGGGTCCGAAATCGTCTGCAAGATTAGCGTCGCACCAACGGACGTAACGGCTTTGAGAACCGGCATTCGGGAAGTCAACGTTGCCGCAAATGTCGGGTAGCATCAGCACGATCGCCAGCGCAGAATATGGAGAGCCTCTACCGATTGCTTCACGGGCTTCGTAAGTGAGAGCTTCAATGGTGTCTCGAGGGGCTGATGTCATAGCGAGTTCACAATAGGCTTCTTGGTGTCGGTGCCTTCGTATCGACTGTTACCGACTGCCCTATCGACCCGGTGAAATTGCAGCTCGTTATCCAGATGCCGGTCCAGCAGCAGCGCCTTTGCATCGTCGCCCTGAGCTTCGAGGGACAGCCAGTCTTCGTAAGCGTCCTCCTCAAGGATGACCGGCATGCGGCCGTGGATATGCGCGATGTGCTCAACAGCCGGCGCCGTTATGATCGTGCAGCTGGTGATGCCCAGATTGTCGTTGCTCGCCCATAGCCCGGCGAAGCTGAAGCCCTTGCCGCTCGGCAGCTGCAGCAGCCATGGGTCCTTTTTGCCGTCGACCTCGCTCGTCGTCCATTCGAAGTAGCCGTCTGCTGGGATCAGGCAGCGCTTTTTCTTGAAGGCCTCGCGGAATGCCCCGGAGGTGTCGACGGTTTCAATCCGCGCATTGATCGTGGTCATCTTGCCGATCTCCTTCGCGAAGAACGGTACCAAGCCCCACCTGCCCTGGATCAGCTCACGACTGCCGCCCTTGTCGTTGACAACGAAATCGACCGTCTGCGTCGGCGCGATGTTGTAACGCGGCTGCAAGTTGGACGCCGGCGCGTCGTGAATAGAATAGAGGGCATGAATCTCTGCCCAAGTCATCTCGTTCGTATAGCGCCCACACATCACCTCAGCTTGCCCCACTCGTCCAGCCACTCGAAAGTGTCGGGCTGGCAATTGATGTAGACTGTATCCTTCCCCTGCTCGTCGGCAAGGGTTTGGGCGAGAGTGAGAGCCTCGGGCACGGACATCGGGCCTTCGTCGCTGACGATGTTGCCCTCCGCCATCCAGATGACGCCGGCGCAGATACTATCGGGGTCCTCAGCACCTACCGATACCAAGATGGAATCGGTCAGCTCAGAGGCTTGTTCGTCGGATATGCGCTTCAAAATCATCGTTTTCTCCATTTGCGGAGACAACGCTCGAGGTGCGTTTTGGAAGCGTAGCGACCTACACTACACTTTCCTTGCACACATATTCTGAGCCGGAAAGGTGGTGCGCGATAAACGATAGTTATCGCGCAGTGCTATAAGCATGGAGGGGGATGAGACCGGCACGGGCGGGATAAGGGCTCGGCTGCCGTTTCGTCGGCCAAGGCGGGAAACTGGAAAAACCACCCTGTTCCCTATGCCGCCACGTCCAGTTGACGCGCGCCGGTCTCTGCGGAATCAATGATCCAGCCCGCGACTGGTTCAGTACAGTCTATGGCGTGTCACGATCCGGTGTGCAAGATGAGGCCATGGACACAAATATGGCTACCGTTCTGCTGCTCGAAGACGAGCCTCTGATAGCTATGGACCTTGAGTATGGGCTGCGCGAGGTCGGCTTCGACGTGGCTATAGTAGCGACATGCTCCGAGGCAATCGATTGGCTGGAAGTATGTCGGCCAGACGTTGTGATCGTCGACATATTGTGAAGGAGAACTGGCCAGCGAGTTGGGTCAGGTGCTCCGTTCCGGTAGCCTGC
>JADGNE010000070.1 GCA_015234425.1 Devosia sp.
CCCACGCCTTCCCAGCCGAAGAACATCTGCAGGAAGTTGTCGGCGGTCACCAGCATCAGCATGGCGAAGGTGAAGAGCGAGAGATAGGCGAAGAACCGCGAGCGATGCGGATCGTCGGCCATGTAGCCGATGGAATAGACGTGTACGAGCGCCGAGACCGTGTTCACCACCACCAGCATGATGGCCGTGAGCGTATCGACGCGGAGCATCCAGCGCAGGTCCATCTCGCCGACCTGGATCCAGCGCATCACCTCGACCTTGAGCACGGCCGCCTGGCCATCGCCCACGGCGCCGACCAGACCGTCGCCAAAGGCGACCGGGATAAACACGACCCAGCTCAGGACCGCTGCAATGATCAGCAATCCAGTGGTGATGAACTCGCTTGGCCGATGGCCGATGCTGCGGCCGAGAAGGCCCGCTACGAGTGCCCCGATGAGGGGCAGAAAGACAATCGCCTGAATGATCATAGCGTCAGCCTCAGCCCTTCATCATATTGACGTCTTCAACCGCGATAGAGCCACGGTTGCGATAGAACACGACCAGGATGGCCAGACCGATCGCCGACTCTGCGGCGGCAACGGTGAGGATCATCAAGGCAAACACCTGCCCCTGCAGGTCGCCCAGCTGCGCGCTGAAGGCGACGAGGTTGAGATTGACCGCGAGGAGGATCAATTCGACCGACATCAGGATGACGATGACGTTCTTGCGATTGAGAAAGATGCCGAACACGCCGAGCGTGAACAGGATTGCCGCAACGGTCAGGTAGTGACCGAGCCCGATTTCCAAGCCCATGATAAACCCCTATAGCCCCTGACCGCTTTTGACTTTGACAACCTTGAGCGTCTCGCTGGCCTTGCGGCCAACCTGATCCACCGGGTTCTGCCGCTTGACGTTGGTCTTGTGCCGCAGCGTCAGAACGATCGCCCCGATCATGGCCACCAGCAGAACAGCAGCGGCAGCCTGGAACAGGAAGACGTAGCGCGTGTAGAGCACGAGGCCGAGCTGGCGGGTGTTTTCCATCGTCTGGTCGATCGGCAGGCCCGCACCGCCCGGAACGTCCGGCGTGACGAAAGTGCTGCCGGCGACCAGCAGCAGCTCAAGCAACAGGACGATGCCGACCAGAATGCCCACAGGCGCGTACTGCAGCATGCCCTGGCGCATCTGCGCAAAGTCCACGTCGAGCATCATGACAACGAAAAGGAACAGCACCGCCACGGCACCGACATAGACAACGATCAGCAGCAGGGAGAGGAACTCTGCGCCGGCCAGCATGAACAGACCCGCCGCATTGACGAACGTCAGGATCAGGAACAGCACCGAGTGAACGGGATTGCGCGAGGAGATGACCATGAAGGCCGACGCCACGGCGATCGTCGCGAACAGGTAAAAGAAGAACAGTGGAAGTGTCATGCTCTTCCCTCTCAGCGATACGGCGCGTCGGCCGCGATATTGGCAGCGATTTCACGCTCCCAACGATCGCCATTGGCCAAGAGGCGCTCTTTGTTGAAGTAGAGCTCTTCACGCGTCTCAGTCGCGAATTCGAAGTTCGGACCTTCCACGATGGCGTCCACCGGGCAGGCTTCCTGGCAGAAGCCGCAGTAGATGCACTTCACCATGTCGATGTCGTAGCGCACGGTGCGACGGGTACTGTCGTTCTGGCGCGGGCCGGCCTCGATTGTGATGGCCTGCGCCGGGCAGATGGCTTCGCACAACTTGCAGGCGATACAGCGCTCTTCCCCATTGGGGTAGCGACGCAGGGCATGCTCACCCCGGAAGCGCGGCGACACATGTCCCTTTTCGAAGGGGTAGTTGATCGTCGGCTTGGGCGTGAAGAAGTAACGCATCGCCAGGAAGAAGGCCGACACGAACTCGCGCAGCAGAAGCGTATTGAACAGTTGTGTAGCGCGCATCAGGCAATCCCTCCGTGCCAGCCCCAGCCGGTCAGCTTGAGGACAAAGGCAACGATGACGACCATGATCAGCGACAGGGGCAGGAACACCTTCCAACCAATCCGCATCAGCTGGTCATAGCGGTAGCGAGGCACGATCGACTTGGCCATCGCGAACATGAAGAAGACAAGGCTCAGCTTGATGAAGAACCAGATGACGCCCGGGATCCAGGTGAACGGCGGCAGGTCGATCGGCGCAGCCCAGCCACCCATGAACAGGATGGTGGTCATGGCGCACATCAGGAGGATCGAGATGTATTCGCCGAGCATGAACAGCATGTAGGGCGTGGCCGAATATTCGGTCATGAAGCCCGCCACCAGCTCGGACTCGCCTTCGGCCATATCGAAGGGCGGACGGTTGGTTTCCGCCAGGGCCGAGATGTAGAAGATCACGAACATCGGGAAGAGCGGGATCCAGAACCAATTGAGGAACGAGAGCCACGGCACGCCAAGCATATGGGCCAGACCCATTTCCTGCTGTGCGACGACGATGTCGTTGAGGTTCAGCGAGCCCACGCAGAGCAGCACGGTGATGATCACGAGGCCGATCGAGACTTCGTAGGACACCATCTGTGCCGCGGCGCGGATCGAGCCGAAGAACGGATATTTCGAGTTCGAGGCCCAGCCGCCGATGATCACGCCATAGACGCCGAGCGAGGAAATACCGAGGAGGTACAGGATGCCGATATTGATATTGGCCATCGCCCAGCCATTATCGATCGGGACAACGGCCCAGCCGGCCAGAGCCAGCGTGGCAGTGACGAGCGGGGCGAGAAGGAACAGTGCCTTGTCGGCACCGGCCGGGATCAGCGGCTCCTTCAGCACGAACTTCAATAGGTCGGCGAAAGACTGCAGCAGGCCGAACGGGCCCACGACGTTGGGGCCGCGACGCAGCTGCACCGCCGCCCAGACCTTGCGGTCGGCCAGCAGGATGAACGCCGTGAAGACGAGCAGCGCAACGAGCAGCGCAAGGGCCTTGTAGAGGAAACCGACCTGCGTGCCCCAGCCGAAGACCGGGATGCCGAGAAGGTAATCAAGGGCAGCGAGAATAAAGTCCATTGTGCTCCCCTACTCCGCTGCCTGCTGCAGACCGGCGGCCAATGCGGCGCACTCGCCCATGGTCGCCGAGGCGCGAGCGATCGGATTGCTGAGATAAAAGTCCGTTACCGGCGATGTGAACGGAGCCGACTTGGTCTTGATGGCAGCCTTGGCCAGCTTGCCGAGGTCAGCCCCATTGGCCGGCTCGATCTCGTCGATACGGGCCAGGTGCGGAACTTCGGCATGGATGGCCGCCCGCAGCTGGCTGAGCGAATTGAACGGCTGCGGCTTGCCGACCACACCCGAAAGGGCGCGGATGATGGCCCAGTCTTCCTTTGCGTCGCCCGGCGGAAACACGGCGCGGGTCGTCGTCTGCACGCGCCCTTCCGTGTTCACATAGGTGCCCGACTTCTCGGTGTAGGTCGCACCCGGCAGGATGACGTCGGCCCGGTGTGCCGCGGCATCGCCATGGCTGCCGATATAGACGACGAAGGCATTGCCCATGGCGGACATGTCGTATTCGTCAGCACCGAGCAGGAACAGGACATCGAGCTCGCCCTTGCCGGCGAGAGCGATCTGGTCAGCCGAGCAAACGCCACCGTCATGCGGCACGAAGCCGATATCGAGGCCACCGACGCGGCTGGCTGCGTTGTGGAGCATGGCAAAGCCATTCCAGCCCTCGGCCACATTCGGGCCGCTGGCAAGCTTGGATGCCAGAGCGATCACGTCGCGACCGACCTGCTTGCCGAGGCTGGCGTGGGACACGGCGCCCTCGCCTACAATGATCAGCGGGCGCTGGGCATTGGCGAGGGTTTCAGCGAACGAGCCATTGCCCGCAGCCAGATCGGCCAGGGTCTCAAAGCCTTCGCCGAGATAGGCGTAGTCATAGGTGAGATCAGCCTGTTCGCCGATGACACCGATCGGCAGGTTCTTTCCGCGCCAGGTCTTGCGGATACGGGCGTTGAGCACGGCCGCTTCGCGACGCGGGTTAGCGCCGATGATGAGGATGGCGTCGGCTTCCTCGATCCCGGCAATCGTCGGATTGAAGAGATAGGCCGAGCGCGGCATGGACGGATCAATACCGGACATGGCAGGACGCACATCGGTCATGCCCGAGCCGAGCGAGGCCAAGAGCGCCTTGAGCGCATACATTTCCTCGACCGCCGAGAGGTCACCGGCGATGGCGCCGACCTTGTTGCCGGCTTTCTTGATGCGAGCGGCGACGGCCGCGAAGGCTTCATCCCAGCTCGACGCCTGCAGCTTGCCGTTCTTGCGAACATAAGGACGATCGAGGCGCTGGTTCTTGAGGCCATCCCAGACGAAACGGGTCTTGTCCGAAATCCACTCTTCATTGATGGCTTCGTTGACGCGCGGCAGGATGCGCATCACTTCGCGGCCACGGCTGTCGACGCGGATGTTCGAGCCAACGGCGTCCATGACGTCGATGGATTCGGTCTTGGTCAGCTCCCACGGACGGGCGTGGAACGCATAGGGCTTGGAAGTCAGCGCACCGACCGGGCAGAGGTCGATAACATTGCCCTGCAGCTCGCTGGAGAGAGCGCGTTCGAGATAGGAGGTGATCTCGGCGTCTTCGCCGCGACCGAGCAGGCCCATCTCGGAAATGCCGGCAACTTCTGTGGTGAAGCGCACGCAGCGGGTGCAGTGGATGCAACGGTTCATCACCGTCTTCACCAATGGCCCCAGATACTTGTCTTCGACCGCGCGCTTGTTTTCCTGGTATCGCGACTTGTCGACACCATAGGCCATGGCCTGGTCCTGCAGGTCGCATTCACCACCCTGATCGCAGATCGGGCAATCGAGCGGATGGTTGACCAGCAGGAACTCCATCACGCCTTCGCGGGCCTTCTTGACCATGGGCGTGTTGGTGAACATTTCGGGCGGCTCGCCATTCGGGCCGGGACGCAGATCCTTCACCGACATGGCGCAGGAAGCCTGCGGCTTGGGCGGACCACCCTTCACTTCCACCAGACACATGCGGCAATTGCCGGCAACCGACAGGCGCTCGTGATAGCAGAAGCGCGGGATTTCCGCGCCGGCTGCTTCGGCGGCCTGCATCAGCGTGTAGTAGTCAGGTACTTCGACGAGCGTGCCGTCGACTTTGATCTGAGCCATCGGCTTACTCCGCCGCAATCGACGGCACGGCGCCGTCGCTGGTCGAGGACCAGGTATATTGATCGATCCGCGCTTCGATCACGTCTCGGAAGTTGCGGATCAGGCCCTGGATCGGCCAGGCGGCCGCGTCGCCAAGGGCGCAAATGGTGTGACCTTCGATCTGCTTGGTCACCGAGAACAGCATGTCGATCTCGCGCTTCTGGGCGCGGCCCTCGACCATGCGTTCCATGACGCGCATCATCCAGCCGGTGCCTTCACGGCACGGCGTGCACTGGCCACAGCTCTCATGCTTGAAGAAAGCCGAGATGCGCCAGATCGCCCGGATGATATCGGTGTTCTTGTCCATGATGATCATGCCGCCGGTCCCGAAGGACGACTTCTTTTCGCGCATGCCATCAAAGTCCATGGTGGCATCCATCATGTCTTCGCCACGCACCACCGGGCAGGACGCGCCGCCGGGAATGACCGCAAGCAGATTGTCCCAGCCGCCGCGGATACCGCCGCAATGCTTTTCGATGATGTCCTTGAAGCTCTCGCCCAGGGCCTCTTCGAACGTGGCCGGCTTGTTCACATGGCCCGAGACCATGAACAGCTTGGTGCCGACATTGTTCGGACGGCCGATGGAGGAGAACCATGCACCGGAACGGCGCAGGATCTCCGGCACGACGGCGATCGATTCCACATTGTTGACCGTGGTCGGGTTGCCATAAACGCCCATGCCGGCCGGGAACGGCGGCTTTAGGCGCGGCTGGCCCTTCTTGCCTTCGAGCGATTCCATCAGCGCGGTTTCTTCGCCGCAGATGTAAGCGCCGGCGCCGTGATGGACGATGATGTCCAGGTCCCAGCCGTGGATATTGTCCTTACCGATCAGCTTTGCGTCATAGGCTTCCTGCACGGCATGTTCGAGACGCTCACGCTCGCGTACGAACTCGCCACGCACATAGATGAAGGCCAGATGCGCATCCATGGCGCGGGAAGCCAGCAGGCACCCCTCGATCAGATGGTGCGGATCATGGCGCAGGATCTCGCGGTCCTTGCAGGTCCCGGGCTCGGACTCGTCAGCATTGACCAGAAGGTAGTGCGGACGTCCGTCATTCACCTTGGGCATGAAGGTCCACTTCAGCCCGGTCGGGAAACCAGCACCACCACGGCCACGCAGGCCAGAGGATTTCACCTCATTGGTGATCCAGTCGCGGCCGGATTCGATGAATTCCTTGGTGCCAACCCATGCCCCGCGAGACTTCGCGCCTTCGAGGCGCCAGTCGTGTTGGCCATAGAGATTGGTGAATATGCGGTCCTTATCAGCGAGCATGATCAGCTATTCCGCTTCAACAAATAGGAAAACCAGGCAGCCACAACGAGCGCCGCCCCGACCGCCACCGAGACAATGCCCGGTAGCTCTACATTCGCAAATTCGGTGAGCCCAGAAACGATAACGATGCAGACAAGGGCAAAACCGACGCCAACGCCGTATTCCGCCATCCCCAATCTGCCAAAATCGATTCTGCGCTCAGCCATTTAGCGGGGATCCTTGCCAAATACCTTGCGGTACTCTTCTGCGCCGCCCCGGGCCAGGACTTCAGCCTGAGCCAACCAGTTGTCGCGCGCGACGCGACCCTTGAAGTTGAGGCTGGCTTCGACCTTGGCAATGTCTTCAGGCGTCATCGCCGCAACCTGGCTCCAGCGCGTGATGCCAAGGGCATTGAGCCGGCCCTCGAGGACAGGACCAACGCCGGAGATCAGCTTGAGGTCATCCGGATCACCGGCAGGGGCCGTAAACAGCGGCTGCACGCCGCCCTTTTCAGCCACCGGATTGACCTCGGCCGGATTGGCCGGAGGCGCGACGATCTCGGGCTTTTCCTTGCCGACTGTCGCGGACGAACCGTCAGCGGCAGGCGGGTTGTCATGCGGCTTGCCGGGAGCCTTGCCCCCGTCGATCTTGCCACCCTCGACCTCGGCGCCGACAGCGCCTTCGCGCATCGGCTGGCTTGGGGTGCCATCAGCCTTGGCTTCGACATTGGCCTTGGCGCGTTCGGCCTCGGCCTTGCCTTCGGAAACCTTGGCGTCGGCCGGCGTCCCCTTGATGGCGGGCGCGGATTCTTCCGTGACATCCTTGGGACGGGCAGCCGTCGTCGGCGCCTGTGCGGGTGCCGGGGCAGCTGGAGCAGCGGCCGGCGCTGCAGCCGGCGCTGCAGCCGGAACCGCGGGAGCAGCATCTGGTGGCGGCGGAGGCGGCACGAACTTTTCGCGCGTCGCCGTCGGCATTTCAAGCAGCGTCGACTGGCCGCCTTGGGCCGCCGCGTTAAGGCGCTCGATCTGGGTGCCAGGCTTGATGGTATCGCCGCGCCCTGCGTGGAAGGCGTCGATGATTTCCTCGAGGCGAGCCGGGGTCAGATCCTCATAGGTATCCTTGAAGATGGTGACCATGGGTGCGTTGACGCAGGCGCCAGCGCACTCGACCTCTTCCCACGACATCGAGCCATCATCATTGAGATGATGCGGGTCGTGGTGGATCTTGTTCTTGCAGACCTCGATCAGCTCCCCTGCCCCGCGCAGCATGCAAGGCGTCGTGCCGCAGACCTGCACGTGGGCCCGCTTGCCCACGGGCTGCAGCTGGAACTGGGTGTAGAAAGTGGCTACTTCGAGCACGCGGATATAGGCCATGCCCAGCATCTCGGCGACCCGTTCGATGGTCGCGCGGGAGACCCAGCCGTCCTGTTCCTGCGCCCGCATCAGCAGCGGAATAACGGCCGACTGCTGGCGACCTTCCGGGTAAAGCGCGATGCGCTTTTCGGCCCAGGCCTGATTTTCTGCACTAAAGGCGAAATTTGCCGGCTGAACCGACTCATCCGCAAGGCGACGCGCAACCATCAGCGATCAACCTCTCCGAACACGATATCGAGCGAACCCAGGATCGCCGTGACGTCGGCCAGCATGTGGCCGCGGCAGAGGTGATCCATGGAGCTGAGATGAGCGAAACCCGGCGCGCGGATCTTGCAGCGATAAGGCTTGTTGGTGCCATCCGAGACCAGATAGACGCCAAACTCGCCCTTGGGCGCTTCGACGGCGACATAGACCTCGCCGGCAGGCACCTTGAAACCTTCGGTGTAGAGCTTGAAGTGATGGATGAGCGCTTCCATCGACTGCTTCATCTCACCGCGCTTGGGCGGCACCACCTTGCCGTCGACAGAGGCCACGGGCCCCTTGCCTTCCGGCGCGGTGAGCTTGGCCACGCACTGCTGCATGATGCGCGTCGACTGCCGCATCTCTTCCATACGGATCAGATAGCGGTCGTAGCAGTCGCCATTGGAGCCGACGGGAATGTCGAATTCCATCTCTTCGTAGCAATCATAGGGCTGAGACTTGCGCAGATCCCATGCAGCGCCCGAACCACGAACCATCACGCCTGAGAACCCACGGGCCCAGGCCTCGTCCAGCGGCACCACGCCAATGTCGACATTGCGCTGCTTGAAGATGCGATTCTCGGTCAGCAGGCGATCGAGATCGACCATGAAGTCGAGGAACTCACCGCAGAAGACGCCGATATCGTCGACCAGATCCTGCGGCAGGTCCTGATGGACGCCACCGGGACGGAAATAGGCAGCGTGCATGCGCGCGCCTGAAGCGCGCTCATAAAAGATCATCAGTTTTTCGCGCCACTCAAAGCCCCACACCGGTGGCGTCAGCGCGCCGACGTCCATGGCCTGGGTGGTGACGTTCATCAGGTGAGCGAGCAGACGCCCGATCTCCGAATAGAGCACGCGGATCAGCTGGCCACGGCGCGGCACTTCAATGCCGAGGAGCTTCTCGATGGCCAGGGCGTAGGCGTGCTCCTGGTTCATCGGCGCCACATAGTCGAGGCGATCGAAATAGGGCAGCGCCTGCAGATAGGTCTTGGCCTCGATCAGCTTTTCGGTGCCGCGATGTAGCAGCCCGATATGCGGATCGACGCGCTCGACCAGTTCCCCGTCCAGCTCGAGAATCAAACGCAGCACACCGTGCGCCGAAGGGTGCACGGGGCCGAAGTTGATGGTGAAATTGCGAACGTCGACTTCAGACATCAGTTCTTCGCCTTCTCGTCGCCCGGAAGCACGTAGTCGGTCCCTTCCCAAGGCGACAGGTAATCGAACGTGCGGAATTCCTGCTGCAGCGCCACCGGTTCATAGACCACACGGCGGCGTTCCTCGTCGTAACGCACCTGCACGAAGCCGGTCAGCGGGAAATCCTTGCGCAGCGGATGCCCGTCAAAACCGTAGTCGGTGAGAATACGGCGCAGATCCGGATGGCCGGAGAACAGCACGCCATAAAGGTCGTAGGCCTCGCGTTCGAACCAGTTCGCGCCGGGAAACACGTCGACAATGGACGGCACCGGCGTCACGTCGTCAGCCTGCAGCTTGACGCGGATACGCTGGTTCAGATGCGGGCTGAGCAAGTGATAGACCACGTCGAAGCGGAATTCGCGGGCCGGATAGTCGGCGCCGCAGACATCAACGAACGAAATGAACCGACACCTGGCGTCATCGCGCAGGAAGGTCACGACGTCGACGATCGCCTCGCGCTCGACATTGATCGTGAGCTCACCATAGGCGACCTCGAAACCCTTGACCGCCGCGCCCAGCGCCCCTGCGACATGTTCACCCAGTGCAGCAAGCGGCTCAACAGTGATATTCTCGTCCATGGCCTGCCCTATCGCTCAATCGTGCCGTCACGGCGAATCTTCTTTTGCAGCAACAGGATGCCGTAAAGAAGCGCCTCTGCGGTCGGAGGGCACCCGGGGACATAAACGTCAACCGGCAGCACCCGATCGCAACCACGGACGACAGAGTACGAATAATGGTAGTACCCGCCGCCATTGGCGCAGGAGCCCATGGAGATGACATAGCGCGGCTCGGGCATCTGGTCGTAGACCTTGCGCAGAGCGGGCGCCATCTTGTTGGTCAGGGTCCCGGCGACGATCAGCACGTCAGACTGGCGCGGAGAAGCGCGCGGCGCCGTGCCAAAACGCTCGACGTCATAGCGCGGCATCGACATCTGCATCATCTCGACGGCGCAGCAAGCAAGACCGGTCT
>JADGNE010000071.1 GCA_015234425.1 Devosia sp.
GCAGATGATCAGCGGCGAGGTGAACTGGATGGCGCTGGTGACGGTCAGCGGCAGGAAACGCATGGCCCAGAAATTAAGTCCGGTGGTCGCCAAAAGGCAGGCGCCGCGCAGCAGTTCCAGCTTCAAGTTATTGGTCTGAAAGAGGTTTTTTCCGCTCACCGGGAGGAACAGGAGCAGCAGCAGGAAGAAGTGCATGCCGTAGCGCACGAAGACGATTTCGGTGGTCGGCACGCCTTCCACTGAAAGCCACTTGGCCGAGATGTCGAGGACGAGCAGGACGAGTTGCGAGATCAGGACGAGGCCGATGGCCAGGTTGACCTTGTTTTCGATGGGCGCGACGGGCTGGGCCATGGTCAGAACCGACCAGTGGAGGGGCGGGCGTGAACGCCGCCGGGGATGAGGGTAAGCATTATAGATCCAGTATGGCCGCAACTCTGTAGGCCTGCCCCAGCCTTCTTCAGACCGCCCGCCAAGTCAATGGGGGCGGCCTGTTTCTGGTATGGCAGATGGCATTTCCTCCTGAACTGTCAGAAGGTTTCGGCCAGATTGCGGACGCGGGTCGAGGCTACCAGCGCCGCGATTTCGACGGTTTTGCCGTGCCGCGGGGTGAAGGTCAGGGTCACCGGATGGCCGGGAATAAGGGTGATAGAATTGTCCGAGAAGATCCCCGGGGCATCGACACTGATGGTGGTAAAGAGCGCGGTGGCATCTGTATCGAGGGTGACCGCGGCTACCCCGTCGACTTCGGCCCATGTGGCGCTGATCGACGGACGGGGCAGCTCGTAGGCCTTATAGGGTTTTGGGAAATAGTCGTTCTGACCCAATGGCTTGCCGTCAGCGTTTGTCCACGAGAAGAGGAGGAATTCGTCCTCGGCCAGATCCGGAAGAGCAATTTCGGTGGCGACGATAGCCGTGTCCTGGGGGATTTCGAGCGTGCCCGACCAGAGTTCGCGCGTGCTGCCGGAAAGGGCCACAGCCTGTAGCACAATGGTCGAGTTGGTTAGCAGACTGCTATCATTGACGGCCTTGAGTGTGACTGCAGTGTTTTCGGCGTCGGGCACGGCCACGACATTGACGAGGCTATAAAAGCGTCGGGCCATGTAGTGCATCAGCTTCCACTGCCCGCCGTAGTCGAGCGAGGACCAGGAGGCGACCGGCCAGATGTCGTTGATCTGCCAGTAGAGCGTGCCCATGCAGCGCGGCTTGGTCGAACGCCAATATTCGATGGCGGTCTTGATGGCGAGGCCCTGCTGGATCTGGCTGAGAAACACCATCTGGTCGAAGTCGCGCGGGAAGCGGAAATAGCGCGTCATCGTCTCAATGATGCGGGCATTGCCGCCATTGTTGCGCTGGTGGTTCTCCATGACCGGCGAGGACGGGTTGCGGTCCTTCTCGTCTGCGAAGGTCTCGATGACATTCATCGAGGTGAAGGACTGGAAGCCGAACTCGGAGGCGAAGCGCGGATTGACGGTGCGGTAGGCGTCAAAGCTCTTGGCCGAGTGCCAGACGTCCCAATAGTGAAAGTCACCGCGGGTGTCGGAGTGCCAGCCGTCCGAGAAATCCATGTAGCCGAGCGAGGGCGAGGACGGCCAGAAGCGGCGGATCGGATCTTCGTCCTCGACGATGCGTTGGAGCAGGGAATTGAGCCGGTCGTAATTGGCGACGTAGCGCTCTTTCTGCGACTTGGTTTCCGGATACCAGTTGAGCGAGCCGATGACTTCGTTGTCGCCACACCAGAGCGCCAGGCAGGCGTGGTGGCTGAGGCGGCGAACCTGCTGGGTGATCTCGGTCTCGACGCTCTCAAGGAACTCTCGATTGGACGGATAGCTCATGCAGGAGAACATGAAGTCGTGCCAGATGAGGATACCGAGCTCGTCGCAGAGATCGTAGAAATAGTCCGGCTCGTACTGGCCGCCGCCCCAGATGCGCAACATGTTCATGTTGGCCGCCTTGGCGCTGCCGAGCAGGTCACGAATGACGTCAGGAGTGATGCGGCTCGGGATGGCGTCGGCCGGGATCCAGTTAGCGCCCATCATGGTGATGTCGCGGCCGTTGATGCGGCATTTGAAGGAATGGTCGATCTCGTCCTTTTCGACGATCCACTCGAGCTTTCTGAGCCCGATCCTGCGGGTGGTGATCTCACCGTCGAGGTCGGTCACCAGCTCATAGAGCGGCTGGGCGCCCTGCCCTGCCGGCCACCAGAGATCGGGGTCGCGGATGGTGATGGTGTGGGTCAGGACGTTCTCGCCCTTGTCGACGGGGATCATCTCGGCAATCAGCTGACCGTCGATGGTGTGCTCGAGCTTCACCTCGCCGGCGGCGAAGGCGTGGAGGCGGATCTTGATGACGAGGTCAACCGAGCCTTCGGAATGGCGCTGATCGACCTGGACGCTCTCCTGCCGGGCGAGGCGGGATTTGCGCAGGCTCATTGTGCCATAGACGCCGATAGGCATGAGGCAGATGCCCCAGTCCCAACCCGCATGGCAGGCTGCCTTGCGGATGAAGTTCATGTGGATGCCCTTCAGCCCATTGGTCTGGTAGTTGTAGGTGAAGGGAATGGGGAACGGGTGCGCGTCGGCACGGGCCTTGGCCACATCGGGAGCGATGTCGAACTCGAGGCGCAGGGTGTTTTCGCCGGCACGGACCTTGCCGGTGACGTCGATGTCGTGGCGGACAAAGCTGTTGTCGGTTTTGGCGATGACTTCGCCGTTGAGCAGGATGGTGGCGATGCAATCGACCTCGGAGAGGGTGAGCGTCAGATAGCCGTCGATGTCTGTGGCATCGGCGCTAAAACTGCGCTCCATGGTCCAAGCCGTCTCATTGACCCACATCACCGGCTTTTCGTTCTCGCCGAAATAGGGATCGGGGATGAGATCGGCGGCCAGCAGGGCGCCATGCACGTCGCCCGGAAGGGTAATGGCCGTGGAGATGCCGCGCGAATTTGCGGTCAGCGTAAAGTGCCCGCTCAGGTCGAGAGCGGAATTGTGGGCGTCGATAGCCATTATTTCCTCCGGAACCGGCCTTTGCCGGAGCGCTGCCTCACCCGCAACGCAATCGATTTAACCGCTCTTTTAGCGGCAGATTTCCGCCATTCCAATGGCCCTCGACAGGCAAATCCAACAGAGACGAGAGTGTAACCAGATTATTTCGCGATCGCTGCAAAGCCGATCCACCTGTTTACCGGTGTTTTAGCACTTGGGAGGCTAGTTTCCTGTGCAACCAGTAGAACGAGGCGACTATCCTAAATCTGCGTGAGAAATTTCCCGGGAGGCAAGAAGGTCCGGACTTGTCCGTGGACCAATGGCGTGCGCTCAGCCGCCAGATGCCGCTCATGTATCTCATGCTGGTCTGCAATACGCTGACGGTTGCCTGGATGCACCTGGGGGATGCTCCCCCGCTCTACACCATCTATGTGCCTGGCGGACTGGTGTTGCTCTGCTGCATGCGCCTTGCTGCATGGTGGTCCAACCGCGACAATCAGGTGTGTGCCGGGACTGCACGCAAGCGCGTGCGGGTGATGATCGGCCTCAGTGTCGCGCTGTCGGTTTGTTTCGTTGCCTGGGGGCTGAGCCTGTTCCAGTACGGGAGCAGTGAGCAGCGGTTTCACCTGCTCGGCTTCATGGCTCTGACCACCGTTGGCTGTGCGCTTTGCCTGATGCATGTGCGCATCGCCGCGCTGCTGGTGGCAGTGATCGTGGCCGCCCCTTATGTGACCTTTCTCGCCGGGCTTGGCGGCGCGAGCTATATTGCTCTCGCCATCAACCTGGTTGCCGTGCTGGCCACGCTGGCCTTCGTCATCGTGTGGAACCACCGCGATTTTTCCGCCCTCGTCGCCTCGCGCAACGCCATGGCGCAGCGACAGGCCGAAACGCAGCGTCTGCTCGAAGAGAACCACCGCCTCGCCAACCTCGATGCGCTGACCGGCCTGCCCAATCGCCGCCACTTCGACAGGCATTTCCAGGCAGCACTCGAGGCCGCTGACAGCAGCAATACCCCGATTGGCGTCGCCAGAGTCGACATCGACAATTTCAAAACGGTCAACCAGCTGTTCGGACAGATCACCGGAGATCAGGTGCTCGGCGAGATTGCCCAGCGTCTTGGGGCGCTGATCTCACACGGCAGCTTTCTGGCCCGGCTCGATGCCGACAAGTTTGCCATTGTATTCGCCGGCCCCATCAGCCGGGATGATCTCAATGCCCTCGGCCAGTCCATCACCAGCTGCATCGCACAGACGTTCTACATGAGCCTCGGCGACGTGCGCATCACCGCTTCGGCGGGACTTGCCGTTTCCGAGCCAGGCAATACCCCCGACCGCCTTTTCGACCGCGCTGACTATGCGACCTGGGTGGCCAAGCGGGACGCGCGCGGAGAGAGCGTGGTGTTTTCGCGCCACCACGCGCGCGAACTCATTCAGGTCCGCCGCATGGAGGAGCAGCTCTATACCGCTGACCTCGACACCGAGATCCACATTCTGCTGCAGCCGCAGTATGACATGGCGCTCGGCCAAACGGTGGGCGTCGAGGTGCTGGCGCGCTGGAAAAGCCCGGTATTGGGCGACGTCAGTCCGGCAGACTTCATCCCGATGGCCGAGCGCATCGGCAAGATCTCGCACATCACGCAGATCGTGCTGCGCAAGGCGCTGGCGATTTCGGAAGTGGTGCCCGCGCCGCTGCGGCTTTCCGTCAACCTGTCAGCCAATGACATCGGCTCGGCCACCGCGATCGACAAGATCGTGGCGCAGGTGAGCGCACACCCCAGGCCGCCGCGGATCGACTTCGAGCTCACCGAGACTGCCGTGATGCGGGATCTGGCGCAGGCCAACCAGTCACTGCTCGCCCTGCTGCGCCTTGGCGCACGCATTGCGCTCGACGACTTCGGCACCGGCCATTCCAGCCTGACACATGTGCAGCAATTGCCCCTGCATCAGATCAAGATCGATCGCAGCTTTGTCAGCAATATCACCACGGATGTGACCAGCCGCGCCATCGTCCAGACGATGATCGACCTGTGCCGCAATCTGGGCATGGAGTGCATTTTCGAGGGCGTCGAAACTGAGGCGCAGCTCGAGACGCTGGTCAACATGGGGGCCCGGGTGATCCAGGGCTATCTGTTCGGCCGACCGATGACCACAGAGGCGTTGCTCGACTATCTGGCCCATGAGCAGCGGCGAAATGAACGCGATCACCGGAGCGTGACGCTCGAAGCTGTGGGATGAGCAAGGGCGAGGCCCGATGGCCCCGCCCTCGTGTCTTGATGCCAGTGCGCGGGCGCCGGCCATTCGAGCATAGCTCTCAAGGCCTTGTCGGCTTCAAACGCGCCACCGGCGCGTTTGACCTTTCAGGACGCCCCGCCATTCGAGCGTAGCTCTCATGGCCTTGTCGGCTTCAAACGCGCCACTGGCGCGTTTGACCTTCAGGACGCCCCGCCATTCGAGCGTAGCTCTCATGGCCTTGTCGGCTCCAGTCGCGCCACTGGCGCGCCTGGCCTTTCAGGACGCCTCCAAGTCAAGGAAACCGCCGGACTGGCGCTCCCAGAGCATTGCGTAATGCCCGCCGGTCGAGAGCAGTTGGGCGTGGGTGCCCTCCTCGACGATGCGGCCCTTTTCCAGCACAACCAGACGATCCATGGCGGCAATAGTGGAGAGGCGATGGGCGATGGCGATCACCGTCTTGCCCTGCATCAACGTGGTCAGCTGCTCCTGGATGGCCGCTTCGACCTCGCTGTCGAGGGCCGAGGTGGCTTCGTCGAGCACAAGGATCGGCGCGTTCTTGAGCAGCACCCGGGCGATGGCAACGCGCTGGCGCTGGCCGCCTGAGAGCTTTACGCCACGCTCGCCGACATGGGCATCATAGCCCCGCCGCCCCTGCGGGTCGGAGAGGGTGGTGATGACATCGTGGATCCTGGCCTGTTCGGCCGCTGAGATCATCGCCTCGTCGCTGGCGAAGTGATTACCATATTTGAGGTTTTCGCGGACGGACCGATGGAGCAGCGAGGTATCCTGGCTAACGAGGCCGATGGCGCCACGCAGGCTTTCCTGGGTGACATTGCGGATGTCATGCCCATCTATGCGGATGGTGCCCTCCTGCACGTCGAACATGCGCAGGGCGAGGTTGACCAGCGTCGACTTGCCCGAGCCGGAGCGGCCGACGAGGCCGATCTTTTCGCCGGGGCGGATGGCAAGGCTGAAGTCATCGATGACGCTGCCCTCCTTGCCGCGCCAGTAGTTGAAGCTGACCTTGTCGTAGACGATCCCGCCATCGCGGACGGCCAGGGGCTGAGCCTCGGGCGCGTCGAGCATGGTGAGGGGCTGGGCGATGGTGTCCATCGAGTCCCGCGTCGTGCCGATCTGCCGGAAGATGTTCGAGCCGATCTCGAGGATCCAGCCGCTCATGTTCATGATCTGGAGGGCGAACGGCACAGCTGTCGCCACCGCGGCAGCAGACAGAACGCCATTGTTCCAGCCGCTCAGCGCCAGCCAGGTGACCGAGACCACGAGGCCCGCATTGAGCAGGAACAGCACCGACCACATGTAGGTGAACACCCGCATCAGCTTGCGGAAGCTGATGGCGTGATCCATGACGCTGTCGGCGACATAGCGGTCTTCGTGCCCGCCGGTGGCGAAGGTCTTGATGGTGTGGATATTGGTGTAGCTGTCCACGATCCGGCCGGTCATCACCGATTTTGCCTCCGAAAGCTCCTCGGAGTAGCGGGCGATCAGCGGCATGGTCATGACGAAAAGGATGGCGTAGAGCAGCAGCCAGACGCCGATCGGCACCAAGAGGACGAGATCGAGCTGGGCCAGCACGACGATCGCCACGATGACGAAGATCAGCGCGTACCAGGCGGCGTCGATGGTGAGATTGACCCCGATTTCCACCGCCTCGCCGGCCTGGATGACCTTGTTGGCGATGCGGCCGGCAAAGTCGTTCTGGAAGAAGGTCCAGCTCTGGCGGATGACGTGCCAATGGCTCTGCCAGCGGATGATATCGACGAGGTTCGGCACGATGGCATGGTTGCGGATCAGCGTGTCGAGGAGGAAGGTCAGCGGACGGACCACGGCGACGACGAAGATCATCCAGAGCAGGGTCTGGCCGTGGACATCGAAGATTTCGCCGGGATTGGTGGTGGCCAGCATGCCGACGATGAGGCCGACGAAAACGGGCATCAGCGCATCGGCGACGGAGCCGATGGCAACCAGGCCTATGCGGAGCGCGAAGGCGGTTTTGAACTGGCGGACGAAATAGCCAACGAAGGCATTGAGGCCCATGGGCGGCTGGCGGTTCTTGGCCAGAGCGACGGGCGAATAGAGATTGTCGAAGTAATCGACGACGCGGTTGAACATTTGGTGCTCATATTTTTGAGCCGCGCCTGACGGAAAAGATCCGGATCAGGTTCGGTGACGATCAATGGGTCTGGTTCGGATGACGGCGCCCGCAGCGGGAATGGGATTTCGCGCCAGTTCAATCTGATTGATGTCACCCATCTGGGTTCTCCTTTGCGTTGTTTGGGACCGAATTCGTCACCGAATCCGGCTGGGAAGAGAGGTCTGCGCATCCCCTCGGCTGTGAAGCATGGGATGGCGCAGCACCCCTCTGTGTTCCTGCCTTTCGGGCAAAGCCCTTCAGGCCTTCTCGCCTGCAATCGCTCCACTGGAGCGATTGCACCCTCCGGGTCGCCTCGAAGTCCCTCAAGGGGAGAGGGGAAGAAAGTTACTGCGCCGCCTCTTCGGGTTGGTCGGCGTCGATGAAGCCGCCGGACTGGCGTTGCCAGAGCTGGCTGTAGATGCCGCCGCTGTCGACGAGCTCGGCATGAGTGCCCTGCTCGACGATCTGGCCCTTATCCAGCACCACCAGACGGTCCATCATGGCGATGGTGGAGAGGCGGTGGGCGATGGCGATCACGGTCTTGCCGTTCATCAAAAGCTGCAGCTGGCCCTGAATGGCGGCTTCGACCTCGCTGTCGAGCGCGGAAGTGGCTTCGTCGAGCACGAGGATCGGCGCGTTCTTGAGCAGAACACGGGCGATGGCGATGCGCTGGCGCTGGCCGCCGGACAGTTTGACCCCGCGTTCGCCGACATGGGCGTCATAGCCCTTGCGGCCCTTGAGATCGGAGAGCCCGAGGATGAAGTCATACGCCTCGGCGAGCTTTGCGGCTTCGATCATCTCTTCCTCGGTCGCGTCGGGGCGGCCATAGACGATGTTTTCGCGGACCGAACGGTGGAGCAGCGAGGTGTCCTGCGTGACGACGCCGATATTGGCGCGCAGGCTATCCTGCTGGATCTCGGAGATGTCGTGGCCATCGACGAGGATGCGTCCGCCCTGACGGTCATAGAAGCGCAGCAGCAGGTTGACGATGGTCGACTTGCCGGCGCCGGAGCGGCCGACGAGGCCGATCTTTTCGCCGGGGCGGATATGGAGGTTGAGCCCCTCGATGACGCCGGACGACTTGCCGTAGTGGAACGACACCTGATCGAACTTGATGTCGCCATTGACGGTGCCAATCGGCTTGGCTTCGGGCTTGTCGGCGACGACGCGCGGCAGCGAGATGGAGGAGATGCCATCGCGCACGACGCCGATGTTCTCGAACAGGGCTGACATTTCCCACATCACCCACTGGCTCATGCCCTGGAAGCGCAGCACGAGGGCGGCGGCCACGGCGATGGCGCCGGGGGTCATATTGCCATTGAGCCACTGCCAGATGCCGACGCCGAAGACGGCGAACAGCAGCGTGCAGTTCATCAGGGTGATGATGACCTGAAGGCCGGTGACCATGCGCATCTGGCGGTAAACAGTGCCCAGGAACCCATCCATGGCCTCGCGGGCATAGCCCTCTTCGCGACGCGAATGGGAGAACAGCTTGACCGTGGCGATATTGGTGTAGCTGTCGACGATGCGGCCGGTCATCATCGAGCGCGCATCAGCCTGGGCCTCGGAAATCTTGCCCAGGCGCGGGATGAAATAGCGCAGCAGGCAGACGTAGCAGACCAGCCAGACAATGAAGGGCACGGCGAGCCACAGATCGCTCATGGCGGCGAGGACGACGGCGCCAGCGAAGTAGACGACCACATAGACGGTGACGTCGAGCAGCTTCATTACCACTTCGCGCACGGCCAGCGCGGTCTGCATCAGCTTGGCGCCGATGCGGCCTGCAAACTCGTCCTGGAAATAGCTCATCGACTGGCGGATGAGATAGCGGTGCGCCATCCAGCGGATGCGCTGGGGGAGATTACCCAGCAGGGTCTGGTGGATGATCATGGAATCGATCAGCTGCAGGCCGGGAATGGCGATGAGCAGGACCGCGGCCATGCCGGCGAGCTTCCAGCCTTCTTCGGCAAGGAAGGTGTCGGGATTTGCATTGCTGAGCCAGTCGACGATGGAGCCCATGAAGCCGAACAGCAGGATCTCGAGCAGGGCGATGCCCGCGCCGAGAACAGTCATCGCCGCCAACCACTTCTTGGCGCCGTGGCTATAGTGGAGGCAGAAGGCAAGCAGGCCCTTCGGCGGCTCGCTCGGCTCTGTCAGGGGATAGGCGTTCAGCCGCTTTTCAAACCAGCTCAGCATGTCGTGTACCGTTCAATTCCGTATGTTCGCACCATGACCGAGGCTTATGCGAGCGGTGTGACACATGCGGTCAGCAGCTCGCGGCCAGGAACATGACGAACCGGAAATCTATAAAGAGACACTCATGCGTCCGCACCGGCGCAGAGGAGTATCGTATGGGGTGGCCCCGAGCCTCCTCCGCAATGCTGTCCCAATTGCTGGCGAAGAAGAGGCTATGAGCCGGGAGCCCGGTAGCATACACAAATGACAGGGAACGGCTGTTACCGGACGGCCACACTCGTTTGCCAGAAATAACGTTGTAATTGGACCGCCTCATGCGCACGGACACCGAACACACAATCTTCCTTCGCGACTATGCGCCGACGCCATATCGCATCATTTCGGTCGATCTGGACTTCAAGATTACCGAAGAGACGACCCGCGTCCGGGCGCAACTGACCATCGAACCGCGCGACGGGACCGAGCCCGGCACGCCGCTGGTGCTCGATGGCGACGGCATCAGCCTTGATTCAATCGCCATCGACGGGGCGCCGCTGGTGCTGGCCGCCTACGCTGCCGATGAGAACGGGCTGACATTGGTGGAGCCGCCGCACCGGCGCTTCGTGCTCGAAACCGAAGTACTGCTGCGGCCCGAAACCAATTCAAAGCTGATGGGGCTTTATCGCTCGAGCGGCACCTGGTGCACCCAGTGCGAGCCCGAGGGGTTCCGGCGCATTACCTATTATCTCGACCGGCCCGACATTCTCGCCCCGTTCAAGGTGCGCATCACCGCGCCGAAGAGCGTTGCGCCGGTTCTCCTCTCCAATGGCAATCTGCTTGAGGCGGGCGAAGCGGGCGACGGCATGCATTATGTCGTCTGGGAAGATCCTTTCCCCAAGCCGGCCTATCTCTTTGCGCTGGTGGCCGGCGACCTCGGCTCGATCCACGACAGCTTTACCACCATGAGTGGCCGCAAGGTGGACCTGGCCATCTATTGCACCCACGGCAAGGAGAGCGAATGCCTCTACGCCATGGACAGCCTCAAACGCTCCATGGCCTGGGACGAAAAGCGCTTCGGGCGCGAATATGACCTCGACGTGTTCAACATCGTCGCCGTGTCCGATTTCAATTTCGGCGCGATGGAGAACAAGGGCCTCAACATCTTCAACGACAAGCTGGTTTTCGCTTCGCCCGAAACGGCGAGCGACGCCAATTACGCCAGCATCGAGCGGGTGATCGCCCACGAATATTTCCATAACTGGACGGGCAATCGCATCACCTGCCGCGACTGGTTCCAGCTCTGCCTCAAGGAAGGGCTGACGGTCTATCGCGACCAGGAGTTCTCGTCGGACGAGCGCAGCCGGCCAGTGCAGCGCATCCATGACGTGGAAAATCTGCGGGTGACGCAATTCCCCGAGGATGGCGGCCCCCTCGCCCATCCGCCGCGGCCGGACCGCTATCGCGAGATCAACAATTTCTACACGACGACCGTCTACCAGAAGGGCTCCGAAGTGGTGCGCATGCTGGCGACGATCCTCGGCGAAGAGGGTTTCCGCAAGGGAATGGACCTCTATTTCGACCGTCATGACGGCGACGCGACCACAATCGAAGCCTTTATTGCCGTGTTCGAGGAGGCCAATGGCGTCGAGCTCGGCCAGTTTTCGCGCTGGTATACCGAGGCCGGCACGCCTGAAGTCACCGCCACTGAGGACTATGACGCGGCGACTCAGACCTATCGCCTGACCCTGACGCAGAAGACCAACCCAACGCCGAACCAGCCGGAAAAGGCGCCGTTCGTCATTCCGGTGCGGTTCGGGCTGATCGGCCCCAATGGCAGCGACATGGGCTGGAGCGCGGTCTCTGGCGGGACGGTGAAGGACGACCTCATCATCCTCGACCAGGACAGCGTCACCCTCACCTTTGAAGGCATTGCCAACAAGCCGGTGCCGTCGCTGTTCCGAGGCTTCTCGGCCCCGGTGAAGCTGCATTCGGGACTGGGACAGGAGGAGCTGCTGTTCCTCGCCCGCCACGATGTCGATCCGTTCAATCGCTGGGATGCGCTGCAGAGCGTTTCCACCAATCTCCTCGCCGAAGCCGCGGAGGGACGGGCCTGGGACAATGGCAATATCGACGCGCTGCGCCAGGCGCTGCTCGACACGCTGAACGACGCCAATCTTGACGACGCCTTTAAGGCCCAGGCGATCGGCATTCCAGACGAGACCGACATTGCCCGTCACATCGGGCGGGACGTCGACCCCGATGCCATTGCCCAGGCGCGGGCCGCGTTCATCACTGCGCTGGTCGCGCCTATGGCCGGCACGCTCGAGGCCCTGTTCGCCAGCCTGGCCATCCACGAGGCCTATAGCCCTGGCGCCAGCCAGACCGGTCGTCGCTCGCTGCGCACGGCCCTGCTGTCCCTGCTGGTGGCCGGGAGCGACATTGGTGCAGCGCTGGCCGAGCGGCTCTATGCCAATGCCGGGAACATGACCGAGCGCTACGCGGCGCTCGCCATATCGGTGCGCAACTGGACCCCAGACGCCCAAGCCCTGCTCGGAGACTTCCGCACGCGCTATTCCGGCGATCCGCTGGTGTTCGACAAATGGCTGGTGGCCTCGGCACAGGCCAAGGATGACGGCCTGATCGAGCGGATGCGGACCATCCTGGCCGCACCGGATTTCCCGCGCACCAATCCCAATCGCCTGCGCTCACTGCTGGGAAGCTTTGTGATGAACAATCCGGCCCAGTTCACCCGGCTCGACGCCAGCGGCTTCCGCTTCATCTGCGAGGCGGTGACCGAGATCGACAAGGTCAACCCGCAGGTGGCCGCGCGCATCCTCACCGGTTTCCGCATTCTGCCGATGCTGGAGCAGCGCCGCCGAAGCGCGGGACGCGCCGCCCTCGAATCACTGAAGAATCAGGATGGCCTCAGCCGCAACACGCAGGACATTCTCGAACGAATCCTTACAGGCTGAAGGTTTTAGCCCGGTTTACGGGGTTTTCTCGAGGCGCTCGTCGCCCGGAAACCCCGTGACCACTGGGGGGACGCGCGACTTGTCCACAGAGGCGTTCACGGCACGTTCCTTAACGAGCGATTAAGAGAAGGATTTTTCTTCACCGCTAAGTGATTCAAGTGACTCGCGTTTTTCCGGAACGCGGAATCAGGGCCTCAGAGCGGTCTGGACAAGCATGGTCCGGATGATTCATTAGTTTGGGACAGAGCAAATCGGCTCGGGGTTAACCCCTTCAAACTACGGAGAATTTCATGTTGTCGTCGGAGGTATCCGGCGCCAGCGCGCGTGCAGTGCGTGCTGGCGAAGGAAACATTATTGCCCGTCTCCAGGGGCAAGCTTCCGGCAACCGCAAGGGCCTGCGCATCCGACTGAACCCAACGACGATCGCCGTGGCCGCGACTGCCTTTCTCTCGGCCACACTGTTCGTCGCCTATGACGCGAACATGAGCCTGGGCCAGGCGCGCAAGGATATGGAGCTGGTTCGCGCGCTGATCTCGGCCGAACTGGACGATGTCGCCCCCGCCCAATTTACCACGGCACTAGAAGCCGCGAGGCAAAAGCACACCGCGGCAGGCCTGCCGGAAAGCCTGTTCACACAGGCTACACTTTCCACGACGAGCGTCGGGGTTCTGCCCCAGGGGATCACCCCGACGGCCACACCGGAACACGCTGCGCTGGCAGGTGTCGCCGGGCGCGGAGCTGCCGCCTTTGCGCTGGCCGGCCTCATCACCGCCTTTGGCACGCGGCGCCGCCGTCCCGACGGACTGCCATCCGAAGACAGCCGGCTCGGCTATGAACAGCTCGCCGCCTCGATCCCGCATGGCGTCGCGTGCTGGACGGCCGGCGGCAAGCTGATCATGTGCAATGAGCACTATCGCCAGCAGACCGGCGCGCTCGACCCGAACCTCGGCTATGAGCAGATGCTCTGCGAGATGGTGGTCGGCGGCTATATGAAACTGGTGCGGATCGACGATGGCGGGCGTCTGCTCGAGCTGCATCGCGTCGACGGAAGCTGCCTGCAGGTCGATGAGCGGCCGATGCCCGATGGCGGCTTCATGGTGCTGGTATCCGATATCACCGAGCGCAAGCGCACCGACGACCTGCTGAGCAGTATTCGCGAGGAGCAGCGCCTGCTGGCGCGGCGCTATCACGAGGAGAAAATCAAGGCGGAGGCTGCGAGCCGCGCCAAGACAAGTTTCCTCGCCCATCTCAGCCACGATATCCGCACGCCGCTCAATCACATCATCGGCTTTGCCGAGCTGTTGCGGCACGAGACCTATGGTCCGCTGGGCGATGCGCGCTATGGCGAATATGTGCAGTCGATCAAGACCTCCGGCGAGCATCTCCTCACCTCCTTCGCCGCCATTCTCGACCTGGCGGAACTTGAAGGCGGCCAGAAGGTGCTGCGCAATGACCTGGTGGCCGTGGACGACGTGGTGGCGACCGTTGCGCGCCGCTACAAGGGCCAGCTGAACCGGGCCGGCATCAAGCTCAGCCAGGGCCAGCCCTGTGGCGCCATGGTGCGTGGCGACCGGCTCGGCTTTACCCGCATGGTGGGCAATATCGTTGAGAACGCGGTGCGGTTTACGCCGCGGGGCGGCAAGATCACGCTGGCGTCCTATGCCGCCGAAGATGGCGTGGTGATCGAGATTTCCGACACCGGCATCGGCATGGACGAGGAGCGCCTCCACACGCTGAGCCAGCCCTTTGCGCTGGGTGACGCGACCTTTACCCGCGAAGGCGCTGGCCCCGGGCTCGGCATCTCCATCTCGCGGGCCATTGCTGAGCTCAGTGGCGGACACATGGCGATCGACTCGACCCTTTCGATGGGCACCACGGTCGCCATCTCCCTGCCGATCGAGACGAGCACGGCCCAGCACGTCGCCTGATCCTGCAAAAATCGGGGCGGGCTTACCCCCACCCGGCCTCCCCCTGGTAGGGGGAGGAGAAGGATGGTGGCTTCCAAAGATCTCGCGATTGAACCCAGCCGCAGGCCCTATTGGGCCGGGAGACGCGCCACTGCCATTTCGTACCAGGCTGACGCGGCGGCTTCGACTTCGCCCTGCATGTCCCGGACATCAAGTTCCAGCCGCGAGAAATCGGGGGCGTGGCAGAGCTGGGCGAGGAGATCCTTGAAGGCCGGCGACCAGGCTTCGTCCTTGAACGGGCTGACGAGGGCCGAGCTCATCACCTGCAGGATGGTGGCGTAGAGCGTGTGGATGTCCGCGAGGCGATTGCCATTGGGCACGAGCCCGGCCGCCTCGAGCCGGCGCAGCACCTGCGCGGTGGGGGCCTGTGGCAGATCGATCTGGCGGCTGGCGATGATCTGGGCGGACTGGGCGATGAATTCGAGATCAACCAGACCGCCGGTGGCCAGCTTGAGATCGAACGGATGGCGCGGCTTGCGCTCGCGGGCCATGAGGGCACGCATGGAGACGACATCGTCGATGGTCTTTTGCACGTCGCGAGGGCGGTGCATCACCTCGGCGATTTCGGCATCGACGAGTGCGCCGAGATCACCGGTCGAAGCGATGACGCGGGCGCGGCTCAGCGCGAGATGCTCCCAGGTCCAGGCATTGTCGCGGTGATAGGCGCGGAAGCCGGAGAGGCTGGTGGCCAGCGGGCCGGCATTGCCTGAGGGGCGCAGGCGCATATCGGCCTCATAGAGCACGCCTTCGGCCGTGGGCGCCGAAAGGGCGGCAACGAGGCGCTGGGTGAGGCGGGCGAAATAATGGGAGGTGGAGAGCGGCCGCTCGCCATCCGATTCCACATCGGGCGCGTCGTAGAGCAGGAAGAAGTCGAGGTCGGAGGTGAATGTCATCTCGCGGCTCGCCATCTTACCGAAGGCGAGGAGCGCGAGGGACGCCCCTTCGATCGTGCCGTGGCGGCGCGCAAACTCGGCCTGCACGCTGATGAAGAGGCGGTTGAGGAGGGTTTCGGCCAGGGCGGTGAACTGCTCGCCCGCGACGGTCGCGCTGACCGTCCCGGAGAGCAGGCCGGCCGCGACGAGGAACTTCTGCTCCTGACCGATGATGCGGGCGCGGTCGATCAGTTCTTCATAGGAGCGCGCATCGGCGAGGAAGGCATCGACCTTGGCGACAAGCACTTCACTGTGGGTGACGTCGTTGGCAAAGGCGGGATCGATGAGCCCGTCGACCACATGCGCGCGGTGAATCACCGCTTCGGCCATGCGTGGCGCGGAGGCCATGAACTGGACCAGCAGGGTCCGCAGCTGCTCGTGGTTGCGCAGCAGCGCGAAGAGCTGGACGCCGCCGGGAAGACGGGAGAGGAAATTGTCCATCCGCGCCAAGGCTTCGTCGGCATTGCCGGCGCGCCCGAGGGTGGTCAGGAGCGCGGGGAGCAGCTCGGTGAGATGAGCGCGGGCGGCGGCGGTGCGCGTGGCGGCATAGCTGCCATAGTGCCAGCGGCGCACGGTTTCGATGGCCTTGTGCGCATCGGCAAAGCCCATGGAGGTCAAGGTTTCGAGCGTGCCCGGATCGTCGTCGCTGCCGGTGAAGACGAGATTGCCGCCCCCTGCCCCAAGCGTTTCGCCCTCCGTAAAGAGTTCGGCGTAATAGCGGGCGACGCGGGTCAGCGCGGCGCGATAATCGGCCTCGAACTGCTTGCGGTCGGGCTGGCCCATCAACCGGCCGATGACGGCGACACCTTCGGGCGTGGCGGGCATGATATGGGTCTGCTCATCGCGCAGCATCTGGAGGCGATTTTCGACGGCGCGGAGATACCAATATGTTTCGGTCAGCTCGGCAGCCGTCGTCGGGCTGATCCAGTTGGCTTCGGCCAGAGCGCGTAGCGCATGCGAGGTGGGACGGACGCGCAGGGTTTTGTCGCGGCCACCGGCGATCAACTGCTGGGTCTGGGCGAAGAATTCGATCTCGCGAATGCCGCCGCGGCCCAGCTTGACGTTGTGGCCCTCGACGCGGATGTCGCCGACATTTTTCGAGACATTGATCTGGCGCTTCATCGCCTGGATATCGGCGATGGTGGCGAAGTCGAGATGCTTGCGCCAGACATAGGGGGCAAGCTCGCGAATGAAGGCTTCGCCGACATGCCTGTCGCCGGCGCAGGGGCGCGCCTTGATCCAGGCGGCACGCTCCCAGTTCTGGCCGCGCACTTCGTAATAGGCCATGGCAGCATCGACGGAGATGGCAACGGGGGTCGAGCCCGGATCGGGGCGCAGGCGCAGATCGGTGCGGAAGACATAGCCATAGGCGCGCGGCTCTTCCATGAGGCCGACGAGCTTCTGGATCATCCGGGAATAGGTTTTGGTGGCCTCGCCCGGATCCGCCAGAACGGGCTTTTGCGGATCGAAGAAGGCGACGATATCGATGTCAGAGGAATAGTTGAGCTCGCGGCCGCCGTGCTTGCCGAGCGCAAAAATGGCGAGGCCGGAATTGGCGGCGCGGGCTTCTTCCCGCGTCAGCACCAACCGGCCCTTGTCGAAGGCATCGCGCATGAGGAAATCGAGCGCGGCCTCAAGGGCGGCATCGGCGAGATCGGAGAGCGCCTCGGTGGCGCGAGCCGTGGTCCAGAGTTTTCCTGTTTCGGCAATAGCGGCCAGCAAGGCGGTGCGGCCCTTGCCGATGCGCAGGGTGTCGGAGAGGGCTGCTTCATCGGCATCCGTGCCGGAAGCGCGCAACTCGGCGATGATGCCGGCGAAAGCCGCGTCCGGCCCCTCTGCCAGCGCGCCAGCGAGCCAGGCTGCATGGGTGCGCGCCTGATCGAGGAGATAGGGCGCTTCTTCCAGCAGTGGCCCAAGCAGCGGCGCCGCAGCGGCAAACGCCAGCTGCTCAGCCTCGGCCAGGCCGGCCACAAGCGCATCAAAGGCGGGATGGGAAATCGGCGGCAGGGCAGACAGGGAAGTGCTCATAGCTGAGGCATAACGCGCCGTCAGCAAGGCGACAAGCGGGTGATCAGCCCCGCTTGCCGGTGTCGTCCTGCAGTGCGGCGAGTGCGGCCGCTTCTTCCGGGGTCAGACCTGCGGGCTGCGGCGCACCATGGCGGCGGCGCGCAATGAAGATGCCGACAAGGCCGATGATGAGCAAAACCGGCGCGGCTACCCAGAGCAGGATGGTATTGGCACTGAGACGCGGGTTGAGCAGCACGAATTCGCCATAGCGATCGACCAGATACTGCTCGACCTCGGCATTGCTGTCGCCTTCGACGATCCGCTCGCGCACAAGGATGCGCAGGTCACGGGCCAGATCGGCATCGCTGTCGTCGATGGACTGGTTCTGGCAGACGAGGCAGCGGAGGCCCGCCGAAATATCGCGGGCGCGCTGCTCGAGCCTGGGATCGTCGAGCATCTCGTCAGGAGACACCGCAAGCGCTGGTGTCATGAGGACGAGGATGACCGAGAGGGCGGCTAGAAGGCGCTTCATTCGGCGGGCTCCGGGACAGCCTTGGCAGCGGGGCGCGGGGCGCCGACGCGCATGCGGCGATCGGTGAGCGAGAGGATGCCCGCCCCTGCCATGACAAGGCAACCGAGCCAGATCAGGAGGATATAGGGCTTGTGCCAGACGCGGATGACATGGGTGTCTTCCAGCGGCTCGCCGAGCTGCAGGTAGAGCTGGGAGAAGCCGTATGTCTGGATTGCGGCCTCGGTGGTCGGCATGCCGCTGGCGACATAGATCCGGCGCTCCGCTTCGAGCTGCTGCTCGCTGCCGCCGCCCGGAGGGGTGACGGTGAAATAGCCGGTCTCGGCCATGTAGTTCGGGCCGGGGACTTTTTCAAAGCTGTCGAAGCTGATGGTGTAGCCGGAGAGTTCCGTGGTTTCGCCAGGATTGAGCGTGGTGACTCGTTCGGTTTCCCAGGCGGTGACGGCAACAATTCCCAGAACGGTGACGCCGAGGCCGAAGTGACCAAGGGCAGTCGACCAGATCGAGCGCGGCAGGCCAGCCAGACGGCGCAGGCTGTCCCGCAGGGGAATGCGGCCGAGGCGGCTGCGTTCGATAAGCTCTGCGACCGAACCGAAGCTGACCCAGAAGCCCAGCAGCAGCCCGATCGGCACCATGGAGATGGAGACGCCACCAAGCGCGGAAATAAGGATGGTGAGGAAGACAGCGAGCGCGGCGGCAGCGACGAGGCGCTGGCCGGCAGCCACGAGGTCACCACGCTTCCAGGCAAGGAGCGGCCCGAAGGGCAGGACCAGCAGAAGCGGCGCCATCAGCGCGCTGAAGGTGAAGTCAAAGAAGGGCGCACCCACCGAGATGCTGGTGCCGACGAGAGCATCGAGCACGAGCGGATAGAGCGTGCCGACAAGGACCGCGCCGACGGCAGTGGCGAGGAAGAGATTGTTGAGGATCAGCGCGCCTTCGCGGCTGATCGGGGCAAACAGCCCACCCTGACGCAGCGCACCAGCCCGGAAGGCAAAGAGTGCGAAGGCGCTGCCGATGAGCACCGCCAGAATGGCGAGAATGACCAGACCGCGCGTCGGATCGCTGGCAAAAGTATGCACCGAGGTGAGGATGCCCGAGCGCACGAGGAAGGTGCCGAGCAGCGACAGCGAGAAGGTGATGATGGAGAGGAAAATCGTCCAGATCTTCAGCGCATTGCGCTTTTCCATGACCAGAGCGGAATGGAGCAGCGCCGTGCCCGAAAGCCAGGGCATGAAGCTGGCGTTTTCGACCGGGTCCCAGAACCACCAGCCACCCCAGCCGAGCTCGTAATAAGCCCAGTAGGAGCCCATGGCGATACCGAGGGTGAGGAAGATCCAGCTCAGCATGGTCCAGGGACGGACCCAGCGGGCCCAGGCCTGATCGATGCGGCCGGAGATCAGCGCGGCGACGGCAAAGGAGAAGCAGATCGAGAAGCCGACATAGCCCGCGTAGAGAAGCGGCGGGTGAATGGCCAGGCCAATATCCTGAAGGATGGGATTGAGATCCGAGCCTTCGAGCGGCGCCATGGCCAGGCGCTCGAACGGATTGGAGGTGAAGAGCGTGAAACCGGCGAAAGCGGCGGTAAGCAGGCTCTGCGTGCCCAAAACAAGGTTCGAGAGATCGGCCGGCAGGCGGCGCCCAAAGGCCGCCACGAGTGCGCCGAACAGCACTAGGATGAGGATCCAGAGGACCAGCGAGCCCTCATGATTGCCCCAGACGCCGGAGATCTTGAAGATCAGAGGCTTGAGGGAATGGGAATTGTTGACTGCGAGCGCGAGGCTGAAGTCGGAAACGACAAAGGCATGGACCAGCGCGGCAAAGGCGACGGCCACCAGCACGAACTGCAAAATGGCGGCATGCGCCATGGCGTTTGCCAGGCGCTGTCCGCGTTGCCAGAGAACCAGCCCGCCCACAGCCGAAACGGTCGCGAGGGCAAAGGCCAGGATCAGGGAAAAATGGCCGAGTTCGATGCTCACGGGGCTGTGCCCTCCGGCCGCCACTCACCCTGCGCCTTGAGGGCTTCGACGACTTCCTTGGGCATATAGGTTTCGTCGTGCTTGGCGAGCACATTGGTGGCGATGAAAGTGCCATCGGGGCCAAGGCTGCCCTCGGCAACAACGCCCTGCCCTTCGCGGAAAAGATCAGGAAGGATGCCGGTGTAGTGGGCCAGACGGTCGGTGGCGCCATCGGTGATGGTGAAGACGTTTTCCTGGCCGGTGCGGGTCCAGCTGGCTTCCTTGACGAGACCGCCAAGGCGGATGGGGTGACCAACTTCGACCGAACGCTCGATCACGTCCGTCGGCGAATAGAAGAACACGATCTGATCGCGCAGGGCGACGAGGACCAGCGTCGTGGCAATGGCGAGGACGACAGCGAGGCCGGCGATGACGGCCAGGCGCTTCTGCTTGCGCGACCAACCCTTGCGGCGGATAGCACCCTGAACACTCATGGCGTGTCTCCATTCAGTTTAAGACCTGCGCGCAGCGCGATCGTATCAAGTTCACCGCGATCAAACGCGGCCGGATAAGCGGCGACGGAAGCATCGTACGCGCTCTGGGCTTTTTCGAGATCACCCAGAACGATGTAGGACTGTACGAGCCGCATCCATTCTTCGACCGTGCCGCCGGAGGTTTCAAGGCGGGCGGAAAGGCCGGTGACCATGGCCTCGATCATTTCCGTCTGCTCGGCAGCGGTGTTGTCGATGCCATCGTTCTGCGCCACGGCCAGGCCCTGACGGGCGGCGTTGAGCCAGGGCTCATCGCCCTGGGCCATGTCGATGGCAGCCTGCCAGATGCGCGCGGCGTCTTCATAGTCGCCGGTGCGCATGAGTTCGGAGGCGAGATAGAGATGCGCACGGGCATTCTGCGGATCGCTGACGATGGCAGCGCGCAGCAGCTCGATGGCCTCATCCGAGCCGGCACCGCCCGCTTCGAGCAGCAGGGCTTCGGCAAGGCGCGTCTGGAGCTCGGGCGTCGGGCCATTGAGCGCGATGATGCGGCGATAGGCATTGGCGGCATCGGCGAAACGGCCCATTTCCGCATAGGCGGGCGCGATCACCGTCCAGCCGCGCACATCGTCGGGCGTTGCGGCAAGCTGAGCTTCGATGCGATTGATTGCATCCGCAATATCAATGGATTGCGCAGCCAGTTCGGGCCGATCGGCCAGGGGACGCCCCGGCAGCTCAGGACTGCCGAGAACGGCATAGAGGCCAAGCGAAATGGCAGCGACTGCACCAAGGCCGGCGATCAGCGGCATGCGACCAAGATCGCTGCGCGTCTGGACGCCCTTGTCCTTGTTGACGCGAATGACCTCGCGCGCGAGCTCTGCCCTGGCGGCCTCGGCCTCGGCATCGCCGATCTTGCCCGAGACACGGTCAGCCTCGATTCCCGCCAGCAAAAGGCGGAAATGGCTATTGTGATCGGCGCTTTGTGGCTCGGTTGCGTTGACCGCGCGTCCAGCCGCCGCGTAAAACAACGCAGCGCAGGTGAGGGCGGTGATGGCGATGACGATTGACCAGAAAATCATAAGTCCCAGACACTTGCTTCCCGCGCAGGGAAAGGGATGGCCCTGTATAATCCGAACGCGGGGAAAAGCTACCAAAAGACGCGTGTTCATTCCGGACTCATTGCCACAGCCCGGTCCGAAACTGCCATGAGCGATGCCGTCAACGAGTTTGCGATTTTCGGATCGAGCCCGCTTGCGCGCCTGCTGGCGGGGCTTTTGAGACAGTCATATGGCAAATCCGTGGTCTTTGCTGGCGCGAGCCCGGCGCGCTATCGCCTGCCGCGCGAGATCGATCTGTCGGTCGGGATGATGACGCGGCCGCAAAGCTGGGAGCTCCTGGCCCGAACGCTTCCCGAAACGACGCGGCTGTTGTCTAGAATCGCCGGTCGCCATGCCGTGCAGCATGTCGATCCGGTGTTTTTCGCCGATGGCGTGGCGGCGCAGGAGGCGCTGGGGCATTTTCACCACATGGCGAGCGCCTTTGGCATGGCGACTGAAATCGTCGCGCCATCTCATCTCGGACGCGAGCGGAGCGGCGTGCGGCTACGCGATGCGGTGCGGCTGCAGCGGGCGGTGACGGAGCCGGCGCTCGATCGCTGGCTGGACGAAGTCGGCGTGACCCGGTTGTCGCCTGACCGGGTGGAGATCGGGCAGGATGGCAGCGCGCGACTATGGACGGGCGAGACAGAACAGTTTGCCGGGCACGCGATCCTTGCTGACGACGCCGCGATCATTGCCCGTCTGCCGTTGCCGCAATGGCCACGGCTTCTGGCGCGACGCACCATGTCGACGATCCTGACGACGCCGACGGCGCCACTGGTCGGCAGAATCATGGCGCATGTGGATAGCGGGACAGTTCTGACCCAGCAGGATGAAGGCGGTATCGCCGCGATTGGTCCGGGCGATCTCGCCAGCGCGGCAGCGCGGCTCTCGGGGCTGCTGGCGGACAATCGCCAGCTTCAGAAGGCCGGACAGGCGAGCTATCCGACGCTTGTCACCGGAGACGGCGCGCCGGCGTTTGGCAAGGCGGCCGGCAGCGGTGCCGATGTCATCGTGGGACTGGGGCAGACCGGCGTGTTCATCGCCCCTGCCCTCGCCCGATGGCTCGTGGGAGAGGCCGCGCCGCACGAAGCGGACTGGTTCGGGCAGCGGCTGATCAATCGCACAATCGATCAGGGCGCAGTGGCGGAGTTTCATGCCTTTGTACCGAGGCCGGCGGCATGAGCGCGCGGACCCACCGACTGCCGGCGGATGCACCGAAGGGACTTGGCGGCGCCATCGACCGTTCGCGGCCGGTCAGCTTCCGCCTCAATGGGCGGACGGTCAGCGGATTTGAGGGGGACAGTGTGTTCAGCGCCCTCCTCGCTTCGGGCGTCGACATTCTTGGCAGCCATCTCGGTCAGCGGATCGGCCTCACGCGCGCGGCAGCACCTGCGATCGCGCGGGCTGACGCGATTGATCCGGTTGACGCCCTGCCGATGGAGCGCACACCGGTCACTGAGGGCGCTGACTATGTCACACAGGCACCGCGACAGCGATTGGCCTGGGACGTGGTGATGCTGCGCGGCCGCACGCTTGGGCTCGACCTCGACAATTCTCGGGCCCTCGAGAGGCCTTGGCTGGCGGCCGATGGCAGACCGGGCGCGGCAGATGACCTGGCAATCGTTGGGGGCGGTGTCGCCGGGCTCAGCGCAGCGCTGACGGCGGCGCGGGCGGGATTGTCGGTGGCGCTGTTCGAGGCTTCGGCCTATCTCGGCGGGCATTCAGGCCTCTTTGGGACGCAGGACAGTGAAGAGCGGCCCGAAGACGCGATGGCCCGGCTCAGCGCCGAGGTTACGGCCAATCCGGCAGTCACAGTGTTCCTCGATGCTGAGGTGGTTTCGGTTCGGGCCGGCTTGTTGCGGGCGCATCGCGTGAGCGTCGAGGATGGCGTGGCCCGGGGCGAGATGATCGACGTCCCGGCGGCGCGGATCATTCTTGCCACAGGCGCGGAAGAGCGGCTGCCGCTGTTCGCCGGCAATCGCCTGCCAGGTGTCATGGGAGCGCTTGAGAGCTATGAGCTTGCCAGCCGTTTCGGCATCTGGCCGGGGCGCTCGCTGGCTGTGGCGACCTCAGGCAATTGCGCCTATCGACTGGGCACACTGGCGCGGGACAATGAGATTGCGGTGACCGCGATCATCGACGCGCGGCCGGGGCCGAGCTCGCGCTTCATCGATTTCGCAAAAGCCTATGGCATTCGCCAGATGACCGGCCGCGTGCCGCAGGAAGTGCGCACCAATCGGAGCGCCAAACTGCTCGAGATCGACATTGGCGATGAAATGCCGATCACAGCCGAGCGCCTCATCGTCAGTGGCAGCTGGCAGCCTGATCTCAAACTCTGGCACATCGCCGGCGGGCCCAGCATCTGGAACGAAGCGCATCAGCGCATCGAAGCCGTTGGCGGGATCGAGGGCATCGCGCTGGCCGGTAGTGCAGCGGGCTATTTCACCCGCCAGGGCTGTATTCAGAGCGGCGCCGACGCCGTCAATCGCCTGCTGGGTCGCAAGCGACGACCATTTGCGGACCCGGTGATCGACCCGCTCTATGAGACGCCCGATTCTGCCCTCGCCGATCTCGGCGAACGGGAGACAAACGCGATTACCTATCTCGATGGCGGCGGCGCGCTGCTGACGCGGCCCAGCCTGCCACCGCGGCGCTGGTATGACCGGTTCCGCACCCGGAGCGAACCGGAACTGCCGGCACTTTCGGAGGCCTCGCAATCCCTGACGCTCGGCACGATCGCCGCCGGCGTGACGCTGGGGCTGGTGCCACGGGATTCAGCCGGTTTCGTCGCCCAGGAGCGGGTCGCCATCATTCCCCTGACCGTCGAGGCGCCATCGGAAAAAGGACCGGCCGAAGCCGCCGTCACCGAAGGCACCATCCCCAAATATCTCGAGAACCGCTTCGGGGCGGACGCTGTGCTCACGATCATTGAGGCTGAGGACGGGCGGCGGCTGGGGCCCGGCGCGCTGATCTTCGGCGATCTCGACAACAGTGACCCCATGGCCGCGGTCGGCGTGGTGCTGCGCAGCACCACAACCAGCATTGAGGCGCTGATCAGCGCGTCAGCCGCCCAGGGATCGCTCTATGCGCGCGACCACGGGCAATCGGTTGCGGTGACGCCAGTGCGGTCGGTCAAGACAGGCTCCGCCTAGAGCTAGCGAGCGCGCTCGGCGGCGAGGCGGGCCTTTTTCAGCGTATCGGCATATTCATTGGAGAACCGCAGCTGGGCCATCTTGATCACGGCATCGAGGCGGCTGGCGGTGTTGGTGTCGTCGAGGTTCTGCCGATAATGATCCATGGTGCGCTGGATATGGATTTCCAGCGCCTGCCCCGACTGGCTCCAGGCCTGATCGAAGACCGCATTGATCGCCAGCGAATCGCGGCAATCGCGGACAGTGGCGAGCAGATAGACGCCACTGACAGCAGCCAGCAGCTTGTCGGTATCAAGCCGATCGGCTCCGTCGCGCCGGCGCATCGCCTGGTTGAGGTCGGTGACGACCTCCTTCAGCCGCGGCTCCAGACGATCGGAGACAAATTTGGTGATGGTGGACAGCGCAGCCGTCGCCTGGCTTCCGCGCGAGAACTCGATGTAGCCGGTCAGCGAGCGCACCAGATGGTGGAACCGCTCCAGCGCGCGGCAGACGAGGTCGACATCCGAGAACGGACCGCTCAACCGCAAAAGGCGCAACTGGTTCTGGGCGTGGGCGATATGGGCGTCGATCAACGGCGACAGCCCGACGCGCAAGATTGCGACTTCCGATGGCGCGCCGGCGAGCTTGATGGCTGCGGTGATCAGCAGTGTCGGATTGGCTACCTGGCCAAGCGCGGCCTGGAAAACGAGCGCGGCCAGCGCGGGATCCTGCAGGGGCATGGCGCTGATGGCGGACCCGAGTGCGGCATCATCGGTGATGGTGTTGGTGGCGCGGCCAAAGGCCTGTGCCTTGGTGAGCAGCGCGCGGTTGCGCAACGCCAGCATGACGATCGGCAGGCGTTCGAGACCGTCTTCGCGACCGAGCTGGGCGGCAAGGCGCCGGCTCGTTTCAATATCGCTCTTGGCCTGGGCCAGCGCAGCCTTCATGCGCGCCAAAAGTTCGGGCATCAAAGGCTCGAGTTCGGCCGCGGTCAGCGCGCCCTGCTCGATCTGGTCGTGGGAAATGATGTCGGAGCAGAGATCGCGCGCCACCCAGACCCAGATGGCGAATGCGGTCGGCCTGCTCACTGCTCCGGGGAGAGCCACCAGCACTGGTTCATCAATCAGTATGGCGTCGATCAGCCCGCAGAAGGGAGCGTGCGCCGGGCCGGAACTAGCCGGCGCGGCGGAATCTGTGCGGTTCGCAAGCGGGGTCATATGCGCAATCGGTCTGGGATGAAATACGCGGCCAGCCTATAGCGTGCCGGTAAACAATCCTTAACTGCCGACGCCGGAGTTGGCGATCAGGCTGCGCCCTGAACCACATTCCAGTTGCCGGTCTGCTCGCGGCAGGCGGTACCCTTCTTCACATAGTCCTTGCCGCCGAGCTTGACGGTGTGGGTGAAGTCGCGACAGTCGAGGTTGTTGACGCGGACATAGGGGCCAACGGCCACAGAGCCGGTCGTGCCCTTGTCGCCCGCCCACTGGCGCGGTGCGCCCGGACGGCCGAACTGCAGCGCATAGAACTGGGCGCTGTTGGCTTCGGCAGAATCCTTGGCGCTCATCAGCGACAGCGCGCCGGCATCAACGAAACCATTGGCAATGCTGGTGGTCAGGCGGGCCTGCTGCACGGTCTGGGCAGAGCTTGGAACCATCGGCTGGGCAATCACAGGCTGGACCACGACGGGGGCCTGGGCCACCTGCGCAGGGCCAGTGCTGGAGCAGCCGGCCAGAACCAGGGCCAGAACGGGAGCAGCAAACAGGGCGAAACGATTCATTATTTTGACCTTTCCAGCATACGGTCGGTTCTTGTTGGCCCAATACGGCAAAAATGCGTCATGGGTTAGCGGTACGCACGGGGCTTCCCAGGCGGGCCGCAGGCAGGCGGAGCTCGACCAGCAACCCACCCAGCGCAGAGCGCTTGAGTTCCAGGCTACCGCCGTACACATCGACCAGTTCCTTGACGATATCCAGTCCAAGTCCTGTTCCGGGTGTTTTCTCGTCCAGCCTGACACCGCGACGCAACACTTTCTGGGCGTCTTCCTGGGTGAGGCCCGGCCCGTTGTCGTCGATCCGGACCAATAACATGTTGCCTTTGGGGCTGCGCTCACTCGAAAGGCGTACTCCCACCTGGCCCTTGGACCATTTGCAGGCATTATCGAGCAGATTTCCCGCCATTTCCTCGAGATCGGCCTCATCGCCGCGGAACCAGGCGAGCGAGGCATCCGGGCGCTGGAAGGCGATGGTGACATCAGGATGGATTTTGCGCATGACGCGGGTCAGCCGGAGCATGACCATGGTCGCATCGGCCTTCTTGCCGACCACCGAGGTGCGCGCCGCCAGCCGGGCCCGCTCGAGATAGGTCGAGACCATGGTGCTCATCTTCTCGGTCTCGGCGTGCACCACATCGGCCAGTGCGCCCTTGCTGGCAGCGGACTCATTGCGCAGCACCGCAATGGGCGTCTTCAGCCCGTGGGCGAGATTGCCGACCTGGCTGCGCGCCCGCTCGATGATCTCGGTGTTGGAGCGGAGCAGTTCGTTGACCTCTTCGGCCAGTGGGGCGAGCTCGGTGGGATAAGTGCCGGTGATATTGGGGCTCTCGCCTTCGCGCACGCTTTCGATCGCGCCGCGCAATTGACCAATGGGCCGCAGCGCAATGCGCGCGATGATGGCGCTCATGATGGCGAGCATGGCGCCCACCGCGCCGAGCACGATGAACGCCTGGCCGCGAAACTCACCGACGAGCCCAAGAATTTCGGTCAGATTGCCGGCGACGACGATGTGATAGTCCTGACCATCCAGCCGCACCACGCGATCGACAATGCGCAATTGCGTGCCGAAAGCGTCGCTGACCACGCCAGTGCGTCGTCCCTGGGCATCGGGATTGGCATCGAGCCGGGGCAGATCGATGCCGACGACGGAGGTGGAAAGATTGATCAGAGCGCCCTGCCCGTCCCGGATGATCCAGTACCAGCCGGAGCGCGGCCGGTCGAAGCGTGGATCGGGCAAGGCGATGTCTGGCGCGCGGGGATCTCCCTCATCAAGGAGAACGCCGGTCAGGCCCTCGACGTGAAAATCCAGCGTCTCGGACAGGGTGGTATCGAGCGCGCGCGAATAGAGATCGGTGAGCAGGAACCCGGTGGCCACCAGCGCGATCACCAGCCAGCCGGCGGTGATCGAAAAGAGCGAGACGGCGATCGACCCCTTGCGCAACCAGTCGACCGGCTTTGTCGGCTCCACCGGCTCTGTTGCGGCCTTGTTTTCCAATGCCGGGACGCTCAGTCTTCAGCGATCTGGTAGCCCAGCCCGCGCACGGTCTGGATGCAGTCGTCCGGCAGCTTCTTGCGCAGGCGACCGACGAACACTTCGATCGTGTTGCTGTCGCGGTCAAAATCCTGGTCGTAGAGGTGCTCGGTCAGTTCCGTGCGGGAAATGACCTTGCCCTTGTGGTGCATGAGATAGCTCAGCAGCCGCAGTTCGTGGCTGGTCAGCTTGATCGACTGACCATCGACCGTGACCTTGCCGGACCGCGCATCGAGCCGTACCGGACCGGCGACGATCTCATTGCTGGCATGGCCTGCGGCGCGACGCACAAGGGCGCGCACGCGAGCCAGCACTTCTTCCATGTGAAAGGGTTTTGCGACGTAGTCATCGGCGCCGGCGTCGATCCCCTGCACCTTGTCGCTCCAGCGATCGCGCGCGGTCAGCAGCAGCACGGGCATAGTCTTGCCGGCGCGGCGCCATTCTTCAAGAACGGACAGGCCGTCCATGCGCGGCAGGCCGATATCGAGAATGACGGCATCATAAGGCTCGGTGTCGCCGAGATAGTGCCCCTCTTCGCCATCCATGGCCACGTCGACGGCATAACCCGCTTCTGTCAGGGCGTCCTTGAGCTGACGGTTGAGATTGACGTCATCTTCTACGACCAGAACCCGCATCGAATACCCCTACTGAGACGCTATTGTGCACTCAGAACGAGATTTTGCGCCTGTCCATCGGCAGAGAGCACACCGATCACATATACCAACCTGCCCCCCTCGTCACAAACCTGAACGTTGAGAATTTCGGCGCTGGGATCCACCCCGGCCGAGACGAGCACGGTGTCGAGCGACATGATCTGCCCGGTCGCCACAGCTTCCTGGATCTGCCGCTTATCGAGGCAGGTCTGAGCCTGCGCGCCACCGGTGCCGGACACAGCCAAAGCGAGCGACAAGGCCAGCGCGGCAGCAGCAGATGGTTTGGGAGCATGTGTTCTCATGAGGCCGACACTAGCGAGCCGATACTGAATGGGACATGAATATGGCAAGCAAAGCGATAAAAGATCAGGCGGCTAATTCGACACTATAAGCGCAGATTGACTATCCCTGTCCAGCAATCTAGCGTGAACGTTCACGGATGGAGGGACCGGGATGGCGAGCGTTGAACTTGCAGGTGTCGTAAAGTCATTTGGCAACTTTCCCGTAATCCACGGCCTGGACCTCGCAATCGAAGACGGATCTTTCACCGTCTTTGTCGGCCCGTCGGGCTGCGGAAAGTCCACCCTGTTGCGCATGGTGGCGGGCCTCGAAGATGTGAGCGACGGCGAGGTCAGGATCGGTGGAAGCGATGTCACCGACGCCGACCCCGTGGCGCGCGGCATCGCCATGGTCTTCCAGAACTATGCGCTCTACCCTCACATGAGCGTTCGCCAGAATATCGGCTTTCCATTGCGGATGCAGGGGGTCGATCGCAAGACCGTAGCGCAGCGGGTCACAGAGGCCGCCGAAGTCCTGCAGCTTCAAGACCTGCTCGAGCGCAAGCCGGCTCAGCTGTCCGGTGGGCAGCGGCAGCGCGTGGCCATCGGCCGGGCGATCGTGCGCAACCCCGACGTTTTCCTGTTCGACGAACCCCTGTCCAATCTCGATGCCGAGCTGCGGGTGTCCATGCGGGTGGAAATCGCCAAGCTGCACAAGGCGCTTGGCACGACAATGATCTATGTCACCCACGACCAGACCGAGGCGATGACGCTGGCAGACAAGATCGTCGTGCTGCGCGCCGGCCGCATCGAGCAGGTCGGGTCACCAGCCGAACTCTACACCAACCCCGCCACGCTGTTTGTTGCCGGCTTTATCGGCTCTCCGCGAATGAATTTCCTCAAAGCCCGGTACGCGGATGGAAGGATCGAACTGGCCAATGGGGTATCCTGGCCAGTTCCTTCCCTTGCCGAACAGCCGCTAGACATCCTGGTTGGGTTGCGTCCGGAGCATTTCGTGCCCGGACCTGAGGGCGTCACACTACCCTTGGCCGTTGATATCGTTGAATATCTCGGCGGCACGCGCTATGTCTACGCCACGCTGGGAGAGGGTCAGGTCATTATTGAAGACCGCGGTGCGGAAGATATGGCATCGGGCCAGATCCATGACTTCGCAGTGGACATATCCAAAGCTCTGTACTTCACACCAGCAGGCGAACGCCTGCGCCCGATTGCATAATCCGTGATTATTTTCTCGCCAAAGCCTTTTGTCCGATGACACGCAAAGTGACGATCAATGACGTTGCCGCTGTTGCCGGCGTCTCGCGTGGCGCGGTCACCCGTGCGCTCAACGACAAGGGCGACATCAGCCAGGAAACGAAGACGCGCGTGCTCGAAGTGGCTGCGCGCCTCGGCTATCGGCCGAGCCGTTTTGCGCGCAATTTTGCCGCCCGGACCAAGTCCGTGGCCATTGGCTATGTGGTGGCCTCGTTTCGAAACCCCTACTACACCGACCTCGCGGCAGACATTTTGCAGGAAGCCAAGCGGCGCGGCTGGCATGTCGTGATCACCGCGACTGAAGGCGTGGACGAGGAAGAGGCCCTCGAATTACTGCGGGATCAGGTCGACGTCATCGTCGGGCACATCACTGTCCCGCAGGATCGGATCAAGGTTATCGCGCGCGGATTGCCTGTAGTTCTGCTCGAAAGAACCAGCAGGATCGCCGGCATTCATTCCATCAACCTCGACTGGCGCGCCGGCGTCAAGGTCGCGATCGAGGCGCTGTATGCGCGGGGCGCCCAGCATATCGGCATGATCGATTCCGGCTACAGTCTCAAGACGAGCACCAGTTACCTGCCCTCAGAGCGCCGGCAGTATTTCGAAGAAGTCGTCAGGCCGCAATCGCGCGGTGCCGTGGTCTGGGGTGTGGAAACTTTCGCCGGTGGCGGGGAAGCCCTCAAGACCCTCCTTACGACGCATCCCCAGACAGACGCAGTGTTGGCGTTCAACGACGTCATGGCAATCGGCGCGATACAGGGTGCGCTCGCCATGGGCGCGGCTGTCCCGGGCCGGGTGCGCATCCTGGGCGTGGATGGCCTCTTACTGGGCGAGGCGATTTCACCCAAACTCAGCAGCCTCGCCATTGACCGCGAAGCAATTGCCCGCGGCGCTCTCGACATCGTCGATGAGCTAGCCGCCTACCATTTTCGCGAGGTTCCTTCGATCCATCGCAGTACAGAAGCGAAGCTGCTGTGGCGCGAGTCCGCGTGAACTTGACAGGGTCAATTTAGCCCAATAGCGTGAACATTCACGGAAGACAAAAAGCCTAGGTATGCCGCGCGAATATTGAGCGGAAATTTCACCAAAATAAGACCGTGAATGTTCACGGACTACCTTGGGAGGGGTGATGGTGGACGTGCCATTCGACAAGAGATTGTTGAACGCGGAATGGCAGTTCGCCTATGGCGACCTGCGGGACGTCACCGACCCGGATGATCCCCGCTGGTACGATGTCGGCCTGCCCCACTCCTTCGGCATCCCCTATTTCATGGACACCCAGTTCTACGTCGGGAAAGGCACGTATTCGCGCCAGATCGATGTCGCGCCCAGCGAGATCGGGATGTTTCATGCCCTCGAGTTCATGGGGGTGTTTCAGGATGCTCTTGTGCTCGTCAATGGCATTGAAGCGGGGCGCCATCTTGGCGGATACACGCCGTTTCTGATCGATGTTTCTGCCTTGTTGCGCGCCGGTCAGAACCGCATCACCGTCATTGTCAGCAACGAGTGGAACCCGCGTCTGGCGCCGCGGGCCGGCGAGCACAGTTTCAATGGCGGCATCTATCGCGATGTGAGCTGGATCGCTGGCGCAAAGACGCGGTTCGCCTGGTACGGCACCTTCGTCCGCTCGTCACCGAACGGGGATGGATCAGCTTCCGTTTTCATCGAAACGGAGCTGGTCAATCATTCAGACACTGCCTTTGAAGGCACACTGAAAAGCACTGTTCTGCGCCAGGTCGAGGAGGCTGCCGGCAACTCGATTGCGATCCAGATCCCGCCTGGGGAGTCCGTGACGGTCAGCCAGAACATGACCATTCGAGACGCAGCCCTTTGGGACGTCGACCATCCCTATCTCTATTGCCTCGACCAGCTTCTGGAACAGGAGGGGATCGTTGATCGTGCAGAGACGTCGTTCGGCATCCGAACCATAAGGTTCGATGCCAAGGAGGGCTTTTTCCTCAATGGCCGGCACCTGCCAATTCACGGCGCCAATGTCCATCAGGACCGCGCCGGCTGGTCGGATGCCTCGACCCATGCCGGGATCCGCAGGGATATCTCCATGATCCGTGAGGCCGGGATGAACTTCATCCGCGGCTCACACTATCCCCATCACCCGGTCTTTGCCGAAGAGTGTGACAGGCAGGGGATGCTGTTCTGGTCGGAACTGGCGTTCTGGGGCACGGGTGGTGAGACAACTGAGGGTTTCTGGACGGCCAGCGCCTACCCGATCCACGCGGAGGATCAACCAGAATTCGAGCAGAGCTGCCGCCAGCAGCTCTCCGAGATGATCCGCACGCATCGCAATCATCCGTCCATCGTCACCTGGAGCATGGGCAATGAGGTATTCTTTGCAGACGAGAGCGTCCTTCCCCAGGCCAAGGCGCTGACCCAGGCGCTGATCGATCTGTCGCATGAGCTGGATCCGACCCGGCCGGCATCTGTGGGCGGAGCCCAGCGCCGCGATTTCGACAAGCTCGGCGACCTCGTGGGCTATAATGGCGATGGCGCTACCCTCTTCCACGACCCCGGCCGCCCCAATCTCGTCTCCGAATATGGCGTCAGCTATCAGGACAGACCTGGCAAGTTCGCCCCCCACTACACCGACAATGTCGAGCAACCCTATCCCTGGCGCGCGGGCATCATCCTCTGGTGCGGCTTTCACCATGGCAGCATCATGCCGGAGATGGGCCGCATGGGGTTCATCGACTATTTCCGCGTCCCATTGCGGTCCTGGTACTGGTATCGCGAACATCTGGCAGGCGTGCCGGCCCCGATCTGGCCAAAGCCCGGAACGGCGACGGCTCTCCGGCTCACCGCTGATCGCACCACGCTGCAGACTGACGGCACCGACGACGCTCATCTCCTCGTCGAGCTCATTGATGATGCGGGCCTCCGCGTCGCCGTGGAACAGCCGGTACGCCTCGAAGTCGTTGAAGGGGGCGGAATATTCCCCACCGGCACCGCAATCGAGCTCTCGCCCGGGAACAAGGGATTTATCGATGGCATAGGCGCCATCGAAATGCGCTCATATCATTCCGGGCCCATCGTCATCCGTGCCACCAGCGAGGGTGTTGCCCCGGCAGAGTTGAGGCTGGAAGCGGTCGGGGGAACACCCTGGTCCGGCCAGCACCGGCGTTTCCAGCCGGGTCCGCCGAGCGTCAAAGGGCTGGTCCATGCCAGCGGCACCCGGATTTTGTCGGAGAAGCGCCCGGTCTTTGCCAGCAGTTTTGATCCGACGAGGCCCGCCCATCTCGTCGCCGATTATGCCACCGATCTCGGCTGGAAACCGGCCACCGCGGAACCTGGCGCCTGGGTGCGGCTCGACCTCGAAGGGAAATGGGCCGTCAGCACCATTGAAGTGGCGTTCGGGGAGCACACCAACGTGCCCTTCCGGGTCGAAACCGAGTCGGAAATGAACGGCAAATCCGGTCTTGCCGCGGCCGGCAACACCGCGATCGAAACCATAAAGTTTCTCGTCCTTGGCAAGAGATTGCGCGCGGTCATCGTGCACTTCCCCGAAGCTCCCGCAGAAATCACGAGGATCGTGGTCCATGGCAGCTAGTCACGACATCGGCAAAAACAGGCGCAAGGGCTGGCGATATGCTGCAAAGCGCAGCTGGCAGCGCCATTGGCAGCTTTACCTGCTGATCATCGTGCCGCTCGCCTACTTTGCCATCTTCCGATATCTGCCGATGATCAATGCGATCATCGCGTTCAAGGACTACAATGTGGTGGCGGGGGTCTGGGGGAGCCCCTGGGCCGGGCTGAAGCACTTCTACAGCTTCTTCAACAATCCGGTGTTCTGGCAGTTGCTGCGCAACACCTTCACCCTCTCCGCCTATTATATTCTGGCCAGCTTCCCGATCCCGATCATCCTGGCGCTGGCGCTCAACGAGGTGCGCCTGAGAGCCTTCCGGCAGACGGTCCAGCTCGTCACCTACGCGCCCTACTTCATTTCGACCGTCGTCATCGTGTCGATGACCATACTCATCCTCTCGCCACGGATTGGTCTCGTGGGCGATGTCTTCGGCCTCTTCGGCATTCCGGCGGTAGATTTCCTGGCGCGCGCCGATTACTTCAAGCATGTCTATGTCTGGTCAGACATCTGGCAGACCGCGGGATATTCAGCGGTCATCTATATCGCGGCCCTCTCAAGCATCGACCCCTCGCTCTATGAGGCGGCCAAGGTCGATGGCGCCAGCCGCATTCAGAAGATCATTCACGTCGACATTCCCGGCATCATGCCGACGGCGATCATCATCCTGATCCTCGGGGTCGGGAACATCATGCAGGTGGGCTTCGAGAAGGCCTTCCTGCTGCAGAACCCGCTCAACCTGAGCCAGTCCGAGATCATCTCCACCTATGTCTACAAGACCGGTCTGCTGAACGCCAATTTCAGCCTGGCAACCGCGATCAACCTCTTCAATGCGGTGATCAATCTCGTGCTGCTGGTCACGGTAAACGCCGTTGCCAAGCGGGTAACCGGAAGGAGCCTCTGGTGACCGATCTGACCGCAGAATCAAATCAAACGGCGCGCGCGCGGCTGCGGAAACGTTCACTGAACGTGGTGCTGGTCGACCGTCTTTTCGTCGCCGCCGTCTATATCCTGCTGCTAACCTTCCTCGCCATTGTGCTGTTGCCGCTGATCTATATCGTCGCGAGTTCGTTCAGCAGTCCCGCAGCCGTCTCTGCCGGCCGGGTCAGCTTCTGGCCGGTGGACTTCACCCTGCGCGGCTATGAGGTCGCCCTGCGCGATCCCAAGATCGTCAGCGGCTTCATCAACTCGCTGTTCTATACGACGGCCGGCACGGCCCTGAGCGTGGTGCTGACCATCGCCGTGGCCTTCCCCCTGTCGCGGGTGGATTTTTTCGGCGGACGGCTGATCACCAAGCTGATCGTTTTCACCATGCTGTTCTCGGGAGGGCTGATCCCGACCTATATGGTCGTTCGGTCCATGGGCATGCTGAACACGCCGTGGGCGATGATCGTGCCCAATGCGATCGGCGTCTGGCAGGTCATTTTGGCCATGTCCTATTTCCGCGATGCGATCCCCAAGGAGCTGTACGAGGCGGCGCGGGTCGACGGCGCCGGCGACCTGCGCTTCCTGCTGCTCATCGCCATCCCGCTGGCCAAGCCCATGATCGCGGTGATCGCGCTGATGTACGCCATCTGGCAGTGGAACTCCTATTTTGATGCGCTGATCTACCTGCGCACCGACGCGCTCCATCCCCTGCAGCTGGTCCTGCGGAACATCCTGATCCTCAACACCCAATCGAACCTTGGCGATGCGACGGCCATGCTGGAGCGTCAGCAGCTGGCTGACCTGCTCAAATACAGCCTGATCGTCATCTCCACGGTTCCAGTCCTGCTCATCTACCCCTTCGTCGCGCGCCACTTCACCAAGGGCATCATGCTCGGATCAGTGAAAGGCTAGCGAAAGAGGCACTACCGGGGGGAAGAGGAGCCCACCGGACGGCAACGCACCCACAGGAGGTATTCGATGCGTTCCACTATGACGAGGACGGTGGCCACAGCTCTGTTGCTGACCACAACGGCGTTCGCGCCGGCACTAGCCATGGCCCAGACATCGCTTGGCGTGTTCGCCCCGCAAACGGCGACCATGGATCTCAATACCGCTTGGTTCACCACCCAGGTCGAAGAAAAATTCGGCGTTGGTCTCAATTTCGAGACCACCGGCTACGATTCCAGCGCCGCTTCGGAAAAGCGGCAGATCTCGCTGGCGAGCGGGGACTACCCGGAAGTCTTCATGCTGATCAACTGGGTCGACCAGTTCAGCCAGGCCGAGCTGATCCGCTATTCCCAGCAGGGCCTTATCGTGCCGCTGAACGACCTCATCGAACAGCACGCCCCCAATATTCTGGCTGCATTCGAGAAGGAGCCTGAATTCCGCAAGCTGGCGACAGCGCCGGATGGAAACATCTACGGCCTGCCGCAGTGGAACGACTGCTTCCACTGTTCCTATTCGGCCAAATTCTGGATCAACACCGATTGGCTGAACAAGCTTGGGCTGGAGATGCCCACCACAACGGCAGAGCTCAAAGAGGTCCTGCTGGCCTTCAAGAACAATGATCCCAACGGCAATGGCCGCGCCGACGAAATCCCGCTTTCGGCCAATGTGGTCGACACGCTGATCCCCTATTTCATGAATTCGTTCGTCTACGATCCGCGGGCCAATTCCTACCCGCTGATGCTGGCGCTTGAGGGCGGCCATGTTCAGTTCCAGGCGGTTCAGGATGGCTGGCGCGACGGGCTCGCCTATCTGGCGGACCTCTACAAGGAAGGCCTCATCGATCCCGGAGCCTTCACGCAGAACCGCGAAGCATTGCAGTCGCTGGGCAACAGCTCGGAAGGCGTTATTCTGGGCAGCGTGACCGCACAGCACCCGGGCCTCTTCGTCACCGTCGGCCAGGACGACGGTCGCGACCGCAACTATGATCCTGTGCCACCGCTTACCGGTCCGGATGGCATCGCCTACACTTCGTTCAACCTCGCCAGCATGCCGGGCGCAGCATTCGTGATTACCAACAAGGCCAGCGAAGAGCAGCAGATCGCCGCCATCAAGATCGTCGACTACATGTTCACGATGGAAGGCCATGCTGGCGCCGAGTACGGCAAGGAGGGCGAGCAGTGGCTCCGTCCGGTCGAAGGCGACCTGGCGCTCGATCCCAACTTCCCACCGCTCTACAACCAGCTGCCGACCGACCCGAATGCTCCCCCCACGAACATGGCTTGGGGCGCGATGGGACAGTATTTCAGCGACAAGGAATGGCGTGGCGGTCAGGTGCAGCCCACCGAGATTTACGAGCCGTCCGGCTTTGAGCGCCGCCTCTTTGAAGCCACCCTGCTCTATGAAGGCAAATATCCGGAAGAAAAGCTCTTCCCCTACTGGAACATCTGGACCGATGCCGCCACGGCTGACGAACTGGCCCAACTGCAGGTCAATCTGCGTAATTACGTCACCCAGTCCAACGCCGAATTCGTCACCGGCCAGCGCGATATCAACGACGATGCCGCTTGGGCAACCTATCTCTCCGATATCGAGAGCCTGGGCCTCGCCCGCTACCTCGAGATCTACCAGACCGGTTACGACGCCAATTAAGCTTTGAGCCGATCGACCGGGGCCCGGTTCACATGATCCGGGCCCCTTCTAATGTCCGCAGGCAGCCCGAACTGCGGCTTACTGCATGATCTGGAAACGACATGACCGCCCTTAAACTCTGGTACCGTGAACCCGCAATCGAATGGACCGACGCCCTGCCGCTCGGGAACGGCCGTCTGGGTGCGATGGTGCACGGCGGTGTCGGGCGCGAAGATATCCAGCTCAATGAAGCGACCCTGTGGTCAGGCGGCCCTTACCAGCCGATCAACCCGCAGGCCCTGCCCAACCTCGAAAAAGTGCGGTCGCTCACGCTGGCAGGACGCTACGCGGAGGCCGAGGCCCTCGCCAACGAGACAATGCTGGCCAAGCCTCACCTGCAGATGAGCTACCAGTCAGCGGGCAATCTATTCCTCGAATTCCAGCATGAGGCCGTGCCCGGCAGCTATCGCCGGGAGCTCGATCTGCGCACCGCCATCGCGACAACCAGCTACCGCCTGCTCGGCACAGGCATCCACGCCGACGCTGCGCTCTTTACCCGTGAGTGCTTCGTTTCGGCGGTCGATGACGTGATGGTTATGCGCGTGCAATCGTCGAGGGCTGGCATGCTCGCTCTCGAACTCTGGCTCGACAGTCCTCAACCTGGTGACTGGCTGGAGGGTGATGCATATTCCCTCCAATATCGAGGGACCAATTTCGGCGAACACGGCATCGACGCCGCCCTGCAGTTTGGCATTGGCCTCAGCCTCCGGCCGGAGGGCGGAGAGGTGGAGCGGCGGGGGCGTCGCCTCGTCGTCCACGGAGCCACCGCAATCGTGATCACGCTTGATCTTGCGACGTCATTTGAGCGGTTCGACAAAATCGGCGGCGATATCGAAGTCCCTCTCGCGGCCCGCCAACGGGCAATCGCGGAACAGAGTTTTTCTCAATTGCGGGCGGACCATATCGCGGCCCATGCGCAAAAATTCGAACGCATGTCGCTGGAGCTCGGGCCGGAGCGGACAGACCTGCCCACCGACCAGCGTATTGCCGAGTTTGCCCGGGGTGAAGACCCTGGGCTGGCGGCGCTTTACCTGCAATATGGCCGCTATCTGATGCTGTCGTCTAGCCGGCCAGGCGGACAGCCCGCCAATCTGCAGGGGCTCTGGAACCGCTCGACGCGGCCGCCCTGGGGCAGCAAATACACGGCGAACATCAATGTCGAAATGAACTACTGGCTGCCGGACCCGGCCAATATCGCCGAAAGCTTCGAGCCCTTCCTCGACATGCTCGACGACGTGGCGGTTACGGGCGCCGAGATGGCGAGGGCCCATTACGGCGCGCGCGGCTGGGTGCTCCATCACAATACCGACCTGTGGAGAGCCACCGGTCCGATCGACGGTGCGCAATGGGGCCTCTGGCCGATGGGCGGCGCCTGGCTTTGCGTTCAGGCCTGGGATCACGCCCATTATGCCGGCTTCCCCAACCCTCTTGTGCAACGGCTGTTGCCCACTTTGGAGGGCGCCGTACAGTTCTTCCTCGACACGTTGCAGACGCTTCCGGGCACGGATTTGCTGGTCACAGTGCCCTCGGTCTCGCCCGAAAATGTCCACCCGCAGGGCGCAACTGTCTGTGCAGGCCCGACCATGGACAATCAGATCCTCCGCGATCTGTTCATCGCCTACCTCGAGGCGGCCGCGCGGTCGGGGCATGACGCGCGCCTGCAAGAGGAGGTCGGGAATGCGCTTGCGCGCCTGCCCGAGCACCAGGTTGGCAAGGCCGGGCAACTTCAGGAATGGCTCGAGGACTGGGACCTCAGCGCTCCGGAAATGGACCACCGCCACGTCTCCCACCTCTATGGCCTCTATCCCAGCCATCAGATCACGCCAGACGGGACCCCCGCGCTGGCTGCCGCAGCCCGCAAGTCGCTCGAACTGCGCGGCGATGAGGCGACCGGCTGGGCCATCGCCTGGCGCCTGAATCTCTGGGCGCGGTTGGGAGAAGGCGACCATGCCCACGCCGTACTGAACCTGCTGCTCAGTCCGGAACGCAGCTATCGCAATTTGTTCGACGCGCATCCGCCCTTCCAGATCGACGGGAATTTCGGCGGAGCGGCGGGGATATTGGAAATGCTCGTGCAATCCCGCCCCGGCAGCATCCACCTGCTTCCCGCCCTCCCCGTAGCCTGGCCCACGGGGTCAGTACGCGGCCTGCGCGCTCGCGGCGGGCTGTTGATCGATATGGAGTGGGACGATTTCACGCCGACAAAGGTGGAACTGAGATCGAGCGTGACCGTCGAGTGCGCGGTGAAATGGCTTGGAGGGTCCCAACACATCAACCTGCCTGAGAACTCGCAGTTGCGACTCATCTGAGTCCCCGGCGCTGCGAGCGCCGGGCAAAATCGAGGCAGACTACGCGCGACCGAGATCGCCTTTCAGCCCCTTGCGGAGGAAAATGATGGCGAGTGCCTCGAAGATGAGGTGACCTGCCGCGCCGCCATCGAGCGCCGGCAGGTCGATCCCCAGCACCTGAGCGAGGCCAGCGATCAGCATGAAGGCGCCGACGACATAGGTCCGGTAGCCGGTCAGAATAGACATGTTGGTTCTCCTCTGCTGGGACGGTAGGGCGGCCGCCGGCACCATTGCCAGCGCCGTCTTGCGGATGTCTGCGACGCGTCTGGTCCAGCCGCGCCCGAAGGTCGGAAAAGTGGACAGCCCCTGCAGAAAGCGCAGGCGACGGTCGCAGAGATCATTGATCGCTTCATTGGCATCGGCCTTTTGTGCAGCCGATGTTGTCACCGGTCCGACGACGCCATCGGCTGCCACACCAAGCCCGGCTTGCAGCGTCCGGACGGCGCGGTCCGGCCCTGAATTGACGGCGAAATCGAAGAGCGCCAGATCGAGCCCCGGCGGAAACTGGTCCGCCCGGCAGGGATTCCAGTAGAGCGCCCGATAGATCCGCGCCGCTTCAGTGCGCGTCAGCCCTTCCACCGCCGACTTCGGCAGTTCAGTCCAGGGCGAGATATTGCGCCAGCGCGCCAAGGTCTTGCGCGTGATGCCCATATTGGTCGCGCCCCCGGGATCGGCGGGGTGGTCGACATAGCCGCCCTCCTGGGCCAGCATATGGTCGAGGCAAGCATCGAAACGGGTCTCAGTCATGGAACTCTCCCCTCGTCCAATGCCCGTCGCCGAGCACCGGACTGATCTGCGCAATTGCAAAGGTTAAATCCTCCGCAGCGCCGCCGAAGTCTGTGGTCTGATCGGCAAGATTGTAGGTGGCGCTGGCCGCCCCGATTTCGATCCGGCGTTTCACCGCGTCGCCGTCAAAAATCTCGAGCGCATAGGCTTCCGGCACCACATCGAGCGGCACATCCACCACCCCCCAGCCGCCATCATCGAGACGGCTGCGCCGCACCCAGGAGAAGGCGACATCCCCGCCCTCAGTCCGTTTTGCGCGCAGATGACAGGGCGGCAAGGACAGTAATGGCGCCGATGTCGGCGTCAGCTCCAAAACCTGCCCGTCCACATCCACCGCCCCGGCAAAGACACGGAGGCGCTGCGTTTCCCCGATTGCCCCCGCACCAAGTCCAATGCTCCCGGCACGAGCATCGAGCACCACCACTTTTCGTCCGGCAGAGACAGTCCCGACGACCGGCCCGGTTCCGTACAACCCACGCAGCAGCTTTCTCAATCGATAGGTTTTCGCCGCGACCAGTTCGGCCTCGGCAAAGCCGATAACCTCCCAATCGCCTGCATCGGTCCGACCGCCAGCCGATTGCTCCCCGCCAACACGGCCCCCTCTTCCGCATCAGCCAGATGCCCGGTATAGAGCCTGATATCGAGCGCATTTGCCCTGTCCCAGACATGCTGGGAACCCGCGCCCATGCCGTCTACGACCTCGCCCATGAACACCGGCCGTGTCACCTCCGCCAGCACAGCGCCCGTCGTCTCATCTGTCACCCGCAGTGGACCCGCCCAGGGTTTTGCATGCGCGGCAAAGACCATGCGCCCGCCCGCTTCGCTGCCGGGCAGATGCACCGCCACCAGCACTGGCGGCGCATTCAACGCCACCACCGGCTGGATGGCCGGCGGGCGATCGACGCCCGTTGCCACCGCATCCCCAATCGGCAGCGCCCGCGCCGTAATCCGACGCACCAGACCATCGCGGATTTCGGTGACCTCAAATGACCCCTCGGCCAGCCCCGCTACCGCGATCCGATCTCCCGGCTCCAGCGCCAGGAGATTTGGCGGCAGCGCCAGCTCAACACTGTCCCCGGCCGCCGCCCGCCCATCGAGCAGACGTTCGGCCGCCAGCCGTGCCCCCGCCGGATCAAGCACCATATCGAGGCTTTCCTGCACCATCGGCCCCACGCCGGGGCGGATCGCTACCGCCGAAGCCCCCAGATAATCCCGCGCTCGATCGAGATGCCCCAGCGCCAGCCGCGCCGGTCTTTCCGACGCTGCCGACCGCCGCCGCGAAATCACCGGCGCATCAATTTTTGCGAGGTCATCCTCGACAAAGCCAGCACTCACAGCGCGGTTCAGCGGCCGCGTCGTCAACACGCCGTTCCGCACCAGCAGCCTCTGCCCCGTCACCTCCAGCAGCGGCTCAATGACATCTCGCGCCCGTCGCGGCGCTGGCAGCACCATGCCCGAAATCAGCGGCGCGGCGGGGCTGGCCTCAATCGGACAACCATGTTCCTCCGCCACGGCCGCCAGGATCTCGTCGCTCGCCGCTCCGCCCAGCCGCCCGGTCAGCCAATGGCCGGTATTGTGGTTCGGACCATCCGCCCAGACCTCATCCAGCGCCGGAAAGGCCGGATAGGGTCGCGCATCCCAGGTCCAGCAATAGATCCGCTCGGGGTCGACCATTCCGTCCGGGTTCTTGTCGCCATCATTCCAATGCCGGAAATGGGCCCGCAGATATTGCCGCTGGATCAGAAGGTCCGGAATGCCGGAGGAAAAATAGGGCCGCCCACCTTCGGCGCTTTTCGGATCGCCGAAAATATTGGGCTGGTTGGCGCCCTTGTCGACCGCCGCGCAGCCCAGTTCGGTCATCCAAATCGGCTTGCTTTCCGGCACCCAGGCGGTCGGATTTTCCGCCCGCATACCGCCCGGCCGGTCAAAATGTTCGTTGCGCCAGAACGCTTCGATATCCTTGTAGCGCCAGATCCAGGGCTCGCCATGCGTCCCGTCGGTGATCGGCGTGCGGACCTGCGCCGCCCGGTCGGCATCGCTGGCATAGAACCAGTCAAAGCCCTCGCCCCCGGCTATATTTTTGCCAAGATAGGCCAGATCATGCGGCCCATCCACACCCGCCGCGTCCAGATGCCCCTCGCCATTCCGCCAATCGGCCGCCGGCATGTAGCAATCGATCCCCACGGCATCGATATCGTCCGAGGCCCAGAGCGGATCGAGGTGAAAATATTTCGCCCCGTCCGGCTGATAGCCCGAATATTCGCTCCAATCGGCCGCATAGCTGAGCTTCGTGCCCGCCCCGACAATGGCCCGCACATCGGCCGCGAGAGCCACCAGCGCCGCGACAAACGGAAAACTGTCCCCAGCCCCGCGCACAGTCGTCAGTCCGCGCATTTCCGAGCCGATCAGCAGCGCCTCGACGCCTGTCTCCTCGGCGATCCCGGCATAGTGCAGCACCATGTCCCGATAATCGGCGACAAATGCCGCGACCTGATCGGCCGCGTCTTCCGTCCCATCGGGCGAACCCACCTGCCCCGGTGCCGGATGACAGGTGATGCGCCCGCGCCAGGGATAGCTTGCCTGCTCGTCGGCCCCATAGGGATCGTCGAGCCCGTTGTCCGCCGGCACATCCATCATGATCAGCGGATAGAGCGTCACCTCAAACCCGCGCGCCCTAAGATCCGCGATCGCCGCCTTCACCGCCCCATCTGAAGGCGTCCCGCCATAAGCCGGCCCGCCATCGTGATAGGAAACCTCGGGCACGTCCTCAAGCGAAAATCCCGCAACGCTCCAGGTGACGCCCTCGATCTGCCGCCCATAGGCTTCCACTCGTGGCGTGATGCGACACTGCCCGCAGCGTAGATCGTCGCCAAACCAGCTCACCACCAGCGCCACATGTTTCAAGTTCGGGCAGAGGTCGGCCAGTTCGTCGATCGAGGCGGTCCAATTGCTCACCCCCGGCAGGAAATGCGCGTTCTCCCCGCGCCCCTCCCCCGGCCCCAGCACCAGCAGGCGCGGCACCGGGTCATAGCCAAACTCGGTCGCGCCGGGGATCACGGTAATGGCGCGGATATCCCGCTCCAGCTCTCCCACCACCCGGCAGAGCTCCACCGAAATCTGCGGAATGCGATTACCAAAGCGCGACAGCGGCATATTTTCAAAAACGATGTAGCAAAGCCCGCGATAGGCCGGCGCATTGCCCGCCCCCTGCGTCGCCTCGATCAGGCTGTCGGCCAATTGATCCTCGGTTCCGCGATAGAAGCGGAAATTCAGCCCGCGCGTATCGAGCAATTGCCCGTCGACCCAGATCCGCCCCAGCCGCGCCACCTCGCCCTCGCAAAAGCCGATGGCAAAGCTGGCGCCAATTTCTTCGTCCTCGGGCCCGCCCATAGCCTTGGCCCCGGCGGTCTCGCCATCGAGCCGCTCGAGCTCGCGCGCCCAGATGATGTTTCCCGCCAGACGCCCCCAGCCATAAAGCCTCGGGATCGGCGCGCCTTCGACCGACCCCACCAGCCGCACATCAAAACTGGCCGCCTCGCGCTTTTCGCCAAACAGCCACCCATCCACAGCGCTCCCCGCCAGCGCCCCCAGCGCCCGCCCAATCGTCGCGCCAAACGGCCCACCCACCAGCGCCCCGGCAAACTGCCCCGCCAGGGATAAAGCCATCGTGGCCATGTTTTTTTCCTTTTGGTTGTGTGGGCGTGAATGCCTTGGCGCCCCCCCTCCTAGCCTCCCCCTGAAGAAGGGGGAGGGACTGATCGGATATGCTGAGCCGACAGTGAGCCACCGCAGCGCCCCTCCCCCTAGCAGGGGGAGGTTAGTGGGGGTCTCAATCAACGCTCACGGAAACCAGAAGCGCCCACTCACCCGCCGGGCCCAGCCTTCGGTCAGATTTGCCTCCACCACGCCCAGCTTTTCCTGCGCATGGATGAACCGGTCGCCTGAAGCCATGATCCCGCAATGCTTCGACTCTCTGAGCCCCGCCAGCCGAAACAGCACCACCTGGCCCGCCGCCAATTCTCCCGCTGCCGGCAGCAGAAACTTTTCCGCCGCCGCCCGAAGTGCCCCTGCATATTCCGGATCGCGCGGGCTCGCCCGATAGGCAGGGACAGCCATCGGCTCATCCCCATAGAGGTTTCGCCACACGCCCCGGATCAGCCCCAGACAATCGCAGCCCGCGCCCTGCGTCGAAGCGCGATGCCGATAGGGCGTGCCCAGCCATTCCCGCGCCGCCACCACCACGGTGTCCGTGTTCATCGCACCACCGCCCGCCCATCCAGCGCATCGCCATGGCGCGGATGGCGCAAGACGAAATCGCTGCCCGGCACATGCGGAAAGCCTCGAAAATTGGCCGCATTGGCGAATTTCTGCCGGCAGGTCACAAGGCGCCGGTCACACCCTGCCGTCATCACCAGCAGATCGCCGGGCACCACCCATTCGCCCACCGCCTGGCCAAAGCCGAGCACATCGCCCGCCGCTTCCTTGCGATGGGTCAGCACCGCATCAGCAAGTCCCGCGCGCTTGCCATCGCTCCATGTGCCCATGCCAAAGGCGAACCAGTCCTCGGCAAAGCCCTCGAGCCCTTCAACCACCAGCCGGAACGGATCGGCCACAGCCACCACCGTCGCCGTTCCGCGAAATTCGCTCGCCGCGAGATCAACGCCGCAGCGCGCGTCCCCCACGATCGCATCGCAGAGCCCCTGATAAAGCCGCCCGCGCGTCACGTTGAGTGCCGCCTGCCCGGAGCGCAGCTCGGCGCGAAAAACGCCGTCCTCGCGCACAATCTCGCCGATTATGTCCACCCGCAGCAGCAGCGCTTGCGTCGGGGCCATCCAGTTGACCACAAAGGTCTCGACTTCCGCCCCGTCGTAGCGCCCGAGCAAAATATCCTCTTCGCTCAGCGCCGCATGGTCGAGAATGCCCAGCACCTCCCCGGTCTCCACCTGCGCCCCGAGCTTTGCCGGGATCTCCCCGCCATCCAGCCCATGGGTTGGCGCGCAGAGCGTCCCCTCGACCTCCAGCGTCCGGTCATGGTCGGTAAAACCCAGCACCACGCCGTCCGTGCGAATTATCCGCCAGCAGCGCGCCAGCGTCGTCTCACTCTCCGCCAGGTGCGCGGCGAGCTCGGCCCCAATCGCCTTCATGGCAAAATCTCCACCAGCGGAATGCTCGGCGCCTCGGCCGCATCAAAATTGGACCATTCGATATCGAGCCGGTCCGTATCGAAGCGCACCGGCACATCGAACAGAAACCCCGCCGTCACCTCGGCACCTTCCTCCGGCGCTTCTGCAAACCCGACGATCCCGGTGGTCACATCCACCGACCAGCCCGTCGTCACCTCGACGCCATCCACCGCCACGAGCACCGACCCGGTCACTGGCTTGGCGATCATCCGCACATAGGGGTCGAACGCGGCGCCATAGGTCTTGGTCAGCTGAAACCCTGTCCGCGTCCCATCCCCGGTCCCGATCGCCTGGTCAATCGGCGTCGGCGCCTTCCCGCCCGAGGAATAGTCGATCCCATCGCGCCACAAAAACCCATGCAACCGCCCGCGGCGCTCCTCGAAAAAGGCCAGCACCGCCTGCATATCGGCCCGGGATTTCACCCCATAGCCCGCATTGTAGCGCCGCCGCGACTGCGCCCAGCGCCCATTGCGCTGCTCGCGCCCATTGCGCTGCTCGCCTCCACCCGCCAGCGTCACCACATCCGTCCGCCGCTCCGGCCCACCCCGCGCCCCCAGCGCGATATCAAGCGGAAACCGCACATGATGAAATGCCATTTTGGAATCTCTCGTTTTGGCACTACAGCGCGCTGAGCTTCAGGTCAGGACGAGCCGAAAGTGGAAGCGCCCCGAGAACCCCGCCGCACCGCCCGCAACAGCATCGCGCTCACCTCCGCCTCGCTCTGGGCAAAGCTGCGCGCGTCCTGCGCCGTCACATTGAAAGTCACCTGCACGGCGCCACCGCCGCCAGCCACACCCAGCCGCCCGTCCGGCCCGCGCGCCAGCGGCATGATCGCCTCAGGCCCCGCCTCTCCGGCCAGCCCAAGTCCTTGTGCCAACGGAAAATAGCTCGGCGCTGCGATCACCCCGCCCTTGGCAAAAGGCTTTATCCCGCCCAGCGCCGGATTGGCCGACGTCAACAAATTCTCGACGAACCCGCCGACCATGGTCCCCAGCGGTTTCAGCGCCGCCTTGAGCGCAATATCGGCAAAAGCCTTGGCGATATCGCCCAGCACCGAGCGGAAGGATTTTCCTTCTGTCAGCGCCCCGCGAAACGCGTTGCTCACCGAGCGCGCCACCCCGTCCGCAAGCGTGCCGATGCGGTCGAGTTCGGCCGACACATCGCCCAGCTCCTCGCGAAAATCGCCGTCAAACAGACTAGCCATCAGGAAAGCGCTCCATCAGTGTTTCAAGCCCGTGCCGGTCGAGCGGCCCGGCTCGATCCCCCATCACCGCGCCCCAGGCCGCCGCCAGTTCGCGCGGGCTCATCCGCCAGAACGCCTCGGGCGGCAGGCGCAGCACGCCCAGCCCGAAGCGCATCGCCTCCTTCCAGGGAAACGGCGTCATGCCGCATCCCCGAATGTGGCCTTGAGCAAATGCACCGCGATCTCGGCCGCCCCGCGCAGCCCACCCTCGACGCTCATCCGCGCCAGCTCATCGTCGGAAATGGCATTGCCACCCCCGCGCAAACCGGCCCCCAGGATCGCCGTCAGATCCCGCGCCGAGAGCTTTCCCCCGGCAAAGCGCTCGGCCAGCCCCGCCAGATCCCCCGCCCCCAGCCGCGCCTCAAGCTCCGCCAGCGCCCCCAGCGTCAGGCAAAGCGTGCGCACCTCGCCCCCAATCGTGGCGGCGATCTCCCCCCGATGAATGTTTGTCATTTTGTTCCCTAAGCCGCCGTGAAACTCACTTCGCCCGCGCTCTCCAGCGCCAGGTCGAACACTACTTCCCCGGCATGGTCGGCGGAAAATTCCAGTGCCACGATCTGGAACGGCCCTTCTACCGTGCCGAAATGAGGCAGGATCAGCTGCCAGTCGCGGATCGTCCCGGCGAAAAACAGCGTGCGGATCACCCCGTCCGAGGTCTGGTCCTTGAACACACCCGACCCGGACAATGAGGCCCGCTTCACCCCGCCGCCCGCCAGCAGTTCCCGCCAGCGTCCGGCGCTTTCCTGGTCAGTCGTATCCACGCTCGCCGCATTGAAATTGAGACTGCGCGTGCGCAATCCCGCCACGGTGAGAAAACTCCCCGACCCCGTCTGGTCGAGTTTCAAAAGCATATCCTTGCCACTCTGGGCCGCCATTCTCTTGTCCTTTTTCTGCAGTCACCCCCACCCAACCTCCCCCTGGAAAGGGGGGAGCTGGCCGGTGGCGCTCAGATTTTTCCGCAAACGCGATGCGTCCCTCCCCCTTCTTCAGGGGGAGGCTAGGAGGGGGTCAAAACCCCCGATCACTCACTGAAAAACCGCAGCAACACCGCCGCACGGGCCAATCCGGTCGCCCCATCAATCACCGTCTCGGTGCGCATATGCTCGGCATGGGTCACGACCAGCTCCACCGGCTCCAGCCCGTCCTTGGCCGTCACCACGCGCGCCGCCAGCGCCAGCGCCGCTTTGCGGCTCGGCTGGTCGGCCCAGCAATGGATCAGCACGCGATGCTCCTGCCCTGGCGTCAGATCGCCGTCGCGCTGGCGCACATCGTGCCGGTCCACCACCACATAGGGCGCAGGCCGATCGCGCGGCGGCGCATCGAAAATCCCACCCTCGCCGACAAGCGCGACGAGGTCCTCGTCATCATTCAGCGCCGCTACCAGCGCCGCCTGCAATTGCACGATCGGGTGGCTCATCCAGTCACCTGCGTCTCGCTGCACGCGCAGGCGAGATAAGCCCGCCGGCCATTCATGTCGGCGGCGCTCACCACATCGAGATTTCGCCCGCGATAGACAATCCGGTCCCCCGGCGCCACATCACTGCGAAAGCGCAGCACCACGCTATGAGAAATCGCCACCGCCCGCCCGTCGGCATTGGTGCCCTGCCGTCCGGTAAGGCTGCGCACCCGCGCCCAGACCGTCCCCAGCGGCACAAAAACCCTGGCGTGTCCGCCCTCGTCTTCGGCCACGCTGTCGCGCCGCCGCAATTGCACCCGGTCGGTCAGCGTGCCGACTGGCGGGATCTTTTCGCTCATAGCCGCACCCGTTTGTGCGCGGCCACCAGCCGGTCAAACCCCGAGGGCACCACCGCCCCCGACCCGGCCGTGATCACCGCATCGCGATGCTCATGCCAATGCGCCACCAGCCCCAGCATGGCCTGTCGCAGATCCGCCGGAACATCTTCAGGCTCCTCGCCAAAACCGGCGACATAATCGATCTCGATCCCCTGCCGCCCCTGCAGGCGCGGCATTCCCGGCACATGCCCCGGCACGATCAGCCGCTCGCCATCGGCCACAAAGCCATCAACTGAAATCTCATGGCTCGCCCCAGCCTCGTCGATCGCAGAAATCTCCGTCACCGAGTTCAGCGGCGTCACCGGCAGCCGCAGCCAGCGCTCCTCGGGCCAGCGATCGAGCACGATGCGCCAGCTCTGCGCCATCAGCGCCTTGCCGGTAATCCCCTCGACATGCAGCCGCGCCGCCCCGATCAGCGTCTCGATCAGCCCGTCCTCGGCCTCATCATCCACCTTGAGAAAAGCCTTGGCCTCGACAAGCGAAACCGGCTCCGCAGCGGGCCCCGCCAGGAGATAGGATGTCATTGTTCTGGTCCTTGTTGTGGCCACCCCCACCTGACCTCCCCCTGTCCAGGGGGAGGAACAGGCCGGTGGCTCTCAATTCTCGCCGCAAGCGCGATGCGTCCCTCCCCCTTCTCAGGGGGAGGCTAGGAGGGGGGGGCAAAAACCCTCAGCTCGTCCCGAACTTCAGCAGCTTGATCGCATCAAAATCGGCAATCCCGCCCCCCACGCGCTTGGTCGTGTAGAACAGCACATAAGGCTTGGCTGAATAGGGATCGCGCAGGACATTCACCCCCTGCCGGTCAACGATGAGATAGCCCCTGCGGAAATCACCAAAGGCCACCGAGAGCGAATTGGCGCCGATATTGGGCATATCTTCCGCCTCGACCAGCGGAAAGCCCATCAAACTCGCCCGCCCATCAGCCGTCGCCGCGGGCTGCCAGAGATAATTGCCCTCGCTGTCCTTGAGCTTGCGGATCGAGGCCTGCGTCTTGCGGTTCATCACCCAGCTGGCATTCTGGCGATAACCGGCTTTGAGCGCATAGACGAGGTCGACCAGCACATCGGATGGGCTCGTCGACGGCATTGCCCCTGAGACGCCCGTCGCCACATAGCCGAGCTTGCCCCATTCCCAGCTGCCCTCGGCCACCGTGGTGGCAGAGAGAAAACCCGTGGGCTTATTGGTGCCATTGCCGGTCACGAAAGCCGTGGTTTCCTGCGCCGCAAAAGCCGCGTTCACTTCGTCGGCGATCCACTGGCCCACATCCACCGCTGCATCGTCGAGAAAGGTCGCGGTCGCCGCCGGCATGGCGTATAGCTCGGCAGTCGGATAGCTGAGTTCGGCCAGCACCTGGCTGTCGGTGACCTCGCGGTCCGCCGTTTCGCCGACCCAGCCGGTTTCCGGGCCCGTCACCGTAATCGGCCGCTTATAGACGGAGGCCGAAATCTGCCGCACACCGGCAATGGCGCGAATGGGCGAGATATGGGTCATCAGCCGGGTGATCTCGGTCTCCACCTCCCCCGGCACCACATAGCCGCCATCGGCGGACACCCCGCTCTGCAGCGCCTTTTCCTCGCCGCGCTTCACATAGTCCGAAAACGCCGCCTTATATTCGCCGTCGCCCAGCGCGCCCTTGCCTTCCAGCGTCGGGCGGCTGCGCTCGGCACTGGCGCGATCGAGCGCCGCCTTGTGCCCGTCGAGCACAGCGTTCAGCCCCTCGAGCTTGCCCTCAAGCAGGCCATCGGCCGTACCGCGCTTTTCGATCTCGCCCAGGCGCTGGTCATTGGTGCGCTTGAACTCTTCGAATGCGCTCGAAAATTCGGCGAAAAGCGCGGCAATATCGCTCCCCGCGCCGGCCTTGGTTTCTAGGCCGTCACTGATCCGATCCATGTCGGCATCCTTCTATCGGTTGCGGATAGTTTTGGTGGCCGCCGCAATGGCGGCGCCGGCGGTGAGGGTCGAGGCGATGCGCGCCTGGTCCATCATCGGAAAGGTGACGATCGAAATCTCATAGAGATCGATCTCGTGCAGCAGGCGCTGGCCGTTCTGGCGGCTGGCCTTGACCGTGCGAAAGCCGATGGAGAGCCCATCAAGCGCCCGCGTTTCGATCAGTTTTCTCAAGGCATCGGCACGCGGCACGCCTGGCACCAGCCGACCGGCAGCAAAAAGGCCATGCGCGTCCTCGCGTAGCTCCTCCCAAATGCCCACCGGCTCCTTGGGATCATGCTGGAACAACAGCCTGATGCGCCCACGCCGCTTGGCCAGGCTTTTGGCAAAGGCCCCGGGCTGGACGATATCGCCGCCGCTGTCGAGCCGGCTGAAAATGCTGGCATAGCCGGCAAATCGCCCGTCCGCATCAATGGGGGATTTTTTCCGCCATCAGCGCTTGGCCCCGGCCCGCTGCTGCGGCCGCGCCGAGCCCCTGGCCTTCTCGGCCAGTGTACCGGCCAGGTTCCAGGCAAATTGCCGAAACGTCAGCTGCGCCTGCTCACGATTGGTCTTTTCCGCCATTCACTCGTCCCCCTCGTGAAACAAACGGTTGAGGCTCGAAATCTCGGTCACGAAATCATTGAAGCGCTTATTGGCCGAAGCGAGCTCCTTGAGGCTCCACACCAGCAGCGCACTCGCCCCACTCGCCCACAAAAACAGCGCCAAATGCGCCAGATCCCCGCGCTCAACAACGGTCTTGGTCAGCTCGTCCATAATAGTCTCCTTCCCGCAAAATCAGCGGGTTTAACCGGCGCACGGGCGCTCCCGCGCCCGCCAACCGCCGCCGTTTCATCCCCGCGAAAGCGAGGCCTTTGTGTGAGAGTTGATCCGTCGCCGTAGGACAGCCGGATAAATCGCAAGAGTGCTGCGTGCGGCCCACCTTCATCATCCCTTTCCTCAAGGGGGAGGGTGTCCGCCGGTGCCTTGGGCACTATTCTGTGCCGCCCACAGATCAGCACCTCCCCCTTGAAGGGGGAGGCTAGGACGGTGACCTCAGGCAATTGAGCCCCCGCCAATCGGGCAAAACCTTCCTGGCCTTGGTCGCTCAGCTTGCGCCCAAGCCCACCATCGCCCGCTTCTCGGCATCACTGAGAAAACCCGCATTCCCCACCCGCTCCCAGAGCGCGTTGCGGTCTTCGGCCAAAGCCTCCACCGCATCAAAATCCGGCACGATCTCGGCGCCTTCGAACGCCGGCCCGAGCCACACGCTCAGCTCCTGCGCCACGCGCACCACCAGCGGCACCAGCGTCTGGCGCCACAGCGCCCGATTGGCCTCGGCCATATTGGCGTAAGTGTTGTCGCCGGGCAGGCCGAGCAGCATGGGCGGCACCCCGAATGCCAGCGCGATATCCCGCGCCGCAGCATTGCGGGCCTCGATGAAATCCATGTCGCGCGGCGTCAGCGCGATCGCCTTCCAGTCGAGCCCGCCTTCGAGCACCATGGGTCGACCGGCGTTGGCCGCACCGGCAAAATTCTCTTCAAGCTCGGCTTTGAGCCGCTGAAACTGGTCCTCGCTGAGATTGCCGCCACCGGCCGAATAGACCAGCGCCCCGCTGGGCCGCGCCGCATTGTCGAGCAGCGCCTTGTTCCACTGCGCACTGGCATTATGGATATCAAGGCTCGTCTGCGCCGCCTCGAGCGGCCCCATGCCGTAGTGATCGTCGAGCGGATGGAAGAGCGCCATATGCAAGACGCCCGGCACCGGCTCGCGCCCCTGCCCGATCCGCACACTCCGCCCCCCGGCGGAATAATCATAGGCGATGGGCCAGCCATCAGCGCCGGCCACCACCCGCATCCGGTCCGGGCGCAGCACGAACAGCGCCCGCACCGCCCCATCGACGATCCCCGCCTGGAGATAGGCGTTCCCGGCGGTCTGCAGATAGGCATAGACCGCCTCGAGCATTTCCCCGCCCGATTGCCGCCCATTGGGCTTTGTCAGAAGGTCGAGCAGCGGATGCTCACTCACCGCCTTGCCATCGACGACCACGCCCAGCGGCACGCGCGTCGCCGCCTCGGCAATCAGCCGGATGCAGCGATAGACCACCGGATTGCGCATAAACCCTTCATTGACGAGGCTGGCATAGCCCCGCCCGCTCCACTGCGCCGGCCCCAGCCCGCTCAGCGTCATCAACGTCTGCCCGCCAAAATTCTTCCGTTCCACCGGCGCGTTCGTGCTTCCGCCAAAGAGGCGGCTGATCCAGTTCGACATGCTTTTTGGTTCTCCCCGCCGCAAAAACAAAAAGCCCCGGACGCTGCCGGGGCTCTTATCCAATTTTGTAGGTGCCGACCCTATTCGGCCGGATGCTGCTCGTGGCGTTTCAGATCGCGCATATGCAGCCAGGTTCCGCCAGCGCCGAGCGCAACGACGAGCACGGGCATGATCACAAAGGCAAAAAGTTCGATAAAGCTCATGACTTCAGCCTCCCGAGAACAAATCTCGCTAACAAATGTAGTGCGACTGCGGCCAAAAGCCAAATCACGCTGCCCAGAGCAAAGGCCCAGCTGTCTCGAACTGTTCCAGTGGCACCGTAGAAAACGGCTGCGACCGGTGCCAGGACGCCAACGGTAATGCACGCAGTGGACGCCCGGTCCAGTGCATTCGCCCAAAGTTTCGTGCGCTCATTCTCTATCAGGCTCATGAACGAAATCTATCCGAACCGGCAAAGAGCGCCAGCCCTAAAGCCCCCGCACCCGGGGCCTAGCCCCATCCACCAGCAATTCCGTCAGCGCCCAGACCAGTGCGTCGACCCGGTCCGGTGAATGCCCATCGGCCTTGCCGTCCGGCCCGAAGGCGCAGAGTTCATCTTCGAGCGCCGTCAGCCCCGGCGCATGGGACACGAGCCCCCGCCCATAATAGGCCGCGACCGGCTCGGCACGCAGCCATTTGCCCCGCGTCGCCCGCACCGGCCGCACCGGGACATTGTCGTCCACCTGACCGATCATCTGCGTGACGAGATCCCCACCCTGGTTCACCTCCACCACAATCGCGTCCGCCTGATGCGCGTGAAAAGCCGCCACTGCCCGCCGCGCCCAAATCAGCGGCGCCGCCCGTTTCAGCGTTGCATCCTCGAGCACCACCGCGCCCTCCCCACTCCGCCCGGCGACCACGATCCCGCAGGCATCCGACCGCGCGTGCCCCGTCACCGGCGGGTCCACCGCCACGATGATCCGCCCATCCGCGCCCGCCTCGGCCGGCCGAAACATGCTGCGCTGCCAGAGCGCATCGGGCCGATCCTCGATCAGCTCGCCGTCGAGCTCCTGCCGTCCCAGCACCGTGCCGCGATAGCGCGCCACCACCGCCTCAAGAAAATTCGGCGCTAGCTGCGCCTTGTTTTCCACCGTGGCAATGTTCACCACCACCGTTTGCGGATCATCGAGCAACCGCTTGATCAAACGTGTCGGCCGCGGGGTCGTTGTCAGCAATTGGCGCGGGCGCTCCCCCAGCCACAGCCCGAACTGCAGCTGGTCGAACGCGGCTTCGCCATCGGGCCATTTGCCGGCCTCATCGCACCAGGCGGCGGCAAATTGCGGTCCGCGAAAGCGCTCGGGGTCCGAGGCGGTCATGATCGCGGCCTCCACCCCATTGGGCCACACCACCCGGTTCCCGCCCCGCAGAATTGGCCGCTCGTCATCGGGATGCACGGCCAAAATACCGCTTTCGCCGCGCACCATGATTTCGAGCGCTTCCTTCATGGTCTCGCCGACCAGCGCAATCGGCCCGACCCCAGCTTTCGCCAGGCTCCGCACCCATTCGGCACCGGCCCGGGTCTTGCCCGAACCGCGCCCGCCCATCAGCAGCCAGGTGGTCCAGTCCCCCGGCGGCGGCACTTGTTTTGGCAGAGCCCAGCGCGGCCAGTCGAAATAGGCCGCCATAACCGCATTATCCGACAGCGCAGCGACCTCGGCTGCCGAGCTCTCCCCGTCCGCTTGTGGCTCTCCCACCTATCGCGCCTTGAACTGATCCAGCCGCTTGACCAGCTTGGCCCTGAGGTCGGTCATGTCCTTTCGCGATGCCGGCTCGGCATTGCGCTTGGCCGCGCCCATCTCGATCAGCTTGTCGAGCGTCTTGACCTGGGTGGCCAGCACATTGGCCTGTTTTTCGATGGGGTCGTTCACGGCTTTCTCCAATTGCCTGATCTGCTTTTCCAGAACCTTGATCATGCGGGCCACCAGATCATCCTGGCGCGGCGGCCGGGCCCTGGCGCTGAGCCAGCCCTCGCATTGGCGCCGATAGCGCAACATCGCCGGGGTAATGCCATGCCGTTTGCAAATCACGGCCGGCAGAAATTCCCGCCCCTCATATTCAAGGCGAATGGCGTCCCAGTCCGGCGGCTTTGCACCGGCCTCAACACGATTTTCCATGGCGTTGACTCAACTGTGAATCGCTCCGGCCTCACCGGGCGGAACCACACGGAATCCGGCGGGATTCGTCCTTGCGGAGTCCGACAGGGAGAGCCCCGATGTCCACCGCAATCCGCCACCTCTTCTACCGCCCCGAAAGCGCAGAGCTATCGATCTGGTTCGCCCCTGAGGGTCGGCGCTACAAATATTTCGATGTGCCGCCATCGGCCTATGAGGCCATGCGCGACGCCCCCTCGCGCGGCCAGTATTTCAACCGCGCCATCAAGGGCCACTATCGCTGCACGAAGATCGAGGCGGAGAGCTCCAGGATCCGACGCCGCCGCTTGGGCGCCGCGCCGTCCTGACCCACTTCTTCGACCATGCCTGAACTCTACCAGACCAGCGGCACCCGCAGATAAGTGGGATAAGTTTCTGGAACCCCGCCCGCTCAGGCGTCGATTTCGCCATCGGGCAGAACGACATAGATCAGCACCGCCAGCATGGTGATGAAGACGCGAAACGCCGAGGCCAGCCCGTTCCAGATCTCTGACATCCACATGCCGAACCATTCCCCGCCCACGGACATGAACCCCACCTGCCAGAGCACGAAGCCCAGCGTCAGCCCTCCAATCGCAAGGCCCTTGCCCCGGTTGAAGTCCCGCGCATTTGCCCCTCGCCGCGCAAAAAGCCGCGCCGCGCCCATCAGGCACAACACCGCCACCAGAATCTCGGTGATGATGATCAGCCAGTAGGCGATGTGATGAATGAGCTCAGCGGTGATCGCCCGATAGCCGATCGTGGCATCGGGAAAGATCGTGTCCATCGCCAGCACATGGCTCACGAAGGCGAAATTGGACCCGTAGTCGGTCAGATTGCCGAAGGCGACCAGCCCGGCATAAAGCCCCATCGCCGCCACCAGCACGGCCTTGCTCACCCGCGTCATCACCATTGCCGACCCCCCAAAAAAGCCTGCCGATCAGTCCGTCCTGATCCAGTCCGCCACTGCCTTGAGCGTTGCAAGGTCATCGTCCAGCGTCATCGCCGCCTCCGCCCGCCGCAGGGTCACGCGGGCAAAGTCATGCGCTGCCCGGGTAAAGGCGGGGTTGCATTCGGCAACAGTCTCGAGACTTTTCATCAGCCGGATCATCACCTCGACAATGGCGGCGCCATCGCGGGCGGTCGGGCGATAGACATCCTCAAGCACATCGGCCGGGCGAATGGGACGCACAAAGATCCGGTCATGACGCACCTCGACCGGCTCTTCCGTCCACTCCACCAGGAGCCGGGTAGCCGTATCGATCACCACAATGCCCGTGCCCGGATCATTGATGCCGGCCGACATCGCCTTGTCGCCGATTTCGCCGAGCACGATCATGCCGAAGCGCGGATCGGAATCGAAGGTCCGGTTCTCGCCCAGAACGAAACAGGCGCTCAGCCGCTCGCGCAGCTCCTCGTCGGCCGCCCCCTCCACCAGCATCAGCGGCTTCACCGGCGTGGCATAGGTGCCCGGTCGGGCCATGACATTGATCTGAAGGTCATGCTCTTCGGCCAGCTTTTGCAGCCCGGGCAGGTCGCAATGCTGCACATAGCCCGAGTGCGGCGCCGGGATTGGCTCGCCTGCGGGCTCCCCTTCGAGCCGCTGGCCGCCGAGGAAAGGGAATTCGGCCATGGTTTCGATGGCTCCGCGCGTCGCCGTCTCCACTGCGCTGATCGTGTAGCCCACCCGACCAATCGCCGAAATCTGGCCGATCCAGCGGATCAACGAGGTGACCACCAGAACCACGACGCCCAGCGTCACCACAAAGAGGAACAGCCGCCCCGCCTCGCTGTAGATGCCAACGGATAGCCCGATGATGCCGACGATGGAAAAGAGAAAGGCCCCGATGAAAACCGAAATGGACGTCTGCGCCCGCTGATCGCCGGCGATCAGCGGCACAGCCCGGGGCGTCGTTGCCGCCGAGGCGCGCCCGAAAAAGCGCTGACCACGGTCGAGAGGGCAAACACCGCCACTGTCAGCAGGCTCGACGCCAGGATCTGCAGAATGGTCTGCACGGCGTTTGCCGGCATGACGAAGGGCAGTTCCTCCGGCGCATAGAGCGCCAGAAGATAGGCGATGACGATGGTCAGCAGCGCGATGCCCGAGAAGGCGGCCGGCAAAAACCACATGCGCTGCACCAATTGGCGCAGCTTGAATTTCAGGTAGCTCATGTCTCCCCCTGCATCTCTTGCGCCCCCCGCAGGGGAGAGGATGGAGGGGGAAGACTGAGCCATCAAGCCCCAAAATGCCGCCGCGCTTCGAGCCCAAGGCCGAGCCCCACGCTGCCGAGCACGTCGGTGCGCACCACTTCGGCATCGGGGAACAGCCGCTGCAGGCGGCCGGACACTTCCGGCACCAGCGTCGAACCACCGGTCAGGATCAGGCTGTCGATGTCTTCGGTCGCAACTCCGGCGAGGCGCAGCGTCTCGGCAATCGTGGTCTCGAGCCGCGTCACCGAATCCGCCAGCGCCGCCCCGAGATGAGCGACCGAAATCTCGGTAGAGATCACCGCATCGCGCACCGGGAAGGAGAACGGCGTGACGTCATGATCGGAGAGGGCGATCTTCGCCCCTTCTACCGCGCCGATCAGCTTGTGCCCGAGCCGATCCTCGACCAGCATCACCATGGTTTCGACCCGCTCCGCCTCTTGGGCCTCGCGAATGGTCGAGCGCAGGTCACGTAGCGCCTTGGCGTCATAGAGCCGGTTGATGCGGTGCCAGGTGGAGAGGTCATAATAGGGCGCCACCGGCAGATAGCGCTTGCCGTCGACAGTCTTGGATCCGAGCCCCAGCTCCGGCATCACCCGCGCCATCGCCAGAAGTCGATCGAAATCGGTGCCGCCGATATGCACACCATTGGTCGCCAGGATATCGCTCGAGCGATCTGCCGCCCCTGCCCGCTCGGGCGAGACGCGCACCAGCGAAAAGTCCGAGGTACCGCCGCCAAGGTCGACGATCAGAGCCAGTTTTTCGCCCGACACATGGCGCTCATAATCGAGCGCTGCGGCGATCGGCTCGTACTGAAAGACGATATTCTTGAAACCCTGCGCCCGCACGGCGGCCTCGAGCTGCCCCTGCGCTTCTGCGTCGGCCTGGGGATCGTCGTCGACGAACTGCACCGGCCGTCCCATCACCACATCGGTCAGCTCATCGCCGAGCTTGGCCTCGGCGCGGCGCTTCACTTCGTCGACAAAGGTGCCGATGATCTCGCCGAAGCCGAGGCGTTTTGCCTTGATGCGGGTGGTGTCGGCGTAGAGCGCCGTGCCCAGAACACTCTTCAGCGAGCGCATCAACCGCCCTTCGGCGCCGGTGACATATTCGGCCACGGCAGCGCGACCGAAGTGCAGGCTATCGTCCTCGAAGCCGAAAAACAGCACGCTGGGAATGGTCGCCTGCGCGCCCTCGAGCGGCACGAGCGAAGGCTGTCCGTCCAGTGCGATAAAGCTCAGCGTGGAATTGGACGTCCCGAAGTCGAGACCACAGGATAGGGCCATGACGACGACCTCTTTTATAGGGGATGACGCGCGGCGTGCGCGCGAAGGACGGCCCCTATAGGAGGTTCGTTCCGGCTTGGCAACCGGACAGAATGTCCAGATCAGGCGGCTTCGACAACCCGCGTTTCGCCGACGCGCAGATCGGTGGTTTCGATGCGGGAAAGGCCGTGACGCTGGGCGCGCCGCAGCGTCGCCATGGCGGCCTCGATCACATGCGGGGTGAAGGCTCCGGCCGGATTGACGACGGCGATGCCGCAGCCCAGCGTGACGATGCCCGAATGGCTTTCCTTGTTGACCAGGCCCTCAAGCCGCACGGCCTTCATGATCTTGCCGGCGAGGCTGCGGGCCATCAGCACTGGCAGGTCCGGAAGGATCACCACAAAGCCCGCCTGGCCGAGGCGCAGGCACCGCGCGCCATCATCGCCCACCACCGAGCGGATCGCGCCTTCGAGCGCATCCATGCAGTCTTCGCTGGCGTCGCGCCCATAGGCGGCGAGATATTCGGCAAAGCAGTCGATTTCGAGGGTCATGACGCAGAGCGAAACGTGACGTTCGGCGGCCAGCGCCCAGCAGCGGCGCATTTCTTCGTCGAGCGGACGGTTCTGGCCGTTGCGGGACCCGATCGCCGCGTATGCATCGGCGCGGCCGGCGGGTGTCAGTTGCAGCAGGGCCCGAATTCTGGCCCAGAAACTGTCGCCCTGCGAAAGGTCCATCATGCTCATCGTGCCGCCCCCCAGCGATCTATGCCCGACGGGATGTAGTCAGTTATGGTTAACGAGAAGTAACCAAAGCGGGTGATTTGGCAAGTCAGAATATCTTCGGATGATGCAAGAATATCGCCCGTTTTGCTTATTCTCGTCTTACCGCCACCCGCTCTATACAACGATCGGGCTAGATCGTCTCTGGCGGCTCGAATTCGGGCCAGTCTACGGCATGCTCTTCCCACTCGTCGGCGTCGACCTCGGTTTCGAGGAAAGTCCGCCCCTTCACCGACACGCCGACATCCACCACGGTCTGCGGATCACCCGAAACCAGCGGGTGCCACCAGGCCAGCCCCTTGCCCTCGGCAATCCGGCGATAGGCGCATGTGGTCGGGATCCAGGCGATGTCGCGCACATTGTTCGGCGTCAGCTTGATGCAGTCGGGCACGATCTTCTGGCGCTCGGGATAGTTGGTGCAGGCGCAGGTGTCGCCATCGAGCAGTTTGCAGCGGACGTCCGAAGTAATCAGCGTGCCCGTGTCTTCATCTTCCAGCTTGATCAGGCAGCAACGCCCACAGCCGTCGCAGAGCGCTTCCCACTCCGCTGGCGACATTTCTTCAAGTGTTTTTTCTTCCCAGAAGGCCATATTAACCGTCACGCGTTCACTGTGTTGCCGGTTTGCGCTTGTCTGCAGCCCGGCGCAATCATATTCCGGCGAGGAAATTGCATTGGCCCGCCGGAAGGGACAAAAGTCCGTTATCGGGGGCAGTGGGGTTCGGCGTGCAGGATCCGTTCTATACCAAGGAAAAGCGGAAAAAACCGGCTGGCGGCATGCTGGCGGCGGACGCCTGGCTGGATTCCTCGCTTTACGAGTTCTGGCAAACCCTTGGCCGGGCCTATACGCGCTACCAGGACTTCATGTCCAGGTTCCACGTCTCGGGCATAAAGCGCTTCTTTGTCGAGATCCTCTCGGACGCCTTTACCTTCGGGGCCATCGGCGCGGTGCTGATGACGGCGCTCGCCCTGCCCGCCTTCGACATCATCGCCCGCGGCTCGTTCAACAAGGCCGAGGACTATTCCGTCGTCTTCCTTGATCGCTTCGGCACCGAGATCGGCCGGCGCGGCATTCGCTCGGATGACAGCGTCGCCCTCGATCAAATGCCCGACTATCTGATCAAGGCCACGCTCGCGACCGAGGACCGGCGCTTCTACGAGCATTTCGGCATCGACATCGTCGGCACGCTGCGCGCCCTGGCCTCCAACGCCCAGGGCGACGCCTCTACCCAGGGCGGCTCCTCGCTCACCCAGCAGCTGGCGAAAAACCTCTTCCTCTCGGCCGAGCGCACGCTCGAGCGCAAGATCATCGAGGCCTATCTCGCCATCTGGCTCGAGTGGCACTATTCCAAGGACGAGATCCTCAAGCTTTATTTTGACCGCGCCTATATGGGCGGCGGCAATTTCGGCGTCACCGCGGCCTCCGAATTCTACTTTGGCAAACGCGTGCAGGACATCAACCTTGCCGAAGCGGCCATGCTGGCGGGCATGTTCAAGGCCCCGACGCGCTACGCACCCCATGTCGACCTCGCCGCCGCCCGCGGCCGTGCCAATCTCGTGCTGTCCAATCTCGTGGCCTCCGGTTTCCTCACCGAAGGCCAGGTCACCGCCGCGCGCCGCCACCCGGCTGCCCCGATCGACCGCACTGCCGACGTCAATTCGCCGAACTATTTCCTCGACTGGGCCTTTGAGGAAGCCAAGCGCATCATCGACGACACCAATGCGCCGGGGAACAATTTCGTCGTCCGCACCACGATCGATACCACGCTCCAGCAATATGCCGAGGAGGCCATCACTTCGGTGGTGCGCGAACAGGGCGAGCAATATCGCGTCAGCCAGGCCGCCATGGTCGCCACCGACACCCAGGGCGCTGTGCGCGCCATGGTCGGGGGCGTCGACTACGGCAAGAGCCAGTTCAACCGAGCCATTGTCTCCACCCGCCAGCCGGGCTCGTCCTACAAGGTCTTCGTCTATGCCGAGGCGCTCGAACAGCTGGGCCTCAAACCCTCCGACCCGATCACTGACCGCCCGGTCTGCATCGGCGACTGGTGCCCACAGAACTATGGCCGCAACTACAAGGGCACGGTCAGCCTCGAAAGCGCCTTCGCGCAGTCGCTCAACACGGTCCCTGTCACCCTCTCGATCAAGACCGGCCGCGAGCCCATCGCCCAGCTCAGCTACAAGATGGGCCTCCGCCAGGAATACCCGGTCACCCGCTCGCTGGCGCTTGGCGTCGCCTCCGTCTCGGTGCTCGATATGACCTCGTCCTATGCGGTCTTTGCCAATCACGGCCTCAAGACCCCGGCCTATGGCATCACCCGCATGACCACACTCGCGGGTGATCTTGTCTGGGAATATGACGACGACGCCCCGCGCGAACGCGTCCTCTCCGAGCAGACCGTGGCCTATATGAACCAGATGATGCGCACGGTCGTCACCGGCGGCACCGGCCGCCGCGCCGACGTGCCGGGTGTTCCCGTGCTCGGCAAGACCGGCACCACCACCTCCTATCGCGATGCCTGGTTCACCGGCCTCACCGGCAATTTCGTCGCCGCCGTCTGGTTCGGCAATGACGACTACCGCCCCACCAACAACCTCACCGGCGGCCTCCTGCCCACCATCGCCTGGCAGAAGTTCATGGCCTATGCCCACACCAATATCAAAGTCGAGCCGATTGCCGGGGTCAATTTCGAGCCCACCCAGACCATGGTTGCCGACACGGATGCCGATGCGCTCGCCGAAGAGATCGAGCAGCGTCCGCCCAGCCTCAAGCCCGGCGCGGCGCGAAAACTCCTCGACCTCGCCGAACGCCTCGACACCACACTGCGCAATGCCACCCCGCTCAGCGACCAGGCCGCCCTGCCCCCACCCGCCCTTGAAGGCGGGGTCTGATGGCCTCCATCCAAGAAGCGGTACCGCTTCTTGTCCGCTACGCCGGTCAGTTCATTCTCCGCCCGTCCCGCTGGCACGATGGGCTCCCTCCCCTCGATGGGGAGGGCCGGGGTGGGGTGAACCACACGCGCGAACATCGGGCCATCTCTCGTCAAGATCTCGCCCTTTATTCCGCTGCCCGATTACGTTAGCGATAGTTGCCTGCACATGAGAGCCGACATTTCGCCCATGCCCAATTCGTCAAGTCGCTGACCCGTGCGTTTTGTCCTCCGCCTCCTGCTGACCATCGCTGTCGCGCTCGGCATCGGCTTCGGCCTGAGCCATTTCGCGCTGACCGATGGCCGCTTCTTCGGCGGCAATTCCATCGGCCCGTGGGTCGCCTGGCCCGATGCCGGCACGCCCCAGCCCAATCCCTATACGCGGGCGCATCTCGTGCGCGAAGCCGCCCTGCAGATGGGGCGCGCCGAAGGGCTGCAGTTCATCGCCACCACCGACAGCGAAGGCCGTCCGCTCGACCGGGTCTGTTCCTATCGTCTGGTCGGCCACGTGCCCGTGTCCAGTTTCTGGACCCTGGTGGCGATCGATGAAAACTGGATCAACCTGGCCGCGCCCGATGCCGAGCCCGCCATGCGCTCGAGCGAGGTCGTGCGCGACAATAATGGCGCCATCAATGTCGCCGTCAGCACCACGCTTGAAAGCGGCACCTGGCTCGAAATCACCGGCGAAGGCCCATTCAGCCTCGCCCTCTCGCTTTACGACACCACCGCATTTTCGGGCCTCGGCGCCGGCAATGACACCATGCCCGTCATTCTGCGGAGAGCCTGCCGATGATCCGCACCCTGCTCTGGCTCATCGGTGGCGTCCTGCTCGGTGGCATCATCCACCTCGTGGTCATCCTCTCCATGCCGCTTCTGGCCGAGGAAACCACGGCGACGCGGCTGGCGCGGCTTGAGGCGGCCAATCGCATGCTGATCCTGCCCCGGGTCGAACAGGGCCAGCCCAATCCGCTGCGGCTCGATCCGGAACTGGTCTATGGTCTCTGCCAGGTCGATCTTTCCGAGGGTCCGGCCTATCTCAGCGGCATGCTGCCTGACGCCTTCTGGTCGGTCGCCCTCTACAACAGCGCCGGCAATGTCTTCTATTCCACCACCAATCGCGACGGCATCGGCCAGACGCTGGAGATCGGCATCTTCAATGCCGCCCAGACGCGCCTGCTCGCCCGCCAGCAGCTCGACATCGCCGAAGGGCTCCTCGTGGTGGAATCCACCAGCGACCGCATTGTCGTGCTCGTGCGCCTCGCCCCACCCCACGAAGCCATGCGCCCCCGCTTCGCCGAACGCCTCCAATCCGTCCGCTGCGGCCCCCGCCCCAGCTGAGCGAGCGATAGAACGGCTTCATGTGCCCCGTGAAGTCAGCCGCAAGGCCGATCAGCCCACCCACGCCCCGATCGCCGCGCCAGCAACGGCGAGCGTCACGACGACCAGCCAGGGCGGCGCCTTCCAGGCGACCAGCGCCACAAAGCCTGCCGCCGCCAGCAGGAAATCAAGCGGGCTCGACACCGCGCTGGTGAACACCGGATCATAAAGCGCCAGCGCCAATATGCCGACCACTGCCGCATTGGCGCCGCGCATCCCGGCCTGGGCCCAGCTCTGGCGGCGCAGCTCTTCCCAGAACGGCAGTGCCGCGACGACCAGCAATATGCCCGGCACGAAGATGGCGACCAGCGCGATGGCCGCGCCGAGCACACCATTGGGCGACAGGCCGCTTACGGCCCCGAGATAGGCGGCAAAGGTAAAGAGCGGGCCGGGCACGGCCTGTGCTGCGCCATATCCAGCCGTAAAGGCGTCCCGGCCGAGCCAGCCCTGCCCCACTGTTTCCGCGTCGAGCAGCGGCAGCACCACGTGTCCACCGCCGAACACCAGCGCCCCGGCGCGGTAAAAACTGTCAAACAGGGCAAAACCCTGCCCGAGGCCGGCCAGCAGCGGCAGGCCGAACAGGAGAATGAAGAACGCTGCCAATGCCACGAGGCCTGCGCGCCGCGAATGAACCGGTCCATCGGCATGGGTGTCCGTCGTCGCCCCATCGCGGCAGAAAGCCAGCCCCGCCACAATTCCGGCGACGATCGCCGCAACCTGTCCAATGGCACCGCCAACGAGCAGGGCCATTGCCGCCCCGACCAGCGCAATGGTGGCCCGCTGCCTGTCGGGCGTGAGGCTCTTGGCCATGCCCAGAACGGCCTGCGCCACCACGGCGACAGCGACGAGTTTCAGTCCGTGGATGGCGCCCTGCGCCAGCGGGCCTTCAAGCGCCGCCGCGCCATAGGCAAAGAGCACGAGGAGAATCGCCGACGGCAGCGTAAAACCCGCCCAGGCGGCGAGCCCGCCCAATGGCCCGGCGCGTTTTAGCCCAAGCGCGAAACCAACCTGGCTCGACGCCGGTCCCGGCAGAAACTGGCAGAGCGCCAGGAGGTCGGCATAGCTGGCTTCACTCACCCATTTGCGCCGCGCCACCAGCTCGTCGCGAAAATACCCCAGATGGGCAATCGGCCCACCAAAGCTGGTGAGGCCGAGTTTCAGAAAGGTCAGGAAGACTTCGGAGACAGACCCATGGTTGCGGTGTTGCGGGTCGAGCACGGCGCCCCCTCAAGAAGATTATTTCGGCGCAATGACCTCGGTGTCGCGCACCATGGTCTGGAAGCGTGACGGTATGGTGACATCGGCCTGTCCGCCGCGTCCGGCATTGCCCGGACAGAAATCGCCGTTCCTCGCGCGATCAGCCCAGGGCTTTAGGCGGCGCAATGCCGCGTCCACCGCCACCGACTGCTCATGCGGAGTTTCGACCAGGAGGTTTTCGAGCGCATAGGAATAGCTGTCGTAGCGATAGTTCACGGCCCGCTCGAACCAGTCGATATACCATTGGTTCTCGATCCGACGCGCCCGCACATCAGCATGTGCCGTGGGGGCAAGATCGCTCAACTCGTTGAGCGCCACCTGGCGCTGGCGATCCACCTCAATCACCGCACAGACCGAACGGAAGGCTTCAGGCAAGGTGTCGAGATCGGCTTGGATATGCCGCGTCACCGTCGCATAGCGCACACGCGATGACTGATAATGCGTCTTCTTGAGCCAGTTGTAATAGCGGTCCGGGAAAAAGGTGAAATCCTTGGTCCGGGTGATGCGCACCCGCTGCATCTCGGCTTCGGTGTTGAACAGCCAGTCCTTGGCGTTATTGGCCACGAGGAAACGCCAGGTGCGGTCATGCATCTCGCGCTCCTGGTCGGTCTGGTTGAAGTTCGACACCGGCTCGCGCCGCTGCCGGGCCATGAAATCCCCTACCGCCGGCAACATGGCATCATGCAGGGCGCTGGGCTGGGCCCGGCCGAAATCACCCACCGGGCGCGAGGCACAGGCAGTGGCAAGACCGGCAAGGACAACGAGGCCGATAAGACGAGTGTATTTTAGCAAGGGTTCAGCCGCGTTTGCGCCGACGAGGTGGCGCGAGTCGTTTTTTGGGGGGCGGCGGCGTTTCACGCTCGTACCGAACCCCGGTGAAGAAAATGATCTGGGCATTACCAGTCGGTCTGTCGACGGCATCGGCGGACGTTGTCCGCCTGACGAACTTCAGCAGCTGTCCCAATTGGGCCTCCTTGGCTGCGCCGCTCCTCCGTCCCATCGGAGGCCACGAGTTGGATCGATTCTATCGGCGCGTCGCCCCCCGCGCTTGTTCTCATTAAGAGATCGTCAAGGTTAACAGTCTGCTAACGAATTCACGTCAAACTGAGCATTGAACGCACATGATGCGAATAACTATCCACGGTCCCGCCGAACATGCTTGGTTTCCAGCCCTACGAGACGTTTCAGCTCCTTATCGAGACGGGTGGTGTCGATCGCACCAATACGTTGCTGATCGCCGCCTGCGACGCCTATGCGCGCCGCGGCCGGCCCACGGGTCCCGAAATGGAACAGTTCGAAACCCTTGCCAGCCGCCTGTTTCCGGCCGCCAGCCAGCAGGCCCGTGCCAAGGCTGCAGCCATCCTCGGCCGCGCCGAGCTGCTCTCGCCAGTGCTCGAGAACCTTGTCGTCGAGAACATCGGCGAAGATCTGATTTCCTTTATCCAGTCGGCGAACGAGCTGACCGACCAGACCATGCTCGACATCATCGGGCGCTATGATGTCACCGCCGCCGCAACGCTGGCCGGCCGACCCAATCTCTCCAATGTGGTGCTGGCAAAGCTCTTCCAGATGAACTCGCGAAAAGTCTATCGCGCGCTGGCTGGCAATCTGCACATCACCCCACGTGGCCCCTATCTCAGTGCCCTGGCGCGTTCGGCGCAGATGGACCACATGGTGGCAGAAGCCCTTGGCGGGCGTAAGGATTTCGACGCAGCCCTGCTCGCGCCAGCCTTCTTCGATCTTTCCGACGACAACCGCGTCAAGGTCATCCAGGCCTTCGCCAGCCGCCAGACGCCCCCTGCCCCGATCACCCGCACCATCGAACAGATGTCGGTTGCGACCGGTGACCTGACCAAGGCGCTGATGAAGCTGTTCTCCGAGAACCGCCGTCCGGAAGTGACGCGCCTGCTCTCCCAGATCACCGGGCTCGACGAAGTCCGCTGCGGCCAGATCGCCCACGACGTCACCGGTGCTTCGGTGTTCGTCATCCTGCGCGGCTTCGGCGTTTCGGCCTATGACGGGTTGAAGGTTCTCATCCACGCCACCAGCCATGACAGCGAGCGATCCAAGGCACTGGCCGATTTCGCCACGCTCTTTGCAACGGTCACGCCGGAATCAATGGCGTACCTGATGAGCGCATGGCGTGGTGAAGTGAATTTGCTGGACCTGTCCAAGCCGCAGTACCAGCCGGTCTCCCAGCCCCGCCGCCGCGTTGCAGCATCGGCCGGCTCGGCCAATCCGGTGGTCGAACAGGCCATGGAAGCCCTCAACCGCATCGGCGCCCGCCGCGCCAGCTGATCTCAGCTCACTTCTGGGGGTCGACCACATCGGTCCCCAGATCATCGCCCCGCAGATCAAGGCTCAGCACCCAGAGATCGGGATCGAAGTCTTTTTCCCGGGCAATGCGGTCACGCACAATCTGCGGCTCGACATGCGAGAAGCGCCGCTGGAACACCAGGGCGGCGCTATCATCGCGCGACAAAAGCGGCGCTGGTGTGAACAGCGAGTAGGTGCCGTCGAGGTGATCGACTTCGATGAACACCTGGCCGGCTATCGGGTCTCCCCTGCGGGAGACCACGCACATATTGCCCCGATCATTGTGGCGCCGGACAAATGCCATGCACCACAGATCGCTGCGCAGGCTGGCCACTAGATGGCCGCGCCGGCATCCCGCAGCAGTTTAACGAGATCAGGCTGCACCTGCCCGGTAATCCTGTAGCGGTGAAAGTTCTCGAATTCGCGGATGGCGCGGGCCGTTTCCGGGCCGGGATTGCCATCGACGGCGCCGCGGAAGAAGCCGAGGCTGGCGAGCCCGCTCTGAATCTGGGAGACGAGCGCAGCGTCATTGGCCGGCGGACCGGGATTCGCGACCACAGCAACCGGCGGCGCCACAGGCGCAATCGAGGCGACCTGTACGGGCGCCGGCATGGTCTGGGTCGGCAGGGGCGCTGTCGGGATCGGCGGATTGGCCATGGTCTGCGGGTTCGAGCGCGAACCGTCGACAGCTGCAACGATCGAATCGAGCGTCTGGGCGGCGGTCGTGGCCACCTGGTCGAACACCTGTTCGCCCGGAGAAAGCGTCGGCAGGCGCGCAATCACCTGGTCGGGTTGCGGCTGGGCGACCGGCGCGGGCTGCACCACGGCCACCGGCTGCACTACTGGTGCCGGCTGAACGACCGGCGCCGGCTGCGCGACGGGCTGCACCGGCGCAGGCTGCGGCGGCGCTACGGGCGCCATGGCACGGCCAGCACTATCGGCGTTGAGAATGGCTGAAACGACGCCAGCGGACAGGGCGCCGAGCGGGGCCATGCCATTGCGCTCCTCGAACGCCCGGATGGCGCGCGCGGTCATCGGGCCATAATAGCCATCGACCTTGCCGTCGAAGAGACGGAGTTCGGCCAGCTTCTTCTGCACGGCAAAAACCTGGGTGTTGCCCACCGGCTGGTCGGGGACGACCTGGGGAACATTGGCGATCGACCCGGTCGTCTCGTTCGCCTGCGTCATCGGCGGCAGGACGGTCGCAGCATCCTCCGCCTGCTGGCGCAGTTCGGCCGGCGCCGGCACGGGCGCGTCGACGGAGACGCTCGCGGGCACCGCGCGAATGGGACCGAAGAAGGGCGACGGATGGTCGGCCGTCTGGAAATAAAGCGCATTGCTGCCGGCCAGCGCCGTCAGCGTCACCATGGCGAGCAGACCCGTCGAGGCCAGCGGCGCCTTCATGTAGCGAGCCAGTGTCCACTGGCCTGCACGGCCAAGTTGAGACAGGAAGACGTTGCCGATCTGAAGGGGCAACTGAGTCAGGATGGATGCCGTCGTCATTGCGCTTTTCTTTTTTCGTTTTGCCATGAAGTCTTGGGGGCTGCAGGCTCGCGATGGAGTGGTAATACGGTCGCAGTTTCCGCCATCTTGGTTGCCGGACCGTTTATGGGCAGCAAGACGGTCATGGTTGTCCCCATGCCAATCTCGGACATGGCCCGCAGGGCGCCGCCATGCAGCTCGACGAGACCCTTGACGATGGAGAGGCCGAGGCCGGTCCCTTCATACTGGCGCGAGAGGCCGTCCTGCACCTGGAAGAAGGGCTCGCCGATTCTCTCGAGGGCCATTGGCGCCATGCCGATGCCATTGTCGCGCACGGAGAAACTGATCGACTGGCCCTGACGCTTGATCACCAGGGTCACCGCGCCACCGGGATGGCTGAACTTGACCGCATTGGACAAGAGGTTGAGCAGGATCTGCCGGCAGGCGCGTTCGTCGGCCATGATCTCGGGCAGGTTCGGCTCGATCTCGGTGGAGAGCGAAACAGTCTTGTTACGCGCCGTGGTCTCGATCATCGAGAGGCACGCCGGCACGATCTCATCGGGCTGGAAGCGGCTGGGGTCGATCTCGAACTTGCCCGCCTCGATCCGCGACATGTCGAGCAACATGCCGACCACGTCGAGCAGGTGCTTGCCGCTCTGATGGATCAGGCCGGCGTATTCCTTATGCGTCGCCGACAATTCGCCGCCGATGCCCGACGACATCATTTCGGAGAAGCCGACCACGGCATTGAGCGGGGTGCGCAGTTCGTGCCCGATGGTGGCGAGGAAGCGCGACTTGGCCTGCGAAGCTTCCTCGGCCGCGCGATGGGCCTCGGTCTTGTTGGCGTCGGCGTCCTTGCGCTCGGTGATGTCGCGCAGCATGACGATCACTTCGTGGCGGGCTTCATCGGCGTCCTCGACAACCGGGGAAAAGCGCACCTCGACCCAGATGAACATCGGGATGTTTCTGGAGCTGGTCTCGTCATCGCGCCGCATACGCACTTCCACGGTGCGGTTTTTTCCGGACATGTTCGCATCGGCAAAGGCGGTCATGTAGAGCGGGCGATCCAGCACATGCACGCGCTCGGCAAGGGCCGTCCCCTGCACCTGATAGCGCGGGCACCCCAGGAGCGTTTCGGCCGACCGCGAGGCGAACAGCAGCTCACCCTCGCTCGAATAACGCAGAACCGCGTCCTGGACATGTTCGAACAGGTGGCGATAGGCGCTGACCTGGGTCTTGTCCTGCACGACGAAGGCCGCATTGATGTGGTGAGTGGTGTGGATGATGACGGCGACCGCAACGGCAAAGGCGATGGCGCCCGTAGCCATGGCCGGCTGCGCCAGGGCGGACGTCTCCGCCAGGCCGAACAGCGCAGTGATTCCACTCAGCAAAATGATCGAAGCTGTCGCCAGCCAGCTCAGCTGACGGATGGTCTTGCCGGCCAGCAGTGCTGCAAGCACCGGCCCCATCAGCGTCAGGGCCAGTCCCGAATCGCCAAGGCGCGGGTCGAGAAGCGTCAGAATGAGACCAGCACCCATAAGCGTCGTCACCTGGGCCAGGGCAGCCTCGTCAAAGCGCTGGCGCTGGTGCAGCGACAGGCTGACCATGCCGCCGACAAGGCCGGCCGAAGCGATGACGAAGGGCAGCGCAGCCTGGGCAACCAGCAGCCAGATCGCCACGGGCATGGCGAGAGCCGAGGCTGCGATCAGAACGACTGCGTTTACGGCGATGGTCTTCCGGCGCTGCGTTTCAGGGCGAGCACTTCCGGCCTTCGCCGGTGCGCTTCCCCTACGGGCGCGAAATTGGACCATGCTAGCCATCAAAAAACTCATACTCGAGACGCCACTCTTCCGGCCTGGTCGCCGGATATCGCGGTCCCTTGCGGGCCCGCTTGCCTGATTGGTGCAGGTATTGCCTGAAGCGCACAATCGCGCACCAACAGCTAAGACGGATTTAAGTCTGCGAGCCGCGTCCCGCTTTCGACAGATAGCGTAAACAAGGGGTTGCGCCCCTCCAAAACTGCGACAGCATTTGCTTCAAATTTTAACAGTCGGGCGCAGCGACGCTTAACGGGGGCCGATTAGGGTGAAGCCAACAAGAGCGGGAATCGGCCCGTTTGGACCCCATATTCGACATGATGTTCCTTCTTCGCTCCGCATTCTGGCTCTCTGTGGCCTTCGTGGTCATCCGGCCCGATGTCGACGTTGCACAGACCGCTACCGCGCTCTCCAGCGAGGCAGTGACGCGGGGCGGCCAGTTTGTCGCCACCCAGGTCGAGGCCATCGAATGCGATAATCTCACCTGTCTGGGCGGCAAGGCGGTCGTTTCGGCCGCACTCCAGCCCGTGTCGCGTCCCAATCCTCCCATGCACATTCTGCCGGGACCCGAATCGATCCCCCTGCCCCGACCGCGGCCGGATCACTCGGGCTAACGCGCGGACGCCTTCCCTCCAGGCGCCCGCCTCTGCAAGGCCACTGCCGCAGGCACAGCGCTCGTGCTTGCGGCTTTTCTTTTCCCGAACTGATGGCCGATCCGGCGCTGGAAACTGCCGCGCCCTTGGCTTAGATAAAGCCCATGACACATCCCCAGGCTTTCCAGGACATTGCCGACAACCTTTCCTTCCTCGACGATTGGGAAGACCGGTACCGCTACATCATCGAACTGGGCCAGAGCCTCGCCAAGCTCGACGAGACCGAGCGCACCGACGCCAACAAGGTCAATGGCTGCGTCTCGCAGGTCTGGCTGGTCGCAGAGCCGGTCCCGGCTGCCGACACGCCGTCACTGCGCTTTCGCGGCGAGAGCGATGCAATGATCGTTCAAGGCCTCGTTGCGGTCCTGCTGTCGCTTTATTCTGATCGACCGGCCAGCGAGATCGCTGAAACCGACGCGATTGCCCTTTTCGACGAGATCGGGCTACGCGAACATCTCACGACACAGCGGTCAAATGGTCTGGTTGCCATGGTCAACCGCATTCGCGGCCAGGCGCGCGCGCTGGTCAACTGACCGGCGGCGAAACCAGTCGAGAAGCGGCTTCTCGAGGAACCGATAAAGTACAAGGCCGATCCCGACACCGCCAAGGATAGAGAGGCCGGTGATCGCAAGGCCCGATCCTGGCCCATCGGCTCCGAAAAGACGCAGCCAGACGCCGGCCACCAGTGCCACGGCAAAGATATGGGCCAGATAGATGGAGTAGGAGGCGTCGCCGATCCGCTCCATCAGCGCAAAGCGCGGCACCTTCCCATCGTAGCGCACAAAGAGCGCCACAGCGCCGATGGCGAACGCGAGGAAACCGGCAAAGGCCGCGATTTCCTCCACCGCTTCCCCGCCCCATGAGAAGCCTTCGACAATCCCCACAAGCGCCAGCGCGCCGACGAGACCGGTCATGGCGCTGGAGATCCGCACCAACCTTCCTTCGATATAGGCCAGTCCAAGCCAGGCCCCGGCGATAAAGGCCAGCGGCATGTAACTTGTATAAAACTGGGCAATCGCGCCTTCGGGAGCCCAGACCTGCCCGACGATGGCAAGGCCAAGATAGGCAATGGTGAGGGCCATCACCCGACGTCGCACCGTCACCATCGCGAGCAGGGCGAAACTGACATAGAAGAACATCTCGTAGTTGAGCGTCCAGCCGAGCTTGTAGAGGGGGTGGATGCCGTGGCTGGCCGGATTGTAAAACGGCACAAAGGCCAGCGACAGCAGCAATTGCTGGCCGTCAAACACCGTCGTCTTGAACAGTTGCGGCGCAATCAACGCCAGCGCGGCGGCGACGAGCGTAAACACCCAATAGAGCGGCACCACGCGCTGCACCCGCCGACGCAGGAATTTCAAACCATCGAAGCGCCCACCGGCTGTCACCGTGACCATGATGAAACCGGAGATGACGAAGAAAAGGATCACGCCAAGCCAGCCGAGACGACCGTAGACCAGCGGCTGGCTTAGCAGCGGATAAAGCAGCACATGAGAGGCCAGTACCAACAGGGCGGCCAGGCCACGCAGATATTGTATGGTGACGATTTTGGAGGTCATACGGCGCCGCGCCTCTGGACATGTTCTCCTAGCACGTTGCGCGCCGGACGACAGAGGCGCGCCGACAACATCGTTAAGTTTCATCCTCGAACATCTTTGGTCGTTGCTCCAGCCAGCCCCGCTGCGGCCCTGTACCGCCGCCGCGCCCCGCGGCCTCCAGACCATAGTGCGCCGCCAACTGTTCGAGGGCGACCCGGAGCACCAGTTTGGCGCTGCGCCGAGGCCAGTTGCGGGCCGCTTCAATCTCCTGGAGGCCAAGATCATGGCCGCAGACGTCAAACAGCACACCCCAGCAATCGCGCGGCATGGCGTCTGCCAGGGCGGCAAGCCGCTTTCGGGCATCGGTGGCGCTATCGGTTATCTCTGCCGGCCCGGCGGACCCACGCTGCCCGCCAATTCGCGCGGGATCATAGGACATGGTCACGCGCTGGGTAAGCCGAGCCCGCTCGAAGCAATGCATCAGGCGGCTCGCCGCCTGCCCGTGCTGCGGCCCGAGAAAGGGCGGCTCGCTGCCCACTGCACCGAGCAGGCGCTCGACCGCTTTTGGCAGTGCGGGGCTATTCATGGCTCGCCCCCGCCAAAAGCACACTTTCGAACCGGTCCATTTCGGCATCGAACTGCGGATCGTCGCGCAAATCCTCGATCAGCCCGCAAGCATATGAGACTGTAGTCCTATCGCGCCCGAAGGCCTCGCCGATGTCAGCCAAGCTCACACCGAACACCACATGGGAGAGATACATGGCGATCTGCCGGGCCCGCGCGGTCTGGGCGCGGCAGCGGGAATAATGGACAATTAGCCGGATAGGGATATGTTTTTCCCGCGCCACCAGGGCGATTGCGGCGGACACTTCCGCTTGTCCCCGGCGTCCGCCAGTCTGCAAGATCAGCGTGTTGGCATTGTTCTGTTCGATTCGCACGGCATGCCTCCTCACGATATAGGATAACATTCCTATATCTACAGCATGGCCATGGCATGGCGGGGATAAGTCGAACAGATTCGATCTGCATCAAGGGGCCGAAACAAAAATAGCCGCCCAGGGAGGGGGGCGGCTATTGAATTCCATAGGAACCGTTCGGCGGCTTAGCCGGCCTTGCGGCCCAGGCCATTATCCTTGGCAAGCTTGGAGCGAGTGGCCGAGTAGCTCGGAGCAACCATTGGATAGTCGGCAGGCAGGCCCCACTTCTCGCGATATTCTTCGGGAGACAGGTTGTAGTGAGTGCGCAGGTGGCGCTTGAGGGATTTGAACTTCTTGCCGTCTTCGAGGCAGATGATGTAGTCGGGCGCCACCGACTTGCGCACCGGCACCGCAGGCTTGAGTTCTTCCACCGGAACGGGGACTTCGTTACTGCGCAGGGCACGAAGAGCGCCATGTACATCGGTAATCAGACGCGGCAGATCGGTGGGGCTCACCGCGTTATGGCTTACATAGGCGGAGACGATGTCGGCACTGAGTTCGACGAGGTCAAATTCCCCGGTCTCTGCCGGAGCGGTGTTGTCATTCATGATAGTCAACCTTCCAGGCTTTTTATTGGGCGACAACAAGGGCAGTTGGCGCCTTCTTTCTTTCCTAGGGCGGTTTATTGCAATGTGCAAGCCAACCCAACACAGCAACCACTTAACACTTAGGACTATTCATCTGACCAAATTCGGTCTCGTCCTAAGTCAAGGTCATTTTGAATCGTATTTTTGTAAAATTTATCGCCAGCAAGACAACTCGCCCTTGCAAGAAGATGCGCAGATATAGGTGTAGTCAAGACTAAAAATAACACACCAATGACTGCCCGCACCCAAATTGCAGCCTCCATGCTTACTACACCGACCGCAAGTAAAACAAGGCCACCACCAACGACTCCGGCCTTGGAAGCGGCATGCAATCGCGTGAATAGGTCGGGAAGTCTCAAGACTCCCACTGCAGCGAGCAGTGAAAATGCCGCACCCGACAAAAGTAGTAGTCCGCCAATGTAACTAGCAAGTTCCTGGACCACTTTGACTAATCCCGTTGTTTTGCTTTTCGCAGCAGATATCGCGCAAAGGCGATCGTCGCCAAAAATCCCAGCAGAGCCACAGCGATGGCGATGTCGAGGTAAAGAGTGAGGCCGGTGCGTACAGCAATCGCACCTATAAAGGCGAGTGCCAGCACCGTGAGCAGATCGAGCCCCAGTACACGATCGGCCAGGGTCGGGCCGATGATGATCCGCACGATCGAAACCAAAAGCGCTGCGCCCAAGAGCACGAGTGCAATCAGGCTGGCCCAGTCAAGAAACACCGCCCCGCTCATTTGTAGATCTCCGCGATTCGCGCTTCGAAGCCATTGGCAATCTCGGCGATCAGCGCCTCCGGGCTCGAAAGCGCCAGCGCGTGGACATAGAGGGTCGAGCGATCCTCCGACACATCCACACTGAGCGTGCCCGGGGTCAGCGTGATGAGATTGGCAAGCAGCGCAATCTCCGCGTCGGATTTGACCGTCAGCGGCACGGCGATGACAGCCGGGCGGATCGCGCCCTTGATGTCGGGCTGGATCACCACCCAGGCCACACGAATGGCGCTGACCATGAGCTCGTAGACAAAGAGCAGGCAGAGCGAGGCGATCTGGCCCAACTTGCGCCATTCACCACCCTGGCGCAGCGAGCCGCGCAGCAGCCAGACGGCAAGCCCGCCCACAAGCCCGCCAAAGAGAAGGTTCAGCCCTGAAAAGCTGCCGGTGATACCGGCCCAGACAAGAGCCAGGATGACGACAAGAAGGACCGCACTCATGGCTGCGCCTCCGCCAGGCCCACCGCCGAAACATAGCGGGCGGGGTCAAGGATATCGGCGGCCGCGACCTGGCTGCCCTCGATCAGCGGATTGGGCCACAGGCCGGCTGCGACGATGGCGATGGCCAGGACCCCAACCGCTGCGAAACCGGTCCGCGTGCCCTGCCCCATTGGCGCAAGTTCCGAACCATCCGGGGCATTGCGCCAGAAGATATGCGACCAGAGCCGCGCCCCGGCGATCAGGGTCAGGACGGCGTTGATCACCAATGCCCCGACGATCACCGCGCCCCAGCCACCAGCTTCGATGCCGCCTTCGAGCAGGATCAACTTGGGCCAGAACCCGAGGAAGGGCGGCACGCCGGCCGCTGCCAGCACCAGCACGAAGAACAGGACCGAGAGCCCGCCACTGGCGGCGTAGATGCCGCCCATCTCGCGCGTGTCGCGCTTGCCGGTGCGGCGCTCGATCAGCCCGGCGACCAGATAAAGCGCCGTCATGGTCAGCATGGCGTGGAAAATATAGAGCCCCGCGCCGGCAACGCCGCTCGCATTGGGCAGCGCCATGCCGGCAAAGACGGCCCCGATGCCGCCAATGACGAGAAAGCCCATGGCGCGCCGCAGATTGGTTTCGGCAATCGCCCCCAGCGGCGCGGTCAGCAGCGTGCCGATGGCGAGGATCAGCAGCACCGGCTCCAGCATGTCGCGGCTGGCCGGCAAAATGGCCACCAGCGCCCGCAGGAGGGCATAGGCACCGACCTTGGTCAGCAGGCCCGCAAACAGCGCCGACACGGCCGCAGGCGGCGTGTGGTAAGAGGCCGGCAGCCAGGCGTTGAGCGGAAACGCCGCCGCCTTCATGCCGAAGGCCAGCAGCAGCAGTGACGCCACCCCGGTCATCGCCGCCGGATTGGCGAGCGGGGCCACGCGCATGATGTCGGCCATGTTGAGCGTCCCGAGGAGGCCGTAGAGCAGCCCGAGGGACATGAGGAACAAGGTCGTCGCGAGGAAATTGAGAAAGCCGTATTTGACCGCGCCATCCATCTGCGCCGGCGTTCCGCCCAGCACCAGAAGACCGAAAGAGGCGATCAGCATGACCTCGAACCAGACATAGAGGTTGAAGAGGTCGCCGGTGAGGAAGGCGCCGGTGACGCCGGCCAGCAGCAGGAGCACGAGGGCATGGAAATTATTGCCGCGGTCGCCGTCTTCCCGATCGACCTCTGCATAGACCAGCACAACCAGCGTCACCACCGAGGCAGCCAGCGCGAAGGCGGCGCTGAAGATATCCGCGGTGAGGCTGATGCCAAACGGGGGCAGCCAGCGCCCCATGGTCATGCTGACGGGCCCGACGTCGGCGATCCGAACCAGCAGGGTGACTTCGCAGGCGATGATGCCGCTGACGACGACAACTGCCGCAAAAAGCGACAGCCGCCCGGCATTGCGCAGGATCAGCATCAGCGCGGCCCCCATCAGGGCCAGCACGACGGGCAGCACGATGACCCATTCGCCGGCGGCGGTGAGGGTGTCGATCATGGCGCGGGGCAGTTCTGTCTCGGTCATGATCAATAGCTCAGCGGCGGTTCGGGCGAGCGCGGCGGCTCGGCCAGGCGCATGCGATCGGTGTTGTCGGCATCAAGGCTCTGATAGGCGCGATAGGCTAGGACGAGCAGGAAGCAGAACATGGAAAAGCCGATGACGATGGCGGTGAGGATCAGCGCCTGCGGCAGCGGATTGGCGATCGGCCCGGCCGGCACATCGAGCCCCGGCGCCACGATCGGCGCGATTTCGCGCGTTACTCGACCGGCGGTGAAAATAAGAAGGTTCACGCCATTGCCGAAAATGGTCATGCCGAGCAGCATGCGGATGACCGAGCGCGACAGCAGCAGATAGACGCCCATCGCAATAAAGAGCCCGACGAGAATGGCGAGGATATAATCCATCAGATGTCTCCCTCGCTTTCTTCTTCCAGCGCCAGCGCCACCGACGACAGTGTCCCGAAGACGACGAGATAGACGCCGATATCGAAGAACATTGGCGTCGAGATCGGCAGCACAGTGTCGCCGAGGTTGAGATAGAGCCAGATGCTGGTCATGAAGGGCGCCTCGATAAAAAGGCTGGCTATCCCGGACGCCCCGGCCAGCAATACGCCTGCCCCGGCGATGGTCAGGGGGTCAAAGCGCAGCGCCTTGCGCACCGCCGCAACGCCGGACGCCATGCCGAAGACGGCCATGGACGCGGCCGCGATCAGCCCGCCGATAAAGCCGCCGCCCGGCTCATTGTGGCCGCGCAGGCAGACGTAGATGGAAAACACCAGCATGGTGCCTACAACGAGCGGCGCCAAAGTGCGGAAGATCAGCGTGTTCATGCCTTCGTCCTCCGGCGACGCAGCAGCGCCATGATGGCAATACCGGCGCCCATCACCACCGAGATTTCGCCCAGCGTATCAAAGCCGCGGTAGTCGACGAGGATGACGTTGACGATGTTCGAGCCATGCGCCATCGGCACGCTGGTTGCGGTAAAGAGATCGGAGAGGCGGGTATCGAGCGTGCCGCTCAGCACCAGCATGAGCATCAGGCTCACCCCGGCGCCACAGAGGATGGCGATGACGCCATCGCGCCCCCAGTCCTCGAACGGGCGGTGATCGCGGATATCGAGCCGCAGCTTGGTCATCACCAGCGTCAGCACCGCCACCGAGAGAACTTCCACCATCAGCTGGGTGAAGGCGAGGTCGGGCGCGCCGAAGAGGAGGAAGATCAGCGCCACGGCCGCGCCCTGAACGCCCAGCGCCAGGATGGCGGCGAGCCGGCTCGGCGCAATCAGCACAGCGACAAGGCCGATGACCACCAGAGCGAAAATCGCCCATTCGTAGAGCCGGACATCGGGCATGGAGAAACCAACCCAGGCCCCCAGCTCGGCCGTGGGCCAGAGCCAGTCGAAACCATCCAGCGCCAGCATCGGCCCGAACAGCGCCAGCGCCAGGCCCGAAAAGACGATGACCAGATAAAACTCGAGCTGCCCGTGATGGAGAGCCCGCGTGACCGCGCCAGAAAAGCGGATGAGGCTGAACATCACCGCGTCAAATACGGTGTCGGCGGTCCAGCCCAACCCATGGCTCAAGCGTCGCAACAGGGTGCGCGCCGGGGTCGCCAGCCGGAACACGGCAATGGACAGCACCCAGGTCAGCGCCGAGAGCCACAGCAGCGGGCTCGCGAAATTGATGGTAAGGCTGAGATGGGGCTCGACGGCTTCCCCAAGGATCGCCGTTGCGCCGGGCGCCAGAATATCGTGGCCGAGCCAATCGGGCAGTATGCCGGCGACGATCCCGGCTGCGCCCAGCAGCAGCGGGCCCGCCAGCATGGCGATTGGCGCCTCATGCGGGGTCTTGGGCGTTGGCACGGCTTCGCCGAGGAAGGGTTTGACCATCACGAGGAGGCCAACGCCGCCAAGCATGGCGTTGCCGACAACGAGGACGATCAGCGTCACCACACTCGCCCAGTCGCCCGACAAGAGGCCGAGGTACATTTCTTCCTTGGCAAAATACCCCACCGTAAGGGGGATGCCGAGCATGGAGAGCACCGCGACCGCAGTGGCGATGAAGGTCACCGGCATCTTCTCGGCCAATCCGCCGAGCGCGGTGATTTCGCGGGTCCCGGCCTCGTGGTCGACGGCGCCGACGGCCATGAAGAGAGCCGCTTTATAGAGCGCGTGCGCCACGAAATAGACCATGACCGCGGTGATCGCCACCGAGGTACCGAGCCCGATCAGCAGCACCAGCAGCCCCAGCGTGGCCAGGGTCGTCTGCGCCAGCATCTGCTTGAGGTCGGTCTGCCGCAGAGCGCCGATCGCACCCCAGAGCAGGGTCACCGCGCCAAAGCTCACCAGCAGCGCCATCCAGACCGGCGTGTCGCCGAGGATCGGCGTCATCCGCGACAGGAGATAGACACCCGCCTGCACCATGGTCGCCGAATGGAGAAAAGCCGAAACCGGCGTCGGGGCTTCCATGGCATTGGGCAGCCAGAAATGCAGCGGAAACTGCGCCGATTTGGTGAAGGCCGCGACGACAAAGAGCGCAAGGATGACGCCATAGAGCGCGTGCTCCTGCATGCCCCCGGCTGCCCGCAGCACGCTGAGGTCCCAGCTGCCGCCAGCCTGCTGCAGCACGATGGCGCCAACCAGCAGCCCCATGCCGCCGATATTGGTAATGACCAGAGCCTGCGTCGCCGCCCGTCGCGCCGCCATGCGCTGGTGGTCGAAGCCGATCAGCAGGAAGGAGGTGATCGAGGTCAGCTCCCAGAAGGTGAACAGCGCCAGCATATTGTCGGACAGAACCAGCCCGAGCATCGCCCCCATGAAGGCGAGCATGAAGCCGAGGAAGCGTCCGAGATGGGCGTGACCGGCGAGATAGGAGCCGGAATAGAGCACGATCAGCGTGCCGATCCCGGAAATGGTCAGCGCGAACGTGAGGCTCAGCCCATCGATAAAGAAGCTCAGCTCAAGCCCATAGGCCGGCACCCAACCGATGGCGAGGCGAAGAGTTTCTCCGGCGACAATCCCGGGCAGCAATGAAAGCAGAAAGACAAATATCCCGGCAGGGACGAGCGCCAGTATCCAGCCCGAAAACGCACCGGTCAGCCGATGCAATACCGGAGTAAGCGCTGCGGCAAGAAATGGAAAGAGAGCCACGAGGGCAATGCTTGCATCCAGAGACGGTAGCGCCAAGCTTGCCTCTCCTCTCGCTGATAAGCGATTCCAATCAATGACTTCTGGTGGCCGACCTTACAATTTGAGACCCGTGGTACAAGCGTAATCGACCTCTGTGAGGTTTCTACACAAAAGATTCGAATTCGAAGGCACTGGCATTCGCCGCCCAAGGGTCCTATCTGCTTGTTACAGCACTATTTGACGGGCCATTTTCGCGCGGGCCGGCATCCAACGAGCAGCCTCACGACACTTTATTATGCGGATGACCAGATGAGCCAAGCTACCCCTCCCCGCGCCAAGCGCGTCCCGCACAGCCACAGCCATCACGGGATCACCCGCGAAGACCACTATGCCTGGCTGCGCGCCGACAACTGGCAGGAGGTCATGCAGAAGCCCGAGACGCTGGACGGCGAAATCCGCGCCTATCTCGAGGCCGAGAACTCTTATTACGAAGAGCAGTTCGGCAAGCCGACAGCCGAGCTGCAGGACAAGATCTACAAGGAAATCCGAGGCCGCATCAAAGAAGATGACAGCGGCGTCCCCTCTCCCGACGGTCCCTGGGCCTATAACTCACGCATGCTCGAGGGCAAGCAGTACCCGCTCGTGGTGCGCACCCCGCGTGACGGTGGCGAAGAGACCATCCTCCTCGACTGCAATATCGAGGCCGGTGAGGATTATTTCGGCTTTGCCGGCGCCGACCACGACGCCAGCCACCGCTACCTCGCCTGGGCAGCCGACCGCGCGGGCTCGGAATATTATGACATCGTCATCCGCGACCTCGAGACCGGCGTGGACAGCCCGGAAGTCATCACCGGCACCGCCGGCTCCTATGTCTGGTCCAATGACTCCAGCGCCATCTACTACACCGAATATGATGACAACCACCGGCCCTACCGCATCCGTCGCCACACCATTGGCACGGCGCAGGATGCCGACCCGATCATCTATGAGGAAAAGGATCCCGGCTTCTTTGTCGGCGTCGGCAAGACTCAGAACGACAAGTTCATCGTCATCGACGCCCATGACCATCAGACCAGCGAAGTCTGGCTGATCGACGCGGAAACCGGTGGCGAGCCGCGTCTCGTGGCTCCGCGCCTCGTCGACCGCGAATATGATGTCGAGGAGCGCGACGGCCTTCTCTATATGCGCACCAATGCCGATGGTGCCGAAGACTACAAGATCGTCACCGCGCCGCTCGATGCGCCCGACGCCGCCAACTGGACCGACCTCGTGCCGCACCGCCCCGGCGTGTTGGTGCTCGATATGATCGTCCTCAAAAACCATCTCCTCCGCCTCGAGCGCGAGGATGGTCTGCCACGCATCGTCGTGCGCGATCTGCAGACCGAAAAGGAAGACGTCGTCGGCTTTGCCGAGGAGGCCTATGCGCTGGGCATGTCAGTCGGCTACGAGTTCGACACCACCGTGTTCCGCCTCTCCTATTCCTCGCCGACCACGCCGAACCAGGTTTTCGACGTCGATCTCGCGACCGGCGCGCGCACCCTGCTCAAAACCCAGGAAGTGCCCTCCGGCCACGATCCCGCGCAATATGAAACGCGCCGGATCTTCGCCAAGGCGGCGGACGGCGCCGATGTGCCGGTCACCCTCCTCTACAAAAAGGGCATCGCGCTCGACGGCACCAACCCGGCGCTGCTCTATGGCTATGGCGCCTATGGCATGTCCATGCCGGCGGCCTTCTCGGTCTCTGTCCTGTCGCTGGTCGATCGTGGATTTGTCTATGCCGTCGCCCATATCCGGGGCGGCATGGAGAAGGGCTATGCCTGGTACAAAAACGGCCGTCGCGAACACAAGCCCAACACGTTTGGTGACTTCATCGCCGCCGGCGAGGCGCTGATCGCTGCTGGCTATACGCAGAAGGGCAGAATTGTCGCGCAGGGCGGTTCGGCCGGCGGCATGCTGATGGGCGCCATCGCCAATCTCCGCCCCGATCTGTGGGCCGGCATCATCGCCCAAGTGCCGTTCGTCGACGTGCTCAACACCATGCTCGACGACACATTGCCCCTCACCCCGCCGGAATGGCCCGAATGGGGCAATCCGATTACCTCCGCCGAGGATTACAATCGCATCGCGGCCTACGCGCCTTATGAGGCGGTTTCGGCCCAGGCCTATCCGCCGATTTTCGCGCTCGCCGGTCTCACCGATCCGCGCGTCACCTATTGGGAGCCGGCCAAATGGGTCGCGCGGCTGCGCGCAACCGGAACGGGCACCGCGCCATTGTACCTCAAGACCAATATGAGCGCAGGCCACGGCGGCGCTTCGGGTCGCTTCGACCGTCTCAAGGAGACCGCGCAGTGCTACGCCTTTGCCCTAAATTGCGTCGGATTGGACACTTAGGCTCTGTTGACAAAGTGTGGCATCCATATCCTTGCGGCGGCTAGGGCGAGGA
>JADGNE010000072.1 GCA_015234425.1 Devosia sp.
GGAACCGGCATTCCAACAGTGATGTCCACGGTTGCTCGTCCGGGCAATCCATCTCGCCACAAAACTGGATCACCCGGACAATCCCGGTGATGACGAAAGAACCGCGGGCGTCCGGAGGAAATCGGGGTGGTCGTCATCCCTCCCAAAAAACAAAACCCTCCCCCGCAGCGCGGGAGAGGGCAAAACGACAAAGCCGCAAACAGCTTACTGGTTGGCGGTAACTGCCAGGCCCAGCGCCGAAATCAGGCCGGCCGGATTGGCAGCAGCGGCGCTGAGAACGAGGAGGCTCGTCGGCTGGGCTGGCTTGATGGCGACTTCAAAGCTCTGTGGATTATCGAGGAAGGCGGTGACGGCGGGCACGACCATGTCGGACAGCGCGGGGATGCCGAACTGGCCGATCATCTGGGGCAGCATGGCCTTGATGCCTTCCACGAATTCGGCGCGTTCAGCGCCGGACTGGGCGGCGTAGAAGTCGAGCAGCTTGCCGGCCAGCGAGTCGTCGTCATAGCGCACGTTCACGCCAGCGAGCGAGATGGCCTGCAGCAGTTCCATGCCGAGCATCATCTGCTTGGCCTGGGCCTCTTCGCTGGTCGGGTCCATGGTGCTGGCCTGCATGGCGTAGATCTTGTCGAGGATAGCCGGGGTCAGGCCCGAAAGGTCAGCGGTGAAATTGAGTGCGCCGACATTGTCGAAATCCATCAGGAACTGGTCGATCACCATGTGGCCATCGGTCATGTTCCAGCTCATCGACTGGTTGATGTTGCCGCTGATCGTGGTGAGGCCGAGCGCCTCAATGGTGGCGGCGGTGTCCGGATCTTCCTCGCTGGCGGCAGAGAGATCGGCACGGATATCGGTGATATCGAACACCGAGACGATATCGGTCAGTTCGTCATTGGCGTCGAAGCTGAATTCATTGGTGGCATCGATGCCGGCGATCGAGAAGAAGTCGGCGCCGTCACGGGTCACGGTAATCGGCCCGGTGGCCATGCGGCCGGCGGTCATCATCAGGTCGACGGTATCCATCGGGCCAGCCGGGGGCAGGTAGATGTCCTCAACGACGATGCCCGTCACCGTCACACGGCCGACCGGATCCTCGGAGAAATTGGTGTCGATATCGGGTACGGTGAGGCGTTCGGCGGTGAAGCCGCCATCACCGGTCTCGCTGACGCCGGTGAAGGTCAGCTGGGTGTCGAGCACGATTGCTTCGTCAATGCCGGTGATGGAGACATTGAGGCCGTCCACGACCACGGTGTCGCCATTGGCGGTCGCCGTGTCGAAAGTGATGTCATAGCCGCCAATCTTGTAGACGTCAGCGATGCGCTGCATGAAGGCCTGGGCGTCGAGCGCCATCGCCGGCTGCAACATGGCCAGCGTCGCCAGGCCCGAAGCCAGCATCAAGCCTTTGATCTTGGTCGTCATCATCATCATGGTCTGCGTCATCCGATTTCGTGCCATGCACCCAGTAGATCAGGCGCACATGTCCCTTTTGTGTTGCCCCACCGGGGCTTGATGGCGGTGCTTCACGGCTGAATTGCGATGATCAGCATCTTTGCCCCGCTTTTCCAACCCTGTTTGCGGGGGATTGGTTCAGCGAGCCTGAAGAAATTGCCTGTAGACCGGGTTTTCCGTCTCGTCCCAATAGGGGAAGCCGATGGCCTCTATATGGGCGAAGAGATCGGCGCGGGTCTCGGGCGGCACTTCGGCGCCGACCAGCACGCGGCCATAATCGGCACCATGGTTGCGATAATGGAAGAGGGAGATATTCCACTCGTCGTTCAGCCCTTCGAGGAACCGCAGCAGGGCGCCCGGCCGTTCTGGAAACTCGAAGCGGAAGATCATCTCGTTGTCGAGCCCGGCCACCCGTCCGCCGACCATGTGCCGGACATGGAGTTTTGCCACTTCATTGTCGGTGAGATCGGTGACCTCGAGCCCGTTCCCGGTGAGGTGGGTGACAATCTCCTGCTTTTCCTTTTCGCCCCCGGCCAGCTTGATGCCGACGAAGATATGGGCCTCGCTACCGGCCGCGTAGCGATAGTTGAATTCTGTGATCGCGCGCTGCCCCAAAAGCCGGATGAAGGCGCGATAGCTGCCCGGCCGCTCGGGAATGGTGACGCCCAGCAGCGCCTCGGCGCGTTCGCCGATCTCGGCCCGCTCGGCCACATAGCGCAGGCGATCAAAATTGACATTGGCGCCTGAATTGATGGCGATCAGCGCGCCTTCGGGCGCCTTGCCGGTTTCGATTTCACGCCGCAGCCCGGCGAGGGCCAGCGCACCCGCCGGCTCGGCAATGGCGCGTGTGTCGTCAAAAATATCCTTGATGGCGGCGCAGATCTCGTCAGCCGACACGGTGACGATATCGTCGAGCAGGTCGCGGCAGAGCCGGAACGTCTCGTCGCCCACCTGGCGCACGGCAACGCCATCGGCAAAAAGCCCCACCTGATCGAGCGCCACCGGGCGCCCCGCAGCAATCGCCGCCTGCATCGAGGCCGCCTCTTCCGGCTCGACGCCGATGACACGGATTTCCGGCCGCAAAAATTTGACGAAACTGGCGATCCCCGCCGCAAGCCCACCGCCGCCAATTGGCACATAGATGGCGCCGATCGGTCCGGGATGCTGGCGCACGATTTCGAGCCCGATCGTGCCCTGGCCGGCGATCACATCGGGATCATCGAACGGATGCACGAAGACATAGCCGTGCCGTTCCGCCAGTTCCTCGGCATGGGCGCGGGCGGCGTCAAACCCTTCGCCAAACAGCACAACTTCCCCGCCCAGCTGGCGCACAGAGGACACCTTGATATCGGGCGTCGTCGTCGGCATAACGATCACCGATCTGATACCCGCCCGGCTCGCCGAGAGCGCCACGCCCTGGGCGTGATTACCGGCCGAGGCGCAGATGACGCCACGCGCGCGCTCTTCGGCGGTGAGATGGGCGATGCGGTTATGCGCGCCGCGGATCTTGAACGAGAACACCGGCTGCTCGTCCTCACGCTTGAGCAGAATGGTCTGCCCCAGCCGCTCGGACAGGCGCTTCATCTTGTCGAGCGGCGTCTGCACGGCCACTTCATAGACGGAGGACGAGAGGATCTTGCGGACATAATCGTGCATGGCGGGCTCCGGAAACGGCACCCGGGACAAAGGCCCGCTGGGCCCAAATGTCAACCTTGGCCGCTCAGGTGCTCAGCAATTGCCAGGTCTGGTAGCCGGCAAGACACAGCACCAGCGTCCCCACCAGCAGCATGAGCCTTTGCGCCGGAATGGCGCGCACCACAAAGCCCGCAAGCGGCGCGGCCAGCACGCCACCCACCACCAGCCCGCCCACCGACCAGGCGTGTCCAGCAATGCCCTCGGCCTCCTGCCAGTGGCCGGTCAGCAGCGCGATGATGAAGGCCGCCGACACCGCGGTCGTAACAAAGAATTCCACGCAGTTGACGGTGCCGATGACATAGCGCGGTGCCGCGCCGCCGCCGATGAGGCTCGAGGTCACGATCGGGCCCCAGCCGCCACCACCGGCCGCGTCGACAAAGCCACCGGCGACCCCGAGGGGCATGACCACGCGCTTGCGCGGCTCCTTGTAGGCCGGACGCACGCGCATGGCGCGATAGAGGATGTAGACGCCGAGCATGGCCAGATAGGTGGTGACCCATGGCCGCAACACCGCGCCATCGATCGCGGTCAGCACATAGGCGCCGAGCACGCCACCCAGCACGCCGGCGGGCGCAAGGCGCCAGAACAGGCGCCAGTTGACGTTCTTGTGGCGGACATGGCTCGTGGCCGATGCAGCGGTGGTGAACATTTCGGCGGCATGGACGCTGGCCGAGGCGGCGGCAGGCGACACGCCAAAGGCGAGCAGCATGGTGGAGCTGACGACGCCATAGGCCATGCCCAGGGCACCGTCGACGATCTGGGCGAGAAAGCCCACCATGGCGAAGATGAAAAATTCTTCCGGCACATCGCCCCCCAACTTTTTCGAACTGCAGCGATGCGGCGGTTCGAGCTGGGGGAAACGCCTATGCCCCCCCGGCCAGTTGCATTGATGGGCCGCTCAGAGACGGCCCATCCCGGATTTTAGCGGACGATCAGCGTGCCGGCGCCGAATTCGGTGAACAGTTCGACCAGCACGACATGGGGCTGCTTGCCGTTGAGGATCACCACGCCTTCGACGCCGTTTTCGAGCGCCTCGAGGCAGGTTTCCACCTTGGGGATCATGCCGCCCGAAATGGTGCCGTCAGCGATCAGCGCCTTGGCGTCGCGCACCGTCAGCTCGGGAATGAGCTTCTTGTTGGCGTCGAGCACGCCGTCGACGTCGGTCAGGAACAGGAGGCGCTTGGCGCCGAGCGAACCGGCGATGGCGCCGGCAAAGGTATCGGCATTGATGTTATAGGTGGCGCCGTCGCGGCCCGGTGCGACCGGGGCGATCACCGGAATCATTTCCGAGCGGGCGAGGGTGTCGAGCAGAGTGCGGTCGACCTCGACCGGCTCACCGACAAAACCGAGGTCCAGCACGCGCTCTATATTGGAGCCGGGGTCCTTGACGGTCTTTTCGGCCTTCTTGGCGAAGACCATGTTGCCGTCCTTGCCGCAGAGGCCGATGGCCCATTCGCCTTCGGCATTGATCAGCGCGACGATTTCCTTGTTGATCGAGCCGGCGAGAACCATCTCGACGACTTCCATGGTGCGCTCGTCAGTTACGCGCAGTCCGCCCTCGAACTTGGACTCGATGCCAAGGTTCTTGAGCATGGATGCAATCTGCGGGCCACCACCATGGACCACGATTGGATTGACGCGGGACTGTTTGAGCAGCGCGATGTCGCGGGCAAAGGCGCGGCCGAGCTCGATATTGCCCATGGCGTGGCCGCCGTATTTTACGACGACGGTCTTGCCTTCATAGCGCTGCATATAGGGCAGGGCCTGAGCGAGGATACCGGCGTCGTGGCTGAACCGATCGGTGGAGGCTTGGTCGGACATGGGTAGGCGTTTCCCTGGCTAGGCCTGCAGTCGGGCAATGGGTCTAGTCTATTTGTTGTTCCGTTTAAATCGGCAAGCCAGACAAAATCATGTTCGATGATCCGATTGTCCCCCGATTGCGTACTCCGTCACAACCGCACATGCTCATTCGTGCGGACCTCGGAGGCTTGTCGATATGACCATGCAACCGGCTGCTCGGGAAGTGGCTGATTTGATTGCGCGCTGCGCCTTGCGTGACAGGGCCGCGTTTCGTCGACTTTATGACCGCACCAGCGCGAAACTCTTTGGCGTGGTGCTGCGTATCTTGCGTGACAGGGGCGAGGCCGAAGAGGCCGTTCAGGAAGTCTACGTGAAGATTTGGCAACGCGCCGGACAATATGTGCCCGGCCAGACAAGCCCGATCAGCTGGCTGGTGGCTGTCGCGCGCAATCATGCGCTCGACATGCTGCGGGCTCGCCGTCCCGCCACGGACGATATTGATGAAATATTCGATCTGGCGGACGATATGCCCACGCCCGAGCGGGCGACCGAGACCAAGCAGGACGGGGCGCGGATTACCAATTGCCTCGCGACCCTCGATCCGGACCGGGCCGAGGCAGTCAAGGGAGCCTATCTCGATGGCTTCAGCTACGAAGAACTGGCGCAGCGCTATGCGGTGCCGCTCAATACAATGCGAACCTGGCTGCGCCGCAGCCTCCTAAAACTGCGAGAGTGTTTGACGGCATGAGCACAGGACCACAAGACAGCAAGGGGCAGGGCAAGGCACCCCTCTTGGCCGAATATGTGCTCGGCCTGCTCGAGAGCGCCGAACATCTGCGTGTCGAAAAGCTCATCGCGGACAGTCCGGCGCTGCAGAGGGAACGTGATTTCTGGAGCGCCCGGTTCGCCGCTCTCGACAGCGAATTCGAGGAAGTGGCGCCGCCGGCCCATAGCTGGACGGGCATTGAAGCCCGTCTCTTTCCGGCGCCCGTGCCACAATCCTGGTGGGATAGTCTGGCGCTCTGGCGCGGCATCACGGCGGGTGCTCTGGCCATTGCTGTTGCCGCCGTCGGATTCTCGCTGGTGCAACCGGCTCCCAATTCGGCCGCTCTCACCACCCAATTGGTTGCCGCGCTTCGTGCAGAGGGCAGCGACGTGCAGTTCGTGGCGCTTTACGATGGCACCGGTGAGGTCCGGCTGACGGCACTTTCGGGCTCTGAAGTTCCCGACCGCGATTATGAACTCTGGGCCATCCAGGGCGGTGGGGCGCCGGTCTCCATGGGTATTGTCCCGGTCAATGCGCGCAGCACCGTCGAACTCAGCCCGGCTATCCAGGCCGGCTGGGGCGAAGGCTCTATCCTCGCCATCACCCTCGAACCCAAGGGCGGCGCCTCCAACGGCATCGCCTCCGGCCCCATCGTCGCCCAGGGCGCCGTCACGAGGATTTAGGGCAGGGGGAGTTCATCCCCTCGCGTAAGAGCGCCACCCCAAAAGCTCCCACAAACACGATGCCCTCCCTCCCCCTGGTGGGGAGGGCAGCAAAGCTTGGGCCGCCAGGCCCTAGCGGCGCTGGGTGGGGGGCCTCCGGCGGTCAGCCAAAAACACCCCACCTTTCGGTTCCATCGTCATTGCCCGGCCTGTCCGGGCAATCCACCTCCCCCCGCATGGATCACCCGGACAAGCCGGGTGATGACGGTGAGCGGTCCCCCAAAAACAAAAACGAAAAAATCCTGAAACTCTTTTTTCCGGTCTTCCGTAACTGCCTCTGTCCCGATGACACGGGAACGAAATTCAACAGGAAAGACCTCGCTATGACCCTTTCGCTTCGTGCTCTCTCCGTCGCCACCATTCTGTCCTTCGGCGCCCTCACCGGCGCTGCCCTTGCCCAGGACAATCCCGAAGTCGGCGGCGCCGCCATGTTTGCTGACAAGAACATCGTCGAAAATGCCGTCAATTCGGCTGACCACACGACCCTCGTTGCTGCGGTCCAGGCTGCTGGCCTTGTCGAAACCCTTTCGGGCGCCGGCCCGTTCACCGTGTTCGCCCCGGTCAATGCTGCCTTTGACGCGCTGCCGGCCGGCACCGTCGACACCCTGCTTCTCCCCGAGAACAAGGACATGCTGACCCAGATCCTCACCTGCCACGTCGTGCCGGCGAAGGCTCTCGCAGCCGACGTCGTCCAGATGGTTACCGACGGCAATGGCGAAGCCGTGGTCGACACAGTCGGCGGCTGCAAGCTGACGCTCAAGGCCGATGATGGAAAGGTCACTGTCACTGACGAAAACGGCACCGTGGCAAATGTAACCATTGCTGACGTTATTCAGTCCAATGGCGTCATTCATGTCATCGACGCTGTCCTTACCCCAAAGAGCTAAGAAGTTAGGTGTGGAGACGTCGCGTTTCTCTCGCGCGACGTCTCACTAAAACTTGACGAACAGTATTCCGAGCTTGCCCTATAGTCCGTGCAAATACCTGCCGGACAACGGCGGGCTCGGGGAAGAGAACGATGCTCCAGACTAGACGCGCCTTTCTGATTTCGGGGACCGCCCTGGGCTTGGTGCTCGCTTTCGGAGTTTTCCGGTTGCCGGCAAATGTTGATGCCGCCGAAGGGCATTTCGATTTTCAGATGAGCGATGACGAGTGGCGCCAGCGCCTTTCGCCGGAAGCCTATGAAGTGCTTCGTCGCGAAGGCACCGAACGCGCGTTTACTTCGCCGCTCAACGATGAAAAGCGCCACGGGCTCTATCACTGCGCAGGGTGCGATGCGGCACTGTTCTCCTCCGATACCAAATTCGACAGCGGCACCGGCTGGCCCAGCTTCTGGGACTTCATCGGCGGCGCCATTGGCACGTCGGAAGACAACAGCCTGGGCATGAGCCGGGTCGAGGTGCACTGTTCCAATTGCGGTGGTCATCAGGGGCATGTCTTCGAGGACGGTCCCCCGCCCACGGGCCTGCGCTATTGCATCAACGGCGTGGCGCTGAACTTCAAGGCTGCGTAGCGCCGGCGTGCGTGAATTTGTCCCCCTGTCTTGCCACAGGGGTAGACTGGCTCTATGTGCGCCATGAGATCCCTCCCTGGCGCAGATCATGAAAATCACCATTGTTCAGACCGGCGATGTCCCGGCGCCGCTGCAGCCGCAGTTCGGCGACTATTCCCGCATGTTCGAGCGGATGTTCGACCGCATCTCGGATAGCTTTGAATACGATTTGGTCGCGGTCAATGCTAACAGTCTGCTACCCGATCCCACCGAAATGACAGCAATTGTTATCACGGGTTCGCCGGCCGGGGTGTATGACGATCTGCCCTGGATCGAGCCGCTGCGCCAATTCATCCGCAAGGCCTATGACGCCGGAATTCCCATGCTCGGCATCTGTTTTGGCCATCAGATCATGGCCGATGCGCTGGGCGGGGACGTCAGAAAATCCGAGAAGGGCTGGGGCGTTGGTCGCCACTGCTACACGGTCGCAGCACGCCCTGATTTCATGGCCGATGCGCCCGAAACGCTCTCCATCGCCTGCTCGCATCAGGACCAGGTGGTCACCCCGCCGAAAATGGCCGAGGTCATCCTCTCGACGCCTTTTACGCCCAATGCAGGGCTCTATTACGCGAACGGAAAAGCGCTGAGTTTTCAGCCACATCCCGAGTTCGAGGATGATTATGCACTGGCCCTTGCCGAGTTGCGCCGGGCGGTGCTGGGGGCGGAACAGGCGGACAGTGTCGCTGCCAGTTTCTCCACCCCGTCCGACAGCCATTTGCTGTCGGAATATATCGTCAAATTCCTGCGTCAGGCCGTGGCCTGACGCCTTGTTCTAGACGTCGGCGGCGGCCATCAACAGGGCGATTTCGCTCCGCAAGTGCTTGAGGCCACTGCCCTTTTCGCTCGACGTCTGAATGATGTCGGGATGCGCTGCGGGGCGCTTGGCGATGGTGGCGCGGGTGGCGGCAATGACCTTTTCGAGGTCCCTGGCCAGCGGCTTGTCGACCTTGGTCAGCACCACCTGGTAGCTCACCGCGGCGCGGTCCAGCTCGTTCATCACCGAAATGTCGTTGTCCTTGGGGCCGTGGCGGCTGTCGACCAGCACATAGACGCGGCGCAGCGTGGCGCGGCCGGTCAGGTACTGATGGACGAGCTTAGTCCACGCCTTCACCTTCGGCTCGGGCGCCTTGGCGTAGCCATAGCCCGGCATGTCGACGATGCGCAGGTTCTCGCTCTGGCTCTCAAAAATATTGAGTTCCTGGGTGCGGCCGGGGGTGTTGGACGTACGGGCGAGGCCCGTAGTGCCGCACAAGGCGTTGATCAGGCTCGACTTTCCGACATTGGAGCGGCCGGCGAAGGCGATTTCCACCCGGTCCATTTCCGGCAGGTCGGGGATGCTGACGCAGCCTTTGACGAAGAGAATCGGGCGCGCAAACATCAGGCGACCGCGCTCGATGATGTCGGGTGGAAAGTCGGGTTCGGTGCTCATGTCGCGCCTTTCAAAGGCAAGGCCCGCCGGCGTTGCCGACGGGCCTCGGTTAGGGTTCTGGCCGAGGTCAGTTCTTTGGGGTGTCGGCGGGCTTGGGCTTGCGCTTGAAGCTCTCGAGGATATTGCCGAACAGGTTCACCTCTGCGCCGTGCCGCTTCATGATCGTCCACTGCTGGATGATCGAGAGCGTGTTGTTCCAGGCCCAGTAGATCACCAGACCCGCCGGGAATGCGCCCAGCATGAAGGTGAAGATCACCGGCATCCAGTTGAAGATCATCGCCTGGGTCGGATC
>JADGNE010000073.1 GCA_015234425.1 Devosia sp.
CCGCTGCTGATCATTGCCGAAGACATTGAAGGTGAGGCTCTCGCGACCCTCGTCGTCAACCGTCTGCGCGGTGGCCTCAAGGTTGCTGCCGTCAAGGCTCCGGGCTTCGGCGATCGCCGCAAGGCAATGCTCGAAGACATCGCCATCCTGACCGGTGGCCAGGTGATCTCGGAAGATCTCGGCATCAAGCTCGAGAACGTGACCATCGACATGCTCGGCACCGCCAAGCGCGTTGAAATCACCAAGGAAAACACGACCATCGTCGACGGTGCCGGTACGGCCGAAGACATCCAGGGTCGCGTTGGCCAGATCAAGGCGCAGATCGAGGAAACCACCTCGGACTACGACCGCGAGAAGCTGCAGGAACGCCTTGCAAAGCTCGCTGGCGGCGTTGCCGTGATCCGCGTTGGCGGCTCGACCGAAGTGGAAGTCAAGGAGCGCAAGGACCGCGTCGACGACGCGCTGAACGCAACCCGCGCTGCCGTTGAAGAAGGCATCGTGCCGGGTGGTGGCGTTGCCCTGCTCCGCGCCGCTGCTGCGATCACCGTCAAGGGTGCAAACGCTGACCAGGAAGCCGGTATCGGCATCGTTCGTCGTGCGCTGCAGTCCCCGGTCCGCACCATCGCCAACAATGCTGGCGCTGAAGGTTCGGTCGTTGTCGACAAGATCCTCGAGAACAATTCGGCTTCGTTCGGCTACAACGCCGCAACGGGTGAATATGGTGACCTCGTCCAGCTGGGCGTTATCGACCCGGTCAAGGTCGTTCGCACCGCTCTCGAAGACGCTGCCTCGGTTGCATCGCTCCTGATCACCACCGAAGCCATCATCGTCGAAGCCCCCAAGGCTGACGCACCGGCAATGCCGGGCGGCGGCGGCATGGGCGGCATGGGCGGTATGGGCGGTATGGACTTCTAAGGCTGACGCCTTAGATTTCTCTCGCTCACGGGCCGTATCGCAATCGGCCCGACGCGCTAAAACCGCGCTGGACCAATTGCTGGCCCTGCGCGGGCGCGGCCGACGGCCGGGCGGCCTAGCCGCCTGCCAAAGGAAAGACTTCGCGGTTTGTTTCTTCCCAGTCACGAACCTCGCAGGAAAGGCCCCGGTGGAAACACCGGGGCTTTTTTCATGCCCGTTCTGGCGTTAAGCTGGCGACACACAAAACATGAGTGACCGATGCGAACGCCACGACGCGGCAGTGCCTACGAACAAGCCGAGGCCGCCTTCAAAAGCGCCACGACCCGGCCCACCGCAGCCGAACCGGCAAAGCCGGCCGCTACAGCAAAGCCCGAAGGCAAGGAACTGGTATCGCTGCGGCTCGACCGTGCAGTTCTTGAGCACTTTCAGGATGATGGTGCAGGCTGGCAGGAGCGCATCAATGCGGCGCTGCGGGTAGCTGCCGGGCTCGACAAGGCATAGGGCGCTGGGGAGGCCTCAGGGCCAGACCAGCAATTTCACCGCCATGGCGATGGACACGACGACGATAAGCGGGCGAATCACCTTCGCGCCGTACTTGATGCCTGTGCGCGCGCCGATATAGCCGCCGGCGATCTGGCCGATGGCCATGACGAGGGCGATGGGCCAGACGACCTGCCCCATGGGAATGAAGACGACCAGGGCCGCCGTATTCGACATGAGGTTGAGCGCCTTGGTATTGCCGGTGGCGCGGGTGAGCCCCAGCCCGAACAGCAGCACAAAGCCGATGGAAAAGAAGCTGCCGGTGCCCGGGCCAAAGATGCCATCGTAAAAACCGACGACGAAGGCCATCACCGGCATGAATTTCTCAAACGAGAGGCGCGATGCGCGGTCGGCATCGGACAGTTTCGGCGAGAACAGGAAATAGAGCGCGATCGCGATCAAAGCGATCGGCACCGCGATGTTGAGGAGCGAGGTGTCGACGCGCGAGACGATCAGCGCGCCGATGGCGCTGCCGGCGAAGGCCAGCAGCAGGCCGGGCAGAAGCGTCTTGAGCTCGACATAGCCGCGCCGCCAATAGGTGGTGACGGCCATCGCTGTGCCGATGACCGACTGCATCTTGTTGGTCGCGAGCGCTGCAACAGGCGGCAGCCCTACCGACAGCAGGGCCGGAACCGAGAGCATGCCGCCCCCGCCCGCCACGGCGTCGACAAAACCGGCAAGGAACCCAACGCCAGCCAGCGCCAGAAGAATGAGGGGATCGAGCATGTGCGGAGGACCAGAAGACTATTCCGGGTCCTCTTAGCATCAGGGGCGCGGCGGGGACAGGGGCTTAAGGTCGCCTCTGCCCCAAGGCCTAGCTAGAGGCCGTCGGCGCCAATGCGGGACAGAAGATCGTCGAGCAGTGCCTTTTTCTCGGCGGGCCATGGCGCCGTGCGGGAGACGATGAGATTGGCTTCGCTCTTGAGCATGATGCCATCATCGAGGACACGCAGGCCATTGGCGACGAGGGTCGAGCCTGTGGAGGTGATATCGACCACGATATCGGCGACGCCAGAAGCCGGAGCCGCCTCGGTGGCGCCGAGGCTTTCGACAATGCGATATTCTGCAATGCCGGCGCGGGCAAAATGCTGGCGGGTGATGGTGATGTATTTGGTGGCGATGCGCAGCCAGCGGCCGTGACGGGTGCGGAAGTCCGACGCCACATCGGCAAGGTCATGCAGATGGGTGACGTCGATCCAGCTCTCGGGCACGGCGATGACGACGTCGGCATGACCGAATTCGAGCGAGCTGGCGAAGTGGACGGCTTCGGGGCCGGTTTCGCTGGTCTCATGGATCAGGTCACGCCCGGTGACACCGAGATCAATATTGCCGCGGATGAGCTCGCGGGCGATCTCGGAGGCCGGGAAGAAGCGGACGGTGATGTCCGGCTCGCCTTCCATGTGGCCGAGATAGGAGCGTGCGCCGCCGGGGCGGGAAATGGTGAGGCCGCGCTGGGCGAACCAGTCGCGCGTCAATTCTTCGAGCCGGCCCTTGGACGGCACGGCGAGGGTCAATCCGGTCATGGGGTAACCTCCGCCTCCAGCCGATCCACCCAGAGCGCACAGCCCGAGGCGGCGATAGGAGCGCGGGCGCCGAGGCGTTCCAGCAGGCGATCATATTGTCCGCCCGAAGCCAGGATGGCGCCGTCGCGGCCGAGCAGTTCAAACACGATGCCCGTGTAGTAATCGAGGCGCGGCGAGAAGGCAGCGTCGAACTCGATGCGGGCTTCACCCAGCTTGTCGAGATGACGGCGAATGGTGCGGATGGGCGCGCCGAGCATCAAGCCGTAGTCGTCGGCCAGCGCCTCGACCTGACGCAGGGCAGCAAGGACATCGCCGGAGATGGAAAGATAGCGGCGGAGCAGCGCCAGGGTTTCGGCCGGCACATGGGCGGCATCGAGCGCCTGCTGCTCGAGATAGCGGTCGGCGATTTCTTCGGGAGAACGGCCCTCCGAGAGGCTGAGACCGGCAGCGACCATGCGGGCGGTGACGTCTTCGACCAGCGCATCGCGCGTCGGCTGTTCGCTGCGCGGCAGGTCCGGGGCAGCCTCGAGGCGGTTGAGCAGGCGCTCCAGCGCCTCCTTGTGTCCAAAGCGCTGGCGAATGCGGGGACGCCAGGCGTCGGGCATGTCGGCTTGCGCAAGGAGCCCCTCGAAGAGACCAACGCCGCCGAGGCGCAGGCGCGCGGGAATCCCGTAGATGGAGAGCGCGGCACGGGCGAAGGTCAGCACCTGATCGAGGGCGACATCGCCATCGGGCTGAGCCAGCAGTTCGATGCCGGCCTGATCGAATTCGGCGGCACCGTTTTCGCGCTGGCGGAAAATGGGGCCCATATAGGTGAAGGCCGCCGGCTGGCGCGTTGCCTCGGCAATATAGTCCGAGACGATGGGCAGGGTGAAATCAGGACGCAGGCAATATTCGGCGCCGGTCGCGTCGGTGGTCAGCAACAGGCGCCGCCCAAATTCCTCGCCAGCAAGGTCGAAATAGGGATTGGCGTTGAGCAGAAGCGCAGGGGTGGCGCGACACCCGCCCTGGGCTTCGACAAGGGCCTCGAGCTGGCTGCGGCGGTAGGCGGAATTGGTCATCGAGAAGCTCCCTCACCCGCCGAAACGAAGGCCATGAAGACCCCCTCACCCGCCCCGCGCGGGGCGACCTCTCCCCCGAGGGGAGAGGTGAGAACTGCGGCTGCTTTTACCCGCACCAGCATCACTGCTCGCTCAGCAGCTTCTGGATGGCAGAGACGAGGTCTTCACGCTTGATTTCAAACTGGCCGGGGCGAGCGGCCTTCCATTCAGCATTGTCGGTGATGGCTTGGGCCGCCTGCTTGCCGGCGACGAGGTCCTTGATCTGGAGGATCCCCTGCTCGCGTTCCTGGCTGCCTTCAATGATGACGGCAGGCGCGTTGCGCTTGTCGGCATAGGCGACCTGCTTGCCGAAATTCTTGGTATTGCCCAGGAACATTTCTGCGCGGATGCCGGCACGGCGCAGCTCGGCAACCATCTTCTGGTAGCCAGCGGTTTCGGCCTTGTCCATGACGAGCACGACAACCGGGCCAACCGGCTCGGTGGCGCCGAGATTGCCGGTGAGCTTGAGGGCATTGGCGAGGCGGGAAACGCCGATGGAAAAACCGGTCGCCGGAACGGGTTCGCGGCGGAAACGGGAGACCAGGCCATCATATCGCCCACCGCCACCGACGGAGCCAAAGACCACGTCCTGGCCCTTTTCGTTCTGGACCTTGAAGGTCAGTTCGATCTCGAAGACCGGGCCGGTGTAATATTCGAGGCCACGGACGACCGACGGGTCGATCTTGATCTTTTCGGCGCCATAGCCGGCAGCGTCGAACAGGGCCTGCATGGCGTTGAGCTCAGCCACGCCGTCATTATCGGCCGGCGGCTTGCCGTCGATATAGTCGAGCACGACCGCAGCCTGCGCGTCCGACAGGCCAGCGCCCTTGGTGAAATCACCGCTTTCGTCCTTGCGGCCGGCGCCGAGGAGGAGCTTGACGCCCTCGGGGCCGAACTTGTCGAGCTTGTCGACAGCGCGCAGCACGGTCAGCTTTTGTACGGCAGAAGTCACCCCGGCCGCTTCCAGCACCCCGTCGAGCACCTTGCGATTGTTGACGCGGACGACGTATTTGCCCTCAAGGCCAAGCGCATCCATGACGTCAGCCATCATCATGCACATTTCGGCGTCCGCTTCCGGCCCCCCTGCCCCGACGGTATCGGCGTCGAACTGCATGAACTGACGAAAACGGCCCGGACCGGGCTTTTCATTGCGGAAGACATAGCCCTGACGGTACGACCGATAGGGCTTTGGCAGGCTTTCAAAATTGTCAGCGAAATAGCGGGCGAGCGGCGCGGTGAGATCGTAGCGCAGGCTCATCCACTGCTCATCGTCGTCCTGCAGCGAAAACACGCCGGCATTGGGCCGATCGGTGTCGGGCAGGAATTTTCCGAGGGTCTCGGTGTATTCGAACAGCGGGGTTTCCACGGGGTCGAAGCCATAGCGCTCATAGACCTTGCGGATCGTCTCGATCATCTGCCCGACGGCGGCGATTTCGCCGGGGCTGCGGTCTTCAAAGCCGCGCGGCAGGCGAGCGGTGATCAGCTTGGTCTTTTCGGTCATTTGGCAACTCTGGAAAGCGGACGGTTCGACTATGGGCGGACGCAGGGCGAAAGGCAGGAACCGGCCCCCACTTCTATGGGACCTGCTCTAGCTTATAGGGTTTTGAGTGACAACAGGCGGGCGGGGGAAAAGGCAGCCGGGGGAGGACCCCGGCCGCCAGGCACTATCAATGTCGGCTCCGCTGCCTGAGACTGAGGACAGTGGTCGTTGTCGGCACCGAATGCCAGAGAACAGGTTCTGCTGCCGGTGGCAGGCCCAGGTCTTGCCGCAAATAGGCGGGGACGCGGGCGGGTGCCCGTGGGCGGTTCCACCAGGCGGCAAAGGCTGCGGCCAGAACGGGGGTAAGGCCGCGCTGGTGCACCGCATCGGCGATGGAGAATTCAAGGCGCAGCACAATGCTGCGCTCGTCAAGCACGTTGGACGTCATGATGGTTCCGGCAGGTATGCCTGCCGGCCTCTGGTCTGGTTCAGGAATGGAAGCCCGGAATCCGGACGCAGAGCGACCCGGTTTTCTCAAGACTTCAGCTGGGGGAAATGTCCACTACCGGTCGCCGGCGGTTACACCGGCAAGGGGCGTCATACTCGGGCGATAGTGCCGAGATGTGGAGCAACCCAGGTATGGCGATGCGAACGATTATTCATTATGCGCCTCCCTTGGTTGGCAATGTGGACGCCAGTCTTCTAGATCGCGGTCGCGTGATCCGCAAACCCTATCTGCGGCAGGTTGTCGCAGTTTTTTGCGGTGTTGCGGCGGCGCAACAGACCGGATTGCAGGAAGAAATCGTTTACCCTGCCGCGTAGTCCTCGGTTAACCAGCCCAATTGACCTCTCCTTTGGGGCTTCTGGGGCAAACTGGCCGCGCTTGGCTGGTTTGGGGACTGGAATGCGCACAGGTGTTCGCCGCAGTTTGACTGCAATCATTGCCCTCGTGCTGGCGGGATCCATGGTCCTGCCCTCAATGGCGCAACAGCGGTTCGAGCAAGGCTGGCGGTTTGCGCCGCCTCCAGGCGTCACCGTGTCCGACCAGAAGCCGCGCCACGCCCTGATGTTGCAGGGCAATGCCAAGGTCCATCCGCAATATCTTCGGCAGGTGGTTCGCTATGCCACGACCGAACGCTCCGGCACGATCGTGGTCGATACGCGGTCGCATTTTCTCTACTTCGTACTCGGTGATGGTCGGGCGCTCCGGTACGGCATCGGGGTGGCGCGCGATGGCTTCGAGTGGAGCGGCGCGCACCGGGTCACCCGCAAGGCCGAATGGCCAAGCTGGACGCCGCCGGCAGAAATGCGCAAGCGGCAGCCGGGCTTACCGGCCCATATGGAAGGGGGACCAAATAATCCTCTGGGCGCCCGCGCGCTCTATTTGGGATCCACGCTCTATCGCATCCACGGCACCAATGAACCATGGAGCATTGGGCAAAATGTTTCTTCTGGATGCATCCGCATGACCAATGCAGATGTCATGGATCTTTATGAACGCGTAAAACTCAACACAAAAGTAGTGGTCCTTTCATAAGGTTTTAACTCGATACTGCAGAATTATTCTGGTGCAGCGAAGAGGTCCGGGTCGATGAGGGGATTTAAGCGCACGATTTCGCGTTTTGTCCGCGACGAAGGCGGGGCCTTTGCCCTGATATTCGGCGTCATGGCCGTGGTGCTGATCGCACTGGGCGGCGCAGTGGTCGACTATGTCTCGCTTGAACAGAGCCGCAATCGCGCCCAGCTGGCGCTCGACGCTGCGGCTTTGGCTTTGCAACCAGAAATCACCCGCCCCGGATATGACGAAGAGAGCATTCGGCTACGCGCCGAAGCGCTGGTGATCGAGCGGATCGGCAACGCCGATGTGCGCGCCGAGATCGACCAGATTGTCATCGATCCGACCAATGGCTCGCTGTTCCTCAGCGGCATTTTCGTGACGCAAACCTATTTCGTGCGCCTTGTGGGCGTGCCGGAACTGGCAGCCCGCTTCAGCTCGGAGACCGTGCGCGGCATCCTTGATATCGAGGTGGCGGTTGCCCTTGATATTACCGGGTCGATGGAGGGCCAGCGGATCATCGACCTTCGGGCAGCCGCGACACGCCTTGTCGACGCTGTGGTTCAGGATGATCAGACCCTCAACAGAACGCGCATGGCGCTCGTGCCCTATGCACAGGCGGTCAATGTATCGCCCTATCAGGTGCAGGTTCGGGGGCCTGAGCAGGGGCCAGTCCCGGCAACCAGGATGAGCTGGGCAATTGGCCCGAAGAAAATCAACGCAGGCGCTGATCGCGATTCAAATGGCAGGGGCGTAGTGGTCAAGATCACGCGCCATGGTTATGCAGAAGGCGACTGGGTCTACGTCTGGAATTTCAATAATTTCACCTCGATCAACAACAAAGCCTTCCGTATCAGCGAGGTAAACAACAACTCGTTCCGTCTGGTCGGCGCCAACGAGACCGGATGGTATAATTCGGCAACGGGTGGCCAGGTCATCAAGTGCGAACGCGCGAACTGCGAGGTTTTGGTGACCTCGGTTCGACACGGCTACACCAACGGCCAATATGTCGTTGTGACCGACGTTGGGGGCATGAGCGGGCTGAACTATCCCGTTCCCAGGATTACCCCAAAGGAATTTGAGGTCCGCAGTGTCACCCGGGACACACTGATACTGGGCGGCTCGATGGCTGGCGGGCACGAGCCGGATCGCCTGCCCTACATTGCCGATACCGGCAACCTCCATTGCACCTGGATTACCGCTTCTGTCGGCTGCACCTACTACAGATTCACCACAGCATCCGGTGGATCCAATACATTCCCCCTTACAAACTGCGCCACTGATCGGCCGAACAACCCGACCAGCGACCTGCCCTTTTCCGCCAGCCTCGCCGGGCGCAATTATGCAAATCAGAGCGCCAACAAATGCCCCACCAGCCCAATCGTGCCGCTCACGACCGACAAGACGGCGCTGAAAACGGCAATCGCCGGGCTGATGACAGACGGTTCGACCGCGGGCAATCTCGGGATTGCTTGGGCATGGCACATGCTCTCGCCCAACCTTGGATATCTCTGGCCAGGCAGCCGGCCTGACGCCTATGACGGCGAAAATATCATGAAGGCGGCCATCATCATGACGGACGGCGAGTTCAACACCGTCCATTGTAATGGCGTGGTGTCGTGGAATTCGACGGACGGCAGTGGCGGCAATGCCGACAAGATCGCCTGCAACGCACCCAACGGCGCGCCCTATGCCCAGGCGCGCGCCTACTGCGATGCCATGAAAGCAAGCGACAAGATCATCATCTATACCGTCGGCTTCGGGATTGCCGAGGGCAGCGCGGCAGCCGAACTGCTGGCCTATTGTGCGAGTGGCGCGGACAGCTACTTCCTCGCGGAGAACGCCAGCGGGCTGGACGCGGCGTTCCAGCAGATTGCCAGCAATATTTCTGCGCTACGCATCGCGCGATGAACACATTTCCGCGTCAAAAGGGCAGTTATGAACTGATCACAGCTGGCGCTGTGCTAGAAGCACCCTAGAAACACCGCCTCGCCACCAAGCAACCGGAGCAAAATTGTTGAATGCCAATGGGCTCCGGAATGTGTTGCGGCACAGCACCCAGAACGAACATGACCGGCTCGACGCCCTGATCGGCAATTTCTCCGATCTTGCAAGCTATCGCTCCTTTCTCGTTGGCAGCTATCGCTTTCGCAAAAGTCTTGAGGCGACGACCGCGGCCATAGATTTCTGGCAGGCCGAGCTCCTGCTCGACGAACTGGCGCAGGATCTCGAGGAACTTGGGGGCGACAGCGTCCGGGCGCCCACCGCAGCAGTGTTCGCCAACACGCCGGCAGAACAGCTGGGCCTGCTCTATGTGCTTGAGGGTTCGGCTTTGGGCGCGCGGCTGCTCGTAAGGCGAACGGAAGCACTCGGGTTGAGCGCGACGCATGGTGCGCGCCATCTCGCGATGCAGGTGCGCGATCCGGGGCGGTGGCGACGTTTTCTCGATCTGCTCGAAAGCCAGAAAGATATTGACCTGGCGCTGGCCGTCCGCGGCGCGCAGACCTGCTTCTCCGCCGCCCTTGCCAATTTCACGGAGGTTCACAGTGAACCCGCCCAATGCGCTTGACCTGACCAGCTGCGATCTCGAGCCGATCCACATTCCCGGCTCCATTCAGCCCTATGGCATCATGCTGGTGGCCGACGCGGCGTCCGGGCGCATCGTCGGATACGCGGGCACCAAGGGTGTCAGCCCGACCCTGCTCGACAAGCCCCTGCAGGAAATTGTCAGCTGGAGCGTCGAGGCCATTCGATCGGCTCTGCCGCGAACCGGCATCCATGTGCTCGGTGATGTGACGTTCGATGGCATCCTTCGCGACGCCATCGCCTATGCCAGCGGCGCACATATTGTTGTCGAGCTGACCGAAAAGGTGGAAGGCACCCGGATCGACGCGGCGCTGCTGGCCGTGCTCGATACGCTCGACGTGCACCTCGAGCGGGCACAGAACCTGACCGAGCTTGCGGCCGAGGCGGCACGCATTTTCCAGCGGCTGACCGGTTATGGCCGCGTCATGGTTTACCGGTTCGTCGATGAGGACGCGGGCGTCGTGCTGGGGGAAAGTACCTCCGAGGGCCTTCCCAGCTTCATGCATCATCATTTTCCGGCATCCGACATTCCGCGACAGGCCCGCGCGCTCTATGTCCGCAACCGCGTGCGCGTGATCGCCGACGTGCATTACGAGCCAGCGCCGATCACCAGTGCCAGCTCGGACCTGCGGGAGCTTGATCTCAGCGATTCGACCCTGCGCAGCGTCTCGCCGGTGCACCTGCAATATCTCAAGAACATGGGGGTGGCCGCCTCGGCCTCCATGTCGATTGTCAAAGACGGCATGCTGTGGGGGCTGATCGCCTGCCACCATCACGAAAAGCGCGAGCTGTCGCTCGACACGCGGATCGCCTGCCAGTCCATGGCTTCGAACCTGGCGCGACTGATCAAGGTCCGCGAGGACAACGAGCTCTATCGCGAGCGCGTCCGGCTGCGCAGCCAGGAGGACGCGATCCTGACACAGCTGGGGCCGGATATTTCCTTGAACCGTCTGTTCGCCCAGTCGGGGGAGGACCTCGCAAAACTGCTCGGCGCCGATGGCTTTGCAGCCGTGCAGGGCGGCGACCTCTACTGCGCGGGAAAATGTCCGGATGATCCGGCGGTCCGCGCCATGGCGGAGCATGTTCGGGTATCGGCGCTCGCCAAACCTGTGGCGACACGGCAATTGTCGAAGCAATTTGCGCCGGCGGCGGAATTTACCGAGACGGCGAGCGGGCTGCTCGCGGTCACCATGTCCACCGAAGTTCCGACAATCCTGATGTGGTACCGGGCCGAGCAGTTGCAGACGGTCAGGTGGGCCGGCAATCCGCACAAGGATGTCACCCATGACCCGAGTGCCAGGCTGACCCCGCGCAGCTCGTTCGAGGAATGGGCAGAGAGCGTTCAGGGCCGAGCGCGGGACTGGACCCTCGCCGAGACCGAATCGGCCTCGCGGCTGGTGCGCCTGCTGCTCGAAGCGCGCAACAACAGTCGGATCCGCGAGCTCAACACCGAGCTGACCACAACGCTTCGGGAAAACGAGATTCTGCTCGAGCAGCGCGGGTTGCTCCTCAAGGAGGTGAACCACCGCGTGCAGAACAGTCTCTCTCTGGTGGGCGCTTTTCTGCGAATGCAGGCACGCGCTGCCACTGAGGAGGTGCGGACTGAGCTTGAGGAGGCGCAAAAGCGGCTGCTGGCGGTGTCCCTCGCCCATCGTCGACTCTATCTGGACAATAGTGTCGAGATCATCGACCTGTCGCGCTACCTGACCGAGCTCATGGATGAACTGACAAGTTCGCTCGAAGGCGGCTGGCGGGATGCGGTCCAGCTTGACCTGTCGCCAGTTCTGACCGATGCGGCGCGCGCCGTGTCACTTGGCCTCGTGGCCAATGAGCTGCTCACCAATGCGGTCAAATATGCTTATGAGGGCCGTCCCGGTCCCGTGAACATTCGGCTCGAGCAGCACCGCGAGACGCTTCGCCTGATCGTTGCGGATCGCGGTCCGGGGATGAACAGCGGCATCGCCGGCACGGGCTTTGGCTCAAAGATGCTGCGGGTGCTGATGCATAGCCTCGAAGGATCTCTCGAGTATGAGGACAATCACCCCGGCGTCCGCGCCATCGTGACCGCCGCCATCCGCGGCAATCCGTGACGCCAGCGGAAAGGTACCGACCCAACGGCAAAACTTCAGCAAATGCGGGGGTTTTGGGTGGTACCACCTCTCGGGATCGAACCGAGGACCTCTAGATCCACAATCTAGCGCTCTAACCAACTGAGCTAAGGCGGCAAACCAGTTCGGGGGCACGGCGTACTCCCGAAATCGGGCGGAACATAGGTCGAGTTTGCCTGGATGACAAGCACCGATTTTCCCCTGTGGACAGTGTGATTGTCGCAGGCGTTTTTCCTCAGAAATATGGGGGTGCATGACCAATCCTTAGGACATGTCTTTTAACCATTGAAGAGAATGAATCGCGCTGGAGGGTGTGCTGGGCTGGATTCAGCCGGGCCGGCACTATATTTAAGAACACATAAAGAACTTAGGCCCACCGTTTCAATATGGGACAGGGCAAACGTATATTGGTCGAACGCGCTGCCTTATGGATGAACTCTGGACGACATTGCCCAATGCGCGCCGCGTTCTGCAACATGCACAGGACGCGCGTCCGGCATGGCTGTGGTCGCAGGATGGCCAGCAGCTGCTCTGGGCCAATGACGCGGCCGGGCTGTTCCTTGCCAAAATAAAGAAGCATGGGCTGACGCGCGCCGAGCCGGCCGTACCGATCAAGGGACAGATCGCGCGCATCATCCGACTGGGGTCATCCGGCCGCACGAGCCTGGCGCGTATTCAGTTCCGCGCGGGCGAAAAGCCTGTGTCGGCAACCTGTGCCACGACGCCTCTCGCCTGGGCGAACGACGAAGTCGCGCTGCTGATCGTAGGCGTCGACGCGATCGATTCTGACATTCTTTCGGCATACCGCGCCGAACAAGGGCCGGTCGACGAGCCGGCGGCAGAGGGTGCAGCCGAACCAGCAGACGCGACCGGGATGGATGCTCTCGCAGCCGAAATGGTGGCGATCGAGGCAGAAGTGACTGCGGCCGAGGTCAAAGCCGAAACGCAGGCTGAGCCTGAAGCCGAGCCAGAAGCCGAGGTGGTTCCTGAAGCGGAAGCTGCGGTAGAGGCTGAGGTTGAGCCCGCGGCGGAGCAGTTTGCCGAGGAGTTGGACGAGGCGGAAACGCCAATTGGTGGCGATATTGCCGGCGACAATGCCTATGTCCGTGAGCTCCAGAACTGGCAGGATGCCGACGCCGAGACCGCTTACGACGCTGGCTCCAGCGTAGCTGACGTCGCTGAAACAACTGCGCCTGAAGAAGGCGATGACTTGCCGGCAGTGGAGCCTGAAGCGCAGACCGAAACAGGTGCCGCTCCGGAAGCTATCGCTCCCCTGGAAATTGTTGCGCGGACGGAGCTCGCTGTCTCGGCAGAAAATGCGGAACCGGACCGCCGTCTGTTCCGCAGCCTCAGCCAGCTGGTTGATCGGCTTGCCGCCGACGAACAGCTCTACACGCCGCTGACCGAAGCCGATGACGAGGCTCCTGCGCCCGCTGTCGACGTGCCTTCCCCCGAAGGTTTGCCAGAGGTCGCGCCGAGCGTTCTCTACAAGCTCGTGGGCCGGGGTTTCCGACCCGACGTCGAGACCACGCTTCCAGCCGCCGACGACGTCACGCCGCCTGCCGAGGCCGTTGCGCTCAGCGCCGCTCCGGCCGATCCGGAAATCGTCGAGCGGGTGTCGCGCTATAATTTTGACGAGCTGTCGCGCATTCTCAATGACAGGGTCGGAGACCGGGTTGGCCAGGGTGAAGTCACCCCGACGCCCCCTGCCCCGCCGGCCAATCTGCAGCCTGCCAATGGCGGCGCGCTGGTGAGCATCAGCGGAGAGACCCTGGTGCTGAACCGGTTGCCGCTCGGGATCCTGGTCTTCCGCGACCAGCAGATCCTGTTCGCCAATCGCGCCATTACCGAGATGATGGGCTACGACAGCGTCGAGAGCCTGCGTCAGGCTGGCCTTGCCGCCGTGTTCCCGGGATCGGGTTCGGATCAGGAAGCTGGGCCGATCAATCATATCGTGCAGCGCGACGGCACGCTTGTGCCGGTGACGGCGCGTTTGCAGTCAATGTCCTGGCAGGGTCGTCCGGCGCTGATGCTTTCGGCCAGTTCGACCGAAGTCCGCACAGGGCACGAGGACGCCGTCCGCGCCTTCGCCCAGGGATTGGCCGAATTGCGTGACGATGGCTTTTTTGAAGCCAGCCGCAGCGGCATGATCAGCAACGCCAACGGGGTGGCGACCGCTCTGCTCGGACAGGGCAAGTCGATCCTAGGACAGGTGCTGACGAACTATATCAGCGAAGACGAGGCGCTCTCGCTGCGCTCTTTCCTCGAACGGCCAGCGCGCTTTGCCGAAACCGAGCGTCCCTCGCTTGGCCTGCGCAGTGCCGACGGCCAGTCGGATATCCAGATTTTCACGCAGGGCCAGGCAGGCATCGTCAGCGGCTATTTCGGCTTCGTGCGTCCGCGCACCGCCATGCCGCGGCAGCTCCTGACCACCCAGACCGATCTCGATCCTGCCCTTCTGGCACGGATCAGCCGGGGCGTTCGCCGACCACTCAATACGATTATCGGCTTTGCCGAACTGCTGCGCACCGAGAGCTTCGATGCCGAGCGCTTCGACAGCTACGCGCAGGATATTGCGTTGGCGGGCCACGACATCGCCGCGCTGGTGACAGAGCTCGACGATTATGCGCGGCTGCGCGAGGGGCGTTACCTGCCCCAGCGCGCCAGCCTTGATCTGACTGAGCTGCTGGAAAGCTGCGTGCTGCGCATTCGCAACCAGGCCAATGGCGCCCGGGTGCTGCTGCGCAACGCCATTTCGGAGACCCTGCCCAGGGTCACGGCCGATCGGGCGTCGCTCACCCAGGCGGTGCTCAATCTTCTGGCCAGTGCCATCGACCAGAGCCCGACGGGCGGCGCAGTGGTGATTTCGGCGCAGCGGCTCGACGATGGCGGGATCGCCATCCATGTCCGGGACAGTTCCAACCACGCACTCGACATGGCGGAGCGATTCGTCGTGTTCCGGGATGGCCAGAGCGTGCAGGGGAAATCGCTGAGCCCGGTGCGTTCGAGCGTCGGACTTGCCCTCACCCGGTCCCTTCTCGCGGTCAACGCGGTGTCCCTGTCAGTCGACCCCGCGGGTCGCAGCGGGGTCCTGTTCAGCCTCAAAGTGCCGGCAGATCTTGTTGACCACGATACAGACGCTCCATAAAGCGGCTCAATTGTCCCGTTCCGGCGGTGAATTGGGCTTGAGGGATAAACTTGCCCTTCAAAGGCCCAATGGGCGAAAAGTTTAATACGCTAGACGGGTGCGCTGAAAAGCCAGTTTGCCTATACCTAGGCCCGAGGTGCGAACGGGCCTAGCCTTCTGGGAGACCATAATGATATCGACGAAGTCCCTTGCGCTGGCTGCGGCCGGCCTGATGCTGGCCACCGGAATTTCCTACGCACAGTCTACCGAGGTGCGGATCGGGGTGGCGCTGGAGCCACCGGCACTCGACCCGACGGCCGGCGCGGCAGAAGCGATCGACGTGGTCGTCTACCAGAATATCTTCGAGGGCCTCGTGCGCATCGACCAGACCGGCGCTGTGCAGCCCGGGCTGGCGAGCAGCTGGACGATTTCCGACGACGGACTGACTTATCGCTTCAGCCTCGTCGACGGGGTGACGTTCCATGACGGTACGCCTTTCGACGCGGAAGACGTCAAGTTCACCTTCGACAGGCTGCTGGCCGATGACAGCGTCAATGCGCAGAAGGCGCTCTACACGCCGATCGAGTCGGTTACGGTCGTCGATGCACAGACGGTGGAGTTCACCCTGTCGCGTCCGGACGGGCTACTGCTGTTCAATCTTGGACGTGGCGACGCGGTGATCGTTGCCCCGGAGAGCGCCGAGAGCAACGCCAATGAACCGATCGGCACCGGCCCCTTCGCCTTTGTGCAGTGGGATCGCGGCAGCCGGGTGATTCTCGAGCAGTATGGCCCCTATTGGGGCGAGAAGCCGGCGCTCACCAAGGCAAGCTATGTGTTCATCGGCGACACGGCGACCATGACCAATGCGCTGCTGGCCGGCGACATTGACGGCACCAATAATTTCGCGCCCGAAGCGCTGGCCGTCTTCGAAGGCAATCCGCAGTTCAACGTGCTGGTCGGTTCCACCGAGGGCGAAACCATCTTGGCCACCAACAATGCCAAGGCGCCGTTCGACAAGCTCGAGGTGCGCCAGGCCATGGCCCATGCACTCAACCGCAAGGACATTATCGAGGGCGCGACCTATGGCTATGGGGTGCCGATCGGCACGCATTTCGCCCCGCATAACCCTGATTATCTCGACCTGACGAATACCTATCCCTACGACACGGCGGCGGCCAAGACCCTCTTGGCGGACGCTGGTTTCCCTGATGGATTCTCGGCGACCCTCAAGCTGCCGCCGCTCAACTACGCGCAGCTTTCGGGCCAGATCATCGCCAGCGAGTTCGCAACGATCGGCATCAAGCTTGAGCTGATCAACATGGAATGGGCGCCGTGGCTGGAAGATGTCTTTGCCAACAAGGACTTCGACCTCACCATCATCAGCCATGTGGAACCGTTCGACATTGGCATTTATGCCAATCCCGACTACTACTTCGGCTACAACAACCCCGAAGTTCAGGCGCTGAACGAGACGCTCAATGCCACGACCGACGAAGCACAGCGCAAGGTCCTGGCCCAGCAGATCCAGACCATCATCGCCGAGGATGCCGTCAACGGCTATCTGTTCGAGCTGCCGCAGACTGGCGTGTGGAACGCCAAGCTCGAGGGCATGTGGCAGAATGCGCCGGTCGAAGGCGTGGTACTGCGCGATATCCACTGGGTGCAATAACGCCAGACGCTTTTTCGCGGGCCGGGGGGGTGAGTGCACCCCCGGCCTTCTTTGCAGCCCCACCCCTGCACGAGGTGGCCGGTGATCTCCTATTTCGCAAAGCGGCTCGCTGAGTTCGCGGTGACCCTGCTGATCGCGGCAGTGGTCATTTTCGTGCTGCTCGATCTGCTGCCCGGCGACCCTGCCCGTTTCATCCTTGGCATTAATGCCAGCGACGATGCGCTGGCGGCGCTGCGCCTGCAGATGGGGCTCGACACCCCTGCCCCGGCGCGCTTTGCCAATTGGGTGTTCGGCATGCTGCAGGGCGACTTCGGCATGTCGCATACGCAGCGTCAGCCGGTCGCCAAGTTGATCATGGATCGGATGGCGGTGACCATGCCGCTGACCATCTTTGCCATGGTGGTGTCGATGGTCATCGGACTGCCGCTCGGCATCATGGCGGCGCGTCGCCGTGGCAAGCCGCTCGACACCGCAGTCATGGTGCTCGCCCAGGGAGCCCTGGCCATCCCCAATTTCTGGTTCGGCATGCTGCTGACCCTGTTGTTTGCGGTGACGCTGCGCTGGCTGCCCACAGGCGGGTTCATCCCCTGGCACGAGAATTTCTGGCTGGCCGCACGCGGGCTGATCCTGCCCGGTCTGGCGCTGGCCTTGCCGCAGGCCGCCATTCTCGCCCGCGTCATGCGCACGGCGCTGGTCGATGTAGCGAGCCAGGACTATATCCGCACCGCCCGCGCCAAGGGCATGACCTTCGGCGAGGCGATCTGGCGGCATGGCGTGCGCAATGCGCTGCTGCCGGTGCTGACCATACTCGGCCTCCAGTTCGCCTATCTCATCGCCGGCACGATCATCGTCGAGAATGTGTTCTTCCTGCCCGGGCTCGGACGCCTGATCGCAACCGCGATTTCGGAGCGGGACCTGACGCTGGTGCGTAGTGCGACCATTGTGCTGGTGCTGGCGGTCAGCCTCACCATGCTGCTGGTGGACCTCGCCTATGGGCTGGTCGATCCGCGCCTGCGGGAGCGGCGGACATGAGCTGGCAGCGGATCAAGGACCACCCGAGCCTGATGCTGGGGCTGGCGGCGACGACCCTCTTTGCCATTCTGGGGCTGGTGTCGCTGTTCTGGACGCCCTATCCGATCGGCGACATTGCCATTTCGCGCCGTTTCATGGGCCCGGATGCTGCGCACTGGCTGGGCACGGACCACCTCGGGCGCGATCTCTTCTCGCTGATCATGTCAGGCACGCTGGTGAGCTTTACCGTCGGCGCAGCTGCCGTCGCCATCGGCATTGGTATCGGTGTACCGATGGGGCTGGCTGCGGCCATGTGGGGCGGCCCGGTGGAATGGGTGGTGCTGCGCATCTCCGACCTCGCCTTTGCCTTCCCCTCTGTGGTCATCGCCATTCTCATCGCCACGCTGATGGGGCCCGGCACGGTCAATGCCGTTGTTGCCATCGGCATTTTCAACATTCCGGTGTTTGCGCGGGTGGCGCGCGGCGGTGCGCTGGCGCTGTCCTCGCTCGATTATCTCGGCGCAGCGCGGCTGGCCGGGATGGGACGCGCCGAGATTGCCGCGCGCCATATCCTGCCCAACATCATGAGCCTCATCATCGTGCAGGGCACGATCCAGCTGTCGCTGGGCATTTTGGCTGAGGCGGGTCTCTCCTATATCGGGCTGGGCACACAACCGCCGGCCACCAGCCTCGGGCTGATGCTGAAGGATGCGCAAAGCCTCTCCCTTATCCATCCCTGGCTGAGCCTCCTGCCGGGGATCGCCATCGTGCTCATCGTGATCGCTCTCAATATCGCCGGAGACGGGCTGCGCGACGCGCTTGATCCGCGCCTGCGCCGGCAGGAGCTGTCATGACAAAGCCCCTGGTCGAGATTTCAGACCTGACGATTTCCTTCGGCGGCCGGCCGGCCCTCGCGGGGCTATCGCTCGCGATCGAAGCCGGCGAGCGTTTCGGCATTATCGGGGAAAGCGGCTCGGGCAAATCGCTGACAGCGCTTGCCATCGCCGGACTGCTGCCGGAGACGGCCGAAGTCAGTGGCAAAATCGCCTTTGATGGCGCCCCACTTCCCACTGACGAGCGCGTGCTGGCTCGCCTGCGCGGCAAGCGCGTCGGCATGGTCTTTCAGGAGCCGATGACGGCGCTCAACCCGCTCTTGCGCGTTGGCGAGCAGATTGAGGAAGCCATGCGGCTGGTGAGCGCCAGCACGGAGCCTCTGGCCCAACTTGCCGACCTTCTCGCAGAAGTGGGGCTTGAACCCCGCCACGCCGATCGCTTCCCCCACCAGCTCTCGGGCGGGCAGCGCCAGCGGGTGATGATCGCCATGGCCTTGGCCAGCAAACCGGACCTGATGATCGCCGACGAGCCCACATCGGCGCTCGATGTCATCACCCAGCGGACGGTGCTCGATCTGATCCTCGAGATCTGCAAGCGCCGGCACATGACGCTCCTGTTCATCAGCCATGACATTCGTGCCGTCGCGGCGCTGTGTGAGCGGATCGCCGTGCTGCATCGGGGCAAACTGGTTGAAATGGGGCCCACGCACGAAGTGCTGCAGGCGCCGCGCGAGGCCTATACGCGAAAACTCGTCGCCGCGACGCGCGTTGAAGCCAGGCAGCGGCAGGATCTGGCGACGACGCAACCGATCCTCAAGGTTGAAAACCTCATCCGCGATTTCGGACGGGGATGGTTTCAGTGGGGCGAGCAGCCGCTGCGGGCGGTCAATGCCGTGGATTTCTCCATCCATGAAGGCGAATGCCTGGCCTTGGTTGGCCCGTCTGGCTGCGGCAAGACCACTTTGGGGCGGATCATCGTCGGGCTGGACACAGCGACCTCGGGGCGGCTTGAGTTTCAGGGCAAGGCCTATCGCGGCGCTGACCTGCCGGCGGGATTGCGGGCTGACCTGTCCTTCGTCTTCCAGGACCCGTTCAGCAGTTTCAATCCGCGGCTCACCATTGGCCAATCGCTGGGCGAGCCCTTGCGCCTGCTCCCCAAAATGGCGCCGATCGAGCGCCACGCGCGGCTGGAGGAGGCGATCCTCTCCGTGGGTCTGGAGCCGGCCATGCTTGAGCGCTATCCGCATGAGTTTTCCGGCGGGCAGCGCCAGCGCCTTGCCATCGCCCGGGCGATGGTGACGCGGCCACGCCTTGTGGTGCTCGACGAGCCCGTGTCGGCGCTGGACGTGTCAGTGCGCGGGGATGTGCTGGATCTTTTGGCGCGGCTGCAGGCCGACCATAACCTGACCTATCTCATCATCAGCCACGACCTCGATATGATCGCGGCTATGGCCGATCGGGTGCTGGTGATGGAAGCAGGCAGGATTGTCGAGGAAGGCACCCCGGATGCGCTGTTCGCGCACCCGAAGCACAAGCTGACGCAGGCCCTGATGGCGGCCCGTCTGCCGGAAATCGTGGCCTGAAGCGCCCGACTAGCTGGCCTTGTGCAGCCGATAGGCGACACCGGCAAAGCCGGCGATGACCATGGGCATGGCTTCCATCATCTCGTCGTACTCGGCCCATTCCTGTTCGCCGGCAGTTTCATCGGGGCCGGCATCGGGGGAGGAGAGCATGAGCGCCGTGGCGAGACCGAGGGCCGCTTCGCCGCGCTCGCCCTGACTTTCGGTGTCGCGCAGCAGGGCGTCCCAAGCGTCAAAGCGCAGCAGCATGGCTTGCTGGAAACCAGAGATCCAGACCTGCCAGATGACCTCTTCGGTCTCTTCATCGACCTCGAACAGCGGGGCGTAATTGTCGTCGGCCAGTTCCTGCTCGGTCTCGGCAAGGCGAGCTTCGATCAGGCCGGCCAGCTCTTCATTGCCGCTCTTGAGGACACCGCGCTCGTCGGCCAGCCATTCGAACGGCCACCATTCGTCGCGCGAGATTGGCTCGGGGCTGACAGCGAGGCCGCAGAGAAAGCCGTCGAGCTCAGCCAGCAGCATGGCATCAGGCCCGGCTTCCGCCAGCAGCTCTTCCAGCCGCTGCAGGGACTGGGGCAGTTCAGTCAGTTCTGAAGTCATGGGTGCGGTCCGCGCCTTGGTACAGGTTTGGCGCGGACCATACACGCTTAGCGCGAATTGTGCAGCAGGCCCTGGAAAGATCTGTAACTTGCCTTGGGCGTTCGTTTTTGCGTGGCGTAGTCGACATGGACGAGGCCGAAGCGCTTGTTGTAGCCCTCGGCCCATTCGTAGTTGTCGAGCAGCGACCAGGCAAAATAGCCGCGCACATCGGCGCCTGCGGCCCTGGCGGCGAGCACGGCCTTGAGGTGGTCGTCGTAATATCTGACGCGGCGCGGATCATTGTCGCCCTCGACCTCGGCCATGCCGTTCTCGGTGACATATACCGGGATTTTCGTGTAGTCGCTGGAGACGCGGACGAGCAGGTCGGAAAGACCCTGGGGATAGATTTCCCAGCCGATATCGGTCTTTTCGAGCGGACCCTTGATCTGCTCCACGGGGCGACCGGGCTGGGTGGAGGCCTTGTAGAGTCCGCGGGTGTAGTAGTTGATCCCGAGCCAGTCCAGCGGGCGGGAGACGACGTCCATGTCCGCCTGGTAATTGGCCGGCAGATAGGGCTCAAGCCATTTGGTAAGCACCTCCGGGTACTTACCCTTGAAGACGCCGTCGAGATACCAGCGGTTGAACTGGGCATCCCCGAAGTCACCGGCGGCCTGATCCTCGGGACTGTCGGAGGCGGGCTCGGACTTTTCGAGGTTGAGCACAATGCCGAGATTTTTCGTGCCGGTGGCGCGCAGCGCGTCGATGGCGGCGCCGTGGGCGAAAAGCACATGGTGCATGGCGCGGGCAGCGGCGCGGAGGTCGCGATAGCCGGGGGCGTGGACGCCAAGGAAGTGGCTGAGAAAGGCGACGCACCAAGGTTCGTTGATGGTGGCCGTGGCGGTCAGCCGATCGCCGAATTTTCCGCCAATCAGGGTGGCGTAGTCGGCGAACCAATTGGCGATGTCGCGGTTCATCCAGCCGCCACGATCCTGCAGGGTCGAGGGCAGATCCCAGTGATAGAGCGTGGCATAGGGCTTGAGGCCACGCTCGAGCATGCCGTCGATCAGGCGATCATAAAAGTCGACGCCCTTCTGGTTTACTGGGCCCGTCCCTTCCGGGATCAAACGCGGCCAGGCGAAGGAAAAGCGGTAGGCGTCAAAGCCGCCGTCGCGGATGAGGTCGAGGTCGGCGGGCCAAAGCTCGTAGTGGTTGCAGGCGTCGCGGCCGGTATCGCCATTGTGGACGTTGCCGGGGGTAGCGGAGAAGCTGTCCCAGATCGACTGGCCACGGCCATCGCCCTGCCCGCCTTCGATCTGATAGGCGGCAGTCGCTACGCCAAAGGTGAAGTCGGGACCGAAATCCCGCCGGTCGAATGAAAACATGGATCCCCTCCAGGGCAGCTTGTGCCAATTGGGGAGACCCGATAGCCCGCCAAAATCGTTTATGCAATCGATTTCAGCAATCGTTTTCAGCCGAAACGAGCCGAGGCGGCGGTTGGGTCAGGGGATGCGGGTGACCAGACGTCGGGCGATGGCACGATAGGCTGCGGCCTCCGGGCCCTCGGGATCCACAGCAACCGACGGCGCGCCGGCGTCCGAATTTTCCCGGATCGACATGACCAGCGGAATGGCACCGAGGAATTCGAGGTCGAGATCGGCGGCTGCTTTCTCGGCGCCGCCTGAGCCAAAGATATCGTAGCGATTGCCGGTATCGGGCGCGATGAAATAGCTCATGTTCTCGACGAGGCCCAGGACCGGTACGTTCATGCGGCGGAGCATGTCGATGGCCTTTTGCGCGTCGATCAGCGCGAGATCCTGAGGGGTCGAGACGATGACCACGCCATCGACTACGGCCTGCTGGAAGAGGCCGATGTGGATGTCGCCCGTGCCGGGGGGAAGGTCGATGACGAGGACGTCGAGCTCGCCCCAATCGGTTTCGCGCAGCAATTGGCGGAGGCCGGAGGTGGCCATGGGACCGCGCCAGACCACGGCCTGGCCGGGCACGAGCATGGAGCCAATGGAGATGGCCTTCACACCAAACGCCTCGTGCGGCGAGAAAATTCCGTCTTCGCGAATAGCGGGGCGGCCTTCGAGGCCGAGGAGTTTGGGCACGGAAGGGCCATAGAGATCGGCGTCGAGAATGCCGACTTTCAGGCCTTCGGCGGCAAGGGCCAGGGCGATGTTGACGGAGGTCGTGGACTTGCCGACGCCGCCCTTGCCCGAGCCAACGGCGATGATGCGGCGCACGCCTTTCACACTGGTCTTGCCTGCGGGAACCGGCGATCCGTGGGAAAATTTGGGGCCGCTGGATTTTTCAGCGGTGATCGAGACCATCACCTTGCGGGCGCCGCCAAGGGCTTGGGCACGCTTGTGGGCCTCGTCGCGGGCGGGCCCGAAGGCGGCTTCCATGCCGGGTTGCACAGCGATGGCAAAAGCAATGGCGCCGGGGGTGACGATGATCTCCGAGAGACCGGGATAGGAGGCGAGATCTCCGCCGCCGGGGATTTCCACGCCAGCGAGCGCAGACTTGATCTCTGCGGAAAGTTCGGTGTCGGCCATCTCGATCCTTAAAAGAACAAGACCTCACCCCGAGCGTGTCGAAGGGCGAGGTCTGTTAGGCGTCTCCCGCCCCGGAGGGCGGGATAATTGTTTGAAATCCTTAGAGGATCGACTGGCCGGTGCCGGCCCAATCCTTGAGGAAGCCTTCGATGCCCTTGTCGGTCAGCGGATGCTGGGCGAGCTTCTTGATCACGTCTGGCGGGATGGTTGCGACGTCGGCGCCGGCAAAGGCAGCCTCGGTCACGTGGTTCGCCGAACGGATCGAGGCGGCCAGGATCTGGGTCTCGAACTGGTAGTTGTCATAGATCTGACGGATGTTCTCGATCAGCTCCATGCCATCAAGGTTGATGTCATCGAGGCGGCCGATGAAGGGCGAGATGTAGGTCGCGCCGGCCTTGGCAGCCAGCAGAGCCTGGTTGGTGGAGAAGCAGAGCGTGACGTTGGTCGGAATGCCCTTTTCCTTGAAGTACTTGGTGGCCTTGAGGCCATTCAGGGTCAGGGGAAGCTTGATGACCACATTGGGGGCCAGCTTGGCGAGGACTTCGCCCTCGGCAATCATGCCGTCATATTCGAGGCTTGCCACTTCGGCCGAGACCGGATCGGGCGTGATCGCGCAGATTTCCTTGATGACTTCCTTGAAGTCACGGCCGGACTTGGCGATCAGCGACGGATTGGTGGTGACGCCATTGACGAGGCCGGCTTCGTGAAGCTCCGCGATGGCCTTGGTATCTGCAGTGTCGACGAAGAACTTCATCGTTCCCTCCTGAAAAGCGTTTCATCCCGGCTGGTTAGCCGAGGTTAGTCCATGGCGGCGCGGGGCCGCAAGCATTGCTCAGCGAATGGCGCCCAGAAACGCATCGGCGAGAGCACCGACGTGCTCTTCGGGGATACCGGCGACATTGATGCGGCTATCAGATGTCATATAGACACCGTTTCCGGCTTTTAAATGCTCCACGGCGTCGGCGGTGAGGCCGAGCAGAGAAAACATGCCGCGGTGACCGGCGACAAAGTCAAAATCGGTGGAATTGGAGCGCTCGCGGATCGCACTTGCGAGCTTTTCTCTCAATGAAATCATGCGGTTACGCATGACGCCCAGCTCTTCTTCCCATTCGGCGCGCAATTCGGCGTCCTGAAGGATGGTGCGGATGATCTCGGCACCGTGATCAGGCGGCTGAGAATAGGCGCCGCGAATGATGTTCAGAAGCTGCGAATTAGTAACATCGGCTTCTTCTGCATTGCGGGCGACGAGAATGGCGGCACCAACGCGTTCGCGGTAGAGACCGAAATTCTTCGAACCCGAGAATGCTATCACGGCCTCGGGGACCGTGGAAAGAATCTTGCGGGTGCCATAGGCGTCGGCTTCGATGCCATCGCCAAAGCCAAGATAGGCCAGATCGATGAAGGGCAGCGCGCCGGTGCGGGCGAGGCTTGCGGCAACCTGATCCCACTGCGCGTCGGTGAGGTTCGCGCCGGTCGGGTTGTGGCAGCAGCCGTGCAGGAGCACGATGTCGTCGGCGCCCAGTTTATCAAGCGCGGCAAGCATTTCGTCGAACTTCACGCCGCGCGTGACGGTGTCGAAATAGGGGTAGGTCGCGACTTTGAGGCCCGAACTATTGGCGATCGGAATATGGTTCGCCCAGGTCGGGTCCGAGACGTGGACCGTCGCACCGGGACGAGCGCGGTTGATCAGCTGCATCAGCACCCAGAGCGAGCCAGTGCCGCCCGGAGCCTGCGCGATGCGGACGCGCAAGAGATCGACAGCGTCGGCTAGGACGAGGTCGAGAACCGCAGTGCCAAAGCCCTTGTTCCCGGCGATGCCGAGATAAGTCTTTGTTTTTTCGTTCGAAAGCATCCGCTCTTCGGCCTTGCGAACCGAGGTCATGACCGGGGTCACACCTTTTTCGTCTTTGTAGACGCCGACGCCGAGGTCGATCTTGGTGGGACGGGCATCAGCCGCATATTCGCCCATGAGCGCAAGGATCTTGTCGCCAGGGGCCTTGGAGAGGTTTTCGAACATTTTATGAAGTCCGGTGAGAAGGCGCGGTCTTTATAGGCGCGCGGGGGATTTTTGCAATTGGGAGCGGCTTTGGACGGCCGGTTTTTGAAACGGGAATGGGTCAGCCGGTGGGTCTGGAGACCCCAAGCTTCTCCAGTTCGGCAATCAATTGCGGAACAACTTCAAAGAGATCGCCGACAAGCGCGACATCGGCGAGTTTCATCAACGGAGACTCGGCATCGGTATTGATGGCAAGAATCTTCTTGGCGCCCTGGATGCCGGCGAGGTGCTGGAGCGCGCCGGAAATCCCGATGGCGATGTAGAGATCGGGGGCGATGATCTTGCCGGTCTGGCCGATCTGCCAATCGTTCGGCGCATAGCCGGCATCGACCGCAGCGCGGGTGGCGCCGACCGCTGCACCAAGAGTTTTGCCAAGCTTTTCAATGAGTTGAAAACCTTCGGCGGAGCCGACGGAGACGCCACCACCAATGACGATCTGGGCCGTCGAGAGGTCCGGCACATCACTCTGGTTGCGGTGCGCGGCAAGCAGGCGCGCCAGCGAAGTGACTGAATTCTCGAGCGTTTCGACGGGTGCGGAACCACCAGCAGCGACCGGGCGGAAGGCGGAGGCGCGAAAGGTCAGCAGGTGCAGTGGCTGCGGGTCGGTGACGGTTTCGAGCGCATTGCCGGCGTAGATCGGGCGGGTAAACCGGTTGGGCGCCGCGATGGCGACGATGTCGGTGACCGGCTGGATATCGAGCTTGGCGGCCAGACGCGGAATGACATCCTTGCCAACAGAAGAGGCGTTCGCGCTAACAGACTGGTAGCGTTGAGCGCAGCTTTCGAGCGTAAGTGCTAACGCTTCGGCGGTGCTTTGCCCTTGAGCCACCAGGACTTTCCGAACATGGGAGAGGGTGGACGCAGCCTCGGCGATGGCGGCGGGCGCCTCGGCGACGACCAGAAGATCAACCGGGCCCAGCTGGCTGGCAGCGGCAACAAGGCGCGCCGTGGCGGGAGAGAGTTTTCCGTTGTCGTGTTCGGCAAGCAGAAGAACGGACATCAGAGCGCCTCCATCTCGTTGACTTCGGCGGCGACGGCCGCGGCGAACTCGGCAACCGAGGCGACGCTTCTTCCTGCCACACGTTCGGGCGGCGGGGATATGTTTTCGACGATGAGGCGCGGCGTGAGATCGACGCCGAGATCGGCAGCGGCGCGGACGGCCAGGGGCTTGGAACGCGCCTTCATGACCATGGGCAGGGCTGCATTGCGCGGGGTGTTGAGGCGGAGATCGGCAGTGACCACGGCCGGCAGCGGCAACGAGAGAGTCTCGCGGCCATAATCGACCTCGCGAGTGACTTCGAGGGTGGTGCCATCGAGCTTGATCTCGGAGGCGAAGGTGGCCTGCGGACGATTGGTGAGCGCCGCCAGCATCTGGCCAACGTGATTGCTGTCATCGTCGACGGCCTGCTTGCCCAGAAGAATGAGATCGGGCTGCTCCTCATCGACAATTTTGGCGAGGAGCTTGGCGATGGTGAGGGTTTCGAGGGTCTGCTCGGCCTCGACGAGAATGCCGCGATGGGCGCCCATGGCAAGGGCGGTGAGGATCACGTCGTTGGTGTTCTTGGGGCCGATGGACACCACGACGATCTCGTCGGCTTTTCCAGCTTCCGCCAGCTGCACGGCGGCTTCCACCGCATGCTTGCAGAAGGGGTTCATCGACATGCGCACGCCGGCTGTCTCGACGCCCGTTCCATCAGGACGGACACGGATGCGCACATTGTGGTCGACCACGCGCTTGACGGCGACGAGGATTTTCATTGAGCAACTCCCGGGGCTGGGCATCCCTTCGCAAAAAGGGGCGAACGGGGCAAGGCACGGAAGGGAAATTTTGGGCTAGCGGGCGGCGCTTTGTTGAAAAATGTCGCCCCGGGGCATCGCAGGCGGCGAAGACAGAAAAGCCCGCGCTTCGGGGAGAAGCGCGGGCCGGGAATATCAGTGGTAGAGCCGATCAGGCTTCCTGGATCGCCGAGAGCAACCAGTCGCCGCCCACATCACGCTTGAAGGTCCAGATTTCGACGGACTCGGTGGCGTTATCGGCATCGCCTTCGACGATGGCGCCGGTCTGGCGATCCTGCGTGTAGTCGATGGACGAATAGCGCATGGCGACGGTGGCGTATTCGACCTTGCCTTCGCGCCAGCTTTCCGAGAGATCGCCCTGCAGCAGAGTGACATCGGATACGTGGTTCTTGACGCCATTGGTGGCGTTGGTGGCCAGTTCTTCGGAGAGGTAGCCCATGACTTCAGGCGTGGTCAGCGCGCGCAGGGCCGAATAGTTCTCGCTCGAGAATGCAGCCTGGACGCGGGTGAGCATCTGCTCGAAGACCTGGAGATCTTCCATGCCGATGTTGAGCGCGTTCTTGCCCGGCACGGGCTGTGCGGCGCGCGGCGCGGCAGTGCCTCCACCAAACATCTGGCCGAAGTTATTCGGCTGGGCATTGGGCTGCGGCTGGGCCTGGTAGGCCGCCACATCGGGACCGCCGGCAGTGGCCTGACGCGGGCCGCGGAAGAAGCGCATGGCCAGCCAGATGACGCCACCGATGAGGGCGATCTGCGCAACCATGGCCAGAATGCCACCCATGCCGCCGAAGCCACCACCCATCAGGAGACCAATGATGCCGCCGAGGGCGAGACCGCGCAGGAGCGAGCCGCCAAAGCCGTTCATGAAGCCACCGCGCGGCTGAGCCGACTGAGCGGTGGGGGCAGCAGAAGGCTGGTTCTGACCGGGGGTCATGGTGCGCTGAACCGGGGCAACCTGGCCCGGGGCCGTGTTGGTCGGCGCGGGCGAATTGAAAGTGTTGGCGCCGCGGCTGCCGAAGCTGCCGCCACGACGGGCTTCTGCATCACTGACCGAAACCATGGAGAATGCCATGAGCAGACAGGCGAAGAGGCTAGCGAAACGGAAAGACTTGGAAGCGAACATATACCCGACCACAAAACAGAGTTGTGGGGGATATAGGGGCTGATGGCCGGGATGTGTAGCGCAGGCGGCGCAAAAAGTTGCCGGAACGGTTTTTTGTACGGCTGCGGCACTCCGGACGGGAAGAAGCTGCAGCGCAGCAGTTGACGGGAGGGATTGGGACAAGGACATTGTCCCTCTCTCCCATCTGCTTTGGTTCTTCCATGCCCGTTATCAATCGCATTGCCGAATTCCACGATGAAATCACCGCCTGGCGACGAGATCTGCACGCCAATCCGGAGCTTTTGTTTGATGTGCATCGCACCGCGGGCATCGTGGCGGAGAAGCTGCGCGAATTTGGCTGTGACGAGGTGATGACCGGGCTGGGCCAGACCGGGGTGGTGGCGATCATCAACGGGCGCGGCGGGCCGGGCAAGACCATTGGCCTTCGCGCCGACATGGACGCCCTGCCGGTGACCGAAAAGACCGGCGCGCCGCATGCCTCCACGGTTCCGGGGAAGATGCATGCCTGCGGCCACGACGGGCATACTTCGATGCTGCTGGGAGCGGCGAAATATCTCAGCGAAACCCGCAATTTCAGCGGGCGCGTGGCGCTGATCTTCCAGCCGGCCGAAGAGGGAGGCGGCGGCGGGAAGGTGATGATCGAGGACGGGCTGTTCGAGAAAGTCGCCATCGACGAGGTTTATGGGATGCACAACTGGCCGGGCATGCCGGTTGGGCATTTCGGCATCCGCGTCGGCGGGATCATGGCGGCGACTGACCGGTTCTATATCGACGTTGTCGGCCAGGGCGGACACGCAGCGCGGCCGCAGCAGACCGTCGACCCGCTGATCGTGTCGGCCCAGATGGTGGTGGCGCTGCAGACCATCGTCTCGCGCAACCTCGATCCGATGGCCAATGCGGTGCTGAGCGTGACCATGCTCGAGGCCGGCGAGGCGGACAATGTGATTTCGCGCACGGCGAAAATCACCGGCACGGTGCGCACGCTCGATCCGGATGTGCAGGATTTCATTGAAGCCAAGCTCAATGAGATGGTGCCTCAGTTTGCAAAGAGTTTTGGCGCCGAGGCGAGCATCCGCTACGTGCGCGGCTATCCGGTGACGGTCAACAGCGAGCGGGAAACCGCCTTTGCTGCGGATGTGGCGCGCGACGTTGTGGGTGAAGAGCGCGTGGACGACGACGTCGCGCCATCGCTGGGCGGGGAGGATTTCTCCTTCCTGCTGCAGGAGCGCCCCGGCGCCTATATTTTTCTCGGCAATGGCAATTCGAGCGAACTGCACACCGACACCTATGATTTCAACGACGACGCGATTCCGGTGGGCGTGAGCTATTGGGCGCGGCTGGTGGAAAAGGCCCTGCCGGTGGGGTGAGGTTTTTTGGGGGCGAAGAGACCCCCTCCCGAGCGCCGCTAGGGTCCTTGGACCCAAGCTCTGCTTGCCCTCCCCTCAAGGGGGAGGGTGGGATCGTGGTTGTGGCACGTTTTGCGAACATGGCTGGTGTTTGGCGTTGTCTAACCCACACACCGCAGTCACCCTCCCCCTTTGGGGAGGGCCAGGGAGGGGGACTTTCTGTGCCACCACGCACTCTCTGGAACACAGGCTGGAACGCTGACAGAGTGCATTGATCGCTAATCCCTGATACGAGGGGACATGTCGCAGCTGGCGCGCAGGCTGAGGAAGAACCCTACACCGGCGGAAATCCGGTTCTGGCGATTGATCGCGCCGCTTCGAACCCGTCATCACTTTCGCAAGCAAGTCCCGATGGGGCGCTATGTGGTCGACTTTGCCAGCCACTCAGCCAAGCTGATCGTCGAGATCGACGGCGACAGCCATTATCTTGGTGATGGGCAGCGTCGCGACGCCGCGCGGGATGCGGTTTTGGGCGAGCATGGCTATCGCGTGTTGCGGTTCACCAATGATGAGGTGATGCATAGCGCTGAAGGCGTTTATCTGGCGCAGGCCAGAGCGCTGGGGGAAGCGGATTGAGGACGGAAGCCCCCCTCCCGAGCGTCGATTGGGTCCGTTGGACCCAAGCTTTGCTTGCCCTCCCCTCAAGGGGGAGGGTGGGATCGTGGTTGTTGCACGCTTTGCGAAACAGTGTTGCTGGCGTTTTCTCGTCCACCCACCGCAGTCACCCTCCCCCTCGAGGGGAGGGCCAGGGAGGGGGGCTTTCTTGATCCTGGTGCTACGGCCACAAGCCCACTCCTAAAATCCAAGATAGCTCTTTGAATGTTGGGCGAACATGGGCAGGGTGGCGGGGCCTTTCCTGCCAGTTTCTGTGCCATGCCCCGCCCTGCCCTTTCTGATTTTTATTCCTTTGTCCTGACGCTGGGACTGGCGACGCTTGGTGGCGGGGCCGCGACGATGCTGGGCTTGCCAGCGGGGTGGCTTATGGGGTCGGCGCTGGCGGTGACGCTGGCGGCGATGATGGGCCTGCCGATCCGGATGCCGAACTGGCTGCGGGATGTGATTTTCGTTCTGATCGGCATGTCGATGGGCGCGAGCGTGGCGCCGGACAGCCTGTCGCTGCTGGCGAGCTGGCCGATCAGTCTTGCGGCGCTGGCGATCGAGCTGGTGATCGTTATTGCCGCGACCGGCTGGATGCTGACGCGGCTTTTCGGACTCGATGCAGGGACGGCTTATCTCAGCTCGTTTCCGGGGCATTTGTCGCTGGTCCTCGGCATTGCGGCCAGCGGGGTGGGCAATCCACGGCAGATCGTCATTATTCAGGTGATCCGCATTTTCATGCTGACCATTGCCGTGCCGGTGATGGCGATGTTCCTGCCGCTGGGGGACGGCCTCGCGCAAGTGTCGATGGGCGTGATGAGCCCGGTGCAGCTGATCCTGCTCGCGGCGGGGTGTGTCGCCGTGGGGCTGGTGTTCAACAAACTGAAAATTCCGGCGGGGATGGTGCTGGGCGCCATGGCGGCGGCGACGGTCGCCAAGCTGGGCGGGCTCTACGTCGAGACCATGCCCGAGCTGCTCATGGTGATCACCTTTGTGCTGACCGGGGTTCTCATCGGGTCGCGCTTTGTGGGGATCACACGGAGCGAATTTCTGTCGGCAGCCAAGGGTGGTCTCATTGCGACGGCAATGACGGTGGGGATCTGCACCGCCATCACGCTCGTCGTCGCCCAGTTCGTCGACATGCCGTTTGGGCAGATCTGGCTGGGGCTGGCGCCGGGGGCGATCGAGGGCATGGGCGCGCTGGGGATTGCGCTGGGCTATGATACCGCCTTCATTGCAGCCCACCATGTGGTGCGCCTCTTGATGCTGAGCTTTGCCATCCCCACAGTGGTGATGCTGGTGCGCTGGCAGGAGAAGGCTGCGCAGAACCGTAAAGCCGGCGGATCGCCGGATCCGAAAGGGAGCTGAAGATGAAACGGATTGCCATAGCCAGCGTGATGCTGATGGGGCTGAGCCTGCCGGCAGCGGCCGTGCCCTATTGCACGGGCTCGGGGGTGAGTTTTTCGTTCGGCTTTTCGGTGGGCAAGTTCAGCGAAAGCGAAGTGAACGAATTCAATCTTATGCGGCTGCGGCAGATGGGTGTTGATGCCACTGCGGCGGAAAAATGGAACGGCTGCATCCGCGCCTTTGTGCGCAAGCCGGGTGGCGGGGAAGAGATGCAGTTCTTTGACCCGGATACTTTTGCCCGGGTTTATTGAGAATACCCCAACCTGACCTCCCCCTGGTAGGGGGAGGGACGAAAGGGCCGATGGGTTTGGTGTCAGACTGAAACTGAGCTTTCGCCCGCAGGGACTTCGACGATCGCAAAACCGTTGGGGCCGAGGGAGAGGTGCTCGTCGATGAAGGTGGCGTTGTTGCTGACCGGCTCGAGCGGGGTGCCGTCGACGCCCGAGAGCGTGATGTGGCGAGCGTCAGGGGAGAGATTGAAGACGCAGATGAGGTCCTTGTTGCCGGCGCTGCGGCGATAGGCGAGGACCGGCTCCGGCGTGTCGAAAAATTCGATACCGCCGGTCTGCAGCGCCGGTTGGGAGCGACGCCACGCCAGCAGCTCGCGATAGTAACTGAGGGTCGAGCCCGGGTCCTCGTTCTGGCCTTCGACATTGAGCGCGGACTGGGTGTGCTTGATCGGCAGCCAGGGTTTGCCGGTGGTAAAGCCGTTTGGCGGCGGGCCGGCTTCCCAGGGCATGGGGGTGCGGCAGCCGTCGCGGCCCTTGTCGCCGGGCCAGAAGCGGATGCCGCGCGGGTCGGTCAATTCCTCAAAGGCAATGTCGGTTTCGGGCAAGCCCAGCTCTTCGCCCTGATAGAGGCAGACCGAGCCGCGCATGGTCAGCACCAGCGCAGCCGCCTGGCGGGCGAGATCGGCGGGCGAGACGCTGTGGGGCGCCCAGCGCGTCATGTGGCGGATGACGTCGTGGTTGGAAAAGCTCCAGCACGGCCAGCCTTCGCCGCTCGAAAAGAAGGTTTCGAGCTTGCCGCGGAAATGAGCGGCAGTGAATTTGGGACTGAGGAAATCGAACGAATAGCACATGTGCAGCATGTCGCTGCCGGCGGTGTAGGCCGACATCAGCTCGACCCCGCGCTCGTCGTCCCCGACTTCGCCGACGCTGGTGGCGTTTGGATATTCGTCGAGCAGCTTTCGCACACGCTTCAGCCAGTCGATATTTTCGGGCTGGCTCTTGGAGAACTGGTGGCTCTGCATGTCGTAAGGATTGACCTTGAGCGTGTCATCCTTGTCGCGCGGCAGCGGCGGATTGGAGCGGAACTGGTCGTCGTGGAAATAGTAATTGACCGTGTCGAGGCGGAAGCCATCGAGCCCGCGTTCGAGCCAGAAGCGCATGGTGTCGAGCACCGCGTCCTGGACTTCGGGATTGTGGAAGTTGAGATCGGGCTGCGAAGTCAGGAAGTTATGCAGGTAATATTGCTTGCGCCCGGTGTGCCATTCCCAGGCGGAGCCGCCAAAGACCGAGAGCCAGTTGTTGGGCGGGGAACCATCGGGATGGGGATCGGCCCAGACATACCAGTCGGCCTTGGGATTGGTACGGTTGAAGCTCGACTCCTGGAACCAGGGATGGCGATCCGAGGAGTGGCTGACCACCTGGTCCATGATGACCTTGAGGCCAAGGGCGTGGGCGGATTTGATCAACAGATCGAAATCCTGCAGCGAGCCGAAAAGCGGGTCGACATCCTTGTAGTCGGAAACGTCGTAGCCCATGTCGGCCTGGGGCGATTTGGTGATGGGCGAGAGCCAGATGCAGTCCACGCCGAGGCTGGCGATGTGGTCCAGCCGTTCGATGATGCCCGGCAGGTCGCCGACGCCATCGCCATTGCTGTCCTGAAACGAGCGAGGATAGACCTGATAGATCACTCCGCCGCGCCACCATTCCTTCATGGACCTGTTCCTTTCGTGGATTCGCAAGCTAGGCTAGCGGTTTGTGGCGCGGCTGGAAATCCGGCCCAGTGCAGGGCGCCAATGCGTGAGGAGCCGGGAAAATGGCAATAGAGACAGCATTGCTGATCGACCGTGGCGATACGGTGACGCCGCTGGTCGACCTCCTCGAGGCGGTGTGGCCGGAGTGGTATAATCCGCGTGGCGCCTCGGCGCGGGCGGATCTGGCGGAGCGGATGGCGCGCGAGCACATGCCGCTGGGGATCGTCGCTTTTGTCGACGGGGCTTTGGCGGGCACATGTGCGCTGGCGGCAAAATCGGGCGGGCTGGTGACGGAGCGCGGGCCGTGGCTGGGCGGGCTCGTGGTGGCGCCTGAGTTTCGCGGACAAGGCGTTGGGGCGGCGCTGCTGGCGCGGACACTGGTCGAGGCGCGGCGGCTGGGGCATGAGCGGGTCTATGCGCTGACCGCCACGGCGCAGGCGCTGTTTGTGCGCGAGGGTTGGCGGCTGGTGGAGACGACGCCGGTGCATGGCGAGGTGCACGCGGTTTTCGTCCAGAGCTGCTAGTGCCCTGCTCCCATTCGTAAAACTGGCGCGAAGATTTCATGGACCCTCCCAAACGGGAGCGGTGAAACGCCGCTGCCAGGACTAGCCTTTGTGGACGCGCCACTCCGGCGCAGACCATGGAGGACAAGATGGCACTGATCTCAAAGCACTTCGAAAAGGTCGACCTCAAGACGGGCGTTGGTGCCCGGCTTGGCGTGTTGACCGAGCAAGAGCGGATCATACAGGCCAAGTATGAAGCAATGGGGGGCGAGGCCCGACTGGGGAAACCGCGCGAGAAAAAGGCGCGCATGTGGGTCTTTGACGGCCATGCCATCGTCTACAACAAGACAAGGAAGGCGGCCTTCCATGTGATGGGGGCGATCTACGAAAAGTGGATAGACCGCGGGGGGCTCAAGTGGGGCGAACCGACGACGGACGAGACAGCAACCCCGGACGGCGTGGGCCGCTACAATCATTTCAACGAGGGCGGCGCCTCGATCTATTGGCATCCGAACACCGGCGCCTGGGGCATCTACGGGGATATCCGCAAACGCTGGGCGGAACTGGGATGGGAGCGCAGTTATCTCGGCTATCCCACCAGTGACGAGGACGACATCGACGAAGGCGGCCGCGCCAACAGTTTTTAGCACGGGCAGATCTATTGGTGGCCGGACACCGGCGCCATCGATATGCGCGGCGTTGTTATTCACTACACAGGCTTTTATGCTCACAAGGAGTCGGACTGGGACCAGGGATCGGGCTCGGACGAACCCTATGCCATCTTCTCGATGGTGGCTCCGAAAGTGGCACCCTATTCCCTGCGCACCAAGGTTTATAGCGGGGTGGACGACAATTCGAGCCGGCCTGACCTGATGGAGCTCTATCGTGGTCCCGCCTGGGGTATCGGCATTGTGGTGACCGCAATGGAACAGGACCACGGCGATCCGGAAAAAGCCCGACAGAAGATACAGAGTGCCTGGGTGGCCAATCACGAGATCGGCAAATTCGTCATGGATTTCATCCCCCTGGTAGGGCCAATTTTGTCCAAGCTCGCGGGCGCTCTGCTGGATGACGTGATGCCCAGCGTCGGCAATTCCCTGGCCGGGTTTCTCAATATGGGAGACGACACCATCGGGACCTATGCGCTTACGCTCAAGACCAAGCAATTGGTGATGTTGGCCACGCGGACCCCGAACTCGGTCTTCAAGGGGGTCGGCTACAAGCTGCAGTCGGGCATGATGAAGCGCGGCGGCGCGGAATATCGTGTCTATCTGGGGGTGGTGCCGGCCTGACCCCGGCTCTATCCCGAAAGACGCGATGCCAGGCGGATCAGCTCCGCCTGGCGATTGACGCCGGTCTTGCCGAAAATGGCCTTGAGGTATTGCCGGGCTGTTTCGTGGGTGATGCCGAGCGTTGCGGCGGCGGACGGGAGAGGCTGGCCCAGCACCAGCGCCGCCACAAGCTGGCTTTCGCGGGCTGTCAGCCCATATCTGTCGACCAACCGCACCAGAGCGTGGCGGGCGATGACCTGAGCATCCGTTACGAGAACTGCGACCCAGCCATGGTCCAGCCCGGCGGCCGACAAGATCGCCAGCCCCCTGACCGGCAGGACAGAAACGGAGAGCGCCGGCCGACCCGGGCGCTTCACGGAAAACGCATTAACCCCACCGCCAACGGACGCACCCGGCAGGGTATCGGGCCAACGCTGCACGGCGGCAACCCGCTCGGCCAGCCGGGCAGATGCGGAGCCAGAGCAACAGCTCAGGCCGCGACTGGTGAGAACAAAACTTTCGCCACTGGCCAGGAGGTCGTCGGCCATAGCGTTTCGGTAGGCGAGACGTCCGGCGGGATCGATGAGGAACAGTGCCTGATGGAGGCTATCAAGGGTTAGTCCTGCAGCGAGGGCGATCTGATTGGCGCGCTGAAGGCTTTGCCGGATTAACTGGGCGGTTGCGATATGTGGCAGGAGCGCCTGCAGGGCCGCGACCTCGCTATCGCGAAAATCGGCTCCGAGACGCAGGGAACGGCAGAAGAAAATGGCGTTGAGTGTGCCCTTACCCCACCAATAGGCGCATGCGGAAAGACCACCGTCATATCTGTACAGCAGCTCCCGATAAATGCGTTCGCGCCTCAGCGCAGCGAGGTCGCTATAGTCGGTATTGCGGAAAAAGGTAGCCTCTGGCGGATAAACGTCGGGGAGCCTCGACAACTCCGCTATGCCCATCAGCCGCTCCGAAGTGGTGATATCGGCGAGATGTCGGGAGGTTCGGACCAGTCGGGAGGGACCGGATTCCAGCATCACCACATGCTCGACATTGATCCAATGACTCAGGGCGTCGAAAATCGGTTCGTCGTCCGTCAGGGTGGCCGCGGCCTCGTAGAGACCACGAATGATATTTTCTGCAGAGCCCGGGCGCATATTGCCAGCCTCCTCGCCGTTCCGAGGGTGGAGCCAGCATAGTCCCCTCCCCGCCCCGGCTGGAAATCAAATCAATGGGCGGGGCTGGCGCCGTCGAAATGAGCGCGGCAGGATCGTCGCGGGGGAAAGGAGGAAACTGCCATGGTTCATGTCCTGCCCGCAGCTAATCGGCCGCCCGGCACCAGCCGGACAATCCGCTTTGAAGGGGAAGCCTATGGGACGCCGGTTTCCTTTTTCGCGGTGGATGTCGCGCCCGGGCATGGGCCGGTGCTGCACCGTCACCCCTATGCCGAGACCTGGATCGTGCTGCGTGGCCGGGCAGAGGTGGTTGCCGGAGATCGGGTCTTTCCCATCGGCCCAGGGGATGTGGCCGTGGTGCCGGCGGAGACGCCGCACAAATTCACCGCGATCGGGGACGAGCGGCTGGAAATGACCTGCATCCATGCCGCCGGGATGATGGTGCAGGAGAATCTCGAATGAGAAGGCGTTGGGTACTGGTCGCTGTGGCGTGGATGGTCGCAGGAATGAGCGTGCCGGCGAGAGGATAGGAGAAAACGGAAATGGACACGTCAGCAACAAGCGGGCGGATCGCCGTCAATGGGGTGCAGTTGCATTACGAGATCCATGGCGCGGGCAAGCCGCTGGTGATGCTTCATGGCGGGGTCAACCCGGCGGATATGTTCGGCGCGCCGCTCAAGGCCATGGCCGAGGCGCATCAGGTGATTGCGGTGCATCTTCGCGGGCATGGGTTGAGCAGCGATGGCGATGCGCCATGGAGCTCCGAGCTGATGGCGGATGATGTGGATGTGCTGCTGGGGACGCTGGGGATCGGGAGCGCCGATGTGATGGGCTATTCGCTGGGGGGCGGCGTGGCGCTGCAGCTGGCGATCCGGCACCCCGAGCGGGTGGGCAAGCTGGTGATGGTTTCGGCCAGCATCAAGACGAGCGGCAATTATCCGGAGGTGGAAGAGGCTTTTAAGGCCATGGGCGCACAGGCGGGCGCGATCGGGGCGTATCTCGCGACCACCCCCATCGGAGAGATGTATCCCGACGTGGACTGGGAAAAGCTGATGCGGCGGACCGGGGAGATGGCGGCGGCGCCGTTTGACTGGTCGGAAGGGGTGAAGGCGCTAGACGTCCCGACGCTGGTGATCTTTGCCGACGCCGACATGATGTATCCCGAGCATATCTCGGAGATTTACCGACTGCTAGGTGGGGGGACGCGGGATGCGGGCGTGGATGGGTCATTGCGGCCGACGCAGAACCAGCTCGCGATCATTCCGGGGACCACGCATTATGATCTGATCAGCAAGGGGGTGGGGCCGGTGACCGGTTTTGCCAAGGCGTTTTTGGCGGATTGAGGGAGGCGATGGGGCCGAGGATTTTGTGGCTCTCTTACCCCCACCCGACCTCCCCCTGAAAAAGGGGGAGGGGTGGATCGGGGCTCTCGATGTCTGGCTTCCCACTGGCCGGTCCCTCCCCCGTCTTCCGGGGGAGGTTAGGAGGGGGTTTTAGACCACCGCGCTTATCAGCGGTTCGCCGGCGAAGTGTTTTTCGAGGTTGGCGACGAGAAGCGCGCCCATGGCGTCGCGGGTCTGGTTGGTGGCGCTGCCCTGGTGGGGGGAGAGGACGACGTTGTCGAGGCTGAAGAGCGCTTCGGGGACCGAAGGCTCGTTTTCAAAGACGTCGAGGGCGGCGCCGCCGAGGCCGCCGTTTTGCAGGAGCTCGACCATGGCGGCTTCATCGATCAGCGTGCCGCGGGCGACGTTGACGATGGCGCCCTTGGGGCCGAGGGCTTCGAGGACTTTTCGCGAGACGATCTTTTCGGTGCCCTTGCCCCCGGGGGCGATAATCACCAGCCAGTCGGCGTCGCGGGCCATGTCCTCGAGATTGTCATAGTAGACATAGGGCACGGACGGCTGGGCGCTGCGGCCGTGATAGACGACGCGCATCTTCATGGCCTGGGCGCGGGAGGCGATCTCCTTGCCGATACGGCCGAGGCCGAGAATGCCGACGGTCTTGCCGGTCAATTCGGAGAAAAGGCCGAAATTGGCATTGGGCCATTTGCCCTGGCGGACGAACTGGTCGGACTGCGGAATGCGGCGGGCGAGCGAAATCATGAGGCCGATGGTGAGCTCGGCCACCGCGTCGTTGAGCACGTCGGGCGTGTTGGTGACGCGGATATTGCGGGCCTTGGCGGCGCGTGTGTCGATATTGTCGTAGCCGACGCCGAAGCTGGCGATGATCTCGAGATTGGGCAGCGCGTCCATGAGATCGGCCTGGACGCCGGAGCCGGCATGGGCGCGAATGCGGGCGCCGTTTTCCCTGAGCCAGGCAGAGGGGGCAGCCTGTTCGTGCAGCTTGTGGACAGTGTAGCGCTCGGCAAGCGCCTTTTCGCAGGAGGCCAGAAGCGGGCCGGTCTGGAGAATTTCGATGGTCATGAAAAGGCGTCCCCCTCAGGTGGCAAAGGCTTGGTGATGATAGTCGAAACGGCCGTCGCGTCACCCCTCCCGGGCAAGGCGACGGCTATAGGGCTAGGATATAGAGCCAAGCGGAAATGGTCAGCGCCGACAGCAGGGTGGCGATGAGAATGGTGTTGGCGGCAACACTGGTGCCGCGATCGTAATAGGTGGCGAAAACATAGATGTTCACCCCGGCCGGCATGGCCGCGAGCAGAATGCCGTAGCGGGCGATATCCATGGGCACGCCCAAGACGTGGATCATCAGCACATAGGCGAGCAGCGGGTGGAGGATCAGCTTGATCAGCGAGGCCACCAGCGCCTGACGCCAGTTTTCCGAGAGCTTGAATTCGTTGAGCGCGCCGCCGATGCCGAAGAGCGCGGCGGGGACCACGGCCTGGCTCATCATGGAAAAGAAGGCTTCGGCCGGTTCGATCAATTGCAGATTGAGGAGCGAGCCGATGATGCCGGCGGCGATGCCCCAGATCAGCGGATTGGAAACGACGCGGCGGATGGCGACGATGAGGGTCTTGCCCAGCGACTGGCCATCGCGGCGCACCAGTTCCATCGTCACCATGCCGAGGGTCAGGAGGATCGCGCCATGCAGGCCCAGAATGGATAGCGTGACGGGCAGCGCTTCTTCCCCATAGGCGCGGGTAATGATCGGCAGGCCGATAAGCACGGTGTTGGTGAAAGTGCCGGCAAAGCCGAACGAGACGCTTTCGCCCGGGCGATTGCCGAAGAACTGCCGGGCGATAAAAATGCCGAGGCCAAAGCAGATGAAGGCGCCGATATAAAACGGGCCGATGATCGACAGATTGAACGCCGAACGGAAATCGCTGGTCAGGATCGACAGAAACAGCAGGCACGGCGTCGCGAAATTATTGACGAAGGCGATGAGGCTTTTGACACCCTCGGCCGGAAACAGGCGATAGCGAACGGCGCCAAAGCCAAGCGCCATCATGGCGAAGATCGGCGCGATAACAAAGAGGATGTCGAGCATTGGCCTGCAGGTCCGGGCCGGAGGAACAGGGGGAGGCCTAAACGTTCATCTCATTGTGGTCAATTGCCATCTGGTATGGAAGTGACGCAGGATCGAAACGAAACATATTACGTTCACAAACGAAAGATAATGACGTAAAAACGAAAGTCGCGGAGCGGAAAATCATGAGCGAGACGGCGATGCTGGATGTGTTCGTCATTGGCGGGGGGATCAACGGCGCGAGCGTCGCCCGGGACGCGGTGGGGCGCGGGTTCACCGTGGGCCTAGCCGAAATGAATGATTTTGCCTCCGGCACGAGTTCGGCCGCGACCAAGCTGGTGCATGGCGGGCTGCGCTATCTCGAGCATTATGAATTTCGCCTCGTGCATGAGGCGCTGGCCGAGCGCGAGGTGCTGTGGGCGGCGGCGCCGCACATCATCCGTCCGCTGCGGTTCGTGCTGCCGCATCACAAGGGGCTGCGCCCCGCTTTCGTGCTGCGCACCGGGCTGGCGATGTACGACTATATGGGCGGGCGCAAATTGCTGCCGCCGACCAAGACGCTGGATCTGACGCGCGATGTGACCGGCACGCCGCTGAAGCCGGGGTATCGGCTGGGCTTTGAATATTCGGACTGCTGGGTGGACGATGCGCGCTTTGTGGTGCTGAACGCCCGCGACGCGGCAGACAAGGGCGCAAAGATCCATGTGCGCACCAAGGTGGTATCGTCGCGGCGCGAGAATGGCGGCTGGACCATCGAACTCGATGGCGAAGGCGGGCGCGAGACGGTTCGGGCCAAACTGCTGGTCAATGCCGCCGGGCCGTGGGTGGACACTGTCATCAACGGGGTGATGGGCAAGAACGGGACGCATAATGTGCGGCTGGTTCAGGGCAGCCATATCGTGGTGAAAAAGCTCTATGACCACGACCGCTGCTACATCTTCCAGAATGGCGACGGGCGGATCATCTTCGCCATTCCTTATGAGGGGGATTTTACGCTGATCGGCACCACCGACCGCGACTATAAGGGCGACCCCAAGGATGTGAAAATCTCCGAGGAGGAGACGGATTATCTCCTCAGCGCGGCCAGCGAATATTTTGCCAAGCCGGTGACACGGGACGAGATTGTCTGGACCTATTCGGGCGTACGGCCGCTGTTCGACGATGGCGCCAGTGCGGCGCAGGAGGCGACGCGCGACTATGTGCTCAAGGTCGATGGAACGGCGGGCGAAGGGGCGGCGATCAATGTGTTTGGCGGCAAGCTGACGACCTCGCGGCGCCTCTCGGAATCAGTGCTCGAAAAGATCGAGGGGCTGATCGGTCACAAGGGACCGGCCTGGACCAAGGAAAGCACCCTGCCCGGCGGCGATTTTCCGACGCTCAATTTCGAGGCGGAAGCGCGCCGGCTGGGCATGGATTTTGCTGATCTGCCGCAGAAGCTGACGCGGCGGTTGATGCGGCTTTATGGGACCAAGGCGCGGGTGCTGCTGGGCGAGCGCAAAACCATTGCCGATCTGGGCCAGCATTTTGGGGCTGATCTTTATCAGGCCGAGGTGGATTATCTGGTTGCAGAGGAATGGGCGCGGACGGCACAAGATATTCTGTGGCGCCGCACCAAGCTTGGGCTGCGGGTCGCGCCGGAGGATGTGGCGCGGCTGGAGGAATATCTGGCGGGGAGGTGAGACCCCCACCCGGCCTCCCCCTGAAGGAGGGGGAGGAGTGGGGCCGGTGATGGTGGCGGCACCGTCGCAAACCCGGGTGATGACGGCAGTGCCGAGACATTTCAGCTGGGCGCAGAAATGTCGTCCTTCTCCCTCAAGAGGAGAGGGGAAGAAGCGAGTGGAGGGAAAATGACAAAATATATTCTGGCCATTGATCAGGGGACGACGTCGAGCCGGGCCATTGTGTTTGATGGCGAGCGGAAGATTGTTGGGGTGGGCCAGAAGGAATTTACCCAGATCTTTCCGAACGATGGCTGGGTGGAGCATGACCCGGAGGAGATCTGGGAGAGCGTGGTCGAGACCATCCGAATCGCTCTGGACCAGGCCGGGATCAGCGCCGGGGATGTGGCGGCGATCGGGATCACCAATCAGCGCGAGACGACGCTGATCTGGGACAAGGCCAGCGGCGAGCCGATCCATAATGCGATTGTCTGGCAGGACCGGCGGACGGCGGCGATCTGTGCGGAGCTGAAAGAGGCCGGGCACGAGGCGCTGTTTACCGAGCGCACCGGGCTGCTGCTCGACCCCTATTTTTCCGGCACCAAGTTGAAGTGGCTGCTCGACAGGGTCGAGGGCACGCGGGCGCGGGCGGAAAATGGCGAGCTGGCTTTTGGCACGGTCGATAGTTTTCTGATCTGGCGACTGACCGGTGGGAAGGTCCACGCCACCGACGCGACCAATGCGGCGCGCACGCTGATGTTCGACATTTCGCGCAATGAATGGGACGACGAACTGCTGGGCGTATTGGGTGTTCCCAAGGCGATGCTGCCGGAGGTGAAGGATTGCGCCGATGATTTTGGCGTGACGGATGCCAGCCTGTTCGGGGCGGCAATTCCGATTTTGGGCGTTGCCGGCGACCAGCATGCGGCCACCATCGGGCAGGCCTGTTTCGAGCCGGGCATGGTCAAATCGACCTATGGGACGGGGTGTTTTGCCGTTCTCAATACGGGCGCAGAAATGGTGCGCTCCAACAATCGGCTGCTGACGACCATCGCCTATCGGCTGGATGGGAAAACCCATTATGCGCTGGAGGGGTCGATCTTTATCGCCGGGGCAGCGGTGCAGTGGATCCGCGACGGGCTGAAGCTGGTTCAGCATGCCAGTGAAACCGGGCCGCTGGCGCGCAGCGCAGACCCGAGCCAGCATGTCTATATGGTGCCTGCCTTTGTGGGGCTCGGCGCACCCTGGTGGGATGCGGATGCGCGCGGGGCGATTTTCGGGCTGACGCGCAATACCGGGCCGGCGGAAATCGCCCGGGCGGCGCTGGAAGCGGTCTGCTACCAGACGCTCGATCTGCTCGAGGCGATGCGAAAAGACTGGCAGGGCGGCGGCACGGAAACCGTGCTGCGCGTCGATGGCGGCATGGTGGCGTCGGACTGGACGATGCAGTTCCTCGCCGACATTCTCGATGCGCCGGTTGACCGGCCGACCATCCTTGAGACGACGGCGCTGGGTGCGGCGTGGCTGGCGGGGATGAAGGCGGGCATCTGGCCGGGCATGGCGAAATTTGCCGAGAGCTGGGCGCGTGACACGCGTTTCGAGCCCAAGATGGACGCCGCGGAGCGGGGCCGGAAGGTGCGCGGCTGGGACGATGCGGTGCGGCGGGTGCTGACGACTTAGTTTACACCCTTGGCGGTCTCCTCCACCCGGCCTCGCTCCTGGAAGTAGAGGGCCGATAGTCCCTTGGTAGCGTGTGCCCCTGCCCGCGGTTGGCAAAGGCTTGGGGAAGTGCCATAGCAGCCTCATGACTGAGAACAATGACGACTACATCTATGACGAAGCGACGGGCGAATGGCTGCCGGCTTCCGAGGTGGCAAGCAAAGCCAGCGCGAGCCTTGAAGTTCGGGATGCCTCGGGCACTCTTCTGGCCGATGGCGACCAGGTGGTGCTGATCAAGGACCTCAAGGTCAAGGGCGCCGGACAGACCCTCAAGCAGGGCACGGTGATCAAGTCCATCCGGCTCACCGACAATCCTGAAGAGATCGATTGCCGGCACGACGCCATCAAGGGCCTCGTGCTGCGCACCGAGTTCGTGCGCAAACGCTAATCGGCTTCGCCCTCGACGCCTGGCGGGGGCGGTTCCTCTTCTTCAGCCACAGGCTGATTGGCGTTGGGATTGTCGCGGAGGAGACGCGTCACCTCGCCGTCGAGCGCCACCATGAATTCCGAAATACGCTCGCCGTTCGAGCTGAAATCGTGCCAGGCATTAATCGAGGCCGAGCGCATGTCGATGGCGGCACCCTGAGGGTCCGGGGACACGCGAATGACCGCCTCCTCTCGCCAGCCGGCGAGCGTCGTGATCCGCGCATTGATGCGGCCGTTCTGACCACTTTCGCCCGGAGCCGCGCGCAGGCGGACATCCCAGCCGCGTTCGGCGACGAGCCGTTCGGCAAGGGCGAAGAGCTGTGCCGGATCGAGCGGATAGCGGCGCGTTGTGGCATTGGGGAAGATGCGGGCCTGCTCGGCCGCCGGGATCAGTTTTGGCGCGGGCATGGCGCGCGTGTCCGGCAGGAACAGCAGGGGCAGTTCGCCCCGATCGACCGTAGCGATGTCGGTGACCGGCGGATAGCGCCAGGCCAGATAGCCGTAATAGCCAAAAGGCATGAGGCAGAGTGCGCCCAGGAAGAGGCCCATCAGCGCCCTGCCCCAACCCTGATCGCCGCTGTACCAAAGGCGGATCAGCGCGATGAGTGCGGTGAGGAGGGCGAAAAATGCTGTCGCCGCGGCAACAAGAGCGGCAATAGAAAAGCTCGGAGAGTCGATCAGGCCGAGATGGTGCAGGCCAATGGGCAAGACGAGGAGCGGCACCGCCAGCCGGCCTAGCCGCTGCGCCCAGATGGCCCATTTCGAGGTACGGATCAGTATGCGCACCGCTGCCTTTTCCCCTTTGTTGCGCGCACTCTAGCGGCAAGGTCTTTCCCGAGGTTGAACAAGACTTAAGGGCGCTTCACTTTGGCGACAGGCGGTTGGCACATGGTGCGGATCGCCTCCCATTCCGCCGCGGTAAACGGCGGCGCGAGACCCGTTGGCCGCTCACGCGACAGGGCTTCGAGCGCGATGCGCCGATCATCGGTCAGCGGATGGGTGTTGAGAAGGGCCAGAGCGCGGCTGAAAGCATCGTCCTGACTGACCCGGGCGATAAGGGCGGCAAAGCCGGCCGGCTGATAATCGAGCCGCTGGGACACCAGGGCGGCGAAACGATCGGCTTCGTGCTCGGCCTCGCGGGAAAACCGCGCGTCGATGATGGTGGCGCCAAGGCCGGCGGCGACGGAAATGCCGGTGAGATCGCCGAGGATAAAGCCGATCAGCGCGCCAGTACCGGCGGTGGAGACCAGCTGTTCCATGCCATGGCGATAGGCGATATGGCCGATTTCGTGGGCGAGGACGCCGGCGAATTCATCGGGCGTGCGGGCAGCGTTGAGCAGGGCTGAGTGGAAATAAATCCGGCCGCCGGGAATGGCGAAGGCATTGGGAATATCGGACCGGACGACGCGGATATCGAGGGTGAAGGGCGAAGTGGTTTCGGCCAGTGCCTCGGCGGCGAAGCGGGCAATGGCGCGATTGGCAAGGCTCTGAGGGTCGGGATCGCAAAGCGGAAGCCCATCGTCCCCGCCCAGGCTGGCTTCGACCTGATCGGCCACGGTGGCGCCAATGCCCTCTTCCCAGCCGGGCGGGATGAGATGGACCACGCGGCTGGCCAGGAGCGGGACGAAGAAGACATAGGCAAGGATGACCGAAGCCAGCGCCAGGGTGGAAAGAATGGCAAGGCGGAACTGGCGGCCGCTTTCGACCCGCTGGCGCTCGCGCAGAACCGGCAGGGTGGCGAGGATGCGGGCGATGTCGTTTTCGGTTTCGATGACCAGCCGGGCGCCGTCCGGGGCATCAGTGGCGCCGAGCCGCAATTGGCCGGCGCGGGCGGGAATCTGGACGAGGTTTTTGGCAGCCCAGCGCACGAGAACGTCGTCGGACCCGGCGGGATGGATCAGCAGCGTGCCATCGCCGGCACCGCGCTCGTAGCTGAGGGCAACGTGGTGGACCGCCGAAGTCAGGCCATCGTGGTAGCGGGCGGGGATCACTTAAAAGCCCCCGACATTGAGAGCGTCGGCGAGGCCTTCACCGGCGAGAGCCTTGTCTTCGGCACGGGCACGCACATCGCCGAGCGTGTCGAGGCCGCTGATGACGGCGCTGCGGGCGAGGAGGTGCCAGAAGCCGTAGCCGAGGAAAAGCTCGTGGACATAAGTGAAGGCGCCGAACAGCAGGAGATAGCCGAAAATGATGGCGAGCAGCGTGATGGTGCTCGACTGCATGGCGCGGATCAGGAGGTCGAAGTCCACCCCGTAACCGGCAAAGGCTTCGCTCGCGAGAATGGTGAGGACGACGAAGCCGCCGAGGGCGAGGATGATGTAAGCGGCCACGAGCGCGATGGCGAAGAGAAGATATTGCCAGAGGAAGCGCAGGCCGGAAAAGCGGAGGGTCAGCGCCGCTTCGCCCAGCCGCACGGCGGAGAACATGCGGCTGATTTCGGTGGCGCGGTAAAAGGTGACGACAACGAAGCCGGCAAGGAGCGGGGCGAGCAGCGAAACAGAGCCGGTCGGGTCAGCTTCGAGCGGCGCTTCGATGAGACCGGCTTCATCGGCGACGACAAGCCCCCAGATGGCGAGCGCGGCGACCGCGATCCAGGACAGGTAATAGGGCACGGCCAGCTGTTTCCAGCTGCCGACAAAGCTGAAGCGGCGATCGCCAAACCAGCTGTGGGCATAGCGATAGGACCAGAGATTGGCCGCCATGAAAGGATAGGCGAGCCCGAGGGTGGCAAGCGTCAGCAGCGACCAGAGGAAGCGCCGCAGCGCGTAGCCCCAGGCGCTGCCGGCCTGATCGAAGCGGATGCCGCGCCAGAGGGTGCGCGAGAGGCGGAAATCGCGCGCCCGGTAGTGGGCATAGCCGAAGAGCAGCCAGAGCAGCACGGCGGCGGCGCCATAGCCGATGATGACAATGGTCGCCGACTGGGTGGAGAGAAAGAAAAACAGCCCATAGACCGGGACGAAGACGACCAGCGCCATGAGGAAGCCGAGCAGCAGCTGGCCGGCCTCGCCGGTATATTCAAGCGTCTCGCCGCCGATATCGGTGTGGCCCCAATAAAAGCGGCGGCGGGCGGTGGTCAGCCAGAAGCGATAGAGCCCGATGGTGGGCACCAGCAGGACGTAATAGCGCAGGAGCACGAGGGCGAGCGCACTGCGCTTGCCCCAGAACCGAACGGCGGATGTGCCCGAAGCCGCGCCAGCCATCTCTGCTCCGTTATGGATAGAGCCGCTGGCTGGTCCAGGAGGCGCTTGGCGTGTCGCGAACGAATTTCACCCGGTCGTGCAGGCGATATTCGCCATCCTTCCAGAACTCGATGCTGAGCGGCAGGATGCGGAAACCGGACCAGTGGGGCGGTCGGAGAACCGCGCCATCGCCGATCTCGGCGGCAAGGTCGGTGACGCGCTCAATCAGAGCGGTGCGGCTCGCCACTGGGCTCGACTGCAGGGATGCGGCCGAGGCGATCTGGCTGCCGCGGGCGCGCGAGGCGAAATAGGTATCGGCTTCTTCTGGCCGAACCACCTCGACGGGACCGCGCACGCGTACCTGGCGACGAATGGTCTTCCAGTGCATGACCATGGCGGCCTGAGGATTGGCGCGCAGCTGCTGGCCCTTGGCGCTTTCAAAATTGGTAAAGAAGACAAAGCCCCGGGCATCGCGAGCGTTGAGCAGCACCATGCGGACGTCGGGCATGCCGTGTTCATCGGCGCTGGCGAGGGCCATGGCATGAGGGTCGTTGGGCTCCGAGGCCGCGGCGAGCGCGAACCACTCCTCAAAAATGGACATGGGGTCGAGCCCTGTCCGGTCGCTGTCGTCGAACAGGCGATCGGAAAGTGTATGCTGCATCTTCGTAATTTCCCGCGCTTCTCACCCTTCGCAAACTGGACAAGCGAGGGGGGCGTGGCCATATAGGACTGCAATTGTTGGCGAAGCAACGCCCGACCACATCAGATTGGACCAAATGCGCGATCCTTACACCGTGCTCGGGGTACCACGGTCCGCAAGCGAGAAGGACATCAAGTCCGCCTATCGCAAGCTGGCCAAAACCTACCACCCCGACCAGAATCCCGATGACCCTTCGGCCCATGCCAAGTTTGCAGAGGCAGCCAATGCCTATGACCTGCTGAGCAATGCGGAAAAGCGGGGCCAGTTCGACCGTGGCGAGATCGACGCCGACGGTAATCCGCGCTTTGCCGGCTTTGGCGGCGGCGGAGCCAGGGGCGGTCCGCGCGGCGCGGCCGGCGGCGGGTTTTCGGCCGAGGACATTCTCAAGGAATTCATGAGCGGCTTTGGCGGCCAGCCCCGCGGCGGCGCAGGCGGCGGTGCGCGCACGGCCGGCGGCGCCCAGTGGGACCCGTTCACGGGTGGCGCCACAGGCGGCCGCGCGGGCAAGGGCGAGGACATTATCGTCAATATCGCCGTGTCGCTGGAGGATGCGCACAAGGCCGCTTCCGTGCCGGTGCGCATGCCCTCGGGCAAGGTGCTGTCGGTCAAGCTGCCGGAAAAGGTCGAAGAGAACCAGCAGATCCGCCTCAAGGGTCAGGGCTCTCCCGGACCGATGGGCGAGCCGGGCGATGCGCTGGTGACGGTGAAGTTCGAAAAATCCAAGCAGTTCCGTCGGGACGGCTCGGATATTCGCACCGATGTGGCCATTGCGCTCTACGAGGCCGTGCTCGGCGCGAAAGTGCGCGTGCCGACGCTCGATGGTCCGGTTGAGCTCAACCTGCCGCCCGGGGTCGATACCGGCAAGGCGCTGCGCCTCAAGGGCAAGGGGCTTTACGGCGACGGCGATCTCTATGTGAACCTGCGCGTCATCCTGCCGCCGGGCGGAGATCCCGACCTCGAAGCGCTGGCGCGCTTCATGCGCGACCAGAAGCCGTACAGCGTGCGCGACTAGCCCATGCACCGGTTCATGCTGGCGGGCGTCGCAGTGGCAGCACTCCTCATGGTTGGGGGCATGCTGCTGCTGGGCCTGCCAGGTGGCATTTATGCAGAACTGACTGCCCCTGTGGTCGAACTGCTGCGCGGCCTGCCGCAGGGGAGCCTGCTCGACAATGACCGGGCCTGGCCGACCGCCATATTGATGGCGCTGATCGTGCCCCCTGCCCTGCCGGTCAGCATGTGGATCATCGGCTGGGTCCGCCCGCAGGCGCATTGGCTCGAAGGCACAGCCTGGGTGCTGGGCGGGATGTATCTCTGGGCGCTAGCCGTGATGTTTTACGCCAGTTTTTAGCTCCGATGAGCTTTTGTCATGACCCGGCTTGCCCGGGTGATCTTGGCTGAGGTGCGATAGATTGCCCGGACGAGCCGGGCAATGACGATGGGTGGGATGGAGCAGAGGCTCTCGCCCCCCACCCCTGCCCTCCCCACAAGGGGAGGGAGTTGGGCCGGTGTCAGACCAGGCCGACAGACCCTGTCGCGAGATCGTAGACTGCGCCGACCACTTTGACGCCGCCTGAGGCGACCTGGCCTGCGATGATCGGCTCGGCCGTGGTGAGGCGGTTGACGCCGAGACGGACGTTTTCAGTGATTGCGGTGTTGAGAATGTCGCCATCGGCCGCGAGTGCGGTTTCGGCGGCCGGCTTGATCTTGCGCAGCATTTCGGGGAGATGGCCGGGAAGCTCGATCTTGTCGCGCACGACCTTGATGGCCGCATCGACGGCGCCGCAATTTGAATGGCCGAGCACCATGATGAGGCGCGTGCCGAGGAAATTGACGGCGTATTCGAGACTGGCGAGGCCATCGTCGCTGACGAAATTTCCGGCGAGACGGACGACGAAGAGATCGCTGGGGCCCTGATCGAAGGCGAGATCCGGGGACACGCGGGAGTCCGCGCAACTGAGGATGGCGGCGAAGGGCCGCTGGGTCAGCGCACGCTGGGCGCGGCCGACAGAGAAATCCGTGTTGGTGCGGGTGCCGGAGGCGTAACGGGCATTGCCGTCGATGAGGCGCTGCAGGGCGGCGTCGGGATCCACCGTATCGGCGACCGACTGGGCGGACGCTGGCAGCGCGCTGGCGGCAAAGGCGGCGAGGCCGCCAAGCAGGACGGTGCGCCGGGACGGAGCCGGCACGGGCAGGCCGCAGATCTCACACATATTGTCCTCCCCCAAGGTACGGAGGGAGTGTGCATGAGCGGATTTACGAATTCCAGCGGGAAATGGGATCAGCCGCGCGGGGCGGCGGCGCGGGCGAGGCGGTCGTTGATCGCTTCGCCGAGACCCGTTTCCGGAACCGGGGCCACGGCGATGGTCGGGACACCCGCGGCGTCGAGTTCATGCAGCATGGCAAAGAGGTTGCGCGCGGCTTCGCGGAGATCGCCTGTGGGCGAGAGGTTTCTCGTGGGGCCGTCGAATTTTTCTTCGGCGGCGGGGCCGAAGGCGAGATAGGCTTCGCCCTTTTGCGGTGCGGTGTTGAGGCGGATATGGGCCTCGGGGGCGTAGTGGCTGAGCAACATGCCGGGCGCGGAAATCTTGGCGCCCTTTTCTGCCAGCTCGACCTTCATGCCCATGGCCGCCTCGATATCTTCGCGCGCCATGGCGCCGGCGCGCAGCTGGACGAGACGATCGCCATCAATGGTGATGATGGTGGACTCAACACCGGCCTTGCAGGGCCCGCCATCGAGGACGGGGACGGCGCCGGCGAAACCGCGGCGCACCTGCTCGGCCGTCGTTGGCGAGAGCTTCCCGGATGGATTGGCAGACGGCGCGGCAAGCGGGCGGCCGGTGGTGCGGAGGAGTTCGCGGGCCAGCGGATGATCGGGGATGCGGATGGCGACGGTCGAGAGACCGGCCGTCGCCACATCGGCCAGGCCATTGCCGGGCTTTTGCGGCAGGACAATGCTGAGCGGGCCGGGCCAGAGCGCAGCAAGCCGCAGCGCCAGCGGCGAGAACTCGGCAAAATTCTGCGCCATATCGAGATCGGCAACATGGATGATCAGCGGATTGAAGCGGGGACGGCCCTTGGTCTCGTAAATCGAGAGCACGGCGTCGGCATTGGTGGCGTCTGCGCCCAGACCATAGACAGTCTCGGTGGGGAAGGCGCAGAGCTTTCCGTCTCGCAGCAGGGCTGCGGCGCGCTCAATCTCTAGCTGGTCCGGGGAAATGGTCATGGCGGCTGTTTGACAACAGGCCCGGGCCGCGTCAAGACACAGATGCGCATCTCCGGAAGGCCACAGTGAGCACGCTTCTCGTCAGTCAACGTAATTTTGAGGACCACCGGACTCCGCAAGGACATTCCGAGCGGGCCGACCGCATGCGCGCGATCGAGGATGCGCTGGGGGCGAGTCTTTTTGACGGGCTGGTGCGCATGGATGCGCCTGACGGCGATATCACGCTGGCCGAACTGGTGCACGACGGCAGCTATATGGGCCAGCTGCGCGACGCGCGGCCCGCTGAAGGCATCGGCCAGCTCGATGCAGACACCTTCATCTCCGATCGCTCGCTGGACGCGGTTTCGACCGGCCTCGGCGGGGCGCTCGCCGGGTTGCATGGCGTGTTGCTGGGCGATGTCGACAATGCGTTTTGCGCCATTCGTCCGCCGGGGCACCACGCGGAAATTGCGCGGCCGATGGGCTTTTGCCTCATCAACACGATCGCAATCGCAGCGCGGGAAGCGCAGCGCAAATATGGCGCGGAGCGGATCGCCATTGTCGATTTTGACGTGCACCACGGCAATGGCACGCAGGACATTTTCAAAGACGACCCCAATATTTTCTTCGCCTCAAGCCACCAGATGCCGCTGTATCCCGGCACGGGGCACCCGTCGGAAACCGGCGTCGGCAATATTTTCAATGTGGCGCTCGATGCGCAGGGCGATGGCAGCGATATGCGCGCCGCCTACAAGGACACGATCCTGCCGGCGCTCGACAATTTCGCCCCGGACCTTTTGCTGATCTCGGCAGGGTTTGACGCGCACAGGCTCGACCCGCTGGCGCAGCTCAACTGGGAAGACAGCGACTATTCCTGGCTCACGGGAAAGTTGATGGATGTCGCCGAGCGCCGCTGCGGCAACCGGATTGTGTCGCTGCTCGAAGGTGGCTATGACCTCAAGGGCCTCGCCGGGGGCGTGCGCCACCATGTGGCCATGCTGCTGAACGGGGTTGCGCCCACGGACAAGGAATAGGACGAGCCATGGCTGAAACTGCCCATGACGATGTGAAGTCGCTGAGCTTCGAAGCCGCGCTGGAACAACTCGAGCAGATCGTCCAGAAGCTCGAAAGCGGCCGCGCCCCGCTGGCGGAATCGATCGCCATTTATGAGCGCGGTGAAGCCCTCAAGGCGCATTGCGAAACCCTGCTGCGCACGGCCGAAGCGCGCATCGAGAAGATCACGCTCAGCCGTGAAGGCAAGGCCGTGGGTGTGGAACCGCTCGACGCGAACTGAGGTTTTTCGGGGCCGCGCGTTGAGGCCCCCTCACCCTAGCCCTCTCCCCGGAGGGGCGAGGGGATTTGGCCGGTGGGTGCGGATTGATCCTGCCTTGAGCAGTAAATCGCGACGCTGCGTCCGGTGCCAGAAAGTTACAAAACAATGACGAATAAAGGTCTGCGCAATTTTCGGATCGTGCTGTGGGTGCTGGTGGCGATTGTCGCTATTGGCGCGACGGCGCTCTACATGTTCCGACCGCCCCAGCGACTGCTGGGCGTGACCGGACAGGAATTTGCGCTGGCTTCGACCAAGGGCGGCACGTTTACGCAGAAGGATCTGGCGGGCACGCCAAGCCTGATTTTCTTCGGCTACACGTTCTGCCCGGATGTGTGTCCGACGACGCTGGCCGAGACCACAGCGTGGCGCGCCCAGCTGGGCCTTGATGCCGATGATCTGCGGATCATCTTTGTCACCGTTGATCCCCAGCGCGACACTTTCGACGCGGTGAAGGGCTATGTGGAGGGGTTCGATCCCTCCATTATCGGGCTCGTCGGTGACCAGGCGGCGACTGACAAGGCCAAGGCTGCCTTTGGCGTGTTCTCGGAAAAGTCCGGCGATGTGGAGGGCGAATTCTATCTCGTCAATCATACGGCGCTGACCTTCCTCATCGACAAGAACGGCCAGTTCCAGAGCACGATTTCCTATGAAGAAGCCCAGGACACCGCACTGGCCAAGGTCAAGCGGCTCGTCGAGGGGTGAGCGAGCGGATAAGGCTCGATCTGGCGCTGGAGCAACGCGGGCTGTTGCCCAGCCGGGCACGGGCGCGCGACGCCATTTTGCGCGGCACGGTGCTGGTCAATGGCGCGCCGGCGAAGAAGCCCAATCAGATGGTGGGTGCTGCCGACGCGGTGACGCTGGATGATCCCGCTGCGCGCTATGTGTCGCGCTCTGCGCTAAAACTGGTGGCGGGGCTGGATGCCGGGGCGGTGTCGGCCGAGGGGAAGGTTTGCCTCGACGTCGGGTCGTCGACGGGCGGGTTCACGCAGGTGTTGCTGGAGCGCGGTGCGGACAAGGTTTTTGCCGTGGATGTCGGACATGGGCAGTTGCACGAGAAACTGCACGGCGATGGGCGCGTGGTGAGCCTTGAGAGCACCAATGCGCGCGAGCTGGATCGGGAGACAATCCCGGATGTGATAGATCTTCTGGTTTCCGACGTCAGCTTCGTGTCGGTGACCAAGGTATTGGAGGCGCCGCTGGCGCTGTGCGCTGAGAAGGCCGATGCGGTGATCCTCTTCAAGCCGCAGTTTGAAGTGGGCCGCGACCATATCGGCAAGGGCGGGATTGTGACCGACGACGCTGCCAGCGCGCGGGCGATGGAGGATGTTATCGCCTTCGTCGAGCGCCAGGGCTTTGCGCACCGGATGAGCGTGCCCTCGCCTATTGCGGGGGGAGACGGGAACAGGGAAACGGTGTTGGTGTTTTCGAGAGGCTAAGCCTGAGTTTTGTGGACGAGGCCCCACCCCACCCTCAATCCCTCCCCATCCAGGGGAGGGAGGCGATAGAGCCGCTGGGTTGGCGAACTAGCCACAGAGTGTCTGAAACGAAGGCGCTAAGGTCGCGCCCGCAAGTGGTCCGTCAGAGCCAGGCCTGAAAGCTGCCGCCGGCGATGAGGGCCCAGTAGAGTTTTCCGGAACCCGTGCGCGCGGTGGCGAGGCCGAATTCGGTGAATTTGGGCGAGAGCAGCGTGTTGCGGTGGCCCTTGGAGGCCAGCCAGCCTTCGATGACATCGGGCAGGGTCTTGTAGCCCTTGGCGACGTTCTCGCCGACAGCGCCGAGATAGCCGGCTTCGGTGACGCGTTCACGCAGGGTGATGCCGAGGTCGTGGCTGAGCGTGTCCTTGCTCGCCATCAGGCGCGCATGGGAGCGAGAAGCTGCTTCGAGGCGCGGGTTATAGGTCCAGTCGGCGACGCCGTTGGCTTTGCGGACCGCATTGATCGCCGCGATGATCTGCTCGCGCGAGAGGCTTTCCGGATTGGTCGAGGTCGACGCCGGCAGCGGCGGAATGGTGGCCGAGCAGGCAGCCAGCAGCGAGGCGGCGCCCATGGCGAGGACGGCGCGGCGGGACAGATCGAGCATCAGTAGGTTCCGGGGTCAGGCCTGATCATAGGCACTGAGCAGATTGGGGAGCACCGCGAGCTGGTTGACGATGGGCTTTTCGGCGTCCAGGTCCCAGCAGGCCGAGAGCGCAGCATGTGCTGCCGCCCAGCCCAGAACGCGCTTGCGCGGATAGTTGAGGCGCTGGGTGAGAATGTCGAGCCGCGCAGCGATATTGCGCGGATCGGCGATCTTGCTGCCGGCACGCTCGGGGTTGATGAAGAAATTGGCCAGCTCATAGGACGGATCGCCCAGAAGCCCCTTGGGATCGATGGCGAGCCAGCCACGATCAGAGGAGATGATATTGTCGTGGTGCAGATCGCCGTGCAACGGCACGATGGCACTGGGCTTGTCGAAGAGCTTGAGCGCAATGCCGGCCGAGCGCGCGTAGAGGTCGCGGGCGGTGTGAGGCCAGGCGCGCACATCGGTGTCGAACAGGAGCTGGAAACGGTCTCGCAGCGGCTGGAGGCCGTCGAGCGGCTCCTTGCGCGGGCGGTGTAGCCCGGTCACCACCGCGGCAAAGGCGATGGTGGTTTCCTCATCGCGCCCGGCGCGGGCCGGTTCGCCCAGCGTCACGCCATCGAGCCACTCCATGAAAATGGTATCGCCGTGGATATCGAAGACAGTGGCGGCACCATCGCCTTCATACCACTGCAGGAGACGTGCACCCCTGCCCTCTTCGTCGGCGGCGATGGCCTTGAGGATTTTGAGCGCCGCGAAATTGCGGCCATTCTGCTCAACCCGGAAAATCCAGCTGCGCGGTGTCTCCGCCACGAGGGCGGACTTGGTGAGGGACCAGCGGATCATGGCGCGGCTGAGCGCGGTTTCTGCAGGAGACTGATTCATCATGGGCGCCATTAGAGCAGAAGGCTGCGTTTGATTCGACTGGCTCGTGTTGATTGACGCGCAAAGGTGAAGGAAATGCGGCTTCGCCTTGTCACATCGGTGGTGGGGGCAGGACCAGCGCGACAATGCCAAGCGCCAGGAACACACCCACGGTCTGCGAGATGAACAGCAGACCGATCTGTAGCGGCGACAGGGTCACGATGAAGCGGCCGATATTGATGAAGGTCAGGAGCGCGATCACCACGATGCCGAGGAGCATCACAATGCCGACTTCGCCGAACAGGGTGGAGATGAGCAGCAGCAGGCCGGAGGCCAGGGTCACCCAATTGCTGGCAACCAGATAGGGCACGAACCCATCCTGACGGCCCATCTGGCGCAGCACGATCCAGGCCATGCCGGCCTGGGCGGCAAAGAGCACGCCATTGATGATGATCGACTGGGTCGGTGCGCCTGCGGGCACCGGAGCGCCCAGCAGCATGGGGCCGAACCCGGCCAGCATCACGGCGATCAGGACGGCGATGAGGCTGCCGACCAGGCCCTTGGGCGAAAAATCGAAATAGGCAGCGGCATCGCGCTTGCCGGTGACGAGAGCGACAAAGCCACGAATGGCGTTCTGAACTTCATCGGCGAATGTCTGGGTAGGCTGGGCCAAGGCAGGGTCTCGTCTAGAGGGCGGGCGCGGCAACAGGGCCAGTAAGCATGTAGAGCGTCATGGGCATGCCGACAAGCAGTGCCATGGTCAAAACGGCGAAAGCAATTGAAACCCCGAGGCTCCACTGCGCCGCCATTCGGGCAAGACGATAAAAGAGATAGCCAAGCCCCAGCCAGAGCACGAGCAGGACTGCGCCTCCAAACATGGAAAAGACAGTGCCCAGCACGAGATAGCAAACGAGACCGTAAAGCCCCGGGACGAGGAGGGCAAGGAGCGGTTGCTCGACCGGGACGGCGCGGCGCGTGACCAGCGCGCCAATGAGGAGCGCCAGGATCGAGAGGCACTGCACCACAAGCCCCGCGGCGAGACCCGGCAAGGTCGGGGCATTGATGCCGATGGCCGCAATGGCGATGGAAACAAGCGCAAAAAAGACGAAGATGACGAGCGCGGTCGCGAGGCCGGCGGGGGTAATGGCAAAATGCTGCTGCCAGCTGGCGTCGCCGCGCAGGATCTTCATCCAGCCGGTAAAGGCCGCGCTGAGAGCGCCCCAGATCTTCATCGGGCCACGGATCCGAAAAAGCGGGTGATGAACTGCCGGTAGATTTCGGTGAGGCCGGTGAGATCCGCGATGGCGATGTGTTCGTCTACCTTGTGCATCGACGGACCGACGAGGCCGCATTCCACCACCGGACCATATTGGGCGATGAAGCGCGCGTCCGAGGTGCCGCCACCAGTGGAATAGTCCGGGCGGCGGCCGGTGAGCGCCTCAATGGCATCGGAAAGGATATCGATGTCGCCGCTGAGCGGGGAAAGGAACGAGCGCGAGGGCACGCCGGCGATGGCGAAGTCGATCGTGCAGCCCCTGGCGTCGACGCCAGCAATGCGGCCGCGGATCCAGTCGGCCAGGGCGTCGGGCGTCCAGAGGTCGTTGTAGCGGATGTTGAAGTGGAGGCTGCCGCTGGCGGGAATGACGTTGGACACGGGATTGCCGACGTCGATGGTGGTCAGCTCAAGGTTGCTGGCCGGGAAATGCTCGGTGCCGGTGTCGAGCTTTTCGCTGCTGAGGGCTGTCGCAACCGCGGCGAGGACCGGCAGGGGATTGTTGGCCTTGTGCGGATAGGCGACGTGGCCCTGGGAGCCGGTGACGACGACCCGACCGGAGAAGGAGCCGCGCCGGCCAATCTTGATGCTGTCGCCAAGCGTTTCGGCGGAACTGGGTTCGCCGACGATGGCGAAATCGAAGGCGTGGCCATTGTCCTTCATCCAGGCGCAGAGCTTTTCGGTGCCGTTGATGGCGTCGGCTTCCTCGTCATTGGTGATGGCGAGCTGGATGGTGCCGGCGTCGGCAGGGATGGCGGCACAGGCGGCGACGAAGGCGGCGATGCCGGACTTCATGTCGGCGGCACCACGGCCAAAAATCCTGCCGTCGTCGATGCGCGGGGTGAAGGGGTCGGAAGCCCAGAGGGCGTGGTCGCCCGGCGGCACCACATCGGTGTGGCCGGCAAAGAGCAAGCGACGACCGCCGGTTCCGCGCGTGGCGAAGAGATTGTCGACGGGATAGGAGCCATCGCCCTCAAATCGCAGCCGGGTGACGGCAAAGCCAAGGGCCGTGAGTTCGGCTTCGAGGAGATCGAGCGCGCCGGCCTCTTCAGGAGTGACCGAGGGGCAGGCGATAAGGCGTTCGAGGAGGCGGACGGGATCGTCCGAAGTCAGTGTGGTCACGGTAATCCCGTCCTTGTTCGATCAGGCAGTGGCAGTGATGGTGACCGGATCCGGCCCGTAATTATTGGTCCCCGGGGTCCCGCGCAGGAAGCCGAGCTGGACCAGCATGTAGATACCGGCGACGGCGAGCAGCAACATCAAAATGCTCATCCACATGTCGGGCGTGGGCACCATCACCCCGCCACCCACGTCGGTCACCGTGAAGCCGAGACCAAAGGTCTGCAGCAGGGTCACGAGGGCCGAGAAGCCCATGAAAATCTTGAAGTCGGTGGCGTCATTGCCGCGATCCTGGCGCCGTTTGATGCCGAGGCACCAGCTTGGGTAGAACAGGATCACATAGGTGATGATCGAAGCGATGAAGGCCCCGGTGACCACGCCCAGAAGCAGACTGAGCACGATGCTGGCAAAGATGAGTCCGACGACGCCAAGCCACCATTGTTTACGCGACAGGCGACCCGAAGTGGTGGTGTAGAGCGCTTGCAGAGTTTCCATGAGTCTTCCCCTCAAAAGACAATCGCGCCGACCCGATGGCCGGCGCGATGTCGAGATTAGGTGAATCGCTTTTGAGGCGCCAGTCCGGCTTAGTCGCGCAGCAGGTCGTTGATGGCGGTCTTGGAGCGGGTCTGGGCGTCGACGGTCTTGACGATGACGGCGCAGTAAAGGTTCGGGCCGGGCGTGCCATCGGGAAGCGGCTTGCCGGGCAGGCTGCCGGAGACGACCACCGAATAGGGCGGGACCTTGCCGATATGGACTTCGCCGGTGGCGCGGTTGACGATTTTTGTCGAGCCGCCGATGAACACGCCCATTGAGATGACCGAGCCTTCGCCAACGACGACGCCTTCGACGATTTCCGAACGGGCGCCGATGAAGCAATTGTCTTCGATGATGGTCGGTGCGGCCTGCAGCGGCTCGAGCACGCCGCCAATGCCGACGCCGCCGGAGAGGTGAACGTTCTTGCCGATCTGGGCGCAGGAGCCGACGGTGACCCAGGTGTCGACCATGGTGCCTTCATCGACATAGGCGCCGAGATTGACGAAGCTGGGCATCAGGATGACGTTCTTGGCGATGTAGGCGGACTTGCGGGCGATGGCGCCCGGCACGGCGCGGAAGCCGGCATCGCGCCACTTGTTCTCACCCCAGCCCTCGAACTTGGTCGGGACCTTGTCCCACCAGGTCGAACCCTGAGCGCCGCCAGTCATGGCCTGATTGTCATTGAGACGGAAGGAGAGCAGCACGGCGCGCTTCAGCCACTGATTGACCTGCCACTCACCATCGATTTTCTCGGCAACGCGGGCCTGGCCGCTATCGAGAAGGTTCAGCGCTGTTTCGACTGCGTCGCGCACTTCGCCACGGGTGGCAAAATTGATCTCGGCGCGATTTTCGAAGGCGGTATCGATGATCTGAGCTAGCTCGGCGTGGGGCATGTGTTCTCCTTGGACAGTTGGCGCGGACATTATTCCTGCGCATGAAGCTGTCAACGAAAATGCGGTGTTTTCTGCGCACTCTCTGCTCAGGATTTTGGTGAAACGATCTCCTGCCAGGTGTCGAGAAAACGCTGTCGACGCAGGGTGTCGAGCGCCACGAGCAGGCTCGGCCCCAACGCGATGGCCTGGATGACGCCGCGGCCGCGCGCCGTGATGGCCTCGCTGGTCCACGGCCCCTCGCCACCCGAGATAACCGAGCCAAGGGCCGTGTCGCCCGCAGCGATGGACTGGCCCGTTGGAGAGAGCGCAAAGTCGATGAAATCGCGCGCCAGCTGCGGATTGGGCGCGCTGCGCGGGATCAGCATGGAGCGCGTGAGCACGAGGACATAATCGTCGGGGACGACGATCTCGATATTGGCGCCATCGGCCTGGCGGGCAAAGGCATAGGAGCCCAGCACATTGTAGCCAAGGGCCAGACTGCCATCGGCGACGCTGTTGAGAATGGCGGGACTGGACCCCGAGAACTGGGCGTTGACGCGGCCAAAGGCGGTGGTGAGGCGCCAGAAGGTGGACGAAATGGTCTGGTCCTGCGCGGCAAGGAGATAACCGACGCCCGAGAGGGCGATGTCATAAGTGGCGATCTGGCCCCGAAACCGCTCGGTCTGGGTCTCGAGCAGTTCGGCGAGCGTCAGATGGGTGCGCGGCACCTCCGCGGGGGCGATGCGGTCGGGATTATAGATGATGACCGCCGGCTCAAAGGTGAAGCCGAACACCTCGTTGCGCCAATGCGCCCATTCGGGGAGCTGGGAAAGATAGGGGCTGTCGTGGCCCAGGGCATGGCCATCATTGGCGAGCTTGAGCTGAAGATCGGAGGCCGAACTTATGAGGAGGTCCGGCACGACCGGCATGGAGCCATCAAGGAACTGCTCGTAAAGAGGGAGCGAATCCATCTCTTCGTAGACGACGCTGACATCGGGATAGACCTGCTGGAAGCCGGCGATGAAGGCGGCAAAGAGCGGCGTATCGGTGACGCCGGCAATGGTGAGCACGGTGGCCGTTGCACCATTGGGCGCGGGATAGTGGCTCGATTTGGCCAGCGCATCCTGCGGCGTGGCAACCAGTGCCAGCATGGCGAGACAGATGGCGGCCAATGCGCCTGCGCCGCGCGCGGGCTGGGCGAGGACGGGAAATTCGACCTGCACCATGAGCCCGCCTCCCGGACGGTCGAGAAGGCGCAGCGTGCCGCGATGGGCGGTGACGACGCGCGAGACAATGGAGAGACCAAGACCGGAGCCGACCACGCCGGCACTGGTCTTGCCCCGCTTGAAGCGTTCGAGCACAGCGATCTTTTCGTCTTCGGCAATGCCCGGGCCGCTGTCGCTGACGGTGAGCACGAGGGTTTCGTCTTTGAGTTCGGCCGAAATCACCACCGCGCCGGTCGAATAGACCAGCGCATTGTCGACGAGATTGCGGATCATTTCGCGCAGGGCGAGGCGGTCGCCGCGCATGCGGGCGGTGCGGGCCGCCGGACTGGGCGAAAGCTGGACGCGGTCCGAGAGATCGGGATCAAGACGGGTGCCGACTTCCTCGACGAGCGACCAGAGGGCGGTGGTTTCGCTATCCTGGCTTTCGAGGCGATGGGAAATAGTGGCGTCCATAAGCAGCTGGCTGACCAGTTGGCTGGCCTGAACCGCCCCGGTGTGGATGCGCTTCACCCTGCCCCGCAGCGCTTCGGGATCGGGCTCGTCCATCGCCACTTCGGCCTGGGCGCGGAGCGAGGCCAGCGGCGTGCGCACTTCATGGGCGGCTTCTGCCACGAGGCCGCTGACCCGCTCCATGGCGCTGCGCAGCCGGGCCATAAAGACATTGAGGGCGGAAACCAGGTGGTCGACCTCCACCGGCACCGGCACGGTGAGCGGGGAGAGATCATCGGGCGCGCGGGACTGCAGCTCCTCCTCGAGCTGGGTGAGCGGGGCAAACATGCGCGAAATGCCAAACCAGACCAGCGCCACCGCAAGCAGGGTCAGCGCAATGACGGGCACGATGGAATTGGAGAGGATTTCGGCGGCCAGGGCTTCGCGCTGGCGCTGGGTTTCGGCGACGTGGATGGTGACCCAGCCGGTGTCGCTGGCGGTCGAGATCAGGCGACCGATGGTGGCGACGCGCACCAGTTCATCGCGATAGACGAGATCGGTGAAATGGGGTTCTGCAGTGGTGGTCTCGCTCATGGCGGCGGCGAGATCGTCGTAGCCGGTGACGGTGCGCGCGCCCGGGTCCTCGACGGCGTAAAACACCCGATCGAGACCGGAGAACATGGCAAAGGCGGCGAAGGGGAGTTCGACAAAGACAGTTTCGTTTTCGACCTGCACGGCGCCGGCGATGGTGAGGGCAGAGGCGGCAAGGAGGCGATCGAAGGCCCTGTCGGAGGCGCGATCGGCGTAATTCTGGATGAAGATGATCAGCACGACGGCCGCGCCGAGGAGAAGCGCGACGGCGAGCGCGAGAATGCGCCGGCGGATGGAGAAGGTGGAGGTCATCATCTCAGAAGCCGGTGGCTCGCGCACCCCCACCCGGCCTCCCCCTGGGAGGGGGAGGAGAAGGTTGGGGGCTTACTATGGACGAGCGAAGCGCGATGGGTCCCTCCCCCTTTTTCAGGGGGAGGTTAGGTGGGGGTAGTGCATGTCGAGACATGCTGCCCCCCACCCCAGCGTCGCTACGGCCGGACGGCCGAGCTTTGCTACCCTCCCCACGGGGGGGAGGGAGAAGAAGAAAGTGTTCAGGCATCCAGGGCTCTCGCCACATAGCCGACGCCGCGGACAGTGCCGATTTCGACGCGGGCCGTTTCCAGTTTCTTGCGCAGGCGGGAAATGTGGAGTTCGAGGGCGTTGACCGAGACCGCCTCGTCGAAATTGAACAGCTGGTTCATCAGCCGCTCCTTGGCGACAACTTTGCCGGCGTGGGTGAGGAGAATTTCGAGGAGGCGGAATTCGCGGCGGCCGAGCTCGAGGCCCTTGCCGCTGATCGAGGCATTGAGCCCGGCGAGATCGAGTTCGAGATTGCCCAGGGAGAGCGTGCTGCTGGTCTGGCCCCCGGTGCGGCGCATGAGGGCGCGGAGACGGGCTTCCATCTCGCGGAGATCGAAGGGTTTTACGAGGTAATCGTCGGCACCGAGATCAAGGAGGCTAACCTTGTCATCGATCTCGGAGCGGGCGGTCATGACGAGGATCGGAGCGGAGAAGCGGCCCCGGCGCAATTCGGCGATGAGGCTGATGCCATCCCGATTGGGGAGCATGAGATCGAGCGCCACGGCGTCGAAATCCTGCCCCTGGGCTGTTGGCACCACGTCGGCGCCGTCGCGGACCCATTCGACACTGTGGCCGGCGGCGCGGAGGCGCTTTTCGATCGCCTCGCCCAGATCCTCATTATCCTCGACCAGCAGAATACGCATAGGCGGTCCCCTCTCCCGGCGCCCATGATAGGCGATGTGGTGCGCCGGAGGAAAGCGGGGCGATCAGACGATGCGGGTGAGAAAGGCGGCGGCGATGGCGACCATGCCAAAGGCGCTGAGACCGGCGGCCAGCATCATGCGCTTGGCATGCTGGACATGGGCGGAGCGGCGCAGCTGGCTGCGCAGGGTCGAGAGATCTTCGGGGAGACTATGCGTGTCGAGATTGGCCATGGCTATTCCCTCGCATTGGTTGGGTCTTTCGACCGGCAACATCAATGGGCAGCCGCCTTGGTGGACTGTTTCTCGCCCGATGGAGGAGAGCCTACGCCGGGCGGGTCGAGGCGCGAATGGCAGGTTGAGATCGGGGTTAATTTGTCTTAAATTTTAACAGCCGTCATCTTGTATGGTAGATGTTGAAACCGGCGGGGGATCGTGGCACATATTGGTCCATGACCCAGCCATCGCACCTTCATCCCGATCGCCTCTTTCCTGCATCCGAGCCCGCGCAGTCTATTGCCCGCGAGCTTTATCCCGCGGTGAAGGACCTGCCCCTTGTCAGCCCGCATGGGCATACGGACCCATCCTGGTTCGCGGACAACGGGCGCTTTGCCAGCCCGACGGCGCTGTTCCTGACGCCGGACCATTATGTGTTGCGCATGCTGCGCAGCCGCGGGTTGAACTATGACGCGCTGGGCATTCCCCGCAAGGCCGGCAAGCCGGTGGAAGGCGACGGGCGCAAGGCCTGGCGGCTGTTTGCCGAGAACTATTACCTGTTTGCCGGCACGCCCTCGAAGACCTGGGTCGATCACTCGCTCCATGCCGTGTTCGGCATCACCGAGGAACTGTCAGCGGCGACCGCCGACAGCATTTATGACGCCATCGACGCCAAGCTGGGCACGCCCGAATTGCTGCCGCGGGCTATTCTCGACCGGTTCAATGTCGAGGTGATCGCAACCACCGAATTTGCACTCGATCCCCTCACCCATCACCAAAAGATGGAAGCCGACGGCTATATCGGGCGCGTGCGCACCACCTATCGCCCGGACGATGTCACCGACCCGAGCCGCCCCGCCATTGTGGAGAACCTGAAAAAGTTCGGCGAGCTGACCGGCGAGGACGTCAGCAAGTGGGATGGGCTGATCAATGCCCACCGCAAGCGCCGCGAGGTTTTCCGCCGCTTTGGCGCAGTGGCGACAGACCATGGCGTGCCGACGGCCAATACGGCAGATTTGCCGCTGGTGGAGAAGCAGGCGCTGCTCGACAAGGTCCTGGCCGGCAAGCACGACGCGGCCGATGCCGAGCTGTTCCGCGCCCAGATGATGACCGAAATGGCGCTGCTGTCGGTCGAAGACGGCATGGTCATGCAGATCCACGCCGGCTCCCGTCGCAATACCGATCCGCTGCTGTTCGGCGAACGCGGGCCGGACCTTGGTGCCGATATTCCGGGACCGACGGACTATGTGGGCGGTTTGCGGGCGCTGCTGTCGCGCTGTGGCAATGAGCCCAATCTGCGGCTCATCATGTTCGTGCTCGACGAAACCACTTATGCGCGCGAGCTGGCGCCGATGGCGGGATATTGGCCAAGCCTGCTTATCGGTCCGCCGTGGTGGTTCCACGACAGCCCGCAGGGCATTCGCCGCTATCTCGACCAGGTGGTGGAAACCGCCGGTTTCTACAATCTTGCCGGGTTCAACGACGATACCCGCGCGCTACTGTCGATCCCGGCGCGGCACGATGTGTGGCGGCGCGAAGTCTGCGGCTTTTTGGGACGCTGGGTGGGCGAGAACCGCCTCAGCCGCTCGTCGGCCGAAGAGATTGCAAAACAGCTGAGCTATCAGGCCGCCAAGGACGCTTACCGGATCAAGTAGAATTCCTTGAGGCTCACCATACCCGCGTCATCACCCGGCTTGTCCGGGTGGTCCATTTTCTGAGGCGAGATGGATTGCCCGGGCAGGCCGGACAATGACGATGGAGGGATGGGGCAGTGGTTGGGGACGCATGGCACCGGCATCGGTGTGCACACCTTGGCGGCTCTGCCGCACGCTGCTGCGGCTAGGCTGCCGGGTAGTCCACGCGCATAAAATAGAGGCCGCTTGAGGGGGCCATGGCGCCGCATTTGCTGCGATCGGCGGCGTCGAGTGCGGCGCGGAACTTTTTCGGTGTCCACTTGCCCTCGCCCACCAGTTTCAGCGAGCCGACCATCGAGCGCACCTGATGGTGGAGGAAGCTGCGGGCGCTGGCAGTGACCACGACATGATCGAGCTCCCGACGCACAGCGAAATGATCGAGCGTGCGGATGGGCGAATTGGCCTGGCACTCCGACGAGCGGAAGGTGGTGAAATCGTGCTGCCCGAGTATCGACTGGGCGGCGACGTGCATCAGGTCGGCGTCGAGCGCCATGGGCACATGCCAGACGTGGTTGCGCTCGATCACCGCCGGCGCACGACGATTGAGGATGCGGTATTCGTAGTGGCGGGCCGTGGCGGAAAAACGCGCCTCGAAATCCTCACCGACCGCTTCGCATGTCAGCACAGCCACGGGATGCGGACGCAAATGATAGTTCAGCGCCTCGCGGACGCGGAATGGGTCCCAGTCTTTCGAAAGATCGAAGTGAGCCACCTGCCCGAGCGCATGCACGCCGGAATCGGTGCGGCCAGCGGCCTGCGTTCCGACGGCTTCGCCGGAAAACCGCGCGATCGCCTCTTCCAGCGCCTGCTGCACACTTATCCGATCAGCCTGACGCTGCCAGCCGAAAAAGGACGTTCCATCATATTCAAGGGTGAGCTTGAAGCGGGGCATCAGCCGACGACAGTGGCGGGCAATGTCCCTGCCCCGCGCAAAAAGGTTGCGGCGTCCATGGCGCCTTTGCCTTCGCGCTGCACCTGGGTGAGGCGAACGGCGCCGGAGCCACAGGCGATGGTGAGATCGGGGCCGATGAGGGTTCCGGCAGCGGCAGTGCCATCGACGACGGTCGAACGCAGGGTCTTGATGCGGACCGGCTTGCCGGCGAGTTCGAGCTCGAACCAGGCGCCCGGGAAGGGCGAAAGGCCGCGGATGGTGTTGTGCACCTCTTCAGCGGATTTCGAGAAATCGAGCCGGGCCTCGGCCTTGTCGATTTTTTGCGCGTAGGTGACGCCGGCCTCGGGCTGGACGGTAAAGTCAAGGCTGCCGCGTTCGAGCGCGGCAAGGGCGCGACCCATGAGATCGGCGCCCAGCCGCATCATCTGGCCGTGCAGCTCGCCGGCCGTCATGTCCTTGCTGATCTGGATAATCTCGGTGGGGCCCATCGGGCCGGTGTCGAGACCTTCGTCCATGCGCATGACCACAATGCCTGTCTGGGCGTCGCCCGCCATGATGGCGCGCTGGATCGGCGCCGCACCGCGCCAGCGCGGCAGAAGCGAACCGTGGAGGTTAAGGCAGCCATCGGTGGGGGCATCGAGGATGGGCTTGGGCAGCAGCAGGCCATAGGCGACCACGACAGCGACCTCGGCATCGAGCGCGGCAAACTGGGCCTGCTCGGCTTCGCCCTTGAGGCTTTTGGGTGTGAAGACGGGGATACCGAAGGCGTCGGCCGCCTGATGTACCGGGCTCTTGCGCTCAGCCTGACCGCGACCAGCCGGCTTGGGCGCTCGGGTATAGACCGCGACGACCTCATGGCCGGACGAGACAATCTCGGTCAGCGTCGGAACGGAAAAATCGGGCGTACCCATGAAGACGACGCGCATGGTGTGACTTGGCTCCACTGTCTCTCCCTCTTGTGAGAGAGTGCCCTAGGGGCGGATATGAGGTGCTTCAAAGCTGTGTGCCCCCTCATCCGTCTCGCTGCGCGAGCCACCTTCTCCCGCGAGGGGAGAAGGGGAAAGGGCGCTTCCGATCAGCGAGCCGCCAGCTTGGCCTGCTTGTCGAACTTCTTGATCACCCGGTCACGCTTGAGACGGCTGAGATAGTCGATGTAGAGCACGCCATCGAGGTGATCGAGTTCGTGCTGAATGCAGACGGCGAGCTTGCCATCGGCGTCCTTGACCACTTCCTTGCCGTCGAGATCGGTGTAGGTCACCGATACGGTGGAGGGGCGCTCGACCTCGTAATAGAGTTCGGGGATGGAGAGGCAGCCTTCTTCGGTGACCTGGATCTCGTCACCGAACTTGGTGATCTCGGGATTGATCATCACCAGCGGCGCAGCCGGCTCGCCTTCAGCGGCCAGGTCCATGACCACGATACGCTTCATCACACCGATCTGCGGCGCAGCAAGGCCGATGCCCGGCGCGTCATACATGGTGTCGAGCATGTCCTTGGCCAGCGTCTTGATCTCCTCGTCGATCTCCACGATCGGGTCGGCGACCGCGCGAAGCCGCGCGTCAGGAATGATGAGGATAGGGCGGATGGCCATGGCAAAAAGTCCGGCAAAAAAGGAGTTGCCTCTCGATATGGTATTTGACCGCGCCGGGTCAACTGCGGAGCAGGGTTGCGCCAGCTGCGAAAAGAACATTATGTGAACGAATGGCTGTTATAGGCTCGTTCCATGGAAATGCTTGATACGATTCTGTTCACCGCCGGCGATCTGCCGATCACTGCCGGCATGGCTGTTGCCGCGGTATTGGGGCTGGTCCTCTTTGTCTTCGTCTGGATGCTGGTGGCCTGGGCGCAGGCCAATGAGGCGCGCGCTACTGCCGCAGCCCAGGAAGCCAGCGACAATCTGCGCGCCGGGTTTACCGAACTTCTCGCCCAGCGCGATATGCGCATTCGTGAGCTCGACCTCGAATTGGGCCGCGAGCGGGAGCGGTCGGCCGACATCATCGAGGAAGAGCGCAGTCGCAACAGCGAGCTGATGGCGGAGTTGGCGGCAATGCGCACCCGTCTCGACGAACAGGCCCGCCAAAACGAGGTCAATCTCAAGCGTTTCGGCGAAGCGCGCCAGCAGATGACCGATGAATTCAAGGCCATCGCCGGGGATGTGCTGCGCAGCCACAGCGAGACTTTTACCAAGCAGAACCGCGAGCAGGTCGATGTGCTGCTCAAGCCACTGCAGGAGAAGATCGGCGAGTTCCACCGGGGCCTCATCGAAGATCGCTCGGCCATGAAGGAGCGCATCCAGGCACTGGTGGAAAGCAATCTGCAGATCACCACCGAGGCGCAGAATTTGACGCGGGCGCTCAAGGGCAATTCGCAGACCCAGGGCGCCTGGGGCGAGATGATCCTCTCCACCATTCTCGAGCAATCGGGCCTGCGCGAGGGCGATCAGTATTTTACCCAGCAGAGCCATACGGGCGAGGATGGCCAGCGGCTGCGCACGGACGTCGAAATCCGCATGCCCAATGGCGATGTGCTGGTGATCGATTCCAAGGTGTCGCTGAACGCCTTCGACGCGTATGTGAACGGCACCGAGGACGATCGCGACCAGTACTTGCGCGCCCATATCGCCTCGGTGCGCAACCACATCACCACGCTCTCGGACAAGACCTATCACCGCGCGGCGCGATCAAGCCTTGATTATGTAATGATGTTCGTGCCGATCGAGGCGGCGCTGGCGACCGCCATCCAGCATGATGCGAAACTGGTGGAATTCGGCATGTCGCGCGGGGTCATGCTGACGACCCCGGCGACGCTGATGACCGTGCTGCGCACCGTGCGCAATGTGTGGGACATCGAAAAACGCCACCAGAACGCCGAGGAAATCGCCGAGCGGGCCGGTGCGCTCTACGACAAAGTGGCGGGGTTTCTGAGCTCCATGGACAAGCTGGACAGCCATCTCGACAAGGCCAGGTCGAGCTTTGAGGAGGCGCGCAATCAGCTCTCGTCCGGGCGGGGCAATGTGGTTCGGCAGGTGGAAATGCTGCGCGAGCTGGGGGCCAAGACCACCAAGGCCATTCCGCCGAAATGGGACGGCGGCCTCGACGAACAGCCCAGCCTGCGGCTTGTGGGCGAAGAGCCGGGGGACCGGAACTAGGCCCCTGCCCGCGCTTGGTCCCTGTTTGCCGCAATCCTGCCTGCAACATTGCCAAAGCTTAATGTCGGCGCAACTTCACAGAAAGGCGGGACGTTCCATATGTAAGCCCACAGGCTGTTGAGAGCTTTTGCAAGGAGACTCGTCCTCATGCGTCCCACACTCATTTCGCGTACCCGCCGCTGGCTCGGCGCTTCCGCCCTCGCACTGATGGTTGGCGTCGGCGGTGTTTCCACCGCCTTTGTCCTCAATGGACAGGCCGTCAATGCCGAAGTGCGCAATGCCGCGCAGATCGTCGTTCCCCAGGTCACCCAGCAGCAGGGTTTTGCCGACCTCGTTGAAGCGGTGAAGCCGGCCGTGGTGTCGATCCTGGTCGAAGCCCAGGCGCCGGGCCGCACGGTTCAGCGCGGCCGCGATTTTCAGTTCAATTTCCCTGACCTGCCCGAAGGTCATCCTTTCCGCGACTTCTTTGACCAGTTCGGCGGCCCCGGTGCGCCTGGTGGCCGCGGTGGCAATGAAGCCCGTCCGCGCCAGTTCATGGCGGCAGGCTCCGGTTTCATCATCTCGGCTGACGGCTATGTCGTGACCAATAATCACGTGGTGGAAGACGCCACCAAGGTCACGGTGATGATGGAAGACGGGACCGAACAGGTTGCTGAAGTCGTCGGCACCGACGAGCGGACCGACCTTGCCGTGCTCAAGATCAGCGGCGAAGACCTGCCCTTCGTTACCTTCGAGGAAGAAGCCAGCCGCGTCGGCGACTGGGTGGTTGCCGTGGGCAATCCGTTCGGCCTCGGCGGCACTGTGACCGTTGGCGTGATCTCGGGCTCGGGCCGCAATATCGGCGGCTCCAGCTATGGCGATTTCCTCCAGATCGACGCGGCCGTGAACACCGGCAATTCCGGCGGCCCGGCCTTCAACACCAATGGTGAAGTCGTCGGCGTCAACACCGCCATCTACTCGCCCAATGGCGGCAATGTCGGTATCGCCTTTGCCATTCCCGCCGGCACGGTCAAGCAGATCGTCAACCAGCTAATCACGGACGGGACGGTGACCCGGGGCTATCTCGGCGTTTCGATCCAGGACGTGACGCGTGACATCGCCGACGGCGTTGGCCTCAGCCAGCCGCTGGGTGCAATCGTGCGCGAGCCGGCTGCTGACGGCCCGGCAGGTGATGCCGGCGTCAAGTCCGGTGACATCATCACCGCCGTTGATGACGAGAAGATCGACGATGCGCTCGACCTCAGCCGCACCATTGCCAGCAAGTCCCCGGGTTCGACCGTCGAGCTGACCATCTGGCGCGACGGTGCCGAGACCAAGCTCAGTGTCACGCTGACAGAGCTCAACCAGGAAGTGGCCGCGGCCGAAACGCCGACCCCGCCTGCCGAAGTGCCGGAAATCCAGTCCACGCTTGGCCTCACTCTCGTCCCCAATGGTGACGGCACCGGTGGCGTGCTGATCCAGGACGTGGAACGCGACACGCCGGCGGCCCAGCGCGGCCTCTCGGTCGGTGACGTGATCCTCGAAGTCGACAATGCGCCGATCGCCAGTGCCGATGATTTCAACAAGGCAATCGAGGGCGTGCGCAGCAAGGGGCTGGAGACAGCCCTGATCAAGGTTGCGCGCAATGGCGACAGTACCTTTATCGGGCTGCCCATTACCGAGTAAAAGCGCCTGATCAAACCTCGGCCCCGGGCAACCCCCGGGGCCTTTCTTCAAGGATGCGGAGCGTCAGCCGTGAAAATCCTGCTCATCGAAGATGATCGCGAGGCCGCGAGCTATCTGATCCAGGCGCTGGATGAAGCCGGCCATGTGACCCATCACGCCGCTGATGGCGAGACCGGCTATGCCATGGCCTCGGGCATGGATTACGACGTGCTGATCGTCGACCGCATGCTGCCCCGCCGCGATGGGCTTTCCATCGTCGAATCGCTGCGCGCAGAAGGGGATACGACCCCGGTTCTCATTCTCTCCGCCCTCGGCGAAGTGGACGACCGCGTCACCGGACTGCGGGCTGGGGGCGACGATTATCTCACCAAGCCCTATGCCTTCACCGAACTGCTCGCACGCGTCGAAGTGCTGGCGCGGCGCTCGAGCCCGGTGGAAGCGGCAACTCATTACAGTGTCGGCGGGCTCTCGCTCGACCGGCTGAGCCGCAAGGTGGAACGCGATGGCGAGGCTATTCTTCTGCAGCCGCGCGAGTTTCGCCTGCTCGAATATCTGATGAAGCATGCCGGCAAGGTGGTGACCCGAACCATGCTGCTCGAAAATGTCTGGGACTATCACTTTGACCCGCAGACCAATGTCATCGACGTCCACATGTCACGCCTGCGCTCCAAGATCGACAAGGGTTTTGAAGCGCCGCTGCTGCACACGGTGCGCGGCGCCGGCTATATGATCAGGGACTAGGAATTGAACGGGTTCGCGCAGGTCTGGCGCACATCGACCGTTCGGCTGACCGCCACATTCATCACTATTTTCGGCGTGTTCGCCATTCTGCTGATGGCGTTTATCGGCTGGCAGTCGAGCGTGCAGATCCAGCGCCAGCAGGCCGATGATATCGACCTGGAAATCCGGCAATTGCAGCGCATCGAGATCAACCAGGGGGTCCGCGGGCTAGCCTTTGCGCTCAACAGGATTTCCCGCCAGCCAGGTCCCGGGATCTATTATCTCGGCGATGCCTCGGGCCAGTACCTGATGGGCAATCTGGTGGCGGTTCCGGCCGAAGTGCTCATTGAACCGGGGGTTTATACCTTCGACTATGATCGCGCCGGACCGCTGAACGAGGACGCCGGGCCGGAGGCGGAGGTGCGCTCGGGCGTGGCTATCGTTCGCTCGGTTGAACTGGGGAGCGGCATGCGGCTGGTGGTCGGCCGCGACGTGGTCGAGAGACGCGGCTATTCGGCGATCATTCTGCAGAGCTTTTTCGTCGGCGTTGCCGGCATTATCCTGTTTTCCGTGATCGCTGGTGGGGTGACGGCGCGGCGGGTGCTCAAGCGCATCGACACGATCCGCGACACCTCGACCAAGATCATGTCCGGCAACCTCGCCGAGCGCGTGCCGATCACGAAACGCAATGACGAATTTGACGGGCTGGCGCTCAATCTCAACGCCATGCTCGACCGGATCGAGCAGCTTCTCCAGGGACTTAAGGAAGTGACGGACAATGTCGCGCACGACCTCAAGACCCCCCTCACGCGCCTGCGCAACCAGGCCGAGGCCGCCCTGCGCGATGGGGCGACTGACGAGATCCGGCAGGACGCTCTGGAGAATGTGATTGGCGAAAGCGACCGGCTGATCCGGACATTCAATGCGCTGCTGATGATCGCCCGGGCCGAGGCTGGGGCCCCGTCCGGCGCGCTGGCGGAAACCGATATCAGCGCGATTATCGCTGATATGGCAGAGCTTTACGCCCCGGTGGCCGAGAACGAGGGGATCGAGGTGGTGACCGATGTGGAGCCCGGGGTGATGCTGCGGGCCAATCGCGAGCTGATCGGCCAGGCCACGGTCAATCTGCTTGAAAACGCCATGAAATATGCCAAGCCGGAAGATGGCAGCGCAGGGAAAATAACCGTTTCCCTGCAAAGCGTTGGGGGGATGGTGCAATTGGTGGTGGCCGACAATGGCCCGGGCATTCCCAAGGCCGAGCGCAAGCGGGTGTTGGAGCGGTTTGTGCGGCTGGAAAAAAGTCGGTCCGAGGCGGGGTCAGGACTGGGCCTGGCGCTGGTCAATGCCGTAGCGCGGCTGCATGGCGGCAGCTTCCGGATCGAGGACAACCAGCCCGGCGTCAGGGCAATTCTCGAAGTGCCGGCAAACAGTTAGATGTTTGTGCGGGCCTTCAGCGCCTGGCTCAGCGTGCCTTCGTCGAGATAGTCGAGCTCGCCGCCGACCGGGACGCCGTGGGCGAGGCGGGTGATCTTGACTCCGCTGCCGGCGAGGCGGTCGGTGATGTAGTGGGCGGTGGTCTGGCCCTCGACCGTGGCGTTCATGGCGAGGACCAGTTCCGAATAGTCAGACGCCCGTGAAATCAACGGGTTAAGGTTGAGGTCGTCGGGGCCGACACCATCGAGCGGGGAGAGGACGCCGCCGAGGACGTGATAGCGGACCGAGCCGACGCCAGCGCGTTCGAGCGCCCAGAGATCGGCCACATCCTCGACCACGATGAGCATGCCGCTTTCGCCGCGGCGCGGGTCCCGGCAGATCGAGCACGGGCTGGTCGTGTCGATATTTCCGCAGGTTTCACAAGTCTTTACGGCGACAACGGCGCGATCGAGGGCGGCCGAAAGGGGCAGCATGAGCTGCTCTTTTTTCTTGATCAGATGCAGCACCGCCCGGCGGGCCGAGCGCGGACCAAGCCCCGGCAGGCGTGCCAGGAGCTGGATCAATTGCTCGATTTCCGGTCCGCCGTTGGCCATGTGTTTTGTGTCGCGTTTGGGGTGAGTTGGTTAGCAGACTGTTAGCATTGAGAGAGGGTGGGTGGGAATGAAACCCCTGCCCCGCCATTCGAGCGGCGAGGACCCCTCATCCGGCCCTTCGCGCCACCTTCTCCCTCGAGGGGAGAAGGGAAGAGGCACTCTGCCCGCTCGACGCTTTGCGTCTCAGTCCAAAAAACTAGAACGGCAGCTTCATACCGGGGGGGATGGGGAGGCCGGCGGTGACTTCGGCCATGCGGCGCTGCATTTCGGCTTCGCTCTTGCCCTTGGCGTCATTGTAGGCGGCGATGATGAGGTCTTCCAACACATCAGCTTCGTCGGCCTTGATCAGCGAGGGATCGAGCTTGAGCGACTTCATCTCGCCCTTGCCCGAGAGCGCGACGGTGACCATGCCACCGGCTGAGCGGCCTTCGACGACCAGCTCGGCAAGCTCGGCCTGCATGGCCTCCATCTTGCCCTTCATTTCGCTGGCGGCTTTCATCATGCCCATGATGTCTTTCATTCGTCATCCTCTTCGTTGGGTGGCGGGGCGATATCGGGAATGGCGGCCTCGTCGTCGCGCACTGTGACGTTAACGAGCTTGGCCCCCGGAAAGGTTTCAAGAATGGCTTTCACCAGCGGGTCTTCATAGGCCGCGGAGGTGGCCGCTTCCTTGCGCTGCTCGCGCTCCTGCCGGATGGTGAGGCCTTCGGGCGGACGCGTCGACACCATGACCAGCCAGCGCTGGCCGGTCCATTGCTGGAGGCGGGCGGCGAGCGTGGCGATCATCCCGGGGTCGGAGCCCTCGGCCAGCGCCACTTCGATGCGGCCCTGTTCAAAGGAGACCGGGCGCATATTGGATTCGAGCGCCAGCTTGACGAGCACGTCGCGTTTGGCCGTGGCGAGCGCGATGAGGTCCTTGTAGGAGGCGATGGTGGCGAGAGCGGGCTGGGCGGCAGCCTGCGGGCGGGTGACCGGCGCGGGCTGGCTGGTGGCGATCATCGGCTGGGGCGCTTCGACGCGCATGGCCGAGGCGCCGCCACCGCCGCCAGACGGACCGCGCGGAGACGGCGTCGACATCGGCGCATTGGAGAGCACCTGGCCGCTCAATTTGGCGATGACTTCATCGGGGCTCGGCAGATCGGCAGCGTAAGCCAGCCGGATCAGCGTCATTTCCGCCGCCTGCAGGCCATTGCCGGCGCGGGCGGTTTCCTCATTGCCCTTGAAGAGGATCTGCCAGGCGCGGGTGAGCGCGCGCATGTGGAGGCGCTGGGCGAGATCCCGTCCGCGGATGCGCTCATCGGGCGTCAGCGAGGCATCGTCGGCCGCGGCCGGCACGATTTTGATGCGGGTAACGAGATGGGTGAATTCGGCGAGATCAGCCAGCAGGGTCTGCGGATCGGCGCCGAGATCATAAAGCTCGCGCAGCGCGGTCAGCGCTTCGGCAATGCGGCCGGCCATCAGATCTTCAAAGAGATCGATGATGCGGGCGCGATCGCCCAGGCCCAGCATGGCTTTTACTGTCGCCGCCGACACGGTACCGCCGCCGTGGGCAATCGCCTGATCGAGGAGGGATAGACTATCGCGGGCCGAGCCTTCGCCGGCGCGCACGATCATGGCGAGCGCGTCGGGCTCGAAGGAGATGTTCTCCTGCCCGAGGATTTTTTCGAGATAGGCCGTCATCACGTCGGCGGGAATGCGCCGGAGATCGAAGCGCTGGCAGCGCGACAATATGGTGATGGGGACCTTTCGGATTTCGGTCGTGGCGAAGATGAATTTTACATAAGGCGGCGGCTCTTCGAGGGTCTTCAGCAGGCCATTGAAGGCCGCCGTCGAGAGCATGTGCACCTCGTCGATGACATAGACCTTATAGGGCGCCGAGGCCGGGCCATATTTGACCGAGTCGATGATCTCGCGAATGTCGCCAATGCCGGTATTGGATGCGGCGTCCATCTCGATGACGTCGACATGGCGGCCTTCAATGATGGCGCGGCAATGCTCGCCCTCGACCTCGAGATCGAGCGTGGGGCGGCGGCCATTGGCATCTTCATAATTGAAGGCGCGGGCGAGAATGCGGGCCGTGGTGGTTTTGCCCACGCCGCGTACGCCGGTGAGAATAAAGGCGTGGTGGATGCGGTTCTGCGCAAAGGCATTGCCCAGGGTCTGCACCATCGCGTCCTGCCCCACCAGGGTGGAGAAGTCGCGCGGGCGATATTTTCGGGCGAGCACCAGATAGGGCGTGCTTACAGCGTCAGCCATCCTGCCCTTCCCTTGTCGGCTTGAAGTGAAATCTGGTTGCGATCATCCGGTGATCATAGGGCATCGGGCCAACAAAATAATGGCCGATTCTCCATTCTTGCCCGCAAATTTTGTGGGGGCTGAGTAGGAGGCTGGCATCGACCCGTGAGGATCTCGACTGGGCTGCTTCCTTCCGGACCTGACCCGATGGACGAGGAACACGTCCGCGCCAACCTCCCGAGGCGCTATATGCGGATTTTTGGGAGGAGATGCAAGGGGGATGGGGGGGGAGTGGCGGCAATCTAGCGCTGGCGGGCAGCCATCGTCGAAAATTCCGAACGGTAGACGGTTTCGGGCCATAAGTCCGATGAACGGAAGCAATCGGCATCTTTCACTATAACAATCTCATACACCGCCCTTTAACGGATGGAGAGCGGAATAAAATCAATCACAGCTCAGTTGAGATGGCCCGGCGGATCGAGCGACAACCGCTCCTCGGTGGCTTTCGCTGAAACCCCTTCTGAGTACGTCTTTACAAGCTCACCAGATTCCTCATCAAACGTGATGGAACCTATCAGAACGGCCTTTGCGGCATTCGGGTATTTCTCGGAGGCCGCGTAATTAATCATTTCGAAGATCGCATCCGCGATATCGGAAATGATCGATCGTTCGTCTTCGCGCCACCAGAATGGATATTCGTAACCCGCCTCATCCAGCAATTTCATTATCTCCGAAATAACTTCTGTGGCGATTTCGAACCGCAGGAAGGCCGGATCATCAAACACCCCGGCATCCCGTCCGTTGACGTCGCTAATTGTCATGCAGGCCTTAGTTAAACTTTCAAGCGCGTTTCTAAGGGCACGACTCTCAAATCGCCTCCTCCTCACCAAGTCTCGACTGAAGATCAGTATAGCAGCGACATAATTTCTTAGCTGGTCTGGATCCATACGCCACGAAAACTTGCCCACCAGAGCAAGAGGCCCCCAAAAAGGCGACAACTTCTCAACAAGCTCCGAGTCACCAAACACAGCTGTCCCAATGGGCTGAAAGTGTTTGAAGTAACCTGTGTAGCCGGTTATTTCCCATCGTAATGGTGAATCTGTTGCGACTATCAACTCGGTGCCGATATTTGAAGCCAAGTCTACGACAGGAATATTATTCAAATCCCTATCGCTAAACTGATTGAATATTTCTTCAACGGTCCAAGGTGCCGATCGAACAAGCGCTCTAACCATTCGCGGATCACCCAAGAGATGTATGCATAGCCAAGAAATTGCTTCTGGGGATTTATCAGAGGATTTCTGCGTCCTGCGACCAGCGGTATCGAACATCGGCTTTATGGACTCCCGAAGTTGATCGGCCAGCACCGCCAACTTCACCTCGTCCCCGACACCTATGGAAGTGTATATGACCGACGCCCACCGCCTGGAAGAATTAGCTGTGAATACAGGCGGCTGCACGAACACCACCCAACAACAATAAAGCACAACAGCCAGAAAGGCGATGCCAAGAACTAGGTCCTGTTGACAAACTGGATTCCCAAATCGGGTTTGCCGTGATTCA
>JADGNE010000074.1 GCA_015234425.1 Devosia sp.
GGGATGCGCAACCCGGCTGATGCCACCACTAAAGCACAGATCCTCCACACAAGCCCGGCAATGACGGTGGAACTGGAAGAGGTCGGAAAAACCTAGTTCCGGTCAAATCCCACTGCGCCTTCGCGGCCGGTTTGGCCGCGGTGGCGAAGCATGTGGTCGGCGAGGACGAGGGCCATCATGGCTTCGCCGACGGGGACAGCGCGGATGCCGACGCAGGGGTCGTGGCGGCCCTTAGTGATGATGTCGGTGTCTTCGTTCTGCGTGGTGACAGTCTGGCGCGGGGTCAGGATGGACGAGGTCGGCTTGACCGCGAAGCGGCAGACGATGGGGTCGCCATTGGAGATGCCGCCCAGAATGCCGCCGGCGTGGTTGGAGAGGAAGTAAGGTTTTGCCTCCCCTGCCCGCATCTGGTCGGCGTTTTCGACGCCGGTGAGGCTGGCGGCCTCAAAACCGGCACCGATTTCCACCGCCTTGACGGCATTGATGCTCATCATGGCGGAGGCGAGATCGGCGCTGAGCTTGCCGTAGATGGGCGCGCCCCAGCCGGCCGGAACGCCTTCGGCGACGACTTCAATGACAGCGCCAACCGAATTGCCATCCTTGCGGAGCCCGTCGAGATAGCCGGCCCAGAGTTCGGCGGCCTTGGGATCGGCGCAGAAGAAGGGGTTTTCATCGACCTGGGCCCAATCGAAATTGGCGTAGTCGATCTTGTGGGGGCCCATCTGCACGAGGCTCGCGCGGATGGTGACGCCCTGCAGGATCTGGCGGGCGACGGCACCAGCGGCAACGCGAGCAGCGGTTTCGCGGGCCGAGGTGCGGCCGCCACCGCGATAATCGCGAATGCCGTATTTCTGGTCGTAGGTGTAGTCGGCGTGACCCGGACGATATTTGTCGCGGATCTCGGAATAGTCCTTCGAGCGCTGGTCGGTGTTCTCGATCATCAGCGAGATGGGCGTGCCGGTGGTGCGGGGGCCATCGGTGCGCTCGTCCTCGAAGACGCCGGAGAGGATTTTGACCTCATCAGGCTCGCGGCGCTGGGTGGTATACTTGGACTGGCCCGGCTTGCGGCGATCGAGATCGCGCTGGATCATTTCGGGGGTCAGCACGACACCCGGCGGGCAGCCATCGACAACGACACCAAGGGCGGGCCCATGGCTTTCGCCCCAGGTGGTGAAACGGAAAAGATGCCCGAAACTATTGAAAGACATGACGCGATCCCTTGCTCGCGTGCTTTCTAGGCACGCGGTGCCATGAGGTCAATCGGCGGGACGGCTTCAGTCCAGCTCGACGTCCCAGGTGTTTTCGGCCGAATAGATGGCGAGGCCTCCGCCGGAGAAGTGCGCGACGGCCCCCTGCGGTGCTGCCCAGTTGAGGACTTCGGCCCGTGGCGCCCCTTCGACGAGATGGCGCAGGACGCGGAAGACGCCGCCATGAGCCACTACCACGGCATGCCGGGTCAGTTCGCGGGCGAAATCGACGAGACGCACGGCCACGTCGTCATAATTTTCGCCGCCCTCGGGGCGAAACTGCCAATAGGTCTCGTCGCGCTGACCGGGCGCGATGGCCTGTTCGCGGGCGATTTCGGAATGGAGACGCCCTTCGAGATTGCCGAAGGAAATCTCGATGAGGCGGGGATCGTGAATGACGGGCGGCAGCTCGACATCAAAGGCCGCGCGCATGCGGTCCATGGTTTCGCTGGCGCGGCTGAGCGGGGAGGCAAACCATTTGAGCGAACGCGGATCGACGCCATCGCGCTCCAGCAACTGCCGGAGCAATGGCCCGTTCGCGTCGGCCTGCAATTGGCCGACGCGATTGAGCGGAATGTCTCGGGAGCCCTGATACCGTTGTTCGCGGTTCCAGTCGGTTTCACCATGCCGGGCGAAATAAAAGTCCGGCCACTCGAGAACAGTCATTCACACATAGCGCGCCTCAAGACGCGTCCTTGGTTATTCGCCGGATTCTGGCGTGTCGTTGTCGAGCAGCTTCATGCCCACAACGTTGAACCCAGCGTCGACATAATGGATTTCACCGGTCACGCCATTGGCGAGATCGGAAAGGAGATAGGTGGCTGCGCCGCCGACATCGTCGATGGAGACGTTCTTGCGGAGCGCCGAATTGGCTTCCTGCCAGTGCAGCATGTCGCGCAGGCCCGAAATGCCCGATGCTGCGAGGGTCTTGATGGCGCCGGCCGAGATGGCGTTGACGCGAATGCCCTTCTTGCCGAGATCGACGGCGAGATAGCGCACGGAGGCTTCGAGAGCCGCCTTGGCAACGCCCATGACGTTGTAGTTCGGGACGTATTTGACGGCGCCGTAATAGGTCAGCGTCAGCATGGAGCCGCCCGGGTTCATCAGCGGCTCGGCGCGCTTGGCGACGGCGGTGAAGGAATAGACCGAGATGTCCATGGTCAGCGCGAAGTTATCGCGGCTGGTGTCGAGGTAGCGACCTTCGAGCTCGTCCTTGTTGGAGAAGCCGATGGCGTGCACGACGAAATCGAGGCTGCCCCACTTTTCCTTGATCTGGCGGAAGGTCTCATCCATCGCGGCTTCGTCGGAGACGTCGCACTCGACGAGGAAATCGGAACCGACTTCGGCGGCCAGCGGCTCGACGCGGCGCTTGAGGGCTTCACCCTGATAGGAGAAGGCCATTTCCGCGCCCTGGGCGTGCAATTGCTTGGCAATGCCCCAGGCAATCGAACGGTTGTTGGCGAGGCCCATGATCAGCCCGCGCTTGCCTGCCATCAATCCAGTGGCCATTGATCGGTTTCCCTTATCTGGAGTCGTTTGTCCGGTTGTGGCACACGGGAAGCTATTGCGGCAAGTTCGACGCCATTTCCTGCCCTTGTGGAGCCCGGTTTTACCCATGTCCCTTGATGCCAATGCAATCACGAGCGCTCTTTCCGACATTTTGGGGGCGGACAACGTCATTAGCCAGGCCGAGCGGATGGACGGCTATCTCAAGGAGCCGCGGAAGCGCTTTCACATGGGCGCGAGCGCGGTGGTGCTGCCGCCAAGTGTCGAGGCGGTGCAGGCGGTGGCGCGCTGGGCCAATGAAAATCGGGTGGGACTGATCCCGCAGGGGGGCAATACGGGGCTGGTGGGCGCGCAGGTGCCGCTTTTCGGCAATGAAGTCATTGTCAGCCTTGCCAGGCTCGACAAGGTGCGGGCGATCGATACGGCCGGTGGGGTGATGACGGCGGAGGCCGGGGTGATCCTCGAAAATGCGCACAAGGCGGCTGAGGCCGCTGGCGCGATGTTTCCGCTGTGGCTGGCCTCGCAGGGCTCGGCGCGGATCGGGGGCGTGCTGTCGTCCAATGCCGGGGGTGTCAATGTGCTCGCCTATGGCAATGCGCGGGAATTGACGCTGGGAGTGGAGGCCGTTCTGGCCGATGGGCGGCTCTACAATGGGCTCAATTCGCTCAAGAAGGACAATACCGGCTACGATCTCAAGGACGTGCTGGTGGGGGCCGAGGGCACGCTGGGGATCATCACGGCGGCGACGCTGAAACTTTATCCGCTGCCGGAGGATTATGAGACGGCGCTGGTCAATATCGCCTCGCCCAAGGAGGCGCTGAGGCTTTTTGAATTGCTGCGGCAGCGCGCGGGCGGGCGGCTCAATGCGTTTGAGATCATTCCGCAGATCGGGCTCGATATTCAGTTGCGGCACGGGATGCTCGACAAGGATCCGACTGCCAGCCCCTCCCCCTGGTATGCGCTGCTCGAAATTGCGCGGCCCGCAGGCGCCGAGCCAGGGACGCTGCAATCGGCGCTGGAGGCGGCATTCGAGCAGGGGCTGATTTCGGATGCGGTGATGGCTGAAGCGCTGAGCGACCGGACGCGCATGTGGGCATTTCGCGAGCAGATGAGCGAATGCCAGAGCAAGGAAGGCGCTTCAATCAAGCATGACGTGTCGGTGCCGGTGACCGCGATTCCGCAGCTGATCGAGGAAGGTACGGCGGCGGTGGAAAGGCTTGCGCCGGGCATTCGGCCGGTGCCCTTCGGGCATATGGGAGACGGCAATATCCACTTCAATTTCAGCCAGCCCGCAGGCGCCGACGGCAAGGCCTTCATGGCCCAATATGACGAGGCGGCGCATGAGGCGATCTATGAGATCGTGCTTCGGCTGGGCGGTTCGGTGTCGGCCGAGCATGGCATCGGCCAGCTCAAGAGCGATCTCCTCAAGCGCGTAAAAGACCCGGTGGCGCTCGAAATGATGCGGGCGATCAAGACCGCACTCGACCCAAATGGCATTCTCAATCCGGGCAAGATGCTGGGGTGAGCTGGCATGTGACCAGGTTCCCCCGATGTGCTTACTTGAACGCGGGGGAGGCTCGGGCCATTTGATGGGTATGCAACTCAAAGACATTCAGTTTCTCGACGACGCCACGCGTCCCCCGGTCCCTGTCATTGACGGCGTGACGGAAGAGCAGCGCGAGGCCGGCAATCACCTTCGGGACATTCACGACTATCTGCGCGCCAATCTGGCGACGCTGGGCACGCTGATCGAGCGGGCTTCAGCCGGCGAGGTCACCCCGCAGGCGGTGCGCAACGAGGTGGAAGGGCTGGCGCTGGTCGCCAATTACCGCCGCTTCGGCAATGTGTGCGGGCAATATTGCCAGCTGATCCACAAGCACCACACGATCGAGGATCGGGCGCTGTTCCCTGCCCTCGCCAAACGCAGCCCGGCCCTCAAGGCCGTGGTCGAACGGCTCGAGGCCGAGCACGAGCGTGTCCATCAGCTGGTGGAAATGCTGGTGGGCGCGATCATCGCGCTCAATGACAGTCCGGACCGCAGCCAGTTTGATGAGACAGTCGCCATCTTCCGGGCGCTTGAAAAGCTGCTGCTGTCGCACTTCCGCTATGAGGAAGAGAGCATCATCGACGCGCTGGGCTTTTACGGCATTCTCTAGGGCGGATCAGAAAAGATCCATCTGCCCACCACCGCCGGCGGCCTTTTTGGGGCGAGCCGGTGGGGGCTCGGGCAGTTCGTGGATGACGGGTTCGATGAGGCCGGGGTCATCATCCCTAGCGGAATTGACCCGGGTGGAGACGGGGTGGAATTTGAGCACCCCATCTTCGAGCGGCAGGGCCATCTGGGCGGCTTCGGGGGCGCGGACGTCGCGGACATTGAGCCAGGCGTCGATCTCGGCATCGCTCATCATAATGGCCGGCATGCGATCGTGGATTTCGGCCAATTGCCGATTGGCGGCGACAGTGATGGTGGCGGCGCTGTCGATCTCCTCGCCCTCCGGGCCGCTCCAGGTGGCGTAGAGCCCGGCAAGAGCCATGGGCTGGCCGTCGGCGCGGGTGATGTAATAGGGGCGCTTTTTCTTGTCGGGGCCAGTGTGCCATTCGTAATAGCCGCTGGCGGGGATGATGCAGCGGCCATGCTTGAGCGCATCCCGGAAGGCGGGCTTGTCGGCCATGGTTTCGGCGCGGGCATTGATCAGCAGCGGAAATTCGCGCGGATCCTTCACCCAGCGCGGTACAAGGCCCCAGCGAGCGAAATGGCCTTCGCGGCGACCGCCCTCCTCCCAGATCGCGGCAATCGGCTGGGTCGGCGCGATATTGTAGCGCGGCACCATGTCGATGCTGTTCAGGAGCTTGAACAGCTCGGCCATCATTTCGGGCGGCAGGGTCGCCGCATAGCGTCCACACATGGGCACGAGCCTTTGATCAGGGGCTTTTGGTTGAGGAAAGAGGTAGTGTCTAAAGGACCGAATCGCAAATGTGCAGGCCATGATTGACCAACCCAACGCCGCGAGTGTGGCGCTCATCCGTGAGCGCAAGGTTCTGCTGATCAAGCGGGCCTATGCGCCCTATCAGCATCTCTGGACCCTGCCGGGTGGCCGGATGGAGGACGGCGAGACCATTGAGCAATGCGCCGCCCGGGAACTGGTGGAGGAGCTGGGTGTCACCATCCGCAATCCACGCCATGTGCTGACCCAGGCGCTGGGCCGGGACGAGAGCTTTCGCCTGGCCGTGTTCGTGACCACCGATTTTTCCGGCAAGATCACCCCGTCGGACGAAGTGGCCGATCACAAATGGGTTGATCCGGCCGCGCTGATCGCCATGCGGACGACCTCGCGCCTCGACCTTGTCATCGAGCAGGCTTTCGCAGTTTTGGCAGAGCGGTGATATAGAGTTGGCGCAAAGCCGCTCCGGGATATCGAGTTGAGACGAATCTTCCACACCAGCCTTGTTCTCCTGGCGCTAAGCGCAACGCCGGCGCTGGCGATTGATCCGCCCTATCAGCGGCAGATGGAGCGGCTGGCCGAGGTGATGGGCAGCCTTTATTACCTGCAGCCCCTCTGCAAGGCAGGCAGCGAGGATTGGCGCGCCCAGATGGCCGAGCTGATCGAACTCGACGAGCCCGAAGAGGACCGCCGGCAGCGTCTCGCCGGGGCTTTCAACAGCGGCTACACGGCATTCTCCCGCTTTCACAAGCAGTGCACGCCGGCCTCACGAGAGGCGCTGGGGCGGCTTTTGCTGGAGGCGCAGCGCCTCGCCCGCGACATCCACACGCGGTTCGCGGAGTAGGATCGGGAAAATTACCTACCTTGCGTTAACCTTCGGGTTACTTCTGACGCGCCAGCGAAAAAACGACGTGCTAATCGGACACAATGCCCAGCACCAAGTCACTTTTTTCGCCCGCATCCGGTAACGGCCCCTCCGAACAAGGACAGGTCGAGCGCCAGATCGCCCTCGAATATCTCGCCGAGGCCTGGAACAATGCCGAAGAAGACGGGCTGGAAAGCGCGGCCCTCGCCCATGCGTCGCTGTTTGCCGCGCTGGCGACTTTCGTGCGCATGCATGGCGACGACGCCACCGCCGAGATGATCGCGCAATTGCCCGACCGTATCCGCTCAGGCGAATACAATCTCGCGCGCGTGCTGCAATAATTCTTCCGGCCACCCCGGTACTTTAGACGCTGAAATAGGCCGATCTGTCCCAATATGCGACAGATTGGCCGATCATATTTCTGCCCTTTGAGGACCATAGGGCCGCCCCTTTGGGCATTTAACGCGCTGCTAACCTTAATAAGCGATCATCTGAATTGTCGGCATTTTAGCGTCACTTTTGCCGAGCTAGTTCGTGTTGCGTAGTGTTGAGTAGCGTTTTATGGCCCATTCCCCCCGGCCGGCTGTGCAGTCGCACGCCGCCAGAGCGGTTCGCCGAGGATTCCCGATCGCCAGGACGATGGCGATGGGTTTCGTTGCATCCCTCGCCTATCTCGCCTGCGCCAATGGCGCATTCGGCCCGGCATCCGATATGCCGAGCGAAGTGGCGAGCGCACCCAAGATCGAAGTGGCCAAGGCCAGCCTGAGCTATTCAGGCGCTGATCCGGTGATTACCGGTTCAGTCGATCATCTGTTCCAAACCGCCAGCTTCATGGGCCCCAACCGCGGCACGAAATCCGACCGGTTCCGGCAAGAAGTCGACGTGCTTGCCGTCTCGCGCAGCTTTGAAGAAGTGCGCGTGCGCCTTGCAGCGCTGCGCGCGGCGCCATCCGATCCCACCGATCTCGGGCAGACTCGGCTGGCCGACATGGACATGCCAGAAGCGGCCGAGACCGACAGCGGCCCGCGCATGTCTGTCGCCGCCATCAATCCATCGGCAATCCACCCCTCGGGGATCAATCCGGCCACCGCCGCCGCGCTTGACGCCATCGCCGGTATCGCGCCGCAGACGGCGTCGCTGGTGGTAGAGTCCAATCCCCTGCCCGCGATCGCCTCCGAACAGCTGGCCTATGCTCGCGCCAACGCGCCGGTTACCGGCAGCTATGCGACGGGCGAATCCGTGGCCGTGTCTGAGCGCGAACTCTGGTGCCTTGCCACCGCGATCTATTTTGAAGCACGCGGCGAAAGCTATCGCGGCCAGGTCGCCGTGGCGCAGGTGGTGATGAACCGCACCAAAGACCACCGCTATCCCGACACGATCTGCGGCGTGGTGTTCCAGAACCAGCACCGCAAGAATTCCTGCCAGTTCTCCTTTGCCTGCGACGGCATTCCGGAGGTCATCACCGAACGCCAGTCCTGGGCGCAGGCGGAAGACATTGCCAGCCAGTTCACCAAGGGCCAGCTCTATCTGACCGAAGTGGGCGATTCTACGCACTACCACGCCACCTATGTGCGCCCGGCCTGGGCACCGCGCATGGAAAAGGTCACCCAGATCGGCCTGCACGTGTTTTATAAATTCAAGCGCGGTTGGATGTTTGGGTAAGGGCAGCCGGGTCTGAGTTTGGGGGGAATAGTGGGACTGTGGCTCTCGCCCCCCCACCCTCATTCCCTCCCACGTTGGGGGAGGGAAGCTTGATCTGTGATCTCTCTAGCTTTGTGCGCACAAGGCGCTCAGTCGTCTCCCTCCCCCCTTGTGGGGAGGGATCAAGGGTGGGGGTTGATGGTCCCCGCCTCAGACCCCGAAAAACTCAAAAACCCTAGCAATACCAAAAACTTGCTGAGGCGAAGCAGCTGGTGGTGCGGGTTGTGCCGTCGCGGTTCTTGAAGGTGGAGACCGAGACGAAGGAGTTGCCGCTTTTCACGCGGAGCCTGGTCCAGCGGCCGTTGGACCATTGGGCGAAGCTGACGGACCGCGGTTCGGCCGGGCGCACGGTGATGCCCGGATATTGGACGTGGCGCGAGGTCAGCACATCGGTGGAATAGGTGCCGGTGCTGGTGCGGGTGATAGCCACTTCGCTCACCCTGCCCGCCTCGATCTTTTTGACGCGCGTGGTGGAAATCGGATCGGTCGAAATCCAGTCGGCGTAATCGACGATGTATTCGCGCTCGCCAAATTTGACGAGGCCATCAGCGTCGATGCCATCGCCCAGCGAGGGCGAGGCGAACGCCATGGCAATGCTCAGGCCCACAGCGAGGGCGCGTGGAAGCAAGAGTTTCATCGCGATTGTCCCATTCTGATCCAAAACGACAGACATGTCTTAACGGATCAGTAACCATGACTGGACGGGCGCCACGATGCAATCTTGCAAACATGGTTAATTTTGCGTTGATTTCAGGCGTGAGGGATCAGCGCCACAAGCTCTTCAAAGGCCGCAGTAAAGCGGTCGTGCGCCTCGCGCGTCGGCCAGGGGCGGATCAGGCGATCAAACGCATCGACGTCGAAGGCGGGAAAGCTCGGTTCGCCGAAAAGGCGCCGCGCTTCAGCGGCTTCAAAGCCGGCCAGATTGGTGGCTTCGAAATAGGCGGCCTCGCGGTCGGCCTTTTTGATCAGCTTTGCGATGGCCGCCGGCTGAGTGGCCGGCAGCGAAAAGCGCAGGTAGATGGCGGACAGCAGCCGGTTCTCGACATCCTTGTAATTGCCGCCCATGGCCGCCTTGAAGGGCGAGATGATGTCGCCCATGACATATTCGGGCGCGTCGTGGAGCAGCGTCTGGAGTTGGGCGTGGACGCTGGCATCCGGATTGGCGGCGCGGAAGACTTCCAGCACGAGGACGGAATGCTGGGCCACTGAGAACGGATAATCGCCGATGGTCTGGCCGTTCCAGCGGGCAACGCGCGCGAGGCCGTGGGCGATGTCGGAAAGTTCGACATCGACGGGCGAGGGATCGAGAATATCTAGGCGGCGGCCGGACAGCATACGCTGCCAGGCGCGGGAGGCGGTTCGGGACATCAGGGCGGAGTTCGCTCACTTCGGGGTTCGCCCGAGAGTAGCAGATGGCGGCGATTCGAGAATGTGGGGTGTAGTTGCCGAATTTCGTGGCTCTCGGCCCCCACCCTCACTCCCTCCCCACGTCGGGGGAGGGAAGCCTGGCCGGTGCGGGCTGTAAATTTGTGCCCACAAACTTATCAGTCGTCTCCCTCCCCCCTGTTGGGAGGGATCAAGGGTGGGGGTATTCTCTCCCAAACCCTGCCCTACTCCTCGGCGGCGACGTCGCCGAATTGGTAGGTGGCCCAGGCGGGCAGTGACAGCGTGACAGGTTTGCCGTCGGCGGTGACCGCGAAGAGGTCGGTGATGCGGTCGAGGCGGAGGATGGCGACGGCCTTGCCGTTGACCACCTGACCGACGCTGCCGGCCTCGCGGGTGCCGGCGACGATTGCTGTGCCGGTGGGCGCTTCGAGGTTAGAGACGATCACCGGGCGGCGGCGGGCGGTGCCGCGGTGCTTCATGCGCGAGACGACTTCCTGGCCGACATAGCAGCCCTTGGCGAAGTCGATGCCGTCGACGATGTCCAAGCCAAGATCATGGGCGAAGGCGTCGTTGGCAGGGAAATCATTGCCCTGATGGAGGATGCCGGCGGCGATGCGGGCCTCATGATAGGCGGTGTCGTCGGTGAGCCAATCGCTGGTGGCTTCGACGGGCGCGATGATCCGCCAACCCAGCTGCACCGGGCCGAGGCGATCGGGCTGGGCGCCTGGGATATCGCTGGCCGAAAAGCCGACGCGGTGGGTTTCGCGAAGATCGTCTATCTCGGCCTTGGCGCGCAGCTTGTACATGCGCATGCGCTTGAAGAAATCGTCGGCGACGGATTGGTGCACGTCGAGCCAGAGCGTGTCGTCAAAAAAGCCGGCGAGGCCTTCGGCGAGGATCTTGCCCTGCGGCGAGAGCAGCGCCCAGGCGGCCGCGGGGCCGGGTTCGGTAGGGATGTGCCCCGTAAGAACGTCATTGAGCAGGCGATGGGCATCGGGACCGGAGAAACGGTAGATCGCGCGATCGGCACGCAGGATGATGGCCATCAGGCACTCCATGAGAAACAGGCGTCCGCTTTGGCGGATATGACCCGGAGGTGGGATGGACAGGGGCGCCCGCAAGCCACTAGAACCGGGGCAATTCCAACCGAGCCGGGACCGCAGACATGGCGCAGTATGACACGATTTTCAAGAACGCCACCGTCGTCAACCACGATGGCGAGGGGCTTGCCGATATCGCGGTCAAGAACGGGCGCATCGTGGCGCTGGGCAATGTCACGGGCGACGCGGCGGAAGTGATCGACTGCACGGGGCTGCATATCCTGCCCGGCGTGATCGACAGCCAGGTGCATTTTCGCGAGCCGGGGCTGACGCATAAGGAAGATCTCGAGAGCGGATCGCTGGCGGCAGTGATGGGTGGCGTCACGGGCGTTTTCGAAATGCCGAACACCAATCCTCTGACCACAACGCGCGAAACCTTTGAGGCCAAGATCGCGGCGGGCACCAACCGCATGCACTGCGATTTCGCCTTCTATATTGGCGGCACGCACGACAATGTCGGCGAGTTGGCCGAGCTCGAAAAACTGCCGGGCTGCGCGGGCATCAAGGTGTTCATGGGCTCGTCCACCGGCTCGCTGCTGGTGCAGGACGACGCCGGGGTGGAGGCCATTCTGCGCGCCATTTCGCGCCGCGCCGCCTTCCATTCGGAAGACGAATATATGCTCGAGGAGCGCAAGCATCTGCGCGTGCCGGGCGATCCGTCGAGCCATCCTGTGTGGCGCTCGCCGGAAGTGGCGATGAGCTGCACAACGCGGCTGGTGAACCTCGCCCGCAAGACCGGCAAGCGCATCCATGTGCTGCATATCTCGACCAAGGAAGAGATCGTCTATCTCGCCGACCACAAGGATGTAGCCTCGGTGGAAGTGACGCCGCACCATCTGACGCTCGACGAAACCGCCTACGACAGGCTCGGCACTTATGTGCAGATGAACCCGCCGATCCGCGATGCGGTCCATCGCGAGGGCATCTGGAAGGGTGTGTCCAACGGCGTGGCCGACGTGCTGGGCTCGGACCATGCGCCGCATACGCGCGAGGAAAAGGATCACCCCTATCCGGAAAGCCATTCGGGGATGACGGGCGTGCAGACGCTGGTGCCGACAATGCTGGACCACGTCAACGCCGGCAAGTTGAGCCTGCAGCGCTTTGTCGACATGTCGAGCCATGGCCCGAACCGGATTTTTGGCATCGCCAACAAGGGCCGCATCGCGGTGGGCTATGACGCCGACCTGACCGTCGTGGACATGAAGCGCCGCGAAACCATCACCAATGAGTGGATCAAATCCCGCGCCGGCTGGACGCCCTATGATGGCGTAACCGTCACCGGCTGGCCGGTGGGTACGGTAGTGCGCGGCAATCGCGTGATGTGGGATGGTGAACTGGTAGCCCCGCATGTGGGGCAGCCGATGCGGTTTATCGAGGCGCTGTAAGTTTTTGGGGGGCGGGAGAACCCCCACCTTGCCTCCCCCTGATAGGGGCGGGACGCGCCAGTGTCGGCTGGCAGATCGAGAGCCCCAATGAGCCCTCCCCCTATCAGGGGGAGGTGGGGTGGGGGTATTCCCCCCATACTAAAGCGTTTGAGGTCCTACCCGATGGGCCTTCATCCCTCACGCTTCACCCCTCACCCCAACCCGCCATTCGAGCGTAGCTCTCATGGCCTTCTTGCCTAAAATTGCTCCTCAGGAGCAATTTTGCCTGCGGCCGGCGCGAAGCCCCTGAGAGGCGAGGGGGCAGAACCGGGGCTTCTGCTCGACGGCGAAAGCTCCTAGGGCAACCGCCAATCAACACGCAGCGCGGACCGGGGTGGCGGCTTCAAGGATTTTGGGAGCGTTGAAACGCACCGAGAGCGAGCGGGAGTTGACCGGGGTGACCCGGGCCGTGAGATTGCTCGTGCCGGGCAGCGTGTCGAGGAAGGCCGCGGCTTCACCAGAGCCGGCAATGACCAGGGCGGTATTGTCGGCATTGACCGGCAGGGTGCGGCTGCGGGCCTGCTGCAGATCATTTTGAAGAGTGAGGCCGGCATCGCGGCCGAGCGCGGACATGGTGTTGCCAGCAAAGGCGAAGGCGACCGTGAGATTACCCGCCTCGCAGGAGACTGTCACCGTTGCCGGGGCGCGGCCGCTGGGACGGGCCGGAATGAGCTGTTCGCTTTCGACGGTGACGGAGAGCGCTTCGGTGGAAGCGGTGGCGCTGCGGAAAACACCATCATAGCAGGCCAGCCGCGCGGCATCCCCGGCAATGGCTGCGCATTGGGCGCCGGACTGGGCCATGGCAGAAGTGGGCAGAGCCAGAAGAGCGAATGCGAGCAGAGCCCTAAACTTTGTCACGAGCGGTTTTTTCCTTCCCTTTTTGGGCAGTGTGCCACGGCTTCATATGGGATGGAACTGACGGGTTTGTAATGGGGAAATTTCAGCCCGACGCCTGTGCAAGCGTGAGGCGGGCGACCGGAACGCGGTAGGGAGAGCAGCTGACGTAGTCGATGCCGAGCCCCGAGAAGAATTTCAGCGAAGTGGGATCGCCAGCGTGTTCGCCGCAAATTCCGATCTTGAGATCGGGATTGGCCGCCCTGCCCCGTTCGATGGCGATGGCGATCAATTCGCCGACGCCCTTCTCGTCGATGGTGACGAAGGGATCGCGCTCGTAGATGCCCTTGCGCTGATAGGCTGCCAGGAAGGTCGGCGCATCGTCGCGCGAGATGCCGAAGGTGGTCTGGGTCAGATCGTTCGTCCCGAAGGACAAAAAATCCACCATGCCGGCAATTTCCCCGGCGCGCAGACAGGCGCGCGGAAGCTCGATCATGGTGCCAAAGGAGAATTTGACCCGATCCGACCGCGCCAGGCCCGAGTTCTCGATGATGGTTGTCGCGTGGTCGCGCACCCAGGCGACTTCGCTGGCGGTCGAGACGAAGGGCACCATGATCTCGACCGGCACCGGGGCCAGCTGGCGCTCGCTGGCGGCGCGGGCCCCGGCGAGAATGGCCTGGATCTGCATCTGCAGAATTTCGGGATAGGTGATGGCAAGGCGCACGCCGCGATGGCCGAGCATGGGATTGGTCTCGGCAATGCGCTCGAGCCGAAGGCGCAGGGCCCGGACGGCAACGCCGAGCGACGCTGCCGTGTCCTCAATCTCTTCATCAGTGCGTGGCAGAAATTCGTGCAGCGGCGGATCAAAGAGGCGCACGTTGACCGGCAGGCCGTTCATGGCGCCGAACAGGGCGGAATAGTCCCCGGTCTGGAAATCGACGAGGCCATGGATGGCGCGGCGGCGGGCTTCCTCGTCTTCCGAGAGGATCATGCGGCGCAGGGCCACCATGCGCTCTGGCGAAAAGAACATGTGCTCGGAGCGCGCGAGGCCGACGCCCTCGGCGCCGAAGGACAGGGCCGTCGCGGCGGCTTCCAGCGATTCGGCATTGGTGCGCACGGCGATAGTGCGGCTCGCGTCGGACCAGCCGAGCAGTGTGCCGATGGCGCCACCGATATGGGGCTGGGCCAGAGGCAGCGTGCCGAGATAGACAGTGCCGTCGCTGCCATCGATGGTGAGCCGGTCGCCGGGGCGGAATTCGCGATCCCCAATGCGGCAGACATTTTCCGTTGTATCGACAGAAAGGGTGCGCACGCCGGCAACACAAGGCTTTCCGGTGATGCGGGCGATGACGCCGGCATGGCTGGTCATGCCACCGCGAGCGGTGAGAATGCCGGTGGCAGCCTTCATGCCTTCGATATCGGCCGGGCCGGTTTCGTTGACGACAAGAATGCAGTGCTTGCCGCGGGCGCGCAGACGCGCCGCGTCCTCGGCATTAAAGGTAATGATGCCGCTCGCAGCACCCGGCGAGACACCGAGGCCAGTGGCGATTGGGGTCGCATCCTCCGCCGACTTGAGGCGCGGATGGAGCAGCTGGGTCAGGCGATTGGGATCGACGCGGCTGACGGCGTTGTGCGGGCTCCACACCTTGCGGTTGACGCGGTCGACGGCGGCCTCGAGCTCTCCGGCGGCGGTGGCCTGGACCGGGCGGGCGGAGAGGAATTTCACCTGACCCCGGTGGATGGCGACAAGGCAGGCCATGTGGCGGCCGGCCTTGGCATCGAGCAGGCTGATCAGCGCATCGACACTGTCGGGTAGGCGCGGCACAGCGCCGCCATTGAGCGGGGCCGGGCCCAGCACGCCGGTGATGGAATTGCGGGTGAGGAATTGCTCGACCTCGCCCTCGGCCACGGCCTGGACGAGGACGATCTGGCGGGCGCGATCGTCGTCCGACCGCGAATTGCCCCAGGCGGCATCGGGAAAGCCATAGCTTTCAAACGCCTGCTTGATGGCGCGGGCCAAGGGCCGGCCGGGATCAACCGCGTCTCCAGGTGCGGCCGGAGCCGGAATGCCGACCCGGGCGGGCTGGAGACCACCATTGTGGATCGCAGCGGAAGTGCGCACGACCAGAAGCGGCGGCTTGCCGTCCTTGCCGACCAGCTTGAAGAGGCACGCCACCCAATGGGTGCGCAGGCGCGTATCGCGCCGTGCGCGTTCGGACTGCAGCGCATCCCAGGCGGCGCGGGTGATGGCAATTGTGGGAACAGTGGGAAAGCCGGCCTCGCCGACGCGGAAAATCCACCGCGCCTTGCCAGCCAACATTTTTAGTTGGGAAGCGCTCAGGTTTGCCTTCCCCAGAGCCGGGGCGACCGCAAACATTTCCTGCGCCAAACTCACTGAACACCGTCCTTGCCGTCACAACGGAACCATACTGCCCCACGCCCCTGCCCTGCTGCAACAGGACTTGACTTGGCGGGGTGCGGAAAGCATCTGATCTCTTATGGAAAAAAGGCCACAACTCGACATCATGCTCTGTGCCCCGCGCGGTTTTTGCGCTGGCGTGGACCGCGCCATCCAGATCGTGGAGCTGGCGCTGCAGAAATATGGCGCGCCGGTTTATGTGCGCCACGCCATCGTGCACAACAAATATGTGGTCGAGGGCCTCAAGGATAAGGGCGCGATTTTCGTCGAGGAACTCGACGAAATCCCCGAAACCGAGGCTCCCGTGGTGTTTTCGGCCCATGGCGTGCCGAAAAGCGTGCCGGCGGACGCCAAGAGCCGGAACATGTTTTTCCTCGATGCGACCTGCCCGCTGGTGAGCAAGGTGCATGTGGAAGCGCAGCGCCATTTTGCCGAAGGCCACGAAATCGTGCTCATTGGGCATGAGGGGCATCCCGAGGTTATCGGCACGATGGGCCAATTGCCGCAGGGGGCCGTCGCCCTCATCGAAACGGTGGCTGACGCCAATAATTTCACCCCGCGCGACCCTCAGAACCTGGCTTTCGTCACCCAGACGACGCTGAGCGTGGATGACACGCGCGAGATCGTGGCGGCGCTGCAGGCTCGATTCCCGGCGATCAACGGGCCGCACAAGGAAGACATCTGCTACGCCACCACCAATCGGCAGGAGGCCATCAAGGCCGTGGCGCCGATGGTGGAAGCGATGATCGTGGTGGGGTCGCCCCATTCGTCCAATTCGCAGCGCCTCGTCGAGGTGGCCCTGCGTTCAGGCTGCAGGATTGCGACGCTGGTGGACCGGGCGAGCGATATCGACTGGTCGCTTTACGGGGACATCAGGACGCTGGGCGTGAGCGCCGGCGCTTCGGCTCCGGAGAGCCTTGTCGAAGAAGTGATCGACGCCTTTGCGGCGCGCTACGAGATCAAGGTCGAGACCAAAACCACGGCAATCGAGAACATTGCCTTCAATATCCCGCGCGTGCTGCGCGATCTGGAAACGGCTGGACGATGAGCGACCTCGATCTTTTCGAGACCGAGCGGCTGGTGCTGTCCGGCTGGCGCATGGATCAGGTCGATGACCTTGTGCGCCTGCACGGCACCGAGCGGGCAACGCGCTATCTGACGACGCTGGGCGTGCCCTATACCCGCGAGCAGTGCGAAGAAGCGGTGGCGCACTGGATCGATCTCTTCGAGACGCACCAGTTCGGCAAGCTGCGTGTGCGGCGGAAGTCAGACGGGCAAATGGTCGGTCGTGCCGGGTTCGGCGTCTATCCGCCGACCGGGGAGCCTGAGATCGGCTACACGCTGTTCGAGGAATTTTTCGGCAATGGCTACGCCACCGAGGCGGCGGCGGGCCTGCGCGACTGGTTCTTTGCCAATGACAAGGGCAGCCATTTCATCGGTATGGCCCATGTCGAGAATGCGCCGTCTCTCGCCATCCTGACCAATATCGGCATGGAAAAGACCCATGTCGCGACCGACCACTACGGGCTGCCCTGCCAGTTCCATATCCTGAGGCGCCCTGCGGCATGAGCGAAACAGTCATCATCCATACCGACGGCGCCTGTTCGGGAAATCCGGGGCCCGGCGGATGGGGCGCTATTCTGCAGTTCGGCCAGCACCGCAAGGAGCTCAAGGGCGGCGAGCAGCTGACCACGAACAACAAGATGGAGCTGACCGCAGCCATCGAGGCGCTCAATGCCCTCACGCGCCCCTGTACGGTCGATCTCCACACCGACAGTCAGTACGTCAAGAACGGCGTGCAGAGCTGGATGCACGGCTGGAAGCGCAACGGCTGGAAGACCGCCGACAAGAAGCCGGTGAAGAATGTGGAGCTTTGGCAGGCGCTGGATGAAGCCACAAAGCGGCACCAGATTTCCTGGCACTGGGTGAAGGGCCACGCCGGCGACGAACTCAACGAACGCGCCGATGAACTGGCCCGCGAGGGCATGGCCCCGTTCAAGGGGAGAAAGACCGGGGGCTTTACGCCGCCGGTTTGAGGGGGCTTCTCACTGAGAGGCATTCACCCCTCACCCCGGACGGACGCCTATTGAGCTCGGACGACGGCCCTGTCGCCTCCCTCCCCCTCCGTGGGGAGGGATTGAGGGTGGGGGGCCTTCGTTTGCTCGCCGTCGAGCCAACACCCCCACCCCAGCGCCGCTAGGCCTGCGGCCAAGCTCTGCTACCCTCCCCACAAGGGGGAGGGAGCGAAAGAGGCGATAGACTGGCCAATCCTTAAGCCGCGGCGCGCTTGGGGAGCACCGCTTTCACGGCGCGCCAGAGCGGCGTGATGGCATACTGCACGATCGGGATCATCAGCGCACCAAGGGCAAGGCCGATGAAGAAGTCCACCACGGCGGTGGCGAGCCAGCCCGCGACGCCGGGGAAGGCCGAGAAGGTCGTTGCCGCCCAGTGCGACGCGGCCTCGATGACATGTTCCGGCCCGGTGATGCCGAATTCATAAAGACCATGGGCGATGATGGAGCCGCCGACCCAGGTCATGGCCGCGGTGCCGACGATGCTGAGCACATGCATGAAAGTGGGCATGGCGACGACGATGGCCCGGCCGATGGCACGGCCGGTGTGCGTACGGCCGCTCTTGGCCAGCAACAGACCGAAGTCGTCGGCCTTCACGATGATTGCCACAGTGCCGTAAATCGCCACGGTGATGCCGATGGCCGCCACGGCGAGGATCGCTGCGCGGGTCCAGAAATCGGGCACGTCGATGGCCGAGAGGATGATGGTCATGATCTCGGCAGAGAGGATGAAGTCGGTCTTGATGGCGCCGGAGACGCGCTGCTCCTCGAGATCGACCGGCTCGATAGCAGTGTGCTCGATCTGCGCCTCATGCTTGTCCGCCGCGTGCGGCGCGAACAGGTGGAAGACCTTTTCGGCTCCCTCGTAACAGAGATAGGCACCGCCCAGCATCAACAGGGGTGTGATCATCCACGGCAGGAAATAGGACAGAAGCAGCGCTGCCGGGAGCAGGAACAGCATCTTGTTCTTGATCGAGCCCAGGGCAATCCGGCCAATAATGGGCAGCTCGCGCTTGGCTTCAAAGCCTTTGACATAGCTGGGGGTGACTGCCGCATCGTCAATGACGGCGCCAGCGGCCTTGACGCTGGCCTTGACGGCTTGGGTGGCCACATCGTCGAGCGATGCGGCGGCGACCTTCGCCAGTGCTGCGATGTCATCGAGCAGAGCAAGCAGGCCAACACTCATCGGGAAAACTCCAAAAATATATCGCAGGATAATGCGCGGCGACGCAGCTGGTGCCAAGAGCCTGAAAATAAGTCGGCACTATGGAGAAAAAGAAACGCCCGGCCTTTTGGACCGGGCGCACTGATGTTCAGCGGCGAAAAGGATCAGCCGGCGACTTTGCCGAAATCGGCGACCAGATGCATGGTGTCGCGCAGGCGTGCCAGAAGATTAAGGCGGTTGGCGCGGACGGCCGGATCGGCGTCGTTAACGAGCACTTCGGTGAAGAAGGCGTCGACGGGCGCGCGGAGGGTCGCCAGATCCGCCATGGCGGCCTTGTAGTCGTCCTTGCCGACATGGCCGGCCACGGTCGCATTGACGCTTTCGACGGCAGACGCCAGCGCGATTTCTTCCGGCAGTTTCAGTGCGGCCTGATCGACGGCACCGGCATAAGCCTTGCCGTCCTTCTTTTCTTCGGCGGCGAGAATGTTGGCAGCGCGCTTGTAGCCGGCGAGCAGGTTTGCACCATCATCGCTGGAGAGCAGCGCGGAGAGAGCCTCGGCACGCTGGGTGATCTGGAGCATGTCATTGCTGTCGGCCGAGATAACGGCATCGACGAGGTCGTGACGGGCGCCGGATTCGCGCAGGGTGACCTTCAGGCGATCATGGAAGAAGGCGAGGAGATCGACATCGACCTGAAGCGGGAATTTGAGCCCGTTCTCGGTGATGATGCGGATGACGCCCAGAGCGGCGCGGCGCAGCGCAAAGGGGTCGCGCGAGCCGGTGGGCTTTTCGTCGATCGACCAGAAACCGGTGAGGAGGTCGAGCTTGTCGGCCAGGGCCACGGCGATGGAGATCGGCTCGGTGGGGACCTGATCGGTCGGGCCGAGCGGCTTGTAGTGCATTTCCATGGCTGTCGCGATATCGGCGGGCTCGCCCTGCGCAGTGGCGTAATAGCGGCCCATCAGGCCCTGCAGCTCAGGGAATTCACCGACCATCTGGGTGGTGAGATCGGCCTTGGCGAGCATGGCGGCGCGCTTGGCGCGTTCGGGATCAGCACCGATCTGCGGGGCGATTTCGCCCGCGAGTTTGACCAGACGTTCGATGCGGGCGAACTGGCTGCCGAGCTTGGCGTGGAAGACGGTCTCTTCGAGCTTGGGCAGACCATGCTCGAGCGGCAGCGCCAGATCGGAATTGTAGAAGAACATCGCGTCCGAGAGGCGCGCGCGAATGACGCGCTCATTGCCGGATACGATCGTCGCGCCACCATCAGTGGGGACGGTGTTGGAAATGATGATGAAGTTCGGCGCCAGCTTGCCGGAGGCATCGCGCAGGCAGAAACATTTCTGATTGGCGCGGATGGTGGCGATGATGACTTCTTCAGGCAGGGTGAGGAAGTCCGGATCGAACGCACCCATCATGACATTGGGCCATTCCACCAGCCCGGCGACTTCCTCGAGGAGGCCCTCGTCGGCAATGACGGTCAGGCCCTGTGCAAAGGCCAGCTGGTCGGCGTCGGCGCGGATGATATCCTTGCGGCGGTCGATATCGAGCACAACCTTGGCGCGCTCCAGAGCGGTGACGTAATCGTCGAAACGCTTGATGCGGATGGCCTCGGGCGCGAGGAAGCGGTGACCAAACGTGGTCTGGCCCGATTCAATGCCGGCAGCCGCGAAGGGAACGACGATCGGCTCGTCGTTCTCCGTACCGAAGGTGGCGGTGATGGCGCGCAGCGGGCGCACCCAGTTGAAGCTGCCCGAGCCCCAACGCATGGATTTTGCCCAGGGGAAGTCGGTGAGAATCTTTGGCAGGATAGCCGAGAGCAGCTCGACCGCATCGGCACCCGGCTTTTCGATCAGCGCGATGTAAAAATCGCCCTTCTTCGGGTCGCTCTGGATTTTCGCGTCGTCAATCGACGAGAGGCCTGCGGCGCGCAGAAAGCCGTCGATGGCGGGCTGGGGAGCGCCGACCTTAGGGCCCTTCTTTTCTTCGCGCGTATCGGGCGAGCGCGGCGGCAGGCCAGACACGGTCAGCGCCAGGCGGCGCGGCGTGGCGAAGGCTTTTGCGCCCTCATAGACCAGACCTGCATCGACCAGAGCATTGGTGACAGCTTTCTTGAGGTCTTCGGCGGCGCGACGCTGGAAGCGGGCCGGGATTTCCTCGGAGAAGAGTTCGAGCAGCAGTTCTGGCATGATGGCTTACCGATTAGAATGGGCGCGGTTTGCCTAGCAAGCGCGTCGCCAGATGTCCACACGCCTTGCCATCTCAGGTCGTGCGGGAGGCGAGATGAGCAACGCGCATGTCGTTGACGATCTCCATGATCTCGCGCGGCACGACGGCATAGCGCCCCTCGCGAAAACACTGCAGCGCGCCATAGCGCATGGAGAGGAAGACCAGAACCCTGAGGGTAAAGGGATCATCCGAGCAATCGGACATGAGCAGCGCCCTCCCCGGCTCGTCGAAGTAGTGGCGGGCGCGCAGGGTCACGCCGCCCTCTTCGAAGGTGTAGTCGATGTAATTGTACCAGAAGCCGAAATCGTCCGGCCGGTCGGGTGAGACGTCGCCATATTCGACGAGGTGCTGCACCGCCACCGGGGCGATAATGTCCTGGGCATAGGGCGGTGCGGGCTCGGTCATTGCTGGCTACCAGCCTCCCCCGCCACCACCGCCACCGCCGCCGCCGGAGAAGCCTCCGCCTCCGCCCGAAGACCCGGACGAACTGGCCTGGACGGGCTGGGCCGCGATCATGGCCGCAGCCATGCCTGAAGAGGCGGTGCTGATGGCATTGGAGAGATTGCCCGAGGAGAAGCTCCGCGAGCCGCCATACCAGTGCGGGTCATAGGACCCCTGGCTGGCGTCGGACACCGCATTGCGCGCCAGTTCAGCCTCGAAATGCTCGGACCACGGCTTTTCGACGCCAAGGGCGATGGCATAGGGCAAGATGCGCTCGAAACGCCCGATGGTCATGGGCGGCTCCTTGTCGATATTGAGCCGGTTCTTTTCGGCGGTTTCGAGGTAGAGCTTAAAACCTTCGATCTCGTCCATGACCTTGCGGCCCTGCACGGTGGGTGCGCGCATCAGCACGGCGAAAATGGCGCTGATGGCCACCAGCGAAGCCGCAGCCACAGCGGCCGTATTGATGGTGATATCGGTAAAGCTCTCGGCCAGCCCGCCGAGGAAGTTAAAGCCGAAGAAGCCGAGAAAGATGATGATGATAAAGCGTTGCCAGCCGCCCTGTCGCAGCACGCTGAAAAAGATCGAGCCAATGACGGTGACGAAGACGCCGCCGACAAAGGCGCCGAAGAGCCAGACCGGCTCAAGGATGTCGAGCGCGACCATGCCGACCATCATCAGGGCCGCAAAAACGAAGCTGAGAATGGCGAAGCCTGCATTGTGGTTGAACCAGACGGCACGGTTCTCACGGGTGATGGCGCTGGTGAATTTTTCACGCTGGCTGCCGAGCTCTACGCCATGGGCCTTGTCGAGGGTGACGCTCTGCTGGGCTTCAAAATAGCGGAAGAGGATTTCCTCGCCCACCGGGAGCTTTTCATCCAGCGCCTTGCCAGTCCGCGTGACCGAGAGGGTGTCATTTTCATTGCGGATGGTGATGAGCCCGCGCACGCCCAGATTGAAGATGGCGGCGGTGAGTGCCGTCCAGCCGGAATTCTTGAAACCCCAATTGTGCACGTAGTGGGTCAGGGCCGGCGAGAAATCCTTGGGCGGGTAAAACAGCGGAATGACCGTGCCCTTGGGCGGATCGCGCCCGACGCGGGACCAGGCAGTGAAATTGTAAGCGAGAAGAATAAGCACGCAGAGGACAGGTAGCCAGACCTCACGCAGGTCTGAGGCCGACTGCACCAGCGCATCGAGCCCTTCCGGGAACTGGATGAGCCCCTTCTGGAAGGAGACGGAAAAGGTCATGCCCTCGCCCGGCCCCAGCACGCGCTGGGTGCGGAAGACGGCGATATTGTCGGCTTCGCGGGTGACGCGCACGGCCTGTTCGGCCGAGCCGACATCGCCGGTATAGGCGACCGCATCGGAAATGACGGCGCCGTCCGGCAGGGTGACGCGCGCCACCGATTTCAGCACCGGGAAATCCCAGTAATTGCCGGTCGCATTCCAATAGAGCTCGTCATGGTCCGCAAAGGGGCGGGCCATGCGGTCCATGACATAGGAGATGGTGTAGCGGTGCTGGCCACGATTGAGCAGTCGTTCTGAACTGCCGATCCAGATGCGCTGGAAATTGCCCATGCGCTCGACGTTGTAGTCTTCCGGGGCCCCGGCGCGGGTGACGCCTTCGACCGTGAGGCTGACGCGGATCTTGTTGCCCGATTCGCCGAGCAGCACCGTCGGGATATCCCGATAGATGCCGCGACGGATATTGATGCCTTCGGCCCGGACGTCGATGGTCTCGACGACGCGGACCGATCCGTCTGTGCGCAGCGTGACGTCGCTGGCAAAAGCCAGGATTTCCTCGCGCGCTGCCGCAGGCAGGGCAAGGGCGAGGACCAGCGCGAAGGCAGTCAGGAGGCGGGCAAGCATCGCGTCAGTCGTCCCGTCAGAATTTTACCGTGGGCGCCTGGCGCTCGGCTTCGTTGTCGAGCTCGAAATACTGCGCCTTGGTGAAGCGGAAGGCGTTGGCGACAATATTGGACGGGAACGAATCAACCTGGATGTTCATGTCCCGGACCGCGCCATTGTAGTAGCGGCGGGCCATCTGGATCTCGTCCTCGGTGGTGCGCAGGGTCTGCTGGAATTCGAGGAAGGTGGTGTTGGCCTTGAGGTCCGGATAGGCCTCGGCCACTGCCAGCAGGCGACCCAGCGCACTCGAGAGTTCGCCTTCGGCCTTGGCGCGGGCTTCGGGGCCAGAGGCAGCGGCGCTGGTGGCAGCGGCGCGCGCCTGAACCACGGCTTCGAGCGTCTCGCGCTCATGGCCCATATAGCCCTTAACCGTCTCCATCATATTGGGAATGAGGTCGGTGCGGCGCTTGAGCTGCACATCGATGCCGCTCCAGCCCTCCTCGACCATCTGCCGGTTTTTCACCAGGCTGTTGTAGATGACGATGGCGTAGCCGATGACGGCGACGGCAAGTACGAGAATGACCCATTCCATGACGCTGGCTCCCTTGGGATAGTGGGTTATGTCGGGCCGGACAGTGGCAGTTTCCCTCAATCGGCGCAATTGCTTGGCGGACGCCGGGACGGGGCAGGCTTGACTTTTCCCGTGGCGGCACTAGCTTTCAAGGCATGAACACGAGCCTTTCGCATCACCGCATCTTCCTGGTCGCAGGACTGAAGCCCTAGGCTTGCTCGCGCTGGAGCCTGCTTAGGGCAGGCCTTCGTTACACCTTTTCCCAGCGCCCCCGTTCATCCCGATTTTCCAAACGACACGCCCGTCTGGTGATGCGCATTTTCGCGCGCCGCGGGCCGAGAGGACATGTTGCCATGACGCAGCCCACCAGAGATTTGTCGCCCCGCATCGTGCTGGGTTCGACCGACCACGAGACGCTGGGACGCCTGGCCCGCGCCGGGCTGGACCGCATGCCCGAGCTGGCCGAGACGCTGCTCGACGAGCTCGACCGCGCCCGTGTCGTGGAAGATGCCAAGCTGCCCGAGGATGTGGTGCGCATGGGTGCGCGCGTCGTCTACCGCACCAATGGCGGGGCCGAGCAGGACGTGACGCTGGTCTATCCGGCCGAGGCCGATATTGCTGCGGGCAAGATTTCGGTGATGACGCCGATCGGCACGGCGCTGATCGGGCTCAAGGCCGGCCAGTCCATCACCTGGCGCGACCGCGCCGACAAGCGGCAGATGCTGACCGTGGTGGAAGTGAGGGCTGCGGCTGAAGCTTGATTTGATTGGGGTGCACTGAGTACCCCCACCCGGCCTCCCCCTGATAGGGGGAGGAGCCCATTGGGGCTCTCGCGGGCTCGTGCCCGACAACTCGCTTGAAGAACCCAATGGTTCCGACCTCACCGGCCGGTCCCCTCCCCCTACCAGGGGGAGGTTAGGTGGGGGTCGACGAACCCCCGACAAAACCTTATTCCGCGCCGCCGCCGGCAGTCTGCAGCCAGGCTTCGCCGCAGGATTTTGCCAGTTCGCGGATGCGCAGGATGTAGCTCTGGCGCTCGGTGACCGAGATGACGCCGCGGGCGTCGAGCATGTTGAAATTGTGCGAGGCCTTCACAACCTGCTCATAGGCGGGGATGGCCATGGTCTGGCGATTGCCTTCGGCACCCTTGGCGAGGATAGCGCGGCATTCCTTTTCCGCATCATCGAAGTGACGGAACAGCATTTCGGTATCGGCCGCCTCGAAATTGTACTTCGAGGATTCCTGTTCGTTCTGCAGGAAGACCTCACCATAGGTGACCTTCTCGTCGCCTTCGCGGCCGTTGAAGTTGAGGTCGTAGACGTTTTCCACTCCCTGCACATACATGGCGAGGCGCTCGAGACCGTAGGTGATTTCGCCCGGAACCGGGGAGCATTCAAAGCCGGCGACCTGCTGGAAGTAGGTGAACTGAGAGACTTCCATGCCGTCGCACCAGCATTCCCAGCCCAGACCCCAGGCGCCGAGCGTCGGGCTCTCCCAGTCGTCCTCGACGAAACGGATGTCGTGCACCGAGGCGTCGAGGCCGATGGCGGCCAGCGAGTCGAGATAGAGCTGCTGGATGTTTTCCGGCGATGGCTTGAGGATCACCTGGAACTGATAATAGTGCTGCAGGCGATTGGGATTTTCGCCGTAGCGACCATCCTTGGGACGGCGCGAGGGCTGCACATAGGCGGCCTTCCACGGCTTTGGGCCCAGGGCGCGCAGCGTCGTAGCGGTGTGGAATGTGCCGGCGCCCATCTGCATGTCATAGGGCTGCAGAACAACGCAACCCTGCTCAGCCCAGAATTGCTGGAGCGTGAGGATCAGACCCTGGAAGGAGTTCTTCGGGTCCATATGGGCGGGGCGAGAGGTCATCGACAAATATCCTGCATATATGCGGGACAAACCTCTAGTTTGGACGCTCCCGGTGGTCAATGGCGCTTGTCGTTGCCATCCTTGTCGCCGGGTCGATAGGTGCCGTCCTTGTCGCGCTTGAGGTCGATGACGTCATGGGTCTGGCGATCCGCCATATCGCGCTGGCGGCGCAGCAGCTTTGCCCCTTCGGCATCAGCATTGAATTTCCCCGACCAGTCGCGCCAGATGCGGCGGACACCGAAATAGATGAGAATGGCGAGGGCCGCGAACAGCAGGATGCGCAAGAGCATGGCCGGAAACTTCTAAAGGCCGAGCCGGGCCCAATGGGCACGGTCTTCGAGGGTTGAGACGGCATCATCTAGCACGCCAGAAGCGGAAATGCTCAAGCGCGGTAAGGCGAAGAATGGTTTTTTGGGCGCAATGACCTTGAGCTCGATATCCGGCCCGAAGCGCTGGCGGAGGGTCGAATGGAGATCACCGATGGCGTCGACGAGGCCGAGCTCGACCCCGCGCAGGCCGGTCCACCATTGACCGGTAAAGAGCGTATCGTCGTCCGCCTTCAGGCGCCCTGCCCTATGGGCTTTGACGTGGTCGATGAAGACCTGATGGATATCGAGTTCGAACTGCTTGATGCGTTCCACGTCCTCTTCCTTCTCGGGGAGGAAGGGATCTAGCGTCGATTTATTGCGCCCAGCGGTATGGACGCGACGCTCGATACCAAGCTTGTCGATTGCTTCGACAAAGCCGAAGCCGGCCATGATGACGCCGATGGAGCCGACAATGGAGGACGGATCGACAAAGATTTCGTCGCCGGCCACCGCGATGAAATAACCGCCCGAGGCGGCGGCATCTTCGACAAAGACCAGCACCGGCTTGTTGTGCTGGTCGGCAAGTTCGCGGATCCGCTTGGAAATGAGCCGGCTCTGGACCGGCGAGCCGCCCGGAGAATTGATGACGATGGCGACGGCTGGCGCGGCTTTCATCGCAAAAGCACGGGTCAGCAGGGGTTCAACCCCGGCAATGTTGAGGCGGCCGGGGCGCTGTTCAGCGGCAATGACCCCCTGAAGGCGCACGACGGGAATGACCGGGGCGCGACGGAGGACGCGGCGAAGCCAATTGGGTTTAGCACTGGTCAGTTCGGCCATGTCCTCTCCTTCGTCCCGGCTGATTTAGGCATGGCGACAGGGGATTACCAGTCGAGCACGCCGGCACCACGGAAAATTGCGTCGAAGGCGGGGGCGAAGGCGCGGTCCTCAGCGCCATGCAGCGGACGGCTGGCCAGAAGCGTCAGCGGCGCGCGCGACCCCTTTATCCCGCGCACGAGAATACGGCTCGCCGGCTGGTTTGGTCGCGGCGTCAGCGGCAGGATGGTGATGGCGCCGAAGCGCGGCGTGAAGGCGGCCAGCAAGGCCGCCAGCCCGGCTGCCGGATAGATGAAGATGATCTCGCCCCCGGCCTTGGCGGCTCCCGCGGCACAGCGCAGCCAGGTCTCGAGCTTATCGGCAGGCATGTGGCGCGCATCGGCGCGGCTGTCGTTCGGGGCCAGCGTGCCCTGACCCGCGCCGAAGAACGGCGGGTTGGCGATGATGGCGTCGTAGTAATTGTCGAGCAGCCCGGCCTCTCGCCGCAGCGCCGGCTTTTCGAGGATATCGACCCCCAGAACATTGGCGCGGCAGGCTAGACCGTTCTCGTCAATGTTGCGACGCGCCAGGTGCGCGGTGTCGTCGTGGCGCTCGACCATAGTGGCAGTGCCGGTGAGGCCGAGAGAGAGCGAGACAAGCGAAGCCGTGCCCACGCCGGCGCCCAGATCGAGCAAATTCCTCGTGTCCCGGCCGATGGCAGCGCCGAGCAGCACCGAGTCGAGCCCGGCCCGAAAGCCGTGGCTGGGCTGCGACACAATGAGCCTGCCGCCTAAAAAGGCGTCGCGCGTTATGGTTTGGTGTTTTACAAACGGATTGGGCTGGTCTAGGGACATCGCACCCGGATGGCTGGTTCCGCGCGACCATATATGCGCGGGCGTGGCAGGCTCAACCCGTTTTGCCGCTGCGCCCAAAAAGAGGACGGTAATGGCGGTCTCTGTTCTGACCCAGACGAAGCAGGCTGAAACGACCAATGCGGTCGATCGGCTTTTGGCGGCAACGGCCGAGGATATGGCGCAGGTCAACGCGCTGATCCTGAGCCGTGCGGAATCGCATGTCGATATGGTGCCCGAACTGGCCCGCTATCTCATCGAGAGCGGCGGCAAGCGGTTGCGCCCGATGCTGACCGTCGCCGCGTCCATCCTCTTCGGTCGTGGCAAGGGCAGCGCCATCAATTTCGCCGCCGCCGTCGAGTTCATGCACAATGCGACGCTCCTTCATGACGATGTCGTGGACGAGAGCGACATGCGCCGCGGCAAGCCTGCGGCCCGCATGGTATGGGGCAACAAGGCGTCCATTCTCGTGGGGGATTTCCTCCTCGGCCAGGCTTTCATGATGATGGTGGAAACCGGCGACATCGATGCGCTGGGCGTGCTGTCGGCCGCGTCGGCGATGATGGCCGAGGGCGAGGTGTTCCAGCTGGCCAAGACCGGCGACCTCACCACCACCGAAGCCGATTATGCCGAAGTGATCCGCGCCAAGACGGCCGTGCTGTTCAAGGCGGCCTGCGAAGTGGGCGCCATGTCGGGCGGCGCTGACGCGGCCGGACGCGAAGCGCTGGCGCAATATGGCATCGAGCTCGGCAACGCCTTCCAGCTCGTCGACGATGCGCTCGACTACGGCGGGCAGACCGGCACGCTGGGCAAGAATGTCGGCGACGATCTGCGCGAGGGCAAAATGACCCTCCCGGTGATCCTGGCGCTGGCCGAAGGCACGGAAGCCGAACGCGCCATCATCGCCTCGGCTCTGGGCAATATGGACGCCAGTGACCTCGAAGTGAGCCAGGTGGTCGCGATCTTTACGCGCTACAACACGCTCAAGCGCACGCTCGACAAGGCCCATGCCCACGCCGACGCGGCCATTGCCGCGCTCGCCCCCCTGCCCGACAGCGATATGAAGACCATTCTCGCTGACGTGGTGCGCCACAGCGTCGGCCGCGCGTCGTAGGTTTTTAGTTTTTGGTACCGGTGCGTGTGAGCACCCCCTCCTAGCCTCCCCTGAAGAAGGGGGAGGGACAGATCGCATTCGCACAACTTCAGAGAGCCCCGATGTGACTCCTCCCCCTTTCAGGGGGAGGTTGGGTGGGGGTATTTGCCTCAAACACCCAGGAGCGGAGCAGCGGCCACCCAGTGTTCGGGATTGTGGCGGCGCATGATCTGGGCGGCCTCGTGCGCCTGCCCTTCCGTGCCAAAGAGGCCGAAGACCGTGGCGCCGGAACCGGACATGCGCGCCAGAATGCATCCTGGCGTCTCGGCCAGCTCCGCGATGATCTCCCCGATGACGGGCACCAGCTTGATCGCCGGCGGCTGCAGATCATTGCGGGTTTCAGCGAGCCAGAGACCAAGCTGGGCCGGGCGCGTCAGCGGGCTTGGCAGGGCCGGCAGCGGATAATTGTCGTGGGCATTGAGGCGGCGGAAAATATCGGCCGTCGCCACCGGCACCAGCGGGTTGATCAAGACGATGTGCAGCGCCGGAAAATCGGGCAGCGGCGAGAGGATTTCACCCACGCCACGCGCCACCAGCGGCTGGCTGATGAGGCAGGCAGGCACGTCCGCGCCAAGGCCGGCAGCCAGATCGGAGAGATCGGCAACGGAAAGGTTTTGTCTGCTTATCTGCACTAGAAGTCGCAAGGCGGCCGCGGCATCGGCCGATCCACCGCCAATGCCGGCAGCCACCGGCAGGTTCTTGACCAGATGGATGTGCAGCCCATCTGGCACCAGCCCCGGCCAGCGTGCCCGGAAAGCCGTCACCGCCCGCATCACGAGATTGGTGCTGCCCGCTCCAAGGCCCGCAGCGAAGGGACCGGAAATGGTCAGGCTGTCGGTGTCGGCGGGCGTGGCGGTGAGTTCGTCGGCCAGATCGGCGAAGACGATGAGGCTTTCGAGATCGTGATAGCCATCATCGCGACGACGGGTGACATGCAGCGCCAGATTGATCTTTGCCGGCGCTGCCTGGGTGGTGGATGGGATCATCGGATCGGGACTATTCAGTCTCGTTTTCCGGGGTCAGCCCCTCGGCCAGCTTTGGGCCGGTACGTTCGGTGACGCGACCATCCTTGTCGACCGCGCGGGCGACATTCCACTGGAAGCGCGCTTCGAGCTTGCGCCCGGCCTTCCAGTAAGCGTCGCCGAGATGGTCATTGATCTCGGGGTCGTTGGGCAGCAGCATGACCGCGCGCTCGAGCGTTTCGATCGCTTCGTCGATGCGGCCGAGCTTGTAGAAGGCCCAGCCGAGCGAATCGACGATATAGCCATCCTGAGGCTGGGCTTCGACAGCCTTCTCGATCATGCCGAGGGCGCGGTCGAGGTGCATGTCCTTGTCGATCCAGCTGTAGCCGAGATAGTTGAGCACCGCAGGCTGATCGGGATTGAGCTCCAGCGCCTTGAGGAAATCTGCCTCGGCCTTGGGCCACTCGTCGCCCCGCTCATAGGCGATGCCGCGCACGTAATAGTAGCGCCAGTCGGCCGGAGCCTCGCCACCCGAGATCTCGATGCTGCGCGTATAGGCCTCGGCAGCCTCGAGATATTGCTCGTCATAGCGGAGCATGTCGCCGAGCACCGAGACGGCGTCGAGATCATTGGGATTGGCGGCAATGATATTGCGCAGGCGGCGCAGCGCCTCGGGACGATCGCCAGTGGCATCAAGATTCTGGGCGATGCGCACGACGGCAGTCGGCTTGACCGAAGAGGTCACCGGGATGGCGTCATAGATCTTGTTGGCCGCCTCGTGCTGGTCGGCGTTGTCGAGCAGCTGGCCAACGGCGAGGGCAATGACGTCGGCATTGGGATCGAGATAGAGACCGAGGCGCAGGAAAACCAGCGCCAGGTCCATGCTGCCATCACGCGTCAGGGCCGCACCAATACCGTGGAACATTTCGGCGGCGCCGACCTGCACATTGGGGGTGAAGACGCCCGGCTTCTGGCGAGCCTCCACCGTCTCCTTGACCACGGTGACGACCGGATGGGTCAGGCCCTGTTTTTCGAAGGTGTCAATGACTTCGGCGGCTTCGTCGAATCGGCCGTCATTGGCGAGCATGCGGGCATAGACTTCGACCATGCGGGCTACATAGGGCTCGTTCTCGAAGGCCTTGGCGGCAAGATCGAGCGCGGTCTCGCGTTCGCCGGCGACTTCGGCCATCAGCGCACGATGGAAGACGAGGAAATCCTCGAGGCCGGTCTCGCCGAGGGTTTTGAGCAGATCATCTGCCTCGGCATAGCGATTGTCGCCCACCAGAGCCCAACCGCGCAGAATGGCGGCGGTAATCCCGGTGAAACTGTCCTGCGAAACCGAGGCGAGCATGCGCTCGGCCGCGCCATAGCGGCGCTCCTTGATCGCTTCGGAAGCAATGACGAGATCGGCAAGCTCATTGCGCCCGGCGAGGTCGACCAGGTGCTTTGCCACAGAGGCCGCCTGGCCGATCTGCCCGTCCGCCGCATAGGCGACAAAGGCACGCTCGATGAGCAGCGGATTATCCCAATCGGATTGCGCGGCCTGGGCGAAATAGCGCGCGGCCTCATCGGTGCGCAGCTCCTGCATGGCCTGCTGGCCGGCCATATAGGAGCCGGAAATGCTGGGCCGGTAGAGCTGGAGCATGTCGAGCGCCGCCAGGGGGTTATTCTGCGCCGCAAGCGGTGCGCTGAAACCCAACGCCATCAGCGCGGCAAGAAGGGGTCGCGCCATTCGGGTCGAAAGCAGGGTCAATTCGCTCAACTCTCCCATTGCCAATAATGGCAGCCATTAGGCGGCAAAGATTGTCCGTTTTAGGACTGCGCCGCAAGGTCAGCACGAAAAACTGGTGCTCAAATTCCGCTGTAATTGGGCCCGCTGCCGCCTTCGGGCGGAACCCAGGTGATATTCTGCGCCGGATCCTTGATGTCGCAGGTCTTGCAATGCACGCAATTGGCAGCGTGGATGCGGAAGACGGGCGCGCCATTTTCCTCGGCCAGTTCATAAACCCCGGCCGGACAATAAAGCGGCGCCGGCTCGCCATAGCGCGGCAGGTTTTCGCGCACGGGGATGGTGGGATCAGCCAGTTTGAGATGGATCGGCTGGTCTTCGTCATGGGCCAGATTGGCGAGGAAGACCGAGGAGGCGCGATCGAACGTGGTCTTGCCATCGGGGCGCTGATAGACGCGCGGTGTCACCGATGCGATCGGCTTGAGTTTTGCCGCATCCGGCGTGTCATTGCGCTGCGTGCCGAACAGCGAAAATTTGAGCAGCGACTGGCACCAGAGATCAAACCCGCCGAGACCGGCACCAAGCAATGTGCCGAATCGGCTCCACAGTGGCTTGATGTTGCGGACGCCGACGAGTTCAGCCTCGATGCCGGTTTCGAAGACGCGTTCCTGGAGGTTCTCCAGGCGATCGTGCTGGCGACCGGCGGCCACCGCCTCCCCCACCGCATCGGCAGCGCCGATGCCCGAGAGAATGGCATTGTGAATGGCCTTCAGGCGCGGGGCGTTCATGAAGCCGGCCGCGCAACCGATCAGCCCACCACCGGCAAAGGCCAGATCTGGCAGCGACTGCCAGCCGCCTGAGGCCAGAGCCCGCGCGCCGTAGCTGATGCGGGTCGCGCCTTCGAGCAGCGGGGCAATGGACGGATGAGTCTTGAACCGCTGGAACTCGCCAAAGGGCGACAGCGTGGGATCGGCATAATCGAGATGAACAACGAGGCCGAGATAAAGCTTCCGGTCCTGCGCGTGATAGGCAAAGCCACCGCCGGAGGTGGCATCGTCGAGCGGGAAACCAAGATAATGATCGACCTTGCCGGGCTGGTGGCGCTCGGCCGGGATCTCCCAGACTTCCTTGATGCCGAGGCCGTATTTTTGCGGGCTCTTGCCCTCGGCGAGAGCGAACTCGCCAATGATCTTCTTGGCGAGCGAGCCGCGCGCCCCCTCCCCGATCAGCGTATATTTGGCTTCAAGGGCAATGCCCGCCGCGTGGCCGGGCTTGGGATTGCCCTCCCGATCGAGCCCGAGATCGCCGGTGATGATACCGCGCACGGGGCCATCGCCGTCTCGCAGCACATCAATGGCCGCGGTCATGGGGAAAATGTCGACGCCAAGCGCTGTTGCTTCCTCGCCCAGCCAGCGCACGAGATCGCCGAGGCTGACAATGACACCGCCCTTGGTGCGCATCTGCGGCGGGATCAGCGCATGGGGGACGGCAAAATCGCCCTTGCTGGTGAGGAAATGATAGGTGTCCGTCGTCACGTCCGGACCGACGGGAGGGTTTTTCAGCCGCCAGTCGGGGATCAGCGCGTCGAGACCCACGGGGTCCATGACCGCGCCGGAAAGGATATGGCCACCGATCTCGGCAGCTTTTTCCACAATGGTGACGGCGATGTCAGGATGGCGCTGCTTGAGGCGAATGGCGGCGGCAAGTCCGGCCGGTCCCGCCCCGACGATCAGCACGTCGGTCGACAGTACCTCGCGATTACCGGCCTCTGCCATGGGCAAACATCCTCTTGAGCTGGAGGCGACTGGTCGCCCCGCATGCGGTGTGACATAACAGAGGCCATGTCTCAAGCTCACGCGCTCAATAACGCCGAACTGCTTTCGGTGCTGGACTGGTATCACGCCGCCGGCGTCGATCTGGCCGTGGGCGAAGATCCGATCGACCGGTTCGCGCAAAAGCCGCCCGCTGCCAATACTGCTGCGCCGGCCCGGGTCCTGCCTATGCCGGGCGCACCAGCTCCCGCGCCCATTCCTTTGGCCGCCGGCCCCGTTGGCGGGGACCCCACCGGAGCGCGGGCACTGGCCGCCTCGGCCCAGTCGCTCGATCAACTCCGCTCTATCCTTGAGACCTATGATGGCTGCGGCCTCAAGTTCCGCGCTACCCAGCTGGTGTTTGCCGACGGCAATCCAGAGGCAAAGATCATGCTGATCGGGGAAGCCCCCGGCGCCGAGGAGGACCGGCAGGGCAAGCCCTTCGTCGGCCGGTCCGGGCAATTGCTTGATCGCATGCTGGCTGCCATCGGCCTCGATCGCACCAAGGTCTACATTGCCAATTCCGTGCCGTGGCGTCCGCCCGGCAATCGCGCCCCCTCGCCCGAAGAGATGGAATTGTGCCTGCCGTTCCTCCATCGTCAGGTGGAGCTGGTGGCGCCAAAGCTGGTGGTGACCCTGGGCGGCTCGGCCATGCAGACCGTGTTCAAGACCAGTGTCGGCATCATCAAGATGCGCGGCAAATGGGAAGATCTGAGCATCGGCGCCCACGCCACCCACGGCATGCCAACGCTCCATCCGGCCTATCTCCTGCGCAACCCGGCCGCAAAGCAACAAGCCTGGCGCGACCTGCTCAGCCTCAAGATGAAAATGGACGCGCTGGGGCTCGGTTGAAGCGGACGCTGATAGCCCCTAAATTAGCGTCGATGGAGGACAGCCAGATGTCCAATTCTGCCAAGCGCATCGACGAAGCAAATGAGACGGCAATGCGTGCAAAGGGCCTGCGGCCAGTGACAATCTGGGTGCCGGACAACACGCAGCCCGGCTTTGCGGAAAAGGCGGCCCAGCAATCCAGACTACTGGCACAGGCCGACGCAGACGATCCCACCCTCGACAGTTTTCTCGAAGCGGCGTGGGATGAGATGACCAAAACTACAGACGGTCCCAATCCGTGAAGCGCGGCGACGTAGTGATCGTCGCATTGCCAGGCGATCTGGGCAAACCACGTCCAGCGCTGGTGCTTCAATCAGACCTCTACGCAGAGACGTCCAGCGTCACCGTGGTTCCCATCACGTCTACGATCATCGCGGGATCGTCGGTCCGGGTCTCCTTGCAACCAACTCGGGAAAACGGTCTCAGAGACGCGTCACAGATCATGACGGACAAGGTGACCACAGTCCCCCGCAGCAAGATCGGACAAGTGGCGGGTGCGGTCGACGAAACGACGATGCAGTCCCTCACATCTCGCCTCGCCCTCTTCCTTGGCTTCGTCTGAACTTTCCGTCCGGCGGAACAGTTTCGGGTCTGTCCATTAAGTTTTGCCGCGCTATTGTCACCTTCAGGTGATTTGCAAAACTACGACTTCATTCAAGATCCGAAAGCGCCATGGCTTCCGTCGTCAAGATCTATGCCCTCTTCCTAGGTTCGGCACTGTTGATGTTCGGAGGTGGCCTCCAGGGCCTTCTTCTCTCGGTCCGTGGCGCCGAGGAGGGCTTCTCCCTTCCGGCGCTGGGCCTGATCGGAACAGGCTGGTCGGTTGGGTTCGTTGCCGGCTCCATCGCGGTGCCGATGATCGTGCGAAAAGTGGGCCATATCCGCGCTTTCTCGGTCATGGCGGCGATCGGCACCATCACCATCCTGCTCAACCTCTTGTGGATCAACGACATCGGCTGGATCATGATGCGTGCGCTCAGCGGCTTCTGCTTTGCCGGAGCGGCGATGATCGTTGAAAGCTGGCTCAACGAGGTCAGTGACAACAAGAGCCGCGGCACGATCTTCTCGATCTATGTCACCATCAACCTTGGCGCCTCGACGCTCGGCCAGATCGCCATGTCGGTCACCGGCACGGCGGGCTATCTGCCCTTCGTCATCGGCGCCATCAGCTTTATCTGCGCGGTGCTGCCGACCTCGCTGACCTCGAGCCCGCAGCCCCGTCCCCTCGCCTCAGCCAAGCTCGACCTGCCGCTTCTGATCAAGACCTCGCCGGTTGCCGCCGTCGCCGCCTTCTGCTGCGGCATGGCCAATGGTTCGTTCGGCACGCTGGCGCCGGTCTATGGCTATGAACAGGGGCTCGATGCCTCGGGTATCGCCCTGCTCTTCGCCATCGCAGCCATTGCTGGCGCTGTCGGCCAGATCCCCTTCGGCCGCCTCTCGGACAAAATCGATCGCCGTCAGGTGATGATCGGCCTCGCCAGCGCCGCGGCGGTGGTCGGTCTCCTGGTTGTCCTCATCAACCCGGGCCAGGGCTGGCTGATGTATGTGCTGTTCGCCCTTTACGGGCTGGCCGCCAATCCGCTCTATCCGATCGCCGTCGCACATGCGAACGACTTTGCGCGCGAGGGCAATTTCGCCAAGATCGCCGGCGGCATGCTGCTGATCCTTGGCCTCGGCCTTGCCATCGGCCCGCTGATCGCCTCAGTGCTGATGAGCACGATCGCGCCCATGGCGCTGTTCATGGTCACTGCCGTCTTCCATGTCGTGGTCGCCATTTTCGCCTTCCTGCGCATGCGGGTCCGCAAGAGCGTCGACGCCGCCGACCGCGCACCGTTCCAGCCCATGGCCAATGACACGCCGGAATCGGTTGCCATGGATCCGCGCGCCGAGAGCGATCCCGAGGAAGACGACATCATCGTCCGGCACGAGCCGGCGGTGCCTGATGAACTGATCGAAACCCCTGACGCAGGCAGCCATGTTCAAGACAGACCGGTTTGAGGACAGGGCGTTCAAGCCGCTCTCCATCGCCATCATCGCCGTCTCCGACACGCGGACCATCGAAACTGACACCGCTGGCGCTCTGCTGCAGTCGATGCTGGAGGCCGATGGCCACAGCTGCGCGGGCCGGCAGGTGGTGCGCGACGATATCCAGTTGATCCGCGCCGCCGTGCAGGCGCTGGTCGCCGACCCGCAGGTGGATGTGGTGTTGACCACGGGGGGCACCGGCTTTTCCGGCCGCGACGTGACGCCGGAGGCAGTGGAACCGCTGTTCGACAAGCGCATGGACGGGTTCTCGGTGCTGTTTCACCAATATTCGGCGACCACAGTGGGCACGAGTTCGGTGCAGTCGCGCGCCACCGCAGGTCTGATCGGCACGACCTTCGTCTTCTGTCTGCCTGGGTCGCGTGGCGCCTGCCGCGACGCTTGGGAGGGCATTTTGAGCCAGCAGCTCGACTACCGGCACAAGCCGTGCAACTTCGTCGAGCTCATGCCGAGACTGGCAGAGCGGTGACAATCAGCGAACAACACGTTCGCTGTCGTTCGCTTTAAGAAACCGATCAAAGGGGGCATCTTCAGGGCCAAGGCGCACACGGCGCCACCAGGAGAATGCTCATGTCCATTTCGCCAACGGCACCCATGCAGACCGGCATGGTGACCCTCAATGTGCGCCAGCTTGATGCTGTGGCGGACTATTACAAGCAATTGCTCGATCTCGAAACGCTCGGCCGCGACGGCAACAGCCTGCGCCTTGGCGTCGGCAATGAGGCCTTGCTTGAATTGCGAGGCAATCCCGAATTCGCACAGCGCAGCCCGCGCGCGGCCGGCCTCTTCCACACCGCCTTTTTGATGGATCGCCCCGATCTCGTCGCCTGGGTGCGCAAGATCGCCCGCGAGCGCATCCCGGTCGGTGGCGCTTCCGACCATTTGGTCAGCGAGGCGTTCTATTTCAACGACCCGGAAGGAAATGGCATCGAGGTCTATGCCGACCGTCCGCGCACTGACTGGCAGCGCGACGGCGAGATGATCGCCATGACCACCGACCCTCTCGATATCGACGCCCTGCTCGATCTTGACCCCAGCCGGGTGTGGAGCGGTGCGCCATCCAACATGATCGTCGGCCATGTGCATCTGCAGCTGGGTGACATCACCAAGGCCGAGCCCTTCTATTCGGGCGTGCTGGGCACCAATGTCACCTGCGGCTATCCCGGGGCGGTGTTCTATGGCGCAGGCGGCTATCACCACCAGCTGGCGACCAATATGTGGTCGAGCCGCGGCGCGGGCCCCCTCGCCCCGGACACCACTGGCCTCGTCGAGTTCGAACTCATTCTCGACAGCGCCGAACAGCGCAATGGCATCACCGAACGGGCCGGCGTCACCGGCCATCAGCTGACCGATCCCTGGGGCATCGCCCTTGATCTCGTCCTTCGTGGGGAGTAAAAATGCTCGTCAACGGCAAGTGGACCGACAATTGGCAGCCCGTTCAGGGCACCGACGCCAAGGGCGGTTTTGTGCGGCAGACCTCGAGCTTCCGCAATTGGGTGACGCCCGATGGCAGCGCCGGGCCGACCGGAGAAGCCGGCTTCAAGGCCGAGGCCGGCCGCTATCACCTCTATGTCGCGCTGATCTGTCCCTGGGCGTCGCGCACCCTCATCGGGCGCAAGCTCAAGGGGCTCGAAGAAATAATCTCTGTCTCGATCGTCGAGCCGGAACTGAGCAACGAAGGCTGGCGCTTCGCCATGCCCGATCCGATCAATGGCGCCACCTATATGCACCAGATCTATACCGCCGCTGATCCCCAAGTCAGCGGGCGGGCGACCGTGCCTGTGCTCTGGGACAGGCAGAAAAACACCATCGTCAACAATGAGAGCGCGGATATCCTGCGCATGCTCAACTCCGGCTTCGGCGATCTGGCGAAAAACGATGTCGACCTTTATCCCGAGGCGCTGCGCAGCGAGATCGATGCGCTCAACGATTATATCTATCCGCGCTTCAACAATGGGGTCTATCGCGCCGGTTTTGCGACGACGCAGGCCGCCTATGACGAAGCCTATGCAGATGTGTTCGAGGCGCTCGATACGCTGGAAAAGCGCCTCGATGGACAGGATTTCCTTGTCGGCAATGTGCTCACCGAAAGCGACATCCGCGCCTTCGTGACGCTGGTGCGGTTCGACGCGGCCTATCATGGCCTGTTCAAGACCAATCTCCGGCGCATCGCCGACTATCCGCGCCTCCAGGACTATATGCTGCGCATTCTCGACCTGCCCGGCGTGCGCGAAACGGTCGACATCGACCACATCAAGCGCGGCTATTATTCGATCAAGACGCTCAACCCCTCGGGGATCGTGCCCAAGGGCCCGCATATTCCCGGGCTTTACGAAGTCGCCTGAAACAAAAAGGGCGCCGGATGATCCGGCGCCCTTTTGCATTTCCTAGTGGCCTGCGGCGTGGGCGGGCCCCTCGCCGTCCGGCTTTTTCACGAAGGCGGCCGAAATGACCATCAGCACCGAAACGATGGCACCGCAGAGGAAGCCGGCGCGCACGCCGGAGGCAAGTGCTTCGAGCTGATCCAGTCCGGCGGCCGTTTCGGACGCGGTCTGCAGGGTCATCATCGCCACAAAAAGCGCAATGCCCGCGGCGCCCGCCACCTGCTGCACAGAGCCCATGATCGCGCTGGCATGGGCGTAGAGCTTTGGCGGCACAGAGCTCATCGAGGCGGTGAAGAGCGGGGTGAAGGTGAACGCGAGGCCAATGCTGAGAATCAGGTGACCGGCGATAACCGCCCAGATCGGTGTGTCCTGGCCGGCAAAGGCCAGCGCCCACATCACGGCCGAAACCGCGACAACACCCGGCACCAGCAGCGGACGCGGCCCAAGCTTGTCATAAAGACGACCGACGATGGGCGCGAGGAACGCCATGGAGAGCGCACCCGGCAGCAGGATCAGGCTGGTATAGAAGGGATCGAGCCCAAGCACGGTCTGGGTATAGATCGGGATCAGGATCGAGCTGCCGAGCAGCGCCACCATGGCAATGGCAATGGTGATCAGCGACAGCGTGTAGTTGCGGTGCTGAAGCGTGCGCAGGTCGAGCAGCGCGTTATTGTCCTTCTGCAGGCCGAACTGGCGCCAGACGAAAAGACCCATGCCCAGGACACCAATGGCAATCGGCAGCCAGGCCGGAATGGCCGACGGATGCGAAGCGCCTTCGCCAAGGCTCGAAAGACCATAGACCAGGCCACCAAAGGCCAGGGCCGAGAGGATCACCGAGAGCACATCGAGCGGCACATCGCGCGGGGTCGTCACATTGCGAATGCGGATTGCACCCAGGATCAGAGCGCCAATGGCGATCGGCAGGGTGAAATAGAACATGAAGCGCCAATCAAAATTGGTCAGGATGAACCCGCCGATCATCGGGCCGATGGCCGGGGCCACAGACATGACGATGGAGATATTGCCCATGGTCTTGCCGCGGCTCGCCGGCGGCACGAGGGTCATCACCGTGGTCATCAGCAGCGGCATCATGATGGCCGTGCCGGTCGCCTGAACCACACGACCCAGGATCAGCAGTTCAATACCGGGAGAGATCGCACAGATTGCTGTGCCGAGGCTGAAAATCGACATGGCGGCGATAAAGATCGGCCGCGTGTTGATGCGCTGGAGGAGGAAACCCGTCACCGGAATGACGACTGCCATGGTCAACAGGAAGGCCGTGGTCAGCCACTGGGCGGCGCTGGCGGTGACGCCAAGATCAACCATCAGATGCGGGATCGCGATGCTCATGATGGTTTCATTGAGCATGACCACAAAGGTGGAGACGAGCAGGAGCGCAATTACCAGCTTGTTGCGGGCAGCATTATCGGGGTGCTGCGGCGCGATTTCGGGCACCGCATCAAGCGTAGCGTCCATTGTCATCTTGTTCTCTCTCGATCAGACGTGGCGTGCACACGACGGACAAAACCGCCGCGGATCGACACGGAAATAATGAATTGTCGGCGACAGGACCTGTCAGCATGATCGTCCGGCGCACGCCTCGGGAGCGGCATCAAGGCGGGACACGATCACGAGCCAAAAGGCGCGCCGAAAGGGGCAATGTCTACGCCCGCGCGGGCGCCCCGTAAAGTCTTGTAATGCATGGCACCCCTGCCGATATGAGGGACAACAAGAATAATGTGACTCCCCCTGTTCTTGTTTTGTTCTATTCGCGGTGCTACATGTTCCTGGACGTCGGAGGGAGTTCGATTCTCCCCGGCTCGACAGTCAGGAGACACATCATGGCCCTTTATCAGGCCCCGTCCTTTGAAGCCCTGGAGAGATTGAGCCGCAGCCGCGATGCGGATCTGGCGCGGCGCGAGCTCATCAATGTGGACAGTGTTCGCGGGCGCGGCGCCCAGTCGAACCGCTCTGGCCGCTTCGAGACCCATGCGCGCGAAAGCTTCGATGATGGCTGGAACAATGTCGAGCCGATGCCGCTGTTCGAAACCACCGAACATGCCGAGCGCGCCAAGACCATCATCACCACCAATGACAGTCCTGACATCGCCTTCGAACGCTCGATCAATGCCTATCGTGGCTGCGAGCATGGCTGTTCCTATTGTTTTGCCCGGCCCACCCACGCCTATCTCGGCCATTCGGCGGGGATCGATTTCGAGCGCGACATCTACGTCAAGACCAATGCCGTCGAAGCGCTGCGGCACGAGTTGGGCGCGCGGTCCTATCGCCCCAAGGCGATCGCCATGGGCACCAATACCGACCCCTATCAACCGGCCGAGCGCAAGCACAAGCTGACGCGCGGCATTCTCGAAGTCATGCTTGAGACAAAGCATCCGGTGATGATCACCACCAAATCGGCGCTGATCCTGCGCGACCTAGACATCCTCACCGAGCTGGCCAAGCTCAATCTCGTCAAGGTCGCCATCTCGGTCACCTCGATGGACCATAAGCTGAGCCGCAAGATGGAGCCGCGTGCCTCCTCCCCGGCCCGTCGCCTCGAAGCCATCAAGGCACTGAGCGATGCCGGCATTCCCACCGCAATCTTCGCCTCACCGATGATCCCGGCGATCAATGACATGGAGCTTGAGCGCATCCTCGATGCCGGCAAGGCCCAGGGCGCGATCAGCGCCTCGATGATCCTCCTCCGCCTGCCGGGCGAAGTGCGCGACGTGTTCCGCGAGTGGCTGCTGCGCCATTTTCCCGACCGGGTTCGGCATGTGCTGTCGCTGGTGCGCGATACGCGAGGGGGCAAGGATTACGATGCCCGCTGGGGCACGCGCTTCACCGGCGAGGGCCCTTATGCGACGCTGTTGCGCCAGCGGTTCGACAAGGCGCGCGAGCGCTGTGGCCTCAACCCCAAGCTGCCACCGCTGCGGATCGATCTCTTTGAGGCGCCGACCCTCGAAACACGCCAGATGAGCCTTTTTTAGGCTCAGTACTGGGCGACGCGGCGGGCGTTGGTCGACATGAAGTCCAGCGCCGCCATGACACCCTGCAACGACAACCGGGTTTCCACAGCTTCGATCCGGCCTTCGAGGGGGACGGCCAGTGTTACGGCCGCGCGTTCCTTCATCAGCGCAACGAGGCGATCGCGCAGGTCGGGCGCGGCCACGAAATACTGGTTGGTGGTGTTGTAGCGCGTCTCGATATCGATGCCGGGCATGAGGCGGATCGGCGGCTCTCCCGAGAACGACAGCACGATCGGCCTTTTTTCGTCATAGACAGCATCGTCGGCCGCAACGGTGATGGCGACATCGAGCGTACCGTCGAGCCGGTTCTGCACCAGCGTCAGCTTATAGGCTGGCAAGGACGCACTGTTGAGCGCTTGGCTACCCGTGCTGGCAAAGCAGGAAAAGCTGTAGAAGTCCGGACCATCCTCATCGATCACCGAAGGACAGGCGGCCAGCCAATCGCGATGATATTCGCGCCATTCGCCAGACGAATGGCTGAACGGCTCGGCGGCAAGCGATTGTGTGAGGATAAGGATGACAGCAAGGCCGGCGGCATGGCGCATGAGTTACTCTCGGCTTTGCCCCCCGGCGAGACTCTTATATCAGGGTAGGCCAATATCGAGAACTCCCGGAGCGGGAATGGCCGAAGAAACTGTAAATGGGGTGAAGCTGCTGGTGCTCGACGCCAATGGCGTGCTCCTGTCCAGCGAGGCAGACGCTCTCGACGTCATCGGCCAGACCTATGGCCTCGACGTCGATGCCGTCATTGTGCCCGCAAGCCGTTTCGCGCCCGCGTTTTTCCAATTGAGCACGACGCTGGCCGGCCTCTTCATCCAGAAATTCCAGAATTACCGCCTGCGCCTCATCGTCCTCGGCGACATTGCCAGGGCGGTTTCCGAAAGTCAGGCGCTGGCCGATTTCGTGCGCGAAACCAACAGGACTGGCCATCACCTCTTCGTCACCGACCGGGCCGAACTGGCTGACCGGCTGCGGGAGACACGTTGATGGCCCGCAAGACTGCTCTCGAGACCAGTTCGACACTCCTTGACGCCCTGCCCGTCGGGCCCGATTTTTCCCATGAGACCATGTTGATGGCGCGCGGGGCGCGACTGGTCGCCGGCGTCGACGAGGCAGGACGCGGCCCGCTTGCCGGTCCCGTCGTCGTCGCAGCGGTCCGGCTCGATCCCGACCGTATCCCCGCGGGGCTCAATGATTCCAAAAAACTGACGGCAGAACGGCGCGAGGCGCTCTATGCCGAAATCATGGCCAGCGCCGAGGTCGCCATAGCCACTGCGCCGCCCGACGAGATCGTCGCCCGCAATATTCGCGGCGCGACACTTGCCGCCATGACCCGCGCAGTGATCGCCCTGCCCCGTGCCGTTGACCGTGTCCTGGTCGATGGCCGGGATGTGCCCCCGGGCCTGCCCTGCGACGGCCTTGCGCTGATTGGCGGCGACGGTCGCAGCGTCTCGATTGCCGCGGCCTCGATTGTCGCCAAAGTGGTGCGCGACCGCATGTGCACCATCATGGATTGCGACGCGCCCCATTTCGGCTTTTCCGGCCACAAGGGCTATGGCACCGCCGCCCATCTCGCCGCGCTCAACGCCCACGGCCCCTGCCGCCACCACCGCGCCGAGTTCGCCCCGGTCGCTGCGCTGCTGGTCCAGCGCACGACGCTGGTTGTCGAGGGTTAACCCCTCGCTAACATCTTGCAAACGCTCCCTTAACCCTAACGCCCTATAAGGGAATTGTTAGTGCTGCGTTAGGGTTAAGAGTATGTTGCGTACCGCGCGTATGGCCGTCGAGGTCAATGCGGAAGAGGCCACCCGCCTCCCGATCGACACTATTCTCGTGGGCGATTGCATCGACCACATGAATTCCTTGCCGGCCGGCAGTGTCGATCTGATCTTTGCTGATCCGCCCTATAACCTGCAACTCGAGCAGGGGTTGACCCGTCCCGACCAGACCAAGGTCGATGCGGTCGACGACGACTGGGACAAGTTCGACAGTTTTGCCCATTACGACGCTTTCACCCGCGGCTGGCTCAAGGCCGCGCGGCGTCTGCTCAAGCCTGATGGCGCCATCTGGGTCATCGGCTCGTATCACAATATTTTCCGTGTCGGCACGGCACTCCAGGATCTCGATTTCTGGATGCTCAACGACATTGTCTGGCGCAAGGCCAACCCGATGCCCAATTTCCGCGGCACGCGCTTTACCAATGCGCATGAGACGCTGATCTGGGCCTCCAAGAGCCAGAAAAGCCGCGTCACCTTCAATTATGAAGCGCTGAAACTCTCCAATGACGACACGCAGATGCGCAGCGACTGGCTGTTCCCCATCTGCACCGGGGCGGAGCGTCTCAAGGGCGAGGACGACAGCAAGATCCATCCGACCCAGAAGCCGGAAGCCCTGCTGTTCCGCATCCTGAATGCGACCACCAAGCCCGGCGATATCGTGCTCGACCCGTTCTTCGGCACCGGCACCACCGGCGCCGTCGCCCGCAAGCTCGGCCGGCATTTCATCGGCATCGAGCGCGAGGAAACCTACATCGCCGCGGCACGCCAGCGGATCGCCTCGATCCGGCCGGCAGTGTTCGACGCGCTGCAGTCGGTCAAGCCGAAGCGCAAAGAAACACGCATCCCGTTCGGCTCGCTCGTCGAGCAGGGTCTCATCGAACCGGGTGCGCAACTTTTCGACTTAACGAAACGTTACTCTGCCATGGTTCGTGCAGACGGCTCGCTCGTCTCGGGTCCGCACCAGGGGTCGATCCACAAGGTCGGCGCGCTGGTTCAGGAAGCTGAGGCATGCAACGGGTGGACCTTCTGGCACCACGACTATCTTGGCGTTCTCGAGCCCATCGACGTGTTGCGGGCCAGCGTGCGCCAAAAACTTGATTTGCTTTCTGCCTGATCCTGACCTCCAATCGCCTCAGGCTCTATCAACTGGCCGCCGGTTTGCCCCGGCGGCCTTTTTGTTATCTTGCGCCGCGCCAAAACCTTGAAATCCGGGAGCGAAGGCCCATTTTCGGTGTCGCAGTTTTTTGAGGGTAGAAATGGCAACGGATCGGGTTTCAGCCCAATATGACATCGAGAAGAAGTCCCTGCTGGTGGCTTACCTCCTCTGGGCGTTCCTCGGCTATGTCGGCGCGCACCGGTTTTATCTCGGCCGCCCGCTGAGTGGCGTCATCATGCTCGCCCTCTCCGCCATCGTCCTGCTCGTCACCTTCGTCAGCTTTGGGCTTCTGAGCTTCCTCTGGGCGATCGTGGCGATCTGGTGGTTCATCGACGCCCTTCTTATTCCCGGCATGGCGGCCAGCAGGAACAGCGATATCGCCGACCGCGTCTTCGGCCGGCGCTAGGCCAGCCCCGCTCCTGCCAGCACTTTTCGGAAAAGGGTTGGCAGGGCTTCTCCACCCAGTGCCTCCGGCGCGCTCCACCAGCCGGTATCGAGCCCATCGGGCGCCACCACGGCCGACCAGACTTCCAGCTCCAGCCGGAAATGGGTGAACACATGCACCACCTGTCCGCGGTGCCGCCACTCGGCGGCCAGCGGATAGTCGGGTTCGCCCAGCTCTGCCGTCCAGTCTGAAGTGGGCACTTCGGTCATCTTGGCCAGCAGCCCCTTGTCCGGCCGCGTCCGCAGATAGACATCACCATCAGCGTCCAGCATGACGAAAGCATGGCCCTTGCGAACCGGTTTTTCCGTTTTTTCGGGCTTGATCGGATAGACCAGCGCCGTGCCCTCGCGGGCGGCGGCACACCCGGGTTGCAGCGGACAGAGCATGCAGAGCGCGGCCCGCGGCGCACAGATGGTCGCCCCGAGATCCATCATCGCCTGGGCAAAGTCACCGGCCCGCGCCGGCACCGAAGCCTGAAGCGCTGCGCGCAGCTCCTCCTTGGCTTCGCGCACCGGAACCGGCAGCGCATAGTAGCGCGCCAGCACGCGATCGAGATTGCCATCGAGCACGGCCACCGGCTCGTCATAGCAGATGGCGGCAATGGCAGCGCTGGTATAGGCGCCAACCCCCGGCAGCCCCAGCAATCCCGCTGCACTGGTCGGAAACACCCCGCCATGGTTCTCCACCACCGCGACGGCGCAGGCATGCAGATTTCGCGCGCGGGCATAATATCCCAGCCCCGCCCACTCGCGCAGCACGGCATCGAGCGGGGCGGCGGCCAGGTCGTGGACGGTCGGCCACAGGCTGGTGAAGCGCAAAAAATAGGTTTTCACCGCCGCGACCGTCGTCTGCTGCAGCATCACCTCGCTCAGCCAGATGCGATAGGGATCGGGCTTTACGCCACGGGCCCGATCCGCCGGCGACACCCGCCAGGGCAAGTCACGGGCGTGGCTGTCATACCAGGCGAGAACGGCGGCCGCGTCGATCCGGCGCGGAGAAATGAGCTGCATAAATTCAATCTATCGAGGAGTGACGGCGGCCAGTATGGCATCGAGCTTTTCATCGAGGCGCTCGAGCCGCTGCCCAAGGCCATCGAGGCGGGTATCGTGTGCATCCAGCCGCCCCTCGAGCGCGGTTTCTAGTCGCGTCTCGAGATTGGCGATGGCACCACCCAGTTCGAGCTTCACCAGTGTCTCCAGATCGTCGCGAAGTTCCACGATCCGGTGTTCCTGCCGGGAAAAATGCTCGGAAATAAGGGTAAAGGAGCGACGGATCTCCCGGCTCTCGATCCGCACAGCCCGAAGCTCTTCGAGCAGCAGCGCCTGCTGTCGGCTCAGAAATTCGAGGGTTACGGTCTCGTCAGAGATCATGGTGTGCTCCAGCCCAAGCAATATAGGCCATCGCACCCATATCTGCTAGTAGACCCGACATGGCCGAGACAACGCCCCAACCCAAACGCCGCAACAAGACACTCAACCTTGCCGATGTGCTCGCCGGGGCGCTTGATCCTGTGCTGAAAAAGCGCGGCTTTGCCACCAGGGACATCATCACCCATTGGAAGGCGATTGCGCCGCGGCCGTATGACGAAACGACCATGCCCGACAAGCTGGTCTGGCCGCGCCAGGCGTCCCACAATCATGAAGGCGCCGTGCTTTATCTGCGCTGCGCGCCGGGACAGGCCCTGTTTGCCCAGCATGATGCGCCGGCGATCGCCGCGGCGGTGAACCGCTATTTCGGCTATCTGCTGGTTCAGGATGTACGGCTTTCTGCCGAGCCATTCACGCCGGGTTCAGGCAAAAAGGTGCAAAAGCCTTATCAACCGAGCCAGAGCGAGATCGCGAAGGTCGGCGCCGCGGTCGAAAAGATCGAGGATAGCGACCTGAGGGAAGCGTTGCGGGCCCTGGGCCTGGCGCTCTCCAGCAGGTCGGCAAACAAGAAACGGTGAGACTTCACCCCCAAGTGATGTCTTTGCCCACTTGCCGACACGCGGGGCATGTGTAGTGTCGCGGTCACAAATATTCAGGAGCCAGACGTGAAATTCAATCGCCGTGAGACCCTTGTCCTTGCAGCCGCAGCTTCGGCCCTCAGCCTTTGCGGCGTTTCGGCCAGCTTTGCTGCCGATGGCGACATGATCGACGAGGCCAAGCTGATGGCTCCTGCCGGTGGCATTGCCGACAAGGTTCTTGGCAGCCCGGACGCGCCCGTCACCGTCATTGAGTATGCCTCGCCGACCTGCCCGCACTGCGCGACTTTCCACAACACGGTGTTTGAGCCGTTCAAGGCAGAGTATGTAGACACCGGCAAGGTCAAGTTCATCGTGCGCCCCTTCGTGCGCAACGTGCTCGACGCGGCTATCTTCATGCTGGCCGAAGCCGCTGGCGAAGCCAATTACCACAATGTCATCGGCACCTTCTTCAAGACGCAGGGCGTCTGGGGCACGTCGGACAAGCCGCGCGACGCCATGCTCGACGTCGCCATGCAGCTTGGCTTCACCCAGGAAAGCTTTGAAGCTGCCTTGACGAATCAGGACCTGTTCACCGGGATGGAAGCCCAGCGCGAACAGGCGCTGGATGAATTCGGGCTGCAGGGCACGCCGACCTTCTATGTCAATGGCAAGACCATTTCCGGGACCACGACGCTGGAAGCACTCGCTGCTGCCATCGACCCGCTCGTGCCTGCCGACTTCGTTGCCCCGACCGCAGCGCCTGCCGCTGACGCAATGGCTCCCGCTGGCGGCGCCATGGCTCCTGCGCCTGCGCAGCAGTAATTCTGTCAGCCGGCGCGCATTTCCCCCTTGCGGATGCAAGCGCGCCGGCCCGACCATACAGGTGATGCGCCACCGCCCCTTGACTGGGTCGGTGGCAATTCCCCCGCATACCCCTCACGCGCAGGGGAAAAACCGTGAAATTTGAGCGCCTCCGGCTGCACGGTTTCAAATCCTTCAGCGATGAAACAGTCCTCGTCATGGAGCCGGGGCTCACCGGCATTGTCGGGCCGAACGGGTGTGGCAAATCCAACCTGGTCGAAGCCATGCGCTGGGTCATGGGCGAAAATTCCTACAAGGCCATGCGCGCTTCGGGCATGGACGACGTCATCTTTTCCGGCTCTGGCAATCGGCCAGGGCGGAATTCGGCCGAAGTCACCCTCGTCCTCGACAACACAGACCGCACCGCACCCGCAGCGCTCAACATCGCCGATGTGCTGGAAGTCACCCGCCGCATCGAGCGCGAGCAGGGCTCGGTCTATCGCGTCAACGGCAAGGAAGTGCGCGCCCGCGACGTGCAACTGCTGTTTGCTGATGCTTCCACCGGTGCCCATTCACCCGCCATGGTGCGCCAGGGCCAGATCGGCGAACTGATCGCGGCAAAGCCCACCGCGCGTCGCGCACTCCTTGAAGAAGCGGCCGGTATTTCCGGTCTTCATTCGCGCCGGCGCGAGGCCGAGCTGCGCCTGAAGGCGGCCGAGCAAAATCTTGAGCGCGTCGAAGACGTCATCGCCCAGGTCGAACTCCAGCTCGAAACGCTGAAACGCCAGGCGCGCCTCGCCATCCGCTATCGCGGGCTCTCGGGCGACATCCGGCGCGCCGAGGCGACGCTCTTTCACATTCGCTGGGTCGCCAGCCGCGCCGCCGAAAAAGAGGCCGAGGCCGCCCAGGCCGTGCTGATCCGCCAGCTGGCCGATGCCATGCACGAAGAACATGAGGCCAAAAAGCGCGTCGAAACCAGCGAAGCCGCCCTCACCCCGCTCAAGGAGCGCGAGGCCGTCACCAGCGCCGTGCTCCAGCGCTACAAGATCCTCCACGAACAGCTCGCCGACGAAGCGCGCCGCATGGACCAGCGCCGCGTCGAGCTTGAAGATCGCCTGCGCCAGATTGCCTCCGACGGCGTGCGAGAACGCCAGCTCGTCGAAGAGAGCGAGGAAACGCTCGCCACCTATGCCGAGGAGCAGGAAACCCTGCTTGCCGAGCAGGAGGAAAACCGGGCCGAATATGACGCGGCCCAGGAACTGGCCGAGGCTGCCCGGGACGCTGTCACCGCAGCGGAAGCCGAACTGCGCAATGCGGCCGACCGGCTCAGCCAGTTGCGGGCACGCCGGGCCGAAGCCATGCGCATGGCTCAGGATGCCGAGCAAAGACGCGGCAAGCTTGCCCAGGAACTCGCCGCCGTCGAAGCCGAGATGGCAAAGATTTCCGCCACGCTCGATGCCGATGCGGCCGTGCACGAGGCACGCGAAGCGCTGAGCGAAGCCCAGGAGAATGCCGAGGCCGCGGAGGAAACCGCGCTCGCCGCCGAAGAAGCCGCGATGGAGGCGCAGGGCAAGCTCGACGACGCCCGACCGCGCCTTGCCGAGCTCGATGCGCTGGTGACAAGGCTCGAAGCCGAGGCCTCCACGCTCGGCAAAATGCTCAATATCGGCGCCAGCCTCTGGCCGGCGATCGTCGATGAACTGCGGGTGGAGCCCGGTTACGAAACCGCCCTGGGTGCGGCGCTGGGCGATGACCTCGAAGCCTCCTCGGATGCCGGAGCACCGATGCACTGGTCGGTGGCCATTGAAGGCTATGACGATCCGGCCCTGCCCCAGGGTGCCGAGCCGCTGTCGCGCTATGTGGTGGGAACGCCCCTCTTGAAACGCCGGCTCGACCAGATCGGTCTTGTCGATGCCGTCGATGGTCCGGGCCTGATGCAGGCGCTCTGGCCCGGACAGCGACTCGTCACGCGCGATGGCGCCCTCTGGCGTTGGGATGGTCTCGTCTCGGCAGCCGATGCGCCCACCCCGGCCGCGCAGCGCCTCGCCCAGCGCAATCGCCTCGCCGAACTCGACGAAGAGATTCTGCGCGCCAAGGACGAGCGCAATAATTGGCGCCGCGATGTTGAAACCCTCGGCCGGCACCTCGATGACGCCCGCCAGGAGGAGCGCAGCCGCCGCGAAATGTGGCGCGCCGCGCAGCACGCCATTGGTGTCGCCCAGTCCGGGCTCGATGCCGCGCAGCGCGCACTGGGTGATCTCGCCAGCCGCAAGTCGGCGCTCGAGGAAGCCCATAGCCGCATCCTCGCCGGTCTCGAAGACATCGAGGAACGCCGCCTCGCCGCCGAAGAAGCCCTCGCCGATGCCGATGACGAAGGCGATGTCGCTCAGGCCGTCGAGGCCGGCCAGCGGCGCCTTTCCCGCCTGCGGGACGAAACCGAGCAGGCGCGGGCGAAACTCTCCAATCTCGATGCAGCGGCCCGCATGCGCCGCTCGCGTCTCGAACAATTGCTGCGCGACAGCTCTGCTTGGCAGCGCCGCTTTGAAAGCGCCACGGCCCAGCTCGCCACGCTTGACCAGCGTACCGCCGATGTCGAAACCCAGATGCGCCAGCTTGCCGACGCACCGGACGGTTTTGCCGACCGCAAGGCCCAGCTTGAGGATCAGATCGAGGAAGCCACCGAAGCCCACGCCGAAGCCGGCGACCGGCTGAGTGCAGCCCAGACCCTGTGGCGCGATGCCGAGAAATCCCTGCGCGCCGCGAGCGAAAAGCTCGCCGAAGTGCGCATCGAGCTCAGCCGTATCGAGGAGCGGCTCAAGGGCAATATGGCCCAGCGCCAGCAGATCGAGCGTCAGGTCGAGGAAACCCTGGGCATTTCGGCCACCAAGACACTGGAAGTGTCAGGCATTCGCCCCGAGGAAGCCCTTCCGGCTGAACGGGTCATCGAACAGAAACTCGACCGGCTGAAAGCCGAGCGCGAGCGTCTCGGCGGCGTCAATCTCTCGGCGGAAAAGGAAGCCGAGGAGGTTCAGGAAAAGCGCGACACCATGGTACGCGACCGCGACGAACTCATTGAAGCCATCGCCAAGCTGCGTGCCGGCATCAGCGCCCTCAACCGCGAAGGCCGCGCCCGCCTCAACGAGGCCTTCGGCAAGGTCAACGCGCATTTCCAGGAGCTTTTCACCACGCTCTTCGGCGGCGGCACGGCCGAGCTGACCTTTGTCGAAAGCGATGATCCGCTAGAGGCCGGGCTCGAAATCATTGCCCGACCGCCCGGCAAGAAGCCGCAGACCATGACGCTCCTGTCCGGCGGCGAGCAGGCGCTGACGGCGATGAGCCTGATCTTTGCCGTCTTTCTCACCAATCCGGCACCGATCTGCGTGCTCGACGAGGTCGATGCCCCGCTCGACGACGCCAATGTCGAACGCTTCTGCAATCTGCTCGAATCGATGCGCCAGCGCACAAACACGCGCTTTCTCACCATCACCCACAATCCGATCACCATGAGCCGCATGGATCGCCTGTTCGGTGTGACCATGGCCGAACGCGGCGTCTCGCAGCTGGTCTCGGTTGACCTGCAGACCGCCGAAAGCTTTCTCGAAGTGGTGTGATCGGCGGGCCGCCGAGGCCCGCCCAGTCGATCAGGTGAACCAGATACCGTCGGCGATCTGGCCGGCCACATTGGCCTTGTTCTCCGGGCTATCGGAGAAATTGACCAGCACGGCGTCGCGGGTCATGCCCTTGTTGAGGCCTTCCTCGATCCAAAAGGCAAAGCCAGAGGCGTCGGCACCGCGCTTGAGAACATTCTGGTACAGCAGGCCGATGAACGCCTCATCCGAGACGCTGGCCGGCGTGCCATAGAGCGAGGCGAACTCGTTCGACCCGATGAAATTGCTCGCCGCCCAGTAGACGTTACCCTGCCCCTGATCCAGCGCCCTGATCCAGAAGCCGAGGCCATCTTCATCCGGCGTCCGGTTGAACGCGGCTTGATAGAGCCGGTACGCCTGCCCCGCATTGCCTTCAAAGTCGAAGGCCAACACGGCATCGGTAAAATTGATGCGCTCCGCCTGCATGACGATCATGTCCCAGCTGTTTGAAGCATGGGTGATCATGTGGACCATCTCGCGGTCGTGCGAGACGTCCCATAGAACAGACCGGGAGAAATCGGTCACGACAATGTCGAAGCCAGTTCCGGCGTTGATCTCGAAGTGCTGTCCCTTTACGTAGACGACGTCGTTACCACCCCGTGTAACGACCAGGTCCCGCCCGCCCCCGGCGTGGACGATATCGTGCGCATTGGTGCCATGGATGATCTCGGCCGCGCCTGTGCCTTGCTGGGTAAGGGTCAGGCTTGCCTGATCCCAGTTCCAGCCGGCGATCTGCGTGCCCTTTTGCGCCGGCGTGCCATACATGGCCTGTATGGCCTGCAGGTCCATAACGCCCAGATGGTCATCATAGTCATTATAGGTCATGACCGTATTGGCGCCATTGTCCTTGCTGGGGTTCAGCAGCGGCTCGGTGCCATCATGCGGGTGCTCCATGCCCAGCGCATGACCAATCTCATGCAGCATCACATGCAGGTTCATGCCGGTTTTCTGATCGAGGAAGACACCGTCATACCCAGTGCTGGGTGAGAAGAGGGTTGGCTTGCCGTCCCGGATGTAGACACCTGACCCCGGCATGGAGGCCTGGCCGGCCGTGGTGCCGGCGAGTTGGTAGCCGCCAGCCTCGACGTCGCCCATGCCTCCCGGCACCTCGAAAAACACGATGCCGGAAATATCCTCCCAGGCCTTAATCGCCTCGCGGAACATGGTCCGCTCAGACGTCGTAAGCGGCCGGAAATAGTTGGGGTCGTTATATTTTATGCCGTTCACATTGGGCGGCACAACTTCCGCGAAGGAATAGGTCAGAAAGACCCCTTTGGCCTGGATGCTACCGCCGTAAGGCTGGTTCCAGGTCGATTCATTGCTGAACAACGCGGTGTAGTCGTCGACATATCTTGCCATGATGTCCCCCCACAATCGGCGCGCAAGCCTAACGGTACAAGTCTCGCCAAATGCCTAACGTTTCGGCAACCCCGTCATTGACGAGAATCTGGCTGACCTTCGCCCCCTCATAATCCCCGCGCTCGCCCAAAATATGGTCCTGACAATCCCCTTGCAGAAGAGAGAATCCTCCCCCATCGCCATGACTCCGCCAAAATTGAGCTGTGGACAGCATGACGCACCCGGGCTCCGGTGGAAAAACACCTTTCAAAACAAAGTCTTAATGTATCGAGGCTTGCCTTGACACCATAAGGGGCCGCCACTATGTTGCGCCCGACTTAGGAGGCGCGCCCGTTTTAGCGGGTCAGGGACGGCCAAGGGGAGTGTGCGGATGCCAAAACCGCCGGAGAACCAAGGCCCAGCTGAAAGCGCCAACGAAGCAACGCGGGATCTCGCATCGCGCATTGCTTCGGCCAAGCGGGAACGCATGCTGGCGGACAACAGATCCGCGGGCGGCAATTCCGGGACGTCAGAAGGCATGAACCGAGGCATTCGCATCGGGAGTGAATTCGTGGCGGCCGTGCTGGTCGGTGCCGTTATCGGTCATCTGATCGACCTTGGATTGGGAACCAGCCCCTGGGCCATGCTCATCATGTTGATGATGGGTTTCGCCGCTGGAATTTTGAATGTCACCCGCGTGGTGGCCGAAATGAATGCCGCGACGGCAGTCCCGTTGGAACCAAAAGACGGTTCCGACAAGGATGCCGGAAGCGGGCAATAGATTGATGACGCTTAGAGGGCTCCATGGCCGGTACTGACCCGATCCACCAGTTTGTCATCTACGACTTGTTCCCGATTCACATCGGCGACCAAGCAGCCGGCACGGCGATGAACTTCTCGTTCACCAATTCGGCGCTCTTCATGGTCGCCACTGTGGTGATCCTCACCGGTTTCATGGTGATGTCCGCCTCGCGGAACGCTCTGGTTCCGGGGCGTTTCCAGCTTATCGGCGAAATGGCCTACAGCTTCGTGGCCAATATGTTGCGAAGTTCAGCGGGCACCGAGGGAATGAAGTTCTTCCCCTTCGTCTTCTCGCTTTTTGGTTTCGTGCTCGTGGCAAACCTGCTCGGCATGTTCCCCTACTTCTTCACCGTGACCAGCCACATCATCGTAACTGCCGCCCTGGCGTTCCTGGTGATCGGCGTAGTCATCGTCTACGGTTTCTTCCGTCACGGCTTCAAGTTCCTCAAGCTTTTCGTTCCTGCCGGCGTTCCTGCCTATGTGCTGCCCATCGTGGTGCCGATCGAGATCATCTCGTTCCTGTCGCGCCCGATCAGCCTGTCGGTTCGTCTGTTCGGTAACATTCTTGCCGGTCATATCACTCTCAAGGTGTTTGCTGGCTTTGTGGTCAGCCTCAGTGCCCTTGGTGCGCTTGGCTGGCTGGGTGCCCTGCTGCCGCTCATCATGACTGTGGCAATCACGGCGCTCGAACTGCTCGTCGCGGTAGTGCAGGCCTATGTGTTTGCGGTGCTGACTTCGATGTATCTCAACGACGCGGTCCACCCATCACACTAAGGCGTTGAGTCCCTTAAACGGCGGCTTTTCGCCGGAATTTTGACCCTCGAAAGGACAAACAAATGGATGTTGAAGCCGCAAAGATGATCGGCGCCGGTATCGCAACTCTGGGTATGGCTGGTGCCGCCCTGGGCGTGTCGAACATCTTCTCGAACTTCCTGTCGGGTGCCCTGCGCAACCCGTCCGCTGCTCCCAGCCAGGTCGGTAACCTGATTTTCGGTATGGCTATGACCGAAGCACTGGGCATCTTCTCGTTCCTGGTTGCTCTGATCCTGCTGTTCGTCGCCTAATAGGTTGACGATGAATTTGCGCAGCCGGGCCTGCCCGGCTGCGCCCATTCTGTCCGGCATTGGCCGGACGCTGGATTAAACGGGACCGACCAGATGGTAACGCAAGCCTTCGCCCAAGAGGCGGAAACGCCGACCGAGGACAATGTAGAAGCGCAAGGCGCCGACGCAGTCCATGCCGATCCGACGGCCGACACGCACGCCACCACCGAAGCGCATGGGGATGCCCATCATTCGGACGTGTTCCCGCCCTTCGATCCGGCTACATTTCCCAGCCAGTTGCTCTGGCTCGCTATTTCCTTTGCCGCGCTTTACCTGCTGATGAGCAAGATTGCCCTTCCCAAGATGGGCAGCATCATCGAAAAGCGCCAGGCCATGATCGAAGCCGATCTGGCCGCCGCCGACCAGGCTCGTCAGAAGACTGACGCCGCCATCGCCGCCTATGAGAAGGCACTTGCCGAGGCCAAGGCCAAGGCACAGGGCATCGCAAACGAGAGCCGTGAGGCGATCCAGGCTGATCTCGCTGCCAAGCGCGGCGCTGTCGAAGCCGATCTCGCCACCAAGGTCTCCACTGCCGAAGCCCGCATTGCCGCGACCAAGGCTGAAGCTTTGACCCATGTCGACGAAATCGCCGCCGACACGGCTCAGGCGCTGGTTAGCCAGCTCGTCGGTGACGTCAATGCAGACAATGTCCGCGCTGCAGTCGCCATGGCCAAGGAGTAATCGCGATGGATTTTCTCGATAACAGCTTCTACGCCCTTCTCGGCCTGGTTCTCTTCATCGGTCTCCTGATCTACGTCGGCGTACCGCGTGTCATCGGCACCATGCTCGACAAGAAGATCGCCCAGATCGAGACTGACATCTCCGAGGCCAAGCGCCTGCGTGAGGAAGCCGCCGCCCTGCTCGCCGAATATGAGCAGAAGCGCGTTGCTGCCGAGGCTGAAGCCGAAGACATCATCACTGCTGCCAAGGAAGAGGCTGTTCGCCTCACCGCCGAAGCACAGGCTTCCCTGGCAGACCTCGTCGCCCGCCGCACCAAGTCGGTGGAAGACAAGATCGCCCAGGCCGAAGCTCAGGCCATCGCTGAAGTGCGTGCCCGCTCCGCCGACCTCGCCGTCGAAGCAGCCCGCACCGTGCTGAGCAATGAAATGAACGCCAAGGGCGGTCAGATCATCGACAAGGCCATCGCCGACGTCGGCAATCGCCTCAACTGAGATCTTGCACAGTTTTGAATTTGAAGGCGGGCAGCAATGCCCGCCTTTTTTGTTGGCTTGGAGCCTGCCGCCCGCATGCACGTCCCCCCTGGCCTGCGGACACGCCTCTCCCTCCCCGCGAATTCATATCCGCCTTACGCCCACAGACACCGCCCCATCCCCTCCATCGTCATTGCCCGGCTCGTCCGGGCAATCCATCTGGCCGAAACACTGGATCACCGGGACAAGCCCGGTGATGACGACCGAACAACCTTCGGTGCACACACCGAGGCCTATTTTCCCCATACCCCTGCCCTCCGCTCCATCGTCCCCTCGCCCCTCAGGGGAGAGGGTCAGGGTGAGGGGTGAGGAGCTCTCAGCGGCTCACCGCACCTAAACCCCTGCCCACCACCATCTCAGCTCCATCGCCTCCCTCCCCCTTGTGGGGAGGGAATGAGGGTGGGGGTTCTGCAGTCACGCCTCCGCCCCCACCCCACGGGAACAATCGCAAACCCCAATTGACGCCATTAAATTTCTCCACCATGGTGCTGGCGACTGCGGGAGAGATCGGCCTAGGCCGGCGCCGAAGGAGCAACCGCCCCGGAAACTCTCAGGCAACCGGACCGTAGTCAGGACAACACTCTGGAAAGCAGGTCGCTTGCGGCCTCTCCGAAGGAGCAACCGGCGCTCAGCCGGGAAATCTCTCAGGGCAAGGACAGAGGGGGCACGCATTTCCGCCAAATGGCGGAGCTTTGTCGTGTCGCCTGCCCAACCAGAGAGCGCCCATGTCCGCGTCCGATGCCGATCAGAACCTTCTTACCGTCCCGCTCAACGACCAGCATGTTGCTGCGGGTGGCCGCATGGTGCCGTTCAGCGGCTACTCCCTGCCCGTCCAGTATCCCACCGGCATCATGGCCGAGCACAAATGGACCCGCGAGCACGCCGGCCTGTTCGACGTCAGCCATATGGGCCCCTGCTTCCTGACGCTGAACAGCTCAAGCGGCGACCCCGACACTGATTACACCGATATCGCCGCTATCATCGAGCCTCTCGTCTGCGGCGACATCCTCAACCTCAAGCCTGGCCAGATCCGCTACACGCTGTTTCTCAATGAGAATGGCGGCGTTCTCGACGATCTGATGGTGGGCCGCTCCCCGCTCCATCCGGGCGCGCTCTATATCGTGGTCAACGCCGGTATCAAGGAAGCCGACTTTGCCCGCCTCAGGGCCGCCGCCGGCGACAGGGCCAGTCTGCAGCGCGCCGACAACAATGTTCTGCTCGCCCTTCAGGGCCCGCAGGCGGCCAATGTCCTCAGCGCACTGGTACCAGGCATCACCGACCTCAGCTTCATGACCTATGGGACATTCCCCTGGGGCGACGAAGACCTGATCATTTCCCGCTGCGGTTATACCGGCGAGGACGGGTTCGAGATTCTCTGCTCGCCTCAACACGCGCCGCCCCTCTGGGAGACGCTGCTTGCGGACGAGCGCGTCAAGCCAATTGGCCTCGGCGCCCGCGATTCCCTTCGTCTCGAGGCCGGCCTGCCGCTTTATGGCCATGACCTCGACGAGACAGTCTCCCCCATTGAAGCCGACCTCGGCTTTGCCGTCTCCAAGCGTCGCCGCGATGCCGCTGACTTTCCCGGCGCCGCGCGCATCCTCGCCGAGCGCGATGGGAAACTCTCCCGCAAGCGCGTTGCCCTTGTGGTCGAAGGCGCTCCGGCCCGTGAAGGCGCCGAAATTCTCGATGCCGACGGCAAGGCCATAGGCGTGGTCACCAGCGGCGGTTTCGCGCCCACGCTGGGCAAGGCCATCGCGCTGGGCTTCGTGCCCCCAGAACACGCCGCAATCGGCAACAAGCTGCAGGTTTCGGTCCGGGGGCGCCTGCAGCCCGCCGAAGCCGTCGCCGCCCCCTTCGTCCCCCACAATTATTTCCGCAAGCCAGCCTGAGGCCCCGCCATGACCACGAAATTTACGCCAGACCACGAATACATCCGCGTCGAGGGTGACATCGGCACAGTCGGCATCACCAATTATGCCCAGGAGCAGCTCGGCGACATCGTCTTCGTCGAACTGCCGGCGGTCGGCAAAGTGCTCAAGAAGGGCGACGAGGCCGCCGTGGTCGAGTCGGTCAAGGCCGCTTCCGAGATCTACGCCCCTGTCACAGGTGAGGTCGTCGAAGTTAACAGTCTGCTAACCAACTCCCTTGGTACGCTAAACACTGCGGCCGAGGGTGAAGGCTGGATGTTCAAGATCAAACTGACCAATTCCGCCGAAGTCGAGACCCTGCTCGACGCCGATGGCTACGCCGATCTCACCCTCTAAAGCACTGAGTTTCATGCGCTATCTCCCCCACTCCGCCCATGAGCGCGCCGATATGCTCGGCGTCATCGGCGCGCCGGACATCGACGCACTGTTCAGCGCCGTCCCCAAAGCCGCGCTCAAGAATTTTGTGCTGGATCTTCCGGCACATAGCCCGGAATTTCTCGTCGAAGCGCATATGCGCGCACTCGCCGGCAAGAACCATGCTGCCGGCGATGGTCCCTTCTTCGTCGGGGCCGGTGCTTACCGCCACCATGTACCCGCCACGGTCGACCATCTTATCCAGCGTTCTGAATGGCTTACGGCCTATACGCCGTACCAGCCGGAGATCTCGCAGGGCACGCTGCAAATGCTGTTCGAGTTCCAGACGCAGGTGGCCAAGATCACCGGCATGGACGTCGCCAATGCCTCGCTTTACGACGGCTCGACCGGTACGGCCGAAGCGGTGCTAATGGCCCGCCGCATCACGAAAAAGAACAAGATTATCCTCTCCGGTGGTCTGCACCCCCATTATAGGGACGTGGTGAAGGCCTATCTCAAGGACGATGCCGACCTCGTCTGCCTTTCGCCCTCGCCGCAGGGACAGGGGGATATCTTGGATAAGATTGACGGCGACACCGCCGCCATCGTCATCCAAACCCCTGACTTTTATGGTCATTTGCGCAATCTCAAGGCCGCCGCCGATGCAGCCCACGCCCAGGGCGCGCTACTGATCGTGGTCATCACCGAGGTGGTGTCGCTGGGTCTGCTCGAAGCCCCGGGTGCACTGGGTGCCGACATCGTCGTCGCCGAAGGCCAATCCATTGGCAACGCTCTCAATTTTGGCGGCCCCTACCTTGGCCTGATGGCCACGAAGAAGGAATTCATCCGCCAGATGCCTGGCCGGCTCTGCGGTGAAACCGTCGACGCCGATGGCAATCGCGGTTTCGTGCTGACCCTCTCCACCCGCGAGCAGCACATCCGCCGCGAGAAGGCGACGTCGAATATCTGCACGAATTCAGGGCTTTGCGCCCTGGCCTTCTCGATCCATATGTCGCTGCTCGGCGAAGCCGGCTTCGTCCGCCTCGCCCGCCTCAACCACGCCAATGCCATCAAGCTGGCCGATGCGCTGGCGGCGATCCCGGGCGTCGAAGTCCTCAACAAGACCTTCTTCAACGAGATGACCATCCGCGTCACCCAGCCGGCCGCTTCGGTGGTCGAGCGCCTGGCCAAGCGCGGCATTCTCGCCGGCGTCCCCGCCAGCCGCCTCTTGCCGGGGGATCCGGAGGTCGAAAACCTCATCATCCTCGCGGCGACTGAACTCACCACTGACACTGATATTGCTGCCCTTTCCGCGGCGCTGACGGAGGAACTGGCATGAGCATGAACACGCAAGGCCGCCCCACCGGCATCGGCACCGGCGGCAGCACCAATGCCTCCGGTTCGGCGCTGATCCCGGATGAACCGCTGCTGTTCGAGATCGGCGACACCGAGCACTCCGGCGTCGACCTCCCCGAAGTCGAGTTGTCCAACGACCGTCTCGGCGGTTTTGGCCGCCAGACCAAGCTCGATCTGGCTGGTCTCACCGAACCCGAAGCCATGCGCCACTATGTGCGCCTGTCGCGGATGAACCATTCGATCGACAGCGGCATGTATCCGCTGGGCTCGTGCACGATGAAGCACAACCCGCGTCTGAACGAGAAAATGGCCCGTCTTCCGGGCTTTTCGGACATCCACCCGCTGCAGCCGGTCTCGACCGTGCAGGGCGCGCTGGAGCTGATGAACGAGCTCTCCTACTGGCTGATGACGCTCACCAATACCGCTGCCGTGGCGCTCTCGCCCAAGGCCGGCGCCCATGGTGAACTGCTCGGCATGATGGCCATCAAGGCCGCGCAGGAGGCCCGCGGTCAGTCCCATCGCCGGATCGTCCTCGTTCCGGAAAGCGCCCACGGCACCAATCCGGCAACCGCGGCCTTCCTCGGCTACAGTGTGAAACCCGTGCCAGCCAAGGATGACGGCACCGTTGACGTGGAAGCCGTCAAGGCGGCGCTGTCCCCCGAAGTCGCAGCGATCATGCTGACCAATCCCAATACCTGCGGCCTCTTCGAGCCCCAGGTGATCGAGATTGCCAAGGCGATCCACGATGCGGGTGCGTTCTTCTACTGCGATGGCGCGAATTTCAACGCCATTATGGGCGTGGTGCGTCCGGGTGATCTCGGCATCGACGCCATGCACATCAACCTCCACAAGACCTTCTCGACGCCCCATGGCGGCGGCGGGCCGGGTGCAGGTCCGGTCGTGCTCTCCGAAGCGCTGGCGCCCTTTGCGCCCGTCCCCTTCGTGCGCAAGGCAGAGAATGGCCTTGAGCTGGTGGAACATGTCGAGAGCCAGGCCCTGGGCCGCGTGACGGCCTTCCACGGCCAGATGGGCATGTATGTTCGGGCGCTGACCTATATGCTCAGCCACGGCGCTGACGGGCTGGCCCAGGCGGCTCAGGACGCCGTTCTCAACGCCAATTACGTTAAGGCGCGGCTCGAGCACCTGTTCTCTGTCCCCTTCCCCGACTATCCGACCATGCACGAGGCCCTGTTCGACGACAGCTTCCTCAAGGACACCGGCGTCACCACGCTCGATTTCGCCAAGGCGCTGATCGACGAGGGCTTCCACCCGATGACCATGTATTTCCCGCTGGTCGTGCACGGGGCCATGCTGATCGAGCCCACCGAGAGCGAGAGCAAGCAGACCCTCGACAAGTTCTGCGACGTGATGGCCGAGCTGGCGCAGGACGCCAAGTCCGGCAACAGCGCGCGGTTCACCGCCGCGCCGGTCAAGGCGCCTCGACGCCGCCTCGACGAGACGCGGGCAGCTCGCCAGCCCATTTTGAAGTGGGAACGCCCGGAAGAACTGCCCCAGGCAGCTGAGTAATAAAAAAGGCCCGGAGCATCTGCTCCGGGCCTTTTTCGATCGATTTTATGATCTTAGCCGCGGGTGTCGAAGCCGACCCAGATGGTGATGGTCTCGCCACCGAGATAGGGCACGGCGACGTTTTCGACAACCTTGACGAATTCGGCCGACTGCGCCGGCGGGGTGACCGCAACGGGAATGGTGTATTTTTCCGAGAAGATGGCCTGGCCATCGCGCTCGACGGCGAAGCGGATCGGCGCATTGACCGAGCTCTGCGAGCCAGCCGGCCCCAGAAGAACGCGTCCGGACACGCCCATATTGACGGTGATGAGACCGTTGGACACCACGCAATTGCGCGTGGTCTCGTCGATGACCCCCTGATACTGCAGCGCCTTCGGATCGCCGGTGCGACCGCCGCCATAGTAGAACATGGCTTCACCGCCGAGGCGCACCTTGATGGGCGGGCACTGCGTGGCAATCGCCGGAAGGGCGTTGGTCTGGGCCTGCGCGACCGCGGCCGGCGTGGCCGTGGCGTTCTGCAGATTGGCGTTCGAGGCGGTCGATCCGCCGCCGCCGCCGAACATGCTGCCCATCGAGCAACCGGCCAGCAGCGTGGCAAGGCCTGCAGAGGCAACGACACGGATCAAGCTGTTCTTGGTCATGAGCGTGCTCCCGGCTCGATTACGCATTGGCAGCTTCAAGCGCCATGAGGATTGCTGGGGCGCCGCTGGCGTTCACCCCCGGGCCATCTTCGACAAAGATATCGGAAACGACACCGACACGCAGGATCAATGCAGCGCGAGCGTAGCGTGTGCCCATCCCGTAGGGGGCGAAGTCCCTGGCCAGACCAAGGGCCTCGGCCAGCTCGGCGTTGCCATCAGCAAGAAAGTCGATGCTGTCCAGAGCCTCGGAGGCTTCTGCCCACGCCTTCATGACGTGCTGGTCGTTGACCGATGCGCAGACGATCTTGTCGACGCCGGCAGCCTTCAGCTTGCCTGCATTGGCGAGGAAGCCCGGCAAATGGTTGACGTGGCAAGTGGGGGTGAAAGCACCCGGAACTGAAAAGAGCACCACGACGCCGGTGCCGAAGGCCTCAAGGCTGGTCGTTTCGGTTGTGCCGGACGCAGTCACCAGCTTGATCCCTACCGAAGGGATCGCGTTGCCCCGCTCAATCATTGATGAATGTGCCCTATACCCTCTTGGCGACCAAAGGCCGCCATACGCCAAAACTATCCGCTCCTGCGATATGCGGCTTTAAGCCGACATACAAGACCAGATGGTCCCCTGCGCCCGAGCGGCACTCTTACTCGTCGTCGGCCCCAATTGTCCGGCTGAGCTCGAATGCTCCCATACCGGTCATGAATGTGAGCTGAACATCCCGGCCTTCCAAGCCACTATTCTCGGTTTTCTCAAGGATGGGAAGCAGGACTAGGTCTTGTTGCGGGCTTTTTTGCGGCATGCCGAACAGCGGCGTGCCGGTCTCCGTGGTGGCGATCAGTGAGGAAATGTCGAGGTTCGGATCGGTAATTTCGATAGCAATGGCGCGCTCGTCGGGGAGAAAATCGACTTCACCCAGGGGCTCGTCGCTCTCCTCCCAGAGGATTGGGGCCTGTGCCAGGGCCTGGCGGAGCCGGAGAGAATTGACCTTGTCGACTGAAGCGCCGCTCAGCGCCAGATCAAAGCTCGCCTGCGCGGGAATGCAGATGTCCGAGCAGATGCCGAGCGTTGCGCTGACGACGGCATGCGTATCGGCGCCATCAAGGGTCAACTCGATCGGCAACACGGTCGGACCATAATAGACGTAGTCGAGATAGGCGCCCTTCTTCTCCCGGGTCGGATAGGGCCAGACGACCTGATAGCTCGCAATGCCCTTTGAACCAGCGAAATCGAGATTGAGCGGCAAACCCGTGTCGCCGGGAACGCGCCAATAGGTCTTGGTGTCGGACGGCATGTCGATCTCTAGACCGATGGTCGTGACGCCCGACGAGCTCACCTGCCCCGACGAAACCAGCCGCACCGAGACGCCGGGGGCGATCTCCTGCCACGGCGTATCGGCCGCCAGGGCGGGCAGAGGGCTGGCAATGATCAGGGCGGCGACAAGAGGCAGGATATGCATGACGTTGGCATTAACGCAGGAGAGCATGAAGGAATAGCTGACGCCAGTTCAGGCCTTCGTGATGGTGGATGTCAACCGTGTTACCGGGTCGTGCTTGTGAGAGGCGGAACGGACACCTACTATCTCAGTATGAACTCGCTCGAAGGACAATTTCTGGTCGCCATGCCGGATATGGAAGACGAACGCTTCGCCGAAAGCGTCATCCTGCTTGTCGGTCATGGCGACGACGGAGCGATGGGCCTGGTGATCAACCACGAACTGGCCAATCTGCGCTTTTCCGACATTATCGACGAACTCGACCTCGGTGATCCAGACGCCGTTATCCGCCTGCCGGACGTGATCCGCGACCGGGCGGTGATGCGCGGCGGGCCGGTGGAAAAGAGCCGTGGCTTCGTGCTGCACTCAGCCGATTACCACAGCGGCAATACCTACAAGATTTCCGAGGAACTGGGCCTGACGGCGACGCTGGACGTGCTCAAGGCCATTGCCTTCGGCCCTGCGCCGAAAGCGGCGCTCTTCGCCCTCGGTTGCTGCGGCTGGAGCCCGGGGCAACTCGAGACCGAGATTGGCGCCAATGGCTGGCTCACCGTGCCCTTCGACAGGGCCCTGCTGTTCGATGTGCCGGTGGAGGACCGCTATGACGAAGCCCTGGCGCGGCTGCACATCACCCGCGCCACGCTGAGTTCAGACGCCGGACACGCCTGAACGCAACTCTTAGCGGCTCTTCTGGGCGATCAGCTTGCGGGCCAGTTCCGCCCCCGTCATCGCGGTTCCAAAGGCAAAGCCCTGTGCGAGACGGCAGTTGAGCTGGCGCAGGCGTTCGATCTCATCCAGCGACTCCACGCCTTCGGCGATCACCGTCAGCTCGAGATCGCGCGCGAGGGCGACGATGGCCTTGATGATCGGGCCCTGCGTGTGGGCGATCCCTGTGTCGGTGCCCATCTTTACGAAGGCAGCGGGGATCTTGATCGTGTCGAACGGGAAGCGGTGCAGATAGCTCAGCGACGAATGACCGGTGCCGAAGTCATCGAGCGCCAGCCCGACGCCGAGGCCGTGCAGGGCCTCCAGCATATAGGCGGAATGCTCGGGATTGCTCATCACCTGGCTCTCGGTGATTTCGAGCTTCAGACGTGCCGCCAGCGCCTTGTCACGATCGAGCAGGCTGCGCATGTCGGCCAGCAGGCTTTCAGTCGCCAACTGCGTGGGCGAGAGATTGACGGAGACGAAGAACTCCTCGGGGAGCCCGATGCTGGTCATCCATTCGCGCGTCTGCGTCGCGGCCTGCTCAAACGCCAGGCGCCCGAGCTTGTCGATCTGGCCGGAGCGTTCGGCCAAGGGCACGAATTCCTCGGGATTGACGGCGCCGCGCGTGGGGTGGTTCCAGCGCATGAGCGCTTCAGCACCAACGATCTGGCCCGAGGTGATGTCGGTGACGGGTTGGAACTGTACATGCAGCTCGCCCTCTTTCATCCCCCGCTCAAGGTCTTCTTCGCTGGCGCGGTTGTAGGTGGAGATCGAGCGCGCGGAGGCGCGATAGGCCTCGATGCGGTCGCCGCCGAGACGCTTGGCGTAATACATCGCCAGCTCGGCATCGCGCAGCACATCGGCCGCCGTGGCGGGATTGCTGTCGTAAATGGTGACGCCGATGGAGGCAGAGAGGGTCAGGTCGCGGTCGCCGAAATTGAACGGGGCCTTGAGGGCTTTCCGGATCTGCTCGGCGATCTCGGCGATCTTGCTGGCCGCCTGCTCGGAGGCGAGGATCACGGCGAACTGATCGCCGGTGATGCGGGCGACGGTGTCGAGCGGGCGGATGGCGCGAGAAATGCGCCGCGACATGGCGAGCAGCACGGAATCGGCGGCGGAATGGCCGATGCGTTCCTCGAGCTCCATGAACCGGTCGATGTCGATGAGGAAGACGGCAGGCTTCACCCCACCCGGCAGGCGGGCGCGCTCAAGAGCCCGCTCAAGCCGATCGAGGAAGAGCTGCTTGTTGGGCAGGCCGGTGAGGCTATCATGCACGGCGTCGTGGAGAAGGCGCTCGCGTGCGGCACGGTCCTCGGTCACGTCCTGCAGGGTGCCGACGATACGGTTGACCTGGCCGTCCCCGCCCAGCACGGGTTTCACGCGCATGCGGAAGCTGCGGTAGGTGCCGTCATGGCCAGCGATGCGGATATCAGCCGAGACCTTGCCGCGACGCAATTCAACCAGCGTGTCGAAGGCGGTACGGAAACGATCCCTGTCATCGGCATGCAGCCGGTCGAGCCAGCGCTTGATGGCGCCGCGCAGGGCGCCGCGCTTTTCGCCGAGGCGAATGGCCAGTTCATCGCTGACGGTGACGCGGTCGCGATCGATATTCCAGTCGAACACGAAATCACCCGAGCCCGTCAGCGCCAGCGCACGGCGCTCGACCTCGCTCAAGGTGCCGATGGACACCTGCCCTTCGGAAAAGGCGTGTTGTACCGCCGTGAAGCCGAGCAGCATCACCACCAGAACAAGGCCGCCCCCAACGGCGGGCTGTGCCACGTCATTGCTGACCTGCCCGGAGATAACAAGCCAGGCGTAGAACAGCCAGGCGATGAAGATGATCCAGGTGGGCACGAGCAGAACCGCACGGTCGTAGCCACGCAGCGCCAGCAGCAGGATGAGGAAGAAACCGGACAGGCCCAGCATGGCCAGCACCAGCCGCGAGATCGTGGCGGCAATGGCAGGCTGGAAAAAGGAAAACGCAAAGAGCGCGAGGAACAGCGCGGCGAGGCCCAGCGCCAGATGGATGAAGCGCAGATGCCAGCGATGGAGGTTCAGATATATAAACAGGAACCCCGCCAAGGTCGTGGCAATGCCGGCCTCCGCCGCGGCGCGCAGGGGCTGAACGCCGCCTGCCGAGAGCGAGAACAGACGGCCAAGGGTCCCGAAATCGATGAGGAGATAGGCCAGGACTGCCCACGCGAAGGCAGCGGTCGCCGGGAAGACGCCACGCCCCTTGACCACGAACATGATGGTGAGGAACACCGCCGCAAGCGAGGCGACGCCGAGCACAACGCCACGGAACAGCGTGAACGAGTTCACATAGTCGCGGTACGCATTGGGCTGCCAGAGATAGAGTTCGGGCAGACTGCCGGCGGACAATTCGGCGACGAGCGTGACCGTGGCGCCGGGGTCGAGGGTAACCTCGAACACATCGGCTTCCGGATCGGAGAGACGGACGGGACGGATACCCGCGCTTGGCGTGACGACACTGATGCGCGCTTCGCCCAAATCTGGCTGGAAAACGCCGGAGCCCGGAAGGCGGAAGAAGGGGGCGACCAGAAGCCGCTCGATCTGCTGGTCGCTGTCATTGCGCAGCGCGAACAGCGCGAAGCTGGGATTGGTGCCCTGTTGGCTCGCCAAAACCTCGATGCGCCGGATAATGCCGTCGGCATCGGGCGCCGTGGATAATTGCACACGTCCATCATTGCCGCCGACGATCTCGACGACTTCGGACAGATTGACCGCGTTCACGTCCTCAGGGACGGAAATAACCTCAAAGCCGCGCGCAGGCGCAGCGGCAGAGAGCGCGAAAACGAGGAAACACGCGAGGGCAAGCAAATGACGCATCAGGGGCAGCTAATTCCTGCACAAGGCTTCTTTGTGGCAACTCTCCGCGCATTTACGCGAGGCGGACGCGCCGTTTTTTATTCGGACCTCCCTGGGGAGCGCCTCCTTGGTACGGGAGATTGCTGGCCGGGACAAGCTTTGGGGGGTGTTGCAGGCCAGCAACATCGTGAACAAGTGCTAGAAAGTTGCCGTGCGCCGGCTCAGTCGCAGCAGATCCCAGCGCTCGCGCGTTAGGCCCATCATGACGTGATCTTCCCAGCGGCCGTCGATCTGGAGATAGCGTTCGGCAAATCCCTCTTCGACAAAACCGTTCTTTTCGAGCACGCGGCGTGACGCGATATTTGTGGGGAGAAAGGCTGCGTGGACGCGATGGAGGTCGAGAGTTTCGAAGACGAAGGGCATGGCCATGGACACGGCCTCGCTCATCAACCCCCTGCCCGCATAGCTCTGGCCCATCCAATAGCCGAGGGTGACGAACTGGGCCGCACGCCGACGAATATTGGAGAGGGTCATGCCGCCCGCCAGCGTCTGCTTGCCGGCAGGACCCACGAACAAGAGAAAGGTGTAGTCGGTGCCCTGCTCTGCCTCGATGCGGGCCCGCTTGACGCGCAGGGCGAAAAGACGCCGTGACAGGTCGGCATCGGTCCAGCGCGGTTCGAATGGCTTGAGGAACTCCCGGCTGGCGCGGCGCAGCGCTGCCCATTCCTCATAGTCACGCATGTGCGGCAGGCGCATGGTCATGCGCTTGCCGCGTAGTTCGACCAATGGCGCCGGCGAAGACCAGGGCCACAGCATGGGATCAGCTCTTGAGCCGCTCGCCGATGCTCTCGACATCGGGCAGGCCGCTGATCGGGCCGATACCGGCAAGGGTCGGCATGCCGGAGGTGAAGATCTGCTCGGCGACTTCGCGAACGCGCTGGGCCGTGATGCGGTTGATGCGCTCCACAGTCTCCTGCATCGGGATGGTCCGACCCCAGAGGATCTGCTGGCGCGCCAGCTGACCGGCGCGGGCCGAAGGGCTCTCCAGCGACATCAGCAGGCCGGCGCGGATCTGATTGCGCACGCGCACCACTTCTTCGTCGGAAATGGTCTGTGCCGCGCGGCGCAGCTCATCGATGACGACGGGGACCAGTTCGGGGACCTCGTCCTCGCCTGTCGCCGCGGCAACGCCAAAGACACCGCTGTCGGCAAAAGCCCAGTGGAACGAATAGACCGAATAGCAAAGGCCGCGCTTCTCCCGGATTTCCTGGAAGAGGCGCGAGCTCATGCCCCCGCCGAGCACAGATGCCAGCACCTGTGCGGCGTAAAAGCCGTCGGAATTATAGGCGCGTCCTTCAAACCCGAGAACGATGTGGGCCTGCTCGTGATCAGATACCAGTCGTTCCTGGCCGCCCTTATATTCTGCACGCTGGGGCGCCGGTGCGCCATTGGGGGCGAGATCGGCGAAGCGTTCACGCGCCACTTCCACGAGACCTTCGTGGTCGACATTGCCCGCGGCGGAAATGACCATGTGGTCACCCACATAGTTGCGGCGCATATATTTGCGAACCATCTCCGGCGAGAAGTCCCGAACGGAATCAACCGTACCGAGAATTGTTCGACCAATCGGCTGCGAGGGAAACGCCGCTTCCTGGAAGAGATCGAAGACATGGTCGTCAGGATTGTCGCGTGCTGCGCCGATCTCCTGGACAATGACCTGCTTTTCGCGGGTCATCTCATCTTCGTCGAAAGTCGAGTTCTGGAGGATGTCGGCCAGAATATCGGCGGCAAGCGCGACGTCGTCCTTGAGGACGCGGGCGAAATAGCCGGTATGCTCAATCGAGGTGGCAGCGTTGAGATCACCGCCCACATTCTCGATCGATTCGGCGATCTGGAGGGCAGTGCGGGACTCGGTGCCCTTGAAGGCCATATGCTCGAGAAGATGGGAAAGCCCATGCTCGGCCTTGCGTTCAGACCGGGCACCCGCCTTTACCCAGACGCCCAGCGAGGCGCTTTCGAGGTGGGGCATGTTGTCGGTCAAAACAACCATGCCGTTGTCGAGGGTCGTCGATTGTACGCTCACACTCGTTCTCCTGAGCCAACGGCAAGAAGTACCGTCACTCCCTTAAGTGGTTTCAGGCCGCGCGCGTGCGCGACGAGATGAAGTCTTCCAGCGCCCTCTGGTCATTGGGCAGAACACTCAGGCGCTCCGGCCGATCGTAAAGATCAGACAGCCACACGGGCAAGCCCGGTGTGCTTCCGGCTGCGGCAGAAACTGCTGCCGGGAATTTGGCCGGATGCGCCGTGGACAGGGTGATCATCGGCGTGCCGACTTCGATCAGCTTGCGGGCAACAGCGACACCGACGGCAGTATGGGGGTCGAGAAGATAGCCCGCGTCACGCCAGGTCTGGAGAATCGTTGCGCTGGTCTGGGCTTCGTCAGTCGTTCCGGCCAGGAAATCGCGGCGGATGGCGGCAATCGACTGCTCGGGGAGATCGAAGCCGCGCGACTGCTTGAGCGCGGACATCATGCGGTTGACCGCGTCAGCGTCCCGGCCGACCGACTCGAACAGCAGGCGTTCGAAATTGGACGAGATCTGGATATCCATGGACGGACTGATGGTCGGCGCAACGCCAAGCATCTCGTAGCGACCGGTATCCAGCGTGCGACGCAGAATGTCGTTGGCGTTGGTGGCGATCACCAGCTTTTCGATCGGCAGGCCCATGCGCTGGGCGCAGTAGCCGGCGAAGATGTCGCCGAAATTGCCGGTCGGCACGGTGAAGCTCACCTTGCGGTGCGGGGCACCGAGGGAGGCGGCAGCCGTGAAATAATAGACGATCTGCGCAACGATGCGGCCCCAGTTGATGGAGTTCACGCCGGAGAGGCGGACGCTGTCGCGGAAGGCATGATGATTGAACATCGCCTTCACCGCGTCCTGGCAGTCATCGAACGTGCCGTCGAGGGCAATGTTATGCACATTGTCATCGAGCACCGTCGTCATCTGCCGGCGCTGCACCTCGGAGGTGCGGCCCTGCGGATGGAGAATGAAGATGTCGGTGGTTTCGCGGCCGCGGAAGGCTTCAATAGCCGCCGAACCGGTGTCACCAGAGGTCGCACCGACGATAGTCGCCTTGAGGCCGCGCTCGGCCAGGATGTGATCCATGACGCGGCTGAGGAACTGCATGGCGACGTCCTTGAACGCCAGGGTCGGGCCATGGAAAAGTTCAAGTACGAAATGTCCGGGCTCAAGCTCTACGAGCGGCGCGACGGACGGGTGACGGAACGATGCATAGGCCTCATCCACAATCGTGCGGAGGACGGGGCCCGGAATTTCGTCGCCAGTGAACCTGGAGATGATGTCATAGGCGACATCGGCGTAGGGACGGCCAGCATAACCAGCGATTTCATCCGGCGTAATCCGGGGCCAGGATGCAGGAACATAAAGCCCCCCATCGGAAGCAAGACCTGCCAAAACTGCGTCGGAGAAACCAAGCGCCGGCGCCTGGCCGCGCGTCGAAACAAACTGCATGGGGTGGAAATGCCCTCTTAGAATTGTCGCAACCTAGTCAAAGCGCGGGAAAGCCGCAAGCTTCTGCGCGCCTAGTTGGCGAGTGGCCGACGCTGTCGCCACAGCCAGAAGCCCAGCATGACAACCGCGACAATGGAAAAGCCGTACCAGGTCAGTGCGTAACCAAAATGGTTGTTGGGGAAGGTGATCACCGTCTCGCCGCCCTGAGGCAGTTCGCCCGGCACGGTCGCGGGCAGATCGACATAGAACGGCGCAATCGGCGCAAGGTTCGGGTCGGCCATGAGGGCCATACGCGCGGGATCGCGCACCCACTCGATCCGATCAGACATATTGGCCTCGGGCGTCATCATGCCAGCAACTTCAGGCTCACGGAAAAGACCGGTTATCGTGACCATACCGGGGTCTTCGCCGTGCAGATCACCGATCGCTGCGGCCTCCTGGTACTGCTGAGGCACGAACCCGCGATTGACGAAGACAGTGCCACCCTCCTCGAGCTCGAATGGGGTCATGACCCAGAAACCGGGTCCACCATATTGGCCATTGGCATTGGAGAGGCTGGTGAAGACCGTAAGGGTCTGCGTGTAGCGATAGGCCCCTGTCAGCGAGACGGGCTGGAAAACCAGAGCTTCATAGTCGAGGCTGGACCACTGATCGACCGCAGGCACCGGTATGGGCGCAGAAGTCAGGCGCGCATCAACGGCCGCCACCAAGGCGTCTTTCTCGGCCAGGCGATCCATCTGCCAGGCACCGAGGAAAGCGCACACGGCCGCAAGAACGAGCATCAAGACCGCAAAGAGCCAGTCAGTCCAGCGCAGCGGGCGAGTGGTAGACGCGGTCATTGGTGTCCCTCATGGGCATCATTGCTGAATTGAAGATTGACCAGGACACCCTTGAACGGGGGCAGGAGCACCAGGCAGAGCAGAAGCGTCGCGGGTATCCAAACGAGAAGGTGAACCCATGGCGCCATCGGGATTACCGAGCCGACCGCAAGCGCGAGGATGATGACCAGCGGCGCCACGAGGAAGATCACGAATACGGCGGGCCCATCGCCACTATCGGCGAACGAATAGTCGAGGCCGCAATTGGAACATGCCGGCGCCAGGGAGAGATAGCTGCCAAACAGAGGTCCCCGGCCGCAGCGCGGGCAGCGGCAGCGAATGCCGGTCAAAATCGGGCTGGGCGTCGACATGGAGCATCTCCAAAGAGAAAAGGGCGCAGCTGATGCCGCGCCCCTGAAACCTTGTTTGTTCGGGACTAGTGGCTCAGCGCCACGCCCCAGCTGCCCCACACATAGATGGTGGCAAAGAGGAAAATCCAGACCACGTCAACGAAGTGCCAGTACCAGGCAGCGAATTCGAAGCCGAGGTGACGCTCGGGGGTGAAATGCCCGGCCAGGGCGCGGAAGAGGCAGACGGCCAGGAAGATCGTACCGATGAGGACGTGGAAGCCATGCAGGCCGGTCGCCATCACGAAGGTCGCGCCATACATGTTGCCGGTGAACGAGAAGCCGGCGTGGCTGTATTCCAGAGCCTGGACGAAGGAGAAGAGGATACCCAGACCAACGGTGAGGGCGAGGCCCCACTTCAGACCCTGACGATCATTCTCGAGAAGAGCGTGGTGCGCCCAGGTCACGGTGGTGCCCGAGGTCAACAGAATGAGGGTGTTGAACAGCGGCAGGTGGAACGGGTCGAACACTTCGACGCCGGTCGGGGGCCAATGACCACCGGTTGCAGCGACGCGCGTGTACTGCTCGACGTCATCGAGACGGAAGAAGCCGTCGAAATAGGCCCAGAAGAAAGCTGCGAACAGCATGACTTCGGAGGCAATGAACAGGATCATGCCATAGCGGTGGTGCATCTGCACGACCGGGGTGTGATCAACGCCGTTCTCGGCTTCCTTAACGACGTCGGACCACCAGCCGTAGAAGGCGTAGAGAACGCCGGCGAAGCCAATGGCGAAGATCCACGGGGTCCAGTCGCGCATCCAGAAAACGACGCCGACCATCATCACAAGCACGGCGGCCGACATCACGACGGGCCACGGGCTCGGTTCTACCATGTGGTAGTCATGGTTCTTTTCAATCGCGGCCATGTTCAGCTTCCCTCATTCTCTGAAGCGTAGAAGGTATAAGAGAGAGTTATCTCTTTGATCGTGTTGAGTTCCGGATTGTCGTCCAGGTCTGGATCGACAAAGAAGACGATGGGCATTTCCACCGTTTCCCCGGGCTGGAGTGTCTGCTCGGTGAAGCAGAAGCACTCAATCTTGTTGAAGTAGATGCCGGCCTTGGGAGGCGAGACGTTGAAGATCGCCGTACCCGTCACCACTTCGTCAGAGGTATTGGTGGCAATGTAATTGACGGTATCGACTGCGCCGATCTGATCTGTCACCGGAGCTGCGGCCGTGACCTTCCAGGGAAGTGCGTCTTCGACATTCGCGTCGAAGCGAACCTTCATCTCGCGTGCGATCAAACCCTTGGGATTGTCGCTCGCGACCTGAGTGGTCCCGCCATAGCCGGTCACCTGGCAGAAGAGCTGGTAAAGCGGAACAGCCGCGAAGGCGAGGCCGACCATGCCGGCAGCGATGCCGAACAGGACAATGCCCGTCTTTCCATTATGCCGCGGCTGGAATGCAGTGGTCGCCATTACATCATCCGGTCAAACAGCGCCGGACCCATCTTGACGAGGGTCAGCACGTAGAACGTGACTGCGAACAGCAGCAGTACCACCGCAAGGGCGATCGAGCGGCCGCGGCGGCGAGCCTGGCTGGGCACAACAGGCGAAGCATTCCCGGCGGGCATTTGTTCGGTATGGCTGGCCATATCACAACACTCCTAGGCTGATGACGACGTGATCGGCGAGCAGGGCCAGGAAGAGCACGAACAGATAGCTCAACGAGTAGGTGAAGAGCTTGCGTGCGGCCTTGCGCATGTCGACCCCGTCAGGCGCACGCAGAAGGCGCAGCGCGAGGAAAACAAAACCAAATCCGGTGACGGCAGCAACCGCGCCATACATCAGGCTGGAGAAGCCCAGGATGGCAGGCAGCAGGGAGCTCAGCGCCAGGAGAACGGAATAGACGAAGATCTGACGCTTGGTCGACGGCACACCGGCAACATTGGGCATCATCGGGATGCCGGCAGCGCCGTAGTCACCCTGCTTGTAAAGGGCGAGAGCCCAGAAGTGCGGGGGCGTCCAGAGGAAGATGATCAGGAACAGCACGAAGCTGTCGAGGGTGATGTCGCCGGTTACAGCGGCCCAGCCAACCATGGGCGGGAAGGCACCGGCAGCGCCGCCGATAACGATGTTCTGGGGCGTCGAGCGCTTGAGCCAGATCGTGTAGACGACAGCGTAAAAGAAAATCGTGAAGGCCAGGAAGGCGCCGGCAACCCAATTGGTCGCCAGACCAAGCAGGGCAACCGAGAAGGCCGACAGGATCAGGCCGAACGCCAGAGCTTCGCCCTTGGTCACGCGGCCGGCGGGAATGGGCCGATTGACGGTGCGGCTCATGACCGCGTCGATATCGGCGTCATACCACATGTTGAGTGCCCCGGAGGCACCGCCACCGATCGCGATACAAACGATCGCGATCAGCCCGATGATGGGATTGATGTCGCCAGGAGCGACGAGCATGCCCACCAGTGCGCAGAAAACCACAAGCGACATAACACGCGGCTTGAGGAGCGCGAGGTAGTCACCTACCCGAGCTTCGCCTGTCATCGCAGGCGCGTCCTTCATGCTGTCGAGATATGCCACTTGTCTTTCCTTAATCTTGCGGACCGCACAAAGCGCGATCCGCGGAGAGTTTTATCAAGCCTGTCGCTTAGTGAGCCTTGGACGAGTCGATCTGCGGCAGGGTCGAGAACTGGTGGAACGGCGGAGGCGAGCTCAGGGTCCATTCCAGAGTGGTTGCACCATCGCCCCACGGATTGTCACCGGCCGGACGCTTCTTACGGCTGGCTTCCCAGGTGGCGTAGAAGAAGATGATCATTGCCACGAAGGTCACGTAGTAGCCGACGGAAGAGACGCGGTTCCACAGGGTGTAGGCATCCGGGTAGTCGATGTAACGACGCGGCATGCCGGCGAGGCCAAGGAAGTGCTGCGGGAAGAAGATCAGGTTCACGCCGACGAACATGGTCCAGAAGTGCAGCTTGCCCAGGAACTCGGAGTACATGTAGCCGAACATCTTGGGGTACCAGTAGTACCAGCCAGCGAAGATCGAGAACACGGCGCCGAGCGACAGCACGTAGTGGAAGTGAGCAACCACATAATATGTGTCATGCAGCATACGGTCAGCACCGGCATTGGCGAGCACCACACCCGTCACACCACCAACGGTGAACAGGAAGA